>NZ_JARUXN010000063.1:0-398 GCF_031451415.1 Caballeronia sp. LZ028 | reverse complement strand
CCGAAGGGAACGGTTGAACTGGTGGCAGGAAATCAGGTGCTATTGCAGGACGCGGCTGGCGGCCAACAGGTTTTCGTGCAGGCGGGAAGCGGCGGCACGCTAATAAACGCGGGCACGATCGAGGCGGCGCAAGCCAGCTTGCAAGCCGCCGATGGCAACGTGTATGCGCTCGCCGGCAACAGCGCTGCGATTCGCGCGACCGGCACTGCGACCCGCGATGGTCACGTGTGGCTCGTCGCGGACAAGGGCGAAGTTCATGCGGACGGCACGATTATCGCGACGAATGCGAACGGTCGCGACGGCGCCGTCGACACGCGCGCATCGACGCTCGATATCGGCAACGCGACCGTGCTTGCAGGCCATTGGACGTTGAGCGCACCGATTTTCACGGTCGACAC
>NZ_JARUXN010000062.1:0-404 GCF_031451415.1 Caballeronia sp. LZ028 | reverse complement strand
ATGGGAAGCAAGCCGACATCCAACCTTGACACGTCGCCAACGACAGCAAAGCGACGAGCAGCAGCCGCACGTCGGCTAAGCGATGAACGTCGCCTTTGGGTCGTGAAGACTCACTCGCGTTCGCGGACAGTGACCTCCAACAGCGCCACCTCCTCAACGACGGCAGAGCGACATGCAGCGGCCGGACGACGGCTGAGCGCCGAACGTCCGCAAAGGCCGACGCGCGCACGTCGGCCATCCTGCAGGGCACGGCCAGCGTCTACGGAACGCCCGTCACGGCGTACCGTCGGTCACCCTTTGTCGACCGCATCGCCAGCTGGGCGATGGGCGCTTCGGGCCCTAGCATGCTCTCGCGGAAGGCGGGCAAAGCTTATAAGGTGCGAGCGGCGTTAAGGGCTGAGGTC
>NZ_JARUXN010000061.1:0-413 GCF_031451415.1 Caballeronia sp. LZ028 | reverse complement strand
ACAATAACGGGGCTTGGATCGCGCACGGTCTGACGAGCTAGTTTTCCAAGGACACTGGTTCAGCACGAAAGAGCTTCGGCACAGCGCTACGCGCTGCCGTTGGGTATGCAAGGGAAACCAACGTGCGGCGATTGCAGTGAGATGGAGACGTTAGTAGAGAAGCACGCGCGGACCCGATTGACCCATCGGCCGCGAAGCGGGCCGGAGCTATCTGGTGCTGAACCTGTTCGTTGCGTGCCGAGTGATGGCAGACCGTGCGCGAGCCAAGCCCGGTGATTATGATGAGGGCACTCTTTAGGCGAGTGCCACCGAGAACGAGAGAACTACCCAAATTGCGTGTGACCGCGGGCCTGAAAAGCTGCTTTCTTTGCCTACTTTCTTTGCAGCAGCAAAGAAAGTAGGTGCCGCCCCGC
>NZ_JARUXN010000060.1:0-425 GCF_031451415.1 Caballeronia sp. LZ028 | reverse complement strand
CTTCGGACGGCCGAGCGCGGCCGCATCGAGCGCGACGTGACGTTCGCCGTTGGCGTGCAGGCGCATGCGCTCGCGGATTTCCGGTTCCGTCGCGCTCACATGCACCGCGATGAACGAGCGTTCGCCGCGAAAGTTGATCCATTCGACGACACGGCAGGACGCGCCCACGGCTGCACGATCGGCGCGGAAAGGCGGCAGCCGCGCACTTTCGTCGCGGGTTCGTCGGCGATCTGCGCTACATCGGCGGAACTTCGTCCCGGCCAGGACGGGCGCTTCATATCGGCCTCCTTTCGTTCGGTGCGTGGCATGGCGTAACTCCGTGGTTTTCCCTTGAGATTGCCAGCGACGTTAGCGATCAATGCCGCATCCAGCATGGAGAAAAAGTGGAGAAGTCGTGGAGATTCGCGAGGAAACTGCGTGACGAA
>NZ_JARUXN010000059.1:0-426 GCF_031451415.1 Caballeronia sp. LZ028 | reverse complement strand
CTTCGGACGGCCGAGCGCGGCCGCATCGAGCGCGACGTGACGTTCGCCGTTGGCGTGCAGGCGCATGCGCTCGCGGATTTCCGGTTCCGTCGCGCTCACGTGCACCGCGATGAACGAGCGTTCGCCGCGAAAGTTGATCCATTCGACGACACGGCAGGACGCGCCCCACGGCTGCACGATCGGCGCCGAAAGGCGGCAGCCGCGCAGTTTCGTCGCGGGTTCGTCGGCGATCTGCGCTACATCGGCGGAACTTCGTCCGGGCCAGGACGGGCGCTTCATATCGGCCTCCTTTCGTTCGGTGCGTGGCATGGCGTAACTCCGTGGTTATCCCTTGAGATTGCCAGCGACGTTAGCGATCAATGCCGCATCCAGCATGGAGAAAAAGTGGAGAAGTCGTGGAGATTCGCGAGGAAACTGCGTGACGAA
>NZ_JARUXN010000058.1:0-440 GCF_031451415.1 Caballeronia sp. LZ028 | reverse complement strand
CCCGCGGTCACACGCAATTTGGGTAGTCCTCTCGTCCATCGTGGGCTGCCTAAAGAGTGCCCTCATCACAATCACCGGGCTTGGCTCGCGCACGGTCTGACTAGCTAGTAGTTACAACGCGCGGGTCCAGCAATCATACATCCGGCACAGCGCTACGCGCTGCCGCCAGGTATGCGAGGGAAACCAAAGGGCGGCGATTGCAGTGAGATGGAGACGTTAGTAGAGAAGCACATGCATCCCCGATGGACCGGTCGGCCGCGAAGCGGGCCGGAGCTATCTGGTGCTGAACCAGTTTGGTGTGTGGTGCGATGAGACGGACCGTGCGCGAGCCAAGCCCGGTTGGGCCTATGAGGGCACTCTTTAGGCAGCCCACGAACGACGAGAGGACTACCCAAATTGCGTGTGACCGCGGGCGTATCGGAAGCTGCTTTCTTTGCTTA
>NZ_JARUXN010000057.1:0-450 GCF_031451415.1 Caballeronia sp. LZ028 | reverse complement strand
GTTCCAGCGTGCGGCGCATGCTATCGGGATAGCAACCCGGGTGATCGTCTTGCAGCTTGCGCAGGATCGTGATGCCCATCAGGTGGGGCGCGTTGCGCAGCAGCGGTACGACTTCGCTCTCCCATACGTCGACGAAGGGATCAGCTCGGGTCCGCCATGTTTGCCGTGGTTTCTGAGAAGGCAAGGTGGCGTCACGTTCGATGCGGCGCGCCGTACGCACGCTGATACCGGTCTTCGCGGCCGCGACTTCCTGGGAGTACTGTTTGCGCTTGTTCATATAGAGATGAACCTGTTGGTCGGTAATGCGGGTTCCAGACATGAGCTGACCGCTTCTTCTTCAAGCTTCGATCAGTCCATCCTAAAGCCCGTCGACCTGGCGCCGGCGGGGGGGCAGGGGGGAACGGGGCGGCCCCGCCCCGCGACGCCGCCCCCCCCCCCCCAAAAAAACAC
>NZ_JARUXN010000056.1:0-451 GCF_031451415.1 Caballeronia sp. LZ028 | reverse complement strand
AACTGAAAACCGAAGCGAAGGTGATCTGAACATGACGATTCTCGTAATTGCAGAACACGACAATGCGTCGATCAAGGCAGCGACGCTGAACACGGTTGCAGCGGCATCGAAGATTGGCGGCGATGTGCATGTGCTGATCGCGGGCTCGAACGCGCAGGGTGCGGCGGATGCGGCGGCGAAGATCGCGGGCGTTTCGAAAGTGCTCCTCGCCGATGCGCCGCAACTCGCTGAAGGCTTGGCGGAGAACGTCGAAGCTACGGTGTTGAACGTCGCGAAGGATTATTCGCACATTCTGGCTCCGGCGACCGCTTACGGTAAGAACATCGCGCCGCGCATCGCTGCACACTTGGACGTCGCGCAAATCAGCGACATCACCGCCGTCGATAGCGCCGATACTTTCGAACGCCCGATCTACGCAGGCAACGCCATCGCGACGGTTCAATCGAGCGAT
>NZ_JARUXN010000055.1:0-505 GCF_031451415.1 Caballeronia sp. LZ028 | reverse complement strand
AGTGCAAGTGCATCAACCGGCTCGTCGCGTCGTCGACAAAGACCAGCAGTGAGCAGGCGGGTCCCCGGTCTTCAAACCAGTAATGATCGCTGCCGTCGATTTGTACGAGTTCACCGAAACAGGCTCGTCGGGCACGCGGCTGGTAGACCTTCGGCGGACGTTGCTTGCGCGGCACCCAAAGGCCGGCATCCGTCATCAGGTGCCGCACGGTTTCCTTCGACAGCACGAGGCCATGGCATTCACGCAGCTTCTCGCATGCCAGCGTCGGTCCGAAATCCAAGTAGCGCTCGCGAATAAGGGTCAGCGCACGTAAGGCCAAGCCTTCGTCAAGCTTCCGATTGCCCGGCTTGTTCCGTTTGCGTGATGTAAGGCCCGCCGCGCCCGACTCGCGATATCGCCACACCAGCCGCTCGACTTGGCGTACCGTCACGCCGAGACGCTCTGCGGCTCGACCGGGTTTGAGTCCCATATTCACCACGGCTTGGATGACCTTCAGACGGTCGAG
>NZ_JARUXN010000054.1:0-509 GCF_031451415.1 Caballeronia sp. LZ028 | reverse complement strand
AAGTAAGCAAAGAAAGCAGCTACTGATACGCCCGCGGTCACACGCAATTTGGGTAGTCCTCTCGTCGTTCGTGGGCTGCCTAAAGAGTGCCCTCATAGGTCCCATCGGGCTTGGCTCGCGCACGGTCCGTCTCATCGCACCACACACCAAACGGGTTCAGCACCAAATAGCTCCGGCCCGCTTCGCGGCCGACCGGTCAATCGGGGATGCACGCGCTTCTCTACTAACGTCTCCGTCCCGCTGCACTTGCCGCCCGTTGGTTTCCCTTGCGTACCCGGCGGCAGCGCGTAGCGCTGTGCCGAAGCCATCTCGTGCTGAACCAATGTCCTCAACGTCTTCGGGCGGCGGACCGTGCGCGATCCAAGTCCGATTAGGTGTTTGAGGGCACTCTTTAGGCGAGTGCCGCCTGGGACGAGAGGACTACCCAAATTGCGTGTGACCGCGGGCCGTGACGAGCTGCTTTCTTTGCTTACTTTCTTTGCAGCAGCAAAGAAAGTGAGTGCCGCCCC
>NZ_JARUXN010000053.1:0-513 GCF_031451415.1 Caballeronia sp. LZ028 | reverse complement strand
TCTGCACTTCATCGATCAGGTGATCGGCAAGAAGGAAGGCGCGAACGTGTACGCGGCAATGAACGCGCTCGTGCTGCCGGGGCGTCAGATTTTCATCGTCGATACGCACGTGAACGTCGATCCGACGCCCGAGCAGCTCGCCGAAATCACGATGCTCGCGGCGGAAGAAGTGAAGCGCTTCGGCATCGTGCCGAAGATCGCGCTCCTGTCGCATTCGAACTTCGGCACGAGCAACGCGCCGACCGCGCAGAAGATGCGCGACGTGCTCGCGATCCTCAAGGAACGCGCGCCCGATCTCGACGTCGACGGCGAAATGCACGGCGACGTGGCGCTCGATGCGCGTCTGCGCAAGGAAGTGCTGCCCGAATCGACGCTCGAAGGCGACGCGAACCTGCTGATCCTGCCGAACATCGACGCGGCGAACATCTCGTACAACCTGCTGAAGACGGCGGCGGGAAGCGGCATCGCGATCGGGCCGATCCTGCTCGGCGCGGCGAAGCCGGTTCACGTGCT
>NZ_JARUXN010000052.1:0-514 GCF_031451415.1 Caballeronia sp. LZ028 | reverse complement strand
GCTATGGCAAGCACGAACGGTCGCATCAGGAAGTAACGTTGATTTGGGGTGCGAATGCATGAATACGACGCCAGGCGTTGCATGTCTCCCTCCTTTTGCCCCGGCAGCCGCTTGCTATCCGGTCGAGCAACTAGCTACCGCATGAGTAGTTGGTCCAGGCATGAGCGGATAGTAGTCCCGCAATCGGAAACGTGTAAGGAATCATTTGCGGTCGCGACCATATGTTGAGCGGCGGCACGCTCAGCGATTGCTTGCTCGACGACGCCGATAGTCTCTCTCCAGGACCTGCGGCTGCAACGGGGCTTGCGCGGAACGGCCCAAGCTCAGCAACCGAGGCTCAGGTGGTACGCGCTCGCCTCCTACCTTCACAAGCCTGGCAACTCAGCAAACTGTCATTCGGAATCCCCGGGACCTACCAACACCGTCTCAGTGCGACCATGAAGGGACCTCAGCCCTTAACGCCGCTCGCACCTTATAAGCTTTGCCCGCCTTCCGCGAGAGCATGCTAGGGCCC
>NZ_JARUXN010000051.1:0-530 GCF_031451415.1 Caballeronia sp. LZ028 | reverse complement strand
GAAAGTAAGCAAAGAAAGCAGCTCCCGATACGCCCGCGGTCACACGCAATTTGGGTAGTCCTCTCGTCCATCGTGGGCTGCCTAAAGAGTGCCCTCATCGGCCCCATCGGACTTGGCTCGCGCACGGTCTGAACCATCGCACCACACACCAAGCTGGTTCAGCACCAAATAGCTCCGGCCCGCTTCGCGGCCGACCGGTCAATCGGGTCCGCGCGTGCTTCTCTACTACGTCTCCATCTCACTGCAATCGCCGCCCTTTGGTTTCCCTTGCGGACCCGGCGGCAGCGCGTAGCGCTGTGCCGAAGCTGTTTCGTGCTGAACCAGTGTCCTCAACACCTTCGGGCGGCAGACCGTGCGCGATCCAAGCCCGGTTAGGTGTTTGAGGGCACTCTTTAGGCGAGTGCCGCCTGGGACGAGAGAACTACCCAACGTGCGTGTGACCGCGGGCCTGAAAAGCTGCTTTCTTTGCTTACTTTCTTTGCAGCAGCAAAGAAAGTGAGTGCCGCCCCGCACAGGGGCAGTGCTAATAG
>NZ_JARUXN010000050.1:0-547 GCF_031451415.1 Caballeronia sp. LZ028 | reverse complement strand
TTGCAGCCGCTGGCGGTCGCGAAGATCCTGAAGGCGCTAGTCGATCAAGAGAAGCCTGAGCTCGTCATCCTGGGCAAGCAGGCCATCGACGACGACTCGAATCAAACCGGCCAGATGCTCGCTGCACTGGCGGGTCTGCCGCAAGCGACGTTCGCATCGAAGGTCGTCGTTGCCGATGGCAAAGCCACGGTATCGCGCGAAGTCGATGGCGGCGCCGAAACGCTGTCGCTGAAATTGCCCGCAGTCGTCACGACCGATCTGCGCCTGAACGAGCCGCGCTACGTGACGCTGCCCAACATCATGAAGGCGAAGAAGAAGCCTTTAAGCACGATGACGCCTGCCGATCTTGACGTCGATGTTACGCCGCGTCTGAAGACGCTGAAAGTCGTCGAGCCGCCGAAGCGCAGCGCGGGCATCACCGTGCCCGACGTGAAGACGCTGGTCGAAAAACTGAAAACCGAAGCGAAGGTGATCTGAACATGACGATTCTCGTAATTGCAGAACACGACAATGCGTCGATCAAGGCAGCGACGCTGAACACGGTTGC
>NZ_JARUXN010000049.1:0-559 GCF_031451415.1 Caballeronia sp. LZ028 | reverse complement strand
TCTTCACCACGCAAGTCAAGTCGATGAACGTCGAACTGAACGGTCGCGCCGCGTTGAACGAGAACGCGACCGGCCAGCCGCTTTCGACGGTGGTGCGGTTCTATCAACTCAAGGATCCGAAGACCTTCGCGCAACTCGAATACGTCCAGTTGCAGAACGCCGATCTCGAACTGCTCAAGACGGATCTCGTCGCCACCAAGGACGTCGTGCTGCGCCCGGGCGCGAGCGCGAGCGTTGCCGAACCGATGCAGAAGGACGCCGAGTACGTTGGCGTAGTGGCGTTTTTCCGCTCGCCGAGCAGCAACGGCGTGTGGAAGCTGTTGATTCCGAAGAAGCAGTGGAAGGACACCGATCCGGTGAGAATCAGTGTGCAGAGCAATCTGCTCGTGCTCGAAGGTGCGGATCCGAAAGCCGTGAAACGCGATGCGCCGCAGCAGTCCGTATCGAACGCCGGGGCGGCTGCCGCGTCGGCGACATCGAGTGTCTCGGGAGCCGCCGCCGCGAGCAAAGCGGCGGCGCAGAGCGTCAACACGGCGACCGACGCGCTCACAAGCGCCAA
>NZ_JARUXN010000048.1:0-619 GCF_031451415.1 Caballeronia sp. LZ028 | reverse complement strand
GCACCCATACTTGCAAAGATACGAGCTCGAGGCTCAGTCAACTGTCCGGGTTCAAAGCGGTAAGGAGAAGCGGCGCCACCAGCTTTCTTTCGGGCTGTGCGCCCATGTAACACAAACGGGCTACCGCTTCGAGCGAACGGGAGAGATCAGCTTCCGGACGCCAGATTCAATATACAAGTAACCAAAGAAAGCAGCTCGACACGCCCGCGGTCACACGCAATTTGGGTAGTTCTCTCGTCCTCGGTGGCACTCGCCTAAGTGTCGCCCTCAAAGGACCAATCGGGCTTGGATCGCGCACGGTCTGACGAGCTGGTTTTAGATGGCCGCTGGTTCAGCACGAAAGAGCTTCGGCACAGCGCTACGCGCTGCCGCCGGGTCTGCAAAGGAAGCCATCGGTTTGCGCGCGCAGTGCGATAAAGATGTTAGTAGAGAAGCACGCGCGGACCCGATTGACCGGTCGGCCGCGAAGCGGGCCGGAGCTATTTGGTGCTGAACCAGTTTGGTGTGTGGTGCGATGAGACAGACCGTGCGCGAGCCAAGCCCGATGGGGCCTATGAGGGCACTCTTTAGGCAGCCCACGATGGACGAGAGGACTACCCAAATTGCGTGTGACCGCGGG
>NZ_JARUXN010000047.1:0-647 GCF_031451415.1 Caballeronia sp. LZ028 | reverse complement strand
AACCACGGGCGCGTCATCGAACGACCACGCGTGCGGGCAGGCGTTGGATAAACCTCGAGGAAGGAAACCGCGGAGTAGTCCGATGCAGCCAGCGTTTTCGCTATGGCGATTGATCAATGTGGCTGATCTGGGTTGCGGGCCGGCGGCGGGCGATGCAAGCGTCCGGAGCGGCGTGGAGGCGGCAATGAGGACGATCTCGCATGTGACCGTCAGCTCGGGTCAGGGCTGTAGGACCGTCTATGACGCTCAAGGCACAACCGTCCGCTCGTCGGCGGCATTGACGCAAAGCCGACGGTTGAGATGGAGATCGAAGCAAAGCGCTCATCGCTGGGCCGCCTATGGTGGGGCACGAATCGGTACGGTACGCGGGAGAATGTCAATGACAAGCATGGGCGCGCCGCAGTGCTGACAGATGAAGGTTGGTCGATCGACGATGACCGTGTCGTGCAGTGTTGGGCGGAGTTCTGGGGTCACGCCGAGCAGCGTACGTATCTTTCTTAGATTTGCGCGGCGCACCGGGTTAGAGAGCAACCCATAATGCCGGATTCGATGGAACCCGACTGGCAGCACGTGGAGCAGGAAGCGGCGCATAAACTCCCCAGTGTCGAGCGTCATGGCCTTGTAGCGGGTGCGGCCCTTCTCGCGGT
>NZ_JARUXN010000046.1:0-700 GCF_031451415.1 Caballeronia sp. LZ028 | reverse complement strand
GCAAAAGGAGGGAGACATGCAACGCCTGGCGTCGTATTCATGCATTCGCACCCCAAATCAACGTTACTTCCTGATGCGACCGTTCGTGCTTGCCATAGCGTCCGCCTACGCGATCGCTGGAAACGGCGCTCCGCCGCTCCCGAGCGGGGGACAGTTCGTCGCAGGCAGCGGTGTTATTACGACCGGCAGCCAGTCGGTCACGATCAACCAGACGTCGCCGCGTGGCGTGGTTGACTGGCGCAGCTTTTCCATCGGCTCGTCGCGCACGGTGACCTTCGACAACGGCAGCGGCGCGACGGTCAATCGGGTAACTGGCGGCGATCCTTCGACGATCTTGGGACAGCTGCACGCGAGCGGCAGTGTTTATCTCATCAATCCGCAAGGCGTGCTCGTGGCTCCCAACGGCGTGATCGCGACGGGCGGACGTTTCGTTGCATCGGCCCTGAATGTCGATCCGAATGCCTTCATGCAAGGCGGCCCGCTCACGTTTTCGGGCGGCGGCGACGGTGCGGTAATCAATCTCGGCAAAATCGGTTCAAGCGGCGGCGACGTGTTCCTCGTGTCGCGTAAGGCGGTGATTAACGCCGGAAGCATCGATGCGCCGAAGGGAACGGTTGAACTGGTGGCAGGAAATCAGGTGCTATTGCAGGACGCGGCTGGCGGCCAACAGGTTTTCGTGCAGGCGGGAAGCGGCGGCACG
>NZ_JARUXN010000045.1:0-746 GCF_031451415.1 Caballeronia sp. LZ028 | reverse complement strand
ACGGCACACGAGCGCATCGACCGAGCGCTCGGACAGCGCGCAGCCCTGCTCGCTCAACTGACGCGTGAGGCGCAGGCGCGACATCACCGTCATCGGATTGCGCGCGAACAATGCGAGCAGTTCGATGAGCCTGTCGTGTACGTCGATGGCCACGCGCTTGCGCTTCAGCGTGCGCTTCGCCGGATCGAGCACGAAGTCGCCGAGGCGCAGTTTGCCGTCGCCGGGCGTGACCGGCAATGCACGCCCGGCGCGATGACGCAACAGATTGCGCATCCGTGAAAGAATCTCGCGCTCGTTGCAGGGCAGTTGCACGAAGTCGTCGGCGCCGAGATCGAGACAGGTGATGGCGTCCATCCAGCCGTGCGGCGCGCCGATGACGAGCACCGCGATATCCGGATGCAGCGTGCGCAGATCGCAGAGCACGGCTGCCGTGGGCGTGTCGGTCAGTTCGTTGCTGAGCAGGATCAGCGAAGGCTTCGTGTGCTCGATCTCGACGGCGAGCGTCTCTGCATTCGAGATCGTTCGCATCGCCGGGTAATAGCTCGAAAGAAATGCGCGCAGTTTTTGCCGAACGCCGTCATCCGGCTCGACGATGACGATGCGATGCGGCTCGTGCGTACCGGACATCATCGTTACGCCCTCCGCAGCTTCGGACGGCCGAGCGCGGCCGCATCGAGCGCGACGTGACGTTCGCCGTTGGCGTGCAGGCGCATGCGCTCGCGGATTTCCGGTTCCGTCGCGCTCAC
>NZ_JARUXN010000044.1:0-806 GCF_031451415.1 Caballeronia sp. LZ028 | reverse complement strand
CAGCACTGACACGACGTCCTCGGCACGCAAGCGCTTGCCTACTTCAATGGCCAGCGCTTCACGGCTAAAGATGTCCACGACCGTCAGGGCGCGCAAGCGGGTGCCGTCGGCTAACTGGTCCGCCACAAAGTCCAGACTCCAGACTTCATTGGGACGAACCGGCACGCAACGCTCGCGGCGCGATACCACCATCTTGCGGCGCTTGGGTAGCTTCGAACGCAGTTGAAGCTGCTCTTCGGCGTAGAGCCGATAGACCCGATTACGGCTCACACGCCAACCTTCACGCTTGAGCAGCACGTGCACGCGCCGGTAGCCATATCGAACGCGCGTCTGCGCAATCTCGCGCATGCGTTGACGCAGTGCCGTTTGCGGGTCCTTGACGCTGCGATAGTAGTGGGTACTGCGAGCTTGCTTGACCAGCCGGCACGCCCGCTGCGTCGGAAGACCGTAGTGATCCACGATGTAGCTCACTGCCTGTCTCTTCAGCGCGGGCGCGGCCACTTTTTTGTGGCGATATCCTGCAGGATGGCCTTGTCCAGACTCAGTTCCGCAACTAGCTTCTTGAGCCGCTCGTTCTCATCCTGGAGTTGCTTCAGTTCGCGGACCTGGTTCGACTCCAGACCCGCGTACTGCTTCTTCCATCGGTAATACGTCTGCTCCGATATCCCGAGCTGCCGAACCAGATCCGCCACCGGCATGCCCAGCTCAGCCTGCTTGAGCGCGGCCACGATCTGCTCCACCGAATATTGCTTGCGCTTCATCGCCAACCTCCCGTTCCTATTGGGAAAATTGCCTCCGAAACACTA
>NZ_JARUXN010000043.1:0-829 GCF_031451415.1 Caballeronia sp. LZ028 | reverse complement strand
GCGGTCGGCACGCCCATCATGTGATATGAAACCGCGCTGAACCAGTCGAGGTTCGGGAACATCTTCTTCGCGTCCCACATCACCGATTCGAGGCGCTCGGCGATATCGAACAGCTTCGTATCGCCGGCTTCCTTCGACAGATTCCTCGCGACTTCCTTGATGACCTTGTTGCGCGGATCGGAGATCGTGTACACCGGATGGCCGAAGCCGATCACGACTTCCTTGTTCTCGACGCGGCGTTTGATATCGGCTTCCGCTTCATCCGGCGTCTGATAGCGCGACTGAATTTCGAACGCGACTTCGTTCGCGCCGCCATGCTTCGGACCGCGCAGCGCGCCGATCGCGCCGGTGATCGCGGAATACATGTCCGAACCCGTGCCCGCGATCACGCGCGCCGTGAACGTCGATGCGTTGAACTCGTGTTCGGCGTAAAGATTGAGCGATACGTGCATCGCATCGACCCAAGCTTTGGACGGCGCGACGCCATGCAGCAGATGCAGAAAGTGACCGCCGATGGAATCGTCATCGGTTTCGACTTCGATGCGCTTGCCGTTGTGCGAATAGTGATACCAGTAGAGCAGCATCGAGCCGAGCGAGGCCATCAGCTTGTCGGCGATATCCTTCGCGCCCGGCACGTTGTGATCGTCCTTCTCCGGCAGGATCGTGCCGAGCACGGAGACGCCGGTACGCATCACGTCCATCGGATGCGCGGACGCGGGAATCCATTCCAGCGCGGCTTTGAGATTCGCGGGCAGGCCGCGCAACGCCTTCAGCTTCGTCTTGTATGCCTTCAGTTCGGCGGCGTTCGGCAGCTTGCCGTGCACGAGCA
>NZ_JARUXN010000042.1:0-831 GCF_031451415.1 Caballeronia sp. LZ028 | reverse complement strand
GCGCCGCTATCGGAATTGAACGGGGCGAGCCCGGCGAGCGAGGCGATTTCGCGGGCGTTGAGGGTTCCGAGTTCGGGCAGAAAGGCAATGAGCACGGCCGCGGCGCCTTTGCCGATGCCGGGCACCGAGCGCAGCACGGCCTCGGTCTTGCGCCAGAGATCGTTGGCGTGCAGGAAGGCGTCGATGTCGCGATCGGCGTCCTTGATGCGCTGTGAGATGAAGCGAATGAACTCATCGATGCTTGGCAAAGCGGATTTATGAGCGCGTTTGCGGCGATTTTGCTCGGCGGTGAGCATCTCGATGAGCTGTGCACGGCGCAGGATGAGGGCCTGCAACTGCTGGGTTTGCTCGTCGTTCAGGGGTCTGACTTCGGGTTTGATGGTCGCGCCATAGCGGGCGATGAGGCGCGCATCGATGCGATCGGTCTTGGCCCGTACGCCGGCGGACCTGGCGAAGTCGCGCACCCGCTTGGGATTGACCGCGACGGCGGGCAAGCCGGCCTGGCAGAGGGCTTCGAGGACGGCGCGTTCGAGCTTGCCGGTGGCTTCGAGCACGATGAGTTGTGGGTTGAGCGGCAGCAGTCGGTGGATCAGCTGCGCGAAGCCATCGGGAGAATTGGCCAGGCGAAAGAGTTCGGAGGATTCGTGGAAGGCGATGTCGAGAAAGGAGCCGCTGACATCGATGCCAACGAACAAAGGCGAGACGGAAGAGGATTGGATTTGGTTCACCACAGCACCCATACTTGCAAAGATACGAGCTCGAGGCTCAGTCAACTGTCCGGGTTCAAAGCGGTAAGGAGAAGCGGCGCCACCAGCTTTCTTTCGGGCTGTG
>NZ_JARUXN010000041.1:0-904 GCF_031451415.1 Caballeronia sp. LZ028 | reverse complement strand
AGAGGCGTTAACAGAATGACTTTTGCAGGTGTCGCCAGCATATGATGCAGCAAGCGATTTCGAGCAAAGCCTCGTGGATGAAAGCGAGGCGCTCGAAGCGAATACGCAGTCGGCGAAAGTTGTGAAGCCACGAAATGGTCCGCTCCACGACCCAGCGTGTTTTGCCTAGACCGCTACCATGAGGCTGACCGCGCCGAGCGATTTCGGTTGCAATGCCGGCTGCATGTAGTGGACGTCGATATTTGTCGTGGTCGTAGCCTCTGTCGCCCTGAACGACCCGGGGCTTCGATAGGGGTCTGCCACGCTTGCCGCTGATGGGCGGGATAGCCTCGACCAGAGCATGGAGTTGAGTGACGTCATTGCGGTTGGCGCCGGTGAGTATCACCGCGAGCGGGATGCCCTGCGCCTCGGTGATGAGATGGTGCTTTGAACCGGGTCGCGCGCGGTCTGTGGGATTCGGTCCTGTTTTTGACCTGAGCCCACAGCGCGGATTGAAGAGGAATCGACGATGACGCGAGACCAGTCGATTTGGTCGGCTGCGCGCAATCGCGCAAGCAGCACCTCGTGCAACTGGTCCCAGACGCCGGCGGCCTGCCAGTCACGCAAACGACGCCAGCAACTCATGCCGCTGCCGCACCCCATCTCGCGAGGCAGTAGGTCCCAACGCAGGCCCGTCTGTAAGACGAAGAGGATGCCTGTGAGCACGGCACGATTGTCGAGTGGCTTGCGCCCCGGATAACGAACGCGCCGTGGCTTCGGAGGGGGCAGCAACGGTTCGATGAGTGCCCAAAGGTCGTCGTCGAGTATCGGCTTGGCCATATCCTTTTCGTCGTCGAAACAATGAAAAGGTTAACAGGATTCATCGAGTGTAAACAGCCCCTTCGCTCATTTTGTTAAAGGTTCT
>NZ_JARUXN010000040.1:0-1184 GCF_031451415.1 Caballeronia sp. LZ028 | reverse complement strand
AAATGACTGACGTAGTGATCGTATCGGCCGCGCGTACGGCGGTAGGCAAATTCGGCGGCTCGCTCGCGAAAATCGCGGCGCCGGAACTCGGCGCGACGGTCATCAAGGCCGTGCTGGAGCGCGCGGGCGTAAAGCCGGATCAGGTGAGCGAAGTGATCCTGGGCCAAGTGCTCGCGGCCGGTTCGGGCCAGAATCCGGCGCGCCAGTCGCTCATCAAGGCGGGCTTGCCCGACATGGTGCCGGGCATGACGATCAACAAGGTCTGCGGCTCGGGCCTCAAAGCGGTGATGCTGGCAGCGAACGCGATCATCGCGGGCGACGCGGAGATCGTCGTCGCGGGCGGCCAGGAAAACATGAGCGCGGCGCCGCACGTGCTGCCGGGCTCGCGCGACGGCTTCCGCATGGGCGACGCGAAGCTGATCGACACGATGATCGTCGATGGCCTGTGGGACGTCTATAACAACTATCACATGGGCACGACGGCGGAAAACGTCGCGAAGGAATTCGGCATCACGCGCGAGCAGCAGGACGCGTTCGCGGCGCTGTCGCAGAACAAGGCGGAAGCCGCGCAGAAAGCGGGCCGCTTCAACGATGAAATCGTGCCGGTCGCGATTCCGCAACGTAAAGGCGAGCCGCTGCAATTCAACACCGACGAATTCGTGCGTCACGGCGTGACGCCCGAAGCGCTCGCGGGCCTGAAGCCGGCGTTCTCGAAGGAAGGCACGGTGACGGCTGCAAACGCATCGGGCATCAACGACGGCGCGGCGGCGGTCGTCGTGATGTCGGCGAAGAAGGCCGAAGCGCTCGGCTTGACGCCGCTCGCGCGCATCAAGGCGTACGCGAACGCGGGCGTCGATCCGAAGATCATGGGCATGGGCCCGGTGCCGGCGTCGAAGCGCTGTCTGGAGCGTGCGGGCTGGAGCGTGAACGATCTCGATCTGATGGAAATCAACGAGGCGTTCGCGGCGCAAGCGCTGGCGGTGCACAAGCAGATGGGCTGGGATCAGTCGAAGATCAACGTGAACGGCGGGGCGATCGCGATCGGTCATCCGATCGGCGCGTCGGGCTGCCGGATTCTCGTCACGCTGCTGCACGAAATGCAGAAGCGCGACGCGAAGAAGGGTCTGGCGTCGCTGTGCATCGGCGGCGGCATGGGTGTCGCGCTGGCGGTGGAACGTCCGTAA
>NZ_JARUXN010000039.1:0-1209 GCF_031451415.1 Caballeronia sp. LZ028 | reverse complement strand
ATCATCGAGGCGATCTTGCGCGATCACGATTTCCTCACGCATCAGTTCGCGTTCAAGCTGCGGCGCAAGTTTCCGAAGCTCGTCTTTCACATGCAGCACCAGCTATCGGACTGGGCGTTCATCCATCTGTTGATGCGGCAGGCGGGGCTGTTCTGTTACTCGCGCCCCGGCGATTTCGGCGATCAGGTCATCTTCGCCGATGACATCGATGGATACGACTATTCGCTGCGGGCGAACGTGCTCTATCGCGAGACTTCAGGGCTGGAAACGGGCCACGAAGCGGTGTTGTCGTTGCAGCAGCAGAGCGTGACCGTCGCGCAGTCGATCCGCGTTCGCGACTACAACCCCCTGCGTTCATGGGAGCCGATCGAAGCGCAAGTCAATCTCGCGCGCGACGATAAAACCACCTACGGACAGTCCTATACGTGGGGTAGCCGCCATCTCGACGCCGACGCCGCCAAGTTCGAGGCGCAACTGCGGCACGAAGAAGCGCTGTCCGGACAGATCCGTTTTGACGGCAAGAGCACGGTGTCGGCGTTCGGTCCGGGGCTGGTGGTGCGGCTCGACGAGAAGCTGCCCGATGCGCCGCATGGCATGGTGCTGTCGGAAGTGATCCACGAAGCCGGACGCGACAAGTCGTATCACAACACGTTCCGGGCCATTCCTGCCGACCGCCCCTACCGGATTCCGATGCAGGAGCACTCCTGGCCGAAGATCGTCGGCACGTTGAGCGCGCGTGTTACCACGCGTGACGACAGCGATTACGCCGAGCTGGACGAGAACGGCCACTACACGGTGCGTTTCGACTTCGACACCGATCAATGGCCCAGAGGCGGCGAGAGCGTTCGCTTGCGGCTCGCGAAACCGTTCGCGGGCGCGAATCAGACGGGCTTTCACCTGCCGCTATTGCGCGATACCGAGGTCGGCATAGCCTTCGCGGGCGGCGATCCGCGGTGTCCTTATATCGCCCACGCTCACCACCACAGCCACGCGACCGACCTGATTCACGGCCGCAACGGATGGAACACGCGTAACACCATTCGCACCATCCGCAACAACAAGCTCAGGCTCGAAGACGCCGAAGGCAAGGAAGGCGTGAAGCTCGCCACCGAGTACGGCGGCAAGACGCAACTGAACCTGGGCTACATCGTCAACGCCGAAAGGCAGAAGCGCGGCGAAGGCTATGAGCTTCGCTCTGATTCGTGGGGA
>NZ_JARUXN010000038.1:0-1210 GCF_031451415.1 Caballeronia sp. LZ028 | reverse complement strand
GGAAACGCTGATTTATTAAGCTCGGTGGTCATCGTTTGCATAGCTGAGGACGTTATAGAAGGCAGCTCACGGAACAGACTCACGATGAAGAGGCAGATCGGCTTCGCGGAAGCGGAAATTGCGGGCAAGAAGAGAGTGACCAGACGCCAACGCTTCCTGGCCGAGATGGAGAAAGTAGTTCCATGGCAGCGCTTGCTGTCGGCAATCGAGCCGCACTATCCCAAGGGCACGCGAGGACGCCCGCCGATTGGCCTGGAGCGAATGCTTCGGATCTACTTCCTGCAACAGTGGTACGGACTTTCGGACGAAGGATTGGAAGACGCCCTGTATGACAGCATCGCGCTGCGAGCCTTCGCCGGCATCGATCTGGCAGTCGAGAACGTGCCTGATGCAACCACGCTGTTGAAGTTCCGGCGCCTGCTGATCGAACACGAACTGACACGGAAGTTGTTCGACGAGATTGGCATCTCGCTGTGCGAGCGTGGGCTGATGATGAAGGAAGGCACGCTGGTTGACGCGACGATCATTGAAGCGCCGCCGTCGACCAAGAACGCCCGGAAGAGTCGTGACCCGGAAATGCATCAAACGAAGAAGGGAAACGAATGGCACTTTGGGATGAAAGCCCACGTGGGAGTCGATGCTGATTCGGGCCTGATCCACAGTGTGGTTGGCACGGCGGCCAACGTGTCGGATGTATCGCAAGCGCATGCCCTGCTGCACGGACATGAGGAGCAGGTGTTCGCCGACGCGGGCTATATCGGCGTCGAGAAGCGCGAGGAAATGGCGGGAAAGACCGTGAAGTGGTACGTCGCTGCCAAGCGGGGAAAGATCAAGGCGATGCAGGACGGCGCGCTGAAGGACTTGGTGATCGCGTTCGAGCGAACCAAGGCGCAGATTCGTTCGCGAGTTGAGCATCCTTTTCATATCGTCAAGAACCTGTTTCACCATCGCAAGACCCGGTACAAGGGCTTGGCCAAGAACACCGCGCAACTGTTCAGCTTGTTCGCTCTCGCGAATCTGGTGATTGCGCGAAATCTCTTGCGATCAGTCCATGGGAGCAATCCGTCATGCGTATGAAAAACGCGAGCAGATAGGCTCGTTTCCGCGCCCAATTCACTGAATTGAGCGTCGATTCGCTTCGTCATCCAGAAAATTCCACGCCACCTCGCCCGCAACTTGGGCAGCTGGTGCATTGATCAGCGTTTCCCTA
>NZ_JARUXN010000037.1:0-1342 GCF_031451415.1 Caballeronia sp. LZ028 | reverse complement strand
TAATGCCGTTCAGTTAAGGTCTTTTCTTAGATAGCGAACGGTGTACCGTTTAGGGCGGGATTTGACGACCCGGTCGCATGTGCGTCCGGGTCGTTTTTCGTTGCGCATAGACTTGAGCCTTTCGCGCAGACGCTGAAGGCAGGCGGGTAATTTTGCAAACGCCGGCGTGAGGGCCGCCCACATCATCTCGTGCTGGATCGTGTGAAGCGCTCGCACGAAGCTGATATCAGTCGGAGCAAGTTTCGCTTCTCGCGCGGCGCTCGCGATCTCACGTCGAATCAGGTTGTAGGCGATCAACGCGCCCCATATCTCCTGATAGACCCCTGCGACGGTGCGGCTGCGCAAGGTCAATTCCGAACCCAGCATCGATTGTTTGAGCTCGGCGTAACTGGTTTCGATTTGCCAGCGGCGCTCATAACAGGCGACGATATCAGCGGGTTTGAAGCGTCGGCGATCGATCAGCGAAGTCAGCAGCACGCGTTCGCGTCCGCGCGCGTCGATGGCACGGATCGCCCGCGCGCTCCAGAATTCGGGCAAAGCCGGACATTTCTGGCGCGCCTGCGGCGACACACGCATGCGCACCATCGCATCGTCAGCGCTACCCGAGACGACTTCCCAGCAGGTGTTGGCTTTGGCTGGAATCAGGAAGTGGCGATTGCGCGCGTTCATCGTCAGGCCACACAGGATTTCCGCGGCCAGAAAGCCTTTGTCGAACACCGTCAGTGAGTCTTCCGGGATCTGCGCCAGCAGGCTTTTGGCGTACACCATTTCGTTGGTGTCGTAGCGACCGAAATTGATATCGGCGATCAGGTGCGTCGGAATGGCGGTGAGCGTCACGGCGCGCACCTGCGGATAACTCGCCACCTTGCCGCTGGCATAGCCCTGCGCGCCAAAGTGCTCGCGGTTGGCCGCGCTGTCCGGGGTGCGCAGTGTGGTGCCATCCATTGCCCACAGACTTAAGCCCTTGAACGCATGGTGGGCCGCGTCCTGAGTCGTCCACGCTCGCGCGGTCTGTTCAAACAGCCACGCCATCGGCGCTTCGCCAACGCGTTGGCGCGCCTGCGCCGCAGCGCTCTTGCTGACAAACGGGGCGGCCTCGTTGGGCAAGGCCAGATCGAGGCTGTCAAGGACCTCGCTGATCGACCAGTGACGGTACATCGCCAGCGCAATGACCAGCCACACCACCTGCTCGGCCGGAAGGCGACGGCGCCGGATGCTCGCCGTGCCGGTCGCCTGGACTGCGCGTTCGATCCACTCGAAGGGCAGATGCTCGGCCAACCGTCGCAGATCGGCCGGCTCCTGTGCTTCGATCAGGTACGTGAGGTGGTTGGCAAGCATCGCA
>NZ_JARUXN010000036.1:0-1415 GCF_031451415.1 Caballeronia sp. LZ028 | reverse complement strand
GGTGTATGAGCAGCATCGTGACGGTCGATTTCAAGCGGCGAGTTTCTGCTGAACCGGTCGATCGTCTTGCACCGGTTCGCCGTCCTTGAAGGGGACGCCTTCGAGCAACAGCTTGATCTTTTCAGGTCCGTTGATACGGCGCCAGGTTTTCTCCGCTTCCTCGATCAGCTTGAATGCCAGACCGAGGAAGGTAGGCCGCGACACGCAGTTACGCGTACGCGTCGTTCGATGACGTACCGTCGCGAACGTCGACTCGATCGCGTTGGTCGTCCGCAAATGCTGCCAGTGCTCAGCGGGGAAGTCGTAAAACGCCAACAGGCTCTCGCGATCCTTTTTCAGCGTCTCAGTTGCCTTCGGATATTTCGCCGAATGGATCGACACGAAACGATCGAAAGCGGCGTACGCGTCGGCTCGTGTGGCAGCCATCCAGATCGCCTGCAAGTCCGCCTTTGCCCGTGCTTGTTGCGACTTGGGTAGCGCATTGAGCACATTGCCCATCTTGTGAAACCAGCAGCGCTGGCCGCGTGCCGCTGGAAACACCTCTTCCAGGGCCGCCCAGAAGCCCATTGCACCGTCGCCGACGGCCAGCCGTGGACCCGCTTGCAAGCCCCGCGCTTTCAGGTCGAGCAGCAGTTCAAGCCACGATGCCTTCGTTTCCCGATACCCGTCGCCGATTGCCACGCGCTCTTTGCTCCCATCCGGCTTCACGCCGATGATCACCAGAAGGCATTGGCCATCGGAGTTCTCGCTGCGCAGCCCGGTGTGAATGCCATCGACCCACCAATAGACGTAGCACGACTTCGACAGGTCACGTCGGCTCCACGCGGCATGTTCGTCGGCCCATTGCGCCTTCAACCGACTCACGACATTCGCCGACAAGCCCTTCGCGTCTTCGCCGAGCAGGACACGCAGCGCTTCGCCCATATCGCCAGTCGAGATGCCCTTCAGATACAGCCACGGCAGCGCCGCGCTCACACGGGGCGATTTCCTCACGTAAGGCGGGACGATCGATGAATTGAACTTCACCCCTGATCCCGATCGATCGCGTACCTTTGGCACCTTCACGGAGACCGGCCCGGCCGCCGTCAATACCTCGCGCTCGGGCAAGTAGCCGTTGCGCACCACCGCGCGTTGCCCGTGCAGTGTCTTCACGTTCGTGAACCGTTCAAGCAGCTCTGCCAGCTCCGCTTCAATCGCTTGCTGAATCACTTGCCGCGCCCCTTGACGAATTAGGTCGTCCAGCCCGAGGCCGGCTCCCGATAGACCAATGACCGCATTTTTCGTATCCTTGCTCATGGTGGATGGTTTTGTTGTTCGCTGGTTTCCGACTTCGACAATCAGATTCTCAGCTGAAACCACCACCGCCTTCAATTTCCCGCCTCAACTCCCCCGTACACCACTTCCGACTTTATCTC
>NZ_JARUXN010000035.1:0-1456 GCF_031451415.1 Caballeronia sp. LZ028 | reverse complement strand
TGCCGCGTACACGTTCGCGCCTTCCTTCTTGCCGATCACCTGATCGATGAAGTGCAGATGACGATGCGTCGTGCTCACCGTGCCGCAGATCATGCCGTCGGCTTCGCCCTTCTGCACGAGCATCGCGCCGATCAGCGTCGTGCGGCGGCGCATTTCGAGCTTTGCCATCTGCTGGCTGATGCCTTTGCGCGCCATCATCTTCGCGTACGTCTGCCAGAAATCGCGATAGCGCTCGTCGTGGTCCGTATCGACCACGGAGAAATCGACGCCCGGCGCGAGACGCAGGCCGAATTTCTGGATGCGCTGCTGGATGACCGCCGGACGGCCGATGAGAATCGGCTTCGCGATCTTCTCATCGACGGCGATCTGCACCGCGCGCAGCACGCGCTCTTCCTCGCCCTCCGCGAACACGATGCGCTTCTTCTCGGGCTCGACGCTGCGCGCGAGCTGGAACACGGGCTTCATCGTCGTGCCGCTGTGATAGACGAACTGCTGCAGATGCTGCTCGTACGCTTCCATGTCCTCGATTGGACGCGTGGCCACGCCGCTGTCCATCGCCGCCTTCGCGACGGCCGGCGCGATCTTCACGATGAGACGCGGATCGAAAGGCTTCGGAATCAGATATTCCGGGCCGAACGACAAATCCTGAATGCCATAAGCCGTCGCGACGATATCGCTCTGCTCCTGACGCGCCAGTTCCGCGATGGCGTTCACCGCAGCGATTTCCATTTCCTTCGTGATGACGGTCGCGCCGACATCGAGCGCGCCGCGGAAGATGAACGGGAAGCACAGAACGTTGTTGACCTGATTCGGATAATCCGTGCGGCCGGTGGCGAGCACGGCGTCCGGGCGCACTTCGAGCGCGAGTTCCGGCAGGATTTCCGGCGTCGGATTCGCGAGCGCGAGAATCAGCGGCTTCGCGGCCATCTGCTTGACCATGTCCTGCTTGAGCACGCCGCCGGCCGAAAGCCCGAGGAACACGTCTGCGCCTTCGATCACTTCGGCGAGCGTGCGCGCGCTCGTTTCGCGCGCGAACAGTTCCTTGTCCGGGTCCATCAGCTCCGTGCGGCCCTTGTAGACGACGCCGGCCAGATCCGTCACGAAAATGTTCTCGCGCTTCATGCCGAGATCGACGAGCAGATTCAGGCACGCCAGCGCCGCCGCGCCCGCGCCCGACGCGACCAGCTTCACTTCGCCGATGTTCTTGCCGACCACCTTCAGACCGTTCGTGATCGCCGCCGCGACGACGATGGCCGTGCCGTGCTGATCGTCGTGGAAGACGGGAATTTTCATGCGCTTGCGGCATTCGCGTTCGACGATGAAGCAGTCCGGCGCCTTGATGTCTTCCAGATTGATGCCGCCGAAAGTCGGCTCGAGCGCGGCGATCACGTCGACGAGCTTGTGCGGATCGCTTTCGTTCAGCTCGATATCGAACACGTCGATGCCGGCGAACTTC
>NZ_JARUXN010000034.1:0-1530 GCF_031451415.1 Caballeronia sp. LZ028 | reverse complement strand
CGGCGCCGTCGACACGCGCGCATCGACGCTCGATATCGGCAACGCGACCGTGCTTGCAGGCCATTGGACGTTGAGCGCACCGATTTTCACGGTCGACACGAACGCCGCCGGTGCTATCTCGCGCAGCTTGGGCAAGGGCACATCGGTAGACGTTACAACCACAGGCGCAAACGGCGATATCTCGGTGAGTGGCAACGTCGAGTGGCAAGGGGGCGCATCGCTTGCTCTGAATTCCGCGCATAGCGTGTCGATCGTCCCGGGTGCGGCTATTCGCAACATCGGCGGTGGCAATCTCACCGTTCGCGCCGATGCAACGGGTATCGGCAACGGCGGCGGCATCGGCAATCAAGGCACGATCGATTGGTCGCGGAGCAGCGGCATCGTCAGTCTGCTCTACGATATGAGCGGCAGCTATTCGGCAGGCACGCTCCTCGCCAATCGGTGCTGGCCGGGCTTGCCCTTCAGCGGCTACGTCACGCAGATCACGGCGTACCAGCTCGTGAACAACGCCACGGATCTGGCGAACGTGTCGCGCGATTTGAAGGGCAACTACGCGCTCGGCAAGGACATCGACCTAAAGACTACGCAGAATACATCGTTCCCACCGATCGCCTCGGCCGACACGGCACCGTTTGCCGGGCAGTTCGATGGCTTCGGCCATGTCGTCAGCGACCTGAATATTCTGGTCCCAGTTCAGGGGTACGTACAGTATGCTGGGCTGTTTGGAGTAATCGGAACGGGAGGCGTCGTGCGGAACCTCGGCGTGGCGAACGCCAACATCGAGGGCGGCATGGGAGGCAGTTACGGCGCCCTCGCCGGCCGCAACGACGGCGTCATCGCCTATGCGTGGTCGACGGGTGGAGTCGGGTCGGGCGCGCCGTTCGGCGGCATCGGGGGCGGCGGTCTCGTCGGGTGGAACAAGGGCACGATAGAACGGTCTTGGAGCGGCGCATCGGTCGGCGGCAATGGTTCCTACGGCGGTCTCGTCAATCAGAACGACGGCTGGATTGTGCAGTCATACGCGAGCGGTCCAATCAACGTCGGCGGCTCACATGGGAGCGGTGGCGGACTGGTCGGCAGGAACACCGGGCTGATTCAGCAATCGTATGGCACGGGTCGTGTCGGCTCTCTAGTCGGGGACGGCGCACTCGTCGAATATAACGCCAGTACCGGAGTCATCGAAGAGTCGTTCAACGTCGGGCGGTCGAGTGAAAGACCGACGCCCGATGTCAATGGCGCCATCGCGACGCAAAACTCGGGGACGATCCGCAACGACGTGTACTGGAACAAGGAAACGACGAATCAGCTCAACGCGGTGCATTTCGTCGAGGGCGGCAGCGCGCCGACCTCGACGAACGGATTGACCACTGCGCAAATGAGCAATCCGGCGAGCTTCGTGTCGTGGAGCTTCGGTCCTTCAGGCGTCTGGGCGATGCCGGCGGGCGCGACGTATCCGGTGTTGCGGTGGCAACTGACGGCGCATTGAGAACCTTTTGCGGCCCGTAATGTGGCCTCATTCGGCGACCGCAC
>NZ_JARUXN010000033.1:0-2401 GCF_031451415.1 Caballeronia sp. LZ028 | reverse complement strand
ACGTCCTGCAGCTTGCGGCGCAGATTCTTGATGTGGCTGTCGATCGTGCGATCCGTCACCACGCGATGATCCGCGTAGACGTTATCGAGCAGAAACGAGCGCGGCAGTATTCGGCCCATCGACACATGCAGCAGATGCAGCAATCGGAATTCGATCGGCGTGAGGCGCAGTTCGTGGCCGTCGAGCGTCACGCGATGAAACTGCGGATCGATTTGCAGCGCGCTGGCCGCCGCGCCGCTCGCGGTTGCGTTCGCGCCGCCCGCGCGACGCAAGATCGCCTTCACGCGCGCGACCACTTCACGCGGGCTGAACGGCTTGCACACGTAGTCGTCCGCGCCGGTTTCGAGTCCGAGCAGACGATCGATCTCGTCGATGCGCGCCGTCAGGATGATGACCGGCAGCTCCGAAAACGTCCGCAATTCGCGGCAGATATCGAGTCCGCCGCGGCCCGGTAACATCAGGTCGAGCAGCATCAGCGAAGGCGGCGTTTGACGCACGAACGGGATGACCTGCGCGCCATCGGCGAGCGTCGTCACGATGTAACCCGCGACGCGCAGATAGTCGGCGAGCACGGCGGCCAGCTTCGGCTCGTCCTCGACGATCAGGACATGGGCGGCAGAGGTTACGGGCATCGCTTACTCGCGGTGGGAAGGAAAGCGCGCGGTGATCGACACGCCGCCGTGCGCCGAATCGTCCGCGCGGATGCTGCCGCCATGCGCCGTGACGATCGCCTTGCATAGCGAGAGCCCGAGTCCCGCGCCGCCGCTTTGCCGGCTGCGCGATTCGTCGACGCGATAGAAACGGTCGAAGAGATGCGGCAGCGCGGACGTCGGCACGCCCGGCGACGAGTCCTGCACGTTGAGCGTCCAGTCGTCGGGTGCGCCCGCGAGCGCGACGCGCACGCGCCCGTTCGGATCCGTGTAGCGCAGGGAATTCTGCAGCAGGTTCTTCAGCAATTGCACGAAACGCGCGGCGTCGACATCGACATCGGCGGAGGCGAGCGCATCGCTGCATTCGACATCGATGGCGAGCCGCTTCGCGCGGAACGACTGACGCATCGCATCGACGGACGCGCGCGTGAGCGCGTTCACCTGCGCGGGCGCCTTGCGATAGCGCAGCATGCCGACATCGCTCAGCGACAGGTCGTACAGGTCTTCGATGAGCTTGTTCAGCGCCGCGACTTCCGTCTGCAGCGAGGCGAGCGATGCGGCATCGAATACATGCACGCCGTCTTCGATCGCTTCGAGTTCGCTGCGCAGCACGGCGAGCGGCGTGCGCAATTCGTGCGACACGTCCGCGATGAACTCGCGCCGGCAACGTTCCGCGCGCTCCAGCGAATCGGCGAGCGAGTTGAAGTCCGATGCGAGCTTGTCGAGCTCGTCGCGATTCTTCGCGGGCACGCGAATCGAATAGTCACCGCTCGCGAGCCGATGCGTCGCGGCCATCACGCGGCGCACCGGCACGAGCACGAGGCGCGCGAGCACCATCGCGACGACGGCGGCGAGTATTACGGCGACGCCGCCGATCTGCCAGGTCGCGCGCATCTGCTGCGCCTGAAACGCGATGTCGGCGGCGTCGGTGAGCGGCGTCGGCCCGGCGGTTGCGAGCCAGCCGACGATCTTGCCATGCACGCGCACGGGCGACGCGGGCGCATCCGGCGGCGGCGGCTCGTTGGTGGATGCGACGAGCGCGCGATCCGCATCGAAGAGCGCGGCAGGCGGACGTTCCCGTCTATGCCCGCGCACGCGATCCGGCGATTCGATTTCGGGCGCTGTATTCAGCGAATCGCGCAGACGTGCGGATTCGGGCGGCGCGAAAGGCGACGGGTTCGGCAACGCGTTCGAAGGACGCATGCCCCAGTGCGGACCGTGCCACGGCTCGCCGAGCGGCCCGAGGATGCGCGCCACGCTTCCGCTGCCCGGAAAGCTGCGCCACGCGCTCGGCACGGTCGCGCGCATGTCTTCGATCTCGCGCCGCACGAACTGCTCCTGTGCGTCGTCGAGCAGCGCGAGCCATGCGTCGTCGTTGCCGCGCAGGAACGCCCAGTTGCCGTGCGCGGCGTACTCGCTCGCGACCTTCGCCATCACGGCGCGTTCGCGCCCCGCATCGCGTTCGCGCACGTAATGCAGAAAGCCGTTCTCGAAGCTGACGCGCACGGCGTAGCCCATCGTCAACGTGATGACGAGACACGCGACCAGCACGAGCAGAAAGATCTTCGAGGCGATGCCAAAACGAAACTTCAATGAGGAACCCTTCGCGTGGCAGGCGGATTGAATGACGGCCGATTCTAGTTGATGCGGCCTTCGTCACGCAGTTTCCTCGCGAATCTCCACGACTTCTCCACTTTTTCTCCATGCTGGATGCGGCATTGATCGCTAACGTCGCTGGCAATCTCAAGGGA
>NZ_JARUXN010000032.1:0-2528 GCF_031451415.1 Caballeronia sp. LZ028 | reverse complement strand
CGGCGAACCGGTGCAAGACGATCGACCGGTTCAGCAGAAACTCGCCGCTTGAAATCGACCGTCACGATGCTGCTCATACACCACTCTTGACGTTAGCTCTCGGGTTGCCGGCACTCGCTGCTTGTGGCTGATAGACCATTGTTTGCTTGTGCGTCCAGAGGGTCTCCCCGGTGGTTCCGCTCTTCAACGCATAGCTCAAGTCGACGGTGACCGCCGTTGCCAAAATTGCATACTTCGCGTCCCACCGATTGATCGTGATATACATGATCGAGTCGGCACCAAACATCTTGCCAAGTGCTGTCGGGTCGTTTGCATGTACGAGGTCAGCGTCAGCGAGTCCGTCGTCCTCCATCACACGTTTCGTGAGGTTGACGGGAAAAACATAGTAACCGCGTTCAGCGAGCGGACGGCTGATGGTGGAGAGGAAGTAATCAGGCGCGTCGACGTCGACGCTCTTGTTGATTACCGGAACGACCAGAATGGAATGCGGATCTGCGTGCCGAAACGCCGAATAGTCGTTGTGAACGGGGACCGGTGCACATGCGGCCATCGACGCAATGCCTGCCAGAGCGAGGGTCAACCGTAGAAAGGATTGAGTGAGGCTCATTTCTTCGCTTCCTTCGTGCCGGAGGCAACGCGGATCATTGTCGTCATGAATGAAGTCGACTCAGGCCACGTCGACTTCTCTTTCTCGAAGAACACTGTGGCTTGCTTCGTGTCGCCGGCTTCGAGCAGGACTTCCCCATACTCGGCGTAGATGCCAGGTGGCACCTTCTGTCCAGATTGCTCGGCTTTGCTGATTGTCTCCGAGAGGTGCTGTGCAAATGCGGTGGTGTCGCCCGGCGTCTTGTAGTGCTGATACAGCGAGGACTCGTAGCTTCCCCATGCATATTTCGATTGCGGTGCGCAGGCGGCAGTCAGCGCTGCCAAGGTGCATACCGTCGCGAGTCTCCATGCTTTCATACTTATTGGCCTCCACTCGAAACATCGATTGCAACGGCTTCGCCGTCAGCGGCAAAGATTCGCTTTTCTACGAGGATCACACTGCCCTGTCGCACTTCGATTGCGTGTGGACCTTCTTCAATTGACATCACACCGTTGATCCCGTCATAACGGCTTGCATCGCCAAGCGACTGGCCGTCGAGCATCAACTCGCTGCCAGCGGGGGCGCCGACCAGGCGCAAGCTTGGTCGCGCGCTACCTGAAACAACCTGACTTACGGGCGTCGAGCAGCCTGCGAGCGCAGCGACGAGCGTTGCTACACAAAGGAATCGAATCATTTTGCTTTTACTCTGCGACGTACAGGGCTTTATCTCTCGTGACCGTTCCGCTCAGCACTTGAGCAACGGAACCTTCGTTAGTCTCACTGTCGCCAAAGTTGGCGCTCACGCGGATCGTCGCGATGGCAGTCGGCGGAAGCGCGATGGAGAAGCCTGTCTGGCCGCTTTGAATCGACTCGCCCGCCTTGTAGACGTGCAGCGTGTCGCCCGGCTTGATGCCTTGCAATGCGCCACCACTGATATAAAGCGTTGAGCCGTCCGCTTTGAGGATGTCGCTCTTCCAGGGACGCTCCTTGAGCTTGGTCATCATGCGTCCGATGACGTCGGAGATCGCGGCCGAGATTGCCTTGTCGTTGAGGGAGCCGTCGTAGTCGGCGCGACTGCCGAATCCCGCGACTTCGCCGGACTCGGTCGACGCTTCGCCCGTTCCAGATGCGGAGAAAAAGACGTATCCCGTTTTCACATCGACGAGGCGAAGCTCAACCTTTGCATGGGCGTGTTGAACCTTCGTGGCGCTCAGAAAGCCGGACGTCCCTGTCGTGCTACGCCCAAACTCCGTTACGGAACCGAGGATAAGCGCGTCGACGCCGACCAACGAACTATCTTTCGCGAGCATTTGCTCGGCAGTGACCTTTGCGATGTCCGGTCGTTCGAATACCAGAAACTGCTTCGATGCGACCAATCGGCTCGCAAGGATGTCGCTTGCCTGCTTGCCGAGTGGGTCGAGATTTGAGTCGGTGACGAACGTACGCCCATAACGCGTCTCGTTGCTGAATCGACCAATCGCGATCTTTCGCTTGACTGCCTTTGAGTCTGTCACGGACGTTGCGGTCTGTGCCGCTTGCTGCTGAATTCTAGAAACAGGCGCCTCTTTGACCTGTGGAGGCGTTGATACGGTAGCGCAAGAAGCCAGCAACACACCCAGTGCACTTATGACTAATGCTTGTTTCATGATTCCCCGATGACGCAGTCGAATAATTTTGAGGCAGTTCACTTTCAGGTCGAATCATCGACAAGGCGGCTCCATCTGCGGAATCGCTCGTAGATAGGTCACAGAGCGCTCCCGGACCGTGCCAAATTATCGAAAACTTACATATTCATTAACTACTTCTAGCGAGAATCTTTTTACGCATGTGAGTCTCAAAACCTTAGGGAAACGCTGATCAATGCACCAGCTGCCCAAGTTGCGGGCGAGGTGGCGTGGAATTTTCTGGATGACGAAGCGAATCGACGCTCAATTCAGTGAAT
>NZ_JARUXN010000031.1:0-3176 GCF_031451415.1 Caballeronia sp. LZ028 | reverse complement strand
TAAAAAAACCAAGGCCGGAATACCGGAACATCGGGATCGGTCAGATCGCGAAGTATCGCTTGCCGCTGGCGGGCAAGGTATCGATCCTGCATCGCGTGAGCGGCCTGCTGCTCTTCGTGTGTCTGCCGTTCATCCTGTATCTGCTCGATCAGAGCCTCACGTCGGAAATCTCGTTCGACGCGTTCAAGGGCTTTCTCGCCAACCCCATCGTCAAGATCATCACGCTCGTGTTGTCGTGGTCGTATCTGCATCACTTCTGCGCGGGTATCCGCTTCTTGCTGCTCGACACGCACGTCGGCGTGAACAAGCAAGGCGGCAAGCAAAGCGCGCTCATCGTGCTGATCGTCTCGCTGTTGCTCACGCTCGCGATGGCTCTCAAGATCTTCGGAGTGTTCTAAACATGGCAACGCAAAATCGGGTCGGCCCCAAGCGCCTGGTCGTCGGCGCGCACTATGGTCTGCGCGACTGGCTCGCGCAACGCATCACCGCGGTCGTGATGGCCGTGTACACCGTCATTCTTCTCTTCTGGTTCTTCGCGGCGCACAACTTCTCGTACGAAGGCTGGGCGGGCATCTTCGCGACCCAGTGGATGAAGCTCGCGACTTTCGTAGCCTTGCTTTGCCTCTTCTATCACGCGTGGGTCGGCATTCGCGACATCTGGATGGACTACGTGAAGCCCATGGGTCTGCGCCTGCTGCTGCAAGTGCTGACGATCCTCTGGCTCGTCGGATGCGCCGGCTACGCTGCACAGATTCTCTGGAGAGTTTAAAGAACATGGCTGCAATCAAGACTTCCCTGCCGCGTCGTCGCTTTGACGTGGTCATCGTCGGTGCGGGCGGATCGGGCATGCGCGCATCGCTGCAGCTCGCGCGCGCGGGTCTGTCCGTCGCGGTGCTCTCGAAAGTGTTCCCCACGCGCTCGCATACGGTGGCCGCGCAAGGCGGCATCGGCGCATCGCTCGGCAACATGAGCGAAGACAACTGGCACTATCACTTCTACGACACCATCAAGGGCTCCGACTGGCTCGGCGATCAGGATGCGATCGAGTTCATGTGCCGCGAAGCGCCCAACGCCGTGTACGAGTTGGAACACATGGGCATGCCGTTCGACCGTAATCCGGATGGCACGATCTATCAGCGTCCGTTCGGCGGCCACACGGCGAACTACGGCGAGAAGCCCGTGCAACGCGCCTGCGCGGCCGCCGACCGTACCGGTCACGCGTTGCTGCACACGCTGTATCAGCAGAACGTCGCGGCTAAAACGCACTTCTTCGTCGAATGGATGGCGCTGGATCTGATCCGCGACGCCGATGGCGACGTGCTCGGCGTCACCGCGCTCGAAATGGAAACGGGCGAGGTCTATATCCTCGAGGGCAAGACGACGCTGTTCGCCACGGGCGGCGCGGGCCGTATCTTCGCGGCATCGACGAATGCGTTCATCAATACGGGCGACGGCCTCGGCATGGCCGCGCGTTCGGGCATCGCGCTGCAGGACATGGAGTTCTGGCAGTTCCACCCGACCGGCGTCGCCGGCGCGGGCGTGCTGATTACCGAAGGCGTGCGCGGCGAAGGCGGCATTCTGCGTAACTCGAATGGCGATCGCTTCATGGAACGCTATGCGCCGACGCTGAAGGATCTCGCGCCGCGCGACTTCGTTTCGCGTTCGATGGATCAGGAGATCAAGGAAGGCCGCGGCGTCGGTCCGAACAAGGATCACGTGCTGCTCGATCTGTCGCACATCGGCGCCGAGACGATCATGAAGCGTCTGCCGTCGATTCGCGAGATTGCGCTGAAGTTCGCGAACGTCGATTGCATCAAGGAGCCGATTCCGGTCGTGCCGACCATCCACTATCAGATGGGTGGCATTCCGACGAACATGCATGGTCAGGTCGTGGGCACCGCGAAGGGCTACAACGATCCGGTCAACGGCTTCTATGCTGTTGGCGAATGCTCGTGCGTGTCGGTGCACGGCGCGAATCGTCTGGGCACGAACTCGCTGCTCGATCTCGTCGTGTTCGGCCGCGCGGCGGGCAATCACATCATCAAGCACGCGAAGGAATTGAAGGAGCACAAGCCGCTACCGGCCGATGCCGCCGACTTCGCGATGGAACGTCTCGCGGTGCTGGAGAAGTCGACGTCGGGCGAGTACACGCAGAACATCGCCAACGACATCCGCGCATCGATGCAGGCGCATGCGGGCGTGTTCCGCACGTCGAAGCTGCTCGAAGAAGGCGTCGGCAAGATCGCCGAACTCGCCGAGCGCGTGAAGCACGTGCATCTGAAGGACAAGTCGAAGGTGTTCAACACCGCGAAGGTCGAGGCGCTCGAACTGGCGAATCTGATCGAAGTCGCGCGCGCGACGATGGTCTCCGCCGAAGCGCGCAAGGAAAGCCGTGGCGCGCACGCGCACAGCGACTACGAGCATCGCGACGACGAGAACTGGATGCGTCACACGCTGTGGTTCAGCGAAGGCGATCGCCTCGAATACAAGCCGGTGCAGATGAAGCCGCTGACGGTCGAATCGGTGCCGCCCAAGGCGCGTACCTTCTAAGGAAAGCGCAAGGAAATCGAAATGGCAAAGAGAATTTTTGAAGTCTATCGCTACGATCCGGACAAGGATGCAGCGCCGCGCATGCAGAGCTACGAGCTCGATCTGACGCATGAACGCATGCTGCTCGACGCGCTGGTGAAGCTGAAAGAAGTCGATGAGACGCTGTCGTTCCGTCGCTCGTGCCGCGAAGGCGTGTGCGGTTCGGACGCGATGAACATCAACGGCAAGAACGGCCTCGCGTGCCTGACGAATCTGAACGAACTGCCGCAGAAGATCGTGCTGCGTCCGTTGCCGGGTCTGCCGGTGGTGCGCGATCTGATCTGCGATTTCACGCAGTTCTTCAATCAGTATCATTCGATCAAGCCGTATCTGATCAACGATACGCCGCCGCCCGAGAAGGAGCGTCTGCAGTCGCCCGTAGAGCGCGATGAACTCGATGGCTTGTACGAGTGCATTCTGTGCGCGAGCTGCTCGACGTCGTGCCCGAGCTTCTGGTGGAACCCGGACAAGTTCGTGGGACCGGCGGGCTTGCTGCAGGCGTATCGCTTCATCGCGGATAGCCGCGATCAGGCGACGGGCGAACGCCTCGATAACCTGGAAGATCCGTATCGTCTGTTCCGTTGCCA
>NZ_JARUXN010000030.1:0-3427 GCF_031451415.1 Caballeronia sp. LZ028 | reverse complement strand
ATCGGCTTGGCCATATCCTTTTCGTCGTCGAAACAATGAAAAGGTTAACAGGATTCATCGAGTGTAAACAGCCCCTTCGCTCATTTTGTTAAAGGTTCTAAGGTCAGCTTACGCGTCCACACGCATAAGCTCGTCCGCCATCGCTTCCAGCCGCTGGGCCTTTGCAAGTACATGTGCTGCAATCTTGCGGACAAGCTCGCGTTCACGGTCGATGTAGACCGGCGACTCCGCCAGCTCAGGCGCGTGCTGCATCGCGGCCCGGCCCAACATGGCCATCTCTACGGCGACAGCGGGCGCGGTGAGTTCGGCCTGTCGCGCGAAGACACGCATGTCTCGTGCGCCCACCGCGGCCGAATCAAACTGGTCGCCGAACGCCATCGCCATGCGCTGCTCGACCGCCTTGCCGTACACGCTCACGCTGAGCAGGTCGTACGCTGGCGCGGGCGTCAAGCCGCAGCTGTCCACAAAGAATGAGAGGTTTTTTCCGTGCGCGTCGCTGTTACCCGCGAGGAAATTGAATAGTGCCCAACTCACCAGTTGCCACCGGGCGGAATGGCTGTGCCGAAATCGCTTCTCGCGTTCGACGCTCTCGCCGGTCCCACCACGACCTAGCGTGAAGAGATTTTCGAAGCTCACACCGTCGCGGACAGATGCAAATCTCTCGTCGTCGCCAAAATTGCGCTCATATTTGAAGCTGGGTGGCATATCCAGCACCTGGCAGGCGTCGACCATGTGGCGGCGCCTGACGACGTCCCCATCGACGACGCGGTCGAAGCGCTCCACAACGAGAATCGGCTCGGGCACGCGCCGAATACTCACCGGCGCCACGGGAAGTCCGAGTGTTTTCGCCAAGGTCATGCAGAAGTGCTCATTGGCAACAATAGAGCTGATGATGGCACTCTCGCGCTGCGGCTTGAGAATGTGCGTCGACCAGGCCGAGCCTTGCGTTAGAAAGAGCCGGTCGTCCGCCATTCGCACCGGCAGTTTATCGTGCTGTCCCGCGAGCGAGGAGCAAAACTCCTTGCCCCATACAGCAAAATGCCGCGTCGCGCCGCGAATGCGCTCGCTCAACTCCTCGTCTCTGATTTCACGCAAAGCGGACTCCGCGGAACTCGGTAGAGCGTCAACAGGGGTGAACGTCAGCGAGCCGGCCGATTCGCGGCCCAGATGTTAGATGAGCGCAAAGATGTTCGCCTTCGAAATCCGCTTCATGCTTGAGACGGCATCCAGCGCACGCCCCTCCGGCAGCAAGTTGGCGAGAAAGCATGCAGCCGACAGTGACGAACTCGCTGGGCCGGAAACGGGCGGGATGTGCGGCGAGATGGGGTACGCGTCCTCGCCACGAGCCAGCCATTATGGGTCGTATTCGACCGAGAACGTTTGTTCGCGAGCTTCATGCGTCAGCAGACCAATCTTGTGGTCATCGCCGAACACATGCAGGTTGAGTGCACCCATCCAATTACTCGTAGAGACAACTTACCGTCGGCGTAGGCAGCAACATGACCGACGTGGGCCTGACCGATGCGAACAATGCCCATCGCTCGCGCCCGGATACACGCGCCAAGAGTCTCCGGCATCCATCTGTGACGGATGCCAACCAGCGCAAGAGACAGAGGAACGGCTAAGCTGATGCTTGTCGAGATCGTAGGCTGGACCGCGAGTTGTCCGCCTGTATTCGGAGCGAGGGCGTAACCGAGCGGACTATTGACCTTCTCGTTTCCGACGACGCACAAGAAAGATTCGTGCACTCCCAAGGTTGCAGTCATAGCTTGGCCCCCATGCTTCGCAAAGATGCCGTCCCAACTATGATACTCCAAGCGCACCGGACACGGAATTCGTTCCATCGTCTTCAACGTTTGCATCCGTAGGACGGCGTGGACATCGCAAGGTGTTTGCCCAAACTCAACTGCACTGCACGTTATCGCCCTCGTCCTCTCAGCAGGTATCCGTGATACCGTCCTGTAACCTTCTACTGCAAGATGGCGGCTATCAGAGCGTCGAACCGATCCCATTCCATCGCACCGCATCGTCCACCGCGACCTTTACGGCGGAGACCGGTCGCTGAAACCAAACGGAAGATGTCCTGACCCACTCGCCCGGTGAACCCGAGGCGGTGAGCGTGTTCTCAATGGATACTCGAAACCTACGTCTGACCACCCGGATGCGCACTATGATACGGGATGATCGACGATGAGCGTGTCGCGCAATGATGCCTTAGATATCTGCGTAACGCTCAGCCGTGTGGGTTTCACGCGTCTCAAACGAAACCGCCCACCCGCGTCTCGTCGTCAGCGCCAATGGTCCACAAATGCTTGTCAAAAACTCTTTCGACAAACCACTGCTGCCGCATGACCGTTTGCACTGCGACTTGAACGTCTTTTTCCGGAATCAGTGACCACCTGAAAGCTTGGTTGAGGCTGCCGACGGCGTCGCGAATGGCGATTCCGTGAGCTTGATACATCCGATCCCATTCTTGCGCGAATACAGCGTAAGAACCGTCGACACGCCACCCTCGCCTTTCGTCTGATCGACGGTCTTTGCACCACGAGTTCAACGCGGCAATCGCGCGTCTATCATAGATTCGGATATCGTGTCGCCCACTGAACCACAGGAATTTCGTGGCAGCGCTCAGCAGCGTCGGATCGCCCCCACGCTTTTTGCCCGGAAAGACTTTCCCAAGGTCGCTGGCGAGATTGGCTACCGTTTCGACTGCTTTGCTCTCTTCCTCCGCGGCAGCCTTCTCCACGCATGCGGCGACTTTGGTCCAAAATATCGGTGCCTGCTCGGCCCTTTCACTTTTTGTGACACCCGGAAGCGCGAAGTTGCGGGCGACTTGGTATTTCGCTCCAAGCTTTTGCAGTCTCTCGCCCACCGTCGCGCCCAGCGCCGAAGGGCGCAAGATATACATGTACCGGCGATCGGTAACGTACCACTGGTTCAGGTAAGAAAGTGCGCTATGATTTATCAGGTATTCGGCCATTACATTAAAGATAGAATTTGCTCACTCTTCTTATCGGACGCTCCCGAAAAAACTGAACCGTTAGTTTGAAATTGCACGGCCTGCTACGCAGTTTTTCCTCGCAGGGCACCGGTCGCCCCTATTGCGCGCAGCGGCAGGCGCGCCGCTCCGCGGAAGCCTTTCGCACTCCAGCGGCTCGCCGCTGCAGGTGGCGAGCTGTCGCACGCATCTCACTCTCTACGCTGCATGAACGCCGCGCCAGGCGGCAAAACGCGTTTCGACGTCAGTCAGCGAAGATCATGTTGCACTTCGCTTAAGAGAGGTGGCTGCGGGAATTCGGACAGCGGGATAAGTGGACCAGCCGAGGCCTTGAACCGCTTGGATTTCTTGGACAGTGCCGAGCGTTAGTGTTCGGTCTTTCATGAGCCTTCGGCCGTGGGCCGGAGGCTGTATTGCCGGGCGAATTCA
>NZ_JARUXN010000029.1:0-3760 GCF_031451415.1 Caballeronia sp. LZ028 | reverse complement strand
CGGGACGTCGCTTACCGCTCGTCGAAGCTCACAACCACGCGCTCGCTCACCGGATGGCACTGGCAGGTCAGCACGAAACCCTCATCGATCTCGTGTTGTTCGAGCGTGTAGTTCTTGTCCATCTTCACTTCGCCTTCGAGCACTTTCGCGCGGCACGTGCAGCACACCCCGCCCTTGCACGCGTACGGCAACGCGAGCCCTGCCTTCAGACCGACATCGAGCACGCTCACGCCTTCATACGGCAGACGCAGCTTGCGCTTCTTGCCATCGATGACCAGTTCCAGATCCGCCGCCGGCGTGCTCTCCGTAATCTCGATCGTCGGCGCACCCGCCTGCGGCAACGGCGTGCCGAAGCGCTCCACATGAATCTGCTTCGGCGGCACGCCCGCTTCTTTCAGCGCCGCTTCAGCGGCATCCATCATCGGGCCGGGGCCGCAGATGAACGCTTCATCGATCTCTTCAGGCGAGAGCAGCGTCGAAAGAAACGCCTTGCACTTCTGTTGATCCAGCACGCCGTTGAACAACTCGACATCCTGCAAATCATCGGACAGCACGTGATACAGCGAGAACCGGTCCATATACCGGTTCTTCAGATCCTCGAGTTCTTCGGCAAACATGATCGCGTCGACACTGCGATTGCCGTACACCAGCGTGAAGCGGCTCGTCGGCTCCATGTCCAGCGTCGTCTTGATGATCGCCAGCACCGGCGTGATGCCCGAGCCGCCCGAGAACGCCACGTAATGCTTCGCGTGATCCGCGTTCAGATGCGTGAAGAAGCGTCCGTCGGGCGTCATCACCTCGATCTCATGGCCGGGCTTCAAGGTCTCGAACGCGAAGTTCGAGAAGCGCCCGCCGCGCACGCGCTTGATGCCGATGCGCAATTCGCCATCGCGATCGTAGTCGGTCACGCCCACGCAGATCGAATACGAGCGGCGCGTCTCCTCGCCATCGATATGCGTCTTGAGCGTCACGAACTGGCCCTGCGTGAAGCGAAACGCATCGCGCAATGCGGGCGGCACATCGAATGAAACGGTGAGCGCGTCGGCGGTTTCGGGGCGCACGTCGCGAATGCGCAGCGGATGAAATTGCGGAGTCGCCATGTTTTCTCGGCTCGCTTGTCAGTGAGGTTCAGTACGGCTTGAAGTAATCGAACGGCTCGCGGCAATCGATGCATCGATACAACGCCTTGCACGCCGTCGAGCCGAATTGCGCCAGCTTCTCCGTGTGCGTCGAGCCGCAGCGCGGGCACGCGATCGTCGCGGGCTTGCGCGCCACGAAGCGGATCGGCTTCTCTGCGCTGCCGCATGCGCCCGTCGGCGGCGCGATGCCGTAGCGGCGCAGCTTCTCGCGCGCGCCATCGGTGATCCAGTCGGTCGTCCACGCAGGCGCCAGCACCGTCTCGATGCGATGCGCGCCGAGTTGCGCATCATCGATCGCTTTCGCGATGTCCTCAGCAATCTGCGACATCGCAGGACAGCCCGAGTACGTCGGCGTGATCACCACTTCGAGCACGCCATCGTCGCCGTGACGCACATCGCGCAAGATGCCCAGCTCGCGAATCGATACCACCGGAATCTCCGGATCGGGCACCGACTCGAGCACGTGCCACGCGCGTTCGATCGTGGTTTGCATGGCCTGCATTACCAGCTCGCGCCCGGATGCTGACGCGCCAGGCTCTGCATCTCCGCCAGCAGATAACCCATGTGCTCCGAGTGCTCGCCTTGCTTGCCCGTCGTGACGTGCTGCACTTCTACGGGCACTTTGAGCGTCGCTTCATCGAGCGCCGATGCAACCTGCTCGCGCCACGCCGCTTCGAACTCGCTCGCCAGCGGCGCGATGCCCGCATCGGCGACGGCCTGTTCGATTGCATCGGTCGCGAAGAACTCGCGCGTGTACGGCATCAGATAATCGAGCGCAGCCTGCGCACGCCGATGCGACTCCGCAGTGCCATCGCCGAAACGCACCAGCCAGTCGCGCGCGTGATGCAGGTGATAGCTCGTCTCCTTGATCGACTTCGCCGCGATCGCCGCGAGTTGCGCATCGTTCGATGATTGCAATGCGCTCCACACTTCCATCATCAACGCCGAGTACAGGAAGTTGCGCACGATCGTCACCGCGTAATCGCGCTCCGTGCGCGTCGTGCCCGCGAGCGGGCCGAAGTGCGGCAACTCCGCGATCGTGTAGTTGGCGAACTCGCGCTCGGTGCGGAAGTACGCGTAATCGTCTTCGGTCTTTTTGTTGCCGTTGAGCGATGCTTCGAGCGAAGCAGCATGCGTGTAGAGCAAACGCGCCTGACCGATCAAATCCAGACTGATGTTCGCCAGCGCAATATCCTCTTCCAGTGCCGGGCCGTGACTGCACCACTCCGCGTTGCGCTGTCCGAGAATCAGCGCGTTGTCGGCAAGACGCAGCACGTAGGCGAGATGTTCTTTCTGGCTCATGTCGCGCGCCCTTACATGTGATTGATTTCGTCGGGCAGCACGAAGAACGTCGGATGCCGATAGATCTTGTCGCCCGCGGGCTCGAACAACTCGGCCTTGTCTGCCGGGTCCGATGCCGTGATCGCCGCCGAGGGCACCACCCAGATGCTCACGCCTTCCTGACGACGCGTGTACACGTCGCGCGCCATGCGCAACGCCGCGCCCGCGTCCGGTGCGTGCAGGCTGCCGCAATGCTTGTGATCCAGTCCCTGCTTGCTGCGCACGAACACTTCCCAGATCGGCCATTCCTTGTTCATCTTCATCGTCTCCATGCTCATGCAGCTTGTTGGTGGGCGCGGGCTTTTTGCTTCTCGGCATACGCCAGTGCGGCTTCGCGAACCCACGCGCCGTCATCGTGCGCCTTCACGCGCGTGGCGAGGCGCTCCTTGTTGCACGGACCGTCGCCGTTGACCACGCGCCAGAACTCGTCCCAGTCGATCGCGCCGTAGTCGTGCGCTTGCCGCGCTTCGTTCCACTTCAAATCGGGATCGGGCAATGTGACGCCGAGGATCTTCGCCTGCTCGACGGTCGCATCGACGAACTTCTGACGCAGGTCATCGTTCGAGATGCGCTTGATGCCCCACGCGAACGACTGGCCGCTGTGGATCGAATCCTTGTCGCTCGGGCCGAACATCATCAGCACCGGCCACCACCAGCGGTTCACCGCCTGCTGCACGAGATCCTTCTGCGCTTGCGTGCCTTTCATCATCGCGAGCAGCGCGTCGAAGCCCTGGCGTTGGTGGAACGACTCCTCCTTGCAGATGCGGATCATCGCGCGGGCATACGGCCCGTAGGTGCAGCGGCACAGCGGAATCTGGTTCATGATCGCGGCGCCATCGACGAGCCAGCCGATCACGCCGACATCGGCCCACGTGGGTGTCGGATAGTTGAAGATGCTCGAATATTTCGCCTTGCCTGCGTGCAGCGCGGCGACCAGTTGATCGCGCGAGACGCCCAGTGTTTCGGCCGCGCTGTAGAGGTACAGACCGTGGCCGCCTTCGTCCTGCACCTTCGCGAGCAGAATCGCCTTGCGTTTGAGGCTCGGCGCGCGGCTGATCCAGTTGCCCTCGGGCTGCATCCCGATGATCTCCGAATGCGCGTGCTGCGAGATCTGACGCACCAGCGTCTTGCGATACGCCTCGGGCATCCAGTCCTGCGGCTCGATCTTGCCGTCGGCCTGCATCACCGCGTCGAAGCGGGTTTGGGCGGCGGAGGCTGCGGCTTCGTGGCTTTCGGCTGCGGACGTCGCGCTGGGGAGGTCGAGGGATTGCGTGTACATG
>NZ_JARUXN010000028.1:0-4086 GCF_031451415.1 Caballeronia sp. LZ028 | reverse complement strand
TCGGGAGCGTCCGAACCTCTCCCAAGCACCTTCCCAGCGACGAGCGGCCATGTCGCCTTGATTGACGGCCTTGCGTCAGCCGCGTATACCGACTTCCGCCTCTTGAGCCGTCCAGCCTGCTACGCGGTCGCTCAGTGTGAGCCCCAGGCCCGGTCGTGTCGGAACCAACATCCGGCCGTCACGCGTCTCCAGCTTCTCGTTGAACAGCGGCTCAAGCCATTCGAAATGTTCGACCCAGGGTTCACGGGAATAACAAGCCGCGAGATGCACGTGCAATTCCATCGCGAAGTGCGGCGCCAGCATCAGCCCCGCGTGATCAGCCAACGTCGCGACCTTCAAGAATGGCGTAATGCCGCCGACACGCGGCGCGTCCTGCATCAGGTAATCCGCGCCGCGCTGACGGATGAACTCCCAGTGCTCGGATACGCTCGTCAACATTTCGCCGGTTGCGATCGGCGTATCGAACTGGGCAGCCAGCGCAGCGTGACCTTCCGCGTCATAGCAATCGAGCGGCTCCTCGATCCAGATCAAATTGAACTGCTCGAAGGTGCGGCACATACGTTGAGCGGTCGGCCGGTCCCACTGCTGATTGGCATCCACCATCAACGGAAAGGCGTCACCCAAATGCTTGCGCACCGTCTGGACCCGGTGAATGTCAATCGCACAGTCTGGTTGCCCGACCTTGAGCTTGATCCCGCCGATTCCCTTCTCGCGCGAGGCGTCGGTGTTGACAAGCAACTGATCGAGTGGCGTGTGAAGGAACCCGCCCGAGGTGTTGTAGCAACGCACCGAATCGCGGTGGGCGCCGAGGAGCTTGGCAAGCGACAGATTCGCGCGTTTAGCCTTCAGGTCCCACAGTGCAACGTCGAACGCGCCGATCGCCTGTGCCGCCATGCCACTGCGCCCTACCGATGCCCCTGCCCACGCCAGCTTGTCCCACAATCGAGCGATGTCACTCGGGTCTTCGCCGATGAGCACAGGAGCGATCTCCTTCGCATGCGCGAACTGGCCAGGGCCACCGGCACGCTTCGAATAACTGAAGCCGAGCCCGCGATGACCGTCTGCCGTCTCGATTTCGACAAACAGAATGGCGATCTCTGTCATCGGCTTCTGCCGACCCGTCAGGACTTTGGCGTCGCTGATCGGGTTGGCGAGCGGAAGAAACGTGGATGCAACGCGAATCCACTTGATCGAGTCGTTCGACGGTCCAGCGATGAGCGAAGATGTGGCATTCATGGGAGGGGCTCCTTGCGATAAGGTGTTGGGAGGCGGCGACTCAGTGGCCGTGGCGCGGTTTGAGGGAGGCGGTGGCGCTCTTGCGCGATCCGTCGCCTTCGTCGTCGGTTTCCAGACGCTGGAGTTTTCCGACGATCAGCAGGTATGAGCACGCGCCAAGCAGCGACAGCGCACCGATGTAAGTCAGCGCGACTTCAAACGACCCGGTGCTCTTGATCATCCAGCCGATCGCAAGCGGCGTAACGATGCTCGCGAGATTGCCGCACAGGTTGAAGATTCCGCCGCTGATGCCCATCGCGCGCTTGGGTGAAACGTCGCCGACAATGCACCAGCCCAAATTGCCGACGCCCTTGGCGAAGAACGCAATCGACATGACGAGAATCACAATCGTCGTCGAATGCACATAGTTGGCAACCACGATCGTGCTCGACAGAACGAGGCCGCAGATGATCGGGGTCTTCCGAGAGGCGGTGAGACTGAAACCGCGTTTAAGCATCCAGTCGGACCAGAGGCCACCGACAAGCCCGCCCACGCAACCTGCCACTGCCGGCAGCGCCGCCACCATGCCGACCTTAAGGATCGACATGCCTTTCGCTTCGATTAGGTAGGTCGGGAACCACGTCAGGAAGAACCAGGTGATCGACGTCAGACAGAACTGGCCGATATAGATGCCTATCATCATGCGGTTCGCAGCGATTGCCCTCACCTGTTTCCACTTGAACGGCTGCGGGCTGTCGCCGATGGTCGGCAGACCACCGCCTGCCGCGATGTACTCAAGTTCGGCCGCACTCACGCGATGATCGCGCTGTGGTTCCCGCACCGACCTGAGCCACCAGAATCCTAGAAGAACGCCCACAGCGCCGGTCGTGTAGAAGACGTAATGCCAACCCCACATGCTCACGGTGTACGTCATGACCGGCGTGAACACTGCGAGCGCGAAGTACTGTGCCAATTGGAACACCGACGTCGCGAGACCGCGCTCGGCGCTCGGGAACCACATGACGGTAAGACGACTGTTGCACGGGAACGCCGGCGATTCCGCGATTCCCATCAGGAAGCGCAAGGCAAAGAGCGCCACGAATGCTGACGCAAACAGATGAACGAAACCTTGGGCGAACGTCAGTGCCGACCACAGAATCAGACTGATGCCGAGCACGGTCCGGGCGCCGAAACGGTCAAGAATGAGACCGCCGGGAATCTGCATCGCGGTGTAGGCCCAGCCGAACGCCGAGAAGGCAATGCCCATTGTCAACGCGTCGAAACCGAGGTCGTGGCGCATGCTCGGCGCGGCGATCGATAACGTCGCGCGGTCTACATAGTTGAAAACCGTAACGATGAAAATCATCGCGAGAATGAACCACCGCACTCGCGTGCGCTTGCCATTGTCTGGAATGCTGCTCCGAGTAACCACTGCCGCCTCCGTTTGTCTCGACGGTCGGCGCTCAGTCGCCGCACCGAGCGCCGCGTCTCGTCATGATTGCGCAATCATGCTCGCTCATTGATTGCGCAACCATTGTCGTTTACCCTTGCGGCATGGGCCTGCTTGCGTTTCCGCATGGGTTCGATGCGGTTCGTGGTCTAATGCTGTTGCGCACTAATCGTTAGATCCAGTACTCTGAAATGGCCAAGAAAAGCGATAACCGGCAAACGACCGAAGCGGGCGTGCTCCAGAGCGTGACGCTTATCGATGTGGCAAGGGTGGCGGGCGTTGCGCCGATGACAGTCTCCCGTGCCCTTCATCGGCCGGAACTCGTTCGTAGCGACACCCAGAAGAAGGTGCTTGAAGCGGTCCAGGCCACCGGGTACGTGCCCAACATGCTTGCGGGCGGACTGGCCAGCAGCAAAAGCCGGCTGGTCGCCATCCTGTTGCCGACCATCGCAAGTTCTATCTTTGCGGAGACCGTGCAGTCGCTCGTCGACAAATTGACCGCGTCGGGTTATCAGACGCTTTTGGGTCTCACCGCTTACTCGACAGCTCGCGAAGAAGCCTTAGTCGAAGCGATTCTCGGCAGGCGGCCTGATGGGATCGTGCTCGCCGGTACAAGCCATACCAAGGCGACAGTCGAGCGGCTCGTCAAAGCCAAGATTCCGGTCGTCGAAATCTGGGATCTCACCAACAAACCGATCGACACCGTCATTGGCTTCTCGCACGAAGAAGTAGGCAAGCAAGTCGCGCGGCACCTTCTCGCGAAAGGTTACAAGCGCTTCGGCGTCGTTTCCATCGATGATCCGCGAGGTTTGCGCCGCTGCAGGAGCCTGATCGCCGAACTCGCGAAACACGGCATTGACAAAGCTACGTTCGCGATCCTCCCTGCACCGGCCACCGTGCAAGCCGGGCGCGAAGGCGCGGCCCGTCTGTTCGATGAGACGCCGCCGGAAATCGTCGTATGCAGTTCCGATACGCTCGCGCAGGGGGTGCTTGCCGAAGCAGCCAGTCGGAAAATGAGCGTACCTGAGCAGATTGCTGTGATGGGCTTCGGGGATCTAAGCTCTGCCGCGCACATCTATCCTTCTCTTTCGACAGTGCGAGTCGAAGGCGCCGTCATCGGCGTGAAAGCGGCCGAATCATTACTGTCGCGCTTTGCGCAAAGCTCGGCAGCCGGGCATCAGCCTGTGCACGTCAAGATCGATACTGGCTTCACCATAATCGACCGTCAAAGCACCTAGACGTCTACCAGCCGGGGGTAGCCGCATCGCTAACCCTTCCATGGCCGAAAGTCATCCGACGCGCGACGCAATCGTCAAATCCTCTAAGCGGGCTCCATCGCCCTGGCTTGATGTCGCTAGTCGATGTATTTCGGACGCTGGAATGTCTCGCCGCTTCTGCGAGCGAAGGCCCTTCATGGCCGA
>NZ_JARUXN010000027.1:0-5292 GCF_031451415.1 Caballeronia sp. LZ028 | reverse complement strand
ACGTTGAGTGAGCGACCTATTCGGAAGAATAGAAAACAGTAACAGGTATTGAACTGAAGAGTTTGATCCTGGCTCAGATTGAACGCTGGCGGCATGCCTTACACATGCAAGTCGAACGGCAGCACGGGGGCAACCCTGGTGGCGAGTGGCGAACGGGTGAGTAATACATCGGAACGTGTCCTGTAGTGGGGGATAGCCCGGCGAAAGCCGGATTAATACCGCATACGACCTAAGGGAGAAAGCGGGGGATCTTCGGACCTCGCGCTATAGGGGCGGCCGATGGCAGATTAGCTAGTTGGTGGGGTAAAGGCCTACCAAGGCGACGATCTGTAGCTGGTCTGAGAGGACGACCAGCCACACTGGGACTGAGACACGGCCCAGACTCCTACGGGAGGCAGCAGTGGGGAATTTTGGACAATGGGGGCAACCCTGATCCAGCAATGCCGCGTGTGTGAAGAAGGCCTTCGGGTTGTAAAGCACTTTTGTCCGGAAAGAAAACTTCGTCCCTAATATGGATGGAGGATGACGGTACCGGAAGAATAAGCACCGGCTAACTACGTGCCAGCAGCCGCGGTAATACGTAGGGTGCGAGCGTTAATCGGAATTACTGGGCGTAAAGCGTGCGCAGGCGGTCTGTTAAGACCGATGTGAAATCCCCGGGCTTAACCTGGGAACTGCATTGGTGACTGGCAGGCTTTGAGTGTGGCAGAGGGAGGTAGAATTCCACGTGTAGCAGTGAAATGCGTAGAGATGTGGAGGAATACCGATGGCGAAGGCAGCCTCCTGGGCCAACACTGACGCTCATGCACGAAAGCGTGGGGAGCAAACAGGATTAGATACCCTGGTAGTCCACGCCCTAAACGATGTCAACTAGTTGTTGGGGATTCATTTCCTTAGTAACGTAGCTAACGCGTGAAGTTGACCGCCTGGGGAGTACGGTCGCAAGATTAAAACTCAAAGGAATTGACGGGGACCCGCACAAGCGGTGGATGATGTGGATTAATTCGATGCAACGCGAAAAACCTTACCTACCCTTGACATGGTCGGAACCCTGCTGAAAGGTGGGGGTGCTCGAAAGAGAACCGGCGCACAGGTGCTGCATGGCTGTCGTCAGCTCGTGTCGTGAGATGTTGGGTTAAGTCCCGCAACGAGCGCAACCCTTGTCCTTAGTTGCTACGCAAGAGCACTCTAAGGAGACTGCCGGTGACAAACCGGAGGAAGGTGGGGATGACGTCAAGTCCTCATGGCCCTTATGGGTAGGGCTTCACACGTCATACAATGGTCGGAACAGAGGGTTGCCAAGCCGCGAGGTGGAGCCAATCCCAGAAAACCGATCGTAGTCCGGATCGCAGTCTGCAACTCGACTGCGTGAAGCTGGAATCGCTAGTAATCGCGGATCAGCATGCCGCGGTGAATACGTTCCCGGGTCTTGTACACACCGCCCGTCACACCATGGGAGTGGGTTTCACCAGAAGTAGGTAGCCTAACCGCAAGGAGGGCGCTTACCACGGTGGGATTCATGACTGGGGTGAAGTCGTAACAAGGTAGCCGTATCGGAAGGTGCGGCTGGATCACCTCCTTTCTCGAGCTTCGCACACGAAGTTAAGCGCTCACGCTTATCGGCTGTTGTTTGAAGACAGGCTTTGGGTCTGTAGCTCAGTCGGTTAGAGCACCGTCTTGATAAGGCGGGGGTCGTTGGTTCGAATCCAACCAGACCCACCACGGTCAAGATGAGTCAGGCAGTCAGTGAGGCTGCAGACGCGAGACGCGGGGGATTAGCTCAGCTGGGAGAGCACCTGCTTTGCAAGCAGGGGGTCGTCGGTTCGATCCCGTCATCCTCCACCAAGTCCTCAATGCGCAGTGTTTCGTGAAGCACTTTGCATTGGCGATTGAAAGCCAGTTGATGTCGCAGGCGAGTGAAGTGAGCTTGTCGGCTAAACGTTCTTTAACAATCTGGAAGAAGTAGTAAAGAGACTATCTAAAAGCACTTAGAGATGGGTGTGAGTCGGGTAGTCAGGGTAGTGATTGTATCAAGTATGAAAAGTGATCTTGATGATGACTTGGAATACGGCACAACGCGAATACTCAGCCTATGGCGAGGGTGGCTCGAGAGAGACACACTTGTTATAGGGTCAAGCGAACAAGTGCATGTGGTGGATGCCTTGGCGATCACAGGCGATGAAGGACGCGGTAGCCTGCGAAAAGTTGTGGGGAGCTGGCAAACGAGCTTTGATCCACAAATGTCCGAATGGGGAAACCCACTCCTAATGGAGTACCCACAACTGAATACATAGGTTGTGTGGAGCGAACGCGGTGAACTGAAACATCTAAGTAACCGCAGGAAAAGAAATCAACCGAGATTCCCAAAGTAGTGGCGAGCGAAATGGGATCAGCCTGTACTCTTTATCTTTGTTGTTAGTCGAACGCTCTGGAAAGTGCGGCCATAGCAGGTGATAGCCCTGTAGACGAAAACAGCGAGGAAGAACTAGGGGTACGACAAGTAGGGCGGGACACGTGAAATCCTGTCTGAAGATGGGGGGACCATCCTCCAAGGCTAAATACTCGTGATCGACCGATAGTGAACCAGTACCGTGAGGGAAAGGCGAAAAGAACCCCGGGAGGGGAGTGAAATAGATCCTGAAACCGCATGCATACAAACAGTCGGAGCCTGGAAACGGGTGACGGCGTACCTTTTGTATAATGGGTCAGCGACTTACGTTCAGTAGCGAGCTTAACTGATTAAGGCAGGCGTAGCGAAAGCGAGTCCGAACAGGGCGATCAGTTGCTGGGCGTAGACCCGAAACCAAGTGATCTATCCATGGCCAGGTTGAAGGTGCGGTAACACGTACTGGAGGACCGAACCCACTAACGTTGAAAAGTTAGGGGATGAGCTGTGGATAGGGGTGAAAGGCTAAACAAACTTGGAAATAGCTGGTTCTCTCCGAAAACTATTTAGGTAGTGCCTCGTGTATCACCTTCGGGGGTAGAGCACTGTCATGGTTGTGGGGTCCATTGCGGATTACTACGCCATAGCAAACTCCGAATACCGAAGAGTGCAATCACGGGAGACAGACATCGGGTGCTAACGTCCGGTGTCAAGAGGGAAACAACCCAGACCGCCAGCTAAGGTCCCAAAGATTGGCTAAGTGGGAAACGAAGTGGGAAGGCTAAAACAGTCAGGAGGTTGGCTTAGAAGCAGCCACCCTTTAAAGAAAGCGTAATAGCTCACTGATCGAGTCGTCCTGCGCGGAAGATGTAACGGGGCTCAAGCCAGTCACCGAAGCTGCGGATGCGTACGCAAGTACGTGTGGTAGGAGAGCGTTCCGTAAGCCTGCGAAGGTGCGTTGAAAAGCGTGCTGGAGGTATCGGAAGTGCGAATGCTGACATGAGTAGCGATAAAGGGGGTGAAAAGCCCCCTCGCCGTAAGCCCAAGGTTTCCTACGCAACGTTCATCGGCGTAGGGTGAGTCGGCCCCTAAGGCGAGGCAGAAATGCGTAGCTGATGGGAAGCAGGTCAATATTCCTGCACCATTGTTAGATGCGATGGGGGGACGGATCGCGGAAGGTTGTCCGGGTGTTGGACGTCCCGGTCGCTGCGTTGGAGAAGGCACTTAGGCAAATCCGGGTGCGTAATTCAAGGGCGTGGCGCGAGCTTCTTCGGAAGCGAAGCAATTGGAAGTGGTTCCAAGAAAAGCCTCTAAGCTTCAGTCTAACGATGACCGTACCGCAAACCGACACAGGTGGGCGAGATGAGTATTCTAAGGCGCTTGAGAGAACTCGGGAGAAGGAACTCGGCAAATTGGTACCGTAACTTCGGGATAAGGTACGCCCTTGTAGCTTGACTGGCCTGCGCCAGGAGGGTGAAAGGGTTGCAATAAACTGGTGGCTGCGACTGTTTAATAAAAACACAGCACTCTGCAAACACGAAAGTGGACGTATAGGGTGTGACGCCTGCCCGGTGCCGGAAGATTAAATGATGGGGTGCAAGCTCTTGATTGAAGTCCCGGTAAACGGCGGCCGTAACTATAACGGTCCTAAGGTAGCGAAATTCCTTGTCGGGTAAGTTCCGACCTGCACGAATGGCGTAACGATGGCCACACTGTCTCCTCCCGAGACTCAGCGAAGTTGAAGTGTTTGTGATGATGCAATCTCCCCGCGGCTAGACGGAAAGACCCCATGAACCTTTACTGTAGCTTTGCATTGGACTTTGAACCGATCTGTGTAGGATAGGTGGGAGGCTATGAAACCGGAACGCCAGTTTCGGTGGAGCCGTCCTTGAAATACCACCCTGGTTTGTTTGAGGTTCTAACCTTGGCCCGTGATCCGGGTCGGGGACAGTGCATGGTAGGCAGTTTGACTGGGGCGGTCTCCTCCCAAAGCGTAACGGAGGAGTACGAAGGTACGCTAGGTACGGTCGGAAATCGTGCTGATAGTGCAATGGCATAAGCGTGCTTAACTGCGAGACCGACAAGTCGAGCAGGTGCGAAAGCAGGTCATAGTGATCCGGTGGTTCTGTATGGAAGGGCCATCGCTCAACGGATAAAAGGTACTCTGGGGATAACAGGCTGATACCGCCCAAGAGTTCATATCGACGGCGGTGTTTGGCACCTCGATGTCGGCTCATCTCATCCTGGGGCTGTAGCCGGTCCCAAGGGTATGGCTGTTCGCCATTTAAAGAGGTACGTGAGCTGGGTTTAAAACGTCGTGAGACAGTTTGGTCCCTATCTGCCGTGGGCGTTGGATATTTGAAGGGGGCTGCTCCTAGTACGAGAGGACCGGAGTGGACGAACCTCTGGTGTACCGGTTGTGACGCCAGTCGCATCGCCGGGTAGCTATGTTCGGAAGAGATAACCGCTGAAAGCATCTAAGCGGGAAACTCGCCTTAAGATGAGATATCCCCGGGGCTTCGAGCCCCTTGAAGGGTCGTTCCAGACCAGGACGTTGATAGGTCAGGTGTGTAAGTGCAGTAATGCATTGAGCTAACTGATACTAATTGCCCGTAAGGCTTGATCCTATAACCAGTGTGTTTCATGTACTGACTTGGCGCCACAGCGCTTGGTCAATACCACCCCTGGTTGAGTAGCGTTGTGCGACACTCACTCCCCAAACACTTCTACTTCTTCCCAGATTGGTTGTCGCGCCCACCCAGGCGAGACAACAACAAGTCATGCCTGATGACCATAGCGAGTCGGTCCCACCCCTTCCCATCCCGAACAGGACCGTGAAACGACTCCACGCCGATGATAGTGCGGATACCCGTGTGAAAGTAGGTAATCGTCAGGCTCCTCATGCT
>NZ_JARUXN010000026.1:0-6244 GCF_031451415.1 Caballeronia sp. LZ028 | reverse complement strand
TCGAGCGCCTCGCTTTCATCCACGAGGCTTTGCTCGAAATCGCTTGCTGCATCATATGCTGGCGACACCTGCAAAAGTCATTCTGTTAACGCCTCTAAGAGCAGCACGGCCTGGAAGCGCTTGTTCGGGATCGTTTGCCGGACGATAAGGTCGCCGTCCTACCGAAGGAGAGGACGGTTACAGACAGATCGCATGATGGAAATGCCAACGTGAGCCGCTAGATCAACTCCATTGGGGACCGCTAACGGTATCCCCTCACCGCCTGCCGTCGTGCGTGAGCCGCGCCGCCTTCATAGGCCTCGTCCTCAGTCTCAAAGCGAAGATGACTGTCGTAGCGGATCTCGCTGACAGTTGAACCACTCAAATCTACATCGACACATGCGTAGGTGAAGCCACCGTCAGCAAGCGGCTGAACCACAATATGGAATTCATGGTTTCCAACTTTCAACATGCGTGACATCGAGAACTCCAGTAGTGGTGAGCCATCGTACCCCGCGATGAAGAATCAACCCGCACTCTGGTCGCCGCGGCTTCGCACGGTTATCAAAGGCCTATGCCGATCCCGAGGTAACCCATCGGGGGTCTTAGCTTTTACGATATCCAAGTCCTCAGGAGTACTATTCAAGGCCCGACGGCAATACCCGGTCGAGCAGGTGGACGAAGTCTGATTACCCCAGCACGAAACTGCCGGCTCCCCCACGCGGAGTCGGCAGGAAAGCTACTTAGATCGGCGTGATGTTCGCGGCTTGCAGACCCTTAGGGCCGCTCTTCGTCTCATAGCTGACCTTTTGATTTTCTGCGAGCGTCTTGAAGCCTTCGGCGCGAATCTCCGAGAAATGCGCGAACAGGTCATCGCCACCCTTGTCGGGTGTGATAAACCCGAAACCCTTACTGTCGTTGAACCACTTGACGGTGCCGGTATCCATGAAACTCTCCTGAAGATGGACGAACAAACGGGACCGCGAGACAGGTCCCGGAATAAAGGATCAAGGAGGGAGAGGACAACGAACACCGCAGGCTGCGGTCAATGATGAGCAGCAATCGCGCTTCTTGAAGACTTCCCAAGGAAAATTACGCCTCGCCTCGACAACCGTCAAGGTCTTTCGGGTGCCCGGACGAACCGGCTGGGCACGGAGGCGATTCGTCTAACTGCACGTTCCTTGCCCCCGATGAGTCCGCGGGTCCGGGACAGCACAACCCGTTCACCGCGCGCCCCCACCGGCATTGCAGGTATAGTGGATCTTCAATCTCGAGGAGACGTTCATAACAGCATTCCCGCCCCTTCTTTAAAAGGGCTGAACTTCATCCTCCCGTGTTCTCGCGCGCATTCAGCCGCTTCGACCGGCATTCGCGCTACGATGAAGGCTACGATGTCGCGATTCGCACCTGTCGCCCGGAGACATTGGGGGAGGCCGGCACGAGCCACGTCTTCAGGCTCGATCGGCTAGATTGTTGACGCCAATGCCCGTTTGATCCACATGCCGAACTTCGAGTGATCCGCCGCGCTCGATGTCGAATCGTCGCTGCGGGCAGGAGTTCGCGGGAAACGATGGTTCAGTGCGATGCTGGCATACGGATCAATGGGATGTCGGCATCAACATGAGTGAACTCCCAACTTCGGCCCGCACCGGCCGGTAGGCAAGGCAAAATGGCCAGGCAGCTAAGCGTCCGTCGCGCGAGCCGGAGCGGACAGAGCGCAGCTAGATATCGACATCGCTAGGCTGCCAATCCATGCATGACGACGTGCAGATTCCGCTGTACAAAATTCGCAGCGAGGGTAGGATGAAGCTACTGACTTTATAGCGGCCAAATCTCACTGCCTTCCAGCGTCCGGTAGAAATGTACCGGTATCACATCGAAGACCGTGCAAAGCGGTCAAAACCGCTTCACGTAAGTCGAATCGAACAGCTTTCCCATTCGCTCACGTACAAACGACATTTGCGGTGACTGCGCCTTGGGCGTGCCATGCGCGACTGCTTTTTTTGCGCTTGGCCCATGGGCACTCGCCGCGAATGAACTGCAACTGTTCGCTTTCGTTGTAGGCTGAAATAAGGGAACTCAATGCAAGGCAATCTTGAACGGTTCGAGGTCGATCCCACTCCACGCAGGGCCGACGGCGAGTTTATTGCACATGTGAGGATAAGCATCAGCGGTGCCGACGGAAGTGCAACCGACGTCGTCCTGAGCGGCGATCTGGCAGGGTTCGACTCGCGCGCCGAGGCCATTGACCATGCCAAACAGTGGGCTCGACGTTGGTTCGGCTTGTGCTTTGGTATCGGGCCGGGTGACGTCACTCCGCTGCGCGGATGCGACGCCTGAGGATGCTGAAGCAGCAGCATGGCTCGCGGCTAGCTTGCCTCGTGCTCTGCGATTGCGGGCGATCGCTGAGGCGATGGTATCGACAAAGGGTACACGCATGTGGGTCGGTTAGGTTCATGGTCGCACTTCCGATCGAAGAAGTAGGCCGCGCACTTCATCAATGGATCGATGAAGCACGTGTCTTCATTCCGGGGGCACCAGCGCACCGGGACATCATGTGCGCCGTGACGACGTGGCTCGAATTGCATCTCGCACGGCTCCCTCGTCCGAAACCGGATGCGAAACGTCTACGCGAGATGATCGTGCACGAGCAGAGGTAGAATTTTGTTGCTTCTCGCTTTGAAAGGATTGCCAACGACCGGAGGTCACGATGTGGAAGTGCGTCCGTTGCCTGCTCGAATTACCCGCTCAAAGCGTTGAGCCGGCGATCGATGCCTTCGGCATCTATTTCGTCTGTCCTGTCTGCAGGCGACGCAACAGGCTGGTGAACGAAGGAAGGAGTGGCCACGTTTCTTTGCAGCAGCCGGAACTGTCCGCGCCTTGCTCGCCAACAAGGCCGATCCTACGGCTTGGCGGTGACCTCTTTTTCCGCCACGAGATTCAAAGCAGGTCCTTCCAGGTCCAGGTCACGCGAAACTGCATGGTCGAGGTCTTCGATTCGGACGGATCCCTGGAAAGCGATAGAGCTGCACTTCAGACGCACTTTTTGCGAATCGTTGCGGTGGCAAGCTGCAAAGCGAAACGTGGCTTTAGCTCACCCATCAAGATACTGAACACCGACTTTTTCTGAGTCGTGCAAGATGAGGGTTCTGACATATGGCAAACGGCCTCCCGCGTTATTGGCGTGCTGATCGGTTTGAGCCCTCGTGAAGTTCGTCGCGCTCCGGCGCCTTCCTTCTTCCCGACAGCGGGAGCGTTTGTTAAACCGCGAGTTTTTGGCCGAAGTCCTTAGCCGTTGAAAAGAACGCGGACAAGGGTGGCTCTGGACCGGGCCTGCACATCGCGAGTGAGGTTGCCCGTCACCCATCGCGGTGCTATCTCATCACTGAGCGCGCCGGCCAAGCGGCAATTGACGTGCTCCTCGGTCCTGCAGACGACGAATAGCGGCAAGCGTCTCTATCGTCTCTACATTGCACGCAATATGCTGTCGCCTCTGAGCCGAGCCACCAGTCTTTTCCACGGCCATCGCGCGAGACCCCTCAACAGGACACGCACTCATGAAAACGAACTCTGTCGAACTATATGCAAGCCCCGGTGGCGAAAGATGGCTGCTGCATATCGGCGCCGACGAACGGCCTGTTGTGCGCCATGTTCCGAACGCCGCTTCGGGCGGCAATGCGTCGGAGATGTCCGTGGCGGATTTTCTGTCATCGGATCAAGCAACGCCGCAACGCTACGCTATGCTTCAATTGATTCAGCAACTCGTTCTCAGTGGCCCGAGTTCGAATCGTTGCTTGTCCAATGAAAGCGCGGGGGTCTCGAAACACGCTGCCGAAGCGCTTCTGCTCACAGTGGCGCGCATCAGGACCTTCGCACAAAATCGACACCTAACTAACGCGAGCGGATTTTTTTTCGCTCGCGATGAGCGGCTTTTTCTCGTGACGAGCCGTCACGTTGTCAAAGACGAGGCTAGCAAACATTTTCCTGAGTGGGTTGAGATAGAACTGCATGTTGATGGTGACAATCTGGGCGCTTCGACATGGTTTTCTATACCTCTGTACGCGAAAGGCGTTGGCCTTTGGCGAGAAGGCTCAGATGACGGCGGCGAGATCGACGTTGCCGTTTTGGAGCTTCGAAGGGATCGGCTACCGAAGACCGCGGTATTCGACGCGTTTGGTCCCGATCATCTTCCCAAGGCAGACGGTGTGATGCCGATTGGCACTTGCGTACTTATAGCCGGCTTTCCCTTAGGGTTTCACGATTCGCTGCACCATCTCCCTGTCGTTAGACAAGGCGTCATAGCGTCGGCATTCGGCCTCCGCTTCCAAGGAAGAGGATGCTTCATCACCGACGCGCGAACCCATCGGGGCACGAGCGGCGCGCCGGTTGTGACGAGCGATCTCTCCAACGGACATGCGGTAAAAAGCTCGAGTCTGCCTTGGGTGCTTCTTGGAGTTCATTCGTCGACCATTGATATGGGCACGCGGGACGTGCAAATCGATGAGACACTCGGTCTAAACAGTGCCTGGTATTCGGACATTCTTTTGACGCTCACCCGCCAGCAATAACGGCCGCTGTGCGCCAAAATTTGCAGCCGCGCGTTCAGGGCTCGTTCTTTATACGGCTCTGCGGAGTTCGCTGAACGTCATGAACATCGACACTGCTGCGATCGACGATGCGGACGTCGCGCTCCTGTACGTGACTCGCCCATACTTTCAGACACGCCTTCCTGCCAACCGGCGCGTCCCCGCACGGTGCGCTTGCGCCGGACGGGTGTGCCTTTAGCCCTACGGCAAGCACCCAGAAGACCTTCGGCGCCGGTGTGAACTACACCTTCGGCCCGGCAGTCGCGGGCTTCGTCTACTCGCACACCAAGCTCTCGCAATTCTTCCAGGATTCGCTGAGTGGAACTTTTCTATGTGCGTATTTCGGCGGTAAATTCCTTTAGGTCGAGTGCGATTAACCCAACGCTGATTGAATCACCTCATCGATTCACGTGGCCCGAATTGTACTGGATCGGTTCAAGCAGCCTAACTCATGGCTTGAAGAAATTGAGAGGCGCCGGCCGTCAAACGTCTAGTCGTCGCAACAGCAAACAAGAACGCGATGCAGAAAGCGCAGACGATGCACGGGGCGAACCTGCCGTGGATATTTTCTCGCGCGGCGCGCAGATTGCTACCCTATAGGTATCCGGCAAGCTTTCGGGCCATGAGCAATGACGCTCGCCAGGGTACGCCGAGCGTGCTGTGAACCACTATCCTTCTACTTCGCCTGATTCCCCTACTCTTCTGCTCGTCGACGATGAGGCAAGCGCGCTCGAAGCGTGGGCCTTGCTCCTTTCCCTGCATGAATTCAGCGTTCACACCGCTTCGGACGGTAACCGAGCCCTCCAGCTTGCGAAAGCGACATGTCCCCATTTGATTATTACCGACTTGATGATGCCGATAATGGACGGCCTGGCCCTCTGCAGGGCATTGCGCGCGGACCCAGATCTGGCGAAGATACCGATCATTCTTTGGACCGCCGCTACGCGTCCACTCAAAGAAAAGGGTGCGTTAGGCTTGCTTTTCGAGCGCTGCCTGACAAAGCCGGTGGCATTTGAGACGCTTGTTGAACATGCGCGCACGCTCATCGGTCCGCTCGCGCCCCGGATTTGATAGGCTGGCTCTATTACCGTTAATTCGATTGATCGAGCATTTCACGGCAATTAATCCGGATGTCACGGTAGAGGTCAGGTCAAAGAGCCGCGTTTCTGTCACCTGCAGCCCGCTTCAACGCGCCTAGAGTCGCCTCAACGACCAGTTGTCGAAACAAGCGGGCAGCCCTGAAGGCCACCGATCGGACGAATTTTGGGTCCTGCCGCGAGACCAGTTGGCGAGGGACACCGGCGCCGGACGGCAGGAACAGGCTGCCAGTTAGCGATTTTGGCAATGTCGACGTACCCGGGGCTCCGATATTCCGAGACTGCTGCGGTGTCTTGCGGCAATGCGACCGGGTCGGTATTTGCCTTTCAGGCTCTTAGTGCCTTCGCGAGATCATCCAAGCGGTACGGCTTGTGCACGAAGGTGAAGTCACTGATCGAGCCGTGCTCGCTTCGCAGCGCCGGAAGCGGATAGCCTGAAGTCAAAACGACCTTTATATTGGGAAAGACAATGTAATTTCCATGAACTCAATGGGAGTCTGTCATGGGAAGCAAGCCGACATCCAACCTTGACACGTCGCCAACGACAGCAAAGCGACGAGCAGCAGCCGCACGTCGGCTAAG
>NZ_JARUXN010000025.1:0-6528 GCF_031451415.1 Caballeronia sp. LZ028 | reverse complement strand
AAATGCTCGACGCATCTCGCCAAAATAGCCGGAATGGCAGAACAAGTACGTCGCGGCGATACATCGTCTGAGGGAAGCTTTGAAGCGATCTAGTCCGTCGATGAGAGAAAACGCCACTTCGCGGCATTGACGTCGATGCGCGCATCGTTCTCAAGTCGCTTTTCGGCACGGTCGGACTCTGCCTGCCGCAAGGCTTCTGCGCGAGCCTTTTGAGTTGCCGTGAGGTCTTGCCTTCTGAACGGCGCGGCGGGGTCGGTCGGGATTCGTTTTTGCATGTTGATGTTCGAAAATAAAAGGGAAGGTTGGTGAAGGCCGCAGCGTGTGCAGTCAGCCAGGCGAGCGTGCGCCGCATGGCGGAACAAAGCAAGAACAATCGTCAGACTTCGACGGGCGATACATCGAGAAAATTTGCGGACACGGCTCTCGGGGCCTGTCGTCGAGCCAATTAAATAAATCGCGACAGCGATTAAAAATACGCTCAGAATGGACCAAATGGCGGTCCGTTCCGTGGCCGAAAGACAGGGGCGCAAAAATGGCAAAAGGTCAAATGCGAAGTAATCGCGAAGCAAAAAAGCCCAAACAAACAAAAAAACTGTCATCTCCGGTGGCCGATCCGTTCAAAATCCCGGTTCCCAAGACTTCGGGTTCGACGAGCGCTACGAAGAAGAAATAGCCGAAGTGCCGCCGCGCATTGCATGGTCTCATGCGTGGGTCAGTCTTACCTCATGTCGGCGCTTCCGAAGGTCTTATCGTGCCGTCCGGTAGAAGCTGCCTCATGCTCCATTTTTCATTCGATGTTCCGGGTATTTGACGCGCTTCCGAGTCTCGGTTGATTCATTCGCGCATTTCCGTGGATTGAACCCTTGGGAGCGAAATGGTGGCCAAGTCTCGTCATGGCGTGACGCAATGAGCAGCCCCCAACGTCGTTCTCGGGTGAGGCGTCCGAATTAGTCTTCAGAAGCGAGGTGACACTCGAACACTACGAAGCGCCACTGCCCGATTATTTGCTGGAAGGGGTATGCGTCGAAGTGGCCCTTCGCGTACACCAGCGAGGAAGCGTCGAATCTCGTGAACGCGCGAAGCCGGCCGATCCTCACCGACGATGTGGACGCATGGGCGCGACGTTTCATCGGACCGAGCGGGTCGACCGAAACGATGACCTTGCTGCGCAGCATGACGCTCGAGATCAAGAACAGCTTCACGTACGTGCGGCGAGTCGAGAAGGGCGTCAACCAACCCGCCGAGACGTTACGGCTGGGCAGCGGTAGTTGCAGGAATTTCGCGGTGCTCATGATGGATGCGGTCCGCTCGCTGGGCCTGGCGGCACGATTTGTCAGCGGCTATATCTTCGTTGCCGAACCACGACACGACCCTGGGCGGCGGTGCGACGCACGCATGGTTGCAGATTTATCTTCCCGGTGCCGGCTGGGTCGATTTCGATCCGACCAACAGCATCGTCGGAAACCGGCATCTGATTTGTGTGGCCGTAGCATGGAATTCGGATCAGGCGCTGCCGCTGTGGGGAACATGGCACGGCGCGATGCATTCGTTCCGGAGTCTCGACGTAGACGTGAGCGTAACTGAAGACAATTGATGGAAACATCTTTGCGCCTCCGCGCCCCATGACTTCTCAATGCAAGGATGATTCGATGAAACTCCGCGTGGGCTATGAACTGATCTACGAGTGTGCGCAGCCGACCCCGATGATGCTGATGTTGAACACGCACTTCTCCCGCGCGCAGGACGTGCTGTCAGGTGATCTGCTGGTGGTCGAGCCACCCGTGCCGATCACGCAGTATCGCGACAGCTTCGGTAATCTGTGCAGCCGAATCGTCGCGCCGTCGGGGCTGATCTCACTGTCCACCAGCGCATTGCTTGAAATCTCCGATCGACCCGAGACGCGCGAGCCGCTCGGGCATCAGCATCCTGTCGAGACGCTGCCGGATGAATGCCTGGTGTTTCTGCTCGGCAGCCGATATTGCGAAACCGACCTGTTGTCCGCCATGGCGTGGAAACTGTTCGCCGCGACTGCTCCAGGGCGTGATCGGGTGCAGGCGATCTGCGACTACGTGCATCGCCACATCAAGTTCGGATACGGGTTCGCACGACCGACCAAGACCGCGTTCGAGGCGTTTGAGGAAGGCGAGGGTGTTTGTCGCGACTTCGCTCATCTGGCCGTGGCGCTGTGCCGCGCGATGAATATTCCGGCGCGCTACTGCACCGGCTACATCAGCGATGTCGGCGTGCCGCCACCGTATAGCGCGATGGATTTCGCGGCCTGGTTCGAAGCCTATGTGGGCGGTTCATGGCAGACCTTCGACCCGCGCAACAACGTGCCGCGTATTGGCCGCGTGCTGATGGCGCGAGGTCGCGATGCCGCCGATGTCGCCATCAGCAATACGGTCGGCCCGACCAAGCTGATCAAGTTCGACGTCCACTGCGCACCCTTGTGAGCCCGAACGACTCGGTTGCGGGGTGAAGCGCACCGGGAATCTCGGAGACCGTTTTGCTGGAGTTACGCAGCCATCGGCACTCCAGCGAGTTGCTCATAGTAACGGGCTTCCGCTTCGGCCGGTGGGATGTTGGCGATAGGTTCAAGCAGACGTCGGTGATTGAATCAGTTCACCCATTCAAGCGTCGCCAGTTCGACCGCCTGCACATTACGCCACGGGCCACGGCGATGAATAACTTCTGCCTTGTATAGGCCGTTGATCGTTTCAGCGAGCGCGTTATCGTATGAATCGCCTACGCTGCCGACTGACGGTTCAATCCCTGCTTCAGCTAGCCGGTCCGTGTATCGAATGGAAACATATTGCGACCCGCGATCCGAATGATGTACCAAACGGTTACCTTCTGCTGGTCGGGGCTCGTGTAGTGCTTGCTCCAGCGCATCCAATACGAAATCGGTACGCGCTGAACTCGACAACCTCCATCCGACGATGCGTCGCGCAAACACGTCAACGATGAAGGCAACATACGCGAGTCCTTGCCAAGTCGCGACTAAGGTGAAGTCGGAAACCCACAGTGCGTCGGGCTTTGACGCCTTGACCTGACGCTGCACATGATCAAGCGGGCAAGGCGCGCTTTCATCGCGCACGGTGGTTCGTATCGACTTACCCCGCCGTACACCCTGCAGGTCCAGTCGCCTCATCAACCGTTCAACGGTGCAACGCGCAATTCTGAATCCTTCGCGCAGCAACTGTCGCCAGATCTTGCGCGCACCGTACACGCGAAAGTTCTCTTCCCAAACGCGGCGGATGTGCTGGCACAACAATACATCACGCCGTTGCCGCGCTGGCAGCCTACGTGGATCAGCGCGCCGCGACGCATACAGGTAGTAAGTCGACGGGGCGATCGGCAATACTCTGCAGATCGGCTCGACCCCGTAAGCCGACCGGTGATCGTCGATGAATGCGATCATCACTTCGGTCGGCGGTCGAGCTCCGCCTGTGCGAAATAGGCCGAGGCCTTACGCAGGATCTCGTTCGCCTGGCGCAGTTCCCGGACCTCTCGTTCAAGCTCGCGGATCCGATCTTCCTCTTGCCTCGCAGGGCCTGCTCGCTCACCACGATCGCTCTCAGCTTGACGGACCCAATTTCTTAGGGTCTCGCGCGAACAGCCCATCTTCCCGGCGATCGACTGAATCGCTTCCCACTGCGTGGCGTATTCCGAACGGTGCTCGAACACCATACGAACCGCTCGCTCGCGCACCTCGGCCGAATACTTCGGCGCTGTCTTCCGTTTTGCTTTGTCGATGTTTTCCATTTCCTCATTCTCTCAGGAGTTGAGGTCTCCGGAAAACCCGGTGCGCTTCAAAGCGTAATCGAGTGCTTGTCTCCGGTAAGCATTCGACGGGACGTCAGTTTTTACTACCACCGGCATCATCGGTGCGCGCATGTTTAAAGTAGCCCGCCTTGCGTGGGAATATCCACGGAAGACGACGGCGAATGAAGAGGGAGTGACGGCTTTCGGGGAAAAGGTGAACAGCAAGAACGGCACAGTCAATGAGGGTGTTGGCAAAGCAACGGACGATCCCGTTCTGGACGCCAAGCGTCACGCTCAACGGGTCGGCGACCAGGCCAGAAAGCAGATGGATGATCTGAGCGAAGATGCGAGTGACACCGATAGCGGCGAGTTGGACCGTACCTATTGCTGCCCGGTCCGAGGCGAAGAAGCCTTGACGCAAGAGCAGGCGAGACCCGGCGCCGTCTGCTGTGTGGCGGCCGTCGATCTATCGGGCAGGTTTGCGACGGTCTTATCGTACGGGCGACCGCCAAGGGCAGCATCGCGGTCGCCGCGAAGCAAGGCGTCCTCGGCAGATTGGTCTTCGCTGAGCTTGGGGATCTCGGGTTCGTTGCTCTCGGCTATGCTGATTCGTTTTCGGTCGTTCATTTAGATTGCGGATGTGGCATATTCAATAGCGGTCGGATGCGCACATGGCCCTGAATTGGAACCTGCGGTTAGTCCGCGCTCGAGGGGCCAAGCAGTGCGTCGATCGCAGCTTGCCCGGCGCTTTCCGCAATGAGATAAGACCATCTCCGTGTGAACGGGCCGTTATGAATTTTGATGCCGTGGCCGCGCGCTCCGAGTACGCCGAGATTGCCACCGCCCTTAATTTGGAAAGTCACGTCATACAAGTCTTCGGCGGATACTGCTAACGCGACGTGAATCTCGAAGCCACGATAGGGAATGATGCGATACATGAGACGCTCCTTGAAGTAAATCACGCGCCTCTTTGTGGGGTTGTGCGGTAGCGGTTTTGATTATCGCCAGTTGTGCATGCGCATGCACGGGCGCTATGGCCGGACCGAATCGCGCGAAGCGCATCGGCTTTCGCAAGACATTTCGTTATCCAAACTCTCAAATACGTAGCGCTCTCGCTTGATTCAGCCCGGCGGCCAAGGGCAAGCGTCTCGCTCGATCAAATGGCGGTGATAAGGTGTTCATGTAGTTTGGACGTATAGAAAACCTGAGGTTACAGATCGCTGACGTCCGCGCCATCAATCTTTCCATCGATGATGTCCTCGCCTTGCTGCCATGCGGCACGTCGTGCAGCGCCGAAATCTGAGATTGCCGCCGCCAGCTTCAACCGGAATACACGGCTCGCGCCGGCCGCGCCAGCGGCCTCTTGACGGGACACGCGTACCGCGACCTCAAAGCCTTCGTCATAGCGGGAATGCCGGTCAAACCGATCGAATTTGCGTGCGAAGACAAGGGGGTGCAGCTCGAAGCCCTTGTAAATGCGAGGCGGCAAGGTTGACATGATCTTTCTCCAAGGGCGTTCCCACTATACGCGCAAATGCGTGCCCGGATTAAATTTCGCGCGGGTGGCGGTCCGCCTCGGCGGAGTCAGCGTTACGACTACCCGCAGTTGTCAACCCAGTTTTGGGCCCAATCAGAGGAGTGTCGGATTGCCTCATGTTCGCTGGCGAAATAGCCGAGCGAAAAAAAACGGTACTGCGCATCGGCAGCGCCCGACCGCAGGCTTGACAACAGGAGGTTCGACGAAAACGAACCGTCTGGCAGGCGATGCGCAGATGGATGAACGGCGTAGCCGCGATAGTGATGATGGGATTTTTGGGTTTGCATTTTGTAGTTCTATATATGGAGGATTACGCGCGCCGCGCCCCATGATGGGCGCATGGATCTGCATCGGGCGACACGCGTCGTGATAAGCGAGGGCGTCTTTAGAGCGCGTCCTACCAGGGTTAGGAAGAGACGCTGACGGCGGGGAGAGGAGGGGTTTCGCTCGGCGGCGGGCGATGAGCCCGAGCGTCCACGTCGCGACGCCGGGCGAAACATTGCGTTAAAGCGGCTTGATATTCGCTGCCTGCAGACCTTTGGGGCCGCGCTTTGTTTCGTAGCTCACTTTCTGGTTCTCGGCGAGCGTCTTGAAACCTTCGCCGCTAATTTCGGAGAAGTGTGCGAAAAGATCGTCGCTGCCACTATCCGGGGTGATGAAGCCGAAGCCCTTGCTGTCGTTGAACCACTTTACGATGCCGGTGTCCATGATCGTCCTTGAAAAATAGAGATATTGCTCCACGAGGAGCAGCGGAAGCATCAAGGAAGGAGAGGGCAACGAATACCGCGGAGGGGAACGGAACTATTGATGAACAGCAATCGAATTCTTGAATTTTCGCGACCCACAATATCACCTCGGCGTTGGTGCGTCAAGGACCCTGTTTTATTACACATTGTCGACTTACACGATCGCCCGGCCTCAAGATGGCGGCGCGTTGCGATTCGCTTCGGCGCTCAGGGCGGATATTTCAGATTCGGCTCCAACACGCGAATTGCACATCAGCGGCGCTGCGTCAAACGGACTCGAAAGAGTATTTATTTCGTTGATCTAAAGTATCCTGGGGCGAGCGTGTTACGGACGGCGTCACAACCGGAATACCGAGCCCTTTCTTGGAATTCTTTCGGCGACCAGATTCTGGCTCGCTGTCAAATCCGAAGGGCGCGCCGGTCGAACAGTCCTTGCCGACGAATGCAGACGCATTTCCTCGAGCAAGTGCGAGAAGCCTC
>NZ_JARUXN010000024.1:5437-7949 GCF_031451415.1 Caballeronia sp. LZ028 | reverse complement strand
GATGCCGGCGGGCGCGACGTATCCGGTGTTGCGGTGGCAACTGACGGCGCATTGAGAACCTTTTGCGGCCCGTAATGTGGCCTCATTCGGCGACCGCACCTTTTTCAAGATGCGACGTTCGGCCGGACAAGTGGCGAGCGGCAAAAGAGGGTCGGGAGTTCGCATTGGCGGACGGCGTGACCGGTCGTTCGAGACAGGCTGACGTGCGAACGGCCGGAAAGCGGCGACCAGCCGCCTGACCAGAGCCGATGCTCGAATGACGGCAAAGGCCGAAGTGCTGCGTCGGCCGTTCAGGCAATCTCTTGAAGTGAAACCCACCGTTTCACCAAGACGCTTGTGGCAGCCGGGCGGCAGTGGAACTTCCATTTGGGCACCTGGATCGCTTCTTGGTTGCTCGGCTTGCGCAGCGATTGCGGAAGCCAAATGACATTTACAACGCCCTAACCATTGAGACCGACAGATACTCCGTGCTGGAAGACATGTGTGCGAAAACACGCGGAAGTCGAGGAACGTGCGCGACGACGTCATCATTGAAGTCGATCTTGAGCGCGCATACAGGATGATCTTTGACCTTGAGATAACGATCGGTAAGGTAGGCCGTTGTCGCCATTCAGCGAACTGCTTGAGCTCGGCGAAAGATTTGATGCCGGCGGGTCGGCGCCCCGTCGCGAAGGTCGTCGAAGCGGTTAGACGGAAGGACCAGAAGGAAGCTGTTGAACGAATCCTTCGAACGCGCGGTTGATCTGGGCGCACGGTCCACCATGCGTGATCCGCTTTGTCGTCCAGGTAACGGGTTAAGACCGCTTCATCACGCGGGTAGCTAAAGCGAGGTCGACACAATGTCGCCAATGGTCGCGGCGGCGAGCCGCCGATCGCTGGGATCGCCGGCACGTCGGCATCGCCGCGGAAAAGGCTGCGATGATGCCCGGCGTCGTGGTCATCAGTCCGGCGGTGCCGGGCGTGATGCCGAGATCGCGCGCGATGGCCGGCAGCACGCCCACAGGCATGTATTCGGTCGTCACGAACGCGAATGCGCCGAGCGCGATGGAGAGCACCGCGAGCCACGGCCGCCGCGCGGTCATGCGCGAATGGTCGATATCCATGAGTAATCTCGTCGTCGAATGGCGAAAGAAGAAGCGGCGGCGCTGTCCGGCGCCGCCGCGCGTTCAAGGCACGGGCTATCAGGCCGCGAGCGCGGTTTCGCGATAGAACGGGTAATCCGTATAGCCGATTTCCGTGCCGCCGAAGAACGTCGGGCGGTCATACGGGTTCAGCGGCAGATGCTTGCGCAGCCGCTCCGGCAGGTCCGGATTCGCGATGAAGTGACGTCCGAACGCGACCAGATCCGCGTCGCCCGACTGGAGAATCGCTTCGGCGCTGTCGCCGTCGAAGCCGCCCGCGACGATGATCGGACCGCGAAAGCGCGCGCGCAGCGATTGCGCCGCCACCGGGCGCTGGTCGCGTGTATCGTCCTCGACGTTGCCGGCGATGCGCGGCTCGATCAGATGCAGATACGCGATGCCGAGCTTGTCGAGTTCATCGGCGACGTAGCCGAAAAGCGCCTGCGGATCGCTGTCCGACATGTCGCCCCAGGAACCGCTCGGGCCGAGGCGCACCGCGACCTTGTCCGCGCCCCACACGGAGATCACGGCCCGCGTCGTGTCGAGCAGAAGACGCGCGCGGTTTTCGATCGGGCCGCCGTACTCGTCGGTGCGCCGGTTGCTGCCGTCCTGAAGAAACTGGTCGAACAGATAGCCATTGGCCGCATGCAGTTCGACGCCGTCGAAACCCGCCTTCACGCCGCGCGCCGCCGCGAGCCGGAAACTTTCGACGATGCCCGCGATCTCGTCCGTGCGCAGCGCGCGGTTCGGCGTGTTCGGCACCCAGCCGGATTCCGTATAGGCGACGCCGCCATGCGCGATCTCCGACGCCCCGACGGGCTGCCCGCCATCCGGCTGCAATTGCGCATTCGACTGCCGTCCTGCGTGATAGAGCTGAAGGAAGATGCGCCCGCCTTTGGCATGCACGGCATCGGTGACGGCCTTCCAGCCTTCGATCTGGCTGTCGTCGTAGAGGCCGGGCGCGCCGAGATAGCCGTTGCCTTCGGGCGCGGCGATGGTCGCTTCGCCGATCAGCAGCGCGCCGGGCGAGGTGCGTTGCGCATAGTATTCGGCCATCAGCGGGCCGGGGCGTGCGCCGTCTTCGGCGCGCATCCGGGTGAGCGGGGCGAGCACGACGCGATGCGCGAATTCATAAGGACCGACTTCGACCGGTGAAAAGAGCGTGGACATTTCGATTTCCTCTAGCTGTGGTATTCGGGATGGATGCTGCCGGCGCCATGAGCGGCGACGCTTGAGGCCAATGTAGGGCGATGCCGACGCGAGAAAAACCGTCTGCGGGTCGCGGGGGGGGGGGGGGGGGCGGCCCCCCCCCCCCCCCCCCCCCGCGGGGGGGGGGGGGGCCCCCGGGGGCGCCCGGGGGGGGGGGGGCCGCCAAGCCCGGGGGCGGGGGC
>NZ_JARUXN010000024.1:0-5427 GCF_031451415.1 Caballeronia sp. LZ028 | reverse complement strand
GTGGTTTTGGGGGTGGGGGGGGGGCGGGCGCCTGGGGGGCCCCGGTGCGCGCCCTTGGGGGGGCGCGCCCGCCCCCCCCCCGCGGGGGGGGGGGGGGGGGCGGGGGGGGGGGGCCCCCCCCCCCCCCCCCGCGGCCCGGCTGGCGCGGGTCTGCGCCGATGAAAAGCGATTGTTCGGTCGCGAAGAACAGTCAGTTCGCGGTATCCCGATTTATTGCGTCGATGGCCGTTCCGATAATTCGAGCCACTTCGAGGCGTGCCGCATGAGCGCGCGTCTCGTCCACTCAAATCGACCGGAAGGAATGGATCATGGCAAGAATCATCACCTTCGCGCGGCACGGCGGCCCCGACGTCTTCGAGTACACCGAAGCCGGCGACCTCGCGCCCGCGGCGAACGAAGTGCGTATCCGCGTGAAGGCCATCGGCCTGAATCGCGCGGAATCGATGTGGCGGCGCGGCGCGTATGTCGAGCCCGCGAAGCTGCCGGCACGCGTCGGCTACGAGGCGTCGGGCATCGTCGATGCGATCGGCGCGAACGTCACGCACGTCGCGGTCGGCGACGCGGTGTCGACCGTGCCGTCGTTTTCAATGAACGATTACGGCATGTACGGCGAACACGTGCTCGCGCCCGCGCACGCGGTCGTCAAGAGTCCCGCGTGGCTGTCGCATGAAGACGCGGTCGCGATCTGGAACGTGTTCGTGACGCCTTACGCCGCTTTCACGGAAGACGCGCGCCTGAAACAGGGCGATGTCGTGCTGATTCCGGCCGCGTCGAGCGGCGTGGGCATCGGTGCGATCCAGGTTGCGAAGCAACTCGGCGCGACGGCCGTGGCGCTCACGCGAACGTCCGCGAAGCGCGACGCGCTCCTCGAACTCGGCGCGGATCATGTGATCGTGACGGACGAACAGAATCTCGTCGACGCGGTCATGCGCATCACCGGAGGACGCGGCGCGGATCTCGTCTTCGATCCGGTCGGCGGCAAGACGCTCGCGCGGCTGATCGACGCGACGCGCGCGGGCGGCACGATCCTGCTGTACGGCGCACTGAGCACCGACGAAACGGTATTGCCGGTGCTGCCGCTGCTGTCGAAACGCATCACCGTGCACGGCTACAACCTGTTCTCGACGACCACCGATGAGCACCGCCAGCGCGAAGCCGCGTCGTTCATTTTCGACGGCTTGCGCTCGGGCGCGCTGCGCACGGTGATCGCGCATCGCTTTGCCTTCGAGCGCATGGCCGACGCGCACGCGCTGCTCGAACGCAATGCGCATTTCGGGCGCATCGTGGTGACGGTCTGACGACGAGGAGAGCGACATGCAATTCGATTTCGAATCGATCGATGCCCGCCCGCGCTACAAGCTGCTCGGCGCGGCCATCACGCCACGCCCGATCGCGTGGGTATCGACGCTCGGCGAAAACGGCGAGCCGAACGCCGCGCCGTTTTCGTTCTTCAATGCCTTCGGTGAAGACCCGCCGATCGTCGGGTTCAGCATCCTGCATCGTTCGGAGAGCGACAGAAAGGACACGGGCGAGAACGTGCGCCGCGAGCGCGAGTTCGTGGTCAATCTCGTAGGCGAGTCGAATCTGCCGGCGATGAACGTCACCGCAATCGACTTCCCGCCCGAGCGCAGCGAGTTCGCCGAAGCCGGGCTCGTCGCGGCGCCTTCGAGCGTGGTCCGCACGCCGCGTATCGCAGCGAGTCCGGTGTCGTTCGAATGCCGGCTGTTCGACATCATCGCGCTCGGGCCGTCGCGCTCGCTCGTGCTGGGGCGCATCGTCGCGATGCATGTCGATGACAACGCGGTCATCGACGCCGAGCGCGCCTACATCGACACGCGCAAGCTGCGCCTGATCGGACGCGGCGAAGCGAATACCTATGTCCGGACGCACGACGTGGTCCGGCTGCCCGCGATTCCCCTGCAGGACTGGGATGCGCGCGCCACACACGGAGGTTCGCGATGATGCTTGCACTTGCACAAGACGAAGCGCCGCTGCGCGTGGGCGTGATCGGCGTCGGCAACTGGGCGCGGCACGGTCATCTGCGCGTGCTCGATCTGCTGCCGCAGTACGCGTTGCAGGCCGTGTACAGCCAGCGGCGCGAGGCGGCCGAAGCGGCGGCGCGCGAGTACCGCATCGGGCGCGTGGCGGCGTCGATCGACGAACTCGTCGAAAGCGACGATATCGATCTCGTCGTCGTGCTCAACACCGCGCCGCAACACGCGCAGACCGTGAAGCGCGCGATCGACGCGGGCAGGAACGTGTATTGCGAATGGCCGCTCACGACGACGCTCGCGCAATCCGAAGACTTGCTGCGCCTCGCCGACGCGCGCGGCGTGCGTCATGTCGCCGGATTGCAGCGCAGGCTCGCGCCGCATAACCGCTATGTGCGCGATCTCATCGGCGAAGGTTACGTCGGCGAAGTGCGCTCGGTGCACATGCACGTGAGCATGAACTACTTCCAGGCGATGCGAACGCGCGCGCTCGAATGGACGGTGCCGCCGGAGAACTTCTCGTCGGTCGTATCGATTTACGGCGGGCATTTTCTCGACATGCTGTTCGCGTCGACAGGCTGGCCGGTGTCGATTGCCGCGCTCACGCCTAACCAGTTTCCCGAGGTCACGATCAGGGAGACGGGCGTGTCGATGCCGACATCGACGCCCGATCAGCTCGTGCTCGCCGGCATGCTCGAGGGCAGCGCGGTGTTGTCGGTGCATATCGAAGGCGGCAAGCGCAACGGCTCGGGCGTGCAGATCGACATCACGGGCACGCAGGGCGATCTGCGCGTGACCAACGTGTCGGCGTTCGGCGATGCCGGCGACGACTACGCGATCCACGGCGCGCATGGCGACAAGGCACCGCTCGAGCGACTCGACGTTCCGGAGGGTTATCATCGCTTGCCGGCGTCGGGCCTGCCTTCGTCGGTGCTGGAACTCGCCGAGCTGTACTGGGCCTACGCGCACGACGTGCGGCACGGCACGCGCACCGCGCCCACGTTCGCGGATGCCGTGAACATGCATCGCCTGATCGACGCTGCGCAGGCGTCGTATCCGGCGCGGCGCTTCATCGACGTGCGGACATCGGCATGAACGCGTTCGGGAGAGCATCGCGATGAAACAGTCGGATTCCGCCGTGCGTGCGCCCGTTGCCCACGCGGGCGGCGGCGGGGCGATGGATCATATGAGCGCGGTGGTCGTCTTCACGCGCGCGGCGGAAACCCTGAGCTTCGCGGAAGCGGGGCGGCAACTGGGACTTTCCGCATCGGCGATCGGCAAGGCGATCGCGCGGCTGGAGACGCGGCTCGCGGTGCGGCTCTTTCATCGCAGCACGCGCAGCGTGCGTCTGACGGCCGAAGGCGAGCTTTTTCTCGCGCGCTGCCAGCGCATTCTCGGCGAGATCGAAGAGGCCGAAGCCGAACTGGCGTTGTCGCGCGCGAGTCCGTCGGGCAGGCTGCGCGTGAGCATTCCGCTCGTCGGCACGTTGCTGATGCCGGTGCTGTCCGCATTCATGCAGCGCTATCCCGAGGTGCAAATCGATATCGATTTCAGCGATCGAATCGTCGATGTGATCGAGGATGGATTCGATGTCGTGCTGCGCACCGGCGACGCGCTCGATTCGCAACTTACAATGCGCACGCTCGGCCATTACACGCATGTGATCGTCGCTTCGCCGGACTATCTGAAGCGGCACGGCGTGCCGGCCCGGCCGGAAGACCTGGCCGCGCACGCGTGCCTTCAACATCGTTTCTCCCGCACCGGGCGATTGCGGCGCTGGGCGTTGATACGCGACGGCGCGCCCGTCCAAGTCGAGCTGCCGTCGACGGCGGTGGCGAGCGCGGTCGAGCCGCTCATCGCGATGGCGGAACAAGGGCTCGGGCTCACCAACGCGCCGGATTTCGCAGTGCGCAGGCAACTGGCCGACGGCTCGCTCGTGACCGTGCTGGACGCGTTCCTGCACGATCGCATTGCGTTTCGCGCGCTCTGGCCTTCGGGACGTATGATGCCGCCGAAAGTGCGGGCGTTCGTGGACTTCCTGAGCGAGCATCTTTTTCCGCAGGCATCCGAAAGCGGCCAGCCGTGAGGCGGCGCGCGAAACCGCTTCAGCCCGCCATCTCGCCGCAGTTGACGGTCAGAATCTGACCGGTGGCGAAAGCCGCGCCGCGCTGTGGCGGCGAGGAAATAAGAACACGTCGATGCAGGTGCGCGTCAACGCAGCGCTGCGTGCGTTCACTCTCTCCTATCGCCGGCGCAAAGCGTCGGTGCCGTTGCCCACTCCCTCCGCGATATTGCCGAGCCCGACCTGAGGCGAGGCGGGTGGCATGCTTGGCAACCGCGCTGGCAAAGCGGTGTTTCGCAAGAAAGTCCCACGCACCCGCCGGTCCGGCCTATGCGCGATCTGAATCGAGGAGCCGCTCGATCGCTGGGACGCGGAAGGTCACGCTGCGCTGGCTGCCTAGCTCGACAGCCGTGATTGCGTATCGTGTCACATGATGCTTTCAACGTCGGCAACGCTACGTTTTGCTGACGTGTGCCTAAATCTCGCTGAGTGTCTGCAAAGGCCGACTTGGGCAAGGTGAACCAACGGACCTTCACGACGAAAAAAATGAAGGCAGACAATGTAACTCCCATCAACTCAATGGGAGTCTGTCATGGGAAGCAATCTAAGCCGTGAGCCCTGGAACAAAGGCAAGTTGGTCGGTCAGAAGCCGCCGCTGAAGCCGAAAGACGTCTGGGCAATCCGGATTCACCTCCAGAACAGGCACGCGGTTCGGGACTTAGCGTTGTTCAATCTTGCGATCGACAGCAAACTGCGTGGCTGCGACCTCGTTAACCTACATGTGCGCGACCTAACCCACGGCAATCAGATACTGCCGCGTGCGCTGATATTGCAGCGCAAGACCAAGCGGCCAGTGCAATTCGAGGTCACGGAGCTCGCTCGGGTTGCGGTCGCCGCATGATCGAAAAGGCTAAGCTGCGGTCCGACGAATACCGTTCCCAAGCCGCTTTTCCGGTTCGCCGCATATCTCAACGAGGCAATACGCCCGGAAGGTACATCAATGGGTCGCCGCAGTCGGCCTGGATCCGACCGCCTACGGCGCGCATTCGATGCGTCGCACAAAGGCGACATTGATCTACAAGCGAACGAAGAACCTGAGAGCGGTTCAACTTTTGCTTGGGCATAGCAAGCTTGAAAGCACCGTTCGATACCTCGGTATAGAGGTCGACGATGCGCTTGAGATCTCCGAGCAAACTGAGATCTAAGAGGTCCCGCGGCCGTGCGACAGGCTGTTGGTCGCTGCGGCCGCCCCGCGCTTTTAGCGCACCGCTCCTCTCGGCCATGAAGGGCCTTCGCTCGCAGAAGCGGCGAGACATTCCAGCGTCCGAAATACATCGACTAGCGACATCAAGCCAGGGCGATGGAGCCCGCTTA
>NZ_JARUXN010000023.1:0-13144 GCF_031451415.1 Caballeronia sp. LZ028 | reverse complement strand
GGCGTCCCCTTCAAGGACGGCGAACCGGTGCAAGACGATCGACCGGTTCAGCAGAAACTCGCCGCTTGAAATCGACCGTCACGATGCTGCTCATACACCACTCTTGACGTTAGCTCGGCGATGCGTGGCAAACCCTCGTGCATGAACCGAAGCCCTCACATGCTGCGCAATACAGACAACGCGCTCCGGAAGCCATCGCGCATTGATGCGTGTTTGACCGAGATTTTCTTTGCGCCGTCAACCGGTATCCGGGAACAACATCGTTCGCCTTCGTTGGGGGGTGCAGGCCTCACCTCTCCCCTGTCACATCCGGCTGACTCCGCAAACGGTCGACGGCACGTGGCCCGTAAGATATCGAGGACGGTCATGAGCCACCGACCTTCTTCGAGGTCTTGGCAGCGGCCGCAGAACGCGGGAGTCGAACGCGTCGCCGAGTCTGTTCCACGGGGACTTCAGGCGTTCGCAGTTCGATGAGAACATCGTCCAAGGTACGTCCGTAGCCAATTGGACGGGCATAGAGCTCAAGTCCCACTGCCTCGAAGAGACTCAGAAGCTTTATCGCGCCGATCTCAGGTAGCCTCCCAGTCTCAAAGCGGCTAACGCGCGCGCGGGTGATGCCGCTGCGTTCGGAGACGTTCTCTTGCGTCAGGTTCGCAGCCATTCGGGCGGTACGGAACGCTTGCCCCAATTCGAAAAGGTCCATGTGTCACCTGAGCTACGCGTCGCGTTTGCTGTAATGTATCGTATCGGACACATTACAGCATAAAATCGTCATAACGTGCCGTATACGACACGTTACACCTTTCAAATACGCAGGATTGAGCTTGGAGTCGGCTGGTGCGTTCAAGTCGTCTCGACATGTCTTCATCAAGGATATGCAGCCGCCACGCCGATGCGATTCAGGTCGGAAAGGCTGCGCCGCTCGCGGCAAACTCAACTTCCAAGCCCGTACGTGATTCGAGCACTGCATGTGAGCGCGACTTTGCTGCCGTTAGCCAAGGTTCAAGTCTTTGAAGTTTCTCAACTCAAAACGTCTTATGTGCCTCGGAGGCCATTTGCTTGCTTCCCGGACCATGTATGGCTTCAACGATGAACGGTCGAAGTTTAGGCGTCTCTTCTAGCCAATCGCGTTGACAATAGTCGCCGGCAGCGTCGTGCTTAAGCAGATAGGTTTCAATCAGACGCAAGTCCTTGTTGCGGAGCTTTGCGTTCTCGGCGAAGAAACAGAACGGGTGAACGACGAGCACGCTCTTCTCCGCCATTGAATAGACAACTGGGATATTGGTTCGGAACCGAGGCATCACTTCCATGAAGACGTCCCATTGACACCAAAGCTTATTGTGGATGGCAATCATCGTGGCTCCGCTTCCTCCCGAACGCGTGACGATGTGCACGTCAACGCCCTCTTCACCAGTTCGGGCGAACTCCTCCGCATTTACGAGAGGCACGCTCCGCATGTCGACCAGTAAGCAAAAGCGCTCGCTCGTTTCACCGCGAATATCGGCAGGCAGATTGCTGGTCTCGACAATGCAACAGTTCGAACCGAAGTCTTCGCTGTTCCGGTAGTCCCAAATAGCCGCTTCGCGCCACATGCTTTCCGTTTCGAAGACCTTCAGACTCTTTGCAACTTGGTCACTACCGGCATATCTTCGTACCAGCATTTCGACGACAAACGCAGTGCAACGCCCGATGCCCGCCTCCGACTCTTCCGGCAATTCACCCCTCACCACGTGCTCGACTATCCGGCTGACATCCGCGTCAGAACCATCTGCCTTTGCCAAAAGTTCCCTCAAGGGCGCGCTCAGGACATCCCACAGATGCTCCACCTGACGCATCGACTCGATAAATTGCTTAATCGAAACCAGCAGGGCATCAGCCTTGCTTTGTCGCACGAGTTCGGCGGCGACATCCGGGATGTCATCTTCAATCCACGCCACAATCGCCTCAGCATAGGCGCAGCTCCAATAGTCGGAGTGTCGTCCGTTGTCACCTGCGATGAGAATGTGTTCCGCGTGATGTTGTGCCAAGCGCAACAGGTCGGCATCGTCCACGGGTACCGGAGCCATCCTCATCGCTTCCGACACATGCGTACCACCCGCGATGACGGTCTGCTTTGGCGCCTGCGCAGCCTCGCTCGCCAACGCACCCGCTCGCATCAGTTCGTCCCTCGCGCGACGTGAAGCTTCACGTCGTTTTAGAGCAGCCTTGACAACTCGCGCGAAGAACGCTGCTGCCTTAGGGTGGTCGTCGTGCTGAACGACTCGAATCGCTTCGCTAATGTGCTCGAGTTCGACGTGCCCCCAGTCCTCCAGTTCGCAGCACATCTCGGCTTCTGCGTCCCAATGCTGCTCACGTTGAATGCGGCTTGCCTCAGCACGCACGTCACGATAAAGCGTCAAGAGCGTGATGAATTGCGGCAGCTGGCCATCTGCGCACAAGGATTCGTACATCTCGGGCTGTTGCTTGCTAATCATCCAGACCACGACCTCCGGGACGGTGGGCACGATACCGAACTGCAGAGTCGAGTCCATGTCTTGGAGAAGCTCGACAGCGTGAAGGAATACTCGTTCCAAGGAGGTTTGAAGACCGGGAGCCGTAGCGGTGATGATGGGTTTGCAGGTGAGCATGATCTAAATTCAATTGGATGTGTATTCAAATAGCGATCGCTTTTTAGCCTCGACGACTATGGTCCCGAACTTTCCGGCCCGCTTTCCCTGTCTCCCAACGTGCTGCGCCCGGTCAAACCGATCTCCGCGAGTGTGCTTTTGGTCCTCGCGCATCTGGAGGCGCCGGGGCGACTACGACAGCATCGCGAACCAGCAACCAGAGTCGTTTCGAGTCAATCTCGCCGAGCTAAAATTCCCGGAACGTGTGTGCAATACGAAGACGCAGCCAGCCGACAGCCATTGATAATTCGCGTGTGAATTCACACGCCATTGTAAACATCAACGAATCTACGGAAATCCCTTGAGCGAAAGTACTCCGAGCGCATGGAATAGGTTGGCCTCACGTGTGATGCGAGCGGCCTTGGCTCGCAAGGACGTTAACTATTCGGCTCTCGCCGCCCTGATGCGAGCGGACGGAGCCGACGAGACCGCTCGGTCAGTAGAGGGAAAAATTCAGCGCGGTGCAATGCGTTGCTCGTTCTTTCTGCAAGCGCTCAGCGTTATGAAGGCAGAGTTTCCAACGCAGTGGTCGAACGCCATAGGGAGCGCCAAAACTTGGGACCGTCGGGCAGCCGCCCTCTTACGCACTGAAATGGACCGTCGCGCGGGCGTCGACTTCGATGAACTCTCTCGTCGACTCCAAGTAATCGGTGTCTCGCTGCCTGCTGAGCAATTAGAGGGTCAAATCGAAGAAGGCTCATACGCCTTGACGTTGCTGCTGCAAAGCGCAGCGGTGCTCGGCATAGGTGGCATGGAGCGATTCATCGACCATGACGACCTACTTGATGCGGCTCAGCCTGTAGACGGCCGTGCCTAATGCTCCAATCCTCTGTCGAATGAAGGTCCTTGCATCCAACAAGAACTGAACTATAGTGACTCAACCGCGTGTGAAATCACGCAATGCAGGGAATGTCGGATCGCTTAGTTGGCGGGATTTAGAGCGAGCCTTCGCGCCGAAGGAGTAGCTCGACAGGAGGTGGCGAATGCCTATTTGGAGACCCCAGCCCGTATCCGAGGAACCTGAGATAGAGCTGCTTAGATGGAGCGTTTGGGAAACGGACGACCAGCTACGCTACTTTGTCGGCGCCAGGCCCGGAAATCTGGGGGGACGCGTCAGTTCGGCAATCGTAGAACTCGACGTCTCATCGCGGCGAGGCGTTACGCAGACAGGGCGTGTGTATGTTCTCGTAGGCGCGCCAGGGTTTGACTCAGGCGCGACTTACACTTGGCAGGCGTGGTTGAACGTCAATGAGGTGGAGCCCGCGTCGGTTAGGGACGTTACCTTCGAGATATTTGTTCGCAGCGACTTCCATTGAAGCATCACAGACGCGCCACGCATGCGGTCCCATCCTTAGCCCATCTGCCACCGTCGCACTGCTTCTGTACCCACAAGAGAGATGCGGACTACGCGATGCACGATTATCTTCGTTAAAGGACGCTTCCATGCTTCGTGTCCAGATGGTGATCTCGCAGGACAGTGACGACCTTGAGGTATTCGACTGGTTCGTCCATCGAGTCAAGATGCGCTGGTTTGTCACCTTCAGCGAACGTGCCGACCGAATTCGGTCGATTTCGATTGACCTATCTACGAACCCGATGGATTCTCCGGCGATCGCGGTGGCACAGCTTTGGAATAGTGTCTGGACGGAGCAGGCCTATCCGACGAATCGATGCTCGAAGCCGAGCTTCTTCCAATCTGAAATCCGAGTCATGTCGCCTCAAAAGCGATACTGGGTACAAGCTAGCACTTGGATATGGCAAGACGAACGTGTCATCGCGTATCGGTCTCATCCAGACATACAGCACAAAGCCAGCCCAGTACGGCTTGGGCCCATCGACAGCATGACACAACAGTGCTTCGACGTAGCTGCTGAGTTGGAATCAGAGTTTCTATGATGGTCAGCACACGAATCGTACGCTTGCCGAAGCAGCGCCCCCGCGATGAGGGGGACGAAAGCGGGACCATTGACATTCAAGCTCTCGAAGAGCAGACGCGGAGATCGCGCCGCGAAATGGTGAGAACGGGCAAACTGATTAACGAAGAGGAATTCCGTGTGCGTCTCGGTCCACGTGCGCGATACCTTCGTCGCTCGCTAGCCTCGGGAAGCATTTTCCAGATCGAAGTCGACGACGAGTTGTACTTCCCTGCTATCTTCGCCGACAATCGACTCAATCTTCCGAAGCTTCATTCGATTTGCCGCATCCTGGTGCCTGCCCCACCGATGGTGAGATTTCACTACCTCACATCGCGGAGAGGCAATTTGGGCGGCGTAACCCCGCTGAGTTGCCTCGACGACGAGAGGCAATATCGCCATCTACGGCGAATGGCGGCGGCAGAGGCTGCAGGTTACAGCATGACCTCCGTCGCGATATTCGCCGGCGACCACATCGAAGAGCCAGTTGACGTTAGCCCCATCTACAAGGCCGCCGAAGAAGTCGACCCGAGGGTCAATCTCTGGAAGCGCTGCCTCCGGGCAATCACCGTGGAGGGATACGTATCGCCAATGCCTCCGTATCCCTTTCTGGATGACGCGACAATCTTCGTCCACGAGCTTCGACCTGGCGGCGTTGACTCTCTCAAATCTCGCCTGCGTGTTTCCATCGCAAACGATGTAGCCACAGTCACTGCGTTCCGCCCGGAGAAGGCAAATCTCGTTCTTCCGCAAGTGCCGCTTGGCAAGGTATCTGATATCAAAGCAGCGATGCTGATTATCTTCGGCGCGCTCAAGGGAGGCGAGGACAGATCGAGAGAGGGGCGTAGGGCGTAACGAAAGTAGTCGTTGAAGTAGGCCCCATCTGCGAAGCGCGAGGGCGACCGAAGTGGCGCGCCTTCGTACCGCACAGGCTAATCATCTCCGCTTACATCGCTATTTATATTTTGAGCCGCCCGGATCTGCCAGTCATTGCAGGCAGTGCGGCGGCCAGATGAAGCCACAGAAGAAGTGAATCTAGCCAGGGTGCGCGGACCATGCTTCGGCCGGCGCGGCAATCACCTCCCCGGGCGACCTGCATTACAGCGCGTGAAAGGGGTGCGCCAAGCGCACCCACTCATATTAATCAACAGCGGCCGGATTGCACGCAAGCGTAAGGTCAAGCACATGATGGCGCAATGACGGGACCTCGCCTGACACGTTCGAAAATGCTTTCAAATGCTCCAAGGTGACCTGCTTATAGTCGAAAGGGTCGCTCTTTGCTTCATTGGATTCGTTGAAGAGTTGCGTCAGCTTGTCGAAATGATTGAACCGATACTTGACGAGACAGCACTTGTCAGTTCCAATGAATAGGATTGGTACCTCCCGTCGCATCTTTTGCAGGTGTTCAAAAGTTCGTTGGGCATCGACCCACAAAATGTCAGTTGCCAGTCGGAACATAGGGACCGTGATGCCGGTTCCCGGGCTTTGAAACACTCGAGTGAAAATCTCGGCATCGCCTGCCAGCTCTGTGGACAACTGTAGGCCCCCGAGCAGCAAGTCGGACACGGTCACAGCGAAACATATGCGCTCGCTCGTCCCACCTTGGAAGTCTTTCGGCAGACTTCTCGAATTGATGACGAAAAGCATGCTTTTGCTCGAGTTCATCGCTCGGATTTGCTGAACAGCATCTGAGGTCGCTGACGTCATAGGAAATTGCGAGAGCCGTTCCTGGCGGGTCTGGCGCAACGTCGCTTTACCACGCAGAACCTTCAGCACCTCTCTCGCGGCCGTCTCTTTTGCCCACGCTCCGTATCCCGAGGTTTCAAGGAGCTCGTCGTCGACGTAGTAGACAGGCGTCTGCTCGTCTTCGCCCTCCTCCTCATACCACCCCTCAAAGTCGGACTGAAAGCGGTCATCGAAAACCCAGTTGTGGTCTACATCGAGGTAAGCCAGCACGGCCGAAAGTTGATGCTCTTCCTCCTCATGCACCAAGATTTTCGCCACGCTTCCAGGTTTCATGTACCGAGCAAGCGACTCCGCGGGCCTCATCAAATTGACGAGACTCATAATCCTTCGCTCAAGCACCTCTTTGAGGTTCGACCTCAATATTGCGGCAGCGATTGCGGGCTGGTCGGCTTGCAGCCAGCCAAAAAGGTCGTTGCAATCGACTGAGCTCCAGAAATATCCGGACTCGCATTCCCACGTACTCGCCAGCGCATCGAAGCAGAAGGCCGCAGCGTGCTCAACCAAGGCCGCATATTGGTTCCCGGCCTCCGGAGTGATTCCTCTGTATCGAAACTGTCGAGTCCATTCAATACGCGGAAGGGAAGAGAGAAGTGAATAGTCTTTGCAATTGTTCATTTAAAACAAATTCTGTTATGGAGCGTCAAGAACTCAGCCGGTAAGTTTTTATTATCATCAAGCGACGACATGCGGCTAGACTAATGCCTGATATCGCTTGAGTCAATGACTAAAAATGGAAAAACCTCGAATATAAATTCTTAGCTAAAGGTGGCGTTTAAAATCGGATGCCTACTCTGTCGGTAGAAAACACTAAACCGATTCGGCGTAAAACTGAATCGAAACCGATGACAGAAACGATGAACCACCGACCGCAAACAATCCAAATCTTTTTACCGAGCGGTGACCCGCGCGGCATCCGCATTGCCGAAATCACCACGCGAATCGTGCAGGCGATAGACGTGCCTCGTAGCCGCCTATCGGACTTTCTCGCGATGCGTGAGTCTCAGCAGTTGTCGCTCTACTTCCTTATTGGCGAGCGGGAGGATGGCTCAGGGAATCAGGTGTACGTTGGCCAGAGCGGCGACTTGCGAAAACGACTGGCGGCCCACAATAATGAGCGTGACTTTTGGCAACGCGTTGTCGTCTTGACGACGCGGACTGAAAGCCTGACTCCCACGCACGTCCTTTTCCTAGAGAATCTGTTTATCCAGGAGGCTAAGAAAGCCGCCCGCTATCGGACGGACAACAGCAACGAGGGCATGCGCTCCCATACACCGCCGCCTCTCGTCGCCGATTGCCTCGAGATTTTCGAGACCGGCCGTACGCTGGTCGCCTCTTTGGGCTATCCGCTTTTCGAACCGGTTGTTGGAAACTCATTCGCCGGCGCCGCCGATGATGTCCTCGTCTGCCGGCGTTCAGGTACATCAGCCCGTGGCAGCTATACAGACGAAGGGTTTGTGGTTTTCAAAGATTCAATCGGGAAGGCCGAAGTCGGCCGTGGGTTCCAGAGTCACTCATTTGCTCGACTGCGAGAAGAACTGCTTCAGCAAGGCAAGCTCACTATCCGGGACGGTGTCCTCGTTTTCGTCGAGGACGTGCTCTTCACCTCGCCAAGCGGAGCGTCTGCGGTGGTTTGCGGCGCCGCGTGTAATGGCTGGTTGGACTGGAAGGATTCGCACGGCACAACGCTTCATGACTTGAAGCGTCGAAACGACGATAACGAAACGACCATCGCTTCCCTCGAGGGTCTCCGTCTCCTTTCAGCCGCCTGACGCTCGCAAAAATCCGCCATTTCGATTTGATACCTTCACCGACACGTGGGTATCGTGCCTTCGAGCGGGTATTAATTGGCAACCGCCAAACGTTTTCCCCATACCATTTTTGACCTCGACCATCTGGCACGTTTAATTAACTCGCATCGGCACTCAACCTGGCGCGAGCGAGCGGCGAAATATATTCGTCGACAACTTCGTCGGCGGCATGCTTGTGGTTGCGATGAAGTTCGCTTTGTTGCCCTCCGCCCTCGTCCTTCTGATGTTCATGATGAATAACGTAGCCGCCGGAGGCGTGCGCCTTCTTGCTAAGGGCTCGCTCTTTTCCCTCCCCGGCATCGGAATCGGCATAGCCTCCTTCGGCGCCGCATTTGACGGGGGCAGTTTGTCAGCCAGCACCATCGCAAGCGCGCCGATGTTGATTGTCTATCCACTCTCGCTCGGCATCGTCACTCATCGCACTTCGCTCAAGTTAGCGGAGCGATCTGCGCGTTGAAGCGATTGAACGAATATGACAGTCTGACCGGCTTACTTAACCGCGCCACACTTGGCCGCCGCATGCACGAACGGCTTGCTGAGGCTCAGGCAAACAACACAAGGTTTAGCCTCCTTTTTATTGACCTTGACGATTTCAAAACTGTCAACGACTCCCTCGGTCATCAGTTCGGAGATGAGCTATTGGCCACTGTCGCGAGCCGACTTGAACGGAGCGTGGGCGCGACAGAGGAAATCGGTCGATACGGCGGCGATGAATTCATCATCGCGTCACGGCTGCCGACGCTCGAAGCCGTCGAAAGACTCGCCTTCAGAATCATCGAAGCTGTGAACCTGCCCATCCTCACAAGCGGAGGAAACCTGTATCCTCGTCTGAGCGTTGGTATAAGCAGCTTTCCCGAGCATGGCCAAGAGGCCGATTCGCTGTTGACTAAGGCCGACGCCGCAATGTACAGAGCGAAGAAAGGCGGGAGGAATCGCTACGCCACGTATGAAAACAAGGCACAGACGACTACATAGGCAGTCAGTTGTGCTGTCGAAAGACGTTCGACGGATCCCAGCCCCATCACGGCACCAGTCACGACGATAGCCGATTCGGAGGTGGTAGACTCTCGCCATCCCCGTTGAACCGATCTTTTCGGTCGAATCCATACGACGCGCCTCAGGAGAACTTGTCGCGTGAGACTCTTCTCAAGTACCCCGCTAACCCGTTCGGGTCTGACGATCATCCTCGATAAGGATAACTGGAACGATTGGTTCGTGTGGCACACCCTCTTCAACGTCCGCGTTATTGACCAGGACGGAAAGTCAACTCATCTTGGAGGAGTCAAGATCGGTCGTAAAGGGATGAGTAAAGGGGAAGCGTCCACCCAGATTCCTAACGACGTTTCGGAACTCGGCGAGGCCTATTTTTCAGTCGGTCAGGACGAGAACTACTACGAAACTCTGATTTCGCTTGGAGACGACTTCCGGGAGACATATCTTCGTGCCATGCGAGACTGCGCGTTTTCGCTAGAAACCTTCGAAGACAATATGTCGGAACCCGTGATGTATGAATCACTGCTCCGCTATGTTGATCCTTCGCGGGTGAAGCAGCGGTTTCATCGTCTGGCGACTGGGCGCGTGATTCTTACCGCCTACAGCTTTGACTATCAATTTCCAACAGATCCTAAGGCGCTAACCCCACCGCCCGTCCTTTCGTTTTCGGTGACTCCGGACTCACTTCCTGCAACGAATATTCATGTCCTCATCGGACGTAACGGCGTTGGGAAATCGCGTTGCTTCGACCTCCTGGGACGCGCATTTCTAGGGATGCCAAACGAAGACCCAACAAAGGGCGTCGGCGCGATCATCAATACCGCAAAAGCCAGTGATTTCGGCCCAGTTCAGGAAGACCCTGGATTCGCAGGTTTGGTGGCCGTGTCTTTCAGTGCATTCGATTCGAAGGGGCCTTTAACCGGGGTAAACAACGTCGCCGTAGAGGCTTCTACTGCAAAGCGCTATGCCTACATTGGCTTGGTCACTCACGCGCAACGTGACAAGGAGACTCCGAACGGCGACTCATCACTGGCACGCATCAAGGGTCCACCGGAACTGTCCCAAGAATTCGCGAAAAGCGTACTCGTGTGCCGTGAAGGTGTGCGACTTCAACGTTGGAAGAAGGCGCTTGAAACATTAGAGAGCGACCCACTGTTTGCGGAAGCGGATGTGTCATCTCTCGCTAACGACGATGAACTTGAGATCGAGCAGCGTGCGAAGAAACTTTATGAGTTGCTGAGTTCTGGCCATGCCATTGTATTGCTCACCATTACGCGGCTGGTCGAACTCGTCGAAGAGCAATCACTTGTGTTAATCGACGAGCCAGAGAGCCACCTCCATCCACCGCTCCTCTCCGCGTTTGTGCGTACATTGTCCGACTTGCTGATTTCCCGAAACGGGGTTGCGATCATCGCGACACACTCTCCGGTCGTACTTCAGGAAGTGCCGCGATCCTGCGCTTGGAAACTCAGCAGAGCTGGGCACGAGGCGAGCGCAGACCGTCCCGAAATAGAAACGTTTGGCGAAAACGTCAGCGTACTAACTCGAGAAATTTTCGGGCTGGAAGTTACGCAGACAGGCTTTCATCGACTCATTGCAGAAAAAGCACAAAACAGCAGCTATGAATCAATTGTGTCTGAATTTGACGGCCAACTAGGAGCAGAAGGTCGAGCACTAGCGCGGGCTCTCAGCCTACTCCCTCCGACACAATCCTCCCCGGTCGACGCCGACGACTGAGCATGCGAAAACTAGCTCTTCCCACGTTTGCGCCTGTCGACGTGCTCTCAACATGTGTCTCGGGCGTTACTGACGCCGGATTGGTAGAGCGCCTGGAAGCCGTAAAAGCAACTTTGCTTTCTACGGCCGACAATTATGATCAGCGTGCGCGCGCCAGCGAACTTCATTTGGTCCCTCGTGTAGCCCAGGTGGGTGACGTCGCGAAAGCAGAGCTGGAAAAATTATACGATGGCCATATGAGTCCGGCGAAAAGCGCAGCCCGAAAGTACTATGATGTCTTGCGAAGCGCAGCACCTCATCGGAAGTGCCCACTTTGCGGAATCGGCGTAGTTTCCGCTCTCGACCACCACCTGCCGAAGTCCAAATATCCCGACCTCGCCGTCTGCCCCTATAACCTCGTGCCGATATGCGATTTTTGCAATAAGGCGAAGCTCTCGTCCTATCCCAAAGAAGCCGGTCAGCAAACGATTCATCCCTACTACGACGACTTTACGCAAGAGCAATGGATTTGCGCACGGCTGGACATTGAAGGGCCACCGGCGCTGACTTTCTATGTAAGCCCACCACCTCATTGGGACGAAATCAGACGTTTGCGAGCACAACGGCACTTCGACATTGTGAAGCTTGGGCTCAGCTATACCTCGAATGCCAACGAAGATATGTCCTCGCTCAGGGGACATCTTGAGTCAATCGAGAACCGCGAAGGTGCGGCGGGCGTACTTGCGCATCTAAGGGACGAGTGTAATCGATATATAGAACGGCTCAATAGCTGGCAGCACGTCATGTATCAAACGCTCGCAAATCATGCTTGGTTCGTAGCTGGAGGATTCCGCAACATCCCGAAACCTAACTTCCTTGTTAAGTGACGCCGGGCGCTTCCATGATCGTGCGGAGCGAGCTGGGCCGCTGGCCAACCGTGGACGTAGGCTTGGTCAAACTCTCTTGCCGGCCCGCCAATCCCCGTTCGTAAAGAAATTAGCGTTCGAACATTAACACCACTTTCTGTCCTGGCTTGCAGCCACATTCACGTCAGGAACAAGGGCCGCGCCGATTCTCGCGCTCGTCACGCCCAAAACTGACGCAAAGGGCTTGAGCGCTGACAACCCATACGACAGCGGAGAAAAAAGCTCACGCTGCAAAAGGAACCGGTCTACCGAGCCTACTCGGTAGACCGGCTCGCTCTTCACCTCCGCTTTCGCGGAGAACACAGGGCCCACTCACCTTCGCTTGCGCGGCGAACACCGCTCACCTCCGACAGTGCGGAGAACACCGAACGCTACGGGCACTTACGCTCGACCTCCCGTGCTCGAGGAAGCCGTCAAGTGGAGAGGCCACGGCACGTTTATATCTCTGAGACGCGAGCAAATCAAGCAGGCGAGAATGAATTTCTGTTCAAAACATAGATAAGCCCCGAAGTCGAGGCAAATACTGCCTAGGCCTCTTTGCCTACATTTCAGTGCATGCAATCGGCCAAGTTCATCAGAATCTGTAACGTGTGCGCAAAGTCAGCGTCTCCGACGTCCAAACTGCTAGCAATATCCAAACGAGCAAATTGTTGCCTGCGACCCATCATTCGGTCGGCTGGAACTAATTGCACCTTTCTGATAAAGATAGAAGAACTGCGTATATTTTTTTAACTTAAAATCAATAAGTTAGGAAGTTTTGTCCAACTTGAAAGCTATTTTTGAGCACGTTCCGGCGCGGCTTTCAGCCAAGTTCAAAATGGTTGTTTGACAGCAAGCTGACCTCGCCGTCGACGCGTGAATTGATAAGACTCGCCTCCGTTGGGCCGAATTGTAAAATCGCAACAATCAAATTTTCGTGACTTCCTGCCGGATGGTGTCGTTGGCTTGGCGCTTTTATCGATCGCGCAAACCGGCGTTGATAAGTTTCCGTCTTGAGGTCCCCTTTGAGCGAGACAGTCGTGCCACAGGCCCTTTCGCGTGAGTCATCGGCGTCCCGCATCAAAACGTCACCGCGTAGTGAGCGGATCGTCGACGAGCTATGCCGCTTCGTTGAAATTCGCCAATTGACCGCTCTATCCCGGCGCAGGTAGAGGCGAGCCGGGAAGCGGCTTAGCTTCCAGATGGCAGCAAAAGCAGAATTCGCTGGCACAAACCGTATACGAGATCAGCGGAATTTTCGCTCCTGTCGAAAGCTGGCAAAGAACTCAGAGCCACTAAGAGGCGTTAACAGAATGACTTTTGCAGGTGTCGCCAGCATATGATGCAGCAAGCGATTTCGAGCAAAGCCTCGTGGATGAAAGCGAGGCGCTCGAAGC
>NZ_JARUXN010000022.1:0-13175 GCF_031451415.1 Caballeronia sp. LZ028 | reverse complement strand
GATGGAACCCGACTGGCAGCACGTGGAGCAGGAAGCGGCGCATAAACTCCCCAGTGTCGAGCGTCATGGCCTTGTAGCGGGTGCGGCCCTTCTCGCGGTGTCAACGTCGGACTTAGTTTCCCCAAAACTGTCGGAGTAAAATTCCCCACCCTGTATCTGCGTGGTGATCAGCCGTTTTCGGGATCGGGTGAGCTCCTCCGGGGGCGTCCTGGGCGCCGGCGCGGCGTTTCGGCAGATGCCGGGTGTAGAGATGATGGACGGTTGCGTAGATGGTCGGGGAGTAAATCGGCATGCTCGCGCAGACGGTAAGAAGAGCCCTCAATCTGCACCACGATCGCGTGATGCAGCAACCTGTCGAGCAGGGCTGCTGCAACGACACTGTCGCCGAATACCTCGCCCCACTCACCGAAGCTGCGATTGGAAGTCAAGATAATCGCGCACCGCTCATAGCAGGCGTTATAGAAATGCTTCTATAAGCGCCGCGGGTGGCTGTTCTCGGACACCGTCGACGGTGCGAACGCAAGCGCCAATCTCTACGCATTGGTCGAAACTTGCAAGGCCAACAGCATCGACCCATATCGTTACCTCACCTGGCTGTTCCAGCGGCTACCTCTGGCAAAGACCGTCGACGACTACGACGCGCTGCTTCCCTGGAAAATCCCTGCGGGCCTTCGCTAACCCAACGCCGCGTTTACATATGCTGCACGCCGCACATCCCCCTCTGAGGGGCGTCGGTCGTGGATCGCATACAGTCGAATGGCCTAGAAATGTCCTAACGGGGCCTTTGCTCTCTCAATGTGCCGGTCAACGCCCATCGTTCCGTTCAGCATACCGACCGGCCTTCGGGAAGTAGTTCACTTCAACCGAGATCCAAATGCGATCAAGCTGTGTCGCTGACGCACCGGCCGCACGGTCAAAGGTATGTATTGGTGCTGCTACGACAGTGCGCAATTGATCAACGGCAAGCGCCACTGCGTTGGCCGTAGCTTCTCGTAGTGGAATTCCGGGGGTTAGGAGCATTCGCCAAGAGAGACTTCCCTCGCCATCCTGTTCTTCGTTTGTGCGGACCCAGCCGGCATCTCTAAGCTCTCTTGGCACTCCATCCTCGCCTTCACTCGCACCATCCGCACAATACACTTCGAGTTCAATTTCACCAGGACCCTTACGCCCCATCGAGATTGCGTAATGGAAAGAATCAGGCGTTGCATCTTCGTCGACTTCGTTCGCGTCGACGAGCAAGCAGTCAACCCTCGTAGCGTCATCGATTCGAACAAAGGCGTCGACAAGGTCGTTTTGGAGATTTTCGACATCTGTCTTGAAAATGCTGATCTGTTCGCGTACTCCAAATTTCATGCGGCGCCGCTGCTCTTCCGCTTTCAAAGCCGCATGGAGTCGATCGTAATCTTTCTCCACATGACAACGGCAGAGTAAGCCATAAGGTGGGACGCGATGCAGTTTCGGATCATAGTCTCCCGTAATCGTCGGTCGGCTGCAAAGGTCGTTGCACTGTTCCGAATTTAGTTTTAAGAAACCAAAAGCTCGAATCGCTGAGCTTTCCAGCTCATCCCGCTTTCTAGCAAGCAGCTCGACGAAAAAGGTAGCGTATGTGGTGTACCAGCGCCACGCAGCATATAGCTGGTTCGGCTCGGGAACAATGGTGGGCTCAAGCTGATAAATGCGTGGCCAAAATTGCGAAAATACACGGGATGCTCGTACGCCCTCGTCACCAAGCCGATCGAACACCCGTTGAACCAATTCTTCCTTTGTTCCGGATGTTTTCCAACCGCACTGATTACACTGATCTTTTAATACTTCTACCGTCAAGGTGCGCAGGAAAACCTGAGTATCTAACTCAAAACCCCGTTTAACCCAGCCCATAGCCCAAAGCCAATCGTATGCGCTGCGCCAGTCGTCTCGCTGCTGCGGCTCTGCGAAGTTCGTGCGGGTTGGAGGGTTGCCTAAAAATTGAGCACCGTACTTTGCAAGACGCTCGATTTTTGCAATGATAAAAGCGGTCGGTGCTTCGACGAATACCTGCGACATCCAGGTCGGATGCACGGGCCGCTCAGCCAGAATCTGCGGCGGAAGTGCGTTGCGCATAGTGTGCCAAACTTCACTTTCGAACTCTTCCTGAGCTTTGCGTAGTTGGCTTTCCGTCTGGCATGCGCGGAATCGCTTCGACTGAAGCTTCTTGGTCATCTGCGGCTGAAAAACCGCCCCCTGCTCGGCGATGAGCGCGTCTAGTTGAGGACACGTCCACTCTCCCCGCGCGAGCAGCAACGCCAGCGCTTCCGTTCCTCCCGCCACCGCTAATGCGTACGCGCGGCGTGACCCTCTCAGTTCCAGTTGATATCCGCTATCAAGTTTGCCTTCAACAAAAAGCTCGTTGACAGGAGACTGCCGTTGATCGAACAGGGAAAAGTTCAGCGAGGTTTCGAGGAAGGAGGCGTTGTAGTGCATACTGAGGCTGGATTGGATCCCGATTCAAACTATGGCTCGCCGCGCCGAAGACGTCGTGACTAGTCGCGCTAGACGGACTGATCGCTTACCTTATGCAAAGAGCTTCGTGACCGCCGCGACCGCGCCGACAAGGATGCTAGGAAGACAAACGTATAACCTGCCCGCTACATTTCGAATTTTCTTACTGCCGACATATTACCGCTCAGCCTTCATCGTCAAAGCGATTTCAGCAAGGGAGGAGCGCTGGCGCACTTTTCTCAGAAAAAGCGACGAATGATGTATTGATCCCCTGATGCAGGCCTGCCGCTGTCGTAACGTACCCTGACCACGCAAGACTTGACGGGCCGTCGCCGACACGTGAATCCGCGCCCGCGCCTACCACCACTCGCTCTTCCGCTATCCCGGGAGCGCTAGGCTGGGCTACCGGCCCCATCCGAGCCCTCTTGTGTCGAGAACGAGCAGTTGCTGAGATGATTGACATGCCGTACTGCGACCAGTATTCGTGAGCGGTCTGCTCTCTCCCGTCAGACCTGAACCACGCGAAACCAAAATTTGTACCGTATCGATAACGTGACCACTCCGAGGGTGCCCCTACGATTCGACCTCGCCGGCAACCCCGCATGGACATCGGTGCCGCCTTGGACGCCAGCCGCCGCGTCCGCTTCGCCGAGGCAAAGTCGAAGAAGCGCTCCCGTCCGAGTCCTACGGCATGTAGCCCGAACGCGGCGCTCCCGCCTATCTCAATTAAGATGCGCGCTTCCGCCCGAAGACTCGCCTGGCGTCACATCAATATGTTCGAGGAGATAGAACGCGTCTTTGACAATCAGACTGACGATGACCGTCGTGCACGGATTATCGAATATTCGACCCGTGCTTCGCGGGCCGTGCCGAATGCAGCATAAGTCGGAGAGCGCTCGGCATGACGCGTGATAAGAATCCGGCCCGCGCCTCCCAGAAGAAGGGGCGCGCCGTATTTGCCCATCTCAACCAAGCTTCCCAACCAACGACACGTTGTAGGCCTTGATAATGCCCGGGAGCAGAAAAATATCGACGATCAGCCAGAGTCCTACGATCCCGAGAAAAACGAATCCGACGCCCACCACTGCAAGCACGCCACCGAGCACCGTGAGCGCGAGTTGCGCTATCGCGGTGAATGTCCTGCCTGCATAGAAGCGATGCGCGCCAAGGTAGCCAAGAAAGAACCAGAGGATGAATGCAACTCCAACGCTCTTCTTCTGCGCATCGTACATCATCATCTGACGCGAAACATCGCTCATAGCCATTCCCCTTTTTCGTTTGGATAGTGTCGAATCTACATCTGCCGCGTTAGCGGTAGCGCGCAAGCAACGCTTGATACCGAACGTCCGAGCGCAGTGAGGCGAACTCCTGTGCAGAATCGAGCTTGTCGAAGCCCCGAAATCCCTGCCGAAGGGCCTCGCTCAAGTGATCGATAGCGGCTTCCTGGTCGCCCTGTTGCGCAGCCAGCGATGCGCGATCGAACTCACGAGTTGACGACGACGGTTGAGGGATGGCCGCGACGGGTGTCGCTACGGCTTGCGCGGTCACAGTGGGATGCGTAGCGGGAGCTGCCACGACAGACGAGGCCGCAAGAGTACTCCCCGTCCGCACCGGTGCTTCCTGCTTCAGAACCGGTGCAGCTGCAACCGCATCGTGCACGCGACGGTAGTACACCTTCCCAACGACGGGCAACGAGAGGTGCATGCGATCCGGTCCATCGAAGAAGAACGACAAGCCGACGCCCAAGGGCATCTCGAGGACAGCTTCGTCGCCCTTCTGCGTGATCCCGCTCAACGGAATGCGAGCATCCGTGCCGGGAACGGAGATCGCATCATTGCCGATGACGATGTCTGGTCCGACGGGTAGCTGCGCGCTGAAAAACGTCGTCCGCTCCGCCTGCCAATGTCCGATCACCGATGTCCTATCTTGCCGCGAGCAAGCGCTCACCAACGCAAGCGCACACGCGACAGGAAGCACGAGCTGCCTGAGTCTCATGCCGACTCCGGACGATACTTCTTCAAGAGCGCTTCGAAACGCGGGTCATGGCGAATCGCGTCGAGGTCCGGATCCTTTGCCATTGCGTCGAAATACCCGAAGCCGTTGAGAAAGCTTGCTTCGAACGCCTTGAGTGCGTCGTCGGTTCGCGACTGCTTGAGACGAAGTACGCCTAGGTTGTAATAGACGAGCGACTGCTTGGGGTCGCGCACCTGGGCGTCGGTCAGTTCTTTCTCAGCATCATCAAGCTTGCCCTGTGCCATATCGGCAATCGCGACCTTGATCATCTCCTTCGCTGCGGCGCGATTGCTAGCAGTTTCGGCTCCCGCCGCGTCTCCGCCAGTCAGTTGCTTGTCACCAGCCTGGCGATCCTTCGCGATATCCTCGGCGGTGGGTGCGATGCCGACGCTCGACGCCGCACCAGCATTTGCCACTGTCGGCGCCGGCGCCGGCGTGCTTGCAGCGGGCGCCGCTTCGCTTACCGCCACCGAACTTGCCGAGGTCGCGCTCGCTTGTTCAGCGGACTCGGTCGGTTTATGCGAGTGCATGTAGGCGAAACTTCCGCCACCGATGACGAGAACCGCCGCGCCGACAACTGCGGCAATGACTTGCGGCTTCAACTTCTTGCCACCAGTCCCCTTCTGCACCTGCAACTCCAGCAGCGTGGCGCACTTCGGACACCGCAGATCCTCTCCCGGCGCGCGCTCGATCAACTCCCCGGTCATCCCGAGCTCGCATTCACCCAAGGCTGGGCATTTGTACGTTGCCATGATGTAGTTCGCTTATGTTCGTTTATTGTTGGCCTTCAGGCAGCCTGTGCCGTCGCGCTGGGCAAGCCAATGATGTCGCGAATCTGCGGCTTCAATGCGACGACCGCCTTGTAGCCCGGATCGTCGGTGTAGCCACCGGATTCGTCGAGGGTTTTGCGAGCAAACGCATCGAAGCGCTTGAGCAACTCGCTCTTGTCGTCTCGATGTTGCAACGCGCTCGCGATATGACGCGAAACCTCTGACTCGACAAGCTTTTGCAGATCGTCCTTCTGATCTCCTTCGAACACTGCGGCCCAGCTGCGACCATTAAGTACACGGTCAGTTGGCAGACCATCGTCCTCGTACACGAAGATCCATTCGGTCTCGCCCGTCGTACGGTTTTCACGCGAGCGAATCATGTTAAGAAGGTGCGCAACCAGCCGATAGGGTTTGCGCTTAGCTTGCGAGGCCATCTCCGACGCGGTACGAGCGAAAAGGGGCGGCAGCCGCTTGCCATCACCAACGCTGTGCAGAAGATGCGATTCATTGAAGTCGCTGAGCAAGCCGTCGTAGTGACGCTTCAGAACCGGCAGGGACTCGACGAACCGGACGGGCATCAACGACGCAATCTTCATGATCACAATTTCGTTCGACAGCTTGCCGGCCGCGACAACCGTGTCCGAAGCAGGGTCCTTCTGCTCTTCGAACATACGCGTGAGCGTGGCGTGGAACCCCTTTTGGCTCTCGCATTCGGGCAGAAACACTGCAACGGTCTTCGCTGTGCCTACGGAGCCACCTTGATTGTTTGCTACCGCGCGGTCAACCTCCGTCTTGTTGTACTGGAGCATGGTCCCGGACTTCTCGTACAGACCTGACACAAAGCTCTTCAATCCGCTGGGATTGGCGTCGTACTGCTTCTGGAGGCGCTCGACGATGTTCACATGGAGAACTGGTTGAAGTGTCTTCGCGATTTCCGTGTGCGCGAGTTCGACAATCAGCGCCGACGCCTGGGAGAGCGTCGAAATGATTGCGCCCAACGACACCCCACGTACCAGCTTGTCGAACGAGTCAACCTCGGTACCGGCCAGGTCGATGATTGACTGGCGGACCTTCTGTGTCCGCGTGATCTGAGCTTGCTCGTCGACGACCAGTGCTTTCATCACACTGTCGATTGCGTTGCGGTCGAAGATGCGCTGCTGATACACCGCGTCGGCGCCTTCAAGACGTGCTGCTCGCTCGTCATGAACCTGCTCGGTAGCCGCCGCAAGATTTTGGTGCAGTTCGTCGATCAAGCCACGAAGCGAGACTAGTTCATCCTTGATGAACGGAATCAAGCCGGTCGCAAAGCGTTGCCCTTCGATTAGGGTGCGCAACGCAAACAGGTCTTGATAGTGCGTGGCCATCTCCGTGAACAAGCCGCCTCGCTTGTCTGTCAAATGCTTACCGAGGAAGCCGACCTTGTTGAACTGCGTGTTCAACTCGTCGATGCGCGCCACGATAGCTTGTTCGTTCGCAGGCCCCTTCGCGAGTTCCTGATTGAAAAGCTCGAGACGCTCGCCGAGCATGCCAATGAGTGCGTCAACAAACTGACGCAACTGCATCAGCGAGTGCGTACCAATCTTCCAGTCCGAAAACAGTTGCTTCTCGATTTCACGACTCACGTGGCGAGCCATCTCGAGACGAGCATTCGACTTGATTTCGTAGAATTTGCGAACGCCGCCCATCGTGCGGTAAGTCTCGTCGAAAACCTTGCTCAGTTTGGACGAAAGTGCGTGGACCCACGTGGTCTGCTCGAGCGTCTGGTCGACGCGAATCTCAGGCGCGATACGACTCACAATCTGCTTCCAGTACTCGCGAGCGGGCTTCCACATCGCGTTCTTCGCGTCGTCCTCCAGAATGCCCGTTTCGAGCATGAGGTGAGAGTCGCTCAGAAGAAGCTTTTGGATGACGTCAGGTTTGCGGGCCTCCGAGCCCCAATCCTTCTGAACCGCTTCGTCGGCGTAGCCTTCACCCTGACGGAAGTTGTTGAACATCAGTTGGCGTGTCGCCTGCTCTGCGAAGCCATAGGCAAGATATTCCTTGATTTCCTGTTCCGGAACGACAATACGCTCGACGCCGAAGGACAAGAACAGTTTGGCACGCGCCTTGCCGATCTCGTCTTCCGATTCGAAATTCTTGATGTCGTTCTCGCCCTTTTCCGCGCGACCGAGTCCTTCCCACTGCTTGTTCAGAGTCTTCTGATAGATGAACTCCGCCACGATACGCGGCATCTCCCCATCGACATCAAACTGGAGATGGTGTTCGTTGACATTGTTGACGAGGTAGCAACCATTGAAATATGTATCGTGGTCCATCGTCGAACCATCAAGCACACTTCGCGGGTGATACTGCCCGACTGCCATCGCGTTGAGCTCTGCAAGGGCGGCGTAGCCGTTCGCGTAGTAGTTCGAGAATCCGGCAACGTTGCGCACGCGCTTCGAATCCTTCTCCGGCAGCAGCGCATAAATCAGGACGCGATGCAGGTCCGCTTCGGGATACTTGTTACGAATCAAGGCTACCGCGTCTACGATAGACCCGCTTCCAGTACCGCCGGCGAGACCGCAGACGATATGAATGGTGACGCCCTTTCGGCCCGGCCCCTCTTCCAGTACCCGCATGCGATCTTCGACCGCCTTTACAAACTGCGATGCATTCTGCGCGAACACGAGCCGGCCGAGCTTGCGGCGCTGCGCTGCGCCCGCAATACCCGGCTTCACGAAGTCGAAAATGCTGCGAGGCTCGATCCAATCACTTAGACCCGGGAACGACGCAGGGTCCTCGAGGACCGGACGCACATTGCTCGCCGTATTTATCACAAACTGGCTACGCGCCAACTCGATGTCCTTGCCGAGAACTCGCCATTCGTCGCGCTTGTCGAGTTCGTCGGTCGATGTATCAACGTAGAGATATTCGAAGCGTGCCTCGGAGGGCGAGGTGCCTTGAACGTCGCGGTTACGCTCAACCGTCTTGCGCAGATTGCGGATGATCTTTCCGCCCGAGCCGCCAAGGCCGATGATGAGGTGGTTGTGGTCCATATTTTTGCTCGTTCGTTGTCTCAATGTGCCGGCGTCGACCGCTTACTGGTGCGCGAGATTGATTTTCAGATATAGGTTGGCATCCGAAGCCGTCGTAGGCTTGACCACGTAGGACGCAACCTGACCACCCGCCGTCGGGGCGGAATCCTCGCTGAAGACGATGCCCTTCGTTGCATATTCCGGCTCTGCGGCCGCGACGGTTGTCGCGCAAGACGACTTGTCATCTGCAGCGAATGCGATTCCCTTGGTTCCGTAATCCGCACCGGTATCGGCACTGGCAAGCTGCGGCGCCGCGTCCGACCCGGAGCCTGGGGCGGGCATGTCAGCTGTCGTCACCGAGACTCTGGGTGTGCACGCTGCCGCCGTGTTGATTGGACTTGAAACAAAGTCAGGCGTGTAGCCAGTGACGCGCTTTCGCACATCGGTCTTTAGCGGTTCCGACGAGAGATAGACCATCAGCTTCTCCATCCCCGGCTTGTTGTCGAAGACGAACGAGCCGCGCGCCGGGAGGAAGACGACGCCCATTGCATCGACGAAATTGTCCTGCGAGGGTTGCGGGTAAATTTGAGTGAGCGAGCCGTCCGGAGATTCGTTGAGGATATAGACATAGGACGGGCGGTTGACCTTCACGCCGAGCTGAAAGTGCTCGCCGCTCTTAAACACACGGCGAGCCAACACGTCACGTGTCGATCCATCTGCATCCTTAAGGCGAATGAAGTAGCTCGCGCCGACGTTCTCCGCCTTCTTATGTGAAACTCTGAGGACACGAGGCTTCGTCGCGCTGTTGGCCTTATTGTCGGCCAGGGTGACCGCAGCACCGGACGCGGTTTGAGCTGCAATGGCCGTACCTTCGGTGACCGCCGGCGCCGCAGACGTGGCAACCGTGCGAAGGCTGTCATCCTCACCAAAGAAGAGCGACTTGGCCGTGTAGCCGTCTTCGGCCATGGCGTGACTTGCGATCGTGGCTAGCGCGAGCGCGGCAAATACGTGACGCATGATGGTTCTCCGGGAACTTAATGGAAAGCTGGCTACTGCAGTAGATCGTTGCGTGCTTCAGGGATGGTCGACCACTCACGCGGATTCTGAGTCTCCTTTCCCTGCGAGATCTTCGGCGCGATATCGGACGTGAAGCGCTTCGCGTCACGGAACGCCGGCGCGAGCTGTCCACGGTTCTGCTCCAGGTAGGCGAACAAAGCCTGCGTGAAGTAAGAGCCCTTTAGGAGCTGGTCGCGTGCGACCGGGTTCTCGAATTTTCCGCCGGGAGGACCGAGCGATCTCTCATTCGGACTCGTCGCCGTGATGATGTTGTAGCCAGCACGACTGCGGTCGATCACGGTGCGCGATTGTTGCGTCCCGCGTGCACCGGGTGCACCGTCATCGGAAAATTGGATTGCCTTCGATGTGTACGTAGGTCCACTCCATGAGGCGAGGGAGATGCCTTCCACTTCGCTGCGATTGCCGTTGACGCGACGAACATATGCAACCTTGTCGTCTTGGATGTCGTCGAGCATGTCACCGCTGTAGCACGTATCAATCAACACGCGCATTGTGCGACTTGGCTTCTGGGCGAGCTTTTGGATTAACGTATCAGGCACCGAATGCTGCTGGTAGTGAAGCATCACTTCCGTGGCATCTTCCGACTGAGCTGTCCAGGCATCACCCGAGTCGTAGGTGAGAATCGACATCTTTCGTTTGTCACCCGGCGCCGGAACAGGCATGTTGCCGTGACTGGAGACGTATATGAAAACATCGTCGTTAGGACGAATCTGACTGTCGAGCTTGGCAATGGCTGCCTCGACGTTTGCTTTTGTCGCCTGCTCACCAAGCAACGCCGTCACACGATACCCTGCGCGCTGTAGATAATCCTTGACCACTACCGCATCATCTTCACCCTGGATATCTTTCAGATGATGGTGGTCAGCAAAGCGATTGATGCCCACGACAAGCGCAAGCTTCACCGGCATTGCTGCTTTTTCCGCCTGCGCACGTTTGAACGCTGTCATCGCCTTGCCCGCCTCCGCCTCCCATCGCTTCTTCAGAACATGCTCCGGATAAAAGGGCGACGTCGATTTGATGCCGACAACTGACTGCACTATCAAGAACGCGGTGTCTACCTGATCTTCGTCTTGGTACGTGCCAATCAGCTGGATGCGTCCCGTGTTGTCGCGTCCTACGGACGCTTGCGTGAGACCGTGACTCGCGAATTTGCCCTTGATCTGCTGAACGAGCGTCTCGGGAACGTTGTAGGTGCGGTACGCGTTTTGGTAGCCCGGTAAGCTGCTGGCAGCACATGCGGCAAGCAGCAACGGGGCCATGAGGCACGCAAAGCGTGCGATGAGCCGTTTCATAGCGTGCAGAAGACGCGTGAGCGCCTTCCGATCCTCGATGCGGATTGATAGAAGCAGCGACCGGCGTGACCGCCGGCCAGCCTTAGGCCTTACTGAGTAACGGTCAGCTCTTTCTGCTGGACATCCGCCTTACCACCTTCCAAAGCCACGCTCACTTGGTAAATGAATTTGCTGCCCGGCTTTGCGTCCGGCGGAATCGGAACGTGGACCGTGTCCTGCTGCTCGCCCGGCTCGACGGTGAGCTGCTGAGTTGCGCCGTTCTGTGTTTGGAATGGAACCTCGGTTGGCTTGTCACCGTCGACAACGAAGAGCTTTCGCTCAATGGTGATCGGAGCGTCATCGCCTCGAGGGGTCATAACGATGAAGTTGCTCGTCACTTCAGGCTGGCTACCTGCCGTGATGGCACCAGGCACATCGATCGAGCGGACCTTCGTCAGAGGGCCCTGCTTCGGCGTATACCGGATTTCCTTCTTGACCTTGTCGAAGTCTTTCGTGCGCTGGAGCTTCGACTCGGGAATCCAAGAGGGATTCTTCTTGTAGCAAGTGTCAACGGCAGTGTAGTAGGCGGTCGCGAAGCCAGCCACCCCACCCGCAACTGCGCCGATCAAGGCAGCCTTGCCGGCATCTTCTTTCTTATGCGCCACAAGCATTGCACTCAGCCCCGCGAGTGCACCGAGCCCTGCGCCCTTTGCTGTGGTAAGAACTTGCTCCTTCTTCACGCAAGAGTTGAGGTCGTCATAAGCCGACTCTTGCGCGAATGCCCCCGTACTCATGAACAGCATTCCCACTGCAACCGCTATGCAGCCCCGCGCGCGCATTTTCTTATTGATCATTGATTGGTCTCTCAACTTCGTTGTTGGTCATTCTGACGCTTCGACTGAAGAGCCTCGCGTTCTAATGCTTTCAGGTCTTCGCGTCCTAAGATTGTGCTGCCTTTCTGGGTATCGACGCGATGAACAATTACTTTAGCACTTCATCCCAAAGAAGGAGAAGGCTGTGACGCAACATCGTTTCAAAGCATTCAAGCGAAGGTCACCCTTATCAGAAATGAAATCGAAAGGTTAGAAGTTCTCAGAGGCCGCGCCTAGAGCGCATACCACCTTCCAACCTTCTTCGGAGTGAAAGCCGGCTAGTCATTGAGAATTTTTTAAGCGATGGCGCTGCGGGAAACAACGAAGAGGAAGCACAAGCATTGGATGTTGGTTGACATCCTTTTCTTATATGTTTGATAAGTGTCTGATTTTTAAGGCAGCCCGTTAGAGCGGAAACATTCGATCCGTTGCGTGAACGCCGTACGGCCTTGCGGGTGAAGACATGCTCTCTTGCTGGCCCGTGTCGCGGCAATCCCACATGCATCGAATTTTCTCGGAACCCTCTTTTCAATGTCTGTTACATTCCGTTACACTGCACATCGGCCAGTTGAAGCTAATACAAGAATAGAGAGAGAACAATGAAAAGAAAGATGGTAGTAGCCGTATTGGGTTGTTGCGTTGCGTTGTCGGCTTGCGGGGGCGGCGGTGGCGACAATAACAATGCGTCCGCACCTGCGACCCCCACCCCGTCTGCAGCGGGCCAGTACGCTGGCACGGTCAACGGTCGGCAGGCAACTGTATTGATTCTTGATGATGGCCGGTTCTACACGCAGTACTCGGCTGTCGGCTCGCCCACGCTGATCTCGGGCGTCGTAGCAGGCACCGTAACTTCAAGCTCCGGTAGTCTGAGCAACGGCGCGGGCACGGACTACAACCTTGAGGGCCAAGGCGTCAACAATGTTACGCTGTCCGGCACCTACTCGGCGAAGCAGTCGCTCAAAGCTTCCGTCACATACGGCAACGGCGCTAAGTCGGACTTCAGCGGCAACTACGATTCCACCTACGACACTGTGCCTTCGCAGGCCACGGTCACGGCCACGTTCAGAGGCACAAGCGCCACGAACATTGGCACCCGCGTCGGCACCGACTCGGTGACCCTGACCGCCGACTCGAACGGGAGCATCACGGGAAATGGAACGAGTTGCTCATTCACTGGTTCGATTAAGCCTCACGCCACGGGCAACGTGTACGACATCAGCTTGAATTTTGGATCGGGCTCTGGATGCGCTTATCCCAACACTACGGCAACCGGCGTTGGTGTAATGAGTGGAAATCAGATTCATGCCTTCGTGCAAACGCCGTCCAAAGCCGGCATCATTTTCCTTGGCACGAAGTAAGTCCAATATCGCCAGCCACTATCGACTAGATACCACAGCATCAAGTCCATTATGACGACACTCTCGGCGCGACTGATTCGCGTCGAGAGCGCTACTGTTTCGTCGAAGTTTTTATTTACGGCGACGCGTATCAGTAAGGCTAGTTACAAGCAGCACAAGTGGCCGCGATTGTTTATTGAGGTTTTTCGATAAGTTTTGAAACAGTACGTCCGCGTGTGACTAAGGAAACGCTGATTTATTAAGCTCGGTGGTCATCGTTTGCATAGCTGAGGACGTTATAGAAGGCAGCTCACGGAACAGACTCACGATGAAGAGGCAGATC
>NZ_JARUXN010000021.1:0-25082 GCF_031451415.1 Caballeronia sp. LZ028 | reverse complement strand
GATGATAGTGCGGATACCCGTGTGAAAGTAGGTAATCGTCAGGCTCCTCATGCTCCAAACAAAAACCCCACCCCAAAAGGTGGGGTTTTTGCGTTTGAACTTTCAAAGCATCTCACGCCAGCTTGCGAATAGCCGATTGCTGATAATTCTCGATGCCGATTTTGTCGATGAGGCCGATCTGAATCTCCAGCCAATCGATGTGATCCTCGGTAGCGTCGAGCAGTTCGACCAGAATCCCTCTTGAGACAAAGTCCCGCACCGATTCGCAATAGACGATCCCCTCCTTGCATTGCGCTTGGGCCGCCTGCTCGAGCTTGAGGTCGTTCTGCAGAGCTTCGAGCGTCTGCTTGCCAATGGCCAACGCATGAAGATCCTGCAAATTCGGCAGTCCATCGAGCATGAGGATTCGCTCGGTCAGCTTGTCAGCATGCGTCAACTCGTCCATCGACTCGTCGTATTCGTGCGCGCCGAGTTCTTCAAATCCCCAATGCTGATAGAGACGCGCGTGCAAAAGATACTGATGCACGGCCGTCAGTTCGTTCTTCAGCTCGGCATTGAGGTAGTCAATCACTTTCGGATCGCCTTGCATACCGTCTCCCGCCTGGTCGCGTTGCCACACACTCAGAATAGACGTTCGGCGATGACGAGCCGACAACGAGATTCATTCGCATTAGTGGCGACACTGCCGCATCCACCCGCGTAGCGGAAACTTCGCTCGATTGCGCGATTTTCATGCCTATAATCGAGCGCAAAAGGAACGAGCCGCACAGAGTACGCCTTGCAGATAACAACAAGGAGAGACGTCGTGCCCCGATCGAACCGTACCCGCGCCCCTTCAATCTTCAGCCCGAATATAGCGAGCACGGGCCGTCGGCAGTTCCTCGGCATGGCCGGCGCCGGAATGCTCGCGACACTTCTCCCCGGCTGCGGCAGCGATAACGCCGACTCCCAGTCCTATCCTCAAACCGTCGCCATGGGGCAGCAGGCAATCCAGCAGGCCATCGGCAATCCGACGCAGCCCGTCGCGGCAATATCGGTGGCCATGCTCAAGGGCAGCAACGTGTTCTGGCAGCAGGCGTTCGGCGTATCGTCGGTGCCGAACCAAACCAAGGCGACGACCCAGACGCGTTTCAACATCGGCTCCGTCAGCAAGCTGTTTGCGGCGCTCGCAGCGACGATCCTTCAGGATCGCGGACTGATCACGCTCGATACGCCGATCGTCCGTTATCTCCCGACATTCACGATGCTCTCGCCCGAGTACGCGAAGATCACGACGCGCCAGTTGCTCTCGCATTCGTCGGGACTGCCGGGCACGAATTCGCGCAATCTCTTCACGTTCGCGCCGGTTCCCGGCTACGCAGCCGATACGCAAGCCGAACTCGCGAATACGCATCTGAAGCATTACCCCGGCGAGCTTGCCGTGTATTGCAACGACGGCTTCACGATGATCGAGCAGATCGTCCTCGCGATGACAGGGCAGAGCTTCGCAAGCTTCGTGGAAGCGAACATCCTCGCGCCGCTGAAGATGACGAACTCCAGCTATCTAACGAGCGTGCCGAGCAGCGGCTCGTTCTCGTATCCCTTTGCGAACGGCACGCAGTATCAGGAATTCGTCAACGCCTATGCGACGGGCGGGTTGAGCTCCACGCCCGGCGACATGATGAATCTCGCGCAGATGATCATCGGCGGCGGCATGTTTCAGGGGCAGCGCGTAGTATCGGCGGCGGGCATCGCGCAGATGGGCACGGATCAAACTACCGGACTCCTGATTAATCCGTCGCCCGAATGGAAATGGGGACTCGGCTGGGACTCGATCAGGCAACCGGCGCTCGATGCAGCAGGCGTCCTCGGATGGGAAAAGGACGGCGGAACGGCCTTCTATTCGAGCGAGTTCTTTGTCGTGCCACAGGCGCAACTCGCGCTGATGATCACGGGCAATTCGGGCTACGACGCTCGCAAGATCGCCGAATCGCTCGTGCTCTCCGCGCTGAAAGAGGACGGCTCGATCGCCTCGCTGCCGGCCAAGATCAGCACGACGGCGCCATCGGCGGCATCGGCGCCGAACATCGTCACGGCTGGCGGTATCTACGGCAATTCCGACTCGCCATTCCAGGTGATCGCGAATCCGGACGGCAGCCTGCAATTGAACCAGTGGGATGGAAAGAAGCGTACGTGGACGCAGCTTGGCGCATACCAGTATCGCAGTGACGGATGGTGGTGGAGCAATAGCGATAGCGCCTCGTATCGCTTCACGGTCGCTTCCGGAACCGATGAGAACGGCCACGCGTACAGCTATCGCTATCTGATGAAGCGTGTGGTGCCAGGCGCGGGTTACGCGTATCTCACGCTGCCGGTCGGTCAGCAACTCGCCGCGCTCACGCCGCTCGACACCGCATGGCAGCAGCGTTTAGACACGCAATGGACCCTGACGAACGATTCGCCAACGGCCGTGCCGATCGTCATCGATGGGAACGAACCGGCTTACCTGACCACGTTGCCCGAACTGCCGGGTTATGTGCTGTACGGCAACACGGACCTTCGCTATCAACTCTTCGTGCCGCTTTCGGACGATCGCGGCGGCATGTCGGTCAAGGTGCCTGGTAACTTCGGTCGCGATCTCTATGAGATCCGCTTTGCGTCAGCGAGTGGCGGCACGACACTGACGCTCGGAAGCTCGATTTACGCGAAGGCTTGAATGAAAGCACTCATTCGAAGCTAATTCACGGGAAGTAACCTGCTTCACATCGGCGATGCATGTGAAGCAGGTTCGACGAACGAACGTCATGCGCGCTGCGTCAGGCGGTGAAGCGATACGGCAAACGCCGCCTCCTACACGACAAGGAGCACATCATGTTCGCACTGCTTTCGCATCTTCTCGGCAAGCTGGTTTCCCGTACCGACATGCCTTCGCACAGCGCTTATCTCGCGTCGTCAGGCGATCTTGCCGATCTCGAACGCCGCATGCGTAACGTCGAAGACGAAGACCGCGCTTACAGCATGTCGTTTTGATGCGCGAAGACCCGCATGAAACATCCGCGGCTCAATTCGCCTCACGTCCTGTCGCGAGCCACGGCTTTCGATCTTCGAGGCAGACCATTCCTTCGTACAGTTCGACGTAGGAGCGGATCATCGCATCGAGACTGAATTTGCGCGCATGCTGGCGCAGCCGGTCGCGCGTAGACGGATCGTCGAGCAAGGCGGTCGCCTCGTGAATTTTGTCGATCAACGTCTCGGGCCGGCCGACGTCGAACAGGAGATTCGAACGCGGCTCGATGATCTCGGGAATGCCGCCCATATTCGATCCGACGACGGGCACGCCATGCGAATACGCTTCGAGGACGACCAGCCCGAACGGTTCGTTCCACACGGACGGCACCACCAGAATATCGATGCTGCTCAGGAAATCCGAAGGATCGACCCGTCCGAGGAAAGTCACGCGCGGGTCCGCGTATTTCGTCTTGACCGAATCGACGAAGTCCTGATCTCCGGTGCCGCCGATCGAGAGCGTCCAGTCGAGCGTCTGGTCTGCGAGCAGTTGTTCCAGCAGCAACTCGACGCCCTTTTCAGGCAGCACGCGCCCGAGCATGCCGAGTCGCAATGGAGCGTTTCCATCTTGTCTCGAATGCTGTGCCGCGACGGAATCCATGGCCGGCTGATAGCAATTGTTGATGACGGTCGTCTTTGCCGCACGCGAGAAAAAACCGCTCTCGAGATGCTTCTGCAAGACGAAATCGCTGACGCCGACCGCAACGCTGACCTGCGCGGATGCGATCTGCTTCGGCTTCGCATACAGCGAGCACACGCCGCACTGACTCGCGCAGGGCTTGCCGGCCGTGAGCATGCTCGCCGTCGGGCACAACAGATAGTAATCGTGGATCGTATGTACGATAGGCACGCCCGCGTTGTTGGCGACGCGCCATGCATCGACGGAAAGACACGAGAGGTTGGCAGTATGAATGATGTCCGGCTTCTCGCGCTCGATGATCTCGGCGAGCTTTCGCGTCATCGACGTGTTGCGCACGTCGATCGCGTGCCAGATCAGCTTGGCGACGCGGGAATGCTCGCCAGGCGCATGCGGCCAATAGAGATTGGTCGAACGCAGACGATAGACCTTCGCGCCGTTGACGACTTCATTGCGATCGTCGCCTGTGCCGGTCGCGCAGACCACGCAAACCTCTATGCCTGCCTTGATGAGGCCATCGGCAAGGAGTCGCGTCGCAACTTCGGCGCCGCCGACCTCGTCTGGAAAATATAACGTGTTCGCGATCAGTACTTTCACGGCGTATGGACAGGATGCAGATCACTACGAGCCGGCGGCTTGGCGGTGCGAAAGTCTTCGCGCGCGCCGTAGCTTGTTGAGCGCTTGCCGATGATGTGACGGGGCGGATGACCCTTCATGTGTCGCGGCTCCGGTTCTACAGCGTATGAGCTGATGGCTGACAGTTGGCGCCGCGTCACCTCGATCCGATCGACGACAGGATTGGAAATCGAGTGCGGTCGTTCGAGCTGAGCTTTGATCCTGCAAGGTGTGCGGCCCAGTTTACCCCATGAAAGCAAGGGGTATCGCGTTTTTTCAATTTGCGTGCTGCCTACATGCTTTGCGTCTTCCTTATGAATCGATAGCCCGATTTTTACCTTGTGGCCAGCAGCAAAAACGATATGGACCGTGGCAAGGTTACGGACATACGGCGCGTGGCAGCGGCTGTTCTTCGAGCACGCTTTCATACAGCGCGCGATATGACTCGACCATCGTATCGACGTTGAAGCGCCGCGCATATTCGCGGAAACGCTCGTGCACGCGCGGGTCGTCGAGCAACGCCACCGCTTCATGCAGCTTGCCGATGATCGAAGAGGGCTGCGCGATGTCGAACACCAGATTCGTGCGCGGCTCGATGACTTCGGGAATGCCGCCCGTGTTTGCACCGACGACCGGCACGCCGTGCGAATACGCTTCGACCGTGACCCTCCCGAACGGTTCATTCCAGATCGATGGCACCACGAGAATGTCGATGCTGTCGTAGAACGCGTCGGACTTCACGCGGCCGAGATATTCGATGCGCGGATCGTCGTACTTCGACTTGAGCGCCTGAAGATAATCGGCATCCGCATGGCCGCCTACGGCTAGCGTCCATTGCAGCGTATCGTCCGCGAGCAATTGCTCGAGCAGCACTTCCAGCCCTTTCTCCCGCGACACGCGCCCGAGTATGCCGAGTCGCACGGGGCCGCCTGTATAACGGCGCGTGCGCGGCGGCGCAGTCGAAGTTTCAAGCGATTCGCACGCGTTATAGATGACCGCCGTGCGCGACGCACGCGAAAAGTAGCCGCTTTCCAGATGCTTTTGCAACACGAAGCGACTCACGCCGACAGCGACCGCGACGCGCGCCGACGCGATGCGCTTGGGCTGCGCATACACCGAGCACACGCCGCACTGCCGCTGGCATGGCTTCGAATGCGAGAACATGATCGCGGTCGGACACATCAGATAGTAATCGCGCGCCGTATGCACGATCGGCACGCCGGCATTGCGTGCGAGACGCCAGATATCGACAGAGAGGCAAGACAGATTGCTGGTGCTGATCACGTCCGGCTTTTCACGCGCGATGATGCTCGCGAGCTTGCGCGACATGATGACGTTATAGACATCGATGGCATGCCAGATCAGCTTGGCGACGCGGCCGTGCTTCTCGCGCAGATGCGGCCAGTAAAGATTGACCGAGCGAAGCCGATAGACCTTCACACCATTCACGTTGTCCACATGGTCGACACCCGATCCGGTCGCGCAGACCACACAGACTTCGATGCCTGCCCTGACCAGACCCTCGGCCAGTAGTCGCGTAGATACTTCGGCCCCTCCGGGTTCATCCGGAAAATAGAGTGTGTTCACGATCAGTATCTTCACGACGACGAAGTCCCCTTGGAAAAGCCTATGCAAAGACACGGCAGAGCGTAACGCTCTCAGGGTTCGACGATCGGTCAAACGACGGAAAAACCCCGGAAGACAAGGCAGGTATTGAAATCATCATACTCGACGGCGAGCTAACGTCGTGTTTAAAGAATCGTCGAGCCGTGCTTGTCTCTGCCATGACAGATACTCGCGCGAGCGCATTTCGGCTCGACTGCGATGCGGAAAACATAGCAGCTTGTGCACCGGCGTTCAATGTGGTGCCGAACATAGACGCCGATGACATTGGGTGTTGAAAGAAAGAGGAATGCGGGCAGTGATCGAACGCCGCGGCCTGAACCGCGGCGTTCATGCTGTCGTTACTGCGGCTCGTACCACGAATAAGTCGGAAGCGTGGTCAAAGGCTTGCCGATCTGGAACGTGATATCCCGCAGGGACGTCAGCGGAATGTTGCGCGGATCGCCCGTGTAGCGCCGCACGTCGCCGTTATCGTTGATATAGACGACGATGTCGCCGGTGATGCCCGCAACGTTCGTGCTCGAAAGCGGCATGCCCCAGACATCGAATACCTGGCCGAGCGTGAAGTCCTTGAAGTTCGGCGTTTCGATATGAATGATGCCGGTGTTGTCATGCGTGTGCGTTTCATAGTTACACGAAGACAAGATGCCGACATTCTTCGGGAACGCGAGCCACTGCCCGTCCTTGAAGATGGCGACGTGCGAGTGAACGTGGAACGTCTCGGCCATGCCCGCCGCGCAGATCAGGCCATCGACCGGCGCGCCGGTGCCGCCCGTCGCCGTATTGCCATCGGTAAAGTACAGATTGCCCACCAGGCCGCCGTAGCTGAGCGTCGTCACCGTCGAGGTGAACGGCGGCGGATCGGTCCACGTATAGGTCGCGATCTGCGTCGGCGTCGCGCCGATGACGAGCGTCACTTCGCCCTTGTCCGGCAGCACGAGGCTCGAAAGATCGCCGGTGTATTTGGTGAGCGTGCCGCCCGTGTTCACCCACGCGGTCACATTGCCAGTGAGGCCCGCCACGTTGGTCGTGCTGAGCGGCTGACCCCAGACGGAGAAGAACTGCCCGAGCGTGTAAGACGCATTCGATGTCACGTCCATGCGGATCTTGCCCGAGGCATCGACGGTGTGGACCGGATACACGCAACCCGTCTGCTTCGCCATGGTCGGCTTCACGTATCCGACGTTCGCCGGCAACGAGAGTTGCTTACCGTTTTGATAAATCGACAGATGTGAATAGCTGTATTTATTGCCGGCGACCGTGCAGTTCAGATTGGCGACGGCCTGGCCGGTGCCGCCCGTCGATGTAGAGCCGTCGCTCCATTGCGATGCGCCGATCGTCGTACCATCGACGACTGCAGTCGCGGCGGCGAGCGTCGGCGTGCCGGTCGTCGTCGAGGGCGTGCTCGCGCCGGAGGGTGCGCTCGCGCCGCCCGGTGAGCTTGCACCGCCTTCGCCCGAGCTCGTGGGCGAGCTCGATCCGTTGCCCGAACCGCCGCCGCCACCGCAAGCGGCGAGCAATGCGAGCGCTGCGGCCGCGAGTGCGCTTGTCATCCAGCGCGTGTTCATCTGTTTCTCTTTGAGCATGTGTCGACTCCGCCCCTAAGGATTTCTGAAGGTGTTGCGGGTTGCACTGCGGCCGCATGCGCGACGCATGCGTGGCGTGCATCCGGCATCGGAAGCATCGCGAGCCGCTCTCGATGCAAGAAACGCGCTTGCTCGTGGAGACGGTCTCGATACGATTGACGCAAATGTTGACGCCTGTCGCTACGACGCTCGTCTATCGACCGGATGCGTTATGGTCTGACTTGCGTCGGTGAAGTCCAGCGACTCATCGAAAGAGAGAAACCGGTCCGGTTATCTGATTCGCCGGCCCGAGGAAATTTAACGTCGAAGAAATGTCGTCGCAAGCAAAGCAACTTTTGGAAACGTGTTCTGACACCGTGGTTTTCGGGTGTGTGCGTTCGCGTACATACGTGCAGTCCACGATTCAGCAGAAAATCAAGGTTTTGATGAAGTGCCGACGGCAATGAACAGCGCCGTGGCGAAATTCGGTTCGCATTTAACGCGCGGCCGGAGAAAGGGGCGGACGGGGTTTCGTCTGACGTACAGAATAAAGGAGGGGAGTAAATGACTCTCTCGAAGACGTTGTTTCACAGCGTAAGGGACTGGTTGCCCGATAACCTGTACTTGACCATTTATCATCGTCGCCGGATCGGACGATTTCCAAAGCTGCGCAATCCGACGACATTCAATGAAAAAATCCTGCGGCGCTGCCTCGAACCCGATCCACGCTTCGGCGACCTCAGCGACAAGCTGAAAGTACGTGAATACGTTGCGGAAAAGATCGGCAGCGAGTATCTCGTGCCGCTGGTTGCTGAACCATCCGATTTCACGAGAAGTGTTTTCGATGCGCTTCCCCAATCCTTCGTCATGAAGGCGAATCACGGCAGCGGATTCGTGCAAGTCGTGCGCGACAAGAACGAAACGTCATTCGAGAAACTCGATGCAATGGCGAAAAGCTGGTTATCGACCGACTTTTATGCGATTGCACGCGAACGACATTACCGAACCATCGAGCGGCGCATTTTCTTCGAGGCACTTCTTACCGGAGAAGATGGAAAGGTCCCGCCGGATCTGAAGTTTCATGTCTTCAACAAGCAGTCGGGCGATCCGAAGATATTCATCCTCGTTATTTCGGATCGTTTCGGAAGCCCGCGCGGCGACATGTACGACGCGGACTGGAATCTTCTCGATATCGGCATGGGCCACTATCCGCGCAGCCCGACTCCGGCTCCGCGACCGGCGAATCTGGATGCGCTCGTTTCGATCGCGCGAAAGCTGTCGAGCGATTTCGAATTCGTGCGCGTCGATCTGTACGATGCGAAAGACCGGATTTACTTCGGCGAGCTGACGTTCACGCCGGGCGCTGGCATGTTCGCGCTGCATCCAGACAAGGTGGACTACGAGTGGGGAAGCCTCATGTAACGTTCACGGCCGGCCGCGCGTGTCGCCCAGCGGAAACTCGATGTGACATCGCGCGCCGTTCCGCCCGATCTCCAGCCGGCCGCTTCCATTGAGCTCGTCGGCGACCTTTCGTTCGATCATCTCCGTGCCGAAGCCGCGTCGGCGAACGTTCGCCGACGCGTCGAGCACGGGCCCGCCATGTTCGGTCCAGTCGAAGCAGAGCCACGTCGCGCCGCTTCGGTCGACGCGCGCCCAGCGAATCGTCACGGCTCCGCCATCCGCCGAAAGCGCGCCGTATTCCAGTGCGTTGACGACGAGCTCGTGGACGATCATCGTCATCGTCTCGGCGGCTTCCGATGAAAGCGCGGCATGCTCTCCGTCGATATCGAGCTTGCCGTTCGTTTCGCCCAGCGCATCGATCTCGAGACGCACGATGTCGTGCAGATCCACTTCGACGTTCAGTCCATCGGCAAGTGCTTGCTCGATGCGCGCGAGCGCTTGCAGCCGTCCGTTCATGAGCGACGCATGGCGTTCGACGCTTCCCGCGCCATCGGCGGTGCGCGCGTTGATCGAGATGATCTCGGCGATGATGCCGCGTACCCGGCGCCTCAGTTCCATGAGCAGCGCGGATTCGTGTTCTAGCGCGTCGCGCAGCGCGTCCGCCGAACGGGCGCGCTCGACCTCGGCCCAACAACGGCCCGCAACGCCTTCGACCAGCGCGACCATCTCCGGCATCCAGCGGCGGGACGTGCGTTGCGTCACGCGAAGAAGCCCGCGCAAGCGGCCTTCGGCCATCACCGGGACGAAAACAGCCGCGCCGATGCCGTCTTCGGCAAGGCTCTGCCTGATCGTCGCGGACAGACGCGGATCGGCCTGCGTATCGCTGATGACGACCGACTGGCCTCGCTCGTACGCCGACGCGAATGGCTCACAGGTCGCGCGACCTTCGATCGGCAGCCACTCGACCTGCTCGGTGTCCAGTTGCCCCGCGACCATCCGGCAAGCCAGGTGCATCATGCTTTGCGGATCGGTCAGATCGCGCGCCGCGTTCGAGAAGCGCACCAGAAACGCGTTGACTTCCCGCGTGCGTAAGCGCGAGCGTGACAGCTCGATCTGCCCTTCGACGCGCGCCAGCAGCTCGCGCGCGGAAAACGGCTTCGCGACATAGTCGTCCGCGCCGGCCTTGAGCCCCTTGATCGCGGAGTCTTCGCCGGCGTAGGCCGTGAGAAGGATGACAGGCGTGTCCCTGAGCGCATCGTCCTCGCGTATCGCGCGCAATAGAGCGAAGCCGTCCATGCCGGGCATCATGACATCCGCGAGGATCAGCTCGGGCCGGTGCCGATGCGCCTGAGCAAGCGCGAGCGTGCCGTCGGGCGCGACGTCCACTTCCCAGCGCGCGCCGAGCAGACGTTGCAGATGCTCGCGAACATCCGCATTGTCGTCGACGACCAGCACGCGGCCGCGTTTCGGTCCCGTGGCCGCGCTCAACTCGACGAGGTCATCGTCCTCGAGCGATCCGTTCGGCCGAAGCCAGCGCGCCGCTTCATCGGCCAGCAGTGCGGCGAGCGCCGGCTCGCGCCCGCTCAGGTCCGGGCGCTCGATCGTTTCGAGGCGCGAAGTCAGCGGAATCCAGACCTGGAACGTGGTGCCGGAATGTTCCTCGCTGCGCACGGACACTTGCCCGCCCAGACGCTGCACGAGATCCTTCACGATCGCGAGACCGATGCCCGCGCCTTCCGCCGTGCGCGCGCGGGATTTCTGCACGCGATGAAAGCGCGTGAAGACGTTCGGCAGCTCCGACGCCGGAATGCCGACGCCGGTATCGATGACTTCCAGTTCCGCATGCAGCCTGATCGCCTTGAGGCGAACGCTGATATGGCCTTCGAACGTGAACTTGAGTGCGTTCGAAATGAGGTTCGAGACGATCTTCTCCCACATTTCGACGTTGACCGGCACGGGCGGCATGTCCATGTCGATGGCGACGCGGCAATCGAGTCCCGCCGCCTTGATCGCGCCGGAAAACGCGCTGACGATATCCGCGGTGAGCCGGCCGAGATTGATCGGCGCGACGGCGGGCCGTCCCTGAACATCGATGGCCGAGAAATCGAGCAGGCTGTTCACGAGCCGCAAGAGGCGGCGTGCATTGCGCGACGCGACCACGACGTTCGCGGCGGCCTTCTCCGGCAGGGACGGATGCTGGCGCAGCAGCTCGTCGAGCGGCGCGAGCATCATCGTGAGCGGCGTGCGGAATTCGTGGCTCACATTTGAAAAGAACTCGGTCTTCGTGCGATCGATTTCGGCGAGCCGCGCCAGCCGCTCGCGCTCCAGTTCATTGGCGAGCGCGTCGCCGATTCCCGCGCTGACTTGCTGAACGACGAGATCGATGAAGTGCGCGTGCGCTTCGTCCTGAGGCCGATGCGGGCTGAGACCGAGAATCAGGACGCCGAGCGGCCGGGCTCGCGTCGCGGTGCCGAGCGGTATGATCAGCGCGCGCGTCGGGCGCTGGCTGCGCCGGGGCGCCGTGACAGGCGCCTCGAGACCGGGAAAGCGGCAGTCGAGATCGTCGACGGCGAAGCCCGTCAGCACGCCGGATCTCGAAGCCGCCAACGCCGCGGACATCGGCCAGCTTCCGTCGTCCCGGACGTTCATCGAGAGCGTGTAGGGCGCAGCCGCGCAGCCGGCCTCCAGACCGGCCGCTCCCGCAAGGCTCGCCTGCTGGCCCGTTTCGTCGAACAGATAGATCAGGGCGAACGGCAAATCCGCCGGCGCGCTGGCGAGCGCGGCGGCGGCGCGTTCGCAGGCTTCGCGTCGCGACAAGGCGTCGGCAAGCGCCTTCGCGAGCGTGTGCAATGCGCGCGTGCGGCGTTCGGCGACGACGTTGCGCGTCGTCTCCCAGCCCGTGTTCTGCACGCCGAGCACGCGGCCTTGCACATCGCGGATGGGCGAGTACGAGAACGTGACGAAAACTTCCTCCACGAAGCCGTGCCGGTCGATCATGATCGGGAAATCTTCGCCCGCGACCGCCTCGCCGTGAGTCAGAACGCCCTTGGCGATGGGTCCGAGCACGTCCGTCCAGACCTCCGGCCACGTCTCGTGCGCGGGCCGGCCGAGGGCGAGCGGATGCTTCGCGCCGAGGAAGACGCGCCAGCGGTCGTTGTAGATCTGAATCAGATCGGAGCCCCACAGGATCGACATCGCCTGCGGTGAATCGATGGCGGTGCGTACGGTAAGCTGCAGTTCGGCAGGCCAGCCGAGCACGCATCCGAGCGGCGTGCGGCACCAGTCGATCTCTCGCGCCAGATGCGCGATCTCGCCGGCATCGCCGAACGTGCGGTTGATGGCGCGCAGCTCCGAGCGCATGCGCGGCTGTGGCGTTCCGCAGACGATCTCGCCGATGACCTGACCGATGTCGTCGAGCGGCACCACCATGTCCGCCGCGCCCGTGGCGATGGCGGCTGCGGGCATTTGCGGATATTCCGCGCTCGCCTGACTCTGCACGATCAGGCGGCAGCCGGCGGCGCGCAACGCGTTCGCGCCCACCGAACCGTCGCGGCCGAGGCCCGTCAGGATCGCGCCGATCGCTCGCGGGCCGAAGCTGCGCGCAACGGATTCGAAGAGCCGGTCGATCGGCCGTTCGATCGCGCCGCCGGGACACGGCGACAGCACGAAGGAACCGTCCGGCAGCAATTCCACGAAAGCGTGCGGCGGGGCGACCATCAGCCTGCGCCCGCCGATGCGCGAGCCGGCGGTGATCCATTCGACCCGATACGCGAGTCGTTCGAAGACCCATAGTGTTGCTTCGGGCGGCAGGTGCATCATCAGCACGACCGTGAGCGGCAAGTCTTTCGGCAGGCCGTCGACGAGACTGGCCGTGGCCATGTGCCCGCCCGCCGACGCGCCAATGACGATGAGATCGAAGGCGGACTCCGGAATCTGCTCCAGCCGGGACTGCGATGTCGGATCGGAAATCTGCACGCGCCACTCCTCGCGATGAAAGATCCGTCTTTCAGGCTAGCACGAATGTGCGAAGCCAATTCGACGCCCATTCGACTCGCGTATTTTTTCCGATCGCTCGATCGGCGTATCTCGGGCACGATAGAACGGCAAGTTCGTTTCAATACCGAGGTCGAGCCATGCAAATCCAGACTGGTAATCTTTTCAGCTTCGAAGCGAAGCGCGGCAATGAGGAGCGTGTCGACATGCTCGTCACCGGAGAGCGTCTGAACGTGGAGCGGATCGTGTCGATGGGGCACGCGAGCCCCGAAGGATTCTGGTACGACGACTCGCGCGCCGAATGGGTCGTGCTGCTGTCGGGCGCGGCCGCGCTCGAATTCGAAGACGATTCGACGCTGCTCGAAATGCGTCCCGGCGATCATGTGCTGATCGAACCGCATTGCCGGCATCGCGTCGCATGGACGCATGCCGTCGAGCCGACCGTATGGCTCGCGATCTATCACGAACGCCGGGCCTGAAAACAAAAAATGATCGTGTTTCAGCGCGGAAAAGGCGGCAAACGTTTGCATTTGGCCGCTTTAACGCTTTCGCAACAATGAGGCGAATGACGCTGCGTCTTGTCACCGAAAGTTCATGAAGAAGCCTTAGCGTGCACTGTTTCTTCATACATCGGCCAGCGTTGTCATGCACTCAGCGTTCTCGAGCTTTCGCGGTTTTTCCGGGCAGAGAGATCTTCGTACTGCCGGCGATCTTTGCAGGGAAGTCCCCTTTGTCGACGCGGAGGGCTCCAATGCACTGGTGATGGAAATCTTCTCCGCGCGCCGCGACATGGGAAGCCTGGCCGTGATCGAAGGATTGCGCCCAATTGGGCTGATCAACCGCGATATCTTCATGTCGCAGATGAGCAAGCCTTTTCATCGCGAGCTTTACGACAAGAAGAGTTGCATCGCGTTCATGGACAAGGAGCCGCTGATCGTCGAAGCGGACGTGAGCATCGAAACCCTCGCATTCAGAACCGTCGATGCCGGCGAAAAGGCGCTCGTCGATGGTTTCATCGTCACGCGCGGCGGACGGTTCTCCGGCGTGGGCAGCGGCCTCGAACTCGTGAGCGCGGTCGCGCAAATGCAGGCGGAGAAGAACCGCCAGATCATGCAGAGCATCGAATATGCGAGCGTGATACAGCGCGCCATGCTGCGCGCATCCGACGACACATTGTCGACGCAGCTTCGCGATGTCGCGATGGTCTGGGAACCGCGCGATGTCGTCGGCGGCGACTTCTATCATTTCGCGGCGTTCCCGCATGGCTGGTTCGGTGCGGTGGCCGATTGCACCGGTCACGGCGTTCCCGGCGCGTTCATGACCTTGCTTGCTTCGGCGTCGCTGTCGAAGGCGATCGAGCAGATCGGTCCGCGCGGTCCGGCTGCGTTGCTCGCGGCGGTCAATCGCAACGTCAAGGGCTTGCTCGGGCAAGTGAACGGCGATGCCGCCGGGCATCAATCGAATGACGGACTCGACACCGCGTTTTTCTGGCTCGATGCTTCGGAAAACGTGCTGCATTTCGCGGGCGCGCGCGTCGCGCTGCATATTCTCCCGCCCGATGCGGCGGAGTTCCAAACCATCGCGGCCGATCGCATGGGCGTAGGTTATGTCGACAGCCGCGCGGACTACGCGTGGAATCTGCGCGCGATTGCGGCTCCGGCCGGCAGCCTGATCTTCATTTGCACCGACGGGCTGACGGATCAGATCGGCGGCCCGCGAAACATTTCCTTCGGCCGGCGCCGCATTCTCGATGTTATCCACGCACATCGCGGCGAGTCGCCATGGACGATCTGCGAGCACGTTCGGCAGGCGCTCGCGCATTGGCAAGGCGTGCAGCCGCGCCGCGACGATGTCACGTTCTTTTGTGCCCGTATCTAGTCAATTCAAAGCATGTCTCAACTACTCGATCAGGACAGCGCCTTTTTCGATCTGGCGCAGCGACGCAATGTTCTCTTCTATCACAAGGGATATTTCTCGCATAACATCGTCGCGGCCATGGGCGAAGTCGTGAAGCTGCAACTGGAAGTCGCCGGCGTGAGCGGTCCGACGCGCCGCAAGCTCTTCTCTTCGTTTGTCGAGCTTTCGCAGAACATCGTTCATTACTCGTCGAATGCGCTCTTGCAGGGCAGCGAAGACGAAGGCGCGATACGCGAGGGCGCGGTATGCATCTCGAAGGACGGCGAACATCACGTCATGTTATGCGTCAATCCGATGGCGACCGCCGAAGTGGAAAGCCTGCGTAACAAGCTCGAGCCGCTTCGCAACATGTCGCTCGAAGAGATAAGGCAGGCGTACAAGCTATCGCTGCGTTCGGATACACCCGAAGACAGCAAAGGCGCCGGCCTGGGTTTTCTGACGATGGCGCGCGATGCGAGCGCGCCGCTCGAATTCGCTTTTCATCCGCGTGCCGACGAACCCGGAACCACGCTGTTTTGCCTTATGGCCATCATCTGAGCAGGAAGGCACGAGAACATGGATAACTTTTATATTGCCGCCACGACGACATCGCCCGAGGTCGATTTGCGTTTCGATCAGCACGCGTTGTCGCTCAAGGGCGAGTCCTATCCCGAGAATGCGGCCGCGTTCTATGCGCCCGTCATCGAGCAGATGCGCAAGTATCTTGCCGAGCATGCCGGAGCCGTCGTCACGATCGACGTCGCGCTGACTTACTTCAATAGCTCGAGCACCAAGATGCTGTTCAGCATGTTCGACGCGCTCGATCAGGCAGCGCAATCGGGCAGCCGCGTATTGATGAACTGGTATCACGACGAGGAAGACGAGACCATCGCCGAGTTCGGCGAAGAACTGAAGGCCGATTTTCGCGCGATCGAATTCACCGACCGTCTCATCGCTCATCCGGGACGGTAGGCATGCCATCGACATCGTCCGACGATCCGACGCCGGATCTATTCCAGAACGAAAGTGCGGCGCTGGACAAGGCGCGCGCGATGCACGCGGCGCCCGATGCCGGCGCCGCGGAATATCGCCGGTCGTTGGGGGAACTCATCGATCATTTCGAGCGCCTCATGCGCGAAACGCGGCGTCTGATCGGGCGCAGCGACCGCGCCGAGCGCGAGATGCAGACGCTCGCGCAGCAATTGGCGCATCGCGCGTCGCACGATGCGCTGACGGGCGTGCTGAATCGCAGCGCCGTCATCGAGCAGGCCACGAAAGCGCTGCGCTCGACGAGCGCGGCGATGATCGTGCTCGATATCGACGAGTTCAAGCGGATCAACGATGACTTCGGGCATCCCACCGGCGATGCGGTGATTCTCGGCGTCGTCGATTGCCTGCGGCGCATCGTGGGCGATCAGGGTTTCATCGGACGCGTGGGCGGCGAGGAATTCACCGTGCTGTTGCCCGGACATGAACCGCACAGCGCCGCGCTGCTCGCCGAGCGCATGCGTGAGGCGATCAGCGATACGCTGGTCGTCGAGCCGGTGGATCGACGCATCACGGCGAGCTTCGGCATCAGCAATAATGCGGCGGGAACCGGCTTCGACATCGCATACGGCCTCGCCGATGCAGCGCTGTATCGTGCGAAGCGAAGCGGACGTAATCGCGTAGAAGTCGCCGATCAATAGGCGTATATCCGCTCTTGACGATTACTTTCTGCGTCGCTGATTCATAAGTTTGACTATATCGCTTGTCGGCGCGCTGGTTATCAGGCGCGCGATGTCGTCGAGATGAACCCAGCGGCATTTGGATATTTCGTTACTCGGGCGAGCTTTTGCCCGATTCGGGACTGCGCAGGAAAACACGTGATGGTGTTTCTGCTTGCCGCGAAAGTCGAAAAGATATTTGGCCGACTTTCCCGATAACCGCGTTTCTTCCCGAAGCTCGCGCAGTGCGGCATCCGAAAGATGTTCTCCACGTTTGAGTATTCCGCCCGGCAAGGCCCACTTCGACTGACTGCGGGCGACAAGAAGGATGCGCTTGCCTCTGCGACAGATCACGGTGGCGCGTTTCTTCAAACCGGTCTCCCTTTTACTTCCAGGTATTCTCGACGCGCTTCACGCGCCATCGAATCGGGCAGAGCCTGATTAGCTGTGTATGCTAATACAGAACCTTACTCACTCGGCAAGCTCGTAAAGCACGGGCGGCGTACACGCAACAGGCGGAAATCGCGTCATCAAACGGTCACAAACATGCGATGCGGCCAGTTCATTGTGGTAATGTCTGAGCCAGGCGATTTTTTGTTCAACTCGAGGCATTGAAATGGATAGGGATGGTGACTGGCCTTTGCCACGGCCAACCACTTTCTTCAAAGCCGACCGGCGTACTGCCGGATCGTCACTCTCGAAAACGAACTCAATAGCCAGTGCTTTCTCGTCACTGGCGACGCCGGTAATCGCGGAAGGAGTGCAAAGAGCGAAAGAGCTATCCACGACGAGCGATGCGCAAGATTTTCCCCAGCTTCGCGTCGCCTTCAGAATGCTCCGCGCTTTGTACTGGCGTATTCTCCCCATGCTCGAATTTTTCGACCCGTTATCAAGGGCGGGCACGGTCGCAACATCAAAGCGTTGACGTCCGTGCAGAACAAGCTGGGCGGGCTGAATCGGCGCAAGGGCAATGCGGCAAGCTGTCGATACACATACATTGAATCAGGAAATGGCTTACACAACACCGGAAATCACAGAACTCCTGGCGAAACAGGACGCGCTGAACAAGCAACTGGCCGAAGCGAAGGAACGCGAAACGCGCCAGGTGCTGATCGAAATCGTGCAGAAGATGCGCCAGTACGGCATCAGTCTGGAAGAGCTGTCAGGCAACAAGCCGAAAGCGCAGGAACCGGTCAGGGAAGCGAAGTATCGCGATCCCATCGGCGGCGCGACGTGGAGCGGACGCGGCCGCGCGCCGCAATGGATCGTCGGAAAGAATCGCGATGATTTTCTCGCCGACACGCGCGCCACGAAGACGACCAAAGCCGCCGCGCAAGCCGCGCTGTTCGGCGACGAGGCCTGAAGCGAAGTCTTCGATCAGGCACGCTCACGGCGGCAGGAAAAGATCGCTACAGAAGGGATTTTCCCTGAGCGAGAATCTTGTCGCAGACCTGCTTGGTGACTTGTTCCTTCAGCCCCGCACCGCTCAAGTCGAGCTGCTTGCCGTTGCCGCTATCCAGAATGCCTTTCGCGCCGTTCGTATAGCCTGAATCGCTGGAAGCCGAGCCGCCGAGCTTGCTCATCAGCCCGTCCTTGACGGATGACGCACTGCCGCCGAGATAGTTGTTCTTGACGCAATATTCGATAACGCCCGCGACATTGCTCGTGCTGCCCGACGTGAGCGAATCCATCGATAAGCCTCCGGTCAGGCCGCTCAAGTTGCCGAGTGCGCCGCCGCTGCTGCTCTCTTTACCTTGATTGAGCAGATTGCCCAGTTGAGCGTGAGCTACTGGAATGGTAAGCAGGGCTGCAGTCAGGATTCCGCCGGCCAGAACATGACGCCTTGAGAAGATCATGGTGCCTCCGAGGTTTGATCTCTCACTATAGACGATGAACGCGCGCGGGTCGGCATCGACTGCGCGCGTTTCGATTCGTTGAAAAGTACCGGATATTCAAGCGCGAATCATCCGCCTGTTCCCGTGACGCGCCATACGACATTGCCGACGTCATCGGCGATGAGAAGGCCGCCGTCGCGATCCTGCGCCACGCCCACGGGTGCGCCGTATAGCTCTTTCTGATCCGCCGATGTGAAGCCGGTCACGACATCTTTCGGCGCGCCGACAGGCTTGCCGTTTTCGAATGCGACGTAGGACACGACATAACCGCTCAGCGGCGAGCGATCCCAACTGCCATGTTCGCCGATGAACGCGCCGCCCCGATATTGCGCCGGCAGATTGCCGCCGGTATAGAACGCCAGCCCGAGCGGCGCGACGTGCGAACCGATAGCGTAATCGGGCGGAATCGCGCGGGCGACGAGATCGGGGCGCTGCGGCTGCGCGCGTGGATCGACGTGCTGTCCGTAATAGCTATACGGCCAGCCATAGAACGCATTCTCTTTTACTGAAGTCAGATAGTCGGGGACGAGGTCCGCACCGATTTCATCGCGTTCATTGGCAATTGCCCAGAGCTGCTTCGACTTCGGTTCCCATTGCAGTCCGGTCGGATTGCGAATGCCCGCTGCATAGATACGGCTCGCGCCCGTCGCCGTGTCGACTTCGAGAACGTCGGCGCGCCGGTATTCGACCTCCAGTCCGTTCTCGCCGACATTGCTGTTCGAGCCGACGCCGACATAGAGCTTCTTGCCATCGGGGCTCGCGAGCAGGGCCTTGGTCCAGTGATGATTGATCGTGTCCGGAAGATCGGCCAGCTCGACGCCGCGCTCGGCGATGCTCGTTTCGCCCGTCTTGTAGGGAAACTTGAGGATCGCGTCGGTATCCGCGACATAGAGCGTGTCACCGATCAGTTGCATGCCGAACGGCGAATGCAGTTGATCGATGAACACATGCCGCTCCCACTCGCCACTCGCGCTTTTCCTCAACAGCGTGATGCGATTCGCGCCTTTCGCCTTTTTCCCCGACTTGCTCGCGATCAATCCGGCGATGAGTTGCTTGGGCGTCGTCACCGCTTCCTCGTTCGGGCTGTTGGATTCGGCCACGAGGACATCGCCGTTCGGCAGCGCGTAGACCTGACGCGGATGCACGAGACCGGACGCGATCTTTTCGATCCGCAATCCTTCCGCGACCTTGGGCGTCGCGCCGTTGCGCCAGCCGACGTATTCGGGAACCTGCATCGGCGGCGCGAAGAAGTTGCGTGCGTCCGGCAGTGGAGGCTTCTCGCCCGCCTGATGTTGCGCATCGTACTGCGCGTGTTCGTTGCATCCGCTCATCGATGCCGCGAATGCGATCGCGAGCGCGCCTATCATCATGCGCTTATTCATGAGCCGCCTCCGCGAGAACGAGCCGGTGCATGGCCATCGCGATATGACCGATGCTCAGAAGCACCACGGTGATGACCGAGAGAATGACGTTCTCCGGAACCATCGCATAGGCATCGCGGCTATGCACGAAGGCGTTGACGACAGCGGCGACGATCGCGATCAGATTGAGCCAGAAATCGATTCGTTCGATCCGCGAGACCGCGCGCCGCTTTTGCAACCATACGTGACCGAGATTGAGCAGCCGCGGAACGATGGCGATGATGAGACCGGCCGTCACGAGCCACGCCGCGCCTTTTCCCCAGAACACATTGCGCGTGATGGCGTAGCTGATGTCGAAGATCAGCGTGCCGACAAAAAGCCCGTAAGGAATGGGATCGAGCAATTCGAATATCGCCGGAGCGAATTTCGATGGAGGTCTCGAAGTGGCGGATGAAGTGGACATAGCTTCTCTTCCGAATGCGCGTGGTTTTTAGCCCTTGCGCATGCGGCATGCCCGCGCGCGTACTTCGTTGTTGACTCGTTGAAAGGAGCAGAGATGAAACGGTGTGCCTGTTTCGACAGGTTCAAGCGAAGGTCCGGCGTGATCGACGACGTAAGAAGCGCTTCGATCGATGTCGCACCTCGAACTCGGTGCGACATCGTCGGCCGCTCACAGCAGACGCGGATCCAGCGGCGGAGGCGCGGACGGTAGCGCGGGCAGCGGCGGCGGAAGATGAAGCTCCTTCAGCAGCGCGGCGCCGGGCCACGAATCGGGCAGCTTCGGCATCTCGGGAAGCTTCTTGCTATCCGGATTGGTCAGATACAGCATGCCGCCGCGAATGGCGGACATCGCATTGCGATGCATCGTTTCGACGCACGGCAGGTCGGTGATGGTCAGAGTGGTCATGGCAGGTCTCCCGGCAAAAATAAAAGTAATTGAATGGCGACGGACGAGTCGCCATTCGATCTTTTGCACAGGTTGTGCCAAGCGAAGCAGAGCGCGCCGGTCATCGGTTTCGCTCGAATTTATCGACGCATAACGGCGTACTCCGAACGACAGTTCGATCGCGCGATGTCGGCGCGCGCCCGACACTCAATCCAGCGCGACGACGGGAACCGACACGCGGCCTTCCATCAGTACGCGCGCGCTGCGGCTCATGATCGCTTTCTTCACTTGCCATTCGCCGTTCGCTTCGACGGCTTCAGCGCCGACGCGCAACGTGCCCGACGGATGCCCGAAGCGCACCGACTGACGCTCGCCGCCGCCCGCCGCGAGATTGACGAGCGTGCCCGGAATCGCCGCCGCCGTGCCGATGGCGACCGCCGCCGTGCCCATCATCGCGTGATGCAGCTTGCCCATCGACATCGCGCGCACGAGCACGTCGACATCGTCCGCGCCGATGCGCTTGCCGCTCGACGCGACGTATTCCGCCGGACGCGCGACGAACGCGATCTTCGGCGTGTGCTGCCGTTTGGCGATTTCATCGAGGCTCTTGATGAGCCCCATGCGCAGCGCGCCGTATGCGCGAATGGTTTCGAAGCGCTTCAACGCGGCATCGTCGCCGTTGATCGCGTCCTGAAGCTCGGTGCCCTTGTAGCCGATGTCCTCCGCGTTCACGAAGATCGTCGGAATGCCCGCGTTGATCATCGTCGCCTTGAAGGTGCCGACGCCGGGCACGTGCAGATCGTCGACGAGATTGCCGGTCGGGAACATCGCGCCTTCCGCGCCTTCTTCCTCGGCGGCGGGATCGAGAAATTCGAGCTGCACTTCGGCGGCGGGGAACGTCACGCCATCGAGTTCGAAGTCGCCGGTTTCCTGGACGGCGCCGTTGGTCATCGGCACATGCGCGATGATCGTCTTGCCGATGTTCGCCTGCCAGATGCGCACGATTGCAATGCCGTTATCCGGAACGCGGTCGGGATCGACGAGGCCGCTCGTGATCGCGAACGGACCGACCGCCGCCGAAAGATTGCCGCAATTGCCGCTCCAGTCGACGAATGGCTTGTCGATGGCGACCTGGCCGAAGAGATAGTCGACGTCATGTCCGGCGCGCGCGCTCTTCGAGACGATGACCGTCTTGCTCGTGCTCGACGTCGCGCCGCCCATGCCGTCGATCTGCTTGCCATACGGGTCCGGGCTGCCGATCACGCGCAGAAAGAGCGCATCGCGCGCGGGGCCGGGCACGCGCGCCGCTTCGGGCAAATCGTTCAGGCGAAAGAAAACGCCCTTGCTGGTGCCGCCGCGCATGTAGGTCGCGGCGATCTTGATCTGAGGTGCGTGTGCCATGTGATTCGTATCCTTGATTGAATGTCAGGCCGCTTCTTTCGACGACTCCAGGAAGTCCTGCGCGAAGCGTTGCAGCACGCCGCCGGCTTCGTAGATCGAGACTTCCTCGGCCGTGTCGAGCCGGCACGTCACGCTCACTTCGACGCGTTCGCCGTTCGCACGATGGATGACGAGCGTGAGATCAGCACGCGGCTTGCGCTCGCCGATGACGTCATAGGTTTCGGTGCCGTCGATGCCGAACGTCTGCCGATTTTCGCCCGGCTTGAATTCGAGCGGCAGCACGCCCATGCCGATCAGGTTCGTGCGATGAATGCGCTCGAAGCCTTCCGCGACGATCGCTTCGACGCCCGCGAGACGCACGCCCTTCGCGGCCCAGTCGCGCGACGAGCCTTGTCCGTAATCCGCACCCGCGACGATGATGAGCGGCTGCTTGCGCTCCATATACGTTTCGATGGCTTCCCACATGCGCGTGACGCGGCCTTCGGGTTCGATGCGCGCGAGCGAGCCTTTCTTCTGTTGACCATCGACGATGGCCATTTCGTTGATGAGCGTCGGATTCGCGAACGTCGCACGCTGCGCCGTCAGATGATCGCCGCGATGCGTCGCGTACGAATTGAAATCCTCTTCGGGCAAGCCCATTTTCGCGAGATATTCGCCGGCCGCGCTGTTCGCGAGAATCGCGTTGGACGGCGAGAGATGGTCCGTCGTGATGTTGTCGCCGAGCACCGCGAGCGGGCGCATGCCCTTGAGCGTGCGAGCGCCTGCAAGCGCGCCTTCCCAATACGGCGGACGGCGAATGTAGGTGCTTTGCGCGCGCCAGTCGTAGAGCGGGCTGATGGCTTCGCCGCTTTGCGCGGTCAACGCGAACATCGGTTCGTAGACGCGACGGAACTGCTCGGGCTTCACGCTTTGTTTGACGATGGCGTCGATTTCCTCATCGCTCGGCCAGATGTCCTTCAGATACACGGGCTGGCCGTTCTTGCCGATGCCGAGCGCATCGCGTTCGATATCGAAACGGATCGTGCCCGCGATCGCATACGCGACGACGAGCGGCGGCGACGCGAGAAACGCCTGCTTCGCATACGGATGAATGCGGCCGTCGAAATTGCGGTTGCCGGACAGCACGGCGGTCGCGTACAGATCGCGATCGATGATCTCCTGCTGGATCGCCGGGTCGAGCGCGCCGGACATGCCATTGCACGTCGTGCACGCGAACGCGACGATGCCGAAGCCGAGCTTTTCCAGTTCGGGCAACAGACCGGATTCCTGCAGATACAGTTCGACCGCTTTCGAGCCCGGCGCGAGCGACGACTTTACCCACGGTTTGCGCGTGAGACCTTGCGTATTCGCATTGCGCGCGATGAGCGCCGCCGCGATCACGTTGCGCGGATTGCTGGTGTTCGTGCAACTCGTGATCGCCGCGATGATGACCGCGCCGTCCGGCATCTGCCCCGGCGTTTCTTCCCATTTGCCCGCGATGCCGCGCGTCGCCAGTTCGGACACCGGCAGGCGCTTGTGCGGATTCGAGGGACCCGCCATGTTGCGCACGACCGTCGACAGATCGAAGCGCAAGACGCGTTCGTATTCCGCGTGCGTCAACGAATCGGCCCACAGGCCAGCGGTTTTCGCGTAATGCTCGACGAGGCTCACTTGCTTGTCGTCGCGGCCCGTGAGACGCAGATACTCGATCGTCTGCTCGTCGATATGGAACATCGCGGCGGTCGCGCCGTATTCGGGCGCCATGTTCGAGATCGTCGCGCGGTCGCCGAGCGTGAGGCTCGACGCGCCTTCGCCATGGAACTCGAGATACGCGCCGACGACCTTTTCCTTGCGCAGGAATTCGGTGAGCGCGAGCACGATATCGGTCGCCGTGATGCCCGGCTGACGCTTGCCCGTCAGCTCGACGCCGACGATATCCGGCAGACGCATCCACGATGCGCGGCCGAGCATCACATTCTCCGCTTCGAGCCCGCCGACGCCGATCGCGATGACGCCGAGCGCATCGACGTGCGGCGTGTGGCTGTCGGTGCCGACGAGCGTATCAGGATACGCGATGCCATCGACCGCGTGAATCACCGGCGACATGCGCTCCAGATTGATCTGATGCATGATGCCGTTGCCCGGCGGAATCACATCGACGTTCTTGAACGCCTTCTTCGTCCAGTTGATGAAATCGAAACGATCTTCGTTGCGCCGGTCTTCGATCGCGCGATTCTTCGCGAACGCATCCGGATCGAAGCCGCCGCATTCCACCGCGAGCGAATGATCGACGATGAGCTGCACCGGCACGACCGGATTCACCTTCGCGGGATCGCCGCCCTGGTCCGCGATCGCGTCGCGCAGGCCAGCGAGATCGACGAGCGCGGTCTGTCCGAGAATGTCGTGGCAGACGACGCGCGCGGGAAACCACGGAAAATCGCGCTCGCGCTTTCGTTCGACGAGCTGCATCAGCGATTGTTCGAGGATCGCCGGATCGCAGCGGCGCACGAGATTCTCGGCGAGCACGCGCGAGGTGTAGGGCAGCTTGTCATAAGCGCCGGGCGCGATCGCTTCGACGGCTGCGCGCGCGTCGAAGTAATCGAGTGTGGTGCCGGGCAGGGGTTTGCGGTTTGCAGTGTTCATCGCCGTGTCTCGGTCATGGCATGGTCTTTCGCGCGCCATGCTCAAAGGTATTGTGGGGAAGACCCCTTCGACTGGAAATCCGGGCTATTTTAGGCGCCGATTTCAAAAATAACCCGCCGCCGGCGCGGCGACGGGCCGAAGCTCTTCACGGATCTCGCGTATCACCGTAAAGAGGGCTGATGCGCTTTACGCACGCTTTGCCAGCGGGACGAACTCGAGGTTGTCCGGACCGGTGTAATTCGCGCTCGGCCGGATGATCTTGTTGTCGATGCGTTGCTCGATGATGTGCGCGCTCCATCCCGACGTGCGCGAGATCACGAAGAGCGGCGTGAACATCGCGGTCGGCACGCCCATCATGTGATATGAAACCGCGCTGAACCAGTCGAGGTTCGGGAACATCTTCTTCGCGTCCCACATCACCGATTCGAGGCGCTCG
>NZ_JARUXN010000020.1:0-25560 GCF_031451415.1 Caballeronia sp. LZ028 | reverse complement strand
CCGCCGAAAGTCGGCTCGAGCGCGGCGATCACGTCGACGAGCTTGTGCGGATCGCTTTCGTTCAGCTCGATATCGAACACGTCGATGCCGGCGAACTTCCTGAAGAGCACGGCCTTGCCTTCCATCACCGGCTTCGATGCGAGCGGCCCGATGTTGCCGAGGCCCAGCACGGCCGTGCCATTGCTGACGACGCCGACCAGATTGCTGCGCGCGGTGAAGCGCGCGGCGTTCAGCGGATCTTCGACGATCGCTTCACAGGCGCTGGCGACGCCGGGTGTATAGGCCAATGCTAGATCGCGCGGCGTCAGCATCGACTTGGTCGACGCTATCTCAATCTTCCCCGGAGTTGGAAATTCGTGATAGTTGAGCGCCTCGGCGGCAAGCGCCGCTCGTTTGTCTTGGGTCATATGGGTCGGTTGGCGTGTTTCTTTGACACAATGTTGATAAAAACGTGCTGACGCTTTTCACGTCACTCCGACACGGCTTCGAGCACTTCGCCGCGTGTCTCGACGCCGAATCGCAGTACAACGAGCGATGCGACAGCGAAGCACGTTGCTCCGAAGATGAACACCCCGCCTTGTTGTACGACGGGCAAGAGCCAGCCGATGAGCGTAGGCCCGAGCAATGCGCCGATCCGTCCGCAGAACGACGCGAACCCGCAACCCGTTGCTCGAGCACGCGACGGATAGAGTTCGGGGGTATAAGCGTAGAGCACGGCCCACATGCCGAAGGCGAAGAACTGCATTCCGGCACCCGTTATGATCAATCCCGCTGAGGACGCACCCCATTGCGCTGCATGACCGAAGACATAGGTCATGATCGCCCCACCGAGCAAGGTTGCGACACACGTCGCTTTTCTGCCCCAGTGTTCGACGGCCCACGCAGCGGTCAGGAAACCCGGGATGCCGCCCAACGAGATGTACACCGTGAACAGCACGGACTTTGTCACCGCAGAACCAGATGCCTGAAGCAATGCTCCGAGCCACGTGTTGAGTCCGTAAAAGCCCAACAGCGCAAAGAACCAGAGCACGCCGACCATCATGGTCCGCTGACGATAGGCGCAGGACCAAAGCACCTTCAGACCGCGCGCTTCATGATGACGGGCGTCCACCGAAAGCGTGACCGACGGAAGCGTGTCGATCTTCAGTTTGCTCATTACCGTCTGTTCGATACTTGAGACGATTTGCTCGGCTTCTTCATGACGTCGCTGCGATTCGAGCCAGCGCGGAGATTCCGGCACGCTGCGGCGGATGACGAACAGAAACAAGGCCGGAATCGATTCGATGAGGAACAACATTCTCCAGTTGTGCGATTGGAGCACCACGTAGGACAGCAAGCCCGCGCACACAAACGCGATTGGCCAGTTTCCGTCCATGAGCGCGAGGTATTTACCGCGGCTCTTCGCCGGAATGAACTCGGACAAGAGCGTTTGAGCAAGCGGCAACTCCATGCCCATGCCGATACCTAGCAACACGCGGTAAATGCCCAGTTCTGTCGCGTCACTCGCGGTGTAGCACAGCAAACTTCCTATTCCCCACACGACCATACTGATCTGGAACACCGGCTTACGTCCGAAACGATCGGCTAGCATTCCCGAGCAGACGGCACCGCAGGCCATCCCTACGAATCCTGCACTGCCCAGCAGGCCGGCTTGCGCAGGCGACAAACCGAACTCCGACTTGATTGAACCCAGAACGAACGTCATGGTGGCGAGGTCGACGTTGTCAAAGAAAAACGCAAGCGAAATGATCATAAATAGCCAGCGGTGGTAACCGCAAACCGGCAGTCTTTCGAGCCGGTCTGCCACGCCAAAGCATGTGACGTCGACATTGCCCATCTTCATTCGAGTATCTCCTCGGTGACTTCCTGTACGTGGATTTGCCGAATTACTTCCCTGCGGCAGATCCACTATCAGTCGTCAAAAGAAGACAGGCGCGTTAGAAGATGTCGTCGATGGTCGCGCTTACGCCAAGTTATGCTGCCGCGCAACGGCTATGCGTCGCCCAGAGTCCGTTTTGCAAATCGATTGGGATCGAAGGCGTCGGGCGCGAGGCCGGACATAGTCGCGCCGGAGGCAAACGGGTAGCGAAGATACGGAGCTTGGGGCTGACCAGGCGGAGAATATTGACCGTCGGCGAGAATGCGCTTCTTTGCCGTCATCTCAATTACAGCGCAACGAATCACAATGATCTGGTTGGCCGCGCCCTGTTCGATTGGAGAATAATCTTTCTCCGGGCGGAATTTGTCTAGTGCCTGGTTCTGATGGCGAATAACGGCATCGGTGTTGTGATCGATGGACGCTTGGCAGCGGGCAATCACGCTGTAATACTCGAGACTCGTATTCTGTCCTTTGGGCGCCTTGAGCAGGGACACAGGTCTGTCCACCTCGATAGTGATGTGTCCGTTCTCGCGCAACTTCTGAGCGAAGCTGCCAAAGCGGGAGCAGTGAATAAGGAATGCATCGCCCGTAAACGTGAAGCTCTGAGCGAGCACGTACGGAAAAGGCTTGTCGTGTACGGCGACTCTACAAATAAGTTCATCTTTCAGGAAAGCGAGAATTGATGGCCAGTCTGTCCATGCGAGATCGCTTCGACGCATTTGAACGTTAAGGAAGGATGGGGTCATTGTGGATGTGGTTCATTGAAAGCAGATGATGTCGTCTCTGGCCGGACCTGTGCCTATGCCTGCGATACGGCTTCCGGTTCGTCGCTCGATATGCGCGATCAGACCGCGCAGCGAAGGGGGCAAACTGGCATTCAACGGTCCCGCGAAGGAAGGGAACCAGCGAAGCGACGTTTCGTCGAACACCGGAATGGCGCCCGACGCGTTATTGGGGAACAGGGCGAGGCTGTCGCACTTGTTGAGATAGATCTCGTCTACGGCGTGACGACATACCGCGTCGGCAAGCTGCGAAACGTCTAGTGCGCCGATGCGCCGGGGCCGCCCGCTGCCCGTGCCGTATTCGTCCGTCAGCATCCGCAGCGCGATGCCAAGCTCGAACGGATCGCCGGATGCAAGAAGCGCATGCGGATCGAACCTCGCCCGTTCGGCTTCGCCCCCGGTCCCCTCCTTGGCGGCCCGAGCACAGTAGGACGCAGACGCCATGCCGCCGAATTCAGAGGGAAACGGCCCCGCACCCACGCGCGAGACGATCGCTTTCGCCACGCCGATCGTCTTTCGGTGAAAGTGGCACGAGAGATCGCCACCGACGTAGGCGAAGGATGCACTCGTATGGCTCGACGTGACATAAGGTTGATCGCCTAGCGACACGTCGAGTTGCAACGACTGCGCGCCCTCGAAAAGCACCCGCTTCCCCGCTCTCACCAGTCGCGTCAGGAATAAGTCGTCCATCGTCACGAAAGGCAAGATGCGCGTCCACGCCGCCCGAAGTCGATGGAAGGTGGCGGCGATTTCGGCCTCATGCGCTTTGGAACAAGGTGCCGACAGGCGGTCGTACGCTGCCATCTGTCCGAAGGCGAGGTCGAGGTTCTCGTGCAAATCGCGAAGTTGAACGACGGTACGGCATTCGGAGCGCATTCGAAGCGCGAGATCTGCATAGCACGGACCGATGCCGTTTCCTGTCGTTCCGATGTGCGATCCGTGTAGCACGTCCATGCGGACATGAACGGGTTGGACGACGATGCAACGGCCGCTGATGACCAATCGTCCGTCGAGCGTCAGGCCGGCGCGTTCGAGCGCGTCAATCTCGCCGGCCAGCTTCTCGAGGTTCACCGCGCAGCCCGAGCCGATGTAGAGCAGCTTGTCAGGGTGAAATGCGCCCGATGGCACCTGCGCTAGCTTCGCGCTTCCCAGCGGCGTACGGACCGTATGCCCCGCGTTGGCACCGCCGTTGAACCGAGCAATGATGTCGTAGGCGTGAGCCAGATGGTCGATGATCTTGGCCTTGCCTTCATCACCATACTGAAGGCCGACGAGAACGTCCGCGTAACCGCGCGTCATAGTCATCAGTCTTCGACGACGAAGGTCGCTTCCACTTCCACCGGCGCATTCATCGGCAGGCTAGCGACGCCGATCGCTATGCGCGCATGTTCGCCACGCTCGCCGAAGAGCTGAGTGATCAAATCCGACGCCGCGTTGATGATCATCGGTGCATCGGCGAAGCCTTCAGATGTGACAACGTAACCGCCGACTTTCAGCACCTTCGAGATGCGCTCGAGGTGGCCGTCGGTCGCCAAGTGCGCCCATCCAAGCACGTTGAGCACGCAGAGTCGCGCTGCGCTGCGTGCATCCTCGACGGACACCACTTCCGGCACGGACCCGGTCCACTGTGCCTTGCCGTCACGGACCGGCAATTGCCCGGAGATGACCAGCAAGTTTCCGTGTCGATTGAATGGTTTGAACGCTGCACGGACCGGTGTATGGACGGGCAAGCCGAGACCCGCTTCCTTAATGCGATCGTAGATTGACATCTTCTCTCCTTAACGCCGCCGGAACGAGGCGGCTCAAGATCATTCTGGAGAGGACGCGGACGTCATGCTCTCGCGGATAGGCCGCGCTCTATCGCGTAAATGCCAAGTTCATCACTCCGACATCACCCTGAAAAACTCGCTGGGGCTTCGTCCAAGCGATTTGCGGAACATCGCGCTGAAGGCGCTCGGGCTGTCATAACCGAGCACCGACGCGATCTCGGTGACAGAGCGGTTCTCGGCCAGCATCTGGACCGCTGCCAGCAATCGCGCCTGTTGACGCCAGCGCGTAAATGTCATTCCCGTCTGATCTGGAAAGAGCCGGATAATGGTCCGCTCGCTTGCCCCGACAACTTTGCTCCAGGACTCGAGCGAGGTTTCTTCTGCTGGGTTCGCGATAATCCAGCGGCATATACGCGCGATGCGCTCGTCTGCCGGCATCGGCAAGTGCAAAGGCTCGACCTGTAACGGCTTTACCTCGCGATAGAGCAGCTCGACGACGAGCCCGTCTCGTCCTTGCTCGTCGTAGTCGACGGGCATCGCGACGATGGCCGCGATCAGCTCCCGAAGAAGCGGAGAAATGGAGACAACACAACAGTTCGACGCGTCGAGCGGTGTGCGTTGCGGCGCGAAGTAGAGCGTGCGCATTTCGATCTTGCCGACGGCCTGCATGCAGTGCCTGACCCCTGGCGGAACCCAAACGGCCCGTTGGGGCGGCACCACCCACGAGCCGCCGTCGGCCGTGACCAGTATTGATCCCGCGTAGGCGTAAATGAGTTGCCCTCGGACGTGCGCGTGATAGTCGATAAAGAACCGGTCCGGCAGGTCACGGGCCATTCCTCCCACGGGCCGCGCGATTGCCTGATAATCCTCACGGTCCTCGCTCTTTCCGAACATGGCGTTTCCTCGTTGATCGTTGTCACGTGCGCGCGCGCCGGCCAGACCGAGTCGCGGTACGGTTAAAGGCGATCCACGGACCGGATCGATCATTCAAACACTCATCTGTTTCTCGAGGTACAGCATGCCGGTTTACCGCTCATTCGATCAAGAGGCGCTCGACAATCAATACAACGTCCGCGCGGGCATTCCAGACCATCTCGAAGTGTTCGCAAGGTGGAAAACGGAAAGCAAACGCTTTCGCGCGGAGCACACGGTCCGCGAAGACCTTCGCTACGGGAACGACGCACAGCAGGCGTACGATTTCTTTCCTGCCAGGACGAACGGGCGCCCCGTGCTGGTCTTCATTCATGGGGGATATTGGCAGTCGCTTGACAAGTCGGATTTCAGCACTGTCGCCCGGCCGTATCTTGAAGCGGACATCAACGTTGCCGTGATCAACTACCGGCTGGCGCCTTCCGTGCGCATGGCCGATATCGTATCTGACAACATCGAGGCCATCGCGAATCTGTATCGAAACGCGGAGCAACTGAGCTTCGACCGCAACGCGATCTTCGTATCTGGAAGCTCTGCGGGCGGACATTTGACCGCCATTCTTGCGGGGACGGACTGGGAGAGCCGCGGCCTGCCGAACGATGTCCTGAAGGGCGCCTGCGCAATCAGCGGTCTGTACGATCTCGAACCGATTCGTCTTTGCTACCTCAATAAGGTCGTGGGACTAGACGAGGCGGAGGTGCGCGCGTATAGCCCGAAGTTCCATCTCCCCAAGCGGCCGTTGCCTTTCATCCTGACAGTCGGCGGCGACGAATCGGACGAGTTCCATAGGTTGCAGGCTGAGTATCAGACGCTGTTGAACAACCATGGGCTGGACGTGCGGATCGTCCGACAAGCCGATGGACATCATTTCGATGCGGTCGATCGTCTCGGCGAACCGGCCGCGGCACTATCAAAGGCCGTTATCGAAATGATCGAATCGTAAGCGTCGACAATCATCCCACTAGGTATGCGGCCGAACGACATTGTATTTTGCCCTCGGCCTGCGCTGGGCGATCGGAATTTCTGAACCGCCTATAAGGACCTCCCCATTTCTGCAAGCAGGTTTTGAAGAGTCATTAGTCAAGTACCGGTGGCACTCGAGACGTGAGTGGCATGGATGGCGGGAAGACAGACTGCACGCCTATAAACGGCCTTATTGGGCGCTGTAACAGCTGCTGCACCCGGGCCCGGATAGCAACCGCGCAGCGGGACTCCATCCCCGGGTCGGCGAGTCGATGCGCTGTGGCGCCTTACGGTTCATCGAGTTCGCCCGCTGCCGGTCTGACCTGTCCGCTATCCTTTACCTATGCGTCTTCAAGCGTGAAGTAATGACTGGTTGGCTCCTGCTTCACATGTATGTTGCGGGGATCACCGCGCTCGGAGTACCGACCACGTCCTCGACGAAGCCGGTCCGCATGCGGTGAAGCACGAGCACTTTGCTGGGCAGGTGACCTGATCGGCACGAAGCGCATCTGTGGGCGGCTAGCCGCCTCGCAGATTGCCTCGGCATCCTGTGCATCATTCTTTACGTGCGGACCTCCTTTGCGATAGGGGGCAGCGAATTGCGGTGGAATGAGCCGGACATCGTGTCCGAGCGAGCGTAACTTGCGCGCCCAATAATGGGCACCGCCGCACGCTTTCATAGCTACCAGGCAGGGCTCAAGATTGGCAAACCAGTTCACGAACCGTTCGCGAGAAATCGCCTTCCGTACAACGACACGTTCGGCGCGGTCAACTGCGTGGACCTGCATCACGTTCTTGGCCAGATCCACACCAACGCGAGCAATCTGTTCCATGACTTCCCCCTTCGCTGAAGGTTGCGTAGCAACAGCCATGATGACATCGCTAGGTGCCGCTCGGGCGATGGAGGAAGTCCTTACCAATTCCCGGAAATGTAGGAGACTTCGGATCTTGGCTGTAACGGGAGATTTGAAGCATGGAAAACGAAAGCAAGGCAAGGAAGCCCACCGGGGTGCGATATTCGGACGAGGTCCGTGAGCGAGCGGTGCGGATGGTGTTCGAGCACCAACACGAATATCAAACGCAGGGGGCGGCGATCCGCTCGATCGCGTCGAAGATGGGGATGTCGCGCGAGACGCTTGACAACTGAATCATTCAGGCTGAGCGCGACCGTTGCCAACGAGTGGGCGCGACAGCTTCGGAGTTGGCGCGACTGAAGGAACTGGAGCGCGAGAATCGTGAACTGCGCACGGCCAACGAGATCCTGCGCAAGGCTTCTGAATATTTCGCGCAGGCGGAGCTCGACCGCCGATCGAAGCCATGATCGCGTTCATCGACGAGCATCGCGACGTCTACGGCATCGAGCCGATCTGCCGCCTGCTGCCGATCGCGCCGTCGACGTACTACCGGCATGCCCGGCGGCGCAGCGATCCGGAGCAATGGCCAGCACGAGCGCGTCGTGATATTGAACTGAAGGCCCTCATCCGGGCGGTCTGGGACGAGAACTTCGGCGTGTATGGAGTGCGCAAGGATGCGATGCTGAATGCCTTCGAGACGACCTCGGGAATGCGTTCCAGGCTATCGATCTCAGTGACCCATTTCGCGATGCCGCCGAACATCCTGCGGTAATCTACTTCCTGAAACGCACCGCGCCTCATGAAGCCGTGCCCCACCTGTCCGATGAACAGGATCATCGGCGTCGAGTCCTCGCTTGCGGTGTGCACGCCATTGGCCGCGTGAGTTGCGCCCGGGCCGCGCGTGACGAAACAGATGCCCGGGCGTCCCGTGAGTTTGCCGTAGGCATCGGCGATGTTGGACGCCGCGCCTTCACGGCGCGTGACGATGGTGCGGATGCCGTGCGTGTCATGCAGCGCACCGAGCGTGGCGAGATAGCTTTCGCCGGGTACGCAATAGACGGTATCGACCGCGTTGCGGGCGAGCGCGTCGACCGGAATGCGGCCGCCGTTGCGAAGTTCGATCGTGTCAGACATGAATTTCAAGCTCCTTTGAGATTGGCAGAAGAGATCGACACGAACACCTGCCAATGGGTGAGCGCGTCCATATCCGACGGAAGTGGTGGAGAGTCTCGTACCTTCTTCTTTCGCCACGCGTCCGACGGCCAAAGCCAGGAACCTGGAAAGCCGCGCGGTCAACAGGTGGCACCGGAAAAAAACGTCCGCTGCGCCATTCGTTCACTGATGGCGTCCTGAAGATGCGGTCTGAGCAATCAGGCCTGTTCTGGGGGAAGTATGCAGCACGCGTTGAACAGGCTCTTGGCGTCCTTTGCATACCACCTATGCAGTGGCGCCGATGCTTGCTCGCCTCCGCGCATACGGCTGATGGCGATGTCGAGAAGGCGACGCGAAACGGCAAGCGGGATATCGCGAAATCGAGCACGACTGCAGCGCATCGCATGTGGAAACGGCTAAAGGCCTCTTGCCAGAGAGGCCTCTACTCATCACCGTTCCGCTTGTGGGCGTGCCGACGCGACGCTTGCGGGAGGAGCGGCGTCGCATCATGCGCCTCCCTACCCGGCTGCTTCACGAAAGCCAGCAGGCTTGGCTTTGCCAGTGAATATCTGGGTGGAACCGCCGCGTCGTTCGAGGAGGGAAGCTGCCGGCGACGCGACCCTCACGAGCCTGGGCAACCGGCCGCCCATCAATTCAATAACCGCCTTTCTCGCTGTTCACGATTTCCCTGGACGGATCTCTGTACGTCGCAAGCAACTTAGTCGCCGCGCCCGTCAGCAGACCAACGTCGGTTCCGATCGCAACGAAGGTCGCGCCAGCCGCGAGATACTCGCGTGCATAGGGCTCGTCCGATGCCAGAACGCCCGCAGCCTTTCCGGCCTTCCGGACTACGGCGATACCGTTTCGAATCGCCTCGCGAACGGGTTCTGCGCCGCCCTTGCCGAGCAAACCCATCGACGCGCTTAGATCCGCAGGTCCGAAGAACACCCCGTCGACGCCGTCGACCTCCGCAATGGCCGCGAGATTGCCCAACCCGAGCGTCGTTTCGACCTGAACCAGCACGCAAATTTCGTCGGCGGCTTTCTCAAGGTAGCCGGGAACGCGATTCCAGCGCGAAGCCCTGGCCAGCGCCGCACCGACTCCACGGACGCCCTGAGGCGGATAGCGCGTTGCCGCAACGGCTTCAAGCGCCTGCTCCGGAGTATCGATCATCGGCAACAACAGCGTCTGCGCACCGATGTCCAGCAGTTGTTTGATGAGCGCGGTATCGCTTCGAACCGGCCGTACTACCGGATGCGAGTGGTAGGGCGCCATCGCCTGTAACTGAGCGAGAGAACTTCGTAAATCGTTCGGGGCATGCTCGTTGTCGATCAGGAGCCAGTCGAAGCCGGTGGACGCCACGGCCTCCGTGACATAAGCGTCCGCGAACGCGGCCCAGAGGCCGAACTGTGGAATGCCCTCAGAAAGGCCGCGCTTAAAAGTGTTCGTTGGAAGGTCCATGCTCATCCCTGGAAAGAAGGCGGTGATCTGTCGCTTTCGTCGATCTCGACTTCGCGACGACAAACTGATTATCTGGTCTTCCCCCCGTCTCCGACCGCCACGGCTTGCCGTCTCGAATGGCTCGATGCGCGAAATGTCCATCTGGCGGAAAATCTATGCATATCCTCTCGCATGCAGACGGCTAGAGAGGTGCAATGTCGGCCTTTGTAGCGATCACGCAACCGCCATCATCAACGGAGAAGTTCAACTTGAAACGACCACCGCGACCCATGCCAGACAACAAGAAACCCGCGGGCGGAAACGACGCCAACGAGGAATCCTCCAGCGTGCGCGTGATTGGCCGAGCGTTCCAAGTGCTGCGCATTCTGGCGTTAGGTGGGGAACACGGCGTCAGGCTCACCGATATCGTCACCTACTCCGGGCTGAGTCATCCGACGGTCCATCGGATTCTGCAGACCCTTATTGCCGAGGGTGTGGGCGAGCAGGACCGCGCCACCCGGCGCTATCGGGTCGGGCCCGAGATCAGTCTGCTGGGGCTCAGCCGACCGGCGCACTTTCCAGTACGTACGGCCGCGGAGCCCTATCTCACGGCACTGGCCAACGAACTCGGCGACACCACGTTCCTTACCATCCGTGCGGGCTGGGACTCGGTCGCAATCGAGCGCAAGACAGGCTCATATCCCATCAAGGTATTGGCGATCGACGTCGGCACGCGTCGCCCGCTCGGCGTGAGTATCGCGGGAGTCATGTTGCTCGCCACACTGCCACCCGACGAGGCCGAGCACATCTGCAAGATGAACGTGACGCGCCTGCCTGCGGGTGGTCCGTCGATGGACGTCGTTCGCGCGCGCGTCGAGGCCGCGCGTCGCAACGGCTATGCGTATTCCGAAGAGGGCGTACTGCAGGGCACCCGCGCGCTCGCGATCCCCGTATTCGATGACGATGGACAGACGATCGCTGTCGTCGCGATCGCGGCAATGTCCGAACGGCTCGCAGAGCCTGAGCTACCACGCATCGTCAAGGCCATGCGTACGAAGGCGGCGCTCATCACCAAAAGATTGTCGGAAATGCAGCGGGCCGGACGTACTCGCTCACGTTGATCGTTTCGAGCGTGCCTTCAGAATCGCCTTTCAAAAAAATCCACGGTACGGAAATTCATGCGGTTTCGCAGTGGCTGCGGCTCTTACGCCGTGAAATCATCAAGCCACACGAAATGACTGCGCAACGTTGCAGCGCACGAGTCGCCAGCCAGGCGATTCGTCGCGATGCAGCCGATTGCGCCGTAGGAGACACGCATGAACGACACCGCTGTTGCACCGTATGCCCCCGCGCAACGACTGGGGATCATCGTGTCGTGCATGCTCGGCTTCGCGCTCGATCTCTACGATGTGTTGATCATGCCGTACCTCATGCCGTCGATTCAGCGTTCGATGCACGTCACGCTGGGCGAAGCAGCAAGCATCACGACGATTACGCTGGTGGGCTCCGTTGTCGGCGGCGGTCTGTTCGGCTGGCTCGGAGACCGCATCGGGCGCAGAGCCGCATTGCAATGGACGCTCGTCGTGTTCGCTCTGGCCTCGGTCGGCTCCGCATTCGCGTGGAATTTCGCGGCACTCGTCGTCATGCGCTTCATCGTCGGCATCGCCCTGGGCGGTGAATGGGGCGCCGGCATGGTGCTGTTCAACGAGACCTGGAATCCGCAGCGTCGAGGACTCGGAACCGCGCTCATTCAGGGCTCGGCCACTCTGGCGGGTGCGTGCGCGTCCATCGTCGGTCTCTGGGCGGTTCAGTCCTTCAGTGTCGATTGGGGCTGGCGCGTCGGCTTGCTGACGGGCGGCGCACCCGTCGTGCTCGCGGTGTTCATCCGCTTCTGGATGCCTGAATCGCGCGCCTGGGCGCAATACGACCATACGCGCCGCGCGGGTCTCGCTCCGGCACGCGGGAACACCTTCGCGGAAATGTTCAGCGGTCGTCTGCGTGCCATCTCGATCACTGCGGGCCTGTGGTTGACGACGTACATGTTCTGCTACTACGCAGTGGTCGTGTTCGTCCCGAGCCTGATGCTCAAGACACTGCAAACGCCGCCGGACGTCGTGCGAGCGTCGACGGTTACGGCGGCGCTGGTAGGCGGGATCAGCTACATCGTGATGGGTTGGCTCAACGACCGCCTGGGCCGCCGCTTTGGCGCCGTCGCCCCGTGCGTTTGCTGGTTGATCGCCCTGGGCATCCTGGTCGTAACGCCAAACGCGCGCTTCACCGGCTCGTATCTCGCATGGCCGATTTTCTGGTTGCCCATCGTCTTCGCAATCGGCAGCAGTGCACTCGGCGTAGCCGGCGCCTGGCTCTCGGAGTTGTATCCCATTGAAGTGCGCGCAACGGCCGTGTCCACGATCTACATGGCCGGCCGCGCGGCCGGCAGTCTCGCGCCGCTACTTGTACCGCTTGCGGCGGTCTCGCTGAACGACAGCCTCGCGCGCGGCATGTTGATAGCGCTGCCCGCAGCCGCCATTTTCATCGTTCTCTCGTTCGTGCTGCCCGAGACACGCGGGCGCCGTTTGACCGCTGGTGCTAGCGAGACCGTGGCACGCGGCAATTCACTGGTCAGCGACGAAACCTTGCTCAAGAACGGCCAACGTCGCTAGACACGGCTTCCTACCCAATCGACTATCAGGATTCGGTCATGAAATTTCTCCGCTTCACTTTGCGCGACGGCGACGCACTCCCGCGTGTCGGCGTGCTGCTCGACGACGGCATTGTCGAGATGCGCGAGTTCGCAACGCTCGACGATGTCCTCGCTTCGTCCGATGCGCTCGCCATCGCGCACCGTGCGATCGACACCGCGGGCGCCTCGCGTATCTCGCTCGACGACGTGCGTCTGCTTCCGCCCCTCACGGCGCCGCAGAAGATCTGGTGCATCGGCGTGAACTACAAGGAGCGCAACGAGGAGTATCAGGACAATTCGGAGCTCCCGCGCTATCCCAGCCTGTTCGTTCGCAACGTGGGCTCTTTCGTCGGACACAACGATGCGCTGATTCGCCCGCGCGTCTCCGAGCAACTCGACTACGAAGGCGAACTCGTGCTGGTGATCGGCAAAGCCGGACGCCATATTCCGCGAGAGCGTGCTTTCGAACATATCGCAGGTATGACGCTCGCCAATGAAGGGTCGGTGCGCGACTGGCTCAAACACGGCAAGTTCAACGTCACTCAAGGCAAGAACTTCGATGCATCGGGCAGTCTCGGTCCTTGGGTCGTGACCGCTGATGAATGTGATCCGGCGGCTGAACATGCGATTCAAACACGCGTGAATGGCGAGCTTCGTCAGAACGATACGACCGCGCGCCTCATGTTTCCGTTCGATGCACTGATCGCGTACCTGAGCACCTTTGCCACGCTCCAACCGGGTGACCTGATTCTCACTGGCACGCCGACCGGGACGGGGTGGCGCCAGGACCCGCCGAGCTGGCTTAAGCCCGGTGACGTGGTGGAGATCGAGTCGCCCAGTATCGGCACGCTTCGTAACACTGTGGCTCAGGAGGCCTGATCGCCATGCTCGCACCTGAAATCATCAAGCGCCTGGCGCAATCGCTGGAAGAATCCGAGCGCAGTCGTGAACCTCTCGACATCTTCTCGCACGCGCATCCGGACATTACGATCGACGATGCCTACGCCATTCAAGCTGAATGGATGCGCATCAAGTGCGAAAACGGACGCGCGGTGATCGGCCACAAGATCGGGTTGACATCGAAAGCGATGCAGGAAGCCGTAGGAATCGACGAGCCTGACTTCGGCGTGTTACTCGACGACATGTTGGAGTACGACGGTGCGACCATCGACACTTCTCGCTTTCGCGCCCCGCGCATCGAAGTGGAGCTGGCATTCATTCTTGACAAGCCGCTGTCCGGCCCCGGCTGCACGCTGTACGACGTGCTGGATGCCACGCGCTATGTCGTGCCCGCATTGGAAATTCTTGATGCACGTCTGCATCGAGTCGATCCGGTGACCAAGAGAGGGCGCAAGGTCATGGACACGATTGCTGACAACGCCGCAAATGCTGCGCTCGTGCTCGGCGCGCGCCCTTTCAAAGTGAACGATTTCGATCTGCGCTGGGTTTCCGCACTGCTGTACAGCAACGGCAGTATCAGCGAGACAGGCGTGGCCGCCGGCGTGCTCGGACATCCGGCACTTGGTGTGGCATGGCTCGCCAACCGCCTTGCCGAACACGGCCAAATGCTCGCCGAAGGCGAGATCGTCCTTGCCGGTTCGTTCACGCGAATGATCGACGTCGCGGCAGGCGATGTGATTCACGCGGACTACGGTCCATGCGGCTCGACCTCGTGCCGCTTCATTTGACGAGGAGAGAACGACATGGCCCGCCGCAAGAGCATCTACATTCCCGGCTTCAAACATAAGAATCCCATTCCGAACGCGTGCGTGATCGACGGCGTGCTGACGTCGGGGATCATTCTCGGCATCGATCCGGTCACGGGCGACATGCCCTCCGAGATTCAGGCGCAGTGCGCGAACATGTTCGGTCATGTTCTGGCGATCGTCGAAGCCGCCGGAGGCACGCCGGACGACATCGTCAAGATGACAGTCTGGCTGCGCGACCCTTCTCAGCGGCAACCCGTGAATGACGAATGGGAAAGGCTCTTCCCCCATCACGACGACCGGCCTGCGCGTCATGCGCTGCCGCTGACGGCTGAAGGGCCATCGCTCGTGCAATGCGACGTGATGGCCGTTTTGCCCCGTTAACTCACCGGATTCCAGGACGCTCAAAATGCAAGCGTATTTCCCGTTCGATCCCGAGCCACGCACGCCGTCGAAGATACCGCCGCCGCTCGCATGCGACAGTCAGTTTCACGTTTTCGGCCCTGCCGAGCGCTACCCGGTGCTGCCGGGCGCGGCCTACGAGATGCCCAGCGCGACCATCGAGCTCGCACTGTATCTGCATTCCGTTCTCGGCTTTACGCGGGGCGTGATCGTGCAAGCCACCACGTATGGCGCGGATCATCAGATTGTGCTGGATGGACTGGCGCTTGCTGGTCCCAACTATCGGGGTTGTGCAAATGCGGTCGTGCTCAAGGAGCGCAACGATGCCTACATCGAAAAGCTACACGCGGCGGGTGTGCGCGGCGCACGCTTCTCCCGCGCCGGGCTGGGGCCGTCGATGGACGAGAAAGACATCGAACGGGCACTGGCGCGAGTGAAGGAACTGGGCTGGTATGTGAAAGTTCAGCCGGAGCCCGGCGGCATCGCGTCGACGATTGCGCCTTTCCGCAAGTTGAGCGTGCCCCTGGTGATCGATCACATGGGCCGTCCGGATCCGCAAGCAGGCGATGCCGATCCCTCGTTGAAGGTGGTTCTGGAGATGCTTTCGGAAGGCAACACTTGGACGATGCTTTCGCTCGGCGAGAAAATCACGAAGACAGGTCGTCCCTGGGACGATGTGCTGCCCATTGCGCATAAGCTCATCGAGGCGGCGCCGAATCGATGCATCTACGGCACGGATTGGCCGCATCCCGTCTCGCCGAAGCAGCCGCCGAACGACGCCGACTTGCTCGAACTGCTCTATCGATACGTTCCCGACGACGCGACGCTCAAGCGTGTGCTGGTTGACAACCCCGCCGAATTGTTCGGATTCTGAAGCAAGGAAGAGATGATGATCATCGATTGTCACGGTCACTTCACGACGGTGCCTGCGTCCTTCAAAAACTGGCGTGCGAAGCAGGTCGAACACGCGAACGATCCGGCGAATGCGCCGTCGCGCGATGAAGCACGCGTCAGCGATGACGAGATACGCGATGCCATCGTGAATGGTCAACTGAAGCTGCAACGTGAGCGGGGCAGTGACCTCACGCTGTTTTCGCCCATTGCCGGTTTGATGAGCCACCATCTCGGCAACGAGCGCACCAGCCTCGAATGGGCCGAGATGTCCAATGAACTCGTGCATCGCGTGGCCGAATTGTTTCCTGACAACTTTGCGCCGGTCTGCCAGCTGCCGCAATCGCCGGGAGCGGCGCCCGCGAACTCGGTTCCGGAGTTGCGACGCTGCGTGGAGCAACTCGGCTTTGTCGGATGCAATCTGAATCCTGATCCGAGCGGCGGATACTGGACAGGCAAGCCGGTGACTGACCGTGAGTGGTATCCGGTTTATGAAGCGCTCGTGGACCTGGACGTGCCGGCGATGATCCATGTGGCGTCTTCCTGTAACCCGTGCTTTCACGGCACTGGCGCGCATTACCTGAATGCGGACACGTCCGTGTTCATGCAGATTCTGCAGTCGGACCTCTTCAAGGACTTCCCCACATTGCGCCTCGTGATTCCGCACGGTGGAGGCGCCGTGCCCTATCACTGGGGGCGCTATCGAGGCATGTCGCTGGAGATGCGGGAGCGCCCGCTGGAAGGTTTGCTCGACAATATCTTCTTTGATTCGTGTGTTTATCACCAGCCCGGCGTGGAACTGCTGACGAAAGTCATTCCATCCGACAACGTGCTGTTCGGATCGGAAATGATCGGCGCGGTGCGTGGCCGCGACCCGGCCACCGGCCAGTATTTCGACGATACCAAACGCTATATCGACGCCTGCCCGGCGCTGACCGACGAAGACCGCTTCAAGATTTTCGAAGGCAACGTGCGGCGTGTCTATCCGCGTCTGGACCAGCGCCTCAAGGCACGCGGCAACTAAGGCGGAACGTACCATGTCACAGATCATCGATATCCATCCGCACATCATCTCCGACGACGAAAGCCGCTATCCGCCAGCGCCGTTGTTCGGAAAGCGCTCAGAGTGGTCGAAGGAGCGGCCGACGACCGTCGAGACGCTGATTGAGCAGATGGATCGAGCGGGCGTTGCAAAGGCGGCGGTGGTTCATTCGTCGACAACATACGGCTTCGATAACAGTTATGCGGTCGATGGTTGTGCCCGCTATCCCGGCCGGCTCGTTGCGGTGGGTTCGGTGGACGTTTTGCGGCCGGACGCGCCCGATACGATCCGGAGTTGGGTAGAACGGGGCCTCGTCGGCCTGCGTCTCTTCACGGGCGGCAGCACGCAGGCCTTCGATGCAAGCGTGCTCGAAGATGCGCGTGCTTATCCCTCGTGGGAACTTTGTTCGGAACTCAAGCTGCCAATGTGCATCACGACGAGCGCCGCCGGACTGGCACAGGTCAAGGCACTCGCCAAACGCTTTCCTGATGTCGCTATCGTCATCGATCACATGGCGCGCCCGAATCTCAAGGACGGTCCTCCCTATCGCAGCGCGCACGACTTCTTCGAGCTGGCGTCTCTCGACAACGTGTATCTCAAGCTGACGCCCAAGAACTGCGAGGACGCTCGGTCGGGATCGGCGACCGCCGAGACGTTCTTTCCAAAACTGATCGATGCGTTCGGCGCGCAGCGTCTGGCATGGGGTTCGAACTATCCTACCTCGCCCGGCACGCTCGGCGACATTCTTCGCACCATGCAGGAGAGCCTGAATTGCATCAGCGCCGAAGATCAGGATTGGATATTCGGCAAAACGGCGGCGCGGCTCTATCCGGCGCTTGGCTGAATGCAGATCGACCCTTTGGAACTGGCAGTTTTAACGCAAGGACATGAATCATGAGCGGCGTTCGACTTAATAGCATCATCCGTGCATTCGAATCCGGAAAGCCAGCACTGACCGCATTCTCGAAGCTCGATAAGCAAACGGCCATCGAGATGAGCGATGCGCCCTATGACGGCATCGTGTTCGAGATGGAGCACAACCCGTACGACGTTTCAGCGCTCGGCGACGCGCTCCAATACATGCTGAACCGAAAGGAGATCGCCGCGTCTGGATCGCTCTCGCCGCGCGTCACTCCCATTGCGCGCATTCCGTCGAACGGCGCGGAAATGAATCAGGCATTCGCCAAGCAAGTGCTTGACCGCGGCTGCTACGGCGTGGTGTGGCCGCATGTTTCGACGGTCGAGCAGGCGTACAACGCAGTGGCATCGTGTCGATACGCGAGACCGAAGAATGCCCCGCTCTACGAACCGAAGGGCGTACGCGGCGACGGTCCGGGAACGGCCGCGCGGTACTGGGGCCTCAACATGGCCGACTATTACGCAAAGGCAGACGTCTGGCCGCTTGCGCCGCACGGAGAGATTCTCGTTGGCTTGATGTGCGAGAGCGTCGAGGCAATCGAAAACCTGGACGACATCCTTGCGAACGTTCCCGGCATCGGGTTCATTCTCATCGGCGAAGGTGACCTCAGCCAACAGATTGGCCACCCGCGTCAGTACGAACATCCCGAAGTGCTCGGTGCAATGGCCAAGATCGTCGAGACGTGCAAAAAGCATGGTGTCGTTGTCGGGCATCCGCATGTCACGTCGAAGAATCACGAGAGAGTCCTGAAGGAAGGCTTTGGTTTTCTGATGTCGGCGCATTCGCGGACTTACGGCGTCGTCAGCGAGACGCGCGAACTCGCCGGCTATTGACGAGTGGCGGTCGCAATTCCTTCGCTTGTTTAGCTGTCGCCGCTCCGCGCGCGTACATCAGAGGTATTAAGGAAGTCCACATGTCATCGAACCAGAAAGTGCCGACCCTGCGTGTCAACCTGGACGTACATCCCGTAACGAAGGCGATGCGGGACGGTCGAGTCACGTCGGATCTCGTGAGCCTGGAGTATCGCGGGCCGACCCCCGCCCACAACGGTTTCAAGGCGATGTTGCGCGAGAACAGATTCGATGCCGGCGAACTCGCGATCGTCACCTTCCTTCAGGCGAAGGCTTACGGCAAGCCCTACGTGCTGTTGCCGGCGCCCATTCTCGGGCGGCTTCAACACCACTGTGCGGTGTACAACTCGTCGTTCGGCGAACTTGCGCCTAAAGACATCGAAGGAAAGCGGGTCGGTGTGCGCTCTTATGCCCAAACAACGGGCCTGTGGGTCAGGGGCATTCTTCAGCACGAGTACGGTGTCGACCTCGACAAGGTTCATTGGGTGACGCTTGAAGACGGGCATGTTGCCGAGTACGTCGAGCCCGCCGGTTGCGAGCGTTTGCCTCATGGGACATCGATCGCGCAGCGCATGCTGGACGGCGATCTGGCAGCGGCACTGCTCGGAGCGCCGGACATGCCGAAGGATCAGAACGTCCGCACGCTCATTCCTGACGCTCACGCCGCAGCAGAGGCCTGGTTCACTCGCGAGGGAGTCGTGCCAATCAACCACATGTTCGCCGTGCATGAAGACCTGTCCCGGCGACATCCCGAGATCGTGCGGGACATTTACCGGATGATCGTGGAAAGCGGTGAACTCGCGGAAGGTCTCCCGTCGCTTTTTCCGCCGATAGGGCTGGAGGCGAATCGGAAGAATCTTCAGCTGGCTATCGATTGGTCGGTCGAACAAAAGATTATTCCGCACCGCTTGAGTGTGGATGAACTGTTCGATGACGTGACGGGAGCTTTGGGCTGAGCCGTAACGCGAGCCCCGGAGATGGGGCCCGCAGCGAATGAAACGAAGTCGGGACGCGTGGGCGTTCTTAACTAAATTAGCAATACATAACAATAGTATTCTGGAGACGGCGATGAAGAAAACAAGAGTTTGATCAGGCGTTGTCGTGTGTACAGCTGAACCTGATATTGCTTGCGCGGAAATCCGGATGTGCCATCAGGCCGCAATGATTGCCGCGTGACTCAACGAACCAAGAAAATAGGAAGCACGGAGATGATTAAACGTATTTCTTTGGCGCTGGCCATTGGGTCGATTGCCGGTGCCGCATGTGCACAATCGAGCGTGACGCTCTCGGGCGTTCTCGACGGCGGCATCCGTTACACGGACTCGAAAGCAGGTGCGACCTGGTCGACCAATAATCGTGGATGGTACAGCTCGAATCGCGTCATATTCACGGGCACGGAGGACCTGGGCTCGGGTTGGGCAACGTTCTTCCGGCTGGAAACAGGTTTCTTCCTGGCCAGCGGAGCGCTGGATAATACAAACGATGTGCTGTTCAACCGTGCCTCGTACGTCGGTGTTCGCGGCCCGTACGGCACTGTGATTGCGGGTCGTCAGTTCACGATCGCGCACGATGTCGCGTATGACTATGACCCGTTCAATCTTCTCTATCCGACGCTGATTCCCGTATCTGGTGCGTCAGCCGGATTCCGTGTCAGTAACGACGTCAAATACATCGCGAAGATCGGTGGTCTCGATGTGCGCGCCGAGAACTCTTTCGGAGGCGTGGCCGGAAACTTCAACGCGGCGGCAATGCGAGGAGTGGGCCTTCAGTACAAGTGGAACTGGCTCAAAGTCGGAGGCGCATACGAATACCGCGACCTGCAACAGGGAACGACCAACGTTTATCGACCCAACAACTACTACACGTTCGGCGCCGAGGTGACCTTCGGGGCGCTGCGCCTTGCTGGTGGTTATATGAACGAGAACCAAACACAAGTCAGCCCGACCTCCGATGTACGAACCCTCAATTACTGGGGAGGTGCAACCTACGATCTACGCCCTGATATTCGTGTGGGGGCGGCATACTACATTACGGACCTGCCGAATCAAAGTGGAAAGCGCAGCCTGGGTGTGGGCAGCGTTACGTACGCTCTCTCGAAGAGAACGCTGGTGTACGCCGAAGTCGACTACACCAAGTATGGCGGGAGCTACATCACGAACACGTCGTTGAATTCGCAAAAGATTCCGCATCAGATCGGTGCTGCGGTGGGTATCAACCACGCCTTCTGAGATTGCGACGAAATTGGCCTGGGAAAGAAACTTGCATGAAGACGGGAGAAGGCATGAACAGGAATCTGGAGATGACCGGCAGTAGTCAAGAGACGCGTTCTGCGGTGGACAGGCCTTGGGCCATACTTTTGTTGCTCACGGTCGGGTGGATGATCTCGTTCATCGATCGTACGAGCTTGTCTTCTGCAATGGCAGACAAAGCCTTCATCCAGGAGTTCGCTCTCACGAGCGTTCAGCGAGGGTGGCTAGGTTCGGCGATTTTCTGGTCCTATGCCTTGCTCCAGTTGCCGATGGGGTGGGTGGTCGATCGCTACGGTGTCAAGTGGCCCTACACGATCTGCTTCGCGCTTTGGTGCCTTGCAGCGGCGGCAACCAGTGTGACTCACTCGCTTTCAGCCCTGATCGTGGTGCGCCTGTTGATCGGAGCGAGCGAAGCGGTGGTGCTTCCGGCCAGCTATCGCTTCATTGCGAACAGCTTCGACGAATCGCGCAAGGGAACTGCGACGGGCATCTTTTCTTTAGGCGGGAAGGTCGGCCCCGCGATCGGTGCAGCTGTAGCTGCGTGGTTGATCGTCGTGTACTCGTGGAAGGCGATGTTCGTGATTACAGGATTGCTGGGCTTGATCTGGTTGCTGCCGTGGCTTGCCATGGCCAAGAACGACTTTCCGACGAAGGATCAGCTCGCAGCCGCGAAGCGTCGTGCGACCAGCGTTCCGCTTCGCAATCTGCTCGCGAGCCCGGTAGTCTGGGGCGGCTTCATCATGACCTTCAGCTACAGCTATTTCGTGTTTTACTGCGCGACCTGGATGCCGTCCTATCTCGTCGAACAGCGCGGGCTGTCTTTGATGAAGTCCGGCGTATTGACGTTCATCAGCTTCATTTGTGTCGCAGTGGTAGCGGTCTCGGCCGGGTGGGTCGCGGATCGCATCATTGCGCGAGGCAAGGATACGCTCATCGTGCGGAAGGCCTTTGTGGTAGCGGGCGCGCTGGGTGGCATGACAGTGATTTTCGGGGCGTATGCCGACTCGCAAGCGATGGCGCTGTTCTGGAATGTCGCGTCGCTTTCGTTGGCCGGATTGGCGACGGCGAATAATCTGGCCTTGTCCAAGCTGACCTTGATCCCTAAGCCCGCGATTGGATTGAACACTGGTTTGCTGACGGTTGCCACGAGCCTCGCAGGCGGTGTCTCGGCCAGTTTGTGTGGATGGCTGCTGCACGTTGGCGGCAGCTACACGTTGCCGATGCTGTCGGCTTGCGTGTTTCTTTTCATCGGCGCAGCAAGCGCTGTGATCTTGATGCGGCGCGAGTGGGCGCCAAAGGTCAACGTGGAATCTGTCGTTTGAGTTGGATGAAGCGCGCGCAGAAAGCGTTCGATCGTTACGCTACTGCGCGCGCTCGACTCACGGCAACTCACCGTGAACGTCCCGCCTGTACCGTGCCTTCGATCTCCGGACCATACGCCCCATTAGTGGTCGGCTTTTTCGACAACGTTGCTTCAGCCTGCTGCAGACGTCGTGGATAAAGCGGGTCGTTCACCAGCGGGCTGTATCCCGCCTTCGCCAACTGCACGAGATGTTCTTGCGCTTGAGCATGAGCGAGAGGCGCGCTCGACTCTGCCAGTGCGAGACCGGGGATCGCGAGGAAAACGGGAACGATAAGTTTGGCGATTGAGCGCATGTGTGGATCCTGGCGAAAGAGGCAGTTGTTTATGAATCGGTGAAGCTAGTGTAGGTGAAAACCCGATAAGGGAATACTCGTATCTCGCATGAGATTCATACAATGTCCGTCCTTCGGACTTTTTCGTGCGACGGCTTTGGATCCACGTTCGAACCCGCGACGACTGGGCCAGTAGCCACCATGAGCGCTGCGCATAGAAAGAAAACTTACCAGTTAACTTTCTATATATGCTATCCTGCGTGAATGAAGAAGAAGCCCCTTCCCGCGACAGATCTGGCCGACGATCTCGCGTCCGATGTCCGCTCGGTCGTTTCCAGGCTGAAGCGCAATCTGCGCGCTCAGTCCTCGATCCATGGCGATCTGACCGCCACGCAAATTGCCGTACTGATGCGCTTGAAGCGCGGCGGACCGGCGTCGACGTCGGAACTGGCGCGCGCCGAAGGTATCCGCGCGCAATCCATGGGAACCGCGATCGCGCCGCTGGAGGATGCGGGGCTCGTCATGGGGACGCCCGATCCTGCCGACGGCCGCCGAACCATCCTGTCACTGACCGACGCGTGCCACGCACTGATCACGGAAGTGCAGAGCGCGCGGCAGGACTGGTTGTCGCGAACCATTCGCGCGCGGTTGTCATCCGCCGAACAGCAGCAACTTGCTGCCGCGATGGAACTGCTCAAGCGACTCGTTGAAGAGTGAGCGGCTTGATCGTTGTCGAACCGCTCAACGTGGGAGGCACCCGAGAATGAATTGGCTTCACTTCGTGTCATGGTTTTTCGGCGGAGCGCTGTTGAGCAACGCGCTTCCGCATCTCACTAGCGGTGTGAAGGGCGAGCCTTTTCAGACGCCATTTGCCAACCCGCCGGGCGAAGGACTCTCGTCGTCCACGGTCAACGTGCTGTGGGGATTCCTGAACCTCGTTGGAAGTTACGCGCTGGTCTGCCATGTCGGCGATTTCGATCTTCGACGCATGGAGGATGCACTCGCACTTGCGCTCGGGATCCTGGCGATGGGCCTGTTCGCGGCCCGGCACTTTGGCCGCTTTCATGGTGGCCGGATGATAGAGCGCTCATGATCGCGCGCGTATTTCGTTCCTTCAGTTCGCTGAGGATCTTCAACTACCGCCTGTGGGCGACGGGTGCGCTCGTTTCCAACATCGGTACATGAATGCAGCGCACGGCGCAGGACTGGCTCGTGCTGACGCAACTGACGCATCACAACGCATCGGCGGTCGGCACGGTCATGGCGCTCCAGTTCGGACCACAGCTTCTGCTGTTGCCGTGGACGGGCTTCGCGGCGGACCACTACAACCAGCGCAAGCTCCTGATGATCACGCAGGCGACGATGGGTGCGCTCGCCCTGGCGCTCGGCGTGCTGACCATCGCCGGCGTCGTCGAGCTCTGGCATGTCTATGTGTTTGCCTTCCTGTTCGGATGCGCATCGGCGTTCGACGGGCCGGTGCGTCAGACCTTCGTCGGCTCGCTCGTCGGCGATGCGGACTTGCACAACGCGGTCGCGCTCAACTCCACGTCGTTCAATGCTGGCAGGATGATCGGGCCTGCGGTGGCGGGAATCGTGATCGGCTCGGTCGGCACGGGTTGGGCTTTCCTGATCAACGGCATCAGTTTCCTGGCAGTGCTGATCTCGATGTCTAAGTTCCGTCTGTCGGAGCTGCGTGAGAGTGCGCGAGCGCATCGGTCCCAGAAGGGCATGACCGAAGGGTTCCGCTATGTGTGGTCCCGGCCCGATCTCAAGACGAATCTGATCATGCTGTTTTTGATCGGGACATTTGGCCTGAACTTCCCGATCTTCATTTCGACGATGGCCGTAGGTGTTTTTCACGCGGACGCGCGAGGCTACGGCCTCTTGTCGTCAATCATGGCGATCGGCACGATGTCGGGCGCGTTCCTCGCCGCGGGCCGTGAAAAGCCCAGCTTCACGGCCCTCTTGATCGGCGCGGCGATTTTCGGGCTGGGCTGCGCACTGGCGGCCATCGCCCCGACTTACTGGGTGTTCGCGGCTGCACTGGTCGTTATCGGAGTTGCCGCGTTGACCTTCACCAACACGAGCAACAGCCTGATGCAGATCTCGACCGGACCGGCCATGCGCGGCAGGGTGATGGCGCTGCGTCTCGGCATCGCACTGGGCGGCACGCCTATCGGCGCTCCGATCGTGGGCTGGGTTGCCAATGACTTTGGTCCTCGCTGGGCGCTGGGGATCGGCGCGGCGTCGGGACTTGCAGCCGCAGCCACCGGAGTGTATGCGCTGCGCCGATGGGCTGATGAAGCTGGCGGCGTCAGCAGGTGCGTACGTAATCATTGATATCGTTGCCTACTCGGCATCGATATGCAGCCTGAACGTCTCTTTGACGTCCGCGAGCCGTCGTAGCATGTCTTTCGCGTTGCTTGTGCGCTTCGGGTCATCGAACGAAACCGCTCGCGCGGTAGGGGCTGCGGTTCGACTTGGCGCGTATTCAAAGGTGGATGGTGAGATTCTGTATGTTGAAGGTCGGGGCAATCCGCCCCGTTCTTCAACGGAGCCGCATCATGACCTTCATTCAACCGGGCGTCAGCCCTCTGCGTCAGCGTATGACAGATGACATGCGCATGCGCCAGCTTTCTCAGAAGACTCAGGCGAGCTATCTGCGCATCGTGCGTGAATTCGCTCGTTATCTCAAACGCTCGCCCGACACTGCGACGGTCGAAGACCTGCGAAACTACCAGTTGTATCTGGTCGATCGCGGAACATCGCCTATCTCTCTCAATGCCGCGATCAGCGGCCTGAAGTTCTTCTTCGAGATCACGCTTCAGAAGCCGGAATAGATGGCTCGGATGCAGCCCGTGCGCGTGCCGCGCGTACTGCCGGTGATCCTCAGCCCGAACGAGGTCCGGCGACTGATTGCGGCAAAAGGTAATTTAAAGCATCAGACAGCGTTGTCGATCGCCTACGGCACGGGTTGCGGGCCGGCGAAGTGGTCGCGCTCAAAGTGGGCGACATCGATAGCCGGCGCATGACGCTGCGCGTCGAACAGGGCAAGGGCCGTAAGGATCGCTATGCGATTCTCTCACCGGTGCTGCTCGAGCGCTTGCGGGTCTGGTGGCGCGTGGCCCGTTCGCAGGGCAAGGTGGATGACGGCTGGTTATTTTCGGGGCTCGATCCTGTCGACCCGCTGACTCCGCGGCAACTCAACGTCGCCTTCACGCTCCCCGCACCGATCAGTGCGATCGCCTGGTATAACAAGCGCGTCATCTCGTACGCTGCTCGGCGTGACCCCAGAACCTTCCGCTGGAACGATTACCGCGAGAAGGGCCGCACCCGCTACAAGGCCATGACGCTCGACACTGGGGAGTTTATGCGCCGCTTCCTGCTCCACGTGCTGCCAGTCGGGTTCCATC
>NZ_JARUXN010000019.1:0-32957 GCF_031451415.1 Caballeronia sp. LZ028 | reverse complement strand
GATGCCGGCGGGCGCGACGTATCCGGTGTTGCGGTGGCAACTGACGGCGCATTGAGAACCTTTTGCGGCCCGTAATGTGGCCTCATTCGGCGACCGCACTTTTTCAAGATGCGACGTTCGGCCGGACAAGTGGCGAGCGGCAGAAGAGGGTCGGACTTGCCCATCCACATTGAGCGGTGGTTGATTTTAACGGTGCGGTCGTACGAATGGCCGATCTAATTCGTTCAACAGCCGCGGATCGGTGAACGTCGGCAAAGGCCGAGGCGCCAGTGTTCGTTGCGAGCAGCGCTCGGCCGAACGGAAATTATTCAAAGCGCCGATTGCGACCGCTCGAGGCTGAAGCTGTAGTCTCAGTGGCGGCAGCCGTGCTGACGCGAGCTCTACGTTGCCAAACGCCTGCTCTGGCGCGAAAATGCTCCTCAATATTTCGAGAAAGAATTTGATATGCCTTGGCGGGCACCATGCTATCCGAAAGGCCCTGCATGTGTCTACTTTTTGCCCGCCCTCGCCGACCGGTCCATAGAGGGCTGGTCGGCTTCTCTCCAGAGGATCGTGACACTTACTCTCAATCCGACATTCCCGGGTGATAGCGAAATGGCGCGGCGAATGCGCGATCTCGACTGGTCGCGCACGTCGCTCGGTGACCCTACGGGCTGGCCGCCGCACCTTCGTAGTGCGCTCAGCCTGTGCCTCACGTCGCGAATTCCTGTCGTCATGTACTGGGGTGAGGACTTCAATGTTCTCTACAACGACGCGTATATCTCCTTCCTCGGCGCCGATAAGCATCCACGATTTTTGGGGGCGCCCGGGCGCGAGTGCTGGCGCGAGATTTGGCACACTATCGGACCGATGCTGTGTGGCGTGATCGAGACTGCCGAAGCGACCTGGTCGGAGGACTTGCTGATGTACTTCGCTCGACGCTTGCCGGCCGAGGAGGTGTACGTTCGCTTTAGCTTCGGCCCGATCGTGTCGCCGGACGGGTCGCGTGTCGACGGCATCTTTTGCCCGTGCACGGAGACCACAGATCGCGTCATCAGCGAGCGCCGGATCGACTTGCTGCGCCAGCTTGGTCAACGTCAGGCCGGCGCACGACAGTCTACCGACGTCGCACGCAGCGCGCTCGACGCGCTGGCCAGGAACCCGCACGATATTCCATTCGCGGCGGTATATCTGCGTGAGTCCCAAGCAATGCGAGCTCGTCTCGTCGGAAGCGTTGGACCTGAGGACGTGGCTGCGAGCGTGTTGCCGGGGGAGTTGGCGATGACGGCTGATGCCGAGCGCCAGTACCCGCTGGACGTGCCCGTCGGCGCGGTCACCAGCAATCATGCCCTACAGCAACTGCTCACCGTGTCGATCCCTGGCGCATCGCGCGACGACTCCCTCGGGCTGCTCGTCTGCGGCATCAGTTCGCACCTGGTAATGGACGACGACTATCAGTCGTTTTTGAACTTGGTGGCGTCCAGCATCGGCGGCGCGCTCGTCGAATCGGAGGCCTATGAGGCCGAGCGGCGGCGCGCGGAGGCGCTTGCCGAGATAGATCGCGCCAAGACGACCTTCTTCACCAACGTCAGCCACGAGTTCCGCACGCCGCTTACCTTGATGCTCGGTCCGCTCGAAGAAGCGCTCACGGGCCTCGACGGCCGACCCGAGCAGCCCCTGGTGGCGGCGGCGCAGCGCAATGCAGAGCGGCTGCTCAAAATGGTCAACACACTGCTGGAGTTCGCGCGCGTCGAAGGCGGCCGTGCCAGCGCTACGTTTGAACCCACCGATGTGTCGGCGCTCACCGCTGAACTCGCCAGCACCTTCCGCTCGGCATGCGAGAAGGCAGGGCTCAGGCTGCATGTGGATTGTCCGCCGCTCGCGCAGCCGCTCCACATCGATCGCGAACACTGGGAGAGGATTGTCCTTAACCTCGTGTCAAACGCTTTCAAGTTCACGCTGGAGGGCTCGATTATCGTCGCGGTCCGGACCTCTGATGACAACAACGGCGCTGAGCTGATGGTGCGTGATACCGGCACTGGAATTCCAGCCGCGGAGTTGCACAAGCTATTTGGGCGCTTCCAGCGCATTGAAGGCGTGCGCGGGCGCAGCTTCGAGGGAAGCGGTATTGGGCTTGCGCTCACAAATGAGCTAGTGAAATTACATGGCGGCGCTATCGACGTCGAGAGCTCCGAGGGTCGTGGCAGTACGTTCACCGTCCGCTTGCCCTTCGGCAAAGCACACCTTGCTGCGGAGAAGGTGCGTGAGGCAGGGCCGACGCAGCACCGACCTGCGCACGCGACGGCATACGTGCACGAAGCGCTGCAGTGGTTGCCATCGGGCTCCGATGCGGCAGGCGACGGCATCCTGGTAGAGTTGCAGCCCGCTGCCCAGACACGTGCGCTGCGGCGGGAGCAGACGCATCGCATTTTGGTTGCGGACGACAACGCCGATTTGAGGGCCTATCTGCAGCGATTGTTGAGCCCTCACTACGCCGTGACAACGGCCGTCGACGGCATCGACGCGCTTCAGAAGGCGTTTGCGGCCCCGCCAGATCTCGTTCTTACCGACGTGATGATGCCGGAACTGGACGGTTTCGGTCTGCTCGCCCGATTGCGGGCCGATGAGCGTACTCGCACCATTCCGATCCTGCTCTTGTCCGCGCGCGCCGGTGAGGAAGCGCGCATCGATGGGTTGGCCGCGGGGGCTGACGACTACCTCGTCAAGCCGTTCTCGGCTCGCGAACTGATGGCGCGCGTCAGCGCACATATCGCGACGGCGCAGTTGCGCCGGGACGCTGACCAGGCGGTGCGTGCCAGTGAGGCGCAGTTTCGTGCATTGGTGACGGCCACGTCCGACATCATCTTCCGTATGAGTCCGGACTGGACGCAGTTGCGACAACTGTTCGGACAGGATTTTATTGTCGACACGTTGGAGCCAAGCGACAGCTGGCTGACGCGCTACATCCCCGTCGCCGAGCGCCAGCGGGTCTTGGCCGCCGTTGAGGCCGCGGTACGCAGCTGCTCTCCATTCGAGCTTGAGCATCGGGTCACGCGCGTCGACGGCACCATCGGATGGGTGTTCTCACGCGCGATCCCAGTGCTTGAGGACGGCGCCATCGTCGAATGGCTTGGTGTGGCGAGTGACGTGACAGCGCGTAAGCAAGCCGAGCAGGCGTTGCTCGATGCGGACCGGCGCAAGGACGAGTTTCTCGCCACGCTCGCGCATGAGTTGCGCAATCCGCTCGCTCCGATTCGCAACGCGCTGCACCTCTTTAGCCTTACGGGCAACGACATACCAGCACCTGCCCTGCGCGAGATGCTCTTGCGCCAGGTCAATCACATGGTGCGCCTGGTCGATGACCTCATGGAGGCATCCCGCATTAGCAACGGCAAGCTCGAGCTGCAACGCGCACCGGTTGACCTGAACGACGTAGTACGGACCGCGCTTGAGACAAGTAAGCCGCTGCTCGAGCGCGGTCGGCATCGCGTCACAGTCCGTGCGATCGAGCAACCGTTGATAGTGGATGGTGATGAAGTGCGACTCACCCAAGTCCTCGCTAACCTACTCAACAATGCGGCGAAGTACACGGACGCTGGAGGCAGCGTCGAGGTTGAGAGCCGGCGCGAAGGCGAATGGGCCATTGTCAATGTCCGCGACAGCGGCATCGGGTTGTCGGCTCACCAATTGCCTCGACTTTTCGAGATGTTCGCGCAGGTTGACTCATCGCACGCCCGGGCCGGCGGCGGGCTCGGCATCGGCTTGGCACTGGCGCAGCGCCTCACGCAAATGCACGGTGGCAGCGTCTTAGCGCAAAGCGATGGCCTTGGGCAAGGAAGCACGTTCTCGATCCAACTACCGTTATGGCATGCGACGAGCGGTGCGAAGAGCAGTTCAGAGCACGATCGCCCGCAGCGTGTCGAAGCGCTGCGGGTTCTCGTCGTCGACGACAACCACGATGCCGCCGACAGCTTAGGCATGCTGCTGAGCGCCGTCGGCGTCGAGGTGAATATCGCTTATGACGGAGCTTCGGCGCTCGCGATCGCTGCGCAGTGGAGTCCTGCGGCGGTCCTGCTCGACCTGGGGCATGCCGGGAATGGACGGATGGGAGGTCGCACGACAGCTTCGGCGTGAACCTGCAATGAAGGATGTCAAATTGATCGCCCTAACCGGCTGGGGCCAGGACGAGGATCGCAAACGGACCGAATCCGCCGGGTTTGATCACCACATCGTCAAGCCAGTCGACTTCGCCTTGCTGCAGAAGTTGCTCGCGTCGATACACGGAGGTGTGACAACTGGCCGGTAGGACAGCCGTGTAAGGACCTTTTGAATCGGACGTCCGTCAGCCACGCGCTCCTGTGTAATTGAGGATGGCCCCAACGTGGTCAAAGCTCATTGCTGATCAGAACCGGGATATTTCTTCACCGTGACTCGAACGGCGAGAAGGCGGCGTGCTGCTGCCGTTCTGCGCATGACCGCCGAACGGTTGCTTTGGCCGACAAGCGAGCTTTATCACCATCGTTGCTGACGCGCCGATCGCGTCCTGATACCCTTAGCTCAGTGCTGGATCGACCGCTGCAAATATCACGGTAGCGGTCGTATTGACTGCCACGATGTTGGCGCGGTCCGTCTCTTCCTGTCGTGTCTTTGCCCACTGCCCCGGCAATGTCATATCGCTGTTCAGCGCGCACGTGGCGGCGTTTCACGAAACCCATGGGAGCTTAAGTGGCCAGTCCGACGCTCGGCTCCGCAAGATGGATAGAACTGCAGGTTCAGCACTATCTTGAACCGCACCGGATTTTGTGGAGGCTCCTACTCTTGAGACAATGGAGCCATGAACAAGAAGGCAACCAAGTTTTCCCCAGAGGTTCGCGAGCGTGCAGTACGTTTAGTGCGCGAGCAGCGTAGCGAACATCCGTCGATGTGGGCAGCGGTCGAGTCGATTGCGCCGATGATCGGCTGTACGCCGCAGACGCTGCACGAATGGATCAAGCGTGATCAGGTTGACCAGGGCGAGCGCGATGGCGTGACCACTGACGAACGCGAACGGCTGAAGGCCCTGGAGCGCGAGGTCAAGGAACTGCGTCGTGCCAACGAGATTCTCAAGGTTGCGAGCGCGTTTTTCGCCCAGGCGGAGCTCGACCGCCGTTTCAAGTCCTGAAGGCGTTCGTCGATCAGCATCGCGACACCTTCGGGGTCGAGCCGATCTGCAAAGTCTTGCGGATCGCCCCGTCGGGCTACCGACGCCATGCGGCACAGCTTCGCGATCCGTCCAGACGCTGCGCCCGCGCGAAACGCGATGAGATTCTGCAACCCGAGGTCAGGCGTGTCTGGCAGGCCAACATGCAGGTCTATGGCGTGCCGAAGGTCTGGAAGCAGATGAACCGCGAGGGCATTGTGGTCGCGCGCTGCACGGTCAGTCGGCTGATGAAGCTGCAAGGTCTGCGTGGTGCGGTTCGCGCAAGCGGATTCGCACCACGATCGCCGACAAGAGCGCACCGCGCCCGCTTGACCGGGTCAACCGGCAATTCAAGGCGCAGCGGCCGAATCAGCTCTGGGTGTCGGACTTCACGTACGTTTCGACGTGGCAAGGCTGGCTATACGTGGCGTTCGTGATCGACGTATTCGCCCGCCGCATTGTTGGTTGGCGCGTCAGTTCGTCGATGACCACGGACTTCGTTCTTGATGCGCTTGAACAGGCGTTGTACGCGCGCCAACCAGGCGCCGACGGGAGCTTGATACATCACTCCGATAGGGGGTCTCAATACGTCAGCATTCGCTACAGCGAACGTTTGGCCGAGGCGAGTATCGAGCCGTCCGTCGGCAGCCGTGGCGACAGCTACGATAACGCGCTGGCTGAAACGATCAACGGCCTGTACAGGACGGAACTGATTCATCGGCGCGCCCCATGGAAGACAAGGGAGTCTGTCGAACTGGCAACTCTAGAATGGGTCGCCTGGTACAACCATTGTCGGCTCATGGAACCGCTCGGCTATATCCCGCCCGCCGAGGCCGAGGCAAACTACTACAGGCAACTCAGCAACGCCGCTGACGTGCCTGCATTAACTTAAACCAACCGGCCTCCACGATTCCCGGTGCGGTTCAATCTAGAGACTGGAAACTACGACAGCTTTTTCGTGGGCTGGTCAGGAGAAACTGTCACTGACACTGCATCGCGCGCTACACAGCAGTTGCGCGCTGCGCTCATCGCTGACACTCTGCTCCGCGCGAGGGATTTCGACCATCCGAGCTCGATGCCAGAGCCGATAGAGCCGTGGCTTCGCGACAAGCTCAAGCCCATGGTGTATGGCCTTTTTTCCGCCATCGAACGGGAGGTCGTTCTCCGCACACTCGTAGGAGGCATCGTCTTTCTCACGCCGAGCAACATCGTGCACGTACTGACCAGGGAGAGGTGGCTATCCACCGCGTGGAAACTGGCGAATATCTATTTGGACAGTCTGGGTGCTACTCCGCTTCGAACAGAGTCCGCTCGCGTCGTCGGCATGAGCCAGGACACTACTTCTATGTCTCCCTGACCTACTTTCGCAATACCGATCCCTTCGCTGACTACGTCGTGCATGAAGCCGCCCATGTGCTGCACAACTGCCGCCGCGCAGCGATAGGGCTGGCAGAACGCCGGAACTGTCCGAATCCGCTCGACATCGCCTTTGGTAAGCGGGAGACGTTCGCCTATGCTTGTGAAGCATACAGCCAGATACTCGTGTCAGCTCCCGGAGAAGCCGCACGGCAAGCGGCCCTGAGCCGCCACCAAGAATACGGGTTGCCTCCGGATGAGCGCGTCGACCATGACGAATATATGGCCATCCTTGCGGATGCGATCCAAGCTCGCAACGGATAACGTCGCATTCGAGAGCGATGCGCACGTTGATTACAGTCGCCATCTCCGGCTGAATCTCGGCGTTCGCAAAACTGGAGCATACAATGTCGGCCCCATCTCACGTCTACACCATCTCGTGCGTAGCCAAGATGCTTAATGAACCAGACGTAGACCGCATTCAATGTGTCACTCTTGCGTCAATAATTTTGTCAACTCGCCGTGGGAACCCATGCCCGCGCCCGCTCAGCCTTGCGAGGCAAGGATTTCCCGGGGCAAAATAATTGTGTCACCAGCGAAGGTAGGTTGGCAGGGTTGGGCGGCAGGCAGGACAGCAAGGTATCAGTCCGGGCCACTTTGAGACAGCCGATCCGAGGCTGAGCGGTCCTTACCGGCGTCCATTCCTCCATACGCAGCGGTCGTTCGGTACAGGATATCTGCCTGTCGTCATGAGCGAATGCGCGGCCCTATGCCGTATCAAAGCGACAGCTTCGGTTGTTGGCTCAAGTCCCTGCGTCCCTGCTGCGCCGGAGGATGGTCGCACGGCAGACCGCCTATCGGTGGCCTGGCCGCAAACCGTCGCTATAGGAAAACAGGTTTCGCGGTCTTTAAAAGCGGTGCACTATTCCCACGCCTGCAGCGAACATGCTGCGGGAGGAAGACGGTGCCGACTGAAAGCCATCGCCAATCGTCGCCGTTGCGTCGATCTCACGGTTGACCGCTCCGGCTGCCGTGAACGTCGGCGTACCGAGTGTGCGGCCGTTGGCGCGCTGGAATGCTTCCAGTGCGTAGAAGCCGGTACGCTTGGACAGCGCGTAATACTGGGACAGGTTGAACTGGTGGTATGACGCTGCGTCATCGATACCGTTCGCCTTGCTCGCCCACGTGTAGCTGTAGCCGGCAGCGAAGTCCCATGCGGGCGTGGCCTTCCAGTGCAGCACCGTGCCAGCAGTATTGAAGACTTGCTCGTCGGTGAACTTTGACAGCACGCCCGGTATGTACTGAACGTTCGTGTACGTCGCCGAGACGTCCCACGCGCCGTTGAACACGTAGCCCAGGCCGACCGCGAAGCGGTTCTGTGCCTGTGCGCCCTGATAGCCGTTCGTCACCGCCGACACGCCCGACTGGCCAGCCGTGTTCATCGTCGAATCCGCACCGTAGACGCCGCCGCCGACGGTCGAGTTGTTGATGCGCGAGAACGCGACGGTACCGCCGACTGGGCCTTGCTGATACTGGATCGCCGCCGACCACGTCGAGCCGCGATACACACTGTCCGGCACGCCTGCGAGCGAGTATGAGCCGCTGACCGTCACGCCGTAGAGCTTCGGCGACGTATAGACGATCGAGTTGTTCGCGCGATAGATCGTGTCCAATGCGTCCAGATCGCCCGGGTGCGCCCCGAAGTAGCCGGTCAGCCAGTTCGTCGGGCTGTACGGCGCCATCAGTGTGTAGTAAGACATGTACTGACGACCCAAGGTCAGCGTACCGAACGTCTGATTCGTCAGGCCGACCCAGGCTTGACGGCCGAACATCGCGTTCGTATATTGCTGCGCGCCGTTATTGATGTTGAAGCCCGACTCCAACTGGAAGATGGCCTTGGTGCCGCCACCCAGATCTTCAGCGCCCTTCAGGCCGAAGCGGCTGCCCGCCCAGATGCCCGATGCCGTCTTGATGTTCGAACGGCCGCCGCTCGTCGAACCGAGCGAGGTCTGGCTGCTTTGATAGACGATCGAATCGTCGACGATACCGTAGAGCGTTACGCTGCTTTGAGCGAACGCCGGCGCAGCGGCTGCCAATGTCATTGCTGCGACGATGGCAGCCTTGTCCAGGATAAACCAACTCATTAGTTCTCCTCCATGTTGATGGGCCAATTGCGTCGGCTAGCGTGCGAGCGCGACCCACGCCGCGCCGAATGCCAACGATCCTTCAGCGCACGGCGGTCGGCTGTCTTGCTTATTTTTTCTCGACGGGGCTGAGACTAGGAATCGGCTCGAGATTAAGAAGCACTCCGCCCTGTTGAGCCGAGGCGTAGGCCGCATCCATGACTTGCATCATCAACTCTGCATCTCGCAACGATGCGACCGGTTTTGCGCCAGTCTGACTTTCGGCGAGCACACGCTTGACAAACAAGGGGTAATAGACGTCAGTCTCGAGCTGAAGGCGCCGGCTGCGCGTGCCGGCGGCAAGATTATTTCTGTCGCGGATCTCAATTCGGTCGGGACCGGACTTCGCGTACATGCGGTCCGAAGCGACAGTGAAAGAGAATTCGCGCTGCTCGTCGGCGGTACTGGGAAAGCTGTAACCCGTCTCCACCAAGCCGATCACGCCGTCTTCGGTTTGCATGGTCACCAGCGAATAGTCTTCTGCGGCACCTCGATGCGTCCTTGCGTTCATGACGGCGGAGACACGGGCAACCTCCTTGCCTGTGAGCAATCTGAACAAGTCGATGAAGTGTGTTGCCAGGTTAATGGTTGATCCTCCGCCGGAATAGACGGGATCGACTGCCCAACCAGAGCCTGCAGCTTCGTATCGACTGGGCGGTCCAGCAATGAAACGAAACGACATGTAGTTGAAGTCCGATGGTATGCGCCCCTGCGCTTCTTCAAGTGAGCCGAGCAACTCGCTCATCCGGAAGATTAGCGGCACCGCGCAATAAAGATTCGCTTCCTCGGTCAGTATGCGAAGCCGGGTGACTTGGGACATGTTGACGCCACACGGCTTCTCTAACGCGAACGGAATGTTCCGCGCGATTACGGCCTCGGCGAGCGCCGGCATTTCCGAATGCCGCCCGAACACAAACGCGAAATCGACCTCCTCACGCTCGAGCAACTGGTGGGCCGACGAGTACAACTTGCTTCCGAATCGTGCCGCAATCGCCTCGCCCTTCACTTGCTCCGCGTCGGACAGCGCAACCACCTCAATCCCGGGCGCGTCGAGCGCATCAAGATACAGCGGCACATGCCAATGGCTGGCCTCCAGCAACGCAACTTTCATACATACTCTCCCTCGTAATTACCCACGAATTTTTCGATCCGGACTGGTGCGTAACAACTGGTGGCTTGGGGCATGTTGCGTAATCCGGCATGACGCCCCTGCGCTTTTTGCCTCGCTGCTCATTTCAGGCTCTCGTCCCCTGTTGGGCGGCCATCGGGGCGATAGTCGAATCCGAGAAAGCGCAGCGCGTACAAAGCCTGTCCTTGATGCATTGGACCCCCGTCCTGAACGCGACATCCACGAGCCTTCGCGGCTCGGAGAAGCGGCGTCGGCTCGGCCGCGTTAATGATGTCTACGACGATGGCGCCGGGTGCGAGCCGCTCGGGATCAACTGGCATCGCGTCGTTTGCTTTCATGCCGAGCGGCGTGGCATTGATCACGACCTGGAAACCATGAGGATCGGGTGGTCCTGAACGCACAGTACAACCCGTTTCCGAGGCAACGGCCGCCGCAACTTCCTCGGCGCGGTGCTCGTCGACATCGGAGATGGTCAGCTTGCTAGCGCCTGCAGAGGCGACGGCAAATGCGATCGCTCGACCTGCGCCTCCTGCGCCCACGAGAAGCGCTGACTTATTCGCCGGATGGTTGCCTTCCCACTGCATTCCAAGTACGCAGCCGACACCATCGGAGATCGCGCCGACCCAGCGTCCATCCGCTTCACAGCGGATAACGTTGAGCGCGCCGACCTGGCGAGCAGTCGAATCCAGTTCGTCGACAAATGCGAGCATCCGTTGCTTATGAGGCATTGTGACCAGCAAGCCGGACAGATTGCCCATCGCTCTTGCGCCCGTGACGAACGCCGACAAGTCATCTGCCTTCACACAGAAAGGAACGCACACCGCGTCGGCGCTTTGTTCGATAAACAGTCGGTTCAATAATCGTGGCGACTTCGCCGCGCTCAGCGGGTCGCCTACCAAACCATAGAGTCGCGTTGTGCCCGAAATATGAGGTTGCATTGAAGCTTAATGTAGAACGAAGGTCAATTCATGCACATCGAAGCGGCATCCGGTGCGGAGGTCGTTTGCATTCGACGACTTATCCGTGTCGCGCCCACGCGGCGATTACGTCGAGCAGGCGGCCGGCCGCGGCTTAAGAACGCACTTTGTTTGCGAATTCCGGTTCAGCGGCATCCTTGCTCGTCGCTCCCATAGCTTCACTGCGCAAGCGCTCATATTCGGCCTTGGGAACAGGAAGCGCGTTGCGGTCGCCGAGATCGTCAAGGCGAATACGGTACGTTTCCCGAGTGGTGAACGCGGCAAAAGCGGCAACCAGACAAATACCGAAGGTGAGAATGCCGATCTTCAACGGGATGTCCGTGGTCCCCGGGGGCGCGACTGCGACGAAAAGCGACGGCAGCAAGGCACACAAAGTCGTCCCTACGTTTTGTCCAATCGCCATGCCGGTGACACGCACGCGCGTGCGGAACAGCTCGGGGAAGAGACTCGGGAATACGCCGTTGAAGCCTTGGTAAGCGACGCCCCACATGAGCATCGAAAAGACCAGTGAGAGCCAGATACTGTGGATGCTGATGGCGTACAGGTAGCCGAAAGCGAAGATCCCAGAGCTTACTACGCCAACGATAACAGGGGGCCTGCGTCCGATCTTGTCTGATAAGTTGCCGACGATCGGGATCAGTATGACGGAACAGAGGTTACCGAGGACTGGCACCCACAGAAAAACGGCGGCAGGAAAGCCTATGCCGTACGCCGGCTGGACTGCATAGGTCGCGCCGAACACAGTCGCCAGAAGCGCGGTGACCGCGGCAAGCGCCATGCCGACCACACGCAAGACATCGCCCCAACTCTCGCGCAAGACCTCGATGACCGGAGAGGAAGGAACTTCTCCGTGTGCCTGTTCTTCAGAAAAAGCCGGGGTCTCATCGACCTGGCGCCGAATGATGTAACCCGCGATGATCACGACGACGCTCAGCAGGAACGGAATGCGCCAGCCCCAGGAAGCAAACTGATCCTTCGGCATGAAGTGCGCGAGCGGCAAGAAGATGCCTGCCGCGAGGAGTTGCCCTGCCTGCACCCCCTGAAGGGTAAAGCTTGCAAAGTACCCACGCCGTCCGAACGGCGCATGTTCGAGAATCATGGAACTGGCGCCAGACATCTCACCCGCAACCGCGAATCCCTGAATGAGCCGCAGGATGACGAGCAGCACTGGCGCCCAGATGCCGATCTGCTGGTAGGTGGGCAAGAGGCCCACACACATTGTTGCGATGCCCATTAGGAGCATGCAGAAGATCAGTACCGTCTTTCGGCCGTGGCGGTCGCCGAGGTGCCCCAGCACCATGGCCCCTATCGGTCGGGCGACATAGCCGACACCAAAGGTCGCCAGTGAAGCGACGATGCCGACGGTTGGATTATGTGAGGGAAAGAAGAGTTGCGGGAAAACCAACGTCGCGGCAGTCGCGTAGATGAAAAAATCGTAGTACTCGAGCGCCGAGCCGATCCAGCCGCTGGCTGCTGCGATCTTCGACTGGCGCTTGCCGTGGGGCGTCGCCGAGGCTTTTGGGTTCATGCCTGTCTCCATGGGTAATTGACTTTTCGGTGCCGCTCGTCTATTGTTGTAACACCGTTCCAATAGGAAGGATGTTACGCAAATTATGAGAGTTGTCAAGGGAGCAGTCGACCGGTCGCTGCAAGCGATTGAGTTGCTCGCACGTGAGGCGCGCTGGATGCGTATGTCCGATATCGCCGCTGAACTCGAGCTGGAAAAAGGTCCCGCCCATCGGGTCCTCGCGCAGTTGTGTGAGCAGGGCTGGGCTGAACAAGACGAACACACTTCCCAATACCGGCTGACCTTGAAGCTTTCCTTGCTCGGTCAGCGGTATTTACATGGGCTTGGCCTACCAGGTCTGGTGCAGCCAGTCCTCGATGAGGTCGCGACTCGGTGCCGCGAATTGGTCCGCCTGACGGTCGTCAACGAGGGAAAACTGGCGTGGCTGGCGTCCTCCCAAGGCGCGGCACCGGGTCTCATGTATTCGCCGTCCATGGATAGCGCTATTACGTTGCATGCAACGGCGAACGGAAAGGCGTGGCTAGCGTCGATGTCAAACGACCAGGCGGTCGAATGTGCGTTGCGTGGTGGACTCGGAAAAGCAGCCGCCCGCGCATGGGGGCCGAAGGCGATCAGCAGCATTGAGCAGTTGATCCCCGAGTTGGAGCTCACCAGACAGCGCGGATATGGGCTTGTTGTCGAAGAGGCCGAACCCGGCGTTGCTGCCTTGGCGGTGCCTGTGCAGTCGCTGACCGACGGCACGGTGGTCGGCACGATGAGCATTGCTGGGCCGGTAATGCGAGTTCAGCCCGAGCGTTACGACGACTTCTGCACGTTATTGAAAGAAGCGGCTTCGAAGCTAGGTGCGGTGTGGCCACGTCAAAGCGTTGGTGCCAACGCAAGTGAGGCGGCATGAACATGCGAGCCGCAACACAGGCCGCCCGGGTTATCGCCAGTCCGCGTGAACAGGCAGCACGCACCCTTGTGACAGCGCGTCGAGAAGGCGCACTCGTCGAGCGGCTGCCTGTCGAGCTGCTGCCTGCGAATCTAGACGACGGTTTCGCAATCCAGCAAGAGGTCAGCCATCAGCTAGGCCGGCAGATCGGCGCATGGAAATGCGCGCTTCCGCAGCCGGCCAAAGTCATCGCTGCACCGATCTACGACGCTGATATTCATAGAGGCGAAGTCTGTCGCATGAATGAGTTTGCTGGTGTATCTGTAAGGGCGGAACCGGAACTGGCCTGCTTACTCAACCGCGACCTGCCACCACGGCGCGAAGCCTATGGCGAGGGCGAAGTGCTCGATGCTCTTGGGGAAACGCACCTCGCGCTCGAATTGCTGGGCAGCCGTTATGCGCATCCTGAAAAGCTGACTTTCCCTGAATTACTTGCAGACGGCCTGTTTAACGCCGGCCTTGTCCTCGGCCCCCGCGTTAGATTACTCGATGGTTCCACGCCGGCTGATCTCCCGGTGGAATTCGACCTCAGTCTGACTCGCGTCGGGGAAGAAGCCGTCACGTTCACGGGACGCCATCCCGATGGGGGCATGCTCGCGCCGATTGTCTGGCTCGCCAATTTCCTTCGCGTCCAAGGCCTCGGACTGCACGCAGGCCAAGCTGTGATCACCGGGTCTTACGCGGGTGTGCTGGAACTGCCAACAAGCTGTGACCTGCGCGTTGGCTTCGGCGACCTCGGCACATTGCCAATTACTTTTTTGTCTTCGTAGGAGTACTAGATGCGCCTCGTCCGTTTCGGCCAGCCCGGCCAAGAGAACCCCGGTATCATCGATTCGAGCGGCGCGATCCGCGATTTGAGCGGAATTGTGGACGACATTGATGGAACGACAGTCTCGCCGGTCGCCCTCGCAAAGCTGAGCCAACTCGATCTAGATCGTCTACCCATCGTTGAAGCAGGCACGCGTCTCGGTGCCTGCGTCGGCAACGTCCGCAACCTTGTGTGCATTGGTCTGAACTACTCCGATCATGCCGCTGAAACCGACACGCCGATACCGCGCGAACCTGTGGTGTTCAACAAGCACACGGGCTCCATCAGCGGCCCGAACGACCCGGTCATCTTGCCCGCAGACGCGCAAAAGCTGGATTGGGAGGTCGAACTCGGCGTGGTGATCGGCAAACCCGCGTGGCAGATCAACGAAGCAGACGCGCTGGACCATGTGGCGGGTTACTGCCTTGCGAATGATGTTTCGGAACGCGCGTATCAGCTCGAACGAGAAGGCCAGTGGACAAAAGGTAAAAGCGGATTTTCGTTTGCTCCGCTTGGTCCTTGGCTGGTGACACGCGACGAAGTCCCGGATCCGCAGGTGCTCGACCTTTGGCTGGACGTGAACGGTAAGCGTCGTCAGACCGGCAATACACGCACCATGATTTTCGACGTCGCGCCCATTGTGGCGTATCTCAGCCGCTTTATGCCTTTGATGGCTGGCGACGTGATTATTACAGGCACGCCTCCTGGCGTAGGTCTCGGTCAGAAACCGCCAGTCTTCCTGAAGGCGGGCGACACGATGACGCTCGGCGGCAGTGGACTCGGTGCGCAGACCCAGAAGGTTGTGCCGTATGTGGACACTCTCGGCGCGGCATGGGGCCGAGGCGAGTATCCATCGGCACGCTAAGAGCAATCGATTTGTTATACGGAGGAAATATGAGCCTTGCTGGAACGGGCGTTGTTGCAATCTGGCATGACCTGCTGCCGGAAGCGAAGGATGAATTTTACGAGTGGCATAATCGCGAGCATATGCCCGAACGCACCGGGATTCCGGGGTTCAGGCGTGGTCGGCGCTTCGTAGCACTGGATGCAGGTCCCGAGTACTTCAATCTTTACGAGGCCGACACCGTCGAGGTACTCGGCGCGCAAGACTACCTTTCTCGGCTCAATACGCCGACGCCGTGGACCAAGCAGGTGGTCGCCTCCTTCCGCAGCGTCGCGCGCTCTATCTGTCACGTCTCTTATTCGGACGGTGTTGGGCAGGGTGCCTATCTCATGACTGTGCGCTTCGACGTGCCATCCGATGCGCGGGCAGAGGTCGTGAACGGTTTGCGTCAGCGCGTGCTGCCGCCCCTCGGGGATCTGCAGGGTATCACGGGCGTCCACCTGTGCCTTGCCGACGAAGAGATAAGCAAGGTGGAGACGGCAGAGAAGAAGGCGCGCTCAGAAGGCACTCAGGTACCGACATGGATCGTGTTAGTCGAGGGGTGCCGGGCGGACTATGTCCGCTCAGCAGTGGATCGCTTCGTTTCGGGACTGGCGGCATTGTCCCAGCCCGGCGCAACGACGCCGGACACGACGCTTTATCAACTCGAGTACACGCGCTGCAAAACACCTTGGAGCGCTGGCTAGGCGGTTAAGCGTCGTCTGATCACTGCTTCGCCGCCCTTCGCGCGAATCCCATCTGTCCAAGCGCGAGCGGCCATTACCCGTGAAAAACGTAGGAGTAGTGCCATGTCGTTGAAGATTGCCGACACATCCATCGCGTCGATGCCGGCTCGCGTCATAAGGCTCAATCCTGCCGACGATGTTGTTATCGCGCTCGAACAGCTTGTGTCCGGGACGATAATCGACAAGGAAGCGGTGACGGTGTCGGGACTGATTCCGCCCGGTCACAAAGTGGCGACACGTGACATCGGTCAAGGCGAGGCAGTGCACCGCTACGGCCAGGTGATTGGCTTTGCAAGTCAGCCCATTCGCGCCGGGCAGCATGTACACACCCACAATCTGGCGATGGGCGACTTCGCGCGCGACTACGCATTTGGTCAGGCCGCGCGTCCCACTGTACGGTCGAATGAACCCGCAACATTCGAAGGCATTGTCCGCGCAGACGGCCGAGTCGCCACACGTAACTACATCGGGATCCTCACCTCAGTAAATTGCTCGGCCACCGTTGCGCGAGCCATTGCGGATCATTTTCGCCGCGACATTCATCCCGAGGAATTGGCCGCGTTCGCGAATGTTGATGGCGTCGTGGCACTAACACACGGTTCCGGTTGCGCGATCGACTCTGAAGGCGATGGTCTAGCGATCTTGCAGCGCACGCTCGGAGGCTATGCATGTCATCCGAATTTCGCAAGCGTGCTTGTCATCGGTCTGGGTTGTGAAACGAATCAAATTCCGCGTCTTCTTGAGACGCAGGGACTCCGGGAACACGACCGCTTGCGAACGTTCACAATCCAGGACAGCGGCGGGACCACACTGACGATCGCGAAGGGTATCGACCTGGTTCGGCGCATGTTGCCCGAAGCAAACAACGTGGTGCGGGAGCCGGTCAGCGCAAGTCATCTCACGGTCGGTCTTCAGTGCGGAGGGTCGGACGGGTATTCCGGCATTACCGCCAACCCGGTGCTCGGCGCAGCCGTCGATCTGCTGGTGCGGCACGGCGGCACCGCGATTCTCTCGGAGACGCCCGAGATTTATGGCGCAGAGCACTTGCTGACGCGTCGCGCAGAGACGCCGGAGGTGGGTCAGAAGCTGGTTAATCGCATCCAGTGGTGGGAAGCCTATGCGCATCGGCAGGGGGCGCAAATCAACAACAACCCGTCTGCAGGTAATAAGGCGGGTGGCTTGACGACTGTCCTCGAAAAGTCGCTGGGCGGCATCGCGAAAGCCGGTTCTACTAATTTGAACGAGGTGTACGAGTATGCCGAGCCGATCAAAGCGCGCGGCCTTGTTTTTATGGACACGCCCGGCTACGACCCGGTGTCGGCAACGGGCCAGGTAGCAGGCGGTGCGAACCTGATCTGCTTCACCACGGGACGTGGTTCAGCTTACGGCTGCTCGCCCGCGCCGTCCGTCAAACTTGCGACCAACACTGCACTTTGGCAACGACAGTCCGACGATATGGACCTCAACTGCGGAGAAGTGTTGGAAGGACGAGCGACGATCGAGCAACTGGGCCGAGTGCTCTTCGAATTGCTGCTCGATGTTGCGTCAGGCACCCGTTCTCGTAGCGAGCTGCACGGTTACGGACAAAACGAATTCGTACCTTGGCAGATCAGCGCAATCATGTGAGCAAACAGTCGCTATCTTTTACGGCCCGATCGTGCTGATTAGGTAGCAATCTTCGCCGCAGGCCGTGCGTAAACCAGGGAATCGCTTCTCGGTTTTCCGACCTCAGAAAGTCCCATTGCGAGGCGTTCAGTTTAAGCGCCCTCGCTCAGCGAAATCCACGAGCGTATCAACGACGTGACGTACTTTTGGTCGCAGATGCGCGACCTTTGGCCATACCGCGTGCACATCGATGAGTTCGCTCGAGATATCATCAAGCACGGATCGCAACGCTCCAGATTCCAGGTGCGTCCTGAGCAGTGACATAGGCATCTGACAAAGTCCCATACCAGCAAGAGCGGCCTCGACAATAGAGTCGCCGTCGCTTATTTGATGGGTTCCGGGAGGTGAGACACGTCTTGCCTCACCCCCGACGTGTACTCGCCACGATAACGGTTGTCCTCTCCGATATCCGACGATACACGAATGGCTCGAGATATCTTCCAAGTGTTTCGGTGTGCCGTGGCGCGCAAGATAGTTAGGCGAAGCCGCGATCACCATGCGTTGACTGGTAAGTCGACGCGCAACTAAGCCACTGGAACTTTGAAGCTCTCCGAAGCGGACAATTAGGTCGACGCCTTCCTCAACTGGATCGATGAGATGGTCCGAAAACGTCATCGTGAACTGCAGGTCGGGATTCTCCCGCGCGATGTCGAGCAGGATTGGAACGAGTATGCGGCGCCCGAATGCTGCCGGCATGTCGATGCGTAACCGACCGACCGGACGATGTAGTTCCGGTCCGAGCGCGGTTTCAGCCGTGGAAATTTCGTCGAGCGCGGAGGCGCACGCGGCGAAGTAGGCCTCGCCGTCGGCTGTGAGGGAAATGCTCCGGGTTGTGCGATGGAACAACTGAGCGCCCAAGCGTTCCTCGAGCTTCGCAATCGCTTTCCCAACAGCGGATTTTGTCAGCCCAAGTTGCTCGGCGGCGTCCGTGAAACTGCGCGAACGTGCCGCCGTTACGAAGATAACAATCCCACTGAAACTGTCGACCTGCGCCATGGCCAGCCCTATTGAAGAGTTTTATTCTTCATATAAGGCGACAAGCCAGGCATTGTCAACCCTGAGTGACCAAGAGGAGGCACGAGGCGCCTCTGCTGTCAGATTTTGACCGCGCAACCCGAATTGGCCGCCTCGATGGCCGCGTTCGCAATGCGCAGCGCCCGAATACCGTCCCTAGGCGTTGCGGGCATTGGAGCGTTCTGCTCGAGCGCCGTCAAGAAACTGTCGAGTTCGACCCTGTATGAGTCTGCATGTCGCTCGAGGAAGAAGTTGAGGAGCGGATCACGCGCCTCTGTCCTTTCGCTCGTCCAGCGGCGCAGGCTTGATGGCCGATGGTTTTCGTTCAACAGCATCCCCTTCGAACCGAAAACCTCGACACGTTGGTCAAAGCCGTACACAGCCTGACGCGAACCGTTGATATGGCATTGCTTGCCAGAAGCGGTCCGAAGCAACACCATCACGCTGTCGTAATCCGGAAGCTCTTCAAGGCCCGGGTCGACTAGACGATTGCCCATTGCCATCACCTCGACTGGGTCCTCGCCGAGCATCCAGCGAGCCGTATCGAAATCGTGGATGGTCATGTCGCGGAAGATGCCGCCGGAGTGGCGAAGATATTCGCGCGGAGCAAGACCCGGGTCGCGGCTGGTGATGATGACCTGACGGACATCACCGACTTCGCCTTCATCGATAGCCTGCTTCAGGCGCATTGCGTCCGGGTCAAATCGACGGTTGAAGGCGAGCATGACCCGGCCATCGAGGCGCTCAATTTCCTCGACAGCCGCCAGTGCGCGGTTGATATCGAGGTCGATGGGCTTCTCGCAAAGCACGGGCTTGCCCAGCCGGACGGCCTGCAATGTCAGGTCGATATGGGTGTCGGTGGGGGTCCCCACAATGACGGCATCGACGTCCTCGCGGTCAACGACGGACTTGCAATCGAGCGAAGCATCGCAACCGAGATCAGCCGCGAGTGCCTTGACTGCATCCTTGTACGGGTCTGCAACGGCGACGAGCTTCGCTCGACGGTCGGCAGCAACGTTAGCTGCGTGGATTTTTCCGATGCGGCCTGCACCGAGAACGGCAATTCGTAGCATTTGAGTCTCCAATTATTCGTCGACGCATCAACGTGCGCCGACTGTTCAAACTTGCTTTAAGAAGCCTAGGACGTCCGTCGTCGACTTGTATTTGCCCGTGTCTTCACCGGTGCCGGTGCTCCCAGCCAATTCTCGTGTGGGTCAGAACCGGCGCCGTCAGCGAGTTGTCTGCTTAGACGTAGGATGTCGTCGAGGCCGAAGTCCTGGACATCGGGAAGCCGGTCGCCGCGCGCCGCGGCCACCGCTGTCGCGATGCGCAACGCGTTGGAGCGCTCACGCATCAACAATTCCAGCGCTTCAACGAGAAACGCTCGCTCTTTGGACGACACATTAGAAGCAAGGAAGCAGTCATGAGCCGACATGCGCTGGTCCTCTGGGCAGTTCGTACGAGAAAGCAGTTCGAAATCCGGCCCGTTCAAATAAGGCTGCGGATACTGCCGCCGTCGACACCCCACACCGCGGAAGTGACGAACGACGCGAGGTCTGAGGCCATGAACACAATCACGTTGGCCACTTCATCAGGCTGCCCCAGACGGTTGAGCGGCAAGTGCCGCAAGGACAGTTCATGCTCGACAGCGTCCTTGGGCGCCATGCCGTGGAACTTGCCCATCGTATCTGCGAAGCCACCTTCCTTCGTCCAGAAAGGCGTCCAGACCGGTCCCGGTGCGACAGCGTTCACGCGAATCTTTGGCGCCTCGGCACGGGCAAGACCTTTTGTCAGCGCAAGCACCGCAGCCTTGGACGCCGAATAGTCAATCGGTACCGGCTCAGGCTGCCGTGCAAGGTCCGACGCGTTGTTGATAATGACCGCCTTTTCACGGTTTCGCAGCACGGGCAGCAAGTAACGACACGTCCGCACGTAGCTCATGAAGTTGAGATTCATCGTGAAATCCCATTCTTCATCCAAGAGCTCGTCGAATGTGCGGACCTTCCCAGCGCCGACATTGTTGACGAGCACGTCGACCTGGCCGTTGTAGGACTTCAGGGCCGTATCGATACCGCCTTTGACCCCCTCTGCGGTCGATAAGTCCGCCCGTGCAATCGTCGCATTCGTGCCAAGCGCTCTGAGTTCGGACTCGGCTTCTTTCAGCGCGTTGCCGTCGATGTCGATGAGGCAAAGCCGTGCGCCTTCGCGCGCAAACCCGAGCGCTGTAGCTCGTCCGATGCCCTGCGCGGCACCCGTGATGAGCACAATCTTCCCGTCGAGGCCTGTCTGCATGATGTCTCCATCCTGATGTTATGTGTCGGTGGGAACGCTAGAAAATTTGAGAGCGTCGCTATCCGGTTTGCCCTTCTTCGAGGACGAACGCTCCCCGCTCCTGGCTTACAGCGAGGAGCACTTTGACAAGCAATGAAGCAATGGTCTTAGCGGTTGTCTACCCGCTTGATGAACGGCCTGATGTCGACCGAGGCCCAAATTCCTGCCTTGTTGAACGGGTCGATATCAACGAACTTCTGGATTTCTTCGATGCCATCGGCCTCGTAAAGGAAGAAGCTGCCAATCATCGTTTGCCCATCCGACTTCGTCAGCGGGCCGGAGATCAGTGTCTTCACCGGCGCTGTCTGCAGATACGCCTTGTGAGCGTCGTAATTTTCAAGGCGACGCTCGACCATGTTCGGATGGTCGATGCAATAGACGGTGAAATGCATGTTGTCTCCTTGCTTTGGTTCTTGGGTCAGGCCGATGCCGCACTCGGTGCGACGCCGTCAAACGCATTCTGCAAAAGCTCGAGAAGCGCGTCGTGCTCAATCGGACGTGGATTCCAATACGGGTTTGAGCTAGCGATGTCGGCGGCCTTCGATACGTCCTCAGCCGACATGCCGACGTCTTTGAGCGCGAGCGGTGCGCCGCAGCGTTTGGCGAGTTCGTAGATACCCGTCGCGGCGTCATCCGAACCCAGCGCGCGTGCAATGCGTTTCATCGCTTCCGGCGCAGCTTGTCGGTTGTACGCGAGCGCGTGTGGCAGGACGATGGTGTGCGTCGGCGCGTGAGGAAGATTGAAGCTGCCGCCAAGCGTGTGACACAACTTGTGATGAAGGGCCATGCCAACGCTGCCCAACACGGTTCCGCATAGCCAGGCACCATATTGCGCGTCGGCGCGTGCTTCAACGTCTTGCGAGTCGGCGACGATTGCCGGCAGCGCGCGGGCAAGAGCGGCGATGCCTTCTTCTGCCATCAGGCTGGTCACGGGGTTGGCATCGCGAGAATACAAAGCTTCCGCGGCATGTGCGATTGCGTTGATTCCACTGGTGACCGACAGCGCGACTGGTAGCGACATGGTCAGGTCGGCGTCGTAAATCACCGTCTTCGGTAGAACCCGCAGGTCTGTTCCGGTCTTCTTCAAACCCGCATCGGTGATGCCATAGATGGGTGTCATCTCGCTGCCGGCATACGTGGTTGGCACCGCGAGAATTGGAAGGTCCGACTCCAAAGCGATTGCCTTACCGAGGCCAATGGTCGAGCCGCCACCAACAGCGATTGCACAGTCTGCTTCCAGCTCGCGAGCCAGCGCACGAGCCTCCTTCGCCAACTCGAGCGGCACGTGCATGACCGCCCGGTCGAATACTCCCGCGGCCCGCGCACCGAGGCGAGCCGCTACGGCTTCGCCTGTTTCCTTTTGTTCCGGGCTGCACAGAATCAGAGCGCGTTCCGACTTCAACTCGAGCACTTCTCGCTCGAGGTGCTGCAGGCTACCGGGACCAAACACCACTCGCCCGGCCCGCGCTTGATATACGAATTCACGCTTTTGCATGAGAAAACTCCGCTTTACGCTCGATGCTCGCACCAGCGTCCGCTTGGTAATCAACCTGGAATCGCGCGGTGCGCAGGTCTCCGAGCTCATTGCGCACGCGCAGATGTTCCGGATGCGACGCGTACGCTTCCAACGCTTCCTGCGAATCGAATTCGGTCACGAGAACGGCGTCGCACGCGTAATCGACGCGGCTATGGTCGAGCCCGACTTCTAGGTGACTCATTCCGGGAATGCGACCTCGCAACCCCTCGAAGCTTGTTTTCACGCGGTTCGAAGCAGCCAGGCGCTCGGCCGGCGTATCGCCCCGGACTCTCCACATGACGATATGCCGAATCATGCGTGCACCTCCGACGGGTTGAGCACGAAGTCGTATTCAAGCGAGTACCACGGCACGGAGATTTCTCGGCCATCAGGCGCGACGCCCGGCTCGTGTCGCTTCCATTCGGAGATGAGCGATGAGCGGACTCCGAATACCACGTCCGAATCGAGGTACTGGTCACCGTCCCGAAAGACGTGAGTGATGAGCGTCTCGTAGCCGGGCGCTTCAATCATGAAATGCAGATGTGCCGGGCGCCAGGGATGGCGGCCGACGGCCGATAGCATGCGGCCCACGGGCCCGTCATGAGGAATTGGATACGCCTCAGCCAGAATCGAGCGGAAGTTAAAGAATCCTCCAGCGTCTGTTCTCAATCGGCCTCGCGCGCTATGGACCACGTTGCCCGCTTCGTCCTGGTTCTGCACGTCATAGAAGCCGTCTTCGTCCGATTGCCAGACATCGAGCAGCGCGTTTCCGATGGCTTCGCCACTTGCGCCACGGACCTGACCGCTGACATAGCAAGGCGCGCCCTTTGCTCCGTTCGAGATATCGTCGCCGTTCCTGTAGAGCGGAGCGCCCTCGACGAAGAACGGCCCGAAGACCGTCGCTTCCGTGCAGTTCGCTGGTTTGCGATTGTTCTGGGACATGACGAGCATCGAGAGTCCCAACGTGTCGGACAAGAGGATGAATTCCTGTCGCTTGTCGTCTGCGATATGACCGACCTCCGTCATAAACTTGATGGCCTTAAACCACTCATCCTCCGTGAGATGAACGTCGCGGGCAAAAGCGTGGAGGTGTTGAACCAGGCTTGTCATCACGGTCCTCAGTCTCGCGTTCTCGCACTTCGAGAATGAGGCAATGACGGCTTGTGTGATGGTGTCTTCGTTGATGTTGCGCATCGTGCGTGTCTCCGTTGTGCGCTCAGGCGTCTGAGAACAAAAGGTAAAGCGTCAGGCGGGTAAATAAAATGCTCCTCGGCGAAATGACATTTCCTCTGGAAGGGAAAATCGGCTCGCGACCGTTTCAATTCAGCGTATTACGCACCGCCTACTTACGGTTTTCAACGAATTGTAGAAATCTGCTCTACAAATCGAGGACTTCTAGTCGGTTTATCGATCGCCCCGCCTTCGGCATATTCGGCTCGAATGAATTGGAAAAATCGCTCCTGATTTTTCCAGTAGAACGCGAAGAGGGAGACGATGGACCGCTGGACAGAACTACAACTCTTTGTGCTCACCGCAGACTTGAGCAGCTTGTCGAAGGCCGCAGAACAACTCGACATGTCCAATTCTGCTGCGAGTCGCTTGCTGAGCTCTCTCGAGGAGCGTCTCGGTGCGAGGCTCATCGAGCGCACGACGCGGCGCATGTGGCTGACCGATGCCGGCCGCGAGTACCACCGCCGGTGTACAGCGGTGATCTCCGAGCTTGCCGAGGCCGACACCATTGCGTCCGAGGAAGCAGTCAGTCCCCGAGGCGTGCTCCGGGTTACGGCTTCCGTCTCCTTCGCGATGATGCATATCGCTCCAGCTCTACCTGAGTTCGTGCGGCGCTATCCCAATCTGTCAGTTCAAATTGTCGCGGCGAATCAATACCAGAACTTCATCGAGGCAGGGATAGATATTGCCGTTCGCACAAAGGAACATGAGGAAGACTCGTGCATCACCATCCGACGGTTGGCCGAGACGAGACGAGTGATGGCGGCGTCACCCGCCTATCTCGCGGCACACGGCCGTCCTCAGACGCCCGAGGACCTTGAGCAGCACAACATGCTTGTCTACAACCTCGCCGTCGACCCCTATCTGCTTCACCTGCGTCGCGGAGAAGACGAGCGCAATGTCTCGATTAGGAGCGCCCTTGACTCCAACGAGGGTCAGGTCATCGTCGCTGCCGGCCGAGCCGGTTTGGGCATCGTCGTTCAGCCGCTCTATATCATTCACGATGACATCGTGTCTGGTCGCCTTATCCCCGTGCTCGAGGACTGGCAGTTGCCGCGGCTGACCATCAATTTGGCGTACCAAAGCCGACGGTATCAGCCTGCCAAAATTCGAGTCTTCACCGAGTTTCTGATTGAGCGCGTGAAGAGCCTCAAGCTTGAAGAGCGCTGGATGACCTTTTCGAGTTAGCCTCATCCAAGCTGTCGATATTGGACAGCTATCGAAATTCTCGTTTGGGAAATCCTTCCTCAAGAAACAGTCAGTGCGCCCATATTGCTCCGCCTCAAGGTGATGAAAATTCCGACGCGCTCTATTAGAGCGTGTCGGAATGCGACGATGCGAGCGAAGGTCAAACGGACGCTGTTGCCTTCCTGCGAGCGAGTCGCTCGAGCGGCGACGCCAAAACCGCACCCAGACGCCCGTCGAGTAAAACCACGATGAGGAGCAGCAGTCCGTTCACAAGAAGAATCTGAGTGGACGTCGCATTCAGCAAGCCGAGGCCGTTGTTCAGGATGGTGAGAATCAGTACGCCCATCGCGACACCGAGTGGGGAACCGATGCCGCCACCCAGTGCAACTCCACCGACAATGGCCGCCGAGGCTGCCTGGAGCAGGATGTTGCTGCCCATCGTCGCGGAGGCGGTCGCGAGGCTCAGCGAGAGCAAGCCTCCGCCGAGAGCCGCCAACCCACCCGAGATCACGAAGCCGACGGTCAGTGCCTTACCGACCCGAGCACCGCTCTGGATCGCCGCCTTTCGATGACCGCCGGATGCGTAGATGTCGCGACCGAGCGTGGTAAAGCGGAGGAAGAGCGAGACCACCACAAAGCAGGCGATGGTGATGAGGCTGCGCGGAGAAAAGATACCCGCCACGTTTTGGTCGAGAAAGTCGCTGACGTCAAGATTGCCATAGCTCAAGACACGACCGCCTGCGAGCCAGTACCCCACGCCGGTCAGGAACATCATCGAACCGACAGTTGTAACCAGCGAGGAGACACCAAGCCATGGCAGCAAGGCTGCGTTGGCAACACCCACCACCACCCCGAAGATAACTGCGTACAGAATGCCGAGCAAAGCGCTATCGCCGCCGAATTTCACGGTGATGAGCCCAGCCACTGTCGAGATTGCTGCCACGCTCAGGTCGAACTCGCCAGCAACCATCGTGACTGAGAGGCCAAGCGCGATGATTCCAAGGAACGCAAACGCCTGGAATATCGCGTACAGGTTGGCCTGCGAGAAGTAGTGATTGACGCTGAGGCCGAAGATGACCGGCATACCGACGAGCAGGACGAGCCGAATCGCCAGATTAAGAAGTCGTTGAGATTGGTCCATTTCCGAGTCTCCTGTTATTTCCGTCCCGGGCCGAGCCGGGCGAGCAATGCGCCGAACACCACTGCTGCAAGAACCACGATGCCTTTTGCGACCAGTTGGTACTCGTAGCTCACGCCGCTGACCAGCAGGATGTTGCTGATAACGGCAAGGAAGATGGCGCCAGTGACTGCATCCGATATTTGCCCGCGACCACCACGAATCGAAATGCCGCCAACCAGCACGGCCGCAATCGCGTTGAAGTCGAGGTCGATGCCGTACGTCAGATTGCCTTGTGCCGAGGACGAGGCAATCAGGGAGCCGGCCAGCGCCGCTGCTGCACCAGCGAACGCGTAACATACAAGCGTCGCCGCCATCGTCCGAAGTCCAGCAATACGTGCAACCTCGGCCCGCATTCCGAGCAACCGGATTTCCCGTCCGATACGCGACTTCTGGAGAATGAAGCTTGCAATGGCCGCGAAGATGGCCAGCACGAGGATTTGAGTCGGCAGCCAGCCAAACAGCTTACCCTGTCCAAGCCACGTGGCGTCGCCCTTCCCAATTATCGTCAGGCCGCCGGTATAGATGACGCCCGCACCGATGATGATCGACGAAGTGGCAATCGTCGTGATGATGGGGTTCGCTTTACCGAGCGCAATGACTCCGCCTTGCACAGCGCCCATCAGCAAGCCGCTTAATACCACGAGTAGCAACGTCGCACCCAAACCCAAATGGATGAGCGCGGCGAACATGACGGTCGAGACTGCCGCCGTTGCACCCATCGACAGCATGAACAGATTTCCGCTGAGTGTGACGAGCGCCATACCGATAGCGCCGATGCCGACTGCTGCCACCGAATACATCAGCGACTGCAAATTCCCGAACTCAGTGAAGTGCGGCACGATGGCCGCAGCGACGACGATGAGGACGAGCGTGGCAATTCGAATCGACGCGGCATGAATGCTCGTCGTGCCAAAAAGTGCAGATGCCCACCGTCGCAACACAGTTGGCGACACTTGTGCAGTGGGCTCCATAGCGGTCTTATGCATTACCCACCTCCGCAGGTTGGTTTCGGAAAGAGACATGTCCGTGAGATGCGTCGCTATCGCCCGCGACGATGTCGTGGAGCAGCGTGTCACCATCGATTTCGAATCGAGGTTTATGGCGGACCATCCGACCACGGAAGACGGTGAGAACGGTGTCCGCGAGTTCCAGAATTTCCTCGAGGTCTGTCGAGTAGAAGACAATCGCCAAGCCGTCGTCCGCCATCTTGCGAAGCGTCGAGTAGATTTCAGCGCGAGCGCCAATGTCGACGCCTCGAGTGGGCTCGTTCAGCAGCAACAGACGAGGCGCGAGCGCGACGGCTTTCGCGAGCGACACCTTCTGCTGATTGCCACCGCTGAGCGTTGACACTTCATGCGGAAGGCGCTTCGGGTCGATGGCGAACATTGACGCGAGACGTCGAGCCTCCTCTTGCTCACCGGCACGTCGCATGATTCCGGCCTTGCTGAACTTCGCCATGATAGAGGCCGTGATGTTGATGGCAATCGGCGCATCGAGAAACACGCCCTTATCAGCGCGGTCCTCGGCAACGTACGCGATGCCTGCCTTCAGGGAACTGCGGATGCTGTCGAGCTTGATGGGCTGTCCATCGACCTTGACCGAGTTGGAGATATCACCGCGGAGCCCGGCGAGTGCCTCCACGAGAACTTCGGCGCCAGAACCAAGCTGGCCGACCACCGCGAGAATCTCTCCAGGCGCAACATCGACCGACAGGTCTTTGACCTTGTCTGCAACTGTCAGGTTTGACACCGACAGACGAGGGGCGACACCAGCGCTGCTCTCGGGCGGCGTGACCTTGCTATGCACAAGTTCACGCCCAATCATCGCCTTGACCACTTCAGCGGTCGTCATCTCGGCGGTACGTTGCGTCAGGACGTGCTGGCCGTTGCGGAAAACCGTGACCCGGTCCGTGAGCGCAAAGACCTCATCGAGCCGGTGGCTCACAAATATCATTGCGGTGCCTTGGTCGCGCAGCTTTCGCGCGACGTCGAAGACGCGAACAATTTCCGCGTCCGACAACGTAGCAGTCGGCTCATCGAGCAGAAGCACCTTCGCCTGCCGTGACATGCCCCGTGCGATTTCTACGAGCTGACATTCGGCGAGGCTGAGTCGGGACGCCGGGGCGTCAAGCTTGACGTGTGACAGACCGACGGAGTCGAGATGCTCGCGGACCGAGTCGCGATATTGACTGCGTCGGTAGATTTCGCTCTGGTCGGCGCCACCGAGAAGAATGTTGTCGAGCACCGAGAGCGTCGGGACAATCGCGAGCTCTTGGTGAACGATGGAAATAAGTCGGGGGTCGGTGCGACTCCCAAGTTTCAGATTGTGGCCATCGACGGTGATTTCACCGTCGTCAGGCTGGACGAGACCACCGAGAATCTTGATGAACGTGCTCTTACCGGCCCCATTCTCTCCGCACAGCGCATGAATCTCACCAGGTGCCAATTCGAGGCTGACGCCTGTCAGTGCCTTGACGCCACCATAATGTTTTGTGAGATTGCGAGCGCAGAGCAGACTCTGAGCAGCTGCCGGCTCGGCGCCGGAATTCGCGTCTTGCAACATTGTCTTCCTCCAAACGCGGACACTCTTCGGTCATCCGCTGTCACGGGCTGATGCCTGTCACTGTCGCCCACCTCCTGCGCGTAGCCGGCCGCGTGTGGGTGACGGCATTCATCTTGAATAACGATGTCCAGCGTCGATGCTGTGCAGTTTTTTGCCCAAGGCTAAGAACAAGCCCGGAGGCGCTGCGGCATCAGCAACGCTGCTGTCGGTTGTCTTTGAGGAGAGGAATTCGCAGGGAATCGCTGCGTGCGCAGGAATGCATGTCGTCTCCAGCAGAAACTCGCGTCAGCGGCTTCGTTATCGTTGAGACACAGGTTATTAGTTCGCCTGGGAAAGAAAAATGCGCTGCAGCGAAATGATATTTCCGGTGGGAGGGAATATCAGTGCTGAGTAGGGTGTCCCAAAAAACACGCGCGGAGGTCGGGGCGTGCTGCCCGACCAACCGCGCGGAACCCGAGCCTGTGGCTGACTTAGAGAGTGATTCGCTGCCCCTGCGCCGACGAGCGAATCGCCGCGTCGACGATGCGCTGGATTTCCCAAGCCTCGCGGAAATTCGGGAACGTGAACGTGCCGTGCTCGATTGCTGCGATGAACTCGGCCATCTCGATGGTCTTCAAATCATTGAAGCCGAGCTGGTGCCCACCGGCCACAGTGAAGTTTTCGTACGGAGGATGAGCCGGGCCCGCTTCGATACGGGTAAACCCCGACGTCCGAGGGTCGCCCCCGGCCTTGAAATACCGAAGTTCATTGAAGCGCTCTTGTGAAAAGCACAGGGCGCCCTTCGTTCCGTAGACTTCGAACTCGAGCTGCATGTTGCGGCCGGTCGCCGCCCAATTGGCTTCGATGGACCCTGAGCATCCTCGCTCAAACGTCACCATCAGGCGGGCGATGTCGTCGACTTTGACTTCTCGTCGCTCGGACGAACCAGGCGCCACCGGTCGTGTTTTGTTGACGGTCTCAAGCTGCGCGTTGACCTGGGTGACGGACCCGAGCAGGAATCGAGACATTCCGACAATATGATTTCCGATTTCGGCCAACGCGCCAGCCCCGTTCTGAGGGTCGACGCGCCATCCATATGGAATCTCCGAGTCGGCCATGTAATCTTCCGCGTGAACGCCTCGAAAACTCGTTATTTCACCTAGGTCGCCAGATGCAATCATCTCCCGCGCCAGCTTGAGCACAGGGTTTTTGATGTAGTTGTAGCCAACCTGCGTAACGACCTTCGCAGCCTCAGCAGCGTTCATCATCTCGAAGGCGTCGGCGGCCGACGGAGCAATCGGCTTTTCGCAATGTACGTGCTTGCCGGCGGCGATGGCCGCGAGCGCCATTTCCCGGTGTAGGCTGCACGGCGTCGTGATTGAGACAACGTGAACGTCTGGGTCGTCCAGCAACGTGCGCCAGTCGGTAGTGGCTCCCTCGAACCCGAAGTGTTCAGCCGCGAGTTGAGCACCAGCCTCGCTCACATCGGCCACTGCCACCATGCGCGGTCTCAGCGAATTTGGAAAAGCGTTTGGCACGGCTCGGTATGCCAGCGCGTGCGCCTTACCCATGAAGCCAATACCAATCACAGCTACGCCAATCTCTCGTCTCATCGTTGTCTCCATTCATAAAACGAAAGCGACCCCGAAGGGTCGCGAAAAACGTCCCGCCGCTTGCGCGGTGGTCAACCCGTACGCGCGCTTGTCACTTCTTCTGCGAATAGCAGACGTTGAGCGTCGCCTTTGTCGCAGCAGGGTTCGGCAGATACTGGATGGCTTGGGGCGATTTGCCCGCCGCGAGGTCCTTGGCGGCCCGCGCAGCGTACGCGCCGTCGTCGAACGGGGACTGCTCGACCGTGGCGTAGGCCTTTCCGGCAGCGATGGCTTCCACTGCACCGGAATCGCAGCCGTGGCCGATGATGACGAGCTTCGACGGGTCGAGGCCGAGGCGCTGCGCGGCGGTCACGACGCCTCGAAGTTGCGAGTCGTTCTCGGTGTAGACGCCTTTCACGTCTTTGAATTGGGTGAAGAGCGCCGACGCTGCGGCTTCTGCCTTCACGGCATCCCAGTCGGCCGGTTGCGAGCCGACGACTTCGATGCCAGGCGCATTCTTCTTGAGGCCGTCCACAAAGCCTTGATAGCGCTGAACTTGCGGCGGTGTGCCCATCGGTCCGTTGATCACGATGACCTTGCCTTTGTCGCCATAGCCCTTTTCTTTGAAGCCTTGAATCATGGTCTTCGCGGCGACTTCACCATTGCTGATGTCGTTCGGGCCCGTGAAGACCTTCCAGTACTTGGAATACTTCTGGTCTGGCATCGAATTAGAAATGACCAGCGGAATCTTGGCTTGGTCAATCTTGCGAATCGACGGGACCATGGCGCTCGAGTCAACAGGGATGAGGACGATGACGTCGAGCTTCTGCGCAAGCGTCTGGTCGACCACGGTAGCCTGTTCATTCGCGTCGTAGTTGCTCACCTTCACGTCGAGCTTGAGGCCCTGGGCGGCCGCTTCCTTCTCGAAGCCCTTCGCATAGAGCGCCCAATATTCAACGCTCTGCGTCGGCATGAGCAACGCAACACGCGGTTGGTCGGCCGCTTGGGCACTCGTGCCAAACGCGCCTGCGATGGCCGCGAGGGCGAAACAAGAGAAGAGGGATTTGCGGAAGTTCATGCTGTGTCTCCAATAGGCCCAAGTGGTGGTGGGGCCGGGTTTTCATGTTTTGGTGGAGGCACAGTACGGCTTGGTACCGGAAAAAAAAATGCGACAGAACGAAAAGTTATTTCCTCTCACCGGGAAAATGGCAATGGCATCCGAGCGATTGCCGCAGGAGGCTCGAAGAATCGAGCGATGAGCCAGACGCAGCGGCGTCCAAGATGGCGACAACACTAGAAGTTCGCGATTGTGTACTTTTTCTCTACAGAAAGACGATTTGAGGGCTGTTTATCCGCTGTGGCGTCTACGTGATAGTTCAGGGCATCGATTCCCCACGACCGGCGCCGCATCGCCGTCGTCACTCTCAAAGAGGTCTCACATGTCCAAATCTAAAGTCGAACTCGTTGCCGCCTACTTCACGCTCTCGGGCGATGTCTATCCGTTCGGCCCGACCGAAATCAGCCCCTTCAGCTTCAAAGACCGAGTCGAAGCTGCGGCGAAGGCGGGCTGGGACGGCATTGGACTGATTCACTCGGACATTTACGCCACCGCCGACAAGATTGGCTTCCCGGAAATGCGCCGCATCCTCGAAGCCAACGGAATGAAGCACGTCGAGTTCGAGTTCTTGGTCGACTGGTATCAAACGGGTGAGCGTCGCCGCACCTCGGATAGCCAGCGCTATTACTACCTGAAGGCCGCCGAGGAACTCCGTGCGCGGATCGTGAAGGTTGGCCCCGGCATCGGCGACGACACCGCGAAGGTCCCGCTCATGGTCGAAGAGTTCGGCAAGTTGGCTGAGGACGCTGAGAAGCGCGGCACGCAGGTCATGCTGGAAATCATGCCGTTCAGCAACGTCCGCACGATTGAAACGGGCAGGGCCATCGTCGAAGGTGCGAACAAGGCCAATGCTGGACTGCTGCTCGACATTTGGCACCTGAGCCGCGGTAACATCGACTTCAAGGAAATCGCCACAATCAAGCCCGAGTTCATCAAGGGGATTGAGCTCGATGACGCAGACCGCTATGCCATCGAACCTCTTTGGATGGACACCTGCCACAAGCGTCGTCTTCCGGGCGAAGGCGTCCTCGACGTCAAGGGCTTCATCAAAGCGATTCAAGCCACCGGTTGGGAAGGCCCGTGGGGCGTTGAAATCCTGTCCGAAGTCGAGCGCAAGCTCCCGCTGGAAGAAATGGCCGCGCGCGCGTACAACGCGACCATTAGCCAGTTCGACAACTAGTCAGCATCGAACAGGCGGAATGTAGAACGGCCGCAGCCACGCTCCTGCGGCCGCTCTGCATCAAGCCGTCGGACAGTTGCTTACGTGCGAGCGCCGCTGTTAAGACAGTCTACTCGGATGCTTTGCGCCATGACAACACGAGGACCTTCAAATGGTATCTCTCTATGTTCGCTTCAAACTGATTCCGTCGACCAAAGACGAGTTCGTTCCGCACCTCGCCGAACTGATGAGTACGATGGCGAATGAATCGGCCTTCGTCAGCGCCGTGCTCAGCGAAGACCCGTCTGCACCTGACGAGCTGGTTCTGTTCGAAGTATGGAACGGCTCGCAAGAGGAGTGGCTCCGGGACCAGCCGCCAAAGCCATATAGAACCGTCTATGACGAAGCGACGGGAGACCTCATCGCTGACAAAGAGGTTCGATTTCTTTCGCCAATCGTTGTCCAGGGCTGATCGACGTACCTTCACGCTTCCGAAGTTTTGATGAAGCTGCGTGCCTCCATCGCCTCCGTCCCTTTGCGTCAGCCTCGACAAAGGATCCGCGCAACGCGACTAACGCAGCCGACGGACCCTACTCGTTTAGGTTTATTCGATGCCTGCCCTCAACCACGGGCGCGTCATCGAACGACCACGCGTGCGGGCAGGCGTTGGATAAACCTCGAGGAAGGAAACCGCGGAGTAGTCCGATGCAGCCAGCGTTTTC
>NZ_JARUXN010000018.1:0-42161 GCF_031451415.1 Caballeronia sp. LZ028 | reverse complement strand
AATCCGATGACGGTGATGTCGCGCCTGCGCCTCACGCGTCAGTTGAGCGAGCAGGGCTGCGCGCTGTCCGAGCGCTCGGTCGATGCGCTCGTGTGCCGTCTGCGGCAGGTCGTCGAGGACGATCCCGCAGAGCCGCGCCTCATTCAGACGATACGCGGGCGCGGCTACGCGTTCAGTCCCAGCGGCGCGGTCATGCCAGTTCATTCGTAATCGCCGAACACGGACGGCGCCGGACTCTTCGCGGGCAACGGCGTATAACCGGGCACGCTTGCCTTGAACTGCTCGGATATACCGCTGCGCCGCAATGCCGACCGACCAGCATTGCGCATCGTATTGAACACCGATGAGTCCCGCCGTCACGCGATGCGCGCATATCGAAGTCCATGCGGTCGACGCTCGACAGATGCTGGATGATCGGCTGATCGGCGGGCGCCACGAGATCGGCGCGCATGAAACGATATCCCAGGTTGAGCATGCGCGCCTTAAACTTTGCGCGAAGCCAGCCGTGGAGCGCGCCAGCTAATTACCGTCCTGTTTGAACTGCGCGGTTGCTCGATTGCCAGGCACGGGCCGAGATCGAGCGTCGCGACCGCGACCGATCCCAATTCGCCAATTAATGCGTGTCGCCCGGGTAAAGGGACACGCGCTGGGTGGGAACGACGCACGACTGGGCAACATCGCATCCCAGGTAGCCGCCATCGGCAGCGACCTCGTTCTTTCGATCGTGTCGGAAACCGGAAGACGCAGCGCCGCTTCCTTCGTCCTCGAACACGGAGACAGGAGACCGCACGTGTGTTAGTGGCGTCTGTTTTCGACCCGACGATCGAAGTCGTCTAACGAAAAAAAACGACTCACCAGAAGTACGATGGCGAGCCGCAAGAGGGATCGGCAGACAACTTTCGCGAAACCAGATTAGCACCGGTTCCACGCGTGAAATAGCATTTGGAGGACGCCTATTGCTTCACCGACGCGACGTTAAATCCCTCAACGCCTTATCCGCCGGGGTTCTCGCCGGTTTTTGATCGCTCCCTCGGCTCGAACGTCGATAAGAATTTTAGATAGCTCAGATGTAATTTTGCATAGCAGGCCTGAGGTGGGCGGCTTTGCCCGATCCCCGGATCCATCTGGTGCGACGGCATGGCGCACCCGCATAGCTGCTATGCATCGCATGCCGTAAGCATCGTCGCTCCCGCTTGCATACTTTCTTCGCCAGTAAGCGAAGCGTTTCAGAGGAATTAAAAGAGATTCAACGAGCGCTGCAACGCGCGATACGAAGGAGACGACAGATGCAACCGTCGTATCGGAGCGTGGTGCCCGTGCACCAACGCACTTTCTGGGCGTGCTTTCTCGGCCGGGTTCTGTGCAGTATGGACGCCCAAACACTACGCGGCGCGAGGTCTTTGTGCGCCATCGGCCACCGCTCAATGCTCCAGCCAACCTAGATATAGTCCGCAACGCAGTTCGCAATGCCGCAGAACGGCGCGATTTACAAGAGTGCGTGCGTGGCACCCATGTTTTCCGTCACACCATGGCTTGCCGGATGGTACAAGGCGGTGCTCCATTCAAGGAGATCGGCGACATGTCGCGCCACCGTGAACTCCAGCGACGACACCTTGCAGACGATCGAGCTCTCGCTCGACTTGCGGCCGCAACGAGAGTGCGCTCAATAGCCGGATCTCGAGCTGGACGAGCTCGCCCCTTCAGCAATGAATGGGCGTGAACGAGCCCTCGCTCAGCGACAGCGAGAGCCTCGGCGCTCGCAAACACGCGCAGTGATAGCTCTCCAACGTTTGCGGCAATAATCTCGCCGGCCTTACAACGTCTTTTGCCCAAGGGCTTCATCGCGCGGCATTGCGCAGCGTGAAGACACGTCGATGCAGAGATCTCCGCGTGGTCGGGTGCACCACCGTCACGCTCCGAGAGGCGTCGCGACTCATCGAACTATTCGGATGGGTAGGCAGGTCGCGCTGCGCGGCATTCGGAGCGCCTTCGGCCCAAGATGCCCCGCGGCGTGCATCCGTGGGGCGTGTTGGAAGCGGACTGCATCGTTGCTTTCGCGATGCAGGCGTTGGTAGTGCGTTTCCTTCATGTGCCGTTGAATCGGGCTACCGCATCCAAGTCGTCACTGGTCGGCCGCGCGAGCCTTCGCCGCCAGCACCACCGACTCGGCCAGTGCCGCCGGGAGATAGGACACGTGATTTGCACCTGGGTATAGCCCCACCGATACGTCATATGCAGAATTCTGCTCTAGCGTCGCTGCCAGTGCGTGCAGGTTATCAAGCATTGCTGCGCGCCGAACCCGCTCGATGCGCGCAGGCGTTGCATCGGGGCTCACGGTTTGCTCCTCGCCGCCGGCACGAAGAACGATCGTGAGCGACCCTTCACGTGTCCCGAGGGACGGTGTCCGAAGCAACTCACGGTCGTTCCACCATAACGACGGGCTGGCAGCCACGATGCGCGAGAAGCGCGACGCCGGTCTCGACAGCGCGTGATGAAGTACAAAAAAGCCGCCGAGCGAGTGTCCGAACAACGTACGACGTGTCCGCGATACAGGAACACGCGCTTCGATCGCGCGTAGCAAAGGGCCGTCGAGCAAATCATCAAAAGCACGGGCACCCCCAAACTGCAGCATTCGACCGTCCGCACCGCGTGGCACGCCCCATGTGTCTGAGGCGGCCGTGGTGAAGTCGCGAAAGCGTTGCCGCTCGTCGAAAATTGCCTCGTTCGGCGCGGCGATCGCGGCGATCACCACGGGGCCGATCAGCCGCGCCTGCAATCGAGCCGCGCTCACCGCGAGAGCGAAGGTCGCGTTGCCATCTAGAAGGACGAGAAGCGGCGGCGCGTCACGTCCGCCAGTTTCGTTCGGCGCTTCACCATCGGTCGACGTTTGTGCCGCGCTCGAATGTGCCGATGAGGGTTTGTACAGCCAGATTCGATAGCATGGCGCGTCAGCAGTGACACGCAGCGTGAATGACTCGACATCTGGCAGTAGCGCCAATGCCGGCGTCCGGGCCGTCGGCGTATCGTAAAGATCTTCCGCGTGCGCCTGCACCGTCAAGATGGCCAACGCGGAAAGCATGACGCAAAGTGTGCGTTTCACGTGGGTCCTCACCATTGAAAGCGCGCGGTGCCAAGCACTTCGCGGCGCGCGCCGTAGAAACATTGCGTCGCGCTTGCGCAGGCAGCCACATATTGACGGTCGAACAGATTCGACGCATTGAGCCCAAAGCGCCAGTTGCGCCATTCGTAATGCAGTGCCAAATCGAACAACGTGTAGGAACTCACGCTGAAAGAATCATCGCTCGCGCCATATGTGCTGCCGATGAAGCGAACGCCCGCGCCGGCGCCGAAGCCCTTGAGCGCGCCGCGATGCAGCGTGTAATCCGCCCATAGCGACGCGGCGTGCCGGGGCACCGCGACGGGCGTGTGTCCGAGGGAGGTATCGTTGGCGCTCGCAACCCACGCGCTGATGTAGCTGTACGCAGCAATCAGCGACAATTCGCGCGTCAGGTCCAGGTGCGCTTCTACCTCTGCACCCCGGCTGCGCACTGTGCCCGTTTGCACGCGATACGCCGAGTTGACCGGATCGGGGGTGGAGACGTTATGCTGTTCGAGATCGTACAGCGAGACGGACGTAAAGCTGGTGGTTCCGGGAATTTGATACTTGATGCCCACTTCATACTGCCGTCCCGTCGACGGATTGAGCGCGGCGCCGCTTGATGTGGTGCCGGACGTGATCGGCTGAAACGACTCGGAATAGCTCGCAAAGGGCGACAAACCGTTGTCGAAGGCATATGTGCCGCCGACCCGCCACGTGAAAGCCTGGTCGAATTGCTGAGAGGAAGTGTGTTTGACGTATTCATTCAGGCTCGTCGATGCGTAATCCTCCCGCCCGCCTAGCACGAACGACCACTGGCCCACTGCGATCTGGTCCTGTACGTATAGCCCAAGATCGTCCGTGCGCTGGCGGGTATAGCTTGCGAGCGTCGGCGATGCGATTGCGACGCCGTACACGGGCGCAGTGATATCGAGCGACGGGGCCTTGCCGGAAGAAAGCGCGCGGTCGGCCATGACCGTCTGATAGTCAATGCCCATCAGCACCGTATGCGCGAGGGGCCCGGTGCGGAAGTTGGCTTGCGCCTGGGTATCGGTGGACAGCGCATCGAAGTGTTCGTGCGACGCGCTCGTCAACCGGTTCAGATAGCGCATGCTGCCGTCTGTATAGCCGCTGGAATAGGCGGTGCGATTGTCGCTCCACATGTGCATGTAGCGCGTGTTCTGGCGAATCGTCCATACATCGTTGATGCGATGTCGAACCGACACACCCACCGACGCTTGTTCGCGTCGGAAATAATCGAAGTCAGGGTCGCCGTCGTTGAAGCCGGTGCCGAGCATGCCGTTCGGGTTATATGACACCGTGCCGTAGCGCGGCAGAAACCCGTAATAGCCGTTAGCCGGGTCGTATTGATAGGTCGCGAGCAGCGTAATGTCCGTATCCGCGCTCGGCTTGAGCGTCACCGTGGGTGCCAGGTAGATGCGCTGCTCCTTCGTGCCGGAGACCTGCGTGTCGGCGTCGCGCGCGAGGCCAACGAAGCGGTACAGCACGCGTTTGTCGGCATCGACTGCGCCGCCGAGATCGAACGCGCCCTCCCAGCGATCATGTGTGCCACCCTCGAGCATTACCTCGTTGACGTGATTGGCCTCAGGCTGCTTGCTTTCGAGCACGACCACCCCACCAGGATTCGCTTGTCCGTAAAGGATAGAGCTAGGTCCGCGTAGGACCTCGATCCTTTGCAATCCATACTGCTCAACTTGCGGCACGGCATAGGATAACCCGCGCCCCATGTTCAGCCCGTCCAGGAAACTGACGTAGACAGCATTGCCGCCGAAGCCACCGAACCCGCGCATTTGCACGCTGTCGTACCGGTCGCCGATACCGCGCGTCTCCGCCACCACGCCCGCCGAATAGCGCAACGCCTGCGCGACCGATTGCACGTTCTGTTCGTCCATCTGCGCGCGCTCGATGACAGAGACGCTCTGCGGCGTTTCCGCCAACGGCGTTCGCGTCTTTGTTGCTGCTATTGCGACGGTGGGATCCTCATCGACGATGCTACGGCCCACCACGCTCACGGCCGGAAGCATTGTGGGCGCCTGAGCGTCAGATGCCAGTTCAACGGGTGCGTCGGGTTGCAGGACATAACTCGCGTCTTGCCCCGGCACGGCGTGCATGCCAGTACCCTGAAGCACGGCGGCTAGCGCCGTATCGCGCTGTGCCCGCCCGGAAAAACCCACTGAGCGCTTGCCTGTGACCAACCCAGGCCGATACGCGAGCTGCACGCCGCTCGCCTCCGCGAAGGCGTTGAGCACATCGGTCAGTGCGCCGGCAGGGAGGTTGAAATCGACTCGCGTATCGTGGCCGGCACCAATGTGATCCGCTTGCGCGGGCAGGCTTTGAGCACGAATGGATGCCGTCGTAAAAAGCGCAGCGAGCGCTGCGCATAATGCGAGCCGACGTGACGGCGAGGTAGCGTGTAACACCGGTATTCCCCCGTTTGTTGACTGTTTAGGGGGATAGACGTTCGAGCCATGAAAAACCGGACGTCGTCCGCAAAATTTTTTTCCGGCGGAGCGCGCGTTGTTCTCGCCGATTGTTTAGCAAGCTGCTGAAATCCGCCCCGATGTACACGGACTGCGATTAGTCCAGCACCGATGCGGATGCACAGTCGTTCAAGAAGAGTCGCGGTACGCCGTCGGTGCTGTGCTATCAGGGACACGTTCTAATCGAGAACCGCTCGGGTCTGGTGGTAGGCGCTGTGGTGAGTCATGCCGATGGCTTTGCCGAACGAGCCAGCGGCTTGCGTTTGCTCGACCGCGTGCCGGGGCGTCACGCCAAGACATTGGGCGCTGACCTGTTAGGCATTAGTTGGCGTGCAGGACGACGACTCGTTGAACAACGGTGAAGGTGTGAAGGCCGAACGTCTCGGCGAGCGTGCCAACGGCCTCGCGGGGAGCGTTGAGATCGAAATTGCCGGAGACGCGCAAGCGCGCCGCGCGTCCGATCACAACAAGGCTGTGGCCGCGCCAATAGCGGTTCAGGGTTGCGACAACAACGTCGAGCGGTGTGTCGTCAAATATCAGCCGACCGCGTTGCCAAGCGGTCTCACGACCCGCGGTGACATCAAGCCGGACGGGAGGATGTGCGTCGTCCGTGTAGGCGACCGTGGTGTTCTCGCCGGCGATCGTGCCGCCCGATGCATTGACCACCCGCACACGCCCCGCCGTGACGGTAACGCGAACCTCTCGGCCGGGCGCATTGGCATCAACTTGAAACGATGTGCCGATATCCTGTGTCGAGCCGCCGCGCGCCACGACGGTGAAAGGCCGGGTATCACCATGACGCACGTCGAAGGCCGCGCGGCCTCGAAGCAGCACTACCTCCCGGCGGCTCGAGGTATATCGGACATCCACCGCGGAATCGGCATCGAGTTTGAGTGCACTACCGTCTGCAAGCGCGACCCTGCGCAGTTCGCCCGTGCCGGTCGCGAAGTCAGCGCGCGAATACAGATGAAGCCCGCCCGCGACGAGCGCCATGCAGAAGGCAAACGCGCTGACGGTCAGCCAGGGCGCGCATCGCGCCACGGGCTCGCGAGCAGCCATCTGCTCGCGAGCCCGTAAACCATCCGCACTGCGCCAACGTTGCATCGCGCGCTCGAACGCCAGACGATGATCGGGGGAGCGGGCGCGCCATTTGTCGAGCCGCACGTCGTCGATGCCCGCGCGCCCCGTGTCAACGCGAATAACCCAGACGGCGGCTTGCGCATCGAGCCGGCGACGACGTGCGAGTTGCTTTGCCGACGACAAGTCCCGGATGTCGTCGGTCATGAAACGTCGTCCTCGTGCAGATCAATCGCCGCTGCCCGCCCGGCGCTCTCGAATTCGACCAGCGAAACCAATGCGCGCCTCAAATGTTTCTCAACCATGTTCTTGCTGATCCCGAGCCGCTCCGCGATGGCCTCATGGGAGAGCCCTTCTACCTTGCGCAAGAGGAAGGTCTCGCGGCAGCGCGCGGGTAACGCACTGATCGCGTGATCCAGCGCGGCGGCCGTCTGCGACGCTTCAAGCAATTGACATGGACCGACAGAGTCGACGATGTGCTCGTCCACCCGGTCGTCATCGTTGTGGCCGGAAAGTGCGCCGACCACATGCCGCCCCGCAGTCCTCGCGTGGCGGACGCGATCGATCAACAGGTTGTCGATCATGCGTGCGAAGAACGCCTGGGGCTGACGCACCGTTTCCGACGTCTGCAGTTGCGCGACCTTGACAAAAACGTCGTGAACAAGGTCCGATGCCATTTCCGCGGACCGCACTCGCCGCCTCGCGAATGCCAGCAATGCACGGTAGTGCATCGAGAAGGCGTGGACGAGACTTTGAGCTGGTTGCACGAGAATATCGAGAAGTGAAATGCGAATTATTATCATTTGCGATGGTTTATGCAAGCGTCGGCCGTGCGCGCGCGTAGATGCATCGCCGAACATACGCCCTCCGATGCGGCGCCGAGCTGGTCATGACGTGCCGGCGGAATACCGGCTCTGGCCTTCAGTCGCGCGCGCATCGCGCCTTTCGCGAGAGGTCCGTCATGAGGCGAACCGTGCGTCATTCCGGTCGGGGCGTGTGCCGATGCATTCCGTCCTGCGCCGGCCTTTTTGGGATCCCGAGCAAACCTTGGAAGTCCGGTTGTTCAGATTTCAAGCAAACGGTTTTCAACGATACACTTCGCCGCAGCGACGATAGCCTCGCTTGGCGAGCGCGGTGTCCAGCCCAGTACTCGTCGCGCCTTTTCGTTCGAAGTCTTTTTCGCATAACCGAGCTCAGGCAGGAACGCGCGAAGCTCGGGCTTGACTAGCGAAAGCACTCGCACAACCACATCAGGGAGAGTGCGCGTGGGAACGCGCTGGCTGGTGGGACCGAGATTCGCTTTGATGATGGCGCCGATCTCCCGCAGTGCAAGCGCCGGCCCATTCGAAAGTAAAAAGCGCTCCCCGGCTGCACTCGCATTTTCCATCGCGAGTATGTGCGCTTTCGCGACGTCACGAACATCGACAATAGGGATAAACAAATTGGGGAACGCCGGCAAGGCACCAGCGAGCATTCTCTGAATGATATGATTGGCGCCAGAGACGCTACTACCGATTACGGGCCCCATGACGGCCACGGGAAGCATCGTGATGAGCTCCAGCGGACCGCCGTTCGTCGCGATAAATTCCCATGCTGCCCGCTCAGCGAGCGTTTTGCTTTTACCATACGTATCGACTCCCGGACCGTCGAGCCTCGTCCAGTCTTGCTCGGTGAAGGTTCGATTATTGTGGCCGTGTCCCCATCCCACCGCGTGAAATGCGGAGGTGAGGACAACGCGTTGCACACCAGCGGCGCAAGCCGCACGCAACACCCGTAATGTGCCTTCACGCGCGGGAACAATCGTTTTCACGCTGGACATGCCCGGGCTGGACTGGCGAAGCGACATGAAACACGACATTGATGCCGGATGCAGCGTCGGCCCAGCCGTCATCGGACAGCAGATCGGCGGGAACAAAGCTCAAATTGGTGCCGCGAATCATGCCAGCTTCTGCAAGGACACCACGGACGGCGGATTCTTTCGCGAAGGACCGAATTGTGCTGCGGACCTCATACCCTTGCTCAAGAAGCTGAAGAATGCAGTGTCCGGCGATGAAACCCGATCCACCCGTGACAAGAACGCGTTGGAGATTCATAGGCCTATGTCCTTCGTTGCAGACAGCGACTGCTCGGTATGGCGGTCACGCCAGCGCTGCGGAGTGGTGCGCTCCCACGAGCGGAACGCGCGCGCAAACGAATTTGGTTCGGCAAACCCGAGCAGCAGAGCAATGGCGATCGCATCAAGATCAGTGTTGGCCAGTAAGCGGCGTGCTATGGTGTGTCTGACCGACGCGAGCTGACGCTGATAGTTCGTCCCATATGCGCCGAGCTGACGTTGTAGTGTCCGGCTGCTGAGACCAAGCCTGCGTGCGACATCGCTGATGCTCGGCTGACGCCCCTCACTTAACTGGCGCGCAATGGCCACGCGCAGTTCACTGACGGCCATCGAAGGCCCCTCACCGCTCGCGAACCGCGCCTCAAAACTCTTCAGTACGTGCCCGAATGCGCCGCTGTCGGCGGTGACAAATGGTGTCGAGCGCGGCCCGCTCGAAAACCATAGCGTTCTTTTGTGCGCTGAAGACAATCTGGCATCCGAAGTGTCGGTTCAGCAGCGCTTCGTCCGCAGGCAAACGAGCCAGTTCTAAACGAATGGGTGACACCCGTCCTGCGGTCCCCCGGCGCGCCATCGCGCATAGAGACGCCATAGTTGTGTCTACCAGTAGGCGTGGCACGTCGCCGGTTGTCAGGAGCCAGCGATATCGCACGCTGACCTCGTCGTCCTCGACTTCTATCTCAACAAGTTCTGGACACGTGCGCCGCTTGTATCGGGCCAGCGCCGAGAGTGCATGTCGAAGGTCTGGGGCGTGGAGCGCCACGATGGCGGCAACGGCATAACCACGCGCGACGCCCTCTGCACCAAAGCGCAGCCCTGCCGACCGGTCGCTCAACGCGTCATCAGCGGCGCTCCACAGCCGGAAGAAATCGCTCGTCGCCCAGGCGTCGGATACCGCGACACCCGCGCGCGCGCATAGCTCCTCCAAGGAGAGATCGAGTAACGCGAGCGTGCGCGGGGAAATGGAAAAAGTTTCAGGGCTAGCCATCAACGTAAGATAGCCTCTTCCGGCGTTTCAGAAAAATCCGATCGCGCCAAACCAACCTTTCGCCCGATTTCTCTACGGCTATGCGTTTGCCCCGCCGTCCACGGTAACTATGGAGCCCGTGAACAAGCTGGCCGCGGGGCTGGCCAGAAACGCAACGGGGCCATCACCTCGTCTGGCTTACCGTGTCGCCCGAGTGCCGGGCTGAACGCAAGCCACCGAGCGCTTCGCTGGCCGACATCATGTGGCTCTGCGCAATAGCATTGGCGCGAACCACCGCGTCAAACGCTTGAAATATGCGTGAACGTGAGCCCCCCTGTCGAACCGAACCGCCCGTGATCGCGCCGGGCCGACGAGTGCGCCATGGCGGCGACGCTCGCTAAACGTCTAAAGCCCGAAGGACGCCCCGCCACAGTGGTTCGTTGTTACGAACGTTTGACGAGGCAGCGCTATCAGGACGGCTGTTGGAACTCGGCTACGTCGAGCGCTTCACGCAATGGCGTGGCCGCGCGCCGCAGGCTTTTTGTGGTGTCGCAATCGAGACCGCGCGAGAATGACTGCGTAAGCGCGAATAAGCAACGATTATCTACCTAGCCAAAGCGCCGGTGGTTTGCCACGTTTTTGCTATGCGGTTTATCGAACATTGGCGCATCGATTATTGTCAATTGAAAGACTTTAAAAGGCAAACGGCTGTCATATCAAATCACGTAAAGCGATCGGTAAGAAAGCGTTACAAGTAGCAAATCCGTTCTGTGTTAAAACGGTCGAGGCGGTTGCGTGGCGCCTGCACAAGCGGCTTCTCGGCGCGCAAAGCATGTTTATTGGCTCCCACCAATTTTCTATGTTCGCTTTTCCTGAATCGGCGCCTGACGCTTTGGCGTCGATTATTCCGTGGTTAAGAGTTTGAGTGTCGGAGGTATCCCAATGCTGGCCCCAGCGGCAAAACTGGTCAGGCGACGATTAAACGGCGTTCATCAGGACCACAAAAGAATCGCGCGAAGCGCGGTCGTTCTCCTTGCTTTTGTTTTAGCCGGAAAATGCATAGGTGCATCGAAGGAAATGGCGATCGCCTATCGCTATGGAATCAGCGGTGTCGTCGACGCTTATCAGCTTGCGCTGACGCTCGTCACCTGGCTGCCGACGATGATCACGAATCAATTGAGCGTCCTATTGGTACCCGCGCTCGTTGCGCTGCGCAAGGACAAGTCGGAGCAGGATGGGTTTCTCGGCGAACTGGAAGGCATGGGGCTCGCCATCGGCATCGGGTCTTGTCTGCTACTGTTCGCATCTTGGCCGTATATGGCGGAGCTCGTCGCCAAGAATCTCGCCGAATCCACGCGCGAAACGGTACGCCACATGATCCTTGGCATGATGCCGGCGGGCGTGCTCACTTTCACGATCTGTATTTCGGCGTCGCGGCTTCAGTCGTTGGGCCGGCATATCAACACCTTGCTCGAGTGCGTGCCGGCCATCGGACTTCTAGTCTTCGTCCTGGCCGCACCGGATGACGAATCGATCATGCCACTTCTTCTCGGCATTTCGATCGGCTTCGTCGTTCAAGGCGTCTGGCTACGCATGCTCGCGCGTCGCGCCGATTCGCTTCGCGCCGTGCCGCGCCTCACCACGCGCGCGCAACAATGGCCCGGCACCATCCGCTCAATGGGCACCCTGATGATTGGCTCGGTCGCCGCAGGCTTGTGGTTGCCGGTCGATCAATACTTCATGGCTCAACAAGGCGACGGCGCCATTGCCACGCTCGGCTACGCGAATCGCTTGCTTTCGCTTTTGCTCAGCATGGGCGCGCTCGCCATCAGCCGCGCGACACTGCCGATTCTTTCCGAAATTCTGCTGCAAGGCGACAACGGCCGCGCGCGGAGCACCGCGCTCAAGTGGTCGGGCATCATGTCAACGGCCGGGTTCCTCGGTGCGTGCATTGCTTATGCGCTTGCCCCTTATCTTATCAAGCTGCTGTTTGAGAAAGGCGCGTTCACGCCGCAGGACACCGTCGCCGTGACGGAACTGTTTCGCTACGGACTCGTGCAGGTGCCGTTCTACTTCGGCATGTGCGTGCTGGTACAACTGTTCGCGAGCGAAACGCGCTATCGCACCATCTCGCTCATTTCCCTGTTGGGCTTCGCGGTGAAGATCCTTGGCAATGTCGTGTTGGCCAAGCTTTACGGCGCACAAGGCGTCCTGCTCGCAACGGGCGTCGGCGCGGCGAGCGTGCTCGCGTGCTATGTCTTCAGCACCCGCTACACGCTGCCCGCTCGCGACAACTGATCAGGACGTTTCTTCGTGCCGCTCCGGCCCGCGCGTCGGCGCACCCGGTTGTGCGAACTTTACTGCGCGGTCGGGGGCGCGGATTCGTAAATCGCACGAATCGATCGAGATTGCCGAATTGCCGTGCCTCGACGCGACAACCGCTCTTGCGTATGCGATGCCACGACTCGATCGTCCAACGTCGGTCGTACCATTCCGGGCGCTCCAGTGCTTCGCTTCGCGAGTATTCGTGGTACTTGAATGACGTCCAACGGATGCTTCACCGTAAAGTTCCCAGGTGCGACCTTCGTTTCCGGAAGCTCTGCGCGCCGCAGCGCGTCCTGCTCGTGATGTTCCGACCATCGCCGGGCGACAGTTGGCCGGCTTGGTGGCGTCAACCCTGCCGCGACGCATCGACGTCGAACCTCAAACAACAGATCGGTAGCTGAGTGGGCGCGATGGTGCTGTGCCGGTAGCCAGGACTGCACGACTTCATCAATCACACTGTTCCTATGCGATCCAGCGGTGAGCGCACTCGGGAAATCTTAGACCTCGCTCCAAGCCCAATTACGCGGCGTTAGGGCAGATCGGCCATTAGTGGCATCTCTGGAGACCACTAGCACGAAAAAGGAACATCAACAACAACTGTCATCGCCGCGCCTGCCGATTTGAGACGTTTTTGCTCACATGAATGCGCTGCCGACCTCGAACGCCTCGCCACCCGGACGGGTTCGCATCCCTTGCGCAAGGCGTGTCCAAGGCAAGTCAGCCGGGTCGGCCACCATTGGCCCCTGGTGCCTTCGCCACAAGAACGGCCTGTGCGATCGGCTCGAAATCAGCCCGGAAATGCACCGAGCTTTTGTTGACCAGAATTTTCATGTCCTCGGGGTGGATGCCTGCGACGCGATAAAGATTTCGATCCAGCATCTGCGCCTTGCCCGAACTCACCGCGATCAATACGCCATCAAAACGCAGACACGCCACCGGGCCGAGTTCGGCCTGCATCCCGTTCATCATCGGGCCGTCGTAGCGGCAACGTCCGTCAGATAGCGATACAACCTCGAATACGCCTGTGAACGGCGCATCGCCCGGCACGTTGGATTGCCCGCCCAGCGACAGCTCCAGGCGCGCGCCGACTCCTGCACGGTGCGCCGCCGCGGCCGCAGCGGGATCGTAGATCAGGCCGAAGGCCGCGCCGTTCGCGCCGTTGCGTACTAGCGCACGCAGCATCTCCATCGTATTGGCATCGCCACCCGCGCCAGGATTGTCCTGCGTATCCGCGATGACGACCGGGCGGCTTGCACCTTCGGACAGGCGCATCGCTTCGCGGACGGCTTCGTCGGGCGACAGGAACGGCACGCACCAGGCGGGCTCTTCAGCGAGCATGCGGCGGTACAGCGAGTCGACGGCCGCGTCTACCGCCTCGGCCGAATGTGCGTAAGCCCAGATCACTGGACCGCATTCGGCGAAATCCGCGGCCGGAAAACCCGGCGCGAACGACGCGGACACCACCGCGCCCGCCTCCGCCGCGCTCACGGCTTCGTACATGCCGCGCGACGGCTCGAGCAAGGTGCACATGCCGTTGATCGGAATCAGGAATGGCAACCGCCGCGACGCGCCATGCAGCGTCTCGCCCGCCAGGAGCCGTTCGAGCAGTGCGGCCGCGCGCGCACCGGTGTCCGCCATATCGACGTGCGGATACGTGCGGTATGCGACCAGCGCATCCGCGTTACGCAACATGCGCTCCGTGACGTTTGCATGCAGATCGAGCGAAGCGACGATCGGCACATCGCGCCCGACGGTTTCGCGTACGCGCGCGAGGACCTCGCCTTCGCCGTCGTCGACATGCTCGGCGACCATCGCGCCGTGCAGATCAAGGTAGACCGCGTCGAAGTCGCGCGCACTCGCGGCCTCGACGATTTCGCCCACGATCCGCTCGAAGGCGTCGCGGGTGACGTGCGCCGATGGACTCGCGCCCGCCCAGATGACTGGCACAAGCGTGTGCCCCGACGCTTGCGCCGCGCGGATGAATCCGCCTGCGGGAATGTTGACCTCCCGCAGCGCGAGCACGTCATCGCCGCGAGACATCAGCGGAAAACCTTCGCCGCGCTCAAAATTTTCATAGGTGGCTTTCGACGGCGCGAACGTGTTCGTTTCGTGCTGGAAGCCGGCGATGAGAATGTTGCGATCGGAATTCGGCAAGATGGAAACCTCTCGTTTAGTGGTCTGTTCGATGAACGGGCGAAGGTCAAGCCGTCCGCACGGGACGCATGATGACCAGCACGAGCGCGCCAATGGCGAGCAGCGCGACCATCACGTACAAGCCGGCGTGCAGGCTGCCGGTCGCGCTTTGCGCCCAGCCGATGATCGTCGGGCTGAGAAAGCCGCCGATCAGCCCGATGGTGTTAATCAGCGCGATTCCACCCGAGGCGGCGTCGCCCTTCAAATGCTCGGAAGGCATCGCCCAGAACACCGTGTAGGCGGACCACATCATCGCGGTCGCGATGGTCATGCAACTCAGCGATATCGCTAGGTCGCCGCCGAAGAAGGTTGCGAGCGCAAGCGCCAGCGAGCCGACGAGCGCCGGAATCGCGCTGTGATAGCGCCGCTCGCCGCGCCGGTCGGAACTGCGCCCGATGACAATCATCGTGATTGCGGCGGCGGCATAGGGAATCGCGGAATACAGGCCGATCTGCATCGTGTCCTTGACGCCCGCCGCCTTGATGATGGAGGGGAGCCAGAAGCTCACGGCATAGATGCCGCAGATGAAGCAGAAGTACGGCACGGCCATCAGATAGACACGGGGATCGCGCGCCACCTGCGCGAACGAATGATGACCGCCGGATGTATCGAGTTCGGACGCGAGCAGACGTTTTTCATCGTCAGAAAGCCAGCGTGCGTCGGCAGGACGGTCCGCGAGCACGAACAGCGCGAGCATACCGAACAGCACACACGGAAGTCCTTCGATGAGGAACATCCACTGCCAGCCGTCGAGACCATGCGCGCCGGAGAAAGACGTCATGATCCAGGTCGAGAGCGGCCCGCCGAAGACGCCGCCGATCGGCCCGGCGAGCATCACGATCGCCATCACTTGGGCCATGCGCGCGCGGCCGTACCAGTACGTCAGATAGAAAATCATGCCCGGCGCAAATCCAGCCTCGAACACGCCCAGCAGGAAGCGCATTCCATAGAAGGTCGTTTCGCTGCGCACGAACAGCATCGCCGCCGACGTCACACCCCAGAGAATCATGATGCGGCTGATGGTCTTTCGCGCACCGACCTTCGGCAGCAAGAGATTGCTCGGAACTTTGAACAGTACATAGCCGAGAAAGAAGATACCCGCGCCGAGGCCATAAACGGCGTCGGAGAAACCTAGGTCGCTCTGCATCTGCAGTTTGGCGAATCCGATATTGACGCGGTCGAGGTACGCGAACGTGTAGCAAACCAGCAGGAACGGAAGGAGCCGCCAGTCGAGCTTGCGATACAGCGCCGCGTGCATTTCGGTCATGTGCGTCGAGGGAATGGCGGACAAGGGCGTTCTCCGATGAACATTTCGGTCGTAAGGTCTATTCATCTTCGTCAACCAATATGCGACGAGCAAGAGCAACCGAAGTCGGCTATCGTTGCCTCTTGGGCAACGCTCGAAAGTGGTCGTGAGATGCGCGAACTGAATCAACGAAGGCTGCGGTATTTCCACGAAGTGCTCACGCAAGGCTCCATCCGCGCGGCGGCGGACAGTCTCAACACGGCGGCATCCGTCATCACACGGCAAATTCGCTTGCTCGAGGAAGAAGTCGGCGCGCCACTGTTCGAACGACAGGCGCGCGGCGTGAAGCCGACCGAGGCGGCGGCGCATCTGCTCGAATACTGGCGCGGCTGTCAGGCACAGCAGGAACAACTCGAAGACCGGCTACGTGCTTTGCACGGCCTGCAGCGCGGGCACATCCGGCTTGCGATCAGCGAGGGTTATATCGACGGCCTGATGGAAGAAGTGCTGCGCGACTTCCACATGCAGTATCCAAAGCTCGATGTCGCGGTCGATATCCTGCCCGTCAACGATGTTCTGGAAGAAGTCGCCCAGAGCCGCGCGCACATCGGCCTTGCGTACAATCCGCCGGCCCATCCCGATATCGTGTATCGGGCGACGTCATCGCAGCCGGTGGTATTGCTGGTCAATGCGGCGCATCCGCTTGCAAAACGCGGCGGCGCCGTGACCATCGGCGAGATGTTGCGGTATCCGCTCGCATTAATGCCGCCGGCCTTCGGCCTCGGACAAGTCATCGAAATGCTCGCCTACACGGAAAATGTCGAGGTCAGACCAACGCTCGTCACCAACTCGTTGCAGGTACTGCGCCAGTTCGTGACCCGCGGCGAAGGCGCGACGTTGATCGGCGTGTTTTCCGTGTACCGGGAGATCGATGCGGGCGAGTTGGTCGCGTTACCCATCCTTCACCCGCTATTCGAGGCAGCGAAAGCACGCATTCTCGTGAAGGCGCGACGGCCGCTTTCCGGCGCGGCGGAAGAACTGCTGAGTTGGGTTCTGCGTCGGATGAGCGTATTCGCGGCGAGTGCCTAGGGCGCGCTCAACGAGGCCTACATGCGCGATGTCGCAGACGCATCGGCCGATAACTGAACGAGCGGCGAGCAATACGCCGGAAACTGGCCAACAGCGGACGCGGGGACATTTCGGCTGTTGCGAATGCTCGCCGGCCTGTCGCTCCGCGACGACTGCGTACTGGCCGCCGCCGTCAGAATGCAGAAGATCAACCTCGGAACCCAAGAGGGTGAACGAAACTTCACCGCCTCCCTGATGCCACTCGAGTCACCTGGCAAAAGTAACGGCCGCGCCGACGCGCACCCGCCCTGACAGCCCCATCCGACGATTCGCGCACCGAGTGCTGCGCGCGATCTGCCTCTTCGATGGCGAGGCACGTGTTCTTAGAACCGCTGACCAGCGTCCGTTGGCACCAGCCCCCGGGTCGAGCGAATTAACAGCCGGGCATTGAGGTGAGCGACGAAGGTTTCCATCGCAGCCAGACGAGACATGGCGTGTGTATCCCGGGAAAGGGCTCTTCCAGTTCCGCGATCGATTTCGAGCCGGCCGGCTGTCCGATCTTAAGCCGCCGCGCTGGAGCCCAGAACGAGCCCGCCTCTACCACACCGGAACGGGAGGCGCGGCGAGTTGAAGTGGGACACATGTTGTCGGCGACAAACGTTCGATTGAGTCGTCCGGTCCGCTACTAAACGGCCGCATGCAACGCGTCCTCGACTCACCGCGCTTCGGGGCAAGATGTGCGGATTAACCAGCGTCCGCCGCGCCTGCGATCTTGACAAGTACGCCAATGGCCTCGGCGAGCTTCCTACGCTCGCTTTCGCTGGTTCTGGCAAGCAGCACCTCGGTCAGCCACTCGGTTCGCGCCTTTCTATCCTTACACAGTTGTGCTTTGCCCGACTGCGTGAGATGCACGAGATAAGCGCGTCCGTCTTTGGCATCCTGCATCAGGTCGAGCAGGCCGGCATCGACGAGCTTCATTACGATGAGACGCATCGTCTGATGCGTGACGCCCCTGCTTTGTGCGAGCGCCGATATGCTCACTGGTCCGACGCGCTCCATCTGAGCAAGCGTTTCGTTCTGCGCATTCGAGCGTGTGCCGCTGTGCTCCCGCACGGAGCGCACGAAACGCCCCACGACATCGCGAATGGACTCCGCGAGAACCATGACCTCGTCCTTGGACACATACGCATGCGGTCGTGCAAGTTGGTCGATAGCCATGTTCACTTGCTGCTCAGTTGAGCGATGACGGCGGAAAGCGTGTTGATGCCCCAGTGTTCGACGTACTGCCCGCCTCGTACGCGCACGATATCGATGACGTCGATCGACAGCGATTGACCTGTCGGCTCAACGCCCAGCAACGGCCCGATGTGTTTGCCGCGCAGCGTCTTGCGCGTCGTGACCTTGTCGCCGTCCAGAAGCTGGTCATGAATCACGACGTGCAGCCCCGAGAGCGCGGGGCGCAGTACGCCGTCAAAGGTCTTCCACATGTTCTCGCCGCCGCGAAGCGATGCATCGGGCGCCGTCCAGTTCACGAAGTCCGGCGCCATCAGCGCTTCGAACGACGAGCGGTTGCCGTCTTCGATGACTTCGCGATTGAAGCGCAGCACGACGTTCTTCGGGTTATTGGTTTGCATGGCAAAAAGGAGTGGAATGGCTGAACTGATATTATACAGCATGGCTGTATATATGGCATTCCGATGCGCGAAGCAAGGAGTCCCTGCATGTGTTCCGACGTGCAGCAGGAAATCATAGGAAACTCCGATGGAGGCGCATCGAAATTTCCCACTTGTTCGGCTGGGCCGGCCTTCCTACACTCGCCCTGACCATAACTACCGACAACGGAGACAACGCATGCTCATCGAACCTATCGGTCCTGCGGCACGGCAGTTCGGCGCGGTGATAAGCGGCCTGCACGCAGACGAGATCGCCTCTGACGCCACCCTCGATCTGTTGAACAGTACGCTCACGCAATATGCCGTCGTGGGCATCCGCGACCTGCCGCTAGACGACGAAGCGCAGCTTGCGCTTGCAGACCGGTTCGGTCCGGTTCATCAGTCGATCCTCGATGCATCACGGCGGCGTCTCGCCGACCGGAGACTGAACGACGTCGGCAACATCGACGTGCAGGGCAACCTCAAGGACGCCTCTGCGCGCGGCTACGGCGACTCGAATCTGCTGTGGCACGCGGATCTGTCGTTTCTCGCGCGTTCCGCCCGCATCACGCTGTTGTCCGCGCGCGCCCTGCCGCCCGAACCGCCGCCCACGGAGTACGCCGATATGCGCGCCGCATGGGACGCCCTTCCCGCCGCGCGTCAGGCCGAGCTCGCGTCGCTAGACGTCGTGCACAGCGTGTTCGTGCAGCGCGCCAAATGCGGCTTCACGGAATTCACCAGCGAGGAGCGCCACCTCGCGCCGCCCGTGCGCCATCCGCTCGTGCGCCGCCATCCCGTGAGCGGTCGGCGTGCCCTTTATCTCTCGTCGAGCGCGTCGCATATCGCTGGCTGGCCCGAGGACGAAGGCCGCACGTTGATCGACGAACTGACCGCGCACGCGACACAGCCCCAATTCATGCTGCGCTACGAATGGCGAGCGAACGACCTTCTGATGTGGGACAACAGCGTCACCATGCATCGCGCGACACCGTTCGAATCGACCGAGCACCGGCGCGAGTTGCGCTGGACCGCGGTCGTCGAAGCGGCCTGACCGAACCCACTTGTACAGAATGCACCGCAGTGCATCGCAAGGAGACACATTTCAATGAGCACAGTTTCCCCTTCGGTCCCGGCCGATCTCTCGATGGTCGAACGCAGTGCCTATCGCAAGATCGATCTGCGCATCGCGGCAGTGCTGTTCGGCTGCTTCGTGCTGTCCTTCATCGATCGCGTCAACATCAGCTTCGCGCACTTGCAGATGCGCGAGGACATCGGACTGACTGACGGACAGTATGGTTTCGCGGTCGGGCTACTGTTCTTCAGCTACGTGCTCTTCGAAGTGCCCAGCAATCTGTTAATGGTGCGCATCGGCGCGCGCAAAACGCTTTCACGCATAATGATTTTATGGGGGATCGTCTCCACGCTGACCTTCGCCGTACAGACGCCCGCGCAGTTGTATGTGGCGCGTCTCGCGCTCGGCGCGGCTGAAGCGGGATTCTTTCCCGGCGCGCTGCTGTTCTTCACGCACTGGTATCCGGCCAAACGGCGCGCGCGCGTGATCGGCATCTTCGCGCTGGCGGTGCCCGTCTCCGGCTTCGTCGGCGGACCGCTGTCCGGCTGGATCCTGCACGCGATGAACGACGTCGGCGGCATGCACGCGTGGCGCTGGCTGTTCTTCATCGAAGGCCTGCCCTCCATCGTCGTGGGCGCCCTGCTCTACTTCTTCCTGACGGAGCGGCCTGCCGACGCGCGCTGGCTCACGAACGCCGAGCGGTCGCTGATCACCGGCGCGCTGGCCGCAGAACAGATGGCCAAGGGCCGCGAAGCCGCGTCGCATCACTTCGGGGCGGCGCTGAAAACACCCCGCATTTACATTGCGGCGCTCGTCTACACGGCAGTGCCCTGGGTCGCCAACGTCATCACGTACTGGAGCCCTGCCATCATCAAACAATCCGGCGCGGGTAACGCCTTCGACGTCGGGCTCTTCTCAATGATTCCGTATGCCATCGGCGGCGTCTGCATGTTGCTGATCTGCCGCAGTTCGGACCTGCGACTCGAACGACGGTGGCATTGGGCGGCAAGTGGCACGCTCGCGTCTGCGTCGCTCGTCGCGCTGACCTTCGTCATGCACGACCTGACCATGACGATCGTCGCCATCACCTTCATGACGATCGGCTTTCTCGGCATCGCCGCCCTGTTCTTCACGATACCCCTCGCTTACCTGTCGGGCACGGCGGCGGCGGGCGGTCTCGCGTTGATCAGCGCGCTCGGGCAACTGTTCGGCTCGTTTGCGCCGATGGTGATCGGCCATGTCAAGCAAAGCACTGGCAGCGTCGCGGGCGGCCTGTATGTCGTCGCGGCGGTCGTCATGTGCGCCGTCCTGATCGTGCTATTGCTGATTCCCGCCCGATCGCTGCACGAGCGGACTTGACCGCTCGCTGTTCCCGCATCGTCGTCGCTTGATCGCGACCATCGCCCACAACAAAGACTGGAAACATCATGATCAAAGTGCAGCGCCTGTGCGCGCTTGCGCTCGGGGCAACCTGCGCGCAACTTTCACACGCGCAATCGAGTGTCACGCTATACGGGCTTATCGATACAGGGATAACCTGGTCCAGCAATCAGCATGGCAGCAGCAATCTGGAGATGTCATCGGGCAAGCTCTCAGGCACGCGCTGGGGCATGCGCGTGACCGAAAACTTCGGCGGCGGATGGCGTGCGCTCGGCGTGCTGGAGAACGGCTTCAACTCGGCAAACGGCGCGGCCTTGCAGAACGGGCGGATGTTCGGCCGCCAGGCGTACATCGGCGTATCGGGCGTTAGCTACGGCACGCTGCTGTTCGGTCGCCAGTACACGCCGCTCGCACTGTACGGCGGCTTTCTGACCGCCGCGTTGCGCTGGGGAACATCATTGATGGTGCATCCGCTCGATCTCGATCTGCTCGGCGGCACGACGCGCTTCAATAATGCGGTCGACTACGAAAGCCCGAATTACGGCGGCGTCACTTACAAGCTGCAATACGCCTTCAGCAACCAGGCGCAAGGCGCGGCCGGCACAGGCTTCACGAACAATCGCGAATGGGGCGGCGCGATACGTTACGTGGGACACGGGCTCACGCTGTCCGCCGGCTACACGCAGATCGACCGGCCCGATGCCGCTTCCAATGCGAACGGCGCCGTGGTGGGTGATTATCAGTCGGCGCTGCCGTTGTGGGTGAGGCAGGTGGACATCACCCTGTCGGGCGCGGCATCGTCGACTGCCGCGCTCGTCGTCGGCAGTCAGAAGACAGGCATGATCGCCACGCTGTATTCGCTCGACCGATGGAGCGTCGGCGCGGTGGTCTCACGCACGCTACTCAACGACAACAGCGTCACGCGCGCGAGCACCGCGAGTCTGAACGGCAAGGGCAGCTTGTCGCTCAATGTCGCCGAGTTCAATCTGACCTATCAGGGATCCCCCGCCAACTACACCGGCGTGATGGTGACGTACTCGGGCGCACAGTTCCGCAGCGGGGCCACGGATACATCGCCTCACTGGTGGCAAGTCGGCATCGCCAACGACTACTTCCTCTCGAAACGCACGGACGTGTATGTCGCCGCCGCGTACGAAACCGGCTCGTCACGTGATGCAATCGCGCAGATCACGCTCAACGCCCCCTCTTCGAGCCGCACGGAAGCCGGCGTGAGCGTTGGCCTGCGTCACCGTTTCTGAGGGCGTCGACGATGAAACTGCTCTCCTACAGCCATGCCGGCCATGCGGCATGGGGCGCATGGATCCCGGCCGACGCGCAAGGCTACGACATCGTCGATGGAACGCGCGCGACCGATGGGCATTACGCCACGCTCGATGCGGTTATCGATGCCTGCGCGCTCGACACCGTGGCCACGGCCCTCGCGGACTCACGGCCTTCGGTGCGTGCGAGCGAGATCGAGTGGCGGCTTCCGTTACGGCCGCGCAAGCTGCTGGCAGTGGGCGGAAATTACCGCGAGCATGCGCAGGAGATCGGCATGACCGCGCCCGCTGCGCCGGTCTTTTTCAGCCGTTTCGCCGATTCGCTCGTTGCGCCGCATGCCGCAATCGTGCGCCCTCGCGTATCGATGCAGCTCGACTTTGAAGGGGAACTCGCCGTGGTCATCGGCAACCCGGGGCGTCATATCGCCGAAGCCGATGCCGCGCGGCACATCGCCGGCTACACGTGCTTCAACGACGGCAGCGTGCGCGACTTCCAGAAGCAGTCAATCGAGGCGGGCAAAAACTTCCATGCGAGCGGATCGCTGGGTCCCTGGATTGTGACGGCCGACGATGTGGACGATCCGACGCGCTGCGAACTGCGCACACGCGTCAACGGCGAGTTGATGCAGCAGGCGAGCACGGGCGAGCTGATTCATTCCGTGAGCGCGTTGATCGCCTATGCATCGACCTTCACGCCGCTCGCGCCCGGCGACGTCATTGCGACCGGCACGCCGGCGGGTATCGGCGCGCGGCGCACGCCGCCCCGCTGGCTGCGTCCCGGCGATGTAGTCGAGATCGATATCTCGGGCATCGGCGTGCTGCGCAATCGTGTGACGGACGAATAGCCGTCAGCGCGTGCGTTGCGCGCGGCGATGCTCGTCGTGCTCGACGATCCGCTCCACCACGCGCCTGATCATCGACTGGCGTTCGTCGGTTCGATAGACGAGCGTGAGATCGTAGGCCTCCGGCGGCAGGTGCGGGGAAAGATCAATCACGCGCCCTGAGTCGAGCAGCGGCCTCGCAAGCGCCATCGCGACGAGGCCGATGCCGCCGCTTTGCTCGATCATCTGCAGCATGCCGATCATGTTGCTGCACGTATTCACGCTGCGCAGCGCGGCCCCCCGTTGCTTCAGCGTGTCCAGTGCCCGGGGAAAGAAGTCGGACGGGCGCGACACGAACCATAGCGGCCGGGTATCGAGCCGCGACACGATATCGCCGGGAACATCGTCTGCCGACGCCCCCATGAGCCAGCGCAGTTCTTCCGGCCCGAGCGGCACCGTCGCGAGCACAGGGTGTTCGATACGTCCTGCCACCACCGCGAGGTCGAGCTTGCCCGACTCCAGCTTGTGCAGCATGTTCATGCTGAGATCGGTGTCGATGTCGTACTGCACGAGCGGCATGTCGCGGCGCAACTGCGCGAGCACCGCGCCGAACCACGTCATGGTGACGATACCGATGCCGAGACGCACCGTGCCTCGCGCCGATGAGGTGTCCGCGTGCGTCGATACGGCTTCTTCGAGTTGCGCCACGATCGGCTCGACCCGCTCGATAAACTGACGTCCTTCTTCCGTGAGTTCCATCGTGCGCCCGCGCTTGCGAAAGAACCGGATGCCCAGCGACTGCTCCAGTTCGCGCACGCGTCCCGTGACCGTGGGCTGCGACGCATTGAGGCGCTCGGCGGCGGCGGAGAAGGTGCCGACGCGTGCGATACAGCAGACGGTCTCGAGATTGGTCAGGTTCAGGCGGCTCATAGGCGCGGTGCGATGCACGAAACGATCGGAAAGACCGATCGGACGGTATCGGAACTTCCGGCTTATTTGAATAGGCGCAAGTACGTATGCTGACCAGACAGGAGACAATCATGACGGCAACTTACGTCGAAAGACTTGGCGCATTCATCGCCAGCCGCAAGGCGGACTCAATGACGGAAACCGTCAGGCAAAAGTTGCAGTCCTGCCTGCTGTTTAACCTGAGCGTCGCCTTCGGCGCTCCGCATGCCGATGCGGTACGCCTCGCTCTGGAAGCGCTGCACGCGGCATCGGGTAACGCTGCTTGCTGGCGCACGGGCGCATCCCTCACGCCCGCCGATGCGGCGTTCCGCAATGCCGCGTTGATCAGCGCACGCGGCCAGAACGACACGCACGCCGCCATAAACGGCCATATCGGATGCGTTGCCATACCGGCGGTGTTCGCGCTTGCGCAGGCAACCGGCGCGACCGCCGCAGACGTTCGTGCCGCGCTTCTCTGCGCCTACGATGTCGCACCGCTGATCGCGCACGACGCCGCGATGAAAAGCGGCGAGCGCGGCTTTCGTGGGACGTCTCTCTATGGCGTGTTCGCCGCTGCCGCGGGCGCGGCGCGAGTGCTCCGGCTTGATGCGCGGCAATGCGCGGTGGCCTTGTCTCTTGCCAGCCAGTTCTGCGGCGGCACAATGCAATGCTGGGCGGAAGGAACACCGGAATGGCTGATGCAGGTCGGACTGGCGAGCCGGGCGGGCGTCGTGGCCGCGCTGCTCGCACAGGACGGCATGACGGCGACGAGTCTCGCGCTCGAAGGGCCGAACGGGTTCTATCGGGCTTTTTCCGGCGCGATTCCCGACTGGCACTGGGATGGCGAACCCACGAACGAAATCCTCAACGTCACCTTCAAGCCTTTCCCGGGATGCACGATCAATCAGTTGCCCGTGAAGACCATGCTCGACTGCAAAGCACGCGAAGCATTCAACGCCGCCGAGGTCGAACACATGTCGCTCGCGTTGCACCCGGCCTACGCGCGCTATCCAGGCATCGACCGGTATGGCCCGTTCGATAGCGCGGCAAGCGCCATCATGAGCGCGCCATACATGCTTCAATGCGCACTCGTCAACGGCACGCTGACGCTGTCGGATTTCACGCCCGGTCGCGGTGCTTCATCCTTGCACGCTTCGAGCCGCCGGATCACCGTAGTCTCAGACGGGTCAATCGCGCCTTTCCATTGCCGAATCCAGATCCGTATGCGCGACGGTCGAACGATCACGGCTCTGTCGGAGCCGCATTCCGTCTTAAGCTATTCTTTCGGTGAGACGGTGTCGTTGACCGAAGCGATCTCTGAGGAATGGCGGATACGGGACAGGAGTTTCGCGCATGCACGCCTGACAAACCAAATTGTGAGCTTGTGCAGTGACACGGCAAGCGAGCAACCGTTCACTGATCTATTCGACGCCGCCGAGTTCCGTCCGCTGGACGAAGACCCTTGAGGCAATTGATCGGTCAACGCGACGGCCAAACATATAACGACGGTCCACGCTCCACATCCGGTGGCGCAACATGGCGCCTCATCCCGTAAGGCTCTTGGGATGGCGTGCTGCTGGAGAGTCGCTCTTGCTCGTTCCTGAGTTGCGGCATGCTCAGGCGACGCGAGAGCGATGCGATACGCAAGCAGCGAGCTTGGCCGCCGTCGGCCCTGCCGAATGTGCGCATCCCATAACTAGCTGCGGGGTTCGAGCTCGCGCTCAAGACTTGCACAATCCCGCACTGGCCCACCGCACCAAGAGGTGCAAGCGCTCCTTCGCGGAAGGAGCAACGCATCAATAGAGACAGATCTCGGCGGAATAGCGCTCATCAAAAGCGCGTATTCAGATAACTACCATTATCTTTTGGCTGTGTTTTTAGGACTAAAGTCGCATTGCACGAAAGCGCGCCTGCCCTCCTCCGCGCCGGACCCCCGCGCGTCTAATCTAATCGATTTGCTCAGCGCCAACGAACTTGCCGGGCTGCGCGAGTGGTGCTCGGGCATCCCCTCCCGTGAACCGGTCCGCCGCTTTCTCCGCCGGCTCGTGTCAAGCAGTGGTACTTGAATGCCCAACCAGTTCCAACAACTTCGTCGCAACCAGCCACTCAGCAGAATCGATGTCCAGACAAAGTACGGCATCGAGCTGCAGTTTTGCAAAAACTAGTCGGCCTTGGGGAACGAAGCGAAGCTAGGCGGCGTCACTGACGCGCGACTAACGACAATGCACATCTCCAATAGCTCCAATTAGTATCGTTGACAATCGCAAAGCGGCACAGTGCCAACAACCTCGCCCCAGGTATCAAGTTTCCGCGTAATGAGCCGTTATCAAAATGACAGGCGACTTGAAGGCAACGCTGCATGGGAGCTGAAGATCCCGATCGACGCAGCTTCGCCCGCCTCCGGGCAGAAGGTTCGGCGACGCGCATAACGCTCGCGCACTTTCTTCAATTTCCAATTCAGAAAAAACGAGAACAGCTTATGTCGAGGGAATGCCACTCGGGCAAGCCCGGTATCAGCACGCACGTCGTCCGGGCTTACCCGCAAGTGCTTGCAGCCGCGCTCGCATCCATCTTTCTTTTCGGGTGCAGCGGCGACGATCATTCGGATTCCGAGATGCAGAAACCGGTCGCGGGGTATCTGACCGTCGCCAACGCGGGCGCCAGCGCGGCGACCTGCTCGATAAACGCCGCCGGAGCTATCGTCGATTGCGAAGTCAATAAGGACGCCGCGCTGACCGCGCCCGGCAGTGTAGATGCAGCAAGCGGGCACGTCTGGTTTTCGAACCTCGACTCGAATTCCATCGCTGCTTGCAAGCTTGAGCGTGGCCTTCCTTCGGCGTGCGCGACCCTGCCTCAAAGCGGCATGAAGTCGCCTCTGGGCGTCGCGGTTTCCGCCAATACGCTCTACGTGACGAACGCCGACAACACGGTATCAATCTGCACGCTAGACGGTTCGGGCACGCCCGGCAACTGCAAGACCGACAATGCGGGCGGCACGCTCAGCAATCCGATGAACCTTGTCGCGAGAAACAACCTGTTGCTCGTCACTAACCAGAACAGCAACTCGATCACCGCCTGCCGTACAGGCGCCGACGGCGCACTCTCGAATTGCACGACGCACGACGGTAGCGGAGCGTTCAATCTGCCCGCAGGCATCGCCATGACCTCCAGCGCGGTCTACGTGACGAATGTCGGCGATGATTCGATCACGGGATGCCGTCTCTCGACCGACGGAAGCATCAGCGCCTGCGTGAAGATGTCCGACCCGGCGAATCTCGACAAGCCGATGGATATCGCCATCAATGGTTCGGTCGCGTATGTGACCAACTTCGGAACCCAGTCGCTCGCGCAATGCGTGGTGAGCGCAAACGGCAGCATCGGTAGCTGTCAGGTCGGCAGCAGCGCAGGTAAATTCCAGTTCCCCGCGGGCATTGTCTTCACGCCCGCTGCCCTCTGACGCCCCTTTGAGAACGAAGAAATGAAGAAGCTTTCGATTGCGGCCGTCATCGCCTTGTGGGGCAGCGCTGCGCTTGCCGGCACGGATACGCTCGTGCATTTTGCCAATTTGTCGCCGTATCAAGCCACCGTGAGCTTCACCGGTGGTGACAACAGCTGCTGGTACGACAACGGTCCGGAAGATTCACGCATCGCCGAATATGCGGACTATTTTAAGCGCGATGCAGTGTCCGATAGCAGTTACAAGGGCATGCTGACAACATTCAAGTCGTCCTTCGGCATCAACGACATCACGACCGTGCCGACCGTCACCATGAACAACACGACGCTCGCGTTGCCGGCGGCGACTTCGGCCAAGGTCTCCTCCGGTTTTGCGCAGGGCGAGACGTCGGCAGCGGCCAGGCCGTTTCAGTCCGACAACTGCAAGTGGGTCACGTCCATGCGCGGCTTCAACGTCACCTTGACCGGCAGCGACGGCAAGGTGCTGAGTTCGCAGCATTACGTACTCACCGATCCGCCGGGTGACCAGTGGACACTGAGCCGCACTAACGGCAACAGCCTCACCAGCGTCCAGCAGACAATGAACCTCGGCTCCGGCGGCAAGGGCAACCCCGTTCAGATCGCGTTGACGGCCGGCACGATCATCGTTACGGCGGTAAGTATTGGCACAGCAGCGCCCGAACTGGCGCTCGCACGCGGGCTCATTGGCCGCGTCGCCGGCCTGTGGAGCGCGGAAGGCCTCGGGATGACCTTCCGTTATGTGCTGGTGGGCGGCATCCGCACCGAGGTGACGGCTATCACTGGACGGGAAGTCTTCAGCAAGGGCCTCGCCAGCGGGACGACCATCCTGGCGCGCATGCTGTATACGTCGCTTGCCAATGGCGGACTCAAGGTCTATCAGGCGCAGAAAGACAGCGGCGGCAAGGAATCGCTCGTTCCAGTGACGGATCTGGCGACGGCGTACAAGGACATCGGCATCGACTTCTCGACGCCGACGCTCGCGCCGGTAGCGGGCCTGCCCGAGAGCCGCTCGATTTGCGCGTATCAGACAACGACGCTCGGAATCGACGAATGCCGTCTAGTCGGCATCAGCGTCGCCATCATGCCGGACGGATCGCTGACATTCGTTCCGCTGCCCTCGGTAGGATCAGGCGACTGATCGGCTAAGCCTCTCGCTGCAACGGCCCGCGCATTCTCCGGAACGCGTGGGCCGTTCGCGCTCCGGCTTGACGACGTTACACGCTTCTCTTTCGGACCGATATCATCGCTCATGTACATGTTCCTTACTTTTCTGCTTCCGCTGCTCGCCTGCGCAAGCCTCTTCTCCGGCCGCACGCAATGGAGTCGCGGGCTGTGGCTCGCCACGGCAATCGTCACGGTCCTGTGGTTCTTCCACCATGCGACCGACCCGCTCAACTTTTCATTCTGAAGGCACCACGATGCAACTTATCGAACAAGACCGGCACTTGCCGCCCGTCGTCGCGACAATGAACCTTCTCGGCTTGTTCGGCACATCGGCGCTGCTGGCGGTTGCTTTCTGGTATCAGCTCGCGCACGGCGAACTGCCCTGCCCGCTCTGCCTGTTACAGCGTGCAGGATTTGTCGTGATCGGCATGGGCTTTCTGTTCAACGTACGCATCGGCGAGCGCCCGACGCACTACGCGATGGTGCTTACGGGCAGTCTCATCACCGGTCTGATTTCGATGCGCCAGGTATCGCTGCATCTCGCGCCCGGCGACGCAGGCTATGGCTCCACGTTGTTCGGCCTGCACTTCTATACGTGGGCGCTGCTCGCCGCCGTGGGCACGGTCATCTACGTCGCGCTGTTGTTCGTTCTGAAGGACGCGGCACGCGGTGTCCACCGCGAAGGCTCGCAGCGAATGCGCGCGCTTTCCGGCGTGGGCTTCGCGGTGTTCGCGCTGCTGATCGCGGCCAATCTCCTATCGACCGTGCTCGAATGCGGCGCAGGCCAGTGCGAGGACAATCCGACGCATTACCTGCTGCTGAAGTAACTAGACGTGGCGTCGAATCGCGGCGGAAAAGTCGGGGCCGATTAGCATGCCGTCCGGGCGTCGCACGACACTGCGACGCCTGAGTTCATCGAAAGGCACGCTCGAGTCGAGGAGGCCAAGCTCGTAGCTGTAGCGGTCAGCATGACCGCTCAGCAGCACCTTCCAACTGTAGCGAAGCCGTGGCGCCAGCGACTGCGCGTGGCTGAGGATATTCGTCGTGCAGTTATTGAAGAGCGTGTGATAGAACTCGGGCTGCTCGTTCAGCTGATTCACGCGTCTGACGTAGTCGCGAAAGAGGCCTTGCGCCGTTTTGGCGCTCACGCTCGAGCGATACAGGCTGACCCGTTCGCGGCGCACGTCGGTGCGTACACCGATCAGATCGCGCTCATCGGCAACTACGTAGATCAGCCGGTATTGCCTCAAAAAACCTCTCCAAGTCGAATAAACCTGCCCCTGACGGCGACGCGTTTCGATCGAGATGGAGAGATATCGACCATCCTCGAAACCGAAGCTCACGAACACGTGAGCGATCGCATCATGTGCCCAGCGCGACACCACCAAGTCGACCGTGCGCAATTGCGAGACATCGTAGGCGGCATCGAAGTACGCGGGTGCGAAATCGAATTTCGTCCGGTACCTAAAGTTGCGTATGTTGCGAATACAGACCACGTCGCCGCACCATGCGGCCGATGCGGTACGGCCGTATTCCTCGATCCACGGTGCTTCACCGTTCACGCGTGTGTCCACGACATCTTCGCCACAAATAATAGTTGCGCGGTCAAATTGAGCGCGACGAAACTCGCGTGATAGACCTGATTGCGCGTGCGCATTGCGATCAGCGCGCCGAGCGCGACCGCGGCGGTCTTCAGCCAGTACATGTCGCCCAGTCCGGCGACGTGTATTTCGCCCTTGATGAGCGAATCGCCGATGTCGATCAGGCTTTCCGCCAGCAGCAAGCCGAAGAACCAGGCTCGGCGCGACATGAAGTAATCGCAATAGTCGCGATACTCCTTGATCGAATCGGGAAACAGCATCGCGCACATCAGGTAGATGATGAACGCGTAAAAGATGAGATACAGATAGATGCCGAACGTCCACACATGAATCTCGCTCAGCGAGAACTCCCACCACCAGAACTGCAAGACGTTCAGAATGAGCGAAGCTACCCACGCCATGTGGATGGGATACGGGTTCGACTGCGCCCGATGATGGATCGTGGTCGAAATTCCCTTGAGCATATGTGTCAACCCCAGGCTGACGATCATGCCCATCACGATGCGTACGTGAGTAAACTTCTCCATCACGCGCCTTCCGTGCGGCGCGCGCGCCGCACATGCCGCACGGTAAGCATGGCAAGCGGAATCCAGCCGATGGCAGGCGGATGCGTCACCACGCGCAGCGCCCGCGCGTAATCGAGCACGAGGCCGGGTGTCCAAGCCATCGTATGCGCGCGGTGACGGATCTGCGCCGCGATCCACAACTCCGGCATGACGACCAGACGAAGCACGTCGGCCCATCCGCCCTTTCGATATTCCGTGCCTTCGAGCGCTGCTTCCAGCGCTTCGGCGACCGTGCTTGAACAGTTGCGGCTCGTGAGGTTATAGACCGCTTTGGCCTTGAACTGTTCTGCGAATGTCTCGAGGCGCCTGGCGTCATAACGGCGAAAGGCAATCTTTACCGTTGATTCGCACCAGCTCGCTGCTTCCTCGGGGTAGCTCGGCAGGTAACGGCCCGCCACGTCGTTCGACGCATCTGCGCGAAGCAGGTGCGCGAACTCCTCGGGTGCACGGTCAATCTCGACCGCAGGATAGAGGCTCAAATACAAGCTGCCCGCTTCGAGCGCGGCGTGGCCTGTCGAAATCACGCCCTTCGAATCCACCGCGGCAATGTAACGATCGATCACCGGGCGTCGAATAGCCTTGTCGCGTGCAGAGCCTACCGGCGTCCAGACGTGGATGACCATCGGCGTAAGCGACGCCTCGCCAATGGGCGATTCCATGCCCTGCCCACCCGCTGACGTGCGAAGACGCAGATAGAGCCATACCATGCGAGCGCCGCCAACCACGAACCACATGCCAATGCAATACGGAACGGTGCCGCGATAGTGCGTCGGATAAGGCTGAAAGAAGATGATCGCAAGTACGATGCTCAGCAGCCCGAGCGCGACAGTGGCGCGCCAGTGACGATAGCGCACGATATACGCCGCCGCGATCAACAGGCAGCCTTCCAGCGCGAATCCGATCCCGAACAGCATGGCCAGCGCGAAATCCGTGTAGCTATGGCGGATGATGACCAGCACGCCGATCAGCGCGCCAATCAGGCCTTTGGCGTAACGGAAGCTCGTCTGCAACGAAAGCCCACTGCGCGTCATCCCGATCGTGAAGATACCTTCGAGCAGCAGGAGCAGGCCGAATGCCTGCAACGGGAACCACAGTGCGCCGTCCAACGCATCGAAAACCACGAACGCGCCGATCGCAAACCATGCCACGCCAAAGGCCAGCAGCTTGGGTAGATGTCGCTGAGCGAATTGAGCACCGAGCAGGAGCAAAAGAAGCTGGATCATTTGACGGACCTTGCAAGGGAATGGACGCGGCCGGGTTCATCCGCTTCGTCGGACGCCTGCGCATGGTACGAAGCCATGCTGCCGCGCAGGCAGAGTTGCAGCGCGTCAAGGGCGCGCGCGTGGCGCAGTATCGCCGCCCGGCCGTCCCTGCCCGCAAGTGGCGAGTCGACTTCCGCGCGGGCCTGTCGCTCGTCTTCGAGCAATGCGGTGACAACCGCATCTCCGCGACGGCTATCGTCTAGAAGACGCACGAATGCCTCGACGTTCTCGCGCGATATCGACCGCGCTTTTTCGTCAATGGCCAGTGCCCGGTTCCAGATCGAGATTGCGATCGCGGCGACCCAGACGAGCAGATTGGCAGGAACGACCCACACAGGCAGCGGCAAAGTCTGCTCGGCGCCGCGCAGCCACGCCTGATGCTCGGCAGCCGTCATCTTCGCGATGACACCCGCATTGAGCACCGCGTCTTCCAGCGCGTGGTGCCGGGCGACTTCGATATCCACGCCCTTCGACGCAAGGAGCAATGCAACGACGAAGATCACAATGCCCGCGACGAAGATGTTCTGCCGGTGCTCGCCTTCGTAGATGGAGCCGATCGCCTCACGTAACGAATCGAGCATCAACACCGACGCGACGATCGGCAGTTCCGCGCTGCCGAGGAAGTTGACGATGCCATGGTTACCGCCGACCTGCGCGTGCAGCATCACGAGCACGGCGGTGACGAACACGGTGAGGATGACACCGCCGACGGCGTCTGCAAACACAGCCTTCTTCATATCTGTCAGATTGATAAATGGATTTCCGAACGCAGCCATGGCGGCCGACGCGCCATTCGCACTCAAAGACGTGTCTGCTTAACGGATCGCGAGCGGAAAACTTGAGGACGTTTGGAACGTATGAATTCTCGGCGTCCGAACCGCAGGCAGACAGTGGCTTATTGCGCTATGGCTGCAGCGCTGTGCAAATAAAATCGAAGTGTCTGACAACATGTTGCAAGGGCGATTTGCAAACAAAATCTGTTCTGGCGTCGGAAAAGCCTTGTCCAGGAAGGCTTCTTAGCGAGCTCTGCATAAAGTACGGCCTTTCTCAGCGACATGCGTTTCGTTACCTTCCCGGCCGATTGCGATGCGCTTGCCACTCAGCTGCGACAAGGACGTCAAGACGGCGCCGCGATAGAACACCAGCAACGGCACGTAAGTCACGCTACCGAGCGACATCAGTTCGGCCGCTTGCTGTTCTCTCGCTACGCCGCCCTGAACCAGCGCCACGTCGACTTGCTGCGCCGGATCGAGCAGACGCTCGAGGTTCTGCCGCGAACGGTCGGAGGGCACGACTTTAAGCGTGATGCCATAGCGCGCGAGAACTTTGGCGTATTGCCTGCCCATCCAGTTCAGCGAACTGTCGGGTTGACCCGTACTGATGGTGATGCTGCGAGGAACCGCGGGTCTCAACAGCCAGCAGACGAGCATCGTCGCCACGACCACGGACAGGATGCCAAGCGCGACCTTGCCCGGAAGGCTGCATGCCATCTTCCTCGCGACGCGCCATAGGTAAAGAGCACGCATCACTTCTTGCGGCGGTCAGGCGTCGGACAGAGGGATGATCCGGCTTCGGTGAGAATGAGGGCAATCATGGCGTCAGGAGCGATTCCAGGAGGCTGTCACAACGACAGCGTTTCGCTCATCTCTGAGGCGGCCATCTGGCATGACAAGTTGGTTTGAAAAGCTTAAGGCACTGGTCGCACTAGCGATGCGCCGAACAGCAGTGCAAAACTGCCGTTGATTGCGCGTTCCCTTCGGCTGCGCAGCCACTGCCTGCAACACCGTGAGACCGCCGAAGTTCAACTTAGTGAACTCAAACATCCTCAAAGCCAATGCGCGTCGACAGCAGGCGAGTACGAGCGTAAAGCGTCCGTCAGTACGCCTCGCGACCGACGCCTCGGGCTCCATCTTTTAGTGCTAGATCGATCATCGCGCGTTCGGGCGCAGGAAATTCTTGCAGGCTGAGGCGGATCATTCACTGCCCGAGTTTGACGATGTGCGGGCCGTATCCGTGGCGAGAAGACGATCGGTAGCATTCGCGGTATCTCTCAGACCCCACTGCGGGGTGCATTAGAGTCCTGTGCAATTTGCGGGATAGGAGTGTTGGTCCTTACAAGGCGCCGTCTTCCGTCACGGAAGCCCGCCAACTTAAAACCAGAGGACTCGCTGCTGCCGTCCCGCCCGCGCGAGATCGACGTGCTCGCGACCATCCCTCCCACGGTTATGAAGGCGAAAACCGCGTCGCTCCCGCACGCTGGTAAACCACTATCGCGCGTGAATGCCTATGCCAGTACTGTCTGACGCGAACGCGTACGCGCGTGCCCTTCCGTCACAAGTCCGTCAAGGCAATTCCAGAAGCTTCGGTGCTCTTCGCACCAGCGTCGCCAGTCACTAAGTTCATGTGCATCCGCAGTCGGTAGGTTTACTCCAACAAACGGGAGACAACATGCTTACAGGAATCCACGTGCTTCGAGCGGCGGCGACCGCGGCATTGGCGCTATGCGCAGGTGCGGCCTTCGCACAGGCATCGATCGTATCCGGACCGGCCAGCGACCCCGCTTGCATGGTTCCCTGGAAGAGCGACACGAAGTTCGTCAAGTATCCGAAGAAGAATGCGCCCTACCGGATCGCACTCGTGAACGGGTATATCGCCAACACCTGGCGCATTCAGATGATCAAGACTGCCAAGGCCTACACGGCCCAACCGGCGGTCGCGGCGAAACTCAAGGAATTCAAGGTGGTCTCGACCGGCGAGGACGTCCCCGCGCAGATCTCGGCCGTCAACAACTTCATCGATGCCGGCTATGACGCGATCATCGTGGATGCGCAGAATCCCTCTTCGTTCGGCCCTGCGATTCGCCGTGCGAAGAAAGCCGGCGTCGTGCTGATCGCGTTCGACAACACGCTCGACAGCGAAGACGCGATCAACGTCGATGTCGATCAGTACGGGCTCGGCGTGCTGTGGGCCAAGTGGCTCGCGCAGCATGCGCCGAACGGCGGCAAGGTGCTCGAAGTGCGCGGCGTGGCGGGCACGTCGGTCGATACGGACCGCCACAACGGTTTCACGAAAACGCTCGACGAGACCGGCAAGAAGTGGAACGTCGTGCAGGTCTATGGCAAGTGGGACGACGGCGTCGCGCAGAAAGCCGCCGCCGACGCGATCGCGGTGCAGGGCCATTTTGACGGCATCTCCGCGCAAGGCGGCGATACCGGCGTCGTGCGCGCGATGCTCGACGCGAAGCATCCGTTCGTGCCGTTCGGCGGCGAGACGGAAAACGGCTTTCGCAAATTCTGCGCACAGTATGGGAGCCAGGGCCTGAAATGCACGTCGGCCGGCAGCGGTCCCGCGCAGGTCGCCGTCGCGATCAAGACGGCGCTCGCCGCGCTCGACGGCCAGACGATTCCCGTGGCGATCAAGCTGCCGCTCGACATCACGGACGATTCGAAGCTCAAGGCGGGCGTGAACTACTTCCCGGACGAATCCGACAACTTCTTCGTCGGCAACTCGTTTCCGACCTGCGGCATCAACTTTTCCGCGCAGGAAATCATGAAGCAGAGCCAGGGCAATCAGTGACCGGGCGATGACCGGCGACGCGGCGGGAGACCCAGCATGCGGCAGGACGCACAGCGGCCGTTCTTTCAGATGTCGGGAATATCGAAGAGCTATGGCGGCGCTGTCGCGCTGGATCACGCGGAATTGTCGGTGCGCAGGGGCCGCATTCATGCGGTCCTCGGCGAGAACGGCGCGGGCAAGTCCACGCTGCTGAAGGTCATGTCGGGCGTTGTGCAGCCCGACGAAGGCACGATGCAGCTCGATGGCCGCGAGGTCTCGTTCGCGTCGCCCGCCGCGGCGAACGCGGCCGGCATCGTCTGCGTGTATCAGGAACTGTCGCTGATCCCCGACCTGAGCGTGGCGGACAACATCTTCGCTTCGAATCCGCCGCGCCGCTTCGGCATAATCGACCGCCGGACCCAGCGCCGCCAGGCCGAGTCCGCGCTCGCCCGCGCGGGCGCCGCCGACATCAATCCGCTCACGAAGGTCCGCGACCTGCCGCTGTCGCGACAGCAGATGGTCGAGCTTGCGAAGGGGCTCGCGCGCGAGCCGCGCATCCTGATTCTCGACGAAGCCACGTCGGCGCTCACGGCCGCCGACGTGGCGCGCGTGATCGACGTGCTCAAGCGGCTGCGCGAAGAGGGGCTCGCGCTGCTCTTCATCTCGCACCGGATGCACGAAGTGAAGGCGCTCGCGGACGAATGCACCGTCTTTCGCAACGGCCGTCATGTGATGAGCTTCGAGGCGGGCACGCGCTCCGACAACGAAGTCGTCGAGATGATGATCGGCCGGAAGTATCAGCACGTCTTCCCCGACAAGCCCGAAGGCAAGCCCGCGAGCGGCGGCGGCGCGCAACCGGTGCTCGCCTGCCGCGACCTCGCGTGGAACGACGTGCTTCGCGGCGTCAGTTTTTCGTTGCGGCGCGGCGAGATTCTCGGGCTGGGCGGTCTCGACGGACAAGGCCAGCGCGAACTGCTGCTCGCGCTGTTCGGCGTGCTGCGCGGTTGCGCGGGCGAGATCGAAATCGACGGTAGATCGGTGTCGATTGCGAGCCCCGCCGCCGCCCGCGCCGACAGGATCGGCATGGCGCTCATCCCGGAAGACCGCAAGACCGAAGGGCTGATGCTGCCGATGTCGGTGCGCGAAAACCTGTCGTTCGCCGCGCTCGATCGCATGTCGACGGCAGGCGTGATCGATCGCGCGCGCCAGCGGACTTTCGTCGACCGGATGATGCAGCTTCTCGCGATCAAATCCTTCAGCGTCGATGCGGCCGTGGGCTCGCTATCGGGTGGCAATCAACAGAAGGTCGTCATCGCGAAGTGGCTGGTCCGGCAGCCGAGAATCCTGCTGCTGTGCGATCCGACGCGCGGCATCGACGTCGGCACCAAGCAGGAGATCTATCAGTTGCTCAGACGCCTCGCCGACGAAGGCGCCGCGATCATCTTCTATTCGACCGATTACGACGAGCTGATCGGCTGCTGCGACCGCGTGCTCGTGCTGTACGAAGGCCGCATCAAGAAGGAACTCGCCGGACCGGCGATCACTGAGCAGAGTCTCATCGCCAGTGCGCTGGATCTGCCCGCCGGACAAGTTTCGCCATCCACAGGAGTCGCGTCATGAGCGGCCTGCGCTACTGGTATGCGGACAATCGCGGGGCGGCGCTCGCGTTCGGCCTGTTCGTGCTGATGTTCGCCATTTACCTCGTCAACTATCCATCGGCGCTCTCCGCGAACGTTTTTCAGACGGCGGCGAACAAGGCCGTGCTGCTCGCCCTCGTGTCGATGGGACAGGCGCTCGTCGTGCTGACGGCAGGCATCGACCTGTCGATCGGCATGATGCTCGTGCTGACGAACTGTCTCGGATCGTGGATCGTCACCGGCGATGCGCTGCACACCGCGCTCGGCATCGCCGGCGTGCTCGCGGCGGGCGCGCTGTGCGGCGCGCTCAATGGCGCGATCATCATCTTCGGACGTCTGCAGCCGATCGTGACGACGATCGCAACCGGCGCCGTCTATTACGGACTCGCGCTGCTGCTGCGCCCGGTTCCCGGCGGCGCCATCAACGAGGATCTTGCCGACGCGCTGACCGGCAAGGTCGCGGGCGTCGTGCCGGCGAGCCTGCTGATGCTGCTCGCGGCGATCGTCATCGTCTGGATGCCTTTCAAGCGGACGGCGATCGGGCGCGCGGCTTACGCGACCGGCTCGTCCGAACCCGCGGCTTTTCTGTCGGGGATGCCGATTCGCCGCGCGAAGTTCGTGAGCTATACGCTCGCCGGCCTGCTCGCCGCGATCGGCGGCCTCTTTCTCACCTTCTTCACGGACACCGGCGAAGCCAGCCTCGGCAGCGCCAATTCTTACACGCTGTTTTCGATCGCCGCGGTGGTCATCGGCGGCGTGTCGCTGCTGGGCGGGCGCGGCAGCGCGACCGGCGCGGTCTTCGGCGCATTCGCGTTCCGCTCAATCGGCGATCTGCTGTTCGTCTTCAACGTCGATGCGCTGTGGCAGCCCCTGTTTCAGGGCGTGATCCTGCTGCTCGCCGTCTCGATCGGCGCGTGCGGGCTGTTCCGGGTGCGCAACCGCCTGGAGTGGTTCCGATGAGCGAGCTCTCCGCAACGTTCGTGTCGCGGCTCGCGCGCCGGATCGACAAGCCGATCCTGATCGCCTTCGCGTGCATCGTCGCGCTGCTGCTGGTCGGCGGGATGTTCTCGCGCAACTTCACATCGCCCGAATACATTCTGCTGCAACTGAAAGTGGGCGCGTTCCTCGGCATCATCGCAACCGGTCTCATGATGGTGATCCTGCTCGGCCATATCGATCTGTCGTTGCCGTGGACGATCACGGTCGGCGCGATGATGGCATGCGCCGTCGCGGGACACGGCGAGATTGGACGCGTCCTCGCGATTCCCGCCGGCATCGGTTGCGGCGTGCTGATCGGCATCGTCAACGGCATGCTCGTCGCGCTGCTGCGCATCCCGTCGATGATCGCGACGCTCGCGACCAACGCCGTCGCGCAGGGCATCATGATCGTCTACACGGGCGGATCGTCGCCACAGGATTCCGCGCCCGACGTGATGCGCTGGCTCGCGGCCGGCTGGCTCGTGCCGGGCGTGCCGAACGCGGTCGCGCTGTGGATCGTGATCGGCGGCGTCACGCTGTTCCTGCTGTCGCGAACGACCTTTGGCCGCACGCTCTACGCGATCGGCAACACCGAACGCGCGGCGTATCTTTCAGGCATAAATACGCGGCCCGTGACCGTGGCCGCGTTCGCCGTGTGCAGTGCGTTCGCGGCGTTCGGCGGCGTGCTGCTGGCGGGCTATGCGTCGAAGGCCGCGCAGTCGATGGGCGATGCGTATCTCCTGCCCGCGATCGCGGCGGTCGTGCTCGGCGGCACGTCGATTCTGGGCGGCCGGGGATCGTATCTCGGCACGGTAGCCGGCGCGATCCTCATCACGCTGCTGCAATCGATCCTCTCGGTTGCGCAGATGCCGGAGGCGGGCCGTCAGATGATCTATGGCGTCGTCATCGCGGCGATGCTGCTGCTCTATGGCCGCAGCAAGCCGGATGCGTAGGAAGCGGACTCAGATCTTAAAGCTCTCCAGCGTCGCAGGGTGAAAGAGTTCCTCGGGCTGCAGCAGCCGGCTGGACAAGCCTTCCTGATGATGTCGTTCGAGGAAGCGCGACAACACGTGCCGGTTCGGCTCGAAGCCATACGACCAGGAATCGTGCCCATGAGACGCCGCGCGTTGCGCAACTGTTCTTCGACGAACGGCAACGTCACCTTCGTCGCGGACGTATCGCGGAGTCTCGCGAGCGCCAGCGCCTTGCTCTTCTCGAACGCCTTCGCCACCGCGCCGGGCAGCCACGGATGCGGCTCGGCGAGCGTGCGCCGCACGCCCAGCAGATGCATGATCGGGAACAGTTTCGTGCGCGTGTCCGCGAAATCGAGACAGCGCGCAAGGTGCATCATCGAGAATCTCGCGGATGATGAGTCGGGCTCGACCAATCCCATGCGACGCGTCTCTCGCCACTTCAGCTTGGAAACGCGATGAAGCGCGCGTTCGGCACAGCGCGTCCATACCGCGCTCAATCAGCCATCACTTGATAAGCGCCGATCCCTCGCCGCGGCTTCCGGCGCGGCTCCCGCCGATCATCTCCGCGAGCCAGCCGACGACCAGAGCGGTATAGGCGCGCTGACTGCCTTCATCGGAGAGACCATGATCCGCACCGTCAATTACGCGATACGTCAGCGAATGCGCACTAAGGAAAGCCTGTAGATAGCTCGCGAGCACCGCGTGGGGCACGGTCTGGTCGTGCTCGGATTCGACAAGGAGAACGTCGCCGCGAAACGCGGCAGCCGCTCGCAGCGCGCGGTTTTCACTCGCCGGGACGATGCGCCTGCGATAAGCCGCGAGATCGTGCTCCTTGTGCAAGGCGCGCTTAGGCGTCGTCCAGCCCTCGTCAAGATAGAGCGCCGGTACGCGCATACCGAGCCAGCGCACGGGCCGCATCGACGTAACGATCGACGCAAGATAGCCGCCGTAACTGCTCCCGATGACGGCGATCGACGTACTGTCGACGAGCGGATGGGCGGCGAGCCTGTCGTAGGCCGCGAGCACGTCGTTCAGGTTCGTTTCGCGCGTCACCGTCTCCTGTTCCTCTTTGGTGCGCGCGTGTCCGGTCAGGTCGAATGTCAGGCAGACGCAGCCGATGGCCGCCGCCTGCCGCGCACGCTCCATGTACTGTTCCTGATTGCCAGCCCAACCATGCACGAATAGCACGCCCGGAATCGCAGTTTGGGGCGTTACGAACGTGCCGTCGAGATAGCCGCGCTCGACGCGTATCTTGATCTGCTGCCGGATTGCTGTCATCCGCTTGGCTCCTCTTTGATGGCGTCGATGCCGGTGCCGACCGTGTAGAGCTTCGTCACGAGCCCTGAATGCGCATCGACCCCCTGATAGACGATGCACGCGCCCGCCGGCACCTTGGGTTGTCCCCCGTAAATCTCGACCGAGGATGCGCAGACGGTCGTGAGTGCGGGATCGTCCGCGAATGCCTGCAGAGCACCAATTTCCGCGCCGCTCGCACCGCCGATCCGCCACGATTGTTCAAGCACGCCCCTGTAACGATGCCCGTATTCGTCGATGCCCGAAGCCACGTCGTAATTCCTCCGGGATGCGATGAAGCCGGGAAAGGCGCTGCGGATAACGGCATCGAATTCGCGGGCGCACTCTACGGAGCTGCGCGCCTCGGGAGGTATCGGCGTGCGCTCAAGCGCATCCAGGCCGCCGCGCACGACGACGAGGTCGGAACCGCCATAGACCGAATGTCCGTGGTTGTTCCGCGTCAGGCGCTGCACGCCGCAATAGCTTGCCCGATGCGCACGAACGTGCACCTCCCCAACGCTGAACGTCGTGAGAGAAGGCAAGTTGCGCTCAAGCACGACGCCTTCGTTCAGAAGCGTGGCGGCGCCCATGTCCTTGAGTTGCGAAGCGAGTTCGCGTCGATCGGCAATGACTGCCTGCCCCGTCCCGCCGATGCCTGACGGGCGCTTAAGCCGTACCGAGCCGCCACCGGCCAACAGTGCGGCGGCCGCGTGTGCGTCGTCGGCAGTAAAGGCCGAGAAGCCGGGCAGGACCAGATGACGCAGCCGGTCGGCGAGTGAGTCGTCCCATCCGTCGGGCTTCACGCTCGCTCCTGGCGGCAAGCCGTGGACGACCACTTTCGTCGCGATGAACGGAAACGGCACGACCCCGCCGAAGAGGTCATCGTCAGACGTGACGCCGATTTGTTGCGCCACCTCGGAAGGCAGCGTGTCGACAGGGACAAAGTAGCGTTGCGGAGGATAAGCGCGACCAGGCTCGAATTCGACACAACCGTTGGAGCCTAGAAGAGCCGCGATGCGGCCAGCAAGCGCGCGCTGCGTCTCGATCTCATGGCGGGCTAGCGCGGCGTTTCGACCGCCGCTGTACACAACGACGATCGACGGGGTCTCACTAGACGGGGTATGCATCCGCACGTCCTCCGTTGGAAGGCTACGGCCGTGTTTCAAAGCTTGAAGGAGGCCTGCTTTCAGGTTGCGTAGCAAGGTGTGCTACGCACGTCCGGCGAGGCGAAGGCTGAAGGGGTCGCCGCTTCGCTCCTCACCTGTGCGCAACAGGCGTGCCTCCCTATCCTTTTGCTCATCCCCCTGCTATCGTCAGGTGCCGGTCGACGTAAGCTTCAAAGGCGGACTCAAGGCGGTTGGCCGTTGGGCGAGCGCGACGGTCTGCGGACACCCATGCTTCCTTTCAGTAGGTTCACACATCACTCCAGAACCTCCCGCGCGCGCTCGCTACAGTCGACACCCCGCGCAGCCGTCCGTTGTGCCAGTTACGGAGAAGCCATAGAAGCCCGTCGAATTCACATTGCGTTGCCCGCACGTCATACGCTAGGTCCGCTATCGGGCCGCTTCGAGTCGCATCCGCTGCCGGACTTCGGCCATTGCGGACGTTGGAGTGTCGGCCACTGTGAGGCAGCTGAATCCCGCTTTGCCGCCGTTCACGCCGTCGTAACCGCGAATGTCAGTGCCGATGCGAGTGAATGAGTACTCGCGACCCCTTTCCGCCATTGAGACGGTTGGTCTATGACTGGCTGCTGATGGGCCGGGTACGGCCTATCGTGGAGACCTCGGACGGGTCTTTCGCGCGCTCCTGACAAACTGATCGGGAGCGTCCGAACCTCTCCCAAGCACCTTCCCAGCGACGAGCGGCCATGTCGCCTTGATTGACGGCCTTGCGTCAGCCGCGTATACCGACTTCCGC
>NZ_JARUXN010000017.1:0-45509 GCF_031451415.1 Caballeronia sp. LZ028 | reverse complement strand
TAAGCGGGCTCCATCGCCCTGGCTTGATGTCGCTAGTCGATGTATTTCGGACGCTGGAATGTCTCGCCGCTTCTGCGAGCGAAGGCCCTTCATGGCCGATAAGCCCCCTTCGAACCAACTTCCGACTCTGATCGACCCGCTTGCTCACTGCACGCTTTTTTGCCCAAACCTCCGCCGTGCGGTCGGGGTTGTAACGATCGACGTCTAGTGCCGAGAGACCCGCCCACCCGCTCCCTGCCGCTTGAAAACGCGCGCCGATCGACAACCGGAAAATAGCATCGAACGCATCAATCGTTATCCGCTCGCCATCATCCCCGGCTCACGGCTTCGCGAAGCCCCACCGCCGCCCTCGTCCGACCAGACCAAGATCACAACCCGCCCCCACAATTAGCCGCCCCCCTCCGCGTAATGCACAATATCGGCATCTAAGAACGCGGAGAATGGCCCGTGGGCGTCAACTTCGACCTCAACGACTTGCAGGCATTCAGAGCCGTGGTGGAACTGGGCAGCTTCCGAAAGGCAGCCGAGGCGGTGAACATATCCCAGCCGGCTTTGAGCCGCCGGATCGACAAGCTGGAGGAAGCGCTCGGCGTGCGTCTCTTCGAACGCACCACGCGCAGCGTGACGCTCACGACTGTCGGCCGCGCCTTCGCGCCGAGCGCGGAGCAGCTGCTGGACGATCTCGATGTCGCCCTGCTCGGCATCCGCGATGTCTCATCGAGCCGATTGGGTCACGTAACCATTGCCTGTGTGCCATCCGTGGCCTACTACTTTCTGCCAAGCGCGGTTGCGAGCTTCCATCGCCGTTTTCCGCGCATCCGGGTGAAACTGCTCGATGCGAGCGCGAACGAAGTGCTCTCCGCCGTCATCAGCGGCGAGGCCGATTTCGGCGTCAGCTTCATGGGAAGCCAGGAGTCCGAGGTCGACTTCAAAGTGCTGCTGCAGGAGCAGTTCGTTGCGGCTTGCCGTCGCGACCACCCGCTCGCGCGCAAGAAACGCGTGACCTGGAACGAGCTCTACGAACACGAATACGTTTCCGTGGACAAGACGTCCGGCAATCGCCTGTTGCTCGATCAGGCTCTTTCGGCCGTATCGCCGCGCGCGCCCAGCGTGTGCGAAACACGTCACGTCACGACCATGCTCGGTCTCGTCGAAGCGGGCCTCGGCGTCGCCGCCGTACCGTCGATGGCCATGCCCGGACGCAATCATCACATCCTCACGAGTGTGCCGCTGGTCGACCCCGTCGTGAAGCGACGAGTGGGAATCGTGAGACGCCGCGGGCGTACGCTGACGCCGGCCGCGCAGGAGTTTCATCAAACGATTCTGGATATGAGAGGCGATGTCAGGAGCAGCGGCACATTAACCGACGACGTCGCTCCAAAAGCGCGCCCGAGCAGGAAGCCCGCGTCGTGAGGGTGGCGAGAACGCTCCGTTTGCTCTATGTGCAGGTCGTGCTCGGCATGTTGCTCGGCATGGCGCTCGGGCACTTCTGGCCGCAAGCCGGCTCGCTTCTCAAGCCTGTCAGCGACGGTTTCGTCGGCCTCGTCAGGATGATGATCACGCCGATCGTCTTCTGCACGATCGTATCCGGGATCACGTCTGTCGCGAGCGGAAAGGCCATCGGGCGCGCAATCTTCCGGGCGTTGGGACTCTTCTATTTTCTGACTGCCGTGGCGCTCGCGCTGGGACTCGTCACGGCCTTTCTGATGCGGCCCGGCGCGGGCATGCATATCGACGCCCGAAGTCTCGATACGACGATCCTCGCGCAGTATGTGAAGCAGGCGCATCCGGATGGTCTCGTCGCCTTTGCACTGAACGTCATCCCCGAAACGATGCTCGGCGCCTTCGAGAAGGGCGAGGTGCTGCCGGTGCTGCTGCTCTCGCTGCTATTCGGCTTCGCACTGAATCTGCATCCGGGCGCAGGCAGGCCCGTGCTCGCGCTCATCGATGGCATCGCCCAGGCGCTGTTTCGCATCCTCGCGATGATCATGCGGCTCGCGCCGCTCGGCGCATTCGGCGCGATGGCTTTCACGGTGGGCCGCTTCGGGATTCACTCGGTCGGCTCCCTCGGCATGTTGATGGTGTCGTTCTACGTGGCATGCGTGCTGTTCGTCACGCTCGTCCTCGCTACGCTTGCGCGCTTGCACGGCTTCGCGCTTTGGCGGCTCTTGCGTTATCTGCGCGAGGAATTGCTCATCGTACTGGCGACTTCGTCGACGGAACCGGTGTTGCCGCGCCTCATCACCAAGCTGGAGATGCTCGGCTGCGACAAGGGCGTTGTCGGACTCGTGCTGCCCGCGGGCTATTCGTTCAATCTCGACGGCACCGCGATCTATCTGACGCTTGCTTCCATGTTCATCGCGCAGGCGTGCGACGTGTCGCTCTCCGCGCCGCAGATCGCGATGATGCTCGCGGTCATGCTGCTCACGTCCAAAGGCGCGGCGGGCGTGTCCGGGAGCGGCCTGGTGGCGCTCGTCGCGACGCTGACGGTGATTCCGGATCTTCCCGTCGCCGGCGTGGCGCTATTGGTGGGCATCGACCGCTTCATGTCCGAAGCGCGCGCGCTCACGAGCGTCATCAGCAACGCGTGCGCGGTGATCTTCGTTTCGATGTGGGAAGGCGCTTGCGATCGCGCGCGCCTCGCCCGGATGCTGCGCGCGCCGGCGCCGGGCGACGCCGACGGCGCAGAGGACCACGCGAGCAGCACCTCGAGAAGTTGACGGCGAAGGCTGTATCAATGCGCGGCGACGCTATCGAGTCCCGTCGATTTCACATCTGCCTGAACGCCGGGCGATGCCAGATAGTCGAGGAGCGCCTTCGCTTCCTTCGGATGCTGTGCGCTCACGGGAATGCCAGCGGCAAAACGCGTGACGGACTGCAAAGACTCGGGAATCTTTCCGACGAAGGTCGCGCCCTTGACCGGCAGCAACTCGCTCACCTGCTGAAAGCCGATCTCGTAATCGCCGTTCGCGACGACCGAGGCCACTGGTATGCGCGGGATCATCTTCGCCTTGGGCTTGACCTGCTCCTCGATGCCGAGCTTCGTGAACAGCTCCCGCTCGATATAGACACCGCTCGCGCTGTCCGAGTAGGCGATCGACTTGGCATGCAGCAGCGTCTGCCGGAGGCCTTCCGCCGAGCTGATGTCGGGCTTGGCCGCACCGTCGCGCACGACCATGCCGATGCGCGAGTCCGCCAGTTCCACGCGCGATCCGGGCACGACCTTGCCCTGCTTGATCAGCTCGTCGAGCGCGTATCCGACCATGATGACGGCGTCGGCCGGCTCGCCCCGTTCGAGACGGTTGGGAATGGCTTCGGGCGATTTGCCCATCGACGGACCCAGCGCCGTGTCGAGCGTGTTGCCCGTCTCGGACGCGAACCTCGGACCGAGCACCCTGTACGCCGCGGTAAAGCCACCCGAGCTCATGACGTGCAGGTCGGCGGCCTGCACGCTGAACGCAACGGCCGAGGTGGCGATGAGCGCAGCCGCGCATAGTTTCGGAAGCAGATTTTTCATGATCGGAGTCGTGTAGGGTTCGATAGACGCTTGGCGCAACGAGCGACGCGTCAGTGCGCCGGAGTCAGCGTCGCCGCACGCCGGCGATAGAGCGCGAACGTCGCCAGAAGCGCGCAGCCGGCGGCGAAGCTCATCCAGTATCCGGGCGCGGCCTTGTCGCCGGTCATGTGAATGAGCGCCGTCGAGATGGCCGGCGTGAAGCCGCCGAACACCGCCGTCGCAAGGCTGTAAGCAAGCGAGAAACCCGCCACGCGCACCTGAACCGGCATCACCTCGGTCAGCGCGACGACCATCGCGCCGTTATACATGCCGTACATGAACGAGAGCCAAAGCAGCACGAGCAGCATGTTGATAAAGCTCGGCGCGTGGGCGAGTATCGACAGCGCGGGGTATGCGGTTGCGATAGCGAGCACCGTCATGCCGACGAGCAGCGGCCTGCGGCCGATCTTGTCCGAGAGCGCCCCGCCGATCGGCAGCCACACGAAGTTCGACACGGCCACGCACAAGGTCACGAGCAGACTATCCGCCGTGCTCAGATGCAGGACCGTCTTGCCGAAAGTCGGCGCATAGACCGTGATGAGATAGAAGCTCGAGGTGGTCATCGCCACCAGCATCATGCCGGCGATCACGACGGCCCAGTTCTGGGCCAGCGTGCGGAACACTTCCTTCATGCTCGGGCGATGCTGACGTGCCTTGAATTCCTGCGTTTCTTCCAGATTGCGACGCAGCATGAAGATGAACGGCACGATCATGCAGCCGACGAAGAACGGCACACGCCATCCCCAACTCGCGATGGCCGTGGTGTCGAGGAATTGGTTGAGCGCGAAGCCGAGCGCCGCGGCCACGACGATCGCGACCTGCTGGCTCGCGGACTGCCAGCTCGTGAAGAAGCCCTTGCGGCCGGGCGTGGCCATCTCGGCGAGATAGACCGATACGCCACCCAGTTCGGCGCCCGCGGAGAACCCCTGCAGCAGACGTCCGACGAGCACGAGCGCGGGGGCCAGAAGACCGATCGTCGCGTATCCCGGCACGAATGCGATCAGGATGGTGCCGCTCGCCATGATGGAAAGCGTGACGATCAGGCCCTTGCGGCGGCCGACATCGTCGATGTACGCGCCGAGCACGATCGCGCCCAGCGGACGCATCAGGAATCCGGCGCCGAAGACCGCGAACGTCATCATCAGCGAAGCGAATTCACTCGATGCCGGAAAGAACACGCCGGCGATTTGCGTCGCGTAGAAGCCGAACAGAAAGAAGTCGAACTGCTCCAGGAAATTGCCGGCCGTTACGCGGAAAACCGCCGCAGCCTTGGAATGTCCCGGCGAAAGGGTGGAAGGTGAGGGATGCATCGATGTGTCTCCTGAAGTCCCGAAATTTGCGGAGTGTCCGCTCTTGTCTTTCGGGAATGATGGCGCGTCGCCATCAAAACGATAAGTGCAATGTTCTCAACGATTGATGTCCTATGGTTATCAATCGCCGGAAACGGTCGGCTCGGCCGACCTCCCGGATGTCGGCGCTCAGGCCATGAAACGGCACTGTGAAGCGGGCGTGCGCGTGTCCATGTTTCGACCGCGGTTCAGGTGATCGTCGATTTCCGCGGCGCAACCGAGCATGCGCGGATACAGAAAGATCGTGAACGCAGCGGTTTCGAGATCCGCCTCGCTGAATGCGCCGCGTTTGAGCGGTTGCCACAGCATTTTCAGCAGCAGCGCGGCGATCACGGCATCGACATTGACGCAGTACACGTTGCGCGAGACGCCCGCGTCGAACAAGGCCTGCACCAGCGCGCGGTAATACGCATGAAACGCGTTGTACTCGCCTCGCGCCTCGTACAGATCGGCGATGAACACCTCGCGCGGATCGTGATTCACCGGCTTGTCCTTGAAAACCGGGTGATTGACGCCCGGCAGCTTGGCGATGTCGAGGCTGCCGGCCTGCTTCTGGCTCGCCTTGTAGCGCGCGTAATGCTCGACGGAACGGCGCGCGAGCGCGTCGAGATCGACGCCGTGATGCGGGTCCGCGGGATCGTCGAGGGCGCTGTCGCGAAACGCATCGTTGAGAAAGGCGATGCCTTCGTAGCCATTGCCGCCGTGCGTATAGCCGGTGTGCGTCAGAAAACCCGTCAACGCCTTGTTCAGTTGCACGCGTTCGGGTGATTCGGGGCCATCGGCGGATACCGCACCCTTCGCGCCTTGCGCCGAGATCGCACCCGGTCCGTTCGTGAGCAGCAATCCGGTCAGCGTCCTGAAAGCGAACAGGTCGTCGGCGGACGGTTCGAGGCCGAGCAGCGCCGCGAACGCAATCTCCGTCAGCGAGCGCTCGCCGAGCAACGCCTCGGTGGAAACATCGCAGAAGCTGTCGGGACGATGGCGCGACGCGTCCGCCGAAGCGCCGATCAGCGTGCCGAACAGCTTCGTCCACCACGGCAGACTCTCCGCCGTCAGACGCGAGATGCGCTTGCGCATGAGCGGGCCCCAGGCGAGTGTCGTCGTGATCGCCGCGAGCACGGCGTCCGCGCGCGGATGGCCCGGGCCGCTGGCAATCCATCGCACGAATACGGAATTCACGCCACGGGCGGCGAGACCGGCGAGCATGGCTTCGGCCTTCGGATCCGGTTCCTCGCAGAACAGTGCCGCGCTGCCCTCGGTGTCGATCGCGTCGATGTCGAAATCGCGATCGAATGCGTCGACGAGTCTTGCTGCGGCGAACCGGTCGATCATCAGCTTGGCCGCCTCGCGCGCCGCGCGCTGGCGATTCGGCCCGACGATGGCGGCAGCAGCCGCGAGCACGGCATTGGGCGCATTGCCGGCCTCGCGCGCCGCCTGCGCCGCCGTCAGTTCGGGCGTGCCGTACAGGTTGACCGCCGCGCCGACCGCGACGTCGATCAGTTTCTCATCGTTCGCGCCGCCGAACTCGTGCAGCAGCGCGAGGCACACGTTCGCTTCGAAGGAATGCGTCGACGCGTCGAGCATCGATACACCGTGCAGGCTGCTCACCTGAGTCTTCGCATCCATCTGCGAGGCGCCCGATGCGTCCTTCAACGGCTGCCGCGGCGGAATCGCGCCGATCTGGTCGTTCACCCGCGCGACTTGTTCGTCATAGGGCGCGACGGCTTTCACGACCGCAAGCGCGAGATCGTCGGGCAAATCGAGCCCCTGATCGGAGCCGAACCACGGCTTGAGCGCGAGGCTGCCTTCGGGCTCGAAGTCGGGCATCGTCGCGTTCGCGCGCATCACCGCCGTGAGCGCGGCGGGAATATGCGCGATGTTCGTCAGCACCGCACCCTTCGCCGAGCAGCATGGATCGCCGGGCGTGAAAAGCCTTTCGACGCCGAATTTCTCCTTGAACCAGCGTTCCTTCGCGAGCGCATCGTCGGCGCCGCCCGCCATCGCGCCAGCATGTCCCACCGCGCGCGTCAGACGGCTTTTCCAGCGGCCCACCACGCACGCGACCACGGGCTTCGTGAAGTCCGCGTCGGCTTCGTAATAGCCGCCGGGCTCGCAGTACAGCACGGCAGCCTTGCTGCGCGCATCGTTTGCGAGCGCGAAGGCGAATTCCGGCGCGGCATAGTGGATGTAGACATCCTTCCCGCTGGAAATGACCGTCGAGGTGCCCCAGCCGCTCATGCGCAGGTATTGCGCAATCGTTGTGCTGAAGCCGCCGGAATTCGAGAAGATCGCGATCGATCCCTGGCGCAAGGTCGCGCCCGGATCGTCGCCGCCGAGCGCGCCGCCGATGCGTACGCGTTGCCACGAGTCCGCGACGCCCAGCCCGTTCGCGCCGAAGATGTCGATGCCCGCCTGCTGACCCATCGCGCGAATCTCACGCGCATCGTGCACGGCGATCTTCTCCGTGATGATGAAGATCTTGCGCAGATCCGGATTCACGCGGATCAGTTCGGCCACGCCGTCGCGCGCGGCCGAAGGCGGCAGATAGACGACGCCGCAGTTGAACCGATGTCCGGCTTCCAGCCCTTCTCGCACGTTGTTGAAGACCGGAATGTCGCCCGCGGGCGTCGCAAGCATCTGTCCGCCTTTGCCGGGCGCCGTGCCGAAGACGACATTCGCGCCCGAGAAAGCGTGGCTCACCGGCGTCACGTCCGATGATTCGCCGCCCAGGATGTTGAGCACGCAGACGCGGTCTTCGCGCGTCGCGATATCCGCCAGCGACTGTATGCCGACGAAGTATTTGAAACGACTATTGCCTTGCTTGTGCATGTCCGATCTCCTCAAGCCGATGCCGTATGCGATTGCGCGTCGCGCGCGCCGATGCGCGCCGCAACTTGCGCGCGTCCGCCCGATTGCATCCATGTATCCGCACGGCGCGCGTACTGGATCACCTCGCTGATGTCGGAGTCGAAACCGAAAAGGCGATACGGCAGGCCGAGCGAGTCGCAGGTGTCGCGCAGCGCGGACATGCCGCGCACGAGGTTCGGGCCGCCGCGTCCGAGGACGACATAGAGCGGCGTCGGTCCGTGCTCGCTGAAGTGCTCGCGCAGCGCATCGGCCATCGCGCGCAGGGTTTCGAAGATGTCGGTGTTGTTGGACTTGCCGCCGATGATGAACAGCACATTCGACTGCTTCAGCCAGTGCCGGAAGCAGATGCGCGCCACTTCCTTCATCTTTTCGTAGGGCGGATTGCCGCCGAAGTCCGACGAGATGATGGCCGCATCGCCGAGCATTTCCGTGACGAGCGAGTTCGCGCCGCCGCCGAAGGTGGGCGCGAGGATCGTGCCCTTGTCGTTGATCACGTAGACATCGCTTTGACCCTGGTGGGTGCGCAACTGGTTGATCTCCTGTTCGAAATCCGAGTAGTCGGCGGCGAACAGATGCGGGGGCAGGCCGAGCCGCGAGAAGCGCGGATCGTCGCGATCGAATCCGCACTTGAAGTCGCATGCGACGGGCGTGAGACGTCCCTTCTTGTCCTCGCGCATGCGGATCGGGTTGAGTTCGAGCGTCGTCATCCCGAAGTCGTGGAACAACTCCCAGAGCTTCGGCAACTGCTGCACGAGCGGCGAGATGATTTCGCGCGGCGCGCCGATCTCGCTCAGCGCATTCGCCACGACGAACGCCTTCAATCCGGTCAGGGCATCGAACGGCACCATCGCGACGTGCTTCGGATCGACTTCCTCGATGTCCATGCCGCCCATGTGCGAAAGCGTCATCGTCGGCGCGCGGAAACGCGTGGAATCGGTGATCGAAAAGTAGACCTCGTGCTTGGCCGGCACGCCCGCTTCGAACGTCACGCCGTTCGCCTTGGCTTTCACATGGCCTACGGCGTGTTCGGCGAAGTACAGTCGTTCCTTTTCGGCGAGCGCCGTCTTGAGATCCGTGGCGCGGCCGAGCAAGCCCGCTTTGCCCTTCTTGCCCACACCGCCCTTGAACACCGGCTTGATGAATATCTGCCCGTGACGGTCGATGAGCGACTTGATCTCTTCTTCGCTGGCGCCCGGGCCCAGCACTTCGCTGGACGGAAAGCCGACGAATTGCAGCAGGCGCGAGCCGTGCAACATTCCGGTGATCTGCATGTGACGTGTCTCCTGATTTGAGCAATGACGAATGAAGCGGATACTGGAAGTGCATCGACTCGCTGCGGCAGGCGCGAGATGCACCGCTGCCGTAGACGCGCTCGAAAGCGGCGGCAGGATTCAAGTAGCGAGGTGGGTTACGCGAGATAGGCGTCGATGACTCTTGACGGCAGCCCTGAACGGGCGTGCACCGGGATGCAGCGAAACGCTGTGCTGCGCTTCGTGCCTGTCTCCGACGCGTTCTCTTTTATGAACGTCTTGAGACCAGATACTTGCGCAAGAAGGCTGAAACAAGAAGTGCAATTTTTCGAAGCATTGATGTTCAAACGTTATCAATGCCGAAAAAGGCGGCGACTGGACGACGCGTTGCACGCCGGTAACGCCGCCTGATTTTGGCGCTCGGAGAAGAAAGCCCCTCGTGACTGACGGCCGCGATGAAACGAACCGTCAGAACGTCCCGGGAAACGAGCCCCCATCCATCAGGATGTTTTGACCGGTCAGGTAGCCCGCGTGTCCGCTGCACAGGAAAGCGCACATCGCGCCGAACTCCTGCGCCGTGCCGAATCTCCCTACCGGTATTGCCTGACGTTTCGCTTCGAGCACAGCGTCATACGCCTTGCCCTGCGCGGTAGCGGCCGCTTGGGTGGACTGCTTCAGGCGGTCGGTATCGAACAAGCCCGGCAGCAGATTGTTGATGGTCACGTTATGCTCCGCAATCCGTTTCTGCCGGGCCAGACCCGCGACGAAGCCGGTCAGGCCGGAACGCGCGCCGTTGGACAGCCCGAGCACATCGATGGGCGCCTTCACCGCACCCGACGTGATGTTGACGATCCGGCCGAAGCCTCGCTCGGCCATTGCATCGACGGTGGCGCGCATCAGTTCGATGGCCGTCAGCATGTTCGCATCCAGCGCCGCGATCCAGTCGTCTCGGGTCCAGTCGCGAAAATCGCCCGGCGGCGGGCCGCCCGCATTGTTGATCAGGATGTCGATGCGAGGCGCCGCGCTCAGTGCCCGCTCCCGACCGGCGCTCGTCGTGATATCGCCTGCCACCGCGATCACCTGAACGCGGGGATTCAGTTGCCGAAGCCCGGCGGCCGTCGATTCGAGCGCGTCCTCGCCGCGCGCCGTCACCACGACGTTGACGCCTTCAGCGACCAGCGCTTCGGCGCAGCCCTTACCCAGCCCCTTGCTCGCGGCGCAAACGAGCGCCCATTTACCCTCGATTTGCAGATCCATTGCGCGTCCAACCTCCAATCAAATGACAGATTCTTCTCGTTGAGTCATGGCCCCGGCCGTGTGCGCGCGGAAAGCCTGTGCAACACGCGGCTCGTGAAAGTTGTGCGGCCCGATCTCGCCGATCGACCGGGCGCCGGTCAGCGCCATCGTCACGTCGAGTTCGTTCCGCACAATCTCGAGCATGCGCGCGACGCCGGGTTCGCCCATCGCGCCGAGGGCATACATGAAGGCTCGGCCGACCATCGTGCCCTTCGCGCCCAGCGCGAGCGCCTTCATCACATCCTGGCCGGTGCGGATGCCGCCATCGACCCACACTTCAGTGGCGTCGCCCACGGCATCCACCACGGCGGGCAAGGCCTCGACCGTCGACGGCGCGCCGTCGAGCTGCCGTCCGCCATGATTGCTGACGACGATGGCATCGGCGCCCAGCGAAGCCGCCATGCGCGCATCCTCGGCGCACATGATGCCCTTGAGCACCAGCTTGCCGGGCCAGAGACTGCGGATATGCGCGATGTCGTTCCAGTCGAGGCTCGGATCGAATTGCGATGCGACCCACTTGCTGATCGCGATCACATCGTCACCGCCCTTGATGAAGCCAGCGAGATTGCCGAAGTTGCGTCTGCCCGAAGCGGCGCGCATCACCCAGCCCGGCTTGCGCAGAAAATCAAGCAGGTTCGCCGCCGTCAGGCGAGGCGGCACGGTCATGCCGTTCTTGAGATCCTTGTGACGCTGCCCGTTGATCTGCAGATCGAGCGTGACCACCAGCGCCGAACAACCGGCGGCCTTCGCGCGCTCGATCAGCGACTGGTTGAAGCCACGGTCGCGCATGACGTAGAGCTGAAACCAGAACGGCGCCTTCGTATGAGCCGCAACGTCCTCGATCGAACAGATGCTCACGGTCGAGAGCGTGAACGGCACGCCGAAGCGCTCGGCCGCGCGCGCACCCAGGATCTCGCCGTTGGCCCATTGCATGCCCGTCAGTCCGGTCGGTGCGATGGCCACGGGCATTGCGACCCGCTGTCCGAGCATCGTGCTTGCGGTGCTGCGCCCTTCCACGTTCACGCCCACGCGTTGCTTGAGCGTCAGCCGGGCGAACGCGCGACCGTTCTCGCGATAAGTCGATTCGGTGTACGAGCCACTATCGACGTAATCGTAGAACGCCTTGGGCACCCGCTTTTTCGCCATGAGGCGAAGGTCTTCGACACACGTTACTGTTTGCATTGAAGCTCGAACTCCGACAGAAGATCTTTTCAAACCACACGCAACGCCGGCATGGCGAGCGAATCAGGAAAGCGCGCCGACGGCCGTTTCCCCGACGTCTTCCGATACCGCGACTGGCCGGTGCACGAGCAGCAGATACGCCACCGCCGAGAGCAGCGCGATGACCGCGCTCACGATCAGCGAGGCGACGAACGAATGCGTCCGATCCACGACGATGCCGGTGACGATCGGCGCGGCCGAGCCGGCCAGGAAGCCGCCGAAGTTCTGGATGCCGCCGAGCGAGGCCACCGCCTGACGCGGCGCGGCGATCGAGATCAGCGACCACGCGCCGCCCGATGCCAGATTGATGAAGAACATGGCGCCCGAGATGTAGATCACGGCGAGCGTGGTGGACGGCGTCAGCGCCGCCGGAACGGTGAACGCCGCCGCGCCCTCGAGACCGATGCAGATCGGCCACTTGCGGCTCGTGATCGCCTGCAGGCCTCTGCGGTACAGGCGGTCTGCCGTGAAGCCGCTGCTCAGCATGCCGAGCGTGCCGAAGACATAGGGAATCGAGACGACCCAGCCCGCCTTCGCGATGCTCAGGCCGCGTTCGTGTTCGAGATACGCCGGCAGCCATGTGAGGTAGAGCCACACGGTATAGATGACGCCCATGAAGCCGAAGAAGATGCCCCACGTCGTCTTCTGCCGGAACAGGCTGCGCCATTGCGCGCCGCTGAGCGGCTTGCTGTTTTCGTCTTCCTGCGAGTCCTGGTTCAGATAGGCGGTCTCCTCCGCCGCGAGCTTCACTTCGTCGCGATTGCGATAGGCGACATACCAGCCGATCGCCACGATGACGCCGAACACGCCCGTCGCGAAGAACATGTTGCGCCAGCCGAGCGCGAGCATCATGGCGGTGAGGATCGGCGGCGCGATCGCCGGGCCCACGGTCGTCGACGCGACGAAGATGCCGGTCGGCGTGCCGCGGTCGCGCACCGCGAACCACTCGCCGATGACCTTCGCGCCGGCCGGAAACTGCGGCGCCTCGCCGATGCCGAGACACACGCGCGCCAGGAAGAACTGCTGGATATTGCCGACGAGCCCGCAGCAGGCCTGCGCGACCGACCACAGGATCATGCCCCAGCCCAGCATCACGCGCGCGCCGAAACGGTCGAGCATCGCGCCGACCGGTAGTTGCGCGAACGCATAGGCGAGCGAGAAGGCCGACAGCAGCAGGCCCATCTGCGACGCGCTCAGACCCATCTCGCCGCGAATCACGCTATTCGCAATGGAGAGCGCGCTGCGATCCAGATAGTTGATGCTGCCGGCGAGGGTCAGAAAGAAGATCGAAATGCGCTGGATCCGTACGATCCGTTTGCTCTTGTTCATGCGGTGTCTCCGTCCGTGTCATGCGCGGACGCCTCGTTGGCCGGGCGTCCGTCTCTTCGTCAATACGACGCTTCCAGCAAGCCGAGGTAATCCGCTTCCGATGCTTCGCGCGGATTGGTCTTGTGACTGTGATCCTTGAGCGCGCCCGACACGATGCGCGGAAACATCTCGCGCGTGACGCCCAGCGCCCGAAGGCCGGTCGGCAAGCCGAGGCGTGCCGTCATGTCGCGCAGCGCCGACGAAATCTCCGTGTCCTGACGCAACTGCATGGCGCTCGCCATGCGCTCCATCTTTTCTTCGTCGCGCATGGACGGAGCGCTTCGGTTGAACTCCACGACCGCCGGCAGAAAGATGGCGTTGAGCGTGCCGTGATGCAGTCGCGGGTCGATTCCGCCGAGCGAATGGCTCAGGCTATGGACGCAGCCCAGTCCCTTCTGGAAAGCGAGTGCGCCTTCCATCGAAGCCATCATCATGTTTTCCCGCGCGGTTTGGTCGGTCGGCTCTTTCGTGGCCCGTTCGATATGCGCCCAGGCGCGGCGCAAGCCGTCCAGCGCGATGCCGTCGGCCGGCGGATTGCGCATCGGCGACATGAAGGTTTCCAGACAGTGCGCGATCGCATCCATGCCGGTGGCGGCGGTGAGTTGCGGCGGCAGGCCGACCGTCAGGCCGGGATCGCAGATCGCGACCTTCGGCACGACATGCGGCGAGATCACGCCCACCTTGCGGCCGTCGTCCAGGATCAGGATGGCGCCGCGTCCGACTTCGCTGCCGGTGCCCGCCGTGGTCGGCACCGCGATCACCGGCGCGGTTTTCGCGGTGATCCGGCTCGCGCCGCCCTCGATGACGGCGAAGCTCTGGAGCGGGCCTTCGTGCGTCGCGCAGACGGCCACGCCCTTTGCAAGATCGATCGACGAGCCGCCGCCCACTGCGATGATGCCGTCGCATTCCGCTTGCCTGTACAGCGCGACCGCTTCGCGCACCGCGGCTTCGTTGGGATTCGGCGGGGTGGCGTCGTAGATCATTTCGCCGTCGGCGCGCTCCAGCACCTTCAGCACCGTGTCGAGAATGCCCGCGGCACGAATGCCCCGGTCCGTGACGATCAGCGGCCGCCGGATCGAAAGGCGTTCGCATTCGCTCTTCAGCAGGTTCACCGCGCCGAAGTCGAACTGGATCTGCGTAACGTAGTTGATGAGAGACATGATGATGACCTTCCGTTATAGTTTCCGATACTCGACGCGCTGTCGGTTTGCGCTGCCCATCTTCCGGAAATGATCGAGGCGCGCTGTTTTCATGCGTTCTTTCGGCGAAGTATAGAGAGCGGCGCATCGGAGCAAAATTGAGAAGTTCTCATGCTGATATAACTCTCTCTCAAGTCTCATGACACCCAACGTGAATTCGATCGCCTCGCGCCTCCACGTCAGGCAACTCAGGTTGCTTGTTGCGCTGGGCGATCATGGTTCGCTTCTGAAAGCGGCCAATCAAGTCGGCTTGACGCAACCGGGCGCGAGCAAGGCGCTTCAGGAAATCGAAACCACCTTTGGAACAGCGCTGTTCACGCGCACGCGGCGCGGGCTCGAAGCGAATGACGCGGGCCATTGCGCGATCCGGTATGCGCGGCTGATCTACACCGATCTGTCGCACATGCGGGAAGAGATCGCGGGCATCCTGCGGGGACATGGCGGACGTGTCGCGGTCGGCGTCATCATGGGCGCCGTGCCTTTGCTGACCCGGGCCGTGTCCGCGCTGATCGCGCGGCAGCCTGAAATGTCTGTCGAGATCATCGAGGACGCCAGCGAGACGCTGTTGAGTCTCATCGATGCGGGACGGCTGGACCTGGCTATCTGCCGGACCTCGGTCAGCCAGCATCCGGAGATGTACGAGAGCATCAAGCTGCAGGATGAAACGCTCGCGGTCGTGGCGAACGTGCAGCATCCGTTACGCAAGGCGAAGAAAGTGACGCTCAAGGATCTGGCCGCGTACCGTTGGGTGGTCTATCGCGCGAACATGCCCATGCGCGTGCTGCTGGAGCGCGAATTTCAGCAAGCCGCGATTCGTTTTCCGTCGAGCCTGCTGGAGACGACGTCGGCCTTCGCGACGCTGAGCCTGCTTCAGGACAATCCTTCGTTCGTGGCGCTGGTGTCCATCGACGTGGCTCAGTTCTTCGTCAGGCACGAAGCCACGCGCATTTTGCCGCTGTCGTTCACCTCGCGCAGCGAGCCGTATGAGCTCGTGACCACGCGAGGTGCGCCGCTGTCGCCCGGGGCGCGGCTGTTGCGAAACGAACTGGTGGCGGAGAAGGAGGTGTTGGGGGGTTAGAAGCGCTGCCGCGAAAGGATGCGGTGGAGTGCGGTTGCCGCGGCAGTCGAGTTTCAGCGCTTTCTCCCTCTTCGAACCCACCTCGGCGCGTGATTGCCCGCGGGTATACGCCCATATGACCCACCCACGCTTCCCTTTACTGTATCGATACACTAAATCGATACAGTCGCGCCACGCCTATCGTGTCGGGCTGCCTATTTCCGCCCGCGCCCAGAGCGGCATCCAGGAGACAACACCATGCAATTCGGTTCAGGCATTTCCCGCCGACGGTTCCTTCAGACGGCCTCGGCGGCAACGCTCGCGGCGGCGGGCGCGGGCTTTCCCGCGATCGTGCGCGCGCAGCCCGCGGCCACGTTGCGGCTGTCGTCATCGATGCCGCCGAACGAAAACGCCGCCCACTACGTCTGGTATCAGAACCTCGCCGCGAACCTGAAGGCGAGCGTCGGCGATCAGATTCGCATCGACTATTTCCCGAACAACCAGCTCGGCAAGGAAAGCGACGTCGTCCAGCAGGTGAAAGTCGGCGCGGTCGACATGATGGTGACGGGCTCGTCGATCTGGGCAACCGCGCTGCCCGAGCTCGGCATGCTCGATCTCGGCTATGTGTTCGACAACTTCGATCACGTCGGCCGCGCGATGGACGGCACCGTCGGCAAATCGTTCGATACGCTGCTGCAACAGCGCGCGGGCTGCTCGGTGCTCACGTGGGGCTATTCCTTCGGCGCGCGCAACGTGTTCACCAAGAAGCCCACGCAGTCGCTCGCCGATATCAAAGGCGTGAAGCTGCGCGTGCTGCCCACACCCGCCTTCATGGAAACCTTCAAGCTGATGGGCGCGGTGCCCACGCCGATTCCCATCGGCGAGCTGTATATGGCCGCGCAGACCGGTGTCGTCGATGGCTTCGAACACGATTGCGCAACGGTCCTCGCAAGCAAGTACGACGAAGTCGTGAAGTCGTGCTGGCAGACGCAGCACGTGTTCAGCCCGCTCGTCGTCGTGACGGGCCGCCGCGCGCTCGCGAAGATTCCGGAAAACCTGCGTCCCGCGTTTCAGAAAGCGGCGCAGGACGCGACCGCGAAGCAGCGCGCCGCCGCCATTCAGACCGCCGCCGCCGCCGAGCAGGAACTGAAGAAGAAAGGCATGACCTTCTACCCGATGTCGAAGGCCGATCGCGACACCGCGCGCGCTGAAATGCAGTCGCAGCTGTATGCGAGTTTCGCGAAGCAGTATCCGGCGACCGCGCCGCTGTTCACCGCCATCGCCGCCGCGCGCGCTTGAGCGCAGCCAACGACGCCAAAGAGGCCGACACCATGACCACCTTCTCCGCGACGCCCGGACCCGAGGCGCAACTCGCCGCGCCCGGCTTCGGCCATGAGACCGTGCTCGCGCGCGGCCTCGCGCGCCTCATGCACTGGATCGAATACTTCTGCGCGGCCGTGCTCGCGGCCGATGTGATCGTGGTGTTCCTTTCGGTGATCTACCGCTATTTCTTGCACGATCCGTTCGACTGGGCCGAGGAAGTCGCCGGCGCGCTGATGATCGTGCTCGTGTTCTTCGGCGCGGCCACCGTGCTCGGACGCAGCCAGCACGTCGGCGTCGACCTGTTTCGCGGCATGTTGCCGAGGCGCTGGCAACCCGCGCTCGTGCACGTCGGACATTGGGTGATCGCGGGCGTCGCGGGCAATCTGTGCGTGTCGTCGTGTCTGCTGCTCGTCGATTCCTACGGCCAGATGACGCCGAGCGGCCTGCCCGCGTGGATCAACGTCTATCCGCTCGTGATCGGCAGCGTCTTCATGACGGTCTTCGCGCTCGCCAACGCGCTGAACGGTGCGCGCAAGACCGTGCTCGGCACCCTCGCCGGCTGCGTGCTGCTCGCGGCAGCCGTGTTCGCGTGGAACGCATTCGTGCCCGCTCACGCGCTCAAGCCCGGCTTTCTGCTGATGGCCGGTTTCGTCGGCGGACTCGTGCTCGGCGTGCCGATCGGCTTCGTGCTCGCGTTCTCGGCCCTGCTCTACTTCCTCGCCGAACCGACCCTGCCGATGCTCGTCTACTCGCAGCAAGTGATGGCCGGCACCGACCACTTCGTGCTGCTCGCGATTCCGTTCTTCGTGCTGGCGGGCTTGCTGATGGAAACCAACGGCATGTCGTCGCGCCTGATCGAATTGCTGCTGCGCATCTTCGGGCGCGTGCGCGGCGGACTCGGCCTCATCACGATCATGGCGACGGCGTTCTTCTCCGGCGTATCCGGCTCCAAGCTCGCGGATATCGCGGCGGTCGGCGGCGTCGTCATGCCTGCCGTGCGCCAGAGCAAGGAAGATCCGAACGAAGCGGCGGCGCTCCTCGCGTGCAGCGCCGTGATGGCGGAGACCATTCCCCCATGCGTGAACATGATCATCATGGGCTTTGTCGCCAACATTTCGATCGCGGGGCTGTTTCTCGCGGGCGTCGTTCCGGCGGCGGTGTTGGCGGTGGCGCTCGCGATCGTCGCGGTGATCTGCGGCCGGCGCATCAATCTCGCCGATGCGCTCACGAACCCGCGCAAGTGGCTGCCGCTCGCCGGCGGCGCGCTGGTCGCGCTCGTCATGATCACGATGATCGGCAAAGGCGTGACCTCGGGCATCGCGACATCGACGGAAGTGTCGGCTTTCGCCGTCGTGTATGCGTTGATCGTCGGCTGGATCGCGTTTCGCGAGCTCACGCCGAAGTCGGTGGCGCGCGTGTTCGTGCGCTCCGCGTCGATGGCGAGCAGCATTCTGTTCATCGTGGCGGCGGCTTCGAGCGTGTCTTTCGCGCTGACCATCGAGCAGATTCCCGCGCTCGTGTCCGATTCGATGATCGCCTTCGCGCATCAATACGGCCCGACGATGTTCCTGCTGCTGTCCGTGCTCATCATGATCGTGTTCGGCGCGGTGCTGGAAGGCGCGCCCGCGCTCATCATCTTCGGGCCGCTGCTCACGCCGATCGCGACGCAGCTCGGCATCAACCCGCTGCACTTCGGCACGGTGATCGTCGTCGCAATGGGCCTCGGTCTCTTCTCGCCGCCGGTCGGGCTCGGGCTCTTCGCGACCTGCGCCATCACCGGCACGGAAATGAAAGCCGTCGCGCGTCCTATGCTCAAATATCTGCTGGTGCTGTTCATCGCACTGGTTGCGCTGATTCTGGTGCCGTCGTTTTCGTTGTGGTTGCCGACCCGGCTCGGCCTGTAGCCGGCAGATGTCAAACCTTATGAGCACCATTCAGGATGTCGCCCGCGAGGCCGGTGTGTCCGTAAGCACCGTATCCAACGTGCTGAACGGCCGCACCGACCAGATGCGCCAGGAAACGCTCGCACGCGTGCAGGCCGCGATGAACGCGCTGCAATACCGTCCGAGCACGCTTGCGCGTCAGTTGAAGACAGGGCAGACGCCGATCATCGGACTGCTGGTGCCATCGATCGCCAATCCGATGTACGGCTATATCGCGCGCGAAGTGGAAACGTATGCGCAGGAGCGCTACGGCTATCGCGTGATGATCGGCAACACGTATCGCGATCCGGCGAAGGAAGCGTCGTTCTTCGAGGACTTGCTCTCGCAAGGCGTGCGGCGCGTGATCGTGATCTCGTCGCTCGCGAACGAGCGGCATCTGGAAACCGCCGTCGAGCGCGGCATGGTCGTCGTGAGCTACGACCGGCGCGCGACCGAAGGCGAAGCGACGCGCGTCGAGCACGTCACGCCCGACAACTTCGAAGCGGCGCGCACCGCGACGCGGCATCTCATCGAACATGGCCATACGCGGCTCGCCTTCGCCACGCTGACCGGCGTGACGATGAGCCGGCGCGACAAGATCAACGGCTTTCTGTCCGCCGCAAACGATGCAGGTCTCGCGCAGACGGCGCGCGTGCTCGATAGCGGCCCGGTGAACGAATACGGCGATTCGATGATCGCCGAAAACGGCCGCGCGCTCGCGCGTCTGCTCGCGCAGGACGATGCGCGCCCGACCGGCATCGTCGCCGTCAACGATCTGATGGCGCTCGGCCTGATGGCGGGTTTGCGCGAGTGCGGCTTGCGCGTGCCGGAAGACGTGTCGATCGTCGGCATGGACGGACATTTTCTGGCGGCGATCTCGAATCCCGCGCTCACGACCGTGCAGCTTCCCGTGCCCGCCATGGCCGCCGCGATGGTCGAGCGCGCGATGCGTCCACACGACGAACCCATGCCGGCATCGGAGCAGGCGCTGTTCACGGATATCACGCTGGTGGAGCGCGAGTCGGTCGCCGCGCCCGCGAAACGAATCAGGACGAGGACATGAACAAGGTATTCGTGAGTCATCCCCGGCACATGCTGGATCATTACTTCGGCGCACGCGCTTCGGCTGCGCTCGCGGCGTTCGCGGACGTCGCGTACAACACCGAGGATCGCGAGCTGACGACCGCCGAACTCGCCGATGCCGCGCGCGATGCCGATGTCATCATCGCGTACCGGCAAACGCCCGCGCCGCGCGCCTTGTTCGAGGCGCTGCCGAAGCTCGCCGCGTTCGTGCGCTGCGCGGTGGATATTCGCACCGTCGATGTCGATGCCGCCAGCGAGCTGGGCGTGCTCGTCACGCAGGCAAGCGCGGGCTTCGTGCCGTCCGTGTCGGAGTGGGTGATCGGCGCCATGCTCGATCTCGCGCGCGGCACGACCGCGTATGCGGAGGCTTATCATCGCCACGAAGCGCCCGCGCCGATGATGGGCCGCGAGTTGCGCGGCAGCACGTTCGGTGTGATCGGCTATGGACAGATTTCGCGCTATCTTTGCGATCTGGCGCTGGCATTCGGCATGCGTGTCGTCGTGTCCGATCCTTACGCGACGATCGACGATACGCGGCTTCATCAAACCGGCTTCGATGACTTGCTCGCGCAGTCGGACTTCGTCGTGTGCCTCGCGCCGGCCAATGCGCAGACGGCGAATCTGATGAACGCGCGCGCCTTCGCCGCGATGAAGCGCGGCGCGTACTTCATCAACGCCGCGCGCGGTGAACTCGTCGATGATGACGCGCTGCTCGATGCGCTCGAGCGCGGCCATCTCGCGGGATGCGCGCTCGATGTCGGACGCGCGGCCGATCAGATGCCCGCGCCGGTGCTCGCGGCGCATCCGCGCGTGATCGCGGCGCCGCATGTCGGCGGGCTGACGCCGGGCGCGATCGAGCATCAATCGATGGAAACGGTCGCACAAACGCAAGCGCTGTTCGAAGGCCGCGTGCCCGCGGGCGCGGTGAACGCGGCGCAAGCGTTCCGTCTCGCCGGTTTCGATGTGCAGGAGCACGCGCGATGAAACTCGAAGGCGCTTGCGACTGCCACATTCACGTCTACGAAGCAGGCTATCCGCTCGCCAAGACCGCGACGTTCGCGCCGCCGCCCGCGCCCGCATCGGCGTATCGGGACGTGCAGCGCACGCTGGGCTTTTCGCGCGCGATCGTCGTGCAGCCGACCGGGTATGGCTTCGACAATCGCTGCACGCTCGCGGCCATCGCGCAACTGGGCGACGGCGCGCGCGGCATCGCGGTGGTCCCGCCGGATATCGGCGATGACGAACTGCAGCGTCTGCACGATGCGGGCATTCGCGGCGTGCGCTTCATGATGCTGCCGGGCGGCGTGCTGCCGTGGGACGCACTCGCGGACATCTCGGCGCGCATTGCACCGCTCGGCTGGAACATCAACCTTCAGCTCGACGGCCACACGCTGCCGCAGCACGAAGCGATGCTCGCGCGTTTGCCGTCGAATCTCGTCATCGATCATCTCGGCAAGTTCCTTGCGCCGGTCACATCGCAAAGCGATGGATTCGCGTCGCTGTGCCGCCTGCTCGACGGGCCGCGTTGCTGGATCAAGCTGTCCGCGCCGTATGAAAGCTCGCGCACCGGCGCGCCCGATTTCGACGACGTGTCCTGGCTCGTGCGCGCGATATCGGCGCGTTTTCCCGAGCGCGGCGTGTGGGCGTCGAACTGGCCGCATCCGAACGTCAAGCCCGTTCCGGACGACGCGCGCATGTTCGACTGGACGATGCGGCTCGTGGAAAGCGACGCGGTTCGCCGCAAGATACTCGTCGATAATCCCGCTGAGTTGTATCGGTTCTAGCGACCGCTATGCGACCCCGCTGACGTAACTGATCTCGCGTTTCTGGGACGTCAGCACGCGAATGGGCGTGCCCGCGATCCATGCGCGAATGTTTTCGACAGACTCGCCGTAGTAGATGCGATAAGAGTCATCGGTGACATAACCGATGTGCGATGTCGCGATCACGTTATCCATCAATCGGAACGGATGATCGGCGGGCAACGGCTCCTGATCGAAAACATCGAGCGCGGCGGCCGCGATTCGTTTCGCGGTCAACGCATCGATCAGCGCGCGTTCGTTGACGATCGGTCCGCGTGCCGTGTTCACGAGCAGCGCGTGCGATTGCATCGTCGCGAGCTCCTTCTCGCTGATGAGATCGCGCGTGCGCTCCGATAGCCGCACATGAATCGAAACGATATCGCTCGATGCGAGCAATTCTTCCTTCGACACGTAGCGCGCGCCGAATTTCGCGGCGGACTCCTGCGTCATGTTCTGACTCCATGCGATGGCGTGCATCCCGAAAGCCTGCGCGACTCGCGCGGTCGCGCCGCCGGTATAGCCGAGTCCTATCAGTCCGATGGTCTTGCCGTGCAGATCGCCGCCCACCGACACCTGCCAGCCTCCCCTTCTGAACGATGCCACTTCGCTCGGGATGTGCCGCGTCGCGGCGAGAATGAGCGCCCATGCAAGCTCGGCGGCGGCCGTCGGCGACGATGCGGTGCCGCATACGGCAATGCCGAGTTCATCGGCGGCTTCGATATCGATGGCTGCATTCCACGGCCCCGTGCTTGCCAGCAATTTCAGATTCGGCAATCGCGAAAGCACGCTGCGCGTGAACCATGTGCGCTCGCGCATCACGCAAAGAATGTCGTAGGGTCGAAGACGTTCGACCAGTTCGTTCTCGTCGCGGATAGGGTCCGTGAAAACGGTAATGTCCGCGTGTTCGCGCAAGCTGTTCCACTCGCCGAAGCGAAGCGCGGTGTTCTGGAAGTCATCGAGAATGGCGATGTTATGCATAGGGTTCACTCTGTTCCTGCCGTCAGCGCGGCGCGCGCCTGCGTTTCGGTATGACGTTTGAAGCCGAGCAGCATCACGAGAATGCCCGCGACGAGTATCGCCGTCATCACGTAGAGGCCGCTGACGAGCGTTCCCGTCGCGGTCTTCAGCCATCCGATGACGAAGGGACTGCAAAAGCCGCTCAACAAGCCGATGCAATTGACGAACGCGATGCTCGTCGCCGCCGCCGGCGATCCGTTCAGATAATCCGCTGCGAGCGACCAGATCAGCACGTTGGTCGCGAAGATGCCGACGCAGGCCACCGTCAGCAACGCAACGGTCAACGCGGGCGAGTTGGTCGGATGCGAAACCATCAACAACGCGGCAGCGCCGATGAAACCCGAGATCGCCGCATGCCAACGGCGTTCGAGCATGCGATCCGAGCTTCGGCTTATCGTGACCATCCCGATCGCGCCCATTCCGTACGGTATGACGGAAAGCCATCCGAGCAGCGAAAGATTCGTAATGCCCGAGTCTTTCATGACGGTCGGAAGCCAGAACGTCACTGAATACGTGCCGCAAACGAAGGCAAAATCGATGAACGCGAGCATATAGACTTTCGGATCCGCGAGCGCCTCGGCGAGCTTCGCGTGACCGTGTTGCCCTGCCCTTCGCTTTCGTTCCATCTCGACATCGAAACCTTGGCGAAGCACGCCCTTCTCCGCTTCGGTGAGCCATTTCGCTTTGTCGATGTTGTCGTCCAGCAGCATCAGCGTGACGAGACCGAGCACGACCGCCGGCAATGCCTCGACGATATAAAGCCATTGCCATCCGGCGAGATGGGCGACGTTCGCGAGACTCGTCATCGCCCAACCGGAGACCGGACCGCCGACAAGACCCGCGACCGGAAATCCGACCATGAAGCACGCGATGATGACACCGCGCCGTCTCTCCGGAAACCACGAGCTCAGATAGAAGATGACGCCGGGAAAGAAGCCCGCTTCGAACACGCCGAGCAGCAGACGCACGATATAAAACTGCGTGACGTTCGTGACGAACGCGGAGCATGCCCCGACGATGCCCCAGCAGATCATGATGCGCGCGATCGTCTTCTTCGCGCCCATGCGCCGGAGCAGCATCGCGCTCGGCACTTCGAGCAGACAGTACGAGAGAAAGAAGATGCCTGCGCCGAGGCCGTACACGCTGTCGCTGAAACCGAGCGCGTCCTGCATCTGCAGCTTCGCAAAGCCGACATTGATGCGATCCAGAAACGCGACGACGTAGCACACGAATAGCAAGGGCACGATGCGCAGCGTGACGCGCCAGTAGAGCGCCCGCTCATGCGCGAGTGCGGTGGAAGGAACTTGCGAAGAATCGGCTGACGCCGGATCGGATTCCACAACGGACGGGTTCACTCGCGCTCTCCATGATTGACGGCGTGGGCCACGATTCGAGCAATGGAGCCAGTCTAAGAAACATCGATAGACGCGGATAGTGAAAAGATCAGATCAGGTGAGACGCGCGGGTTATATCGGTGATAACCAGTAAGCAGCGGTGATAGTTGCATGCGTAACCGGTTGCGTGGCCGCGCTATCTCTGAGACGATTTGTGCATTCGTGCACATCGATCAGGAGACCGACTTGAAGAGCAGTCCACGGAACGACACGCAGTTCAACTTCGTCCTGATTCACGGCGCATGGCATGGCGGCTGGGTCTGGCGCTTCGTCGCGGATGAACTGATCGCGCGTGGTCATCGCGTCGTCGCGCCGACCATGACCGGACTCGGCGAGCGCCATCATCTGATTGAGTCGGTCACGTCGCTCGATGTGAACATCGAGGATATCGTCAACGTCATCGAGGCGGAGGAATTGAACGGCGTCGTGCTGGTCGGCCATAGTTATGGCGGACTCGTCGCGTCGGGCGTCGCCGATCGCATCGCGCACACGCTGCGCACCATCGTCTTCCTCGACAGCCTGCTCGCGCAAAGCGGCCAGTCCGCGTTCGATGTGCTGCCCGCAAGCGTCGTCGATGAGCGCATGGCATCGGTCGGCGCAAGCGGCCAGGCAATCGCGATGCCCGTCAACGGACTGAAAGGCACCGGCATTCCGGATGATCATCCGCTTGCCGAGTGGGTTCAACGGCGGCTCACGCCCCATCCGCTCGCGACCTACACCACGCCGCTTCAACTCCAATCGCCGCTCGGCAATGGCCTGCCCTGCACTTACGTGCACTGCGCGAATCCTTCATACGACACGCTCGCGCCGGTGCGCGAGCATGTCAAATCGCAATGCCCGGATTGGGGCTGGGAGCGCATCGACACCGGCCATGACGCGATGGTGCTCGCGCCCGGCCTGCTCGCCGATCTGCTGGAACGGCTCGCGGCGGCATCCTGAGCCGCTGACTGAAGTTACGCGGCGACGGCCTCGCGAGCGACGAAGGTCGCGGGTAGTCCCGCGCGGGCGATCGCGCCCGTGAACGGCTCGCCCGGCAACCATGCGGCGATCGTCTCGCGTATCGCCAGCAGCTTGTTTATGTCGATGCCCGTGCGCAAGCCCTGCGCTTCGAGCATGAACACCGTGTCCTCGGTATTGATGTTGCCCGTCGCGTTGGGCGCGAACGGACAGCCGCCGAGCCCGCCGAGCGATGCATCGAAAGCACGCACGCCTGCATCGAGCGCAGCCATGACATTGGCGAGGCCCAGCCCGCGCGTATCGTGGAAGTGACAGGCGACGGGCACCGCTCCCGCAAGCGACATGACCTGCCGCATCAGCCCGCGCACTTGCGCGGGATTCGCATAGCCGACCGTATCGGCGATGGTGATCTCCTGCGCGCCCGCATCGATGAGCGTCTCGACGAGTCCGAGCACCGTGCGTTCATCGACCTTGCCCGCGATCGTGCAGCCGAACGCGGTCGCCACGCCCGCGCCGAGCACGACATCGCGATTCAGTTCGTCACGCGCCGCCGCGATGCGCTCGAAGTCCGCGACCGATTCCGCCGTGCTGCGCCGCACGTTCTTCAGGTTGTGCTCGTTGCTCGCGGAGAGCACGTAATGCACCTTGTTCAGCCCCACATCGAATGCACGTTGCGCGCCTTTCAGATTCGGCACCAGTGCCGCTGCATGAAGACCGTCGATGGCAAGCGCGCCTGCCGCGACCTCGACCGCATCCGCGAATTGCGGCACGACTTTCGGCGGCACGAACGACGTCACTTCGATATCGACCACGCCCGCATCGACCATGCGCGCGCACCATTCGAGCTTTTGCCCGCTCGTGAGGATCGTTCGCACCATCTGCAAGCCATCGCGCAAGCCCACTTCGCGAATCTGCACGTCTCTTTCTTTCATGTCTGCTCCGGTTTCAGATGGTCGCGTCCGCGACGGCATCGCTGCCTTCATCCGTATGTCCTGCGCCGCTTGCGACCGCCGATGTCGACGGCGCAAGCACCACGGCTGCAATTGCGCCGAGCACCATCAGAAGCGCGATCGCGCCGAGTCCGCCCGCCATGCTGTTCGTCATCGTCTTGATCGAGCCGATGATCATCGGGCTCACGAAGCCGCCGAGCAGGCCGACGCAGTTGATCACCGCGACGCCGCCCGCCGCGCCGCTGCCGCGAATGTAATCGGTCGAGATCGCCCAGATCAGCGGATTCGGCGCGAGGATGCCGGCGGTGGCCACCGACAACGCCGCGAGCGACAGCGCAAGGTTGCCCGTCGTGAACGCCGCGACGACGAGACCGGCCGCGCCGAACACCATCGCGATCGCGCAGTGCCAGCGCCGCTCCATCGTGCGATCCGAATGACGGTTCAGCGCGATGAGCGCGATCCAGCTCACGAAGTACGGGATCGCCGAATAGCAGCCGATCTGCAACGCGCCCGACACGCCCGCGCTCTTGATGAGCGTCGGCAGCCAGAAGCCGATCGCGAATACGCCGGCGATCTGCGTGAACCACACGAAGCCCATCACGTAGACGCGAAAGTCCTTCAGCGCGCGGCCGAACGTATGCTCCGCGTGCTTCGTCGAGACGCTCGAACTCTTGCGGATGTCGTCGAGCACGATCGCCTTTTCGTTCTCGGTGAGCCACTTCGCCTGCTGCGGGCCGTCATCGAGAAAGAAGAACGCGATCACGCCGAGCACGCTCGCGGGCAAGCCTTGCACGATGAACATCCACTGCCAGCCGTGCAGGCCGCCATAGCCGTCGAAGTAAGTCATCAGCGCGCCCGACAGCGGCCCGCCGAACAGGCCCGCGATGCCCGTCGCGCAAGTGAAGATGGCGATGACCTTCGCGCGCCGCTCGACCGGATACCAGCGCGTGAGATAGAAGATCACGCCGGGATAAAGCCCCGCTTCCGCGAGCCCGAGAAAGAAGCGCACGGTATAGAGATGCGATGGCAGCGTGACGAACGCCGTGCCCGCCGCGATCAAGCCCCACAGAATCATGATGCGCGAGAACGTGCGCTTCACGCCGATACGCGCGAGCAGCAGATTGCTCGGCACTTCCATCAGCACGTAGCCGAGAAAGAAGATGCCCGCGCCGATGCTGTAAGTGAGATCGCTGAAGCCCACGTCGTGCTTCATGTCGAGTTGCGCGATGCCGATGTTGATGCGATCGAGAAACGCAAACACATAGCACAGGAACAAAAAGGGGATGAGCCTGCGCGTGATCTTGCCGTAGGTCGCTTCGGCCTTGGGCCTGTCGAAGCTGCCGATGTCGGGTGTCATGTCTGTCTCCTCCGGTGAGTCCGGGTTTTGATCTAGCGGCCTTTGAATCGCGGCGCGCGCTTCTCGTTGTAAGCGCTGATGCCTTCGAGACGATCCTCGGTCGGAATCAGCCGGTTATACGCTTCGATTTCCAGATAGAGCCCGGTGCGCAGATCGCCCTGCATGCCGAGGTCGATCGCCTTCTTCGCCTGCGCGACCGAAAGCGGCGCGCTCGTGCAGATGTCGCGCGCGGCGTCGATGGCGTCGGCGAGCACGCGCCCCGGCTCGCACAGCCGGTTGACTACGCCCCACGCGAGCGCTTCCTGCGCCGTGAACTTGCCGCCGCGCAGGATCAGCTCTTTCGCGCGCCGCACGCCGATCGCGCGCGGCAGTTGCTGCGTGCCGCCGCCGCCCGGCATGATGCCGCGCTTCACTTCGGTGAAGCCGAACGTCGCGTGGCTGACGGCATAAGCGAAGTCGCACGCGAGCAGCAGTTCGAGTCCGCCCGCGACCGCCGCGCCGTTGGCCGCGCAGATGACCGGCACCGGGCAATACGTGAGCGCGCGGTTCATGCGCTCGAACAGATAGTGCTGCACGCCGAACTGCTCGTCGGTCATGCCTTCGCGCTGCTTGAGGTCCGCGCCGCCGCAGAACGCGCGTTCGCCCGCGCCCGTCAGGATCACGCAGCGATACAGCGCGGGGTTCGCTTCGAGCGCACCGAATACGCGGATGATCTCGTCGCCCATCGTCGTGCTGATCGCGTTCGAGACTTCCGGACGATTCAGCTTGACGATGAGAATCTGTTCGTCGATTTCTTCGAGCGTCAGCGTGTCGAGCGCGCCGACCAGTTGCGATGCAAGTTTCACGATGTCTCCAGTGTTTTCTTCGCCAGCAGATGATTGTGTTCGCCGAGTTTCGGCGTGACGCCGGTGCGCGCAGGCCGCACGCCGCCGAATGAAATCGGCACGCCGACGACCGTCGCCGCGCCGTCGTCGGTGATGCGCAGCAGATCGAGCGCCTTGGTCTGCTCGTGTTCGACGACCTGATCGACGGTCTGAATCGGTCCGCACGGAATGCCCGCCGTATCGAGCGCTTCCAGCCAGTGCGCGGTGCCCCGCTTGCGGAACTCGATATGCAGCAAGTCGATCAGCGCGACGCGATTGGTCACGCGCGCGCCGTTGGTGACGAAGCGCGCGTCGTCGGCGAGCGCGGCGATATCGAGCACGTCGCACAAGCGGCGGAACAGGCGGTCGTTGCCCGCGGCGACCATGATGGTGCCGTCCGCGCATTCGAAGGCCTGATGCGGCACGATCGCGGCCGTCCCCGATCCCCAGCGTCCCGGCAGCACGCCCGACGCGAGATAGTCGGCGATCTGGATGCCCGCCCAACTGATCGCCGTCTCGTACAGCGACACGGACACGATCTCGCCCGCGCCCGTCGTCTGGCGCCGGAGGAGCGCGGCGAGCACGCCGATCGCGGCCCAGAGTCCGGTGCCCATGTCGTTCACCGAAACCGGAATGCGCGACAGCGGCTCGCCCGGCTGACCGAGAAAGCTCATCAGGCCCGAAAGCGCCTGCACAAGCGGATCGTAGCCGGGCTTGTCGCGCAGCGGCCCGGCCGTGCCGAACGCGCCGAGATTGCAATAGACGAGCGACGGCTTCATGCGCAGCATCGCCTCGCCGCCGAGACCGTATTTCTCCGTGCCGCCCGCCTTCAGGTTTTGCAGCACGACATCGGCGCGTTGCGAGATCAGCTCGCGCAACGCCTGTGCTTCGTCCGGATTCGACAGCGACATCGCGATGCTTTTTTTGCCGTGATTCACCGCATGAAACAACGCGGCCGCGCCATCGACGAAAGGCGGGCCCCAATCGCGCGCGTAGTCGCCGTGTTCCGCGCTTTCGATCTTGATGACGTCCGCGCCGAGCGACCCGAGGATCATGCCCGCATACGGCGCGGCGAGACTGTGGCCGATCTCGATCACGCACACGCCCGCGAGCGGCAAAGGCTGGTTCATGGCTTCGCTCGCGCTCATTCGGCGGTGACTTCGAGCGGTGCGTCGATGGTTTCGCGCGTGCGGCCGTAGACTTGCGCGGCGGCATCGGCGCTGATGTAGCCATCGGCGACATCGGCATCGACGCGCTTCTCATCGCGTTCGCGCGGATCGCCATAGCCGCCGCTGCCCGCGGGCTGCACGGTCACGCGATCGCCGCGATACACGACCGTCTGTCCGCCCTTCGCCGCGACCTCCTGCGTGCTGCCGTCCGCGCGTTCGACGACGCACAGAAAGCGCGTGCCGGCCTGCCCGCCGAAGTGACCTTCGGGCGCGGAACGTCCGCGTTCGCCGGACACGGTGAAGGTGGCTTCGTCGTATTCCACGCGATACACGCGCCGCGATGTCAGCCCGCCGCGCTGTCGGCCCGCGCCGCCGCTGTCGGTGACGAGCGACCATTCCTCGACCATCAGCGGCGAAGTCGCTTCGATCATTTCGATCGACTGACTGCCCGCGTTGCCCACGTAGACGCGCACGCCGCTCACGCCGTCCTTCTGCGCGCGCGCGCCCATGCCGCCCGCGTGAACGTCGTGCATGGTGACGAACTCCTGACCGGTTCGGGCGATGCGCGCGGCATCGGTATCGCGTCCGCTGAAAATGCCCGCGCACGACGCGCAGTTGCTTTGTCCGGTGATGCGCTCCGGCACCGCGGGCGCAAGCGCCTTGAGCAGCAGATCGATCACGCGCGGCGAGGTCTCCGTGTTGCCCGACACCACCGACGCCGGATAGCGGCAGTTCAGCACGCTGCCCTCGGGCGCGATGATCGTCACCGGCCGATAGCAGCCCTGGTTGGTCGGAATGCCCGGATCGGTCAGCGCTTTCACGGTGAACCAGGTGCTGTTGCACGTCACCGAAAGCGGACAGTTGATGCCGCCGCGCGCCTGCGGCCCGGTGCCGGTGTAATCGAACGTGATGTGATCGCCCGTCTTCGTGATCTTCACCTTGAGCAGCGGCCGCTCCTGTTTCCAGCCCGGCGCCTCGATCGGATCGAGATACTCCTGCGCTTCGTACACGCCGTCCGGAATGCGTGCGATCTCCGCGCGAATGAGCTTCTCCGAGTGATCGAGACTCTGGCTCATCACGTCGCGCAATGCATCGGCGCCATACTTCGCCACCAGTTCGCCGATGCGCCGGTCGCCGACGAACGTGCCCGCGTATTGCGCCTGAATGTCGAGCAGCAGTTCGTGCGCGTTGCGGCTGTTTCGCGTGAGCAGGTTGAGCATGTCCTGCACCGGCTCGTCGTTACGATACAGAAACACCGGCGGAATGCGGATGCCTTCGGCGAACACGTCCCACGTCGTGACGGTATAGCTGCCCGGCGACTGTCCGCCGATGTCGGTCCAGTGGCCGCGCGTCATCACGAAGGCGACGATCCTGCCGCCCGCGAAAACGGGCCGCGTGAACTGCACGTCCGGCTGATGATTGCCGCCGCCCACATAGGCGTCGTTGCTGACGATGACGTCGCCGGGACGCAGGTTCTCGCGCCCGACCGCTTCCACCGACACGCGCGTCGAGATGACGGCCGAGCCGAGCATCGTCGGGATGTCGTTGCCTTGCGCGACGAGCTGCATGTCGGCGTCGAAAATGGCCGCCGACGAATCGCCGCTCGCGTGCATGAGCGGGCTGCCGGCGGTGCGCATCATCGCGATCTTCATTTCACGGGCGATCGCGAAGAGACTGCTGCGGATGATTTCGTAAGTAACGATGTCCATGAATTCAGGCTGCCAGTTCGATGACGAGATTGAGATCGGGATCGACGCGCGCGACATGCGACGCCTTCAGCACCGCGCAACTGCTGTGTTCTTCGATGACCGCCGGCCCTTCGATCGTCGCGCCGACCGGAATCTGCGTGCGCGCGAACACCGGCAGCGTGCGCGCGTGGCCATCGAAATACACTTCGCGGGTGCGAACCGGCTGCGGCAGCGCGCCACCATCGGCGCTCGCGACCGAGCCGCGCCAGCCGGTCGTCGTCACGAGTTGCAGACGCACGTTGGCGACCACGACCGGCTTGTCCTTGCTGATGAAGTTCCATTGCCGCAGATGCGCGTCCTCGAAGGCTTGCGCGAGCGCCGCGCGGATGCCCACTGCGTCTGCCTGCACTTCGACCGTGATGACATCGGGCTGGCCGGCGTAGCGGCAATCGGCGAGACGCACGACGTTCACGCCCTGCGCTTCGACGCCGTGACGCTGAAGCTCTTCCATGCCAAGCGCTGCCAGTTCATCGAGCGCGGCGTTCAGAGTCGCGTCGTCGATCATCGCGAGATCGCTTTCCAGCGGACGCTGATAGTCGTATTGCTGATCCGCGACCGTCATGCCGAACGCGCTGAAAAGACCCGGCAGCGGCGGAATCACCACGCGCCGGATACCCATTTCGTGGGCGAGATCGACCGCGTGCACCGGCCCCGCGCCGCCGTAGCAGATGTACGAGAACTCGCGCGGGTCGTAGCCGCGCTCGACTGTCATGATGCGGATGGCCTGCGCCATCAACGCGTTCGCGACCGAGCGCACGACCTGCGCGGCTTCGGGCACGGAGACGCCGAGCGGCTGCGCGATGACTTCATCGACGACGCGCCATGCCGCCTGCGCATCGAGCTTGAATTCGCCGCCGAGGAAGCTGTCGGGATCGATATAGCCGAGAACCAGATTGCAGTCCGTGACGGTCGGGCGCGTGCCACCGCGCCCGTAGCACGCCGGTCCGGGATCGGCGCCCGCGCTCTCCGGTCCGATGCGCACGCCGCCGCCCGCGTCGATCCACACGATGGAGCCGCCGCCCGCGCCGACCGAATCGATGTCGATGCTGGGCGAGCGCACGGTGTACGTGTGCAGCAGGCTCTTGTTGCGGAGTTCGGGGCGCGAGTCGCGGATCAGCGAAACATCGAAGGTCGTGCCGCCCATGTCGCCGAGAATCGCGTTCTTCAGCTCGCTCTTCTCGCAGTTGCGGATCGCCGCCGAGACGCCGCCCGCCGGGCCGGATTCGAGCAGCACGATCGGCTTGTCGGCGACCATGGCCGGACTCGCGAGCCCGCCGTTCGACTGCATGAAAAGGAACTTGCCCGCGAAGCCATGCTGCGCCAGCGCGCTGATGAGCCGGCCGATGTAGCGCCCGCAGACCGGACCGAGCATCGCGTTGATGACCGTCGAGCTCGCGCGCTCGTATTCCATCGATTCGGGATTCACTTCGTGCGATGCACACACGAAGCGCTCCGGCAGCAGACGGCGCAGCGTTTCGACGGCTTCGCGTTCGTGCCGCGGATTGACGTGCGCGTGCAGAAAGCACACGGCGACGGCTTCGATATCCGACGCGCGAATCTCTTCGGCGAGCGCTTCGAGCTGCGCGTGATCGAGCGGCGTTTCGATGCTGCCGTCATGGCGCAGGCGCTCGTTCACTTCGAGCCGCCAGCGGCGCTCGACGAGCGGACGCGGATTCTCGAACAGCAGATCGTAAAGATCGGCGCGGTCGTGACGCGACACGCGCCTTAGTTCGAGGATGTCGCGAAAGCCGCGCGTGGTGACGAGCGCGGTCTTCGCGCCGGTGCCCTCGACGACCATGTTGGTCGCCATCGTCGTGCCGTGGCCGATGAACGATACGTCGGCGCTGTCGGTGCCCGAGAGTTCGAGAATCTTGCGAAAGCCTTCAATCGTGCCGATGACGCGATCCTTCGGCGTCGTCGGCACCTTGGTCGACCAGATGCGCCCTGCTTCGTCGTCCACCATCACGACATCGGTGAAGGTGCCGCCGACATCGAGTCCGATTCTTTTCAATTTGCCTCTCTCCTGTGGATGCGTGATTTCTGCTGCGCTTGCCGAGGCCGCGTGAGTTCCGGCATGATCGAGCCGCGCCGTCGAGCGCCCGGCTGTGACGAACATCGACCGAGCCAGTTTAAAGAGGCATCGGCGCGGCCAGATAATGAAACGTTCCGATCAGGTGAGACGTTGGAGTTATATCGGTGATAACCAGTATCGATGCGATATTGAGGCGGCTGCGCGGCAATCACGTCGCGCTTTTGATCGCGCTCGACGACCATGGCTCGCTGCGCAAGGCGGCGCAACAGGTGTCGCTCTCGCAGCCCGCGACGACCAAGTCGCTGCGCGAAATCGAGGCGATGTTCGGCACTGAACTGTTTGCCCGTTCGCCGCGCGGCATCGTGCCGAACGAACTCGGGCGCTGCGTGATTCGTCACGCGCGCGCGGTGCGTTCGGAGATCGGCGCGCTGCGCGACGAGCTTGCGGCCATCATGCGCGGCGGCGGAGGGATGCTTGCCATCGGCGCGGTGATGGGTTCGATGCCCGAGTGGCTCGCGCCCATCCTGCGTGCGCTGCGGCAAGTGCAGCCGGACGTGTCCGTCGAGGTCTGGGAGGACAACAGCGCGCGTTTGCTGTCGATGCTCGATCAGCGTCTGCTCGATCTCGTCATCGGGCGGCCGAGCATCAGCGTTCACCCTGAGGCTTACGATTTCATTCCGCTCGAAGTGGAGGAAGTGTGTCTCGTGGTCGATGGCGCCGATCCGCTCGCGAGCGTGCAGCGCCTGACGCTCGAAGCGCTTGCGGACAATCCGTGGATCGTGCCGCAAGCCGCCCTGCCGATGCGCTCGCTGCTCGAACAGCTTTTCGACGACGCGGAGGTTCCTTTTCCGCGATACGCGATCGAAACGTCATCGACGTTCGCGACGTTGTCGTTATTGCGCGCCAGCGCGGGGACCGTTGCGCTGATGCCGCTGAAGGTCGCGCAATACTTTCAGGCGCACGGCATGATGGCGGTGCTGCCGATCCGTATCGAGCGACGTGGCGCGCCGTACGGGATCGCAACGCGTCGCGGCGCTACGCCGACGGCGCCGGTGCAGAGGTTCATCGAGTTATGCAAAGAGAAGCGCGACGAGCAGCTTCGACGCAATGAGCTTTAACGAGGAACGTCGGTTCAATGCGACGACACATAAGGCGACGGCCCCGCCTCCGGCACCGCGAAATGCCGCTTCATTCGTCGTAATTCTTCCGAAGGCGTGCCGCCGAAAAGCCGCTTGAATTCGCGGCTGAACTGCGATGCGCTCTCATAGCCGACTCGCGCGCTCGCCGCCGCAGCCGTCATGCCTTGCCGCGCCATCAATAGCCTCGCCTGATGCAGTCGCGTCGACTTGATGTACTGCAGCGGAGAAGTATTGGTGGCCGCCTTGAAGTGCGTATGAAAGGACGGCACGCTCATGGCCGCTTCCCTTGCGAGCGTTTCGATCGTCAGCGCCTCGGCATAGCTCGAATGGATCTTGCGCAGCACCTTGGAAATGCGCCCGAAATGTCCATCGAGGTCAAGCGCGGCGCGCATCGAAGCGCCCTGCTCGCCGATAAACACGCGAAAGTAAATCTCGCGCACCAGCGTCGGCCCCAATAGCGCGGCTTCGAGCGGATCGCGCATTGCGTCGAGAAAGCGCAGCATGGTTTCGCCGAGCGCGAGATCGAGCCGCGTCGTGGCCATGCCGCCCGGCTCGCCGGGCACCACGCCATTGCGCTCGTCGATCTGCAGCAATACATCGGCGGCGAGCGTCGCATCGAGACGCACGTACACCGCGAGCAACGGTTCGTCGGCGGTGGCGTCGGTTTCCATCGAGAACGGCAGCGGCAACGCGACAGCCAGATAGTGCTGCGCATCGTAGACATACACCTTGCTGCCGAGATAGCCGCGCTTGCGGCCTTGCGCGATGACGACGATACCCGGCTCGTACAGCACCGGCGTACGCGTGAGCGGACGGTTCGATCGCAACAGGCGAATGTCCGGCATCGGCGTCGCGTTATAGCCTTCGTTCGGCGCGAGTTCCAGCAGCCGGCTCACCATCGAAGCGTGCACGCGAGCGAGTGCGGCGGCTTCGGTTTCCATCGTCGGCAATTTGGGCGGGCGGTGCGTTTTCATGCGTCGAGTTCGATAAAGGCGTGTTCATAGAATCGGGCAAGCTTTGCAGACGATCACGCGTTCTCGTCGCATTGCCATATGCCTAACATTCGATCATGCAAGTCAACTCACCTCGGAGAACAAGCATGATCGATGTACTCAATCCCGCCGACGGCACGCTCGTCGGGCAAGTCGAACATCATACGGAAGCGCAGGTGCGCGCCGCCATCGACCGCACATGCGCGGCCTTTCCGGCGTGGTCGCGCACATTGGCACGCGAACGAAGCGCACTGCTGCGCGCATGGTTCGACCTCGTCAGCGCCGACAAGACCGCATTCGCCGAACTGATGTGCCGCGAGAACGGCAAGTGCATGTCGGAAGCCTTCGGCGAAATCGACTATGGCCTGGGCTTCGTCGAATGGTACGCGGAGGAAGCGAAACGCGTGTACGGCGATACCATCCCCACGCACGCGAAAGACGCAGCGGTGATCGTCACGAAAGAGCCTGTCGGGCCGGTTGCGTCGATCACGCCGTGGAACTTCCCGTTCATGATGATTACGCGCAAGGTCGCGACCGCGCTCGCGGCAGGTTGCACGATCCTCTTGAAGCCTGCCGAGGAAACGCCGCTGACCGCATACAAGCTGCTCGAATATGCGCGCCGCGCCGGCATTCCGGAAGGCGTGTTCGAAATGGTGACGGGCGACCCCGTTCAGATCGGCAAACTCATCACCGACGATCCGCGCATTCGCAAGATCTCGTTCACGGGTTCGACCGCGGTCGGCAAGCTGCTCGCCGCGCAGTGCGCCGGCACGCTGAAGACAATGACGATGGAACTCGGCGGCAACGCGCCCTTCATCGTTTTCGACGATGCCGATCTCGACGAAGCCGCGAAAGCGCTCGTGTCCGCGAAGCTGCGCAACAGCGGACAGGTCTGCATTTCGCCGAACCGCGTGTATGTGCAGGCGAGCATCCACGATGCGTTCGTTCAGCGCGTCAAGGCGCTCGTCGAAGCGATCCCGGTCGATCAAGGGCTGCAGGACCGGTTCGTCGTCGGTCCGCTGATCAATCGTGCGGCCATCGACAAGGTCGGCAAGCTCGTCGACGATTCGCGCGAACGCGGCGCCAAGGCCGTGCTCGGCGGACATGCGCACGCGAAAGGCGGACTCTTCTATGCGCCCACGATTCTCGTCGATGTCGCGGACGATATGCCGATCGCATCGACCGAAATCTTCGGTCCTGTCTTTCCGATCTATCGCTTCTCGACCGAAGCAGAAGTCATCGCACGCAGCAACGACAGCGAATATGGACTCGTCGCCTATGCGTTCACGCGCGATCTGGGCCGCTCGTTCCGGCTGTCGCGCAACCTCGAGGCGGGCATGGTGATTCTGAATTCCGGCTCGGTCGGCACGGCTTCGGTGCCGTTCGGCGGCGTGAAGCAATCCGGTTACGGACGCGAAGGCAGTCATCATGGAATCGAGGAATATGTGCATGTGAAATACACGCTGATGGCCGGTCTCGCCTGAACCACGCGAAGCGCGGCATCGCGATGCCGCGCTTCGTGTCATCGCCGATTCAACGTACCGGCAATTGAGCCGTGTCGGCAGGGCTCGCGCACTGCACTTCGTAATGACGCTGACGAATGAGCCGATCCTGCCGCAGTCCCCAAAAATAGGTAACGGCAAGGCAGGGCAACAGCGAAACGATCGAATACCCGACGCCCGCAAGCGGGTTGCCCGTCAGATTGACGAGCGAAAGACTGATCAACGGAAGAAACCCGCCGAACAGCACATTGCCGAGTTGTTGCGACAATCCGAAGCCCGTGGTCCTGCTTTGCGGTGGAAAACATTCGGCGATAAACGCGGGCAGCGGCGCCATGATCATCGCGGTCAACACGGCGAGCAGCGCGACGAGCAGCGTCACCGTGACCCAGCCGCCCGCGAGCGCATTCGTCCTGATGCCCGCGAATGCCGGATACGCTGCGAGTATCCAGAGCACGATGCCGATCAGCATCACGCGCGCCCGGCCGATCGCATCGGACAGACGGCCGAACGCCGGATAAAGCGGCGCGGCCACGACGATAGCGACGCCAAGGCAGAGATTCGCGCGCGACGGATCGACCTTCAACACGTTCTGCAGGAAGTACAGCATGTAGACGATCGACGTATAAAGCGATACCGACGTTCCGCCTTGCGCGCCGAACATCGCGACGAGAATCGCCTTCCACGACGTCGCGCTCGACAACGTGTCCTGCAGCGGCGATTTCGACAGACGGCCCGCCTCTTTCATCTCCGCGAACACGGGCGTTTCCTTCATGCCGAGCCGGATCCATGTCGCCACCGCGACGATCGGCGCCGAGATCAGGAACGGGACGCGCCAGCCCCACGATTCGAATGCGGCTGCATCGAGCGCGAACTTCAGCGCTGACACGATAGCGAGCGCGAGCAAAAGGCCGAGGCTCGCGGTGCTTTGCAGCACGCTCGTCGCCATGCCTTTGCGGCCCGCGGGCGCATGCTCCATGACGTAGACGACCGCGGAGCCATATTCGCCGCCGAGCGCGATGCCCTGCACCACGCGCAGCGCGATGAGGCCGATCGGCGCAAGCAGGCCGGCCATCGCGTAGGTCGGCAGACAGCCGATGCCCACCGTCGCGATACCCATGATCGCGAGCGTGATGACGAAGGTCTTCTTGCGTCCGATGCGGTCGGCCATCGGGCTGAAGATGATCGTGCCGAGCGGCCGCGCGACATACGCGATGCCGAACGTGGCGACGCCCGCCATCGCGGCGACCGTGCGATCCGTCGATGGCAGGAACAAGTGCGTCAGCGTCGATGTCAGCGCGACGTAGACGAAGAAATCGTAGTACTCGAGCATCGTGCCGAGGCTCGATGTCGCGATGATCCGCAGCATGCCGGGCTTTGAATGTCGCGCGCCGGAAGTCGTGGACATGGTCGTCTCCTGTGATTCAGTTCGTGAGGCCCCGCGCGATCGACGCAGTGGCCGTAAGGCGCATCACATGTGCGTGCGCTTCTTCGCCGCTTGCTGCGCGAGAAACCGGTCGACAGCCTCCTTGTGCTCGCGGCCGCACAACAGAATGGCCTGCATGCTCGCCGCCATTTCGAGCGTCGTTTCAAGCGATGCATCGGCCGCTTCGCGCACGAGCCGCTTCGCCATGCGCAGTGCAGTCGGCGGGCTGTGCGCGATGCGTTTCGCCAGCGACAACGCTTCGGTGTCGAGCGCATCCTCCGGCACGACCTTCGAGACGATGCCGAGCTTGAGCGCCGCTTCCGCATCGATGAACTCGCTGGTCAGCGTCAGTTCGAGCGCCTTCGCATAGCCGACGATGCGCGCGAGAAACCACGATCCGCCGATGCCCGATACAAGTCCCAGCCGCAAGAAGCTCTCTGCGAAAACGGCTTTCGTGCTCGCCACGCGGATATCGCACATCAACGCGAGATCGCAGCCCGCTCCGACTGCGGCGCCATTGACCGCGCATACCGAAGGCACATCGAGACCGCTCAATGCGCGCGTGATCCGGTGCAAGCTGCGATGCAAGCGGTCGCGCACGTCTTCGACGCTGCCGCTCATCAGATCGCTGCCGCTTTGCATGTCCTTCACGTTGCCACCCGTGCAGAAATGCCGCGACGACGAACGCAGCAGGACGCAATGCATGTCGCGCCGGTCGTTGATCTCTTCGAGCGCATCCGACAGCGCCTCTGTCATCGCGACGTTCAGCGCGTTGCCGTCGCTTGCGCTGTTGAGCGTGAGCACGAGCACGCCGTCGTCGAGGGATGACTCGACCAGCGAACCCGCATCGTTTGAATAAGCTGACACGACATAGTCTCCTGATAGTTTCGCCGGCAACTACCGGTTCTGGAATGCGGCCTGACGACGTTCGAGAAACGCGGCCATGCCTTCTTTCTGATCGGCGAGCGCAAAGCCCGCATGAAATAGCCTTCGCTCGAACAACAGACCTTCCGACAGCGAGGACTCGAACGCACGATTGACGGCTTCCTTGATCGCGACGATCACCGGCAGCGAATGACGCGCGATCTGCTCGCCGACGCGCATCGCTTCGTCGATCAAGCGCTCGCGAGCGACGACCATCGACACGAGTCCATATGCCAATGCCTCGCTTGCGTTGAAGGATTCGCCGGTCAGGCACGCGAGCATCGCGGTCGATTTGCCTACCGCGCGCGGCAGACGCTGCGTGCCGCCCGCGCCCGGCACGATGCCGAGCTTGATTTCGGGCTGGCCGAAGAGCGCATCGTCCGCGGCGATGACGATGTCGCACATCATCGCCAGTTCGCAGCCGCCGCCGAGCGCATAGCCGCCTACCGCAGCGATGATCGGCTTGCGGGCCATGCGGATGCGGTCCCAGCTTCGTCCGATGTAGTCATCCGAGAATGCGCTCGCGTAATCGAGCTTCGACATCGCGACGATGTCGGCGCCGGCGGCGAAGGCCTTGTCGGACCCTGTCAGAACGATTGCGTGAATTTGCGGATCGGCTTCGTTGCGCAGCAGGACGTCGATGAGCTGATCCATCAACGCGTCGGTCAGCGGATTGAGCGGGTTATCCGACGCGAGACGCACGAGCGCGACCTGGCCGCGTCGTTCGCTCCGTATCATCGCGGCGCTCATGCGCTCACCTTGCGGTCTTCATCGCAGGTCTCGCGCGTTGCGCGGCCCAGGCGGATCACGCCCGCGTTCAGCAGTTCCGCGATCTCGCTTTGGGCGAAGCCGTATCGCTCCAGCATCTGCAGCGTGTGCTGGCCCGTCAGCGGCGCTGGCACGTCGGGCACGCTTGCGCGGTCGGATGGACCGAGCGCGAAGCCGTGCGTACGCATGATTCCCGCGACCGGATGATCGATCGTCTGCGCCAGTCCGCATTCGGCGTATTCCGCCGTTTCGATGACATCGCCGTAGGTTGCGACGGGCGAACACAGAATGTCCCGCGCTGCGAGCCGTTCCATCCACTCCGCGGTCGGGCGTTCGACGAAACGCGCCGCGAGCATGTGATGCAGCGCCTTGCGATGGCGCACGCGATCGTCATTGGTGGCGAAGCGCGGATCCGCTGCGAGTGCGGACGATGCGAGCACCTCGCACAGCGCGCGCCATCGTTCCGGATGATAGGCGACGACCATCATCCAGCCGTCCTGCGTCGGGAACGCTTCGTTCGGGCATGCATAAGGCGCGGCGCTGCCGGTTTTTTCCGGCTCGCGGCCGGACGCGAAATACGCAGCGAAGCCGATCTGCTGCAGCATCAGCGTCGCGTTGTAGAGACTCACGTCGAGATGCTGGGCACCGCCGCCCGCGCGAACCTGATGCAGCGCGCCGAGAATCGCGATCGATGCGAGATAGCCGCCCATCATGTCGGCAACGGGAATCGGGACTTTCAGCGGCTCGGCGTTCGTCGTGCCGAGCGTGCTCATCAGACCGCTGACAGCCTGGATCACGCCATCGACGCCCGGCCGCTTGCGATTCGCGCCCGTCTGACCGAAGGCGGAGATCGAGCAGTAGACGAGCCGGGGATTCAACTGACGCAGTGCGTCGAAGTCGAGTCCCATCGATGCCATCACGCCCGGCCGAAAGTTTTCGACGAGCACGTCGGCCTCGCGCAACATGCGGCGAACGGCTTCGCGCCCCGCGTCGGTTTTCAGATCGATCGCGACGCTGTACTTGTTGCGGTTGACGCTGATGAAGGCCGGGCTTTCACCGCTGATCCACGGCGGGCCGATGCGCCGCCCGATCTCGCCGTCGGGCGGCTCGATCTTGACGACGTGCGCGCCGAGATCGGCGAGTGTCATCGAGCAGACCGGACCGGCGAGGACATGCGAGAAATCGATCACCCGCACGCCGTTGAGGCTGTCTCTTGGCATTTGTGATTGTCCTGTCTCGTGACTCGTCACTGCGACGAATCATGCCGACGAGAATAGGTACTCACCGGCCTTCCGGACAATCGACAATTTAGAAACGAGCCTTTGACTTTTTGTTAAAGGGTCGGCGATTCGTGAGCGCTATTCGTTGAGCAACGAGTGCAGCCATCGGCGGAAAATCTTCAGTGCATCGGATTGCGGACGCGCCGTCGGCCACGCGAAGTAGTATGTGTGATTGCCGCGGTCCAGCTCGAATGAAAACGGAGCGACGAGCAGACCGCTTTCGAGTTCGCTGCGCACCAGCGCCTTCTGCGCGATCGCGACGCCGTGCCCTTCGATCGCTGCCTGATACGCGAGCAGCGACGTTTCGTAGCGCATCTCGCGGCGTCGCCCGCTCAATGGAAGGCCCGCAGCCTTCAGCCACAAGGTCCAGTCTTCAGGGCGTGCGAGCGTGTGCAGAAGCGTTTCGCCCTGTAACTGCGAGCGCGCCTTGACCTGTCTCGACGGCGCGGCGACAGGCACCAGTTCGTTCGCGATCAGACGTTGCACGCGCAGACCGGGCCACTTGCCGTCGCCTAGCTGAATGCCGGCGTCGATATCCTCACGCGCGAAATTGAGCGGAGCCGGTGATGTCGTCAGTTGCACGTCGATGTTTTCATGCAGCCGATGAAAGCTCGCGAGACGCGGAATCAGCCAGCGCACCGCGAATGTGGCGGGCGAGCGGATCTTGAGCACGCGGGCGCGCCGTTCCGACGAACGCAAACTGTCGGTGGCTTCGCGCAGCGCTGCGAAGAGCGGCATCAACTCCGCCAGATACCGCGCACCCGCCGAGGTCAGCTCAAGCCGTCCTTTCACACGCTCGAACAGATCGACGCCCAGATAGGCTTCGAGCGTGCGTACCTGCCGGCTGACGGCGGCGGGCGTCACGGCCAATTCGTCGGCGGCCTTGGAAATACTCAGCAGGCGTCCGGTCGCCTCGAACGCCCGGGTCGGATTCAACGGGGGAAGCAGTGCGCGACGTTCCATAGCCTGTCCGTGTGGAAGCATGTCGGGATTGTGGCGCGAAAATGGTCGAGGTTCGGTAGGCGGCCACTCGCCGGATAGTTGAATACTGAAGCGCCGCCGGTATCGACTGCCGCTCGATCATCGTGGCAAAGCCGCTTTCCTGTCCCGACAAGGCCGCCCCGCAGCGCATATTCCGTTCCCGGAGAACGGGATAACAATCCTTTAACGGTGTTGCTAATCGATTAATTAAAATCAATCTTCTGACGATTGATCCGGTGGAGACGCGCGCCTAGACTGAAATCATTGAAGGCAACGAAAGCCTTGGAGACATCAAGGCCTAAAAAGATGAGCACCTTCGAAATCCAAGAAAGCATTCGAGAGATCAATCTTTCCTATCTCATCCTGGCGCAGCGAATCTTGCGCGAGGACCGCGCGATCGGCATGTTTCGCCTCGGGCTATCCGCCGAGGTTGCCGATCTGCTGATGAGCCTCTCGCTGCCCCAAGTCGTGAAGCTCGCCTCTTCCGATCAGCTGTTATGCGCGTTCCGCTTCAACGATCACATGCTGCTCTCCGCGCTGACGCAACCTCCGAAGCACGCCGACATCGCTTCGACGCATGCTGCCGTTCTATTGGCAGGTCAGCCCGTCAAACTGCTGATCTAAGGCGCCGTCCTCCATGAACCTCATTGCAAAGAAAAGCCTGACCGAAGAAGCGCAAGAGGTGTTTCGCGCAGTCGCGCTCATCGAACTCGGTGCGCGCATGCAGGTCCTCGAAAGCGAACTCACGCTCTCGCGCGAACGTCTCATCCGTCTTTATCGTGAAGTGCGAGGCGTGTCGCCGCCAAAGGGAATGCTGCCTTTCTCCGCGGACTGGTACATGCCGTGGCTTTCGAACATTCACGCGTCGCTATTCTTCAACACTTATCTGTTCCTCAAGAACGAAGCGAGCTGCTCGCACCTCGATGCGCTGACCAAAGGATATCGGCTGTATCTGGAGCACTGCACGCGCAACGACGCCGAACCGGTGCTCGACCTGACGCGCGCCTGGACGCTCGTGCGTTTCTTCGAGGCGGAGATGCTGCAATTGACGCCCTGCTGCCGCTGCACCGGCAAGTTCGTCGCGCACAAGCATGACTTGCAGCACGGCGTCGTGTGCGGCGCCTGCCAGCCGCCGTCGCGTGCGGGCAAGACGAGGAAAGCGGCGGCACGCGCGGCCGTTCAGGCTTTTGCGTCGGTGACTGACGAGAATGTGATCGATCCGGCCGCGCGACCCATCTCCGCTGAAGCAGCTTGAGCCGTATGCTCAATCGCTTCGGGAGTCGTGATTCAGCGAATGCGCGTTCCATACTTTCCCGATCAACCACTGGAACAGCGAGTGGCCTTGTTCGTGCTCGGCGGGCATCGGAGTCGCGAGCTTGCCGAGCTTATCCTGCCGATACGCCAGAAGCTCGCACATTTGCTTCGCTACTTCCGGATGATCTTTGAGAAACGACGTCATGTCGTCCTTGGCCAGCTGAAATAGAACCGATGGCGTGAGCGTCGAGATCGATACTTGCATCGCGATTCCGGCGAGCAATCCCGCTTCCCCGAATGCTTCGCCCGGCCCGATGCGAGCAACCTCGCGAGCGCCTGCCGCTTCGACGACCGCGACCGAGAGCACGCCCGAATGCACGATCGACAAGCTATCGGGCACGGTGTCGGGCGCCAGGATCTGATGATTCGCCTGATATTCGTGTCGCGACAAACGCTTCGCGAGCCGCGTTATTTCCTCGCCTGAAAGGCTGTCGAACAAGTCGACGCGTCTTAACAAGGCTTCTTTTTCATCTCTCGATGCAAGCGCGGGCGCCGCTACGCCCAGCGCGCGCCATGCCACGCCAGCCGCGGTGAGATGGCGGTAGCAGAGGTCGAAGAGCTCGTTGCATACGGCGAGCTTTTTGTTCATGTCGTCGACGAAGGCCACCACTTCATACTGGACCGAGTTCGTCGTCGTGCGCTTCATGCGGGCGTATGGGGCCGGCGTCGCGAGAATCAGATTACAACCGGTAAGCGCGCGCCCGAGTGCGTCCAGCACGGTCTTCGGCCGCGCCTCGGGTTCGATCTCGAGGACGATCGATATGCCGTGGACGTCGCCCGGTCTGCTGTTATTGGTGATTTTCGCCTTCGCCGCGACAGCGTTAGGCACGATGAGCGTATTGCCTTGCCCCGTCAACAGATGTGTCGCGCGCCAGTTCATCTCGACGACCTTGCCCTCGACGTCGTCGATCGTCACCCAGTCACCTATCGCGTAGGGTTCCGTCGTGTTGATGACGATGCCCGCGAATACATCGCTGAGCGTGCTCTGGATAGCGAGGCCCAGCACGATCGCCAGTGCGCCCGATGTCGCAACGAGGCCGCGTACCGGCAGTTCGAGCACGAAGCCAAGCGCCGCCACGGCCGCCGCGAGAAACACCACGGCACCGAAAACGTCCGAGAACAGCCGCTGTTTTCTCCAGGCGCGTGGAAGCAGCAGCGTGTCGAGTGAGAGCGTGAGCAGGCGCGCGCCCATCAACCACCAGATGATTTCGAGAATTTGCCCCGCCCAGTGCAATTCGACGACGTCGGCGAACGGCGCCTGCGTGAACGGACTCAGACCCGATGCAAAGAGCACCCAGCTCAATAGAAAAAAAAGCGCGAGCCGTATGAAGAGCCGGGCCAGGTCATTGTCGGGCAATCGCGCGCGCCACACGATCACGTCGATTGCGACGATGCCGAAGCCCAGAAGCAAGGGGTATTTCACGGATGCTCCTCTCGAGGAACGACTTCGAGAGAATACACATTTGCTGGCAACGCGCGCTAGCCACGGCTCGCACGCCGATGCGTCAAAGGCGCTTCGGCGCCTCGTACCACTTCGGATGAAATGCCTTCACGAGCGGACCATCCGTACGAAGCGCGTGACATCCGTCGAGCTGGAACGGCCGCATGGTGCCGCTCGCGTTGATTTCCTCGCTCATCGTCTGAAATGCGGCGGTGGCCACCGCGCCGATGAGTTCGGTCAGATGCGTGCAGCCGCGCAAGCCGCCGAACACGTTTCTGATTTCGCGCATGAAGCCCGGCGCGAGCTTCATGCCTTCGAGCTTGCGATAGTCGGGCGCGATCGTTTCGCAATGGCCGACATACGGCACGATGATCGATTCGGCCTTCGCCTCGCGGATGACGAAATCGACGCCGATGGTCATGCGCAGCATCATCTCGTGCACCGGATCGCCCGCCTTGACGATCACGCCATGGGAATCGCGATCGTATGACTTCGTGTCGCGCAGATGGCCTTCGATGTCGTAGAGGCCATCCGCGCGTCTGAAGCCTTGCAGCGTGATCTGGCGCGTGTGCAGCGGCACGCGATCCATCGTCACAGCGTGCTCGCGAGATCCGGCACGACGGAGAACAGATCGCCGACGAGACCGTAATCGGCGACGCTGAAGATCGGCGCTTCGGGGTCTTTGTTGATGGCGACGATGACCTTCGAGTCTTTCATGCCGGCCAAGTGCTGAATCGCGCCCGAGATGCCGACTGCAACGTACAGTTGCGGCGCGACGATCTTGCCGGTTTGACCGACCTGAAAGTCGTTCGGGACATAGCCGGCATCGACTGCCGCGCGCGATGCGCCCAGCGCCGCGCCGAGTTTGTCGGCGAGCGGTTCTAGCGTCTTCGTGTAGTTCTCGCCGCTGCCCAGACCACGGCCACCCGACACGATGATGTGCGCGCTCGTCAGTTCCGGACGA
>NZ_JARUXN010000016.1:0-52429 GCF_031451415.1 Caballeronia sp. LZ028 | reverse complement strand
ATTGCTTGCGCTTCATCGCCAACCTCCCGTTCCTATTGGGAAAATTGCCTCCGAAACACTAACACTCATTTGTGTCCAGGATTTCTAGAGCAGATCACTCCTTGGCAGTGAACTCTTTCACGAACGACCTTGTCGATCTTGATGCAATCGACGGGCAGCCGTGCGAGGTATGTGATGCTGAAGTAGTCGGTGCCGAAATCGTCGAGCGAGACGGTCACGCCGAGCTCTCGTACAGCCGAGAGCGCGCGCGACGCGGCGGCGAAGTCACTCATTACGACTGTCACCGTCACCTCGATGTCGAGTGCGGAAGCGCATACACCGGCCGCCTCCGAAACCAGTGCGGCGAGATCGCACTTCTGGATCGTCGTGGCTGAGAGGTTGACGGTGACCTTGAACCCCATGCGGTTCGCTGCCTGCCATTTCGCCGCTTGGCGCGGTGCGAGGCGAATCAGCCAGTCGCCCGTCGCCTCGTCTGCAGTCGATTCAAGCAGCACGTCGCGGAAATCGGCCGGCGTGAGCACACCCAGTTGTGGATGGTTCCAGCGCAGCAACGCCTCGGCCCCGTAGACGCGGCTAGTATGCAGGTGCAGTTGTGGCTGGTAGTGCAGTTCGAACTGACGCGCGACGCTCGCACTTTCCCTATGTTCGGACACAGGCGAAACCGTCGGCGTAGCGGTCACCTTCCTCGACGCTGCGAGCTTCAGTGGTCCTGGCGCCTCAATGCCCTCAAATTAGCAGGCGCGCCTGGTCGTGCACCAATCACCCCAGAGCAGCGCGCTGCATAGGTGCGACAGTTCAAGCACTGCCCTCATTCGTTTCCTGCGATCGGCGAACCCGCAAAATTGTCTGTCGTGATGTGTTCAAGGCGCGGGCAACTTCCGAGACCGTGCTTCCTGCTGCTAGCGCTGCGAGCGCTTCACGCCGCAATTCCGCGCTCAGCGAACCAGGGCGCCCAAGTTTCGCTCCGCGGTCACTCAACCGCCGAGAGGCGTCTCTCGCTCGTATTGTCCGGATTTTTCGATCCATGTCCGCAACCAAGGTGAGAGCGGCAACCAACGTTTCGTGTCGAACGATCGTCCATCCTGCATCTGTCCGGCTGAGGCAGGCAACCGCCGCGCTCTTCTCCGCGACCATCCGTAACGTATCTAGAACATCGGAGTAGCCGTTGCCTAGGGACGCCAGATCGAAAACGAGCACCATGTCGTTCGGCCATAGTCGATCAATTACGCACCGCAACGTCGGCCTTTCGCGCGCTGGGGTCGTCACTGATGAAGCGCCCACGAATACATCATCCGCGCACACTTCGAGGTCGACAGCGCGTAGGGCTTGGGCTGCGTACCCGTGCCCGACACTTCCCTCATTCCCAAACACAATGATCATGTCATTGTTGATCAACGACCAGCACAATCTCAGTCGGGCCTGTCAGCCCGCGGCCGCTCCGGCGCGACGCCATCATTAGCAGGAAGAAGGCGCACGTCCATGTCAGGACCCACCGATCGCGCTAAGGCGAGCGCCTCCTGCTCCGTATTCACTGTCGTAATACGGATCCCCTCAGAGGACGGAACCTCGACCTGCCATCCGCCACCGGTGCGCGGCCGGACGATTATTTCGGCTTCGTCAGCGCCCTCTCGCGTCAGCATTCGAACCCTCGCCGGTGTAATTCCGTTGACGACATTTTAGTACGTTTCCAGAAGGGGTCTTATACGGACGCCCCGCTTCTCGGCCGTTACGTCAAAAATGCGCCTTTGGGCCAACGTATGCGGTTCACAACGAAAACTCGACCTTCGCCATGATTGCGACAATCGCAGCGCATCGAGCAGCGCCGAACGGTGACCCGCATCTTCACTTTTTCACTTTCGACGTGGACGGAGGTCGAATCTTGCGTTCGCATCAACTGTGGGTGCGCACCGCTCGAGTTTTCGCCCGCGAACTTGCCAGCCGCACGACGCTTGACGAACTGATGCGGGCTCACGGCCGAGCCGAAGACGTACGATGCGCTGGTCGGTCGCCAGTTCAACGATCTCCGATGTGAGAGAGCAAGTTCGGCAAATCCGTGATTGCTACGTAGAGATGAACCTCGCCAAACGTCCGCACGGGGCCGAGGAGCGCGCACCAGTGCGGCGGTTTCTGAAGACTACCGGTCGTTCGAACGACCACCGTATGGCCGATGCCAATGGCCGAAACTGGCCGACTCCGGAAGTTCCACGAGGTTGCCATCACAGCGATCCGGAGCCGCTTCCGCTTTGCACGGGGCCGCAACCGACTGCATCATCAAGACACGGCTAATGGGATAAGGCAACAGCTCTTAATAGCCGTTTTCTGGCTGGGCGGGTTCTACGGGCGGATTGTGACCCACCGATGGGTCCGCTGCTGCGCTGGCCAAGCGGGAGCGGGCGTTGAGCCACTCGGCTTCTTGCGTGAGCGTTGCGGGTGCTCATGCACGCCAATGTCGTCTCGCTGACTTTGGTGCCCGAGGACGTGGCAAAGCGAACCCTTTTGCCCAATCCGGCTCGTGCTACGCGTCGAGAACAGCGCGGCTTTGAACGGCAGACAAAGGATGGAGCGCAACGACGCGGTTCCCGCGTAAGCAGCCCCACGGCACAGTCGCCGCCAGGTGCCGGTGGCCCTTCGGCGCATTGCGCCGCATTCTATTTTTGAGTTTGAAGGGCGCCGTCAGGCGCCCGCCTCGGTTGGCGGGTTTGCTGCTTTCAACTTGGAAAGAGTTTTGAGTTGGTCGCGTTTTCGCGTCTATGCTGCGCCCGCTGACACTGGATTGTGTAGCTGCAGACGCAGCGTCAGTCGATGAGCGCGGGTTCTGCCTCTTCGGGTCCGCCGGGGTCGTCTTTGCGCGGCGGTGGCTTTAGCCCTGCGAGCGCACGCTGACGGAGGGCCTGTTCATTGAGCAACAGCCGGATCTTTTCAAGGGCCACGAGCTGACCGAGATTTTCCTCAATCCATACCTTGTGCAGGCAATTGAAGTATTCGCCGAGCTCGAGCATCACGGCGCGCGACTGTGCAATCTCAAGCAACATGCGCTCTACGTCGGCGTTGCCGCGATACTTCCGCCAAAGCGCACGCCCCTCGTCCAGTCCGACGGGCTCAAAGCGCGGTAGTTTGCGAGCCATCGAGCGCGGCAGCCGTGAGAATAAGCACGTATATGTACCGCGCATGCGCGCGCGCAGGACCGACGGCACGAAGGCCGGTCAATCCATAGTGAAGTTGCACTCCATCGGTGTGTGCGCGATCGGCTGGTGTTGGCTTACGGCAGATGCCCATCACGGCTCCGAAGATGTCTTTCGCGACATGCTATTGAGAATCAGGACAACCGGCGTCTGCTTTCGTGGCAAATTCAACAATTCGCGCAAGAAGGCAACATCTCTGGGCGGACAAGCATGGTTGCTCACGGTCATATGACAGCCGTGTGGCCCGGCATTCTCGGAATTGAGGCGCGACTGCCCTCTAAATCGGACAATCGCTCAAGCTGAGCTTCGCCTATGATGAACCTGTCTCCTCGCTCCGTCTCGACGATGAGCGATTCGGCGTCATGGGTGCGAGAGCCCATGACGCCTTTTTTCTTCGAACCTCGCGCTGTCCCCGATGCCAGGCGCCGTCACCATCAACGCGCTCGCTCATCCGATCGGCGGTTGGCAGATCAGCGAGGTGCGAGCATCGTCCCTCGGCACTTCCGCGCGTCGCATCGACCAGAGTAGGCGGCCTTCAGCGCCGCAGTCCTGCGCCCTTCGACCTCAAGGCTATAGTCGATGAATATCTCCGTGCCGATAGGGATATCACGAAGCGCGCGAATGAACACGCGGCTCCCATCTTCTTCGGCCTCAGCATTGGGGCGACAACTGTGGTTGATCCAGCGCGCGGAATTGCCACCGTGAGCGCCGTCGATCACGCTTCCGTCGGCCAGGCCAAAGAAAAATGTGTGTCCGTCCTCTGCCGAGCTGCGCTCGAACCTGCGCTGCGCTTCCTTTCCTGATATGACCTGCCCGGCATACTCGATGATCAAGTCGCCTGCGCCGATGCTTTTGAGTGTGAATACGCCTCGGCCATGAACCGGTGATGTACGAACTGCGATGCGACGCATGAGAACCTTGAGACTGAAAGTCGGTTGAGTCGAATGGAGGCCGTCGACGATCCTCTGATCGACGTTGCATCTTCTCATGGATCAAGGCATCGCAATCACTTCGGAATGTCCGTTGCGACGGATATTGCTTTAGCGCGAGGGATTGTTACGCGGTCGAGAAGACTGAATGTCATCGGCCGACACTCCGCTGATCGCGGTTGGCGCCTATCAGTTCTCGGCGGTCTGGCGGTCTCCGATGTGCCGCTCGATGCCCATCAGCGCGCTGCTTGCGAGGGTGGTGCACATGAGCACCGCGGACATAAAAAAGCCCAGTGCGCTGCACCGGGCAAGCCATCGATTCGATCGGTGGCGGAGGTTCGAAAATGCAAACTGGCCGTCTATCTCTCCCGATAGCGGCCAGCATGTTGTACTTGAGGACGAGGCCTTCGCAGCGCATGGACCGGCCCGGCGGCAACTGCCGCGCCAAACCACTTCGATCAGCCCCGACCGAGATTAATGACCGAAGTAGACCGGGGCCACGCTGTTGCCCGTGTGTGCCGGAGCACCGCCCGAGGCCGACGAGCCGTCTGCCACACCACCGTAGCTTTGGCCGTTTTGAGCGGCAACCTTAGCTTCCGCCGCTTGGATCTCGGCCGGATAAGTCGTCCGATCCATACTCGGGTTGTATCCAGCGCGTTCAAGTTGCACGAGCTGCGCCTTCACTTCAGCACGAGTCGACGGTTGGTTCGATTGTGCGAACGAGGAAACTGCCGGGATTGCGAGCGCAGCGGCGACGATGATGGATGCGAGTTTCATGGTGCTTACCTCCGAGTCTTTGTTTCGCAAACAGCCCTGTTTGCGTTTCAGTGATTCCAGTCTAAGCAAACTGATCTCTAGGGTTAACCACTAATGCAACAAAGCATTATTGTCGGTTCGCGCAATAAAGGCCGACCGTCACTACGCTGTCGGGCACCCGGCACCGCCGTCAGGCAAATATCTCTGTTTGAGCGCGGCACCTCTCGGTCACGCGCTCAAGAACGCGACCGCCTCAGAGGCCGGACTTGCACAAGATGGCGGACCCCGCGCGGTCCCGCGGTCCGTGCATCCCAACGCTGAAGAAGCGCGCGCCGAGCACTCACCGCGAACGGAGCCGCCGTGCACATTGCACGCAGTCGCGACCCTTTTAATTCGAAATTATCACGCCTCGTTAGGTTGTCCGGACCGGCCACCAACGGACCGCTTGATTCCAGATCAAGGTGCTCAGTACGATGTCGTGGATGCGAGCTGATGCTCGACCATACTGGGGAGGAAAAGTCATGACGCCATCCGATACGGCGAGCGAATGGCGACGAGCGAACGAGTATGTCGGCCGCGGTGGCGTGGTCATTGTGTTTCGGGGCAAGGTGCAGAGCTGGGTGAACAGTCTTCGCAATCCCGAGCACTGGCAGCCGGGATGCATCGCAGTCGATGAAGAGGGTCACACGTGGACGACCGTCGCTGGCGATGAACGCAAAGGCGCGCTGTTGTGGCTGCCGAATGACCCGCTGTGACGCTGCATCGCGCGTGAAAGACTTCTATGAAGCGAGTCGATTTCGTCACACGGTCGGTCGCGAGCATTGCGACCAAGGCGGGTGCTTGCCAATGCCCGGCTATTCGTGATCGCGAAGGTTGGAGAGCGCATCTTCGAGGACTTCTGCTGCCTCGAAGTGAAGGTCGACGCCGGCATCATCGAGCGGTTCACCGGACGGCATACGGCGACATTCTGCCGAGTCGCGCAGAACGTTGATCGCCGCGCGTAGTGCAAGTGCGGTTGTCAGTTCAGTCATGCGATTTCCTCGTTGTTTCGTTCTGTGCGATCGGAGCACGAACACCTTCCGCGCATGTGCATCTATGCAGCAAGTCGATGCTCGTAATATGGCCGGTCTCGATCATCGAGAATGGCGTACAAGGCATCTAGATTAAGCGCATCGGGGTTCAACCACGCTTCGACGTTCTCCGGCTTGATCGGAATGATGCAACGATCATGTCCCGCGGCCTCGATCTCTGGCGGAGGCTCGTCCGTGATCGCGGCGAAAGAAAGTAAGTCGGGTTGGCCGGGCGCGCTCCAGTGCGACCACAGACACGCGACGTACATCAGCTGACCGTTGCTCGGGCGAAACTCCAGGACGAGGTTTTCGTCTTGCTCGTGCGTCTCAAGAGGTGTGTTCTCGTACCGTGCTCGCTTGACGTTCTCGTAGAAGACGTCGACCAGCATCAAACCATGCGACACGCCAAAGCATGGCTTCCAAAAGCCCTCGAGATTGTCGCGTCGCGCGTTGTACGTGCCAGGAAACCGCGTGTCATAGTTGGCGGGCTTGCCTGCAATGCGACACTGATAGCGCATCGGCTTCACCACGTACTTGCCATCTTCAACGACGAGCACCGGCGCATAATGCCCAGGAAAGATCCGCGAGTCGCGATCCTTGGGTGCCGTTCGACGCAGATCGTCGAGTCGACGCAAAGCAGAGTCGATCTTGTCGGTGGCGATACGCCGACTTTCGGTCGCGGCTTTTGTCACCTTCGTCTGCAGCGCACGCTCGGCGTCGGCGAGGCGCTTGCGCTGCTTAAAGAGATCCTGTTCGAGTGTGTTCGCCTGCTCGGCGTTGACCCAACAGACCGCCTCTGCCGGTAACGCGCCCAACAACAATTCACAGCGATGAAGAGCCTGATCGAACTTTCAGCCAGCAGTGATCTGATGTCTTTACGGAACCCAGCAACAAGCGACCTTTTCCTGTATGTCATGCAGAATGCCCACGGGCTCATCAAGATCGGACGTAGCGACAATCCGCAACGACGAGTTTTGGAAGCCTTTGATCGAGAAGTGCAAGGATCGGATCGAGAAATTCCTTGGGATCTTGCGGAAGACCCAGTTGCCCGTAAAGATTGTTGCGTTTGGCGATCCACTCGCCCATCGGAATCAACATGCGCGTTCGACTACGGAACGCGAAACTATGCTCCACATAGACGGATCCGTTGCGAAGCGCGACGCGCAGGGCGAACAACGTGGCCCATTCGAACGCCTTCATGGCTTTGATTCGGTCGAATCCGTCGATCGCTTCGCGCCACGCGCGACCCAGACGAATATTCAACCCATCGGGCAGTAAGTAAGCGTGACGGCGATAAAGATCTCGAAGCAGAACGATCGCGTCGAGTACGGGCTGAGTGGAATCAGCCTCGAAGGGCAGTTGCACTATCCGCATCAATAGGTTCCGTGCCGAGTGTCGCTTGCCGATTAGATGCTGCCGCATGAGGCTGCGGCGGCTTTGCGGTGGGCAGAGAACCTTGTCGGCCAGTTCACAGAGCGCGCTACCAAGCTGTTCGCGCGACAGGGACTCGTCAATCGCCAACGCCTTCACAGCCAGGGCGAACTCGCGAAGCTGATCGTCAAGCTTGTTCTTCGCCGCGTCGAGCGCGCGAGATGCATCATTCACGACTTTCTGCACCCAGCGCCGGAGCATCGTGAGTACGTGATCGGTCGCCGTGCACAGCGAATAACGCATGAAACAGGCGGCCTCGAGCCTCCGGCTTTGCGGCGCGATCCGTTTGCTGATGGATGGAGAGCGGTTGGCACAGCGACGAGCGTAGTAGCGAACAATTGCATCGTTGCATGCGCGTGGCCATGGGGATGCGACGCCGTGCATGGTAAGGAGATTAATCTTGTCCAGCATTTCACCCATCTGCTGAGTCGAACCACGGAGCGGCACAGCCCAAAGCCAGCCCTGCAGGCTCACGTACTCCTTGTGTGGCTGGGGTAAAAGGCGTGCCCAGCTGTCCAATTTCTCCGGGCCGAAGGTTCGCTGAAATTCCTCGTGGAGCGAACTCTCGATATCGCGAACTGCTTGGACGATGAACTGTCGGATTGTCCGTTCGTTGGGTATGACGATCCGATGTTCGTAGAACCATTGCTTCAGGTCGTTGCCCAATTGGCCGCGCTCTGGGCGACCCGTCAATTGTTCTTTCAGCCAACGGATCACGTATCGACGTTGGTGCTCTGAGATCGTGCGGAAGTTCGCGATGATTTGAGCAAATCGTTGATGGTCGGACAGCGTATCGAAGCGTCCGTCGTAGATCGAGCGCAGCGTTCCGAGATCGGGCGGCTGGACATGCAGTTGTCGACCGAGGTGCCGCCACAGCATCGCAGGTATCTGGCGATATGAATCCAGCGATCGGCCGGACATTCGTATGAACCCGACGTGCAACGCAACGGCGAGACGATATAAATCAGATCGCCGCGTCTCGATGAGCGCGATCTCTTGCTTCGAGAACGTGAAGAAAGTGTTGAGCTCAAACTCGCTCAGATCGCGGGGTACTTGACGGATCCCAAGATAGCCTGTTCGCCAGCTTTCCATCGTCTGTGCTCCGCGGCGATCACGAAGCGATCCAGCCTAGCGGCGCAAAATCGGCGGCGCTACGGTACAAATCGGGATGCCGACCTGGCATCGGCTGTCCAGCCGACAGCACCAGCGGCGATTCGTGGGAATTGACATAACGTGACGCGTAACGAGCCTGGTCAGCAGATGGTCCTTAACATAAGGCCTCTCGAAATTAAAATGCGATAAGGTTATGTCAAATCAAGGTGCTCATTAGTGACTGTGTACGGCTCCGCGGCGAGCCTACGATCAAGCAATAAGACGCGCAGTTGTTCAGTCGATAGACCCATCTGCTCAAGAAAACGGGTTTATCACGGTCAGCTGGTCGAAGATGACTTGACCGTGGTGCATGTCTTCGCTGTAGAGCACTTCGCAATCCGCGAGCAATGCGAAAGCAATAATGCAGGAGTCGTAAAACCTGAATCCGTAGTGCGCTGCAATCCGACGTGCTTCTTTATGAACTTCAAGTGTCAGCGGCACGACTTCGCAAAACACTTCGACATCGTCCAAGATGTGCTCGATCTCAGGCCACGATAAGCCCATCTTCCGGCTCATCACAAGCGTGACCTCGTTCATCACCTGAGTACTGATGACTGGCCTGAAATTTCCGCTAGCCACCAATGCCTCAGCCCTGTCAGCCTTCGCGGCATCGTCCGAAAACAGATAGACGAGTATGTTGCTATCGACGGCGAACCGAGTCGGTGCGGCCACTGTCATTCGGCGTTATCCCCGGTCGCTGAGCGATTCCCGATCAAACTTGAAGTCCGCGGGCAGACGTCCCCGATACTTGCGCAGGCGCTCAATCCGCTCGGCAACGGTCGGCTTTTTGCTGACCGAGAACGCGCCAGAATCGGCAGCGAAAATTTCAATATCGTCGCCCTCCTTCAAGCCCAGCGCATCGACGACACTTGCGGGCAACCGCACGGCAAGGCTATTACCCCATTTCGCGACCTGCATGATCACTCCCATGGCATGGATACACATTAATATAATTGTATATCCGATCCGGGGTGGTATCAAGTCCAAGCCCGTGGTGACCTCCTGACCAGCGAACACTTACCCTGCGAGCGCGGTTTTCAACACACCGCCGATGCTCGTCGGCTCTCCCGCATACACCCGTCTTAAGATCGGGTCGAGTCAGTGCGCATCGCCGGGCAGAAAAGGACCGACCTCCCGTGACGACCGTGGCAGCGATCAGAACTTTCGGCCGGTCGGAAGAACGTCGAAAAAAATAGGAATGTTGACCGAGATGCTGATCGCTGATTCTGCTTCAAGTCCATTAAAGGTCGTACACGGCCGACGCCTGCAGGCCCGACGTATGCTTGCACGGAATGATTCGTTTCTCAGAGTGCATCACAAACGCAACTCATCGAGCGACGGCCAACGGCGGGCACGGATTTGCATAGAGAAATACTTTACTGGTCGATCCGACCACGGAACTCAATGCGGCCACACGCGTTCGTGATCGCCGATTTGAGCGCCTTTTCCTCGGACAAGTCTCCCGCAATAACGGGATACGGCTCCACGCATGAATAAATCACGACTCCAGTAGCAACATGCCGAATCGTCACGTCGATCCAGACGTTATTCGTCTCTCGAAGCGGCTGCACAATGTCGAGCAAAACTTCATAATCCCCGTGCACAATGGTCTTCGCCAATGTGTCTCTCCTCTAATCGGGATGCAAGCGAGGCTGACAGACCGAGCGCGAACCGAGCCCTTCCCTCAAACTCCTGCGCGCATTCCGTGGTTGCCCCGATGCTCCATTGCTCCATTGCCCCGTTGCCCCGTTGCCCCGTTGCCCCGTTGCCCCGTTGCCCCGTTGTCCTCGGAGCCTACCACTTTCTTCTTCGACACTTAAACCTATCTTAAGTCGCTTTGGCGTTTAAGCGCCGTGGACCTTTGGACGTCGATTCACTTCGAACAGCCAGCCGATGAACGGCTAATTGGTGTATGCCGAAAGCGGTTTCAACATACGCTCAGCACGCTTTGCGTGCGCGAGCATTTCAAGCATGCCACATCGGTTGACGTCGCAAAAAGGGCCTTGTCGCAGCGGGCGCCCTGGCGGGCCATCGAACTTTTACGACTAATTAATTTACGGAACTCTTGCATCGTTGTACAGACAGACTGTAAGTGACAGTAACGATAAGAGGAGAAGTTACCGATGCAATGGTTCAGTTCGGCAAAATGGTTCGATCTCGGAGCGGTGTTCGGCATACCGCCTGTCGAATGGCTCTACGCAGCAGTCGCCGTTGTGGCGAGCTACCTGATCTTGTCAGGACTGCTTCGCATTTGCGTCGCGCGTCTTGGCAGGATCGCGGCGAAGACGTCAACTCACTTTGATGACATCGTTGTTGATGTGCTTGACCGAACACACCGATTGACGATTGTGATGGCCTCACTGCTGATCGGCACCGAGTTCATTGATCTGTCGGCGAAGTGGGATAGTCGAATCAGCCATTTGTGGTTTCTCGTCGTTGGTTTCCAGCTGGCGCTCTGGGTTAATCACGGCGTCTCGGTCTGGACCCACCGGCGCCTCACCAGCGCTGCGGCAACGGCTCACAATCCGGTCATCACGACAATGATGTCATGGATGCTCCGAGCGCTGCTGTGGTCTGTTCTTCTGCTCGCCGTTCTCGCCAACATGGGCGTGAATATCACCGCGTTCGTCGCCAGTTTGGGCGTCGGCGGTGTTGCCGTCGCACTGGCCGTCCAGAGCATTCTCAGCGATCTGTTCGCATCCTTGGCAATCGGCCTGGACAAGCCGTTCGAGATAGGCGATTTCATCGTGTTCAATGACGTCGCTGGAAGCATCGAGCACATCGGCCTCAAAACCACCCGCATTCGCAGCCTGAGCGGCGAGCAGATCGTCTGCAGCAACACGGAACTGCTCAAAAACACGATACACAACTATAAGAGAATGTCGGAGCGTCGCATCGTGTTTGCCTTCGGAGTGACCTATGACGCTAAACCCGAGCAACTGAAAGAGGTCCCGCAGATAGTGAAGGCGGCCGTCGAATCCGCGGGGAACACACGTTTTGACCGCGCGCATTTTAAGCAATTCGGTGAGAGTTCCTTGGACTTCGAAGTGGTGTACTACGTCACCGATCCTAGCTTCAATCTGTACATGGATATTCAGCAGACAATCAATCTGGATCTCATGACCGGGTTAGCGGAGCGCGGCATGGATTTCGCGTTCCCCACACGTACGCTCTACGTTGTCGGCGACGCTGCAGAACAGGCGCAAGAAGACGAACCAAGCAAATCTACTCGGCCACGCGTGCGCGCTGTTGGCACCGCCTCGACGCCGCTCAAACGTTAGGCCGCGCGGCTCTGGCGAGCACTGCACCGCACTTGTGCGCCTGCCCCGCTTTTAACCTCGTACAGAACCTGCGTAAAGAGGATCGACAGTGCTCGACATCGTCGCAATCAGCATCTCGATGACCGCGGTATTGGCCTACTTGAATCATCGATTCATCAGACTCCCGACAACCATTGGCGTCATGGCGACATCGCTGGGGGTGACGTTCTTGCTCGTGGTGCTCGATGGGCTCGGATGGGACCTGCTTGGGTTCGTCCATCGTCTGAAACTTGCCGAAGCGGGCTTCCTTCACTCTGTTGACTTCAGTCAGTTGCTCTTGCAGGGCATGTTGTCGCTTCTGCTTTTTGCGGGCGCCATGCATGTTGACTTTGCCAGACTTGCGAACTATCGCTGGCAAGTCCTGGCGCTCGCCATCGTGAGCACGAGCGTCTCAACCGCCGTGGTCGGGGTCGCGATATGGCTGTTGCTGCCGCTTCTCGACATGCGACTGTCTCTGCCCTATTGTTTGGTGTTTGGCGCGCTGATTTCCCCGACCGATCCAATTGCAGTCATGGGCATTCTAAGATCCGCCGGCGCGCCACGTAATCTGGAAATTGTCATTACTGGGGAGTCTCTTTTCAACGATGGCGTGGGGGTCGTGCTTTTTTCGTTGATGCTCGCCCTCGCAACAAGCGGTGACGCACCGAGCGTTTCGAGCGCTTCGCTCATCCTGCTGCGTGAAGCTGGCGGCGGAATTGCTTTTGGGTGGGTATTAGGATATGCCTTATATCGACTCCTCGCATCAGTCGACCATTACCAGATTGAGGTCTTGCTCACCCTGGCAGCCGTCCTTGGGGGTTATTCGCTGGCCAGTCACCTTGAGATCTCTGGTCCGCTTGCGATGGTTATTGCCGGTGTGATGACCGGCAACCGTAGTCGCGAGCATGCAATGTCTGAGACAACGCGCCACTATGTCGACATGTTCTGGGAACTCATCGACGAGATTCTTAACGCCTTGCTCTTCGTACTAATTGGCATGCAGGCCCTGATCGTCCCATTCACCTCGAGGATGATACTTGCCGGCGTTGTCGCTTATGTCATTGCGCTAGCTGCTCGGCTTCTAACGGTAGGTGCTCCAATTGCCTTTTTCCGGCGCGCCGCAGGACTGCCGCGCGGCTCATGGCTGGTTTTGACGTGGGGTGGCTTGCGTGGAGGCATTTCCGTCGCGCTCGCCCTCTCACTTCCGAGCGGCGATGCACGGGAAGTCATTTTGGCCATGACCTACCTCGTGGTCATGGTCTCAATCTTCGGACAGGGACTGACTATTGGGCACATCGTACGTAAGTCCGTCTGCCAAGGAGAGGCGGCGCAACCGATGCAGACCGATGCTAGAACCTGACCGCCGAATTGCCGACGAGCATCTGAGACTTGTCCGGCTACGCGCGAGGCGACATCCCTTCTCAACGGCCCACTCCTCCGGAGACGTCGAATGCAAATATTTGGTCTTCAACTGAACAAGCCTTCATTCTGGGATATCACGCTCACAATGGCCGGCTGTTCGCTCTTGATTCTCATCGTTTTTGCATGTTGTTTGGCGCTCGGTTACTTTCCCGACCTCGTCACGAAGCTACTGTTCACTGTATCCTTGATGTGGGGCGCGTTGTGCAGTCTCTTTGGAGTGCGACCGTATTCAGGACGCCGCCATGTTGTACTCTTCATAGGAGGCTGGGTCCTTCTGGGTACGCTGTCACTTTTTGCGGCGCAAGCAGCAACCGTCTAGAGAGGACAATTTCACCTGATCGGACGCTGAAACGAGCGTCGCTAGAACGCCCAGACAGATGCCGAAGGCGCAGCGCGGAGAAAGCAGTGGACCTGCAATCGACTAGCAAGTCGATCGGCCGGCTGAAACGTTGCCGTGCACGAGCGCCTTGTCGATCAATGATGCAAATACAAGCGCTTTCGCTGAGCCTTGGGATGCCTTGAGGACGACGAGGCCCACAATCCGCCATACGTGAAACCGTAGCCCGACAGCTTTGGTCCGGGTACAAACGTATTCCAGTCTGACAACCCCTCTGCTTGCAGCTTCGGATGAAACAGTCCGAAAGTATCTGCTTGCGCACCTGCCCCCCTGCGATCCCCCGCGCCTTGCGTCGCGTTCTTGTCAGAGGCGAACGACGCAGCAGAAACCAAAAAAGCGATGAAAAGTGCAGCGGTCAAAAGGCGTCTCATTGTGTCTCCTGCGTTTGTTCTGCGTCTCTCATGTTAGGTCGATCAAATTGAAGTCCCACGGTTCCCATCAAGGAGCAGGTCTTGCGCAGTACAGTGTCCGATCCGCTTTGCTGATCATCAGTGACGCTACTGTCGAGTGCTACCCGCACGCGAGGTCCCGGCGCCTTGCAGGCCTGTGAGATCTTGCTCAGCGCAGCCTTAAGACAGGTTATCAACTTGACCGCTACCTGGTCTCAAATGACAACCGTGCTCCTGTCCGCTCAACAGAGACGTGCTACGCTTACGCCTCACCTTATCGAGGTGCGATACAGATCGCGAGCCGACTAGTAATGCGTCATTGTCGGCAGGCACGTGGCACCACCTTCGGTGGCGTTTATTTTACGCAGCAACAATCGGCTTGTCAGCGTTATTAAAGTCATGGGTGTGAATGCGATCATCGCCAAAAATCTCGAAGACGCAGCAGCGTCTGGCCCTCATGCTAGCCCTCAGCCTGACCCTGTTCGCTTGCTCCCGTGAGGACGGTCCCTTTGCCATGTCTCCGCTCTTATCGGCGCACACAGACGCGTCCGCCGCAATGGTGGCTACTTGTATCGAGTCTCGCTGGGCCGACGCGACGCGCAATGTGCGCATTGCCGTGGCGAAACATTCTATCCGACTGAGTGCGAAAACCTTCTTCGCCGGCGTCCGAATCGGTGCACGCTTAACAGAAGAGTCCGATCACACAACAGTTGAGTATTTTGAAAGGCGGCTTGCCGATCGTCGCTATTTGGCTATGGTGCGGGCGTGCCTACATCCAGAAATGCTGGGCAGACCCTAGTAGAGTGACTCTGCATCCGCACCATGAGCCGCAATTTACTGAATTCTACAAATAACTTACTCAACGGCACGCACCTTCAGAGCCAGCCGCCGCAATTGAATTTTATCCTCCTCAAGGTCGAGCGCAATCTCGGCTCGCTTCAGCGCGAGCGCAGCGTGACGCACAGCCGCCAACTCGAACGAAGTGTCCCCATTCCGAGCAAGCAACGCCAATGATTTCTGCAACCGGATGCCTACTTCCAGCATGCTTGCTGCGTCGCGGGACAATGGACCGAAGAAGTCGTCGAAGAGATCAGCAAGGGATAGACCAGGGACGAAAACTTGGTCGCAGCCCTGCAACGGCTCCTCATTTAACTCCGATCGCCGGTCCCACCGTGAAAGGATGCGTACCCCTCTTCCAATGACGTCGATCGCGGTGCCGGGATCATTGATAGCCGGAGAAAGCGCACGCGACGCAATCTCAGAAAGAACCGATATGCCGAAACGCGGATCCTGATCGAACGAGCGCCGCACGCCGACTGTGAACGCGGCCCGAATGGACTCGACATCCCCGCCATCCAATCTTTCGACGTGGGTCAGAACAGTGTGCTCATCGACGAAGCTTCCCGGAAGGACACGAAGGGCGATAGCGGTGGACGACGCTTGACTGATTTCACCGAGAGCCTTAATGTCAATATGCTCAATGTAACCGATCGAATTAGAATACACAGCGCGGCCGGATGTTAGAAACTCATCGCCCGGAAACGGACTGCCGCCTAGATAGGGATGCTTGAGTCGCTGATCAAGCGCGGCGATTGCCGCTGCCTCGACGCGATCGGACGTTTCACCAAGTCTGCCCAGACGGGCAAGATGGTCAATCCATCGTAGGAGTGTATAAACGATCAACACGATGACCGCAATTGTCACTGCAAACAACACGACCCGGCCGTTCCTGCCATAAAGGCCGGTACTTAAGGCGATGATGCCCACCAGGCTAAACAAGAACGAACCGATGAACGTGGCCAGGACATTCTGAGTCGTGGTGTCTTCAACAAGCAGTGGCGTGGCCCGGGGCGTCACATTTGTAGTCGCAGACCCATAGGCCGACACCATAATGTTCAGAGAGAATGTCGTCGCAGCCAGCATGCTTGAAGCGATGATGCCGAGAATATTGTCGACTGCATCGGCGCCGACGCGTGCGGAGAGGTCGTCTGGAATATAAGGCTTGACTGCCAGCGCTAGCAAAGCCGTTGCGACGCCCAACACCGAGAAAAGTCCTGTCCGGAACCACAATCGCTTGCTGATCCTTTTCAACACCCACTGCCATCGAGCGATCATAACGAGACACCCCTGAATTCTGCTTAACGTTAGGATATCCCGAAGGCCTGAGTCCTTTCCATCGGCGGAGTAAGTTCACACGAGATGTGAGGCGCGAGGTCGATATTCTCTGCTTCTCTGATGCAGCGACGACCGCGACGACCTTGTCGTTGAGCGGCATAACCTGCTTCTTTTCTAAACGTTCGCGGAGATTTCTAACGTTCCAGCGACGATCGGCGTCGATAGCGTGATTTTGAACAATCGGCGCGCCCACGAATTTAAGTGCCATGTTGCGTCGACTCGGCGCCCGATGCACCGCATCGCCGGCCGCTCCGGCCCTGCAACGCAACAGGTTCGGTACTGCCGTGATCGCGTCTTCGGCCGATTGCAAGCCCAAATCGTAGCCGATCACGAGCCGCTTTTCGATTGCCTAGAGACAACATCAACGCCTCACGAGCAGATCGTCTATCGGCGCTGAAAATAGAACGGCTGACACAAGAATATCGTGAAGGATTGTAGTGAGAGACGATTTGAGATCGATGATTGTTGCGAGGACAGTCGGCCGCCGCACGAGAAGACGAAGGAGGCAAGGTCGCTTGCAACGTGGCCGAAGATCTCGATGTACGGGTAGCTTGCCGATCGCTCCGCAACATCTCGCTGTGCGTGGCCCTTCGGTCGCTGGTGAACGTCAATTGTAGCGCTCGGCGCGCGTTGCCTCGATCAGCGTCAAGAGCGATGGTAGGATTGGCTCGTCAGAACCTTCCATTCTTCAACCACCCTCCTCAATGGTGCGCTCCCATTGCTGCGCAGATACGCCGAGAGCATTTATTACGAAGGATTCCTCAGATGCACGCGCCAGGTTCCGAGCTCCGCATTACAGGTGCACCACCGGGTTTCCAGGAAGCCAGGCGCGAACTGAGTCGCCCGCCCCCGCCAGCGCATTTCGCCCCCACGCCACCCGGTAGGTCAACGTTTCGTAAAAGCGATTCACCTGGAATCGAGACTGGACGATTGCCTCACCGGCTCCGGTGTCACCCTCGAACAGCCGCAAATGCACGACGGCACCATTATTGGCCTTTCCTGTATAAATGACCGTATGGTCGTAGCCATCGGCGTGACAAACACTCGACAACAGTAGAGTCGAAATCGACAGTAGCGCGGAAGTTCTGACCATGCTTAAAAACTGGATTCACTACAAGCCGCCGATCACGGATCGTTTTCGAAGGGATGAATGGCGGAAGGAGCAGAATAGCCCAGCGCTGTCAGCGCGCAGCTTCCGCCGCCAAATCTTACTCGCTGCATAAAGGTCGCGCCGGCACCGTACAAAGTTGCGTCATCCAGCGAGGCAGAACGGTCCGGACCGATTGCACTCGCCGGACGAGCGTGCTCGACAGTCACGAAAAGGTCGCGATGCTGAAGGTCGTATGTCGAAAAGTAACGTCGGCTTGCCGATGCTTGGTCATTCAGCTGCGCCACTTCGTCACAAGTCAATGCTCCGTGGATGAGTCCCGGGGCAGTGTTGGCGACTTCAACAAAGCCACACAAAGCGTCGACGATCCATAGCTTCGGCAACCAAGAAAGGTACTTCATCGAGATCCTCGCCAAAGCATTATCGGTCGTTTCCGCAGGTATCGGGCGTTTTCCGCATCCATTAGGCTTCTATGCCGTGTACGACCGTGACGCACAATGTTGATATAGCACAGTGTGCCATATCTACCTGTACGGGTGATATTGGGGTTTGCTCCATCGCAGCTAGAAGTGGGAGATGTGAGGCGCACCGTCGTAGCTACGACACCAGCGGGACCTGATCACCCCTGCGAGCAGTTTTGTCAAGCGCGGCAGCGGTGCAACGGTCCGCAGGGCCTCGGCCTCGGCTCCACGCTCTTTCAGCGCCATCGCGCACCGGTGCAAGTTCCTCGGAGTCGCCTTACCTCTTTCTGCTATTCCAGTGGGAGCCAGTGTCGGTGTTCCGGGGCGGCTCGAAACGGAATAGGTCGACAGAAATGTTGTCTTGAGCTCTCATGTTTCGACTGTTTGGCGAGCCCCAGCGACTGCGCCGCCGAACCTCCCGTCGGGAGGCCACTACTTATGAATCTCCGAGCGAAGCCGCTCGACCTGTCGGTCGGAGACCGGCGCCGCATGATTTCCCCATGTGCTCCGGATGAAGCTGATCACCTCCGCAATCTCGTGCGACGTCAGCTCGTGATGGAAGGCAGGCATTTTCTGCGCTGCGGGGCCGGTTTCGGTGGCAGGGCTTTTACTGCCTTCAATGACGATGCGCATGATTGAGGTCGGATCTTCAGCCAGAACGAGAGGGGCGCCGGCCAAGGCCGCCACTTTGCCTGGTTCGCCGCGCCCGTCGGGCTGATGGCAACGGGCGCAGAACGACAGGTATATACCTGCGCCAGGCCGTTCGTTTTCTCCAGTCTCAAGGCTGCGCGCAGTTTGTAGCTTGGCACGCGCGTCGTTGTCGTAGGCACCGTACGCTTGCTGCGGGGGGAGCGATTTGAGATACTCGCCAATGGCGTTAAGGTCCAAATCGGTAAGATACTGGGTACTGTCCTCCACGGCGGGCGCCATCGCGCCGAACGCGATCGTGCCAGCGCCGTGGCCCGTGCGCAAGAAGTTGACGATGTCTTGCCGTGACCAGCGCCCTAATCCGCTTCCCGGATCGCCGGTGAGGTTGGGTGCTAACCAATGGTCGACCACCCCACCGGTTAGGTATAACGGCGACGCCTCGCTATATCCGAGTTCGTTATACGCTGGGCCACGCGGCGTGTGACAGGCGCCGCAATGCCCGAGCCCTTGGACTAAGTACGCGCCGCGATTCCACTGAGCACTTTGTTTGGGATCAGGTGAAAACTCATCGCGGTTACCGAAAGCGAAAGTCCAGAACAGCATACCCCAGCGTTGATTGAACGGGAACGGCAAGTGCGTCCGCGGCGCGCGTTTCGCTGCGGGCGTCACGCCATGCATCAGGTACGCATACAGCGCCGTCACGTCAGCGTCGGTCATTTTCGCGAACGACGCGTACGGCATTGCTGGATAAAGGCGCTTTCCATCGCGGCGCTTGCCGTAGCGCAGGGCATCGGAAAATTCCTTCAACGAGTAGCGGCCGATGCCGAATGTGGGATCAGGCGTGATGTTACTCGCATAGATCGGGCCGAAAGGCGAGTTGACGGGCAGGCCTCCACCCAGCGGGGTATGGTCAGCCGCGTCGTGGCATGCGCTGCAGTCGCCCGCCTTTGCAAGATATTCGCCACGCGCAACGAGCTTCGGATCGCTAGTCGCGGGCGACTGCGCGGTGACGGCAGTCGGCAAATGATCATCAGCGCTTCCGCTACACGCGCCAACGGCGAGTGCCACAAGTAGCAACAGCAGGACGGTGGTCGGCTTCGAGCTTCTTGGCGCGTTCATATCAGTGCCATTGACTGCAAGAATCGAGGAACACTTCCGCGAGGATCGTGAACACTAGTCCCACCACAAATCCACAACCGATCAATGCGCTGCATAGCGCGATGAATCGTTTTCGACTAATCTCTTCCTGTTCGCGCCGCGGTTGCTCCTTCAGTTCGTTAGGATCGCCCTGCGCTCTGATACTGTTTTGCCTCGCGTGCAAGAGAGCGAAGCCGTACGTGGACAGTGCCGCGCATACGATCGAAATCGCAAGTGCCAGGGCCGATGTCGCGTACAACCATGTGTGCATATGGGTGACACCCGGCGACCGGAGCGGTGTTGTCGTTGCATCGCACGTCTGCGCGGAAACGGTCTCAGAAACGATGACCTGCAAGAGCCATGCACCCGGTGAGATAAAGAATCCCGCACCAGCATAAATCCATAGGCGGCGTTTCTCCACCTGTGTCAGTCCTTCGTCTGTGGGGACGTGCGGATGCATCACTGACCCCTGAGCCAAATCGGCGTCACGTAGAGCGCGGTGAAAATGAACAGCCACACCACGTCGACAAAGTGCCAGTAAAGGCCGCCGATGCGCATCGGCGCATTGCGCGCTTCGTCGAAATAGCCCAACGCGATCCATATTGCCAACAAGATCAGGATTACCAGTCCCACTAGAACGTGCGCCAAGTGAAAGCCGGTGATGGTGAAGTAAAGCGAACCGTAGAGGTGCGCAGTCAATCCATACGGATGGTTGTGCCATTCCTTCAGTTGTACGCCGACGAAAAGAGTCCCGAGTACGATTGCGACCAGCAACCATGCGAAAGCCCACCATCGCTTGTTCTTCTTGAGCGTGCGCTCGGAGAACCACGTGAACACGCTGCTCAAGACAAGCACGCCGGTACTCAGCGCGCCAACGCCGATCTTCGGTATGCCCTCGGGGGGCCATGGCAGCTGCGTTTGGGATTGCGAGTAAAAGTAACTAAAGAGCAGATAACCGAAGAGGCTTGCCTCTGTGGCGACAAGCGCGAGAACACCCCACCACCCGCCGGAGTGTTCGCCGGCGCTGCCCACGGGAAGTGCATCATCCTTTAGCGCACTCGGCGCCGCAGTCACCTGTTTGGGCGTGGGCGGTTCGCGCTGCGCCAATGACCGACGCGGCCACATCCACGCAATCAGCGTCGCGCCGCTCGCGGCGAAAGAGATGATCGTGAATGAAGGTGAACGCAGCAGCAATGCGAGGAACATGAATGCGGCGAAGACGCCAAGGAGGAAAGGGGACCATGCGTCATCCGGCATCTTCAAGATGACGTCTGGCTTGCCGCTGAACGGATGGACGCCCAACGCCTCCCGGCCGTGATGCAGCAGGTACCCTTCCTTCAGATGCGAACGCCGGCCAGTCGGTTGAATTCGATCTTCCCACATGGGATGGCGTGATTCAATGATCGGAAGCATGGCGAAGTTATAGGGCGGCGGCGGCGACGAGACGGACCACTCAAGACCTGAGGCGTCCCACGGGTTGGGCGGGGCTTTACTTCCGCGGCGGGCTGAGAGCAACGCATTGATGGCAAATAGCACAATGCCTATACCGAGCAAAAATGAGCCAATGGTCGTGACGAGATTGGATGTGTCCCACCCCATTCCTTCGGGATAGGTATAGACGCGTCGGGGCATGCCAAGCAAACCCGATATGTGCATCGGGAAAAAGCCCACGTTAAAGCCAATGAATACGATCCAAAAGGCGATCTTCCCGAATCGCTCATTCATGAGGCGCCCGGTGAATTTGGGGAACCAGTAGGTAATGCCACCGAGCACGGGGAAGACATTGATACCGAGCAAGACGTAGTGCAAGTGCGCCACAATGAAGTACGTTTCGTTCAGCTGCCAGTCGAGCGGCACGGCGGCAGTCATCACGCCGGAGACACCACCTATCACGAACATCAGGACAAAGCTCGCGAAGTAAAGAAATGGGACCGTAAAAACTGGGCGGCCCATCCATATCGTCGCGATCCACGCGAACACCGCCACCGCACTCGGAATCGAAATGAGCACGCTTGCCGCGCCGAAGAACGCCAGTGCGAGCGGCGCGATGCCTGTCGCAAACATGTGATGAATCCACACCTCGAAGCCGATTATCATCGTGGCGACTGTTGACATTGCCACGGCGGCGTACGCAACCAGCGGCCGCCTGCAAAAGGTTGGCAATGCATCGGAGACGATGCCCATCGCCGGGAGCACGACGACGTACACCCAAGGGTGCGCGAACATCCAGAACAAGTGCTGCCAAAGGAGCGGTCGGCCGTCGGCGGCGACGTCAAAGAAGTGCGTGCCGACATTGCGATCCATCCACAGCAATAGAAATGCAAGACTCACGGACGGCACGGCGAAAAGATTGGCAAACGAGATCGTGAGCGTTCCCCACACGATGATCGGCAGGCGATCAACTGACATGCCGACCGCACGCATGCGAAAGAGTGTAACCACGAAGTTCACCGCGCCTACCGTCGTCGATATGCCTAGCAGGACCATACCGAGCGAGTACACATCGATATTGGGTCCGCGGTTATATTCGAGCGAGGAGAACGGCACGTAGTTGAACCACCCCGCATTCGGAGCCTCGCCGAACGGAAAGCTGCAATAGAGGAAAAGTCCCGCAAACAAGAACAACCAGTAGGACAGCGCGTTCAGGCGCGGGAACGCCATGTCACGTGAACCGAGCATGAGCGGCCAGAGGAAGTTAGCGAAGCCGCTCAGCACCGGCAGGGCGTAAAGAAATATCATCGTCACGCCGTGCATAGTGAAAAGCTGCGCATACTGCTCAGGCGACAGGAGCGTCTCGTTCGGTCGCGCCAGTTGCAGGCGCATCAGCAAGGCCTCGACCCCACCGATAAGAAGAAAGGCAAAAGCTGTAACGATGTACCGCAAGCCGATTTTCTTATGATCCACCGTCGTAAAAAATCCGCGCCAGCCAGACTCGCCTTCCCAAGTTTCACGCAGACGTTTTTCCGCGTCCGAACCCTCGGGCACGCTGCCGTATTCCGGTTCTCGCCGGAAAGCCACCCGCCCCGACTGCACCACGCTGCGATCACTCGTCGCGGACATCGTTATTCCTTACCTGAGAGTAGCGAGATAGGCCGAAAGATCGCCCGCTTCCGCAGGCGAAAGCTTCATGTCCGGCATGAGCGCACCGGGCTTGATTTCCTGCACGTGCTGCACCCACTGCATCAAACTTTCCGGCGAATTAGCGACCGTACCGGCGGCGATCAATCGGCGGGACAGCACATGTGTGAGATCGGGCGCTTGTACGCCAGCGGAACGGGTGCCACGAACCGTATGGCAGCCCGCGCAACGCTTCTCAAACAGCGTGGCTCCCCTCGCCGCTTGAGCATTGGCCGGGACGGGCGCCGGCATTCGCTGCGCTGCTATCCAATGCTCAAAGTCCGTGTGCGGCTGGGCGTACACTTCGAAGGCCATATGCGCGTGCTGCAGGCCGCAGTACTGGGTACATTGCCCTCGGAATACGCCGGGGCGGTCCGCCTGAATCCACTGACGGTTGGTCACGCCAGGTATGGCTTGCGTCTTGCCTGATAGCTCGGGCACCCAGAAGGCGTGGATGACGTCCGCGCTTTTCAGCAGGATGAGCACCGGCACGCCCACTGGAATATGCAGTTCGTTCGCGCTCGAGAAATGACTTGGACCATCGCCGTAGTCGACTTTCCACCACCAGTCGTAAGCCGTGACAGTGACAGTCATCGCCGGTTCGTTCGGTGGTTGGGCGACACGTGCGAGCACGACGAGCATATACACCGTAATGCCTAGGAGGGCGACTGTGGAGATTGCCGTGCCAACATAAACGAAGCTCGTGCCTCCTTCGGTGCTCAGCGACCTTGGATCTTCAGGCTTACGGCGCCGAAACATCCCGATGATCAGCATAACGGTAATGATCGCGCACACGGCGGTGCAGATGGTCGCGAGTATCCATCCTAGGTAAAGGACCGGCTCGGTCGCAGGACCTTTGCTGTGAAGGAAGTAAGCGAGCGGTGTTTGTGTGCCGGCAAGGGACGTCGCCACATGGGCCGTCGCGTCAAATCCCGCCCGAGCCTTGTCGTGAGCTAGCGCAATCGTCAGCGCCAATCCACAACGGGCGGACCGAGCAGTGAGGCGAGGTGCGCTGCTCACATCTTCTCCTTCACGCCACGCTTGATCAGCCAGTAATTGACCGGATAGGTCGTGACGAAACCTGCGACCATTGCCACTTGCATGCGCACCCAATATGCAGCGCTCGTCGGCTCCAGCGACGCGGCCCATTCGGAGAAAGCAATCATGCAACCGAACATACCGATTTCGTAAGCGAGCAGGGAAAGCGTATCTGCCTTGACAGCCGCAACGATGCCGTCGCGCAGTCCCAAGCTACGCATCGGTGCAATAGAGAAATACTGGAAAGCGATGCCAAGCAGGTAGGCGAGCGCGAAGGCCAACGCTAGTTTCCCAGCCAACGCGGAGCCGGCAATAGTCACTGCGAACCCAAACGCGAGCCATTCGCCTATGAAGTCGCCCAGGGCACATCCGGCGCCACAGTGGGTCGCGCCGAGAAAGGTGGCCTGCCACATCGGAGGTTCAGCTTTCTCAGCACCCGGCGTTGACCGCCCAAACCAAAAATAAAAGATCAGGCCAACAGGACCCCAGTAAAGCATCGTCAACGGCCAGACGACGGACATAATGACCATCGGCTGCCGGTGTCCGCCTAGCCATACGTCGAAAGCGACGATAATGGCCGATAGCACGGATAGCGCAAGCCATATCGACGCCGCGGCGGGCGATCCGTATATTGGCATCGAAGGTTCTCCCGTGCACATGAGACCAGACGAAGGTGACGCTAAGGTCTCCAACGCTCGCTTGCCCTGCACACCCAACGGGTCCGCATCAGGGTGCAAACACGCAGCAAGCGGTGTTCCGCGTACGTAGTCTTGGAAGCCATAGGGAGCCGGCGGGGGCGGCCGTGCAAGACGGTAGGCTCGCTACATGTCACATCGTGCCGCTTTCACTTGCGCTCTTAAGCGGTATGCTCGATAAAGGTCGGGCTCTGCTAACATGTGGCCAGTTGAACGACCGGGAGCCATTGTTTCCGCCATCTCGAAACGAGACTTACCCTCATGAATCAGCGAAAGAGTCGCGCTCAGGGCGGCCTTCTTACCAAACGAGACCTCGAGTCGATGTCCAATTTCCGGTATCAGCTCCGGAAATTTCTCCGATACTCCGAGGAGATCACTCACGCAGCCGGCATTACACCGCTCCAGTATCAACTGCTTCTGCATGTGCAGGGCCTTCCGGGAAAGAGCTGGGCGACTGTTGGCGAGATTGCAGAACGCCTCCAAGCAGCGCCCAACGGCACCGCAGCGCTAGTCAATCGATGCGAGGCAGCGGGACTCGTGCTTCGCAAGCCCGGTGAAGCCGACCGGCGGCTAGTTGAAGTTCACCTCACACCGAAAGGCGAACGCTGCCTGCTGGAGCTGGCCTCCTTGCATTTCGCCGAGTACCGCGCGTTTGGCTGGTTAGCCAGCAGCGTCGAGGCACAGGGGTAGGCCCGCTCGAGGCTCGGGGCGTCTTTGGCGATCCTTTACGGCCCCTCGCGACACCATCAGCCTGCCGACTCATACTTTTGAGCGAGCGCTTCATAAAGCGGCGGAGCAAAAAACTTCGAGACCTGGCTAGATATCAACGCAGTTGCCATCAGAGAGATGACCAGTGCGTGGCCATTAATCATCTCGATAACGATGATAAATGCAGTGATCGGGCTCTGTGTAACGGCAGCCAGATAACCCACCATGCCCAAAGCCACTAGCATCGGCAGCTGCATCTGTCCGAAAAGCAGATGCAGTGCATTGCCAATCCCGGCGCCGATAGCAAGCGATGGAGCGAAGAGTCCGCCTGGAGCGCCAGGCAGGTAGGAACCGATCATCGAAGCCATTTTGAGGATCGGATACTCGACGCCCAACTGCACCCTCCCCTCGAGCATGCCGCGTGCTTCCGCATAACCACTGCCAAAGGTATGGTTCGCTGTTGCGACGCCGATGACCGCAATGACCAGGCCGCAAAGCCCCCCGAAGAGCACAGGGTAGCTTGCCCGCCAGGCGAGGTGCGCCTCGGGCATCCACCGGCGCGTATTGAGCAATAGCCAACAGAAGACGCCACCCAAGACACCGGCGAGCACGCCGATGAGAACCACCGCCGCGGCTAGCAGATCCGGAAAGTGGCTACCCACATCGATCGAGCCGAAATACGTATAGTTGCCCTGCAGCCCAAGGGACACGATGCCGGCAAAAATGATTGCGGTAATCAAGACGCCGCTGGTGCGCTGCTCGAAGCTGCGCGTGAGCTCTTCAATGGCAAAAACAACCCCGGCAAGGGGTGCATTGAACGCGGCAGAGAGCCCTGCGGCGGCGCCTGCGAGCGCCAGCCTGCGCTCAAGACTTGCCCCGCCCATGCGTCGCAGGCGCGCCGGATAGAGGCATCGAAGCGTGAACATCAGTGAAGCACCCACGTGAATAGTCGGCCCCTCACGTCCGATCGTGAGCCCACCCAGAATCGAGAGAAACGACACGGCGATCTTGCCGACGAGGATGCGAAGATTGAGCAGGCGCGGACCCATCTCACGCCCTGCGTGAAGTGTGGCGATCACCTGAGGAATTCCGCTACCTTCGGCGCCTTGGAACCACTTACGCGTGATCCAGACCCCCGTAGCAGCCATCGTTGGCGTCAATACGAGCGGCAGCCACCAGAATTGCTGCGTATAACGCAGAAATGTGTCGTAGCCGAAATCGATCACGCGCGCATAGAGCACAGCGAGCAGCCCCGTCGCTACCGCTCCGAGCCAGAACACCCCGTAGTGGAGCCAGAGTCGCCTGCCGTGCAGTATCGTTCTTCGGTCTATCCAGCGCGGGAATTTCATTGCAACCTGCGGTTTGAGATTCTGCGCAGATTGTGACACAAATGGCCTTCTCACGACACCGCGCGAACCACGGCCCCGTTACAACACGATATGTCACAACATGCCTGATTTACAAACGTTTGGAAGTTTTGCAAAGGCGTCGCCGGACACATTATCGATCGCCGCGTCAGGTGGATCGACGTTACTCGTGAGCCGGTCATCAAGCTTTCTCGAATGAGAGGGAAAAATGCTCGCGCGGTGACGCGCGACGGCATAGGTATTGCGTCAAAGAGACCGTCGTGCCTACGCTCTCTGATCGTTATGCAGTTGTAGGCCAATTACCGAGGCGATTTTTGGAGAAAGCGATGGCTGCGACTGTGGGCGACTTCCTTGTCGATCGTTTGCATGCCTGGGGCGTGCGTCGCATTTACGGTTATCCCGGCGACGGCATCAACGGCGTATTCGGCGCGCTCAGTCGCGCTAAAGGCAAGATCGAATTCATTCAGGCGCGTCATGAAGAGATGGCTGCATTCATGGCGTCGGCGCATGCGAAGTTCACGGGTGAGCTGGGCGTGTGCATCGCGACATCGGGTCCGGGCGCGGCGCATCTCGTCACCGGTCTCTACGATGCGCGTCTCGATCACATGCCCGTCCTCGCCATCGCGGGCCAGCAGGCGCGCGCGGCATTGGGCGGACACTATCAGCAGGAAGTCGATCTGCCCGCGATGTTTAAGGACGTCGCCGGCGCCTTCGTTCAACAGGCGAGCGTGCCTTCGCAGATTCGTCACCTCGTCGATCGCGCGGTGCGCATCGCGCTATCGGAGCGCAAGGTAACGGCGCTCGTACTGCCCAACGACCTGCAGGACCTCGATTACGAGCCGCCAGGCCGCAAGCACGGCACGCTGCATTCGGGCGTCGGGTATCGCGCGCCGAAGACCGTGCCGCAGGACGACGACCTGCAACGCGCCGCTGACGTGCTCAACGACGGCAAGAAGGTCGCGATACTCGTCGGGGCGGGCGCGCTGCACGCAACAGATGAAGTCATCGCGATAGCAGAAAAGCTCGGCGCGGGCGTCGCGAAGGCGCTGCTCGGCAAGGCTGTGCTACCCGACGACCTGCCCTTCGTCACCGGTTCTATCGGTCTGCTCGGCACCGAGCCGAGCTATAAGATGATGACCGAATGCGACACGCTGCTCATGATCGGCTCGGGCTTTCCCTATTCCGAATTCCTGCCGAAGGAAGGCGCGGCGCGCGGCGTGCAGATCGACATCAAGGCGGACATGCTGTCGATCCGCTATCCGATGGAGGTCAATCTCGTCGGCGACAGCGCGGAGACCTTGCGCGCGCTCCTGCCGCTTCTGCAACAGAAGACCGATCACGCGTGGCGCGAGGACATCGAAAGCTGGATCGGCGACTGGTGGAAGAAGCTGGAAAAGCGCGCGATAGAGCCCGCGAAAGGCGGCGTGAATCCGCAGCGCACGGTGTGGGAACTGTCGCCGCGCGTGCCCGCGAACGCAATCGTTACGAGCGATTCCGGATCGGTCGCGAACTGGTACGCGCGCGATCTGAAGGTCAAGCGCGGCATGATGTGCTCGCTCTCGGGCGGCCTCGCATCGATGGGCGCGGCCGTGCCTTACGCGATCGCGGCGAAATTCGCGCACCCTGCGCGGCCGGTGATCGCGCTCGTCGGCGATGGCGCGATGCAGATGAACAACATGGCCGAGCTCATCACGGTCGCGAAGTACTGGAAGCAATGGTCGGATCCGCGCTGGATCTGCATGGTCCTCAACAACGAAGACCTGAATCAGGTCACGTGGGAACAGCGCGTGATGGAAGGCGATCCGAAGTTCGAGGCATCGCAGGACATTCCGTCGGTGCCTTATCACAAGTTCGCGGAACTGATCGGGCTGAAGGGCTTTTATGTCGACGATGACGAACGCATCGCCGCCGTGTGGGACGAAGCGCTCGCGGCGGACCGTCCCGTCGTGATCGAAGTGAAGGCCGATCCGAACGTGCCGCCGCTGCCGCCGCATATCACGATCGCGCAGGCGAAGGCGTTCGCGACCACGCTCATGAAGGGCGATCCGAGCCAGAGCCATGTGATCGTCGATACGGCGAAGCAGGTGCTGGGCGCAGTGCTGCCGGGCCACAAGGAAAAGTGATCGTTCATGCATCTGTCCAAGCGCGAGGCGCCGATCGAAACGATTCGAACGCGCGCCTACACCATTCCCACCGACAAGCCCGAAGCTGACGGCACCTTCGCATGGAATTCGACGACGCTCGTCATCGTCGAGATTGTCGCGGCGGGCAAGACAGGCATCGGCTATACGTACAGCGATGCGAGCGTCGCGAAGTTCATTGAGGCGACGCTCGGCTCCCTGCTCATCGGCGAAGACGCCTGGCATATCGACGCGCTCTGGCTGCGCCTGCAACAGCGCGTGCGCAACATCGGCCGCTCGGGATTCGCGGCCACGGCGATCTCCGCGATCGATTGCGCGCTGTGGGACGCGAAAGCGCGTCTGCTCGACATGCCGCTCGCGCGGCTGCTCGGCATCGTGCGCGCGCGCGTGCCGCTCTATGGCAGCGGCGGCTTCACGACCTATACCGACGACGACATGCGCGATCAGCTCGCGCATTGGGTACACGAAAACGGCTGTCGCTGGGTCAAGATCAAAATCGGCAGCGAACCTTCGCGCGATCCGGACCGCGTGCTTGTCGCGCGTGAAGTGATCGGCCGCGATGCGGGACTCTTCGTCGATGCGAATGGCGCGCTCGATCGAAAGCAGGCGCTCCATTACGCGGCCTTGTTCGCGGAACACGACGTCATGTGGTTCGAAGAGCCCGTTTCATCCGATGACATCGCCGGACTCGCATCGATAAAAAATGCGTTGCCCGCGCACATGGAACTCGCGGCGGGCGAATACGGCTACACGCTCGACGACTTCCGCGCGCTGCTCGCGAATCAAGCGATCGATGTGCTGCAGGCCGACGTCACGCGTTGCGGCGGCATCACCGGATTTCTGCGCGTCGCGGCACTGTGCGATGCGTTTCATGTGCCGCTCTCCGCGCATTGCGCGCCCGCGATGCATTTGCATGTCGCGTGCGCCGCGCCTCGCTTGCGGCATCAGGAATGGTTTCACGATCACGTCCGCATCGAGCAGATGCTGTTCGACGGCGCGCCCCGCGCGATCGATGGCGCCATTGCGCCGGACCTCTCTCGGCCCGGCTGCGGACTCGATTTCAAACACGCGGACGCGCAACGCTTCGCCGCGTAGACGACAACGGAATGATCGATGAAGCACATCACGTCAGGGAACATCGCGATTGCCTGCGGCATCGCCGCTGCGGGCGCGGCCTTGATCGGCAGAAAAACGCGCACGCATGAAACGCCGATGGGGACGCATATCGATACGGCGCGCACCTTCAATCGCAGCTCCGCGCTGCTCGCGCTTTCCGTGCTCGCGGATAGCGCGATGGAGCACTACCGCGGCTCCTTCGACAACCCCGCGATGTTCACGCCGCTCGTCGCCTCCACTCTCTCCCTGCTGGCGGGCCTGCACGGCGGACGCGATCACGAGACGCAGCGCCATCTGGTACGCGATTCGGTCTATCTCGGCGCGGCGCTCGCGGGCGTGGCTGGCACCGGATTTCATCTCTACAACATCACGAAGCGTCCCGGTGGATGGAGCTGGCATAACCTCTTCTATGCCGCCCCGATCGGCGCCCCAATGGCCTTGCTGCTTTCGGGCGCGCTGGGTGCCGTCGCCGAAAGACTGCGCGACGAGCCCGCGCATGAGCCACGAATGTTCGGCATGCCGGCGGGACAGGCGCTCGCGCTGATGACGAGCGCGGGCATCGCCGGCACGCTCGGCGAAGTCGCATTGCTGCATTTTCGCGGCGCGTTCCAGAATCCGGTGATGTATGCCCCCATCGTGATTCCGCCGGTGGCGTCCGCGTTGCTCGTGAACGCCGCGATCGCGGCACCGCGCGAGCGCTGGTTCACGCGGCTCTGGCTGCGCATGACGACGGCGCTCGGTTTCATCGGCGTGGGCTTTCATGCGCGCGGCATTGCGCGCAATCAGGGCGGCTGGCGCAACTGGAGCCAGAATCTCTTCAACGGTCCGCCCTTGCCCGCGCCGCCGAGCTTTTCGGCGCTCGCGCTCGCGGCCCTCGCCGCATTGCGCCTGCGGGAGACCGAGCGATGACGCTGCCTCGCTATCCCGGCTACGACGTCACGAAGAAACGCGATACGCCCTCATGGGACGACATCACGCGCAAGGTCATCGACGAACGTCTCGCGACGCCGGAAGAAGCGCGCTTCTTCGATGCCGTCGAATGGATCGCGTTGCGTGCGCTGTGCGCGTGCATCGTGCCGCAGGACGACGAGCGCGAGCCCGTGCCATTGCCCGCATTGCTCGATGCCAAGCTCGTGAAAGACACCGGCGACGGATATCGCGATACGCGTCTTCCACCGATGCGCGAAGCATGGCGCATCGGCCTTGCCGCACTCGATGCCGAAAGCCGCGCGCGTCATAAACTGCCCTTTGCGAGCATCGGCAAGGAAGCGCAGAACGCGCTGCTGCGCGACATGCAGCAAGGCACGTTGAATCACGGTGCATGGCGCCGCATGCCGCCCGCGCTCTTCTTCTCGATGCGCGTGCTGCGCGACATCTGCGGTGCGTATTACTCGCATCCGCGCGCGTGGAGCGAGATCGGTTTCGGCGGACCGGCGAATCCGCGCGGCTATGTCCGCATGGTGTTCGATCGCCGCGATCCGTGGGACGCGGTCGAAGCGAAGCCAGGCGACGAAGCACGCGCCAAGAAGGAGAACCAGCGTGTCCGATGATCCGCAACATGCGCCGCGCGGCAAGCACGGACGCGCGCCCGATGTCTTCCATCATGGCGCGTGGCTGCCGATGCGCGAATACGACGAAGACGATGCGGTCGATTTCGCGATCGTCGGCACGGGCGCGGGCGGCGGCACGCTCGCATGCCGTCTCGCGGAGAAAGGCTTTCGCGTTGTCGCGTTCGATGCGGGCGCATGGTGGCGTCCCCTCGAAGAGTTCGCATCGGACGAGACGCATCAATCGAAACTCTTCTGGACCGACGAGCGCATCTGCGACGGCGACGATCCGCTCAAGCTCGGCAACAACAATAGCGGCAAGGCAGTTGGCGGCAGCACCGTGCACTTCGCGATGGTGTCGCTGCGCTTTCGTCCCGAGTGGTTCAAGTCGCGGACCTTGCTCGGTTATGGCGCGGACTGGCCGCTCGACTGGCGCGAGATGTGGCGCTACTACGCGCAAGTCGAGAATGCGCTGAAGATCGCGGGACCGGTCACGTATCCGTGGGGACCGAAAAGGCCGCGTTATCCGTATCGTCCGCATGAGCTGAACGCGGCTGCGCTCGTGCTCGCGCGCGGCTGCGAAGCGCTCGGCATCGACTGGACGCCGACGCCGCTCGCGACCGTATCCGCGCCGCGCGGCGAAGCGCATCCGTGCGTCTATCGCGGATTTTGCGTGTCGGGTTGCGCGACCAACGCGAAGCAAAGCGCGCTCGTCACATGGATACCGCGTGCAGTGCGCGCCGGTGCCGAGATTCGCGATCTCGCGATGGTCGGCCGCATCGTCATGGGCGACGATGGCCGCGCGACCGGCGTCGAATACTTCCGCGAAGGACGATGGCGCTTCCAGCGTGCGCGCAATGTCGTCGTCGCGGGCTATGCGATCGAAACGCCGCGTCTCTTGCTGATGTCCGCGACGGACCGCTATCGCGATGGCCTCGCGAACAGCTCCGGCCTCGTCGGAAAAAATCTGATGGTGCAGTTGAATCAGGCCGCGTGGGGCACGATGGAAGAAGAAGTGCGCTGGTACAAGGGGCCGCCGTCGCTTTCGATGACCGAGCACTGGAATTACGAAGACAAGGGCAAGGACTTCTTCGGCGGCTATTGCTACATGAGCCAGGGGCCGCTGCCGGTCGCTTGGGCCGCCGTGCAGAACGGGCGCGGATTGTGGGGCCAGGCGCTCGTCGACGAGATGCGCAAGTACAACCATCAGGCGGGCTTGAAGATCGTCGGCGAAACGATGCCGCAGGAGCGCAACCGCGTGACGCTCGCCGACGAGAAGGATCAGTACGGCCTGCCGGTCGCGCGCGTCACCTATTCGCTATGCGACAACGACAGGCGTCTCGTGAAGCATTCGCTCGATTACATGAGCATGGCGCTCGATGCAGCCGGCGCGCGCGACGTATGGCGTCAGGACGACGATACGTGTCATCTGAACGGCACCGCGCGCATGGGCGACGATCCCGCGACGAGCGTCGTCGATGCGGACTGCCGGAGCTGGGACATCGACAATCTGTGGATCTGCGACGGCTCTGTGTTTCCGACCGTCGGCGGTGTGAATCCTTCTCTCACCATTCAGGCGATCGCGATGCGTACCGCGGATCGCATCGAGGCGTTAGCGGCAAGGGGCGAACTCTAGGACGAGGTTATTATGAAGAAGGTAGTCGTTGTGACGGGGGCAGGCGCGGGAGTAGGACGAGCCTCGGCCGAAGAGTTCGCCCGTCATGGTTTCGATGTCGCGCTGCTGTCGCGCGACGCCGGGCGGCTCGAACGCGCAGCCAAGGAACTCCGCAACGCCTACGGCGTGCGCGCACTGCCCATTTCAACTGACGTAGCCGATGCAGGCGCGGTCGATGCCGCGGCAACAGAAGTTGAAGAGACACTCGGGCCGATAAGCGTCTGGGTGAACGTCGCGATGGCGACTGCCTTTGCGCCGGTGTCCTTGTTGACCCCCGAAGAAATCGAACGCGCCACCAAAGTCACCTATCTCGGACAGGTGCACGGCATGATGGCCGCACTTTCACGCATGCGTGTGCGCAATCGAGGCACGATCGTGAACGTCGGTTCTGCCCTAGGGTACAGGTCGGTTCCCCTTCAATCGGCCTACTGCGGCGCAAAATTCGCCATTCGCGGTTTCACCGATTCGTTACGATCTGAAATCATTCACGACCGGCTGAACGTTCATCTGACCATGGTCGACCTGCCTGCCGTGAACACCCCCCAGTTCGACTGGGCGCTCAACAAAATGGGCAAGCGTGCGCGGCCCGTCGCTCCTATTTTCCAGCCTGAAGTCGCCGCGCGCGCCATTTACTTCGCCGCGACTCACCGTCGGCGCGAGGTCTGGGTGGGCTTCCCGACAGTCAAGGCGATCCTCGCCAACCGTGTCGCGCCTGCGCTCATTGATCGCTATCTTGCGAAAAGCGGTTACAGCGGTCAGCTGACCGCCGAATCATTAGTGCCGGGTTCGCCCAACAATCTCTTCGAACCGGTACCTGGAGACTTCAGCGCACACGGACGCTTCGATGAGCAGGCCAAGCAGCAGAGCTGGGAAATGTTCACGGAACGCCATCGCACGTTGTTCTGGTCGCTTGCTTGCCTTGGCGCCGTGGGTTTGGTGAGTCTTTTGCGGCGCTCGGGGTCCTCGAAATGACCCGCCAGATCGAAGACTACGCACTGCTCGGCGACGGAAGCACGGCGGCCCTACTGAGCCGCGACGGCTCGATCGACTGGCTTTGCTGGCCGCGCTTTGATGACGATGCGTGCTTCGCAGCGTTACTTGGCACCCCCGAGAACGGCTCCTGGTCTCTAGCACCGGACGAGGCAGTGGTCCGGCAAGACCGCCGCTACCAGCCTGACACCGTCATCGTCGAAACCGACTTTGAAACGCTTGGCGGCCATGTCCGCATCATTGACTTCATGCCGGTCGGCAACTTCCCCAGTTCGGTAGTACGCATCGTCGTCGGATTGCGAGGGACCGTCACGATGCGTTCTACTTTGCGTCTGCGCTTCGACTATGGGCGCCTCTCGCCTTGGGCGGAGCGGATCGACCGTACGCTACAGGCTAGCATCGGACCTGACCAGGTCGTCTTGCGCACCGATGTGCAACTGTCATTAGCCGACGACATCATCCAAGCTGTATTCGACGTTGCCGCCGGTGCCCGTATCTCTTTCGTCATGAGCTACGGTAGGTCGCATCAGCCGCTACCGCGCGCCGTCAATGCAGAGGCCGCGCTTCTCGATACGCAAACTTATTGGCGTGGCTGGATCGGCAAGTTCGATACCGCGCGCACCGAGTGGCCTGGCGCCGTGAAACGCTCGCTCCTCACCTTGAAAGCGTTGACTCACCATGGTACCGGCGCGATCGTTGCTGCGCCCACCACATCGCTACCTGAGGCGCCCGCGGCCGAACTCAACTGGGATTACCGATATAGCTGGCTGCGAGATACAAGCTTTGCCATGGTCGCGCTCCTGAATGCCGGCTTCGATGCAGAGGCATACGCGTGGCGCAATTGGGTATTGCGCACCATTGCCGGCTCGCCGGAGCACATCCAGGTCCTGTACCGCGTCGATGGTGGGCGGCACGTGCATGAATGGAACGTTGACTGGCTACAGGGCTTCCGTTACGCCCGCCCCGTACGCATCGGCAATGCCGCTGCGGGTCAGCACCAGGTGGATGTCCTCGGCGAAGTCATAGACTGCCTCGACGTGGCACGTCGCGCGGGCATGCCGCCGTCAAGCCAGGATGATATTGTGCAACGGCGCATTGTCGAGCATCTTGAGTCCGTCTGGAACACACCCGGTTCGGGGATCTGGGAGTCGCGCGCCAAACCACGTCACTTCACCTACTCTCGGGTGATGGCATGGGTCGCGTTTGATCGGTTCGTCGAACATCGATCCTCGATCGAAGGCGTAGACGCCCATCTCATCGCGCGGTTCACCGCATTGCGTGAGACCATCCACGCGGAGATCTGCCGTGAAGGCTGGAACGACGGACTCGGCGCCTTCACCCAGTTCTACGGAGGTGAGGAGTTGGATGCAAGTCTGCTTTTGATGCCGCTCGTCGGCTTCCTACCTGCCGACGATGCTCGCATGGCCTCGACCATCGAAAGAATTCGCTGTGACTTGGATGAGAAGGGTTTGATACGTCGGCACAAGAAGGCTTCGTCCGAACCGAACGAAGGCGCTTTTTTGGCGTGTTCGTGTTGGATGGCCGATTGTCTGCAAATGCAAGGGCGCACAGCGCAAGCTAAGATGCAGTTCGAACGCGTACTCTCCGTTGCAAACGATCTTGGCCTACTTTCAGAGCAGTACAACGTCCCGAGCAGGCAACTCGCTGGAAACTTCCCACAAGCCCTCACACACCTCGCTATCGTCAACACCGCGTTAGGACTCTGCGGGCCGACTTTGCAACGAGGCGGCGGCTAAGAGAGAGCATCCATCGGTGCAAGCCGCCTTCACATTACCATACGCCCCGAAGCGGTAGGCAAAATCGGTACGTCGAGTCCGACCGGTTGACCATCGCGGATAGCGGCCCGCAACGCAGTCGTTTGCGCTGGCGGTAGGCTTCTGACGAAGGCCGCGACGCTACGACGGTTGCTCAACTGGTTCGCTCGACGCACACCATGTGCACACGCGTCTAGTAGGCAGCGCTCAGGAACTCGACGTTCCAACTCCTCACCCAATAGTTCACGGGTTCATTTGGAACCTGAATCAGAATCGCCGCCGGGTCAGCCACACCGTCGTCGGTAACGATACATGCGAGAGTTCCATCCGGAAGCATTTTGACCTGCTGCGCAGCGATGAACGATGGAAGCTTTCGCGCATCGACTGGTCGACTCGCCTTGAAAACGTCGTAGCTAATCGCGGCAGGCGCATCACCGACGATGCGTACCTCTTGCGTTTCACTACAAGTAGCGGCGTGCGCGCACACTGGACCGACAAGACACAGCAACGCAAGCAGCTGGCGCGCGCTCACTCTTGTTTCCTGAAGCTTTCTCCGAAATGGTATATGCATATGCCGTGGCGTAAATCAGGTGGGTCTACTTCATGTTAAGGCGTCGAGCAACCTCCCGGTGCGACCGTCATGTCGCTCGCCGACCAGTGAGTGGCGCTACATCGTGGCCTGGACGCCTGCCTTCTTCCCGGTGGACTTGTCTGGCGCGACATTCAAGACTTGCATCGCTTGCGTTGCGATCGTGACAAATGGCGGCCCAGCAACGGCGCCGCCGAAATGTGATCCATGCAGTGGCCGGTCAATCGATACCGCAATCACCACTCTTGGCCGCTTAGCAGGCACGATTCCGATGAACGAAGCCCGATATTGCTGACGGTCGTAGCCCTTTGTCGTCCATTTGTACGCGGTTCCCGTCTTACCGGCCACGGAGTAACCTGGCACGGCGGCCTGCGGCGCAGTACCGTCGGCGGAAACCACATTCTCCATCATCCCAAGCACTTGTCGTGCAACCCGTTCCGAATAGACGCGCCGTCCCACGGGCATCGATAGTCCTGAATCTCGGCGATAGATTGTCGCGGGCACAATCCGCCCGCCATTCGCGAAGCTCGTATAAGCTTGGGCAAGCTGCAGCAGCGAGGCGGAAAGTCCGTATCCGTAAGCCATCGTCGCCTGCTCGATCCGGTGCCAGTGGCGATAAGGGCGCACCCTTCCTGCCGCCGCGCCGGGAAGTCCAGCACGAGGCGCATGACCGAGCCCCAGCTCGTGAAAGTTTCCGTACATGTCAGCAGCCGAGAGCAGCAAGGCAATCTTGGTCGTGCCCACGTTACTCGATTTCTCAACGACCCCTGCGGTGGTGAGAGTGCCGAAGTTCTTGTCGTCGTGAATGGTTCGCCCATCGAGTCGAAGTTTCCCACCGTCGGTAGGGACGATTGTGTTGGGCGCAATTCGTCCTCGCTGCAACGCGAGCGCAATAGTCAGCGGCTTCATCACCGAGCCTGGCTCGAAGACGTCCGTCACGGCGCGATTGCGCACTTCCATGCCACTTCGTGCATCGTGCTGATTCGGATCGTAGCTCGGCCAGTTGGCCATGGCAAGAACTTCGCCGGTGTGTGCATCCAGTACGATAGCGGAACCTGATCTCGCATGTGATTGCGTCACCGCGTCGCGCAAAGCGCCGAACGCAGCATACTGCAATGAACGATCAATCGCGAGCGCGAGGTCGCGGCCGTTGCGGGGAGCTTGAACGCTGAGGGTGTCAATCACCTGTCCGCGCGCATTGCGAAGCACTCGTCGATGTCCGTCCGCTCCGCGCAGGCGCTCTTCAGCGAAACGCTCCATCCCTTCCTGCCCGCTTCCATCCTGGCCCGTAAAGCCGGTGATCTGGGCGGCGATCTCGCCTTCCGGGTACGACCGTCGATAGTCATCCTGCGCAAAGAGTCCGGGAAGGCCGAGACGCAGCGCACGTTCGGCGACATCAGGTGGCACTTCCCGCCTCAGATACGCGAATCCGCGATGTGCCGCGTAAATCTGCTCGATCGCAGTCGGCTCTACGTCTATAAGTCGAGCGAGCGCGTCGATCTGCTGTCGCGAAACGCGCTCGTCGGTGCCTGATGCGTCCACGCAGAGCGAACGAGTTGGACTGCTGATGGCAAGCGCCAATCCGTTACGATCAAGAATCCTACCGCGTGAAGCATGCGTTGGCCAGTCGCGCACCTGCCGCAATTCTCCCTGTTGGCGGTAAAACGCATCGTTAATGCCTTGTACCCAAAATGCGCGTGCGATCAGTGCTACGAACAAAACGGCAAAGCCGCCGCTGAGCACGCTCGATCGCCAACGTTCAAGCACATTCGGATCAAGGGTGTGGCTGGACAAGCGCACGATTTTTCTGGACGTTCTCATAACTTGGACACAACACGATTGCGATCGCCTGTCGATTAATGCCTTGAGAAGAAGAGTTGTTTGCTCTGTTGCGCAAAGCTCGCGGGAAGCCACAACGTTACCAAAGTAACCCTAAGGGAAACTACACGCGAGTTGAGATCGGCTAACAGGCATTGCGAGCACCAGCCTTCAGAAGAAGCACATTGTGCCATAAATGCCTAGGGCCGCTTTTCGCGTCCGGAGTGACGGGTTCGCAATCCCGAGCTATCCAGCCAAAGCCACTCACGCGGATCTTAGAGACGCGACACGTTCCGCCCGCTCACCTCGCTGTTGCTTGCACGTTGATCGCAATTGAGGTTGCCAGCGGCGAGGTTGTGCGCGTTGTAGGCGCGGTCAATAGCAGATGCTAGCCGATACCGTATTGGCACGGGTCCGCTTCCTCCACGATCGCCGCATCAGTGACGTTGTAGCCCTGAGAAAGAGGTAACAACGCGTTGATAGCTCCTCTTGGGTATCGCCGCTCGTGTCACGAACTGCCTCAATGGACTGGCGCCCGTCCGCTTTCCGCGGTGAATGGTTGTTGTAAGATATGAATACAATGAACTCGCGGGTTCGCTTCCGCACGCGCTTTCCACCAATGCCTCATTTCATTGAAATTGCTGCCGCTGTCATTTTCGCACTCGCACTCATCCATACTTTCGCCGTAGCGCGAATCGAGACACTTGGCCGGCGCTTTCCTAAGCACTCAGGTCTCTTCCACTTTCTTGCAGAGGTCGAGGTCATCTTTGGCTTTTGGGCGCTTGTGCTGTGTCTTGTCATGTGGGTGCTTGTTGGGGCCGAGGCGACCGTCGGCTACTTAGAGCATCGCGAGTTCACAGAGGCGCTCTTTGTCTTTGTGATCATGGTCATGGCGGCGAGCCGGCCGATTTTGGTGCTCGTCACGAATGCGGTGATTGGGCTGTCTCGTTTCCTTCCGGTGCGCACGGAAGTGGCGATCGTCTGGTTCTCCTTGTCTGTCATCCCGCTTCTCGGTTCCTTCGTAACGGAGCCGGCTGCTATGACGCTCGCTGCGCTCTTGCTACGTGACCGGTTGTTCGTTGCTCAGACGCCGGAGCGCGTCAAATATTTTGGCCTTGCGTTGCTCTTCGTTAATGTTTCGATCGGCGGCGTTATAACTGCATATGCGGCCCCGCCAGTATTAATGGTTGCAAATGCGTGGGGATGGAACACCGCGTTCATGGCGGCGACATTTGGCTGGAAAGCGGCGGCCGCTGTGCTTCTTAATGCGACTGTCTTCGTTGGGCTAACCGCGAAAAGCATACCGAGGCTACAGGTCAGCAAAGACGATGAGACTTCGGGACTGAAGCGCGTCCCTGTCGGCGTGACACTTGTCCATCTAGGATTTCTTGCGCTGGTCGTCGTCAATTCACATCATGCGGTCGTTTTCATCGGAGCATTTCTCTTTTTCCTTGGATATACCCAGGCTTACGAGCACCATCAATCGCCGCTCATGCTTCGTGAAAGCCTCCTGGTTGCATTCTTCCTCGGCGGCTTGATTGTGCTCGGCGGACTGCAACAATGGTGGCTGGGGCCTGTCGTGGGTTCTATGGATGCGCTGACTCTCTTTTTTGGCGCTACCGGGCTGACCGCGGTGATGGATAATGCCGCCATCACTTATCTGGGGTCACTATTATCTGGTTTGTCTGACAGCGCAAAGTATCTGCTCGTGGCAGGAGCTGTTACTGGGGGCGGATTGACCGTAATTGCTAACGCGCCCAACCCGGCCGGCTTGGCGATAGTGGGACATCGGTTCTCTGGAGGCGCGGTAAGCCCCCTGAGATTGCTCGGCGCCGCGCTCGCACCAACCATCACCGCAGGCGCGGCATTCCTCTTTCTTTAAAGACGGGCAATCCGCGGCTGCGGCGCTCGGCAACGGCGGTCTTTCATCCCGATCCACATCCGCTCTGAGGCTTCAACAGTCCGTCCTTCCGATTTTGATGCCAGCTTTCGCGACGATGCCTGTGGTTCGCCGGTTAATTCATGCGAACGGCTTGGGAAAACATGAGGTACGAATACATTGGGCCAAGTCTGCGGCATCAGAAGAAAGGTCGGACGCGCAGCAAACAAGCGCGAGCTCAACCGCCCGTCCTGAAATTGCGCGATTCACAACACCCGTCGCACAAGTCCCGGCGCACCGCATGCCGCCACGAAGCAAGCATCGGCAGGAAGCCGCAGTTCCTGTATCCGCTTGCGACGAGACCAATACGTACGCGCCTGTCGCCATCGACATCGAGCCGGCTGCCAATCCGGCCTGGCCGGTCAGCACCAGATGGCCGTGTTCGGCATGCGCGGACGCGACGCCGATTATCAGACTTGCCGTCGAAATGATGCCGTCGTTCGCGCCAAGGACCGCAGCGCGTAGCCACCCGATCGCCTTGATTCGATGCGGTTCCTTGTGAGTGTTAGGCATTGGCGGACCCTAGCGGTCTCGACCCTGATCAGGCGACGGCCTTGCGTGGGGCAGCATCCTTTGCAGCACATGGTCCTTCAGGACAAAGCGGTGGAACAGCGCTGCGACGACATGCAGACCTATCAACGCGAAGAGCACCCATGCGAGGATGCCGTGCACATCCCCCATCGCGTGCCCGAAGGCCGAGCCCGGTTCGCTCAGCGCCGGATAGGACACCACGCCCGGCAAGCGGACCGTCCAGCCTCGTGAGGACGCGTTGATCCAGCCGAGCAGCGGCACCAGCACCAGGGCGGCGTAGAGGAGAACATGCGTTATGCGCGAAACGACGCTGAGTAGCGGTGGCAGTTCATCCGGCGTGGGCCAATGCGTCAATCGCCAGATCACCCGGATTGCAATGACGGCGACGAGCGTCGCGCCCACCCCAAGATGCCACGCGATCAGATCAACCGGCTGCGTGTCTTTGTGAACGTCCGGCATCGTCCAGCCGATCACAAATTGCATTGCGACCAACAGGACGGTTAGCCAGTGCAGTGTGCGTGCGACCGCGTCATATGCCGGACGCTGCATTTTGTAGACCTTCGCCATTCTTGCTCCTCAAGTTGTCACGACTTGATGAATTGATGGGGATGCGCAGCCTGCGAATCTTGAGTTGATGGCCTGAAAAAAGCACTACGCAAATCCGATAGATGCTAGCGACTTTATCTTAAGGAAAGCTGACGCCGGGGAGGAGCGATTCGGATGCTCGACTCCGCTGCTGTTCCCGCACGACCGCCAACGGGGGTCAGCACGACCGAAGCCGGGAGCCCGAGGTTTTCCACTTGAATCACGGAATAGTTTGCGCATTTAACAGGCAACGTCATGGCCGGTTTATTGCTGTTCGTCCCGTGCACCGTCGATTAACGCTCTTCACTCGGAACCTACATGCGCCTGCTAAACCGTCTGGCTATTTCACTGGTTTTGCCGCTGGCCTCTTGTGCGATTGGGCCATCAGCTTCAAGCAACGCCGGCTTCGGCTCGTCGCCCGTCATGCCGGCTCCGGAATCGTCCTTGATTCCGATGGTCAACATCGCGCCTGTTCAGGCGCGCCCCGACGGTTTCACGCCCACTGCTCCCGCAGGCTTTCGCGTCACGGAGTTTGCCGGTGGCCTCGCCCACCCGCGCTGGCTTTACACGCTGCCCAATGGTGACGTGCTGGTCGCGGAAAGCGACGCGCCAAAAGAACACGATAAAGGCAGCGGCCTGTTCGGCTGGCTCAGAAAGCAGGTCATGAAGCGCGCCGGCGCCGGTGTGCCGAGCCCCGATCGCATTGTGCTGTTGCGCGATGTGGATGGCAGCGGCGTCGCGAGGACTCAGACCGTGTTTCTGGGTGGCCTCCACTCGCCGTTCGGGATGGCGCTCATCGGCAATCACTCTATGTTGCCGATACGGACGCTCTGCTGCGTTTCAACTATGTGACGGGCACCACCCAGATAACAAGCCCCGGGGTCAAGGTTGCCGACTTGCCGGCAGGGCCGATCAACCATCACTGGACCAAGAACATCCTGGCCGATCGGTCCGGCAAGCATCTGTACATCACGGTGGGATCGAACAGCAACGCGGGGGAAAATGGAGTCGACGCCGAAGAAGGTCGAGCGCGCATCCTCGTGTTCAACATCGACACCGGTCATGTGCGGCCCTATGCGACTGGATTGCGTAACGCCAACGGACTTGCCTGGCAACCGGACAGCGGCGCGTTGTGGACGGCAGTCAATGAGCGAGACGATCTCGGCAACAATCTTGTCCCCGACTACATGACCGCCGTGAAAGATGGCGCTTTCTATGGCTTTCCCTACAGCTATTACGGCCAGCACATTGACACCCGCGTCAAACCGCAATGCCCCGATCTGGTTGCAAAGGCCATCGTGCCGGACTATGCGCTCGGCAATCATACGGCTTCGCTCGGTCTGGTCTTTTACGACCGGACGCTTTTTCCGCTTCATTATCGTGGAGGTGCATTTGTTGGCCAGCATGGATCATGGAACCGTAAACCGCGTACCGGCTACAAGGTGGTGTTCGTGCCATTTGTTGATGGAAAACCTGCTGGCTTGCCTGAGGATTTCCTGAGCGGCTTTCTGACGGCAAACGGCCACGCGGTGGGCCGACCCGTTGGCGTCGCACTGGACGCGCATGGTGCCTTGCTTGTGGCTGACGACGTCGGCAACGCGGTATGGCGAGTAGCGACGCGTACCGACGACGATCAGCTGACGTCGCGCCGACAGGTAAATGACACAGCCCTGGCCGGTTTGATCGGCAACCGGGCGACCGCAAGGTTACCGTGCCGATTAGAACCGCTCCATCAGTCAGAGCAGCACGCCCGTGGCGTCACTTCAAAAGACGGAGACCCGGAACTGGGTCCCGGTGACGCTCTGCATTAAAGAGCCAGCGTTGTCGTGATTCGGCAGTTTGTGGTGATTGATCGGACATCCGCCTCGCTGCGTGAGCGATCTCTCTGAACGAAGGCTGGTTGGGCGCCTCCCCGTCCGGTTGGAGGCACACAATCGACCGAAAGCGGAGCTCCTGTAAAGTTGAGACATCAGTAGTACTGATTTGAGGAGAAACGGAAAGATCGGTGGCGAGGGGGCGCACAATCATGAGGTACTTCCTGAAAGCGTTGAACCACGCGCCGGCCTGGTGTTCTCGACGCCACGCCAGGCAAGCACTGCATCAAACAGCATTGAGCGGGATCTTGAGGTAACGGATTCCGTTTTCTTCCGGCGGAGGAAGGTCGCCCGCCCGGACGTTGACCTGTACCGCCGGCAATATCAGCGTGGGCATCGCCAAGGTCGCATCGCGTGCCTGACGCATCTCCACGAACTGCTCCTCACTCACGCCCTCATGCACATGGATGTTGCCATCGCGCTGCGCACCCACTGTCGTTTCCCATGTGGGTTCGCGCCCCACGGGCGGATAGTCGTGGCACATGAAGAGCCGTGTGTGCGACGGCAGGTCCAGCAGTTTGCGTATGGAGCGATAGAGCTCGTGCGCATCGCCGCCCGGAAAGTCACAACGAGCAGTGCCCACGTCCGGCATGAAGAGCGTATCGCCGACGAATACGGCGTCGCCGATCCGGTAGGCAATGTCAGCTGGCGTGTGACCCGGCACATGCATCGCCTTTCCTGTCAAGCCTCCGATGGCAAACGTTTCGCCATCGGCGAAAAGATGGTCGAACTGCGACCCATCGAGGCGAAACTCAGGCTCCAGGTTGAAAAGCTTCTTGAACACGCCTTGCACTCGGCAGATGTTCTTGCCGATCGCGATGTGGCCACCGACTTCTCGCTTGAGATACGTGGCGGCGGAGAGATGGTCGGCGTGCGCATGGGTCTCCAGAATCCACTCGACACGCAGCCCGCGCTCGCGCACGAAAGCAATCACCTTGTCGGCACTTGCCGTAGACGTGCGGCCCGATTTCGGGTCGTAATCCAGCACTGAGTCAATAATCGCGCACGCTGAATCACCTTCCTCGTAAACCACGTAGGTCACGGTCCAGGTCGCTGAGTCGAAGAACGGGTGAATGATGGGCTTCATGTGTAGCTCCTTGGATGCGCCCATTCTATTCACAAACATTATGTTTTGCAATATAATATGTTCAGATAGATCGTGAACATTTTATGAAACCCTCCAATCCCAATCCGACGCTCGATTTGGCCACGATGCAGGCCGGCGCCGCAAATGCATGCGCCCTGTTGAAGGTTCTCGCCAACCCGGACCGCCTGCTCCTGATGTGCCAGCTTTCCCAAGGAGAGCTGTCCGTCGGCGAAGTGGAGCAACTGCTCGGCATCCGGCAACCCACCCTCTCGCAGCAGTTGGGCGTGTTGCGGGAAAGCGGCCTGGTGAATACGCGCCGCGAGGGCAAAAACATCTTCTATTCGGTGGCCAGTCCGCAAGCCCTCGCGGTGATGGCGGTACTTTATGAACAATTCTGCCCGCAGCAGTAAGGGGATCCATCATGCTGATCGACGTCATCCATTTCACACCCGGCATGTCGCTGGCGGGGGGACTCGTGCTCGGCATCGCCGCCGCAGTGCTCGTGCTTTGCAACGGCCGAATCGCGGGAATAAGCGGCATCATCGGCGGCCTGTTGAGCTGGCCGCGCAATGACGTTGGCTGGCGGATTGCATTCCTCACCGGTCTGCTAGGCGCGCCCGTCGTAGCGAGCATCCTCGGCAGGTCTACTCACGTGGACATTGAAGCAGGCTGGGGAGCTATCCTCGCTGCCGGGTTTCTCGTGGGTATTGGCACCCGCTACGCCAGCGGCTGTACAAGCGGTCACGGCGTCTGCGGCCTGTCGCGTGGGTCGGTGCGCTCGCTGGCCGCAACCGCTACCTTCATGTTGGCCGGAATCGTGACTGTTTTCGTGCAACGTCACCTGATCGGAGGCTGATATGACTGCCCTCATGACACGCCTAACGGCACTACTCGCTGGTTCACTTTTTGGTATTGGGCTGATGGTATCCGGCATGGCGAATCCCGCTAAGGTGCTGGGTTTCCTCGATCTCGCGGGCCGCTGGGATCCATCGCTTGCCTTTGTGATGGCCGGTGCCATCGCGGTCGGCTCTCTGGCATTTTTCGTCGCGAATCGCCGAAACGGTTCGCTCCTTGGAGCGCCTATGCAACTTCCGGCCGGCACGGCCATCACGTCGCGACTAATTTTCGGCAGCGCTGTTTTTGGTATCGGCGGGGGCTTGGCCGGATTCTGCCCAGGCCCGGCATTGGTTGCGCTCGGCGCGGGCTATCCGAAAGCCGTCGGTTTCGTGGCGGCGATGATCGCTGGCATGGTCATCTTCGAACTCGTGGAGCGGGCGAAAGCGACCATGCAACGGGCGTGAATAGGCACCTCGTCAACGTCCCAGCATGGAATAACCCATTTGCACGAAACAGCGCTCACGGGGCGAATGAACGGGCAGGTCGGTGTGCCTTTCGCCGCAGGCGCGATGATCGGCATGCTAGGCGGCAGGCTTATCGGGAATCGTTTAAGCGGTCAACGACATTGGTGCCGGCAAACCCATTATGCAGATTGAACACGCTGTTATACCGCTGCCTCCGTTGATTTTCTTGTTGGCGGTGATTGCCGCTCCCTCGGTTGCCGATGTGCTTGGCCTCGGGCGCGCTACCGCCCAGGCAGGCGTCGCGATTGGGATTTGTGTCGGCTCGCTTGTCGCTCGAGTAGCATTCGTTGCACGCTATGTTTCCGACTACGGTGACCTTTGGCAAGTCTGGATGTACGAGACCGCGGATTCGACGCTCCGGCCGGATTGCTTGGATCATTGCTTATCTTAGCCTGACGTCTGACAAGAAAGGATGCTCATCGTCTTTCAGTAATTGTCGCACTCCTTGCCGACACGGCCGTCTTAGCGAAGCAGCGGCTCCGACCCGCTGTCCGACTCGCCAGCGCTGCGGGTGGATCGCCGGTCGGTAGGCACAACGCGTTTTCTGGTAGACAGCAAACCTCTGATTTTAAAAATTATTAATTTAGTGCCGGAAGGCAAGGCCTTCTCGGACATAGAGCGCCCTAACCCGGAAATTACACGGAAATCAAAGCCACCCCCACCTGTCAACGTTCTACTCGTCATCCGGCGCAAGCGCCGCCTCATAGTCCTGGCCGCCGTAGAAGACGCCCACGATCGAGACGACCTCCGTCTCCAACGTATAGGCGATGATCGCGCGCTTGCGGAAATGCGTGATCCGAAGTCCAGGCAGCAAATCGTCGCGTGCGACCCCTCGCGCTGCAAATGTCTCGAGCTTCATGCAGAAATCGACGATCGAATCAACGTATCGTTCGGCCGCCATCGGCGCGCCCGCGTTGGCGATGCGCTTTTCAAGTCTCCGCAGTTGATCGAGCGCTTCGGGCGCAAACTGAACGCGCCAATTCATTCGTGGCGCGTGCGAGATTTTTTCAGCTCAGCACGTACCTGATCGGCTGACAGTGCACGGCTTGGATCGATCCGAAGAGCTTGCGCTGCAGGAACGACTTCGTTTCGCAACCACGCTTCGACGGCACGGTCACGCTCGCGGAGCGCGCGAAGCGCGTCTCTCAGCACTTCGCTGTCAGACGCGTAGTCGCCGCTTGCGACTTTTGTGCGGACGAACTCGGCCATCTCGTTGGGTAAAGTGATGCTCATCTGCTGCGTCGTTCTCATGGGAGCCTCCGGCGAGTAGGATTTAATCCTACTCGCTTGCGCCCTTGACTGCAACAATCACAATCCTCTGCCCGCTCAATTTCTCGCGGCCCGACCGAAAACAGGGACAAATTTAATGTCAAGTCAGGTCTGCAATTGAAGTGTTGTTTGCCGGTCAACGCGGTTGATCTTGACGATTTTTTGCAATCTGCTCCCGTCTACGCGCGAGCCGAGTCTTCTCCTGATTTTTGCCGTAGTCTGCTTCGACAGCGGTGACAACGCCAGAGATTGCCCCGGTAAGATCCACGCGCATATCGCCTTCAACGAGGCAGGTCCAATAGCGTTGGCCGCGGCACCAGAGCTTCACGCCATTACGAGCGTCTCGCTGGCTCAATCCAAGCGACGCCGCTCGGGCAAGCACGTCCTTGAGAATCCCAACCTTCAGAGGAACCTTTGGTGCGGGACGGTGCGGAAAGGCGCGCGGGAAATGTCGTTGCAGCGCGGTGACTGCGCACGCGGCCGCGTCAGCCGACGTTCGTGAACGCTTCGGTGGCTGCTTGATTTCCCGTGTGGCATCCACTGTCGGTGACGTCAAGCGTGAAGCAACTTCTTTGCGGTCCGCGCCTTGGTCCAGCTGCGCCTTGAGCGCAGCGAGCTGTTCGAATCCCATCGTGCGTGCCTGAAATCAATCGATCAATTTTAACAGTCGCCTTCGAACATGGCCGTCATCAGCCCTCGTCACGTCCTCACCGAACTGCCTCGCTACCAGAGTACGGTGAGCTAGAATACGGTGCATTCGTCACCAAAGAGCACCTCACCATGCAGACGGAAAGCTGGGTAGGACAGATTGAACGTGAATGGCAACGGCTTCGCAGCGCCGACCCGATGCTGGACGTCGAGAAATTCTTTAGGCACGTGATTGCCGCGAACAAGACCGGCTTTCTCTCGCTTGAATCACTGGCTGCAATAGCGAACGCGCTCTTGACCAGCACCCTCTTAGGCGCGCCAATCCTGGGACGTCGCCTTCTCGATCGTGTAGGCGTGAATCGCCATCCGTCGTTGCGGGTTGCACTTGCCATCTCCCTCGTCACGTCGACCGGCGGTGACGCGGACTACGCAAGTGGCAATGCGATCCTTGAAGATGTGATGAAGGACGACACCGCCGACGGTCGGCTTCGTGGCATCGCGGCGGCGGCGCTCGCGGACAGCGCGCGGATCGGCCGGGGGATAGATGCGGACGCGGATCTTGCACGCACGCTGTATGAACGGGCGATTGACTTGGGCCACAAGGCTTCCGCACACAACTTGGGGCTGTATTGGGAGGGAGTGTGGGGAGCGCCGAGCACTGGAGCGACGCTCAATCGTCAGAAGGCCATCCAGATGTATCGGCGCGGAGGTGATGACGCCCGGTGCCTACGCCGACTTCAAGCGCTACGGTAGCCCTGTCGCCTTCCGTCGTTCTCTTCGACCCCAACGTAAAGGGCGTTAAAACCTTGCGCGCTTCGGGCAAGAAGAGTCCTTAAAAACGTTCGGCAAGCGTCTCGAACAACGCTCGCATGCTGAGGCAGCGTTGCCATGATGGTGTTCCTTTCGTCTCGCGAATGTGTCTCGAGGCTCGCGCCTAAGCTGCCTAGTTTTCCGATTTCCGACAACCTCTGGTGACGCAAAAGGCTGAGTCGGCAAAGTCGCCCCGTAGGTCTACGAGGGAGCTGTCAACACCATCAACTCTGCCAATTGGTCCTGACCTGCACCGGGACGGGTTGGTCATTTCCTATGTATCGCCGCCGCCCGCCGAAACAGCGCCAGAGCGGATACTGGGGTTGCTATCGCCCTATCCCGTAATTAGGATAACGATATAAACACCGATCTTGTTACTTATGTCAAATATTGGACGCTATCACTTCTCGAAGTACTTGCGAAATCATTGAGACCGGTGTCTGCCAATTTCTGTTATCGACGCGAACGGACACCTTCCTGCAGCGCTTTTCGCGGCGGTGAGTAATTTCAATCCGACGACAGAAAGGAGCGGCGCATTGCAAGTTTGGGGGCAATGGCGTTAAAGAAGTGTTCGACGTTCATCGCCTCATCTTCGCCGCCTGGCGTCGCGCGTGAGCTGAGCCGCCTTCGTAGGCCTCGTCCTCCGTCTCAAAGCGAAGGTGGCTGTCGCAACGAAGCTGGCTGACGTTTGGCCCGCTCAAATCAACGTCGACACATGCATAAGTGAAGCCACCGGCAACTAGCGGTTGAGCAACAACATGGAATCATGGCTTCTAACTTTTAACATCTGTGACATTGCGAACCCCTGTAGTGGAGAACGAGCGTATCACGTGAGCAGCTACCAAATGGTCTACGATGTCGCTCTCTTGCACGATTTTCCCCTCGCTGTAAGGACAGTTGATAGGTCAAAAGCGAACCTTTGCATTGACGCCCTCCAATGTCTAGCGATCAATGAACGAGCGTAGCTTATCTGCGCGACTAGGATGCATCAGTTTGCGGATAGCCTGGCTCTCGATCTGACGAACGCGTTCCCGCGACACGCCCAGATGCGAGCTTACTTCGCCAAGTGTGAATTCGGTGGGCACATTGATGCCGAAGCGCATGCGAAGCACTCTTGCCTCGCGTGGCAAAAGCGTGTTCAACGCATCGTCGATGGCGACACGCATTCCGGTCCGCACGACGACCTCAAGAGGCGATTCCACGTCCGCATCCTCAATCAGGTCCCCGAGCGTTGCGTCAGCGTCATCATTCGCCGGCGTTTGAAGCGAGATCGGATGCATCGCCATCTTCTGAATGCCCCGGATTTGAGCCTCTGGTAATTCCATACGTTCGGCCAAAGCTGCGGGCAGCGCGGGCTTGCCAGTGTGCTGCCGAAGTTCATTCGAAATCCGGTTGAGCTTGTTGATAATCTCCACCATATGCACAGGTATGCGGACGGTGCGCGCCTGGTCCGCGACCGCGCGCGTGACCGCCTGGCGAACCCACCAAGTTGCATAAGTCGAGAATTTCCAGCCGCGCTTGTATTCGAACTTGTCGACGGCCTTCATCAGGCCGATGTTGCCTTCCTGAATCAAGTCCAAAAAATGTGCGCCGCGATTCACATATTTCTTGGCGATCGAGATCACGAGGCGCAGATTGGCCTCGATCATCTCGTCTTTTGCGCGCCGCAAGCGTGATTCAGCAGCGAGCAGATGCCGACTGGTTTGCTTTAACCGCTGAATCGGCATTGCCGCATGCCGTTCGATATCCATCAATTGGTACTGCTCGGCCCGAACAGCGGCCACGCTGCGTTCCAGCGATGCGCCATAATCGAGCGATTTCGCAGCGGTTTTGGTCGTCCAGTCGAGGTCGGTTTCGTGGCCGGGGAACAATGCAATAAACTGCTCACGCGGCATGCTACACCGGTCGATCGCAATGCTGGATATTCGCTGCTCGATTTGACGCACGCGCGCCAGACGCTGCTGCATGTCGTCACAAGCCTGGCCCACTATGCGAGCTGTGAAGCGCACGCGCCCCAGTTCCTTTCGAATGGTCTCTTGAGCATTCGGGGCATGGGTCTCTCCCGCTTCGCGCAACTGATCGACGCACTCGCGTACCCGCCCAAAGAGCGCAAGTCCGTCGGTCATTAGTCGCGTCAACCGCAACTGGTCCGCATTGTCCTCGGCTTCAGAGTCGCTTTGGCCATTGTGGGGCGCAGATTCGTCGATCTCCGCCGCTGCTGGCATGCTCTCGTCATCGATACCGTCGATCATTTCGTCGATGCCAAGCTTGCCCTCCGCAACTAGTTGAGCGCTTGCGAGGATCATCGAGATAGTGGGGGGACAGGACGCGATCGCCTGAATCATCTCATTCAGACTATCTTCGATACGCCGGGCAATCTCAACCTCGGCCTTACGCGTCAGCAACTGCTTTGCGCCCATCTCGCGCATGTACATGCGCACTGGATCGGTGGTCCGGCCGAATTCGCTATCCACAGCGGAAAGCGCAAATTCATCGTCTTCGCCCGACTGATCGTCAAGGGTATCGTTCAAAACCGCGTCGTCGAGCAGCAGCGTTTCGGTGCTGGGCGCGTGCTCGTAGACGGCGAGACCCATTTCATGGAAGGCGCGTGAAATATCTTCGACCATGGTCATTTGCGCAAGGTCGCCGGCCAAATGATCATTGATCTGGGCATGTGTGACAAAGCCTTGATCCTTGCCGATACGGATCAAGGCGCGTATCGCCCATTCGTGTTCGTCTGTGCCTTGCTGCCGATCCGACTTCACGGGGTCTGCAGAAATAGGCGTTTCGACCAGCGGCCAACCTGCCCTTTTTAATCGTCGCGATGCTGACATTTTGCGCGTAGCTTGCGGATCTTTCGCTGCTTCCTTTCGATGCGAACTGGACATTCTCTTCTCACGACGAGCGTCTTTGCTAATGTGAGAACGTCAACCAGAGGCGTGATGGCCTTCGCAGACGAGATCACGGCGTTTCAATCCACGGACGCCAACTCAACCGAAACGAACTTGAAGCCATTCCTGCGCCCAGTTCTTGGCAAAGGCAACGGCTTCATCACGCAGGTCGAAGCCGGCGAGGTCGCCGCTCACAAAAAGCTCCGTTTCACCTCCGTCCTCATTGTTGGTGCTAATGCGCGCATGCGCCATATACTCCCCATCGGCTCGGCGTGGTGTCGGATCGATGCGAAAGTTGCAGGTGTTGGGTTGCATATCGTTTCCTCCCTGATCGCCGCGAGAAGCTCCGAATCGCGGCTATTACTGGTTACGACACGAGGCTTTCCAGCAGGTCTCGATTGAAGCGACTCACGTCGTGCTGGCCATTCCGTGTAGTACTTGACGCCGCGAAGGGTACTCGCAGTTCGAGTCAAGGAACGTCCTTTCCTGCGGACATGAATCGATCATCTGCTCGGCGTATTCAATCGATGCGCGCCGCGCGTCGCCGGCGCTCTGGAACGGCTCGTCAGGACTTATCTTGAAAACACGACCGCGCGATGTGCCGGGCTTCGCCGAGGGTTCCTGAATGCGCACGGCAGCATCAAATTCGTCGTCGTAGTGGTGTGCCTGTCTGGCGGCGGTGGGCCGATGCGGAAAGACGAGCGGATAAATTTCCAAGCCGCGATAAAGACGGACTTCGGGTGTCATTGAATGATCTCGCGCCGCACTCATGCGGCAAATAGGTAAAGGTGAGCAGAGCAGTATCGGCAATGCTGGCAAAACTGACCGCGTTGCACGGTCTCCGATCTGAGGCCGATCCCGTTCAGGGCCGGCGGTTGAGCGCTGACGAATGCTGCGAAAAGGCGCTCGGCTCTCTGGATTCACCCATCCTACGCCGTTCGAAGATTTTGTATAGCGAAATTTCTCTCTGAATCCTCGTCATCGTGGACAACGTGGGCGCCCGTGGGCCTGCGCGCTGTTCTGTAGCTCAGAATCATCTGACTCGGCTCTCTAAACGCGAGAGAGTCGGCACGCCGGTCCTAATCGGGAATCTCGACCTGTTAGACTGACAAGCGTCGATACTTCTGACAATGTACAAGTGGAACAATGCCCCAGGCGGATACAATGAAAACCCAGGCGACTTTTGTTCACGATCGCGGACTTAGAGGCGTTAACAGAATGACTTTTGCAGGTGTCGCCAGCATATGATGCAGCAAGCGATTTCGAGCAAAGCCTCGTGGATGAAAGCGAGGCGCTCGAAGC
>NZ_JARUXN010000015.1:0-78672 GCF_031451415.1 Caballeronia sp. LZ028 | reverse complement strand
CTCGTTTCTGCTCGATAACGTCTACGCGGATCATCGCGTGGTGACGGATCGCACGATCGACAGCCACATCAAGAATCTGCGCCGCAAGCTGCAGGACGTGCGACCCGAGGGCGAGATCATCGTCTCGGTCTACGGCGTCGGATACAAGCTCGAAATCTGAGCGGGCCGTTGGTCGTTTCGCCCTCGGTCACGCACGCTCCGTCACATGGGGTCTTGATTTCCGTGCGAAGTTCCGGTTAGACCTACCTAAGCGCGACAACGGCTTGCCGTCCGGTCCTTAATAAATAGTTCCTAAAAGCAAAACTATGCTGACTCCCCTCTGGACAGTCACAGTCGCTTGCGAAGAAACAATCCCGGGCGACTCGAGAAGGTCGCGCGGGTTCGCACGGACACGAGGAAGGCGGCGAAAGGGGATTACTCAAAGGTTCGAGCTGGATCGCCAGAGGTGGCTGCGGGAATTCGGACAGCGGGATAAGTGGACCAGCCGAGGCCTGAGCCGGCGATAATGCAGGCAAAGGAACCGAGGACATGACGAAGAGAACCCGACGCACGCACTCAGCGGCGTTCAAAGCGAAAGTGGCGCTGGCTGCAGTCAAGGGCGAGCGCACGCTGGCCGAACTCGCGCAGCAGTTCGATGTGCATCCGAATCAGATCACGGAGTGGAAGCGGCAGTTGCAGGAGCGTGCAGCCGACGTGTTTGGGACGGCGGGCGTGGTATCGAACGAGCCGCCGGTTGATGTGAAGACTTTGCACGCCAAGATCGGCCAGCTTTCTCTGGAAAATGATTTTTTAAGCGGCGCGCTCAACAAGGCGGGATTGCTGAGCGCAAAGCGATGATTGACCGTGGCCATGCGTTGCCGGTTTCGCAGCAAGTCCGGTTGGTAGGCATTGCAAGGTCGAGCGCGTATTACCAGCCGCAACCGGTGAGCGAACTCGGCCATCGGTTGATGCGCCGCATAGACGAACTGCATCTGGAGTTTCCGTTCGCCGGAGCGCGGATGCTGGCGCGCCTGCTGCGGCGAGATGGCTTTGAGGTTGGCCGCCGCCGTGTGCGCACGCTCATGAAGCGTATGGGAGTGGAAGCGCTTTACTGCAAGCCGAACACAAGCCGACGCAACTCGCAGCACAAGGTTTGGCCGTATCTGCTGCGCGGCATGAAGATAGAGCGCGCCAATCAGGTGTTCGCACTCGACACGACATATATTCCCATGGCGCGTGGCTTCGTCTATTTGACGGCGGTAGTCGATTGGGCGAGTCGCAAGGTTCTTGCGCACCGCGTGGCCATTACGCTGGAGGCGATGCATGCCGTCGAGGCGCTGGAAGAAGCGTTTGCCCGCTATGGGCACCCTGACATCGTGAACACCGATCAGGGAAGCCAGTTCACGGCAGGCGCATTCACCAAGGCGGTACTGGGCCGAGGTATTCAACTGTCGATGGACGGCAAAGGCGCTTGGCGCGACAACGTGTTCGTCGAGCGCGTATGGCGCAGCATCAAGTACGAAGAAGTCGTGTGCTACGAACGCGACGATTCGAAGGTAGAACCGTTGCGATGCTTTATCAAAGATGAGGGCCGGCCCCTCGGAGTCCGCTTGCAGGAGCAGGCTTCAAACCACCACAAGCTGCGCGAGTTAAGAGCTCACGTGGTGAGCGTTGATGGAAAAGGCGGAGCTGGACTCCGTCAGGTGAGGGTCAGGAAGACGAACGTGAGTGAACCGCTGATGACGTGTCGAAACGTATTAACCGAAGTCGAAACCGGGATCTTGACTTCTATCCCGCGACAAAGGTTGGGGGCTGACCTGCTTGCTGCCCAACTGGCTTCCGGCATGAAGGCGGCGTGATCTTGATCCAGGCTTTGATAAGGAACGTAGGAACCTGTCGTCCCGATGCTAAGGGAGAAATCCAAGCGGATAGCCTCCTCAAGGATGAGAGTACCGATGCGGGGCACAGGGGCGGAGGCGTTCGTAGTAGGGTTGAAGGCTCTGTAATGGGGCTGGACCGAAGGAACGCCGTCGTCTGGCTTGACCGTGCGAGCAACCCGCGAGGGGAGGACTCGCATGGATAAGGCAAAGCCGTTTGATATTTCCAAACGCGAAGTGTGGGAAGCGTTCAAGCGGGTGAAGGCAAATCACGGCGCGGCGGGCGTCGATGGACAATCGATTGCCGAGTTTGAAGAGGACCTGAGTAATAACCTCTACCGACTCTGGAACCGGCTGTCCTCGGGCAGTTATGTTCCGCCCCCCGTGCGGCGCGTGGATATTCCAAAGGCTGATGGCAAGACGAGGCCGTTAGGAATACCAACCGTGTCGGATCGCATCGCGCAGATGGTGGTACGGCGATACCTCGAACCGATTCTGGAGCCAGTGTTCCATGACGATTCGTATGGTTATCGACCGGGCCGCTCAGCGCATCAGGCGCTCGTAGTTGCGCGTGAGTTATCGTCGGAAGTGGTGTATGCGGCGTAGGGAAGAGGCAGGAGAAGGCGGTGGCGATTGAAGGAAAATGTTGCTTCTCACGGTAACACTTCCTCAATCGAACTCCACCACCATGGCGAAACATACGCAGGAAACGAGCACCAGTCAAACGGCAGAAACGCAAATTGAGGGCGTGCCCGGGCTGGACGATCTGATCCAGCAAGGGGCGCGGCGAATCATCCAGCAGGCAATTGAGGCGGAACTGGCGGCGATGCTTGAGCAGTATTCGAATGTGAAGACGATGGACGGCCGGCGTGCGGTCGTGCGCAACGGCTACCTGCCAGAGCGCGAGATCGTTACGGCGGTGGGCCCGGTACCGGTCAAGGTTCCGAAGGTTCGCGACCGCTCGGGCTCGGGCATCAAGTTCAATTCATCGATCGTGCCACCCTATGTGCGCAAGTCACCGCGCGTGTCGTCGTCGTTGCCGTGGCTGTACCTGCGTGGGGTGTCGACGGGCGACATGGGCGACGCCCTGTCGGAGCTATTGGGCGAACAGGCCAAAGGGTTGTCAGCGAGCGTTGTGAGCCGCCTGAAGGCCGCCTGGGCAGACGAGTTTGAACGATGGAACAAGCGGGACCTGTCGAGCTCACGCTGGGTCTACTGGTGGGCCGATGGCATCCACACGCAGGCACGAACGGAGGATTCCGACGGTCAATGCCTACTGGTTATCATCGGCGTGAAGCCGGACGGCGAGAAGGAGCGCGTTGCGCTGTGCGACGGTTACCGCGAATCGAAGCAATCATGGATTGAACTGCTGCTCGATCTGAAAGCGCGCGGCCTGCAGGCGCCGCCGCTGCTCGCGGTAGGTGACGGCGCGATGGGACTATGGGCGGCACTCGACGAGGTGTTCCCGCAGACGCGACATCAGCGCTGCTGGTTCCATAAGGTCGGAAATATCCTCAACGCGATGCCCAAGTCGCAGCACGGCAAGGCCAAGGCAGCGCTCGCAGAGATCTGGAATGCCGCAACACGCGCCGATGCGATTGTTGCGTTCAATCAGTTCGTCGACGTGTACGTGGCCAAGTACCCGAAGGCGGTCGAGAAACTCACGAAGGATCGAGACGCACTGCTGGCGTTCTACGACGTTCCTGCGGAGCACTGGCAGCATGTGCGGACCACGAATCCGATCGAATCGACGTTTGCGACGGTACGCCATCGCACGAGCCGCACGCGCAACTGTCTGTCGCGCTCGACCTTCCTCGCGATGGCGTTCAAGCTGATTGAAGCGGCCGAGCAGACCTGGAGGAGGATTCGCGGTGCCGAGAAAATTGATCAGCTTCTGAAGGGTGTTCTCTTCAAAGACGGAACCCCGGTGATTGACAGCACACCGGCTCCTCAAGCGCTGGCCGCCTGATCATGCCGTCCCGCCCGCGTACACCAGTATTGACGATTGCTCGTTGCGCGTCAGCGTTGCTGGCGCGCGGACTGGGTACTGGATCTCGATATTAAAGGCTTCTTCGATAATATCGACCATCAACTTCTGATGCGCGCGCTACGTCGACATACGAACTGCAAGTGGGTGCTGCTATACGTCGAGAGATGGCTGGTCGCACCGGTTTGTATGCCCGATGGCGCTTTGGTATCGCGGGATCGGGGGACACCGCAAGGGGCAGTTGTCAGCCCCATATTGGCTAACCTGTTCTTGCATTATGCGTTCGATCAATGGATGTCACGGAACTATCCCGGCGTCCTGTTTGAGCGTTACGCCGACGATGTCATTTGCCACTGTAAGAGTGAGGCGCAGGCCAAGCAACTACGGGCGGCGCTCGATGCCCGGCTTGCGGCTTGCGAACTACAGCTTCATCCGGAGAAGACGAAAATCGTCTATTGCAAGGACGACAACCGACGCGGCAGCTATCCGGTGCAACGCTTTGATTTCCTAGGCTACTGCTTTCGGCCCCGGAGTTCAATGAATCGCGCTGGAACACTGTTCGTCAGTTTCGCTCCTGCGGTAAGCGACAAGGCGGCCAAGTCGATGCGGTTGCGAATGCGTCGATGGCGGCTGCACGGTCGTAATGATCTTGAACTTGTCGAAGTCGCTCGATGGACGCAGCCAGTGCTTCTGGGCTGGGTTCGCTATTATGGGCGGTTCCGGCCTTCCGCGCTTCGCGGAGCCTTACGTACACTGGATTCGTTCATTGTGCGTTGCGCTCAGCGCAAATACAAGAAACTCCGGACGCACATGCTGCGGGCATGGGGTTGGTTGCGGCGTCTTAAAACGCAGCGCCCGACCCTGTTTGCGCATTGGACGCTCGGAGCCACGGCTGGACGATAGGAGCTGTATGAGTCGAGAGGCTCACGTACAGTTCTGGGAGGGCCTGGCGGTGCGATTCCGCTGGGCTACTCAACTACCTGAGGGCCTACGAGTCGGTCAGCCACGCCCGGCGCTCTATCGGCGATTACATCGAGCTATACAACCGGAAACGGCCCCATTCGAGCCTGGCGGATCAGACGCCGGATGAGGCATACTTCGCGACGCTGCCAGCGATCAAATCGGCAGCATGATTGCCTCGGACGCTCCACTTAAAATCTCAGAAAGCTGTCCGAACTACCGAGGCCACCTCTGCCTGTCCAGCACCGCTTCAAGCTTGTTGACGGTTCGGAAGGTCCGTCAGGTCACTTCTCAGACTTGGATCTATCCCCTTTGCATAACGCGCGACCGGGGGAATTCAGCATATTTTAGCAAGTAGTCCGAACCCCGGCATAACACGGACACGGCAAAAAGCCTGTCCATTTTAATTTTGCGTTTTATTTAACAGAAGAACGTGATCAATTTTTTCAGAATCGAATACTTATCAAAGGCCCGTGCGCATGCTGGCTCGCATAAAATAGAACTTCATAGGCAACCACAGCATTGTACTGAAGCTTCCAAATCTATTTCGTGTTGTATGGGGAAGGTCGAAAGCGTACGCCTAAGAAAGGCTACCAGCTGTCGGACTGCCGCCAGTGAACAACCTGGTTAGGCGGCAAAAGTCGATCGACTACTGACGCCATTTCCTGCCGTCCTCGTTCGCGCGATCACCCGACTCTTTGTATGCGAACTGCTGCCATGACGTCTTCCATCGCAGGGTCAAGGGTTTGGGGCGACCTCTCCCCAGACGTTACATGCTCACGGCTGACCTCGTTGACTGTGGCGCATCCAAGATGCGCCAGCATACGGTCGATTTCCTCGCGGAAGATCCCGATTGCGCGGCCCGCGCCGGCGGCGCCACTCACGGCCGTTCCGTAGAGCGTCGGCCGACCGATCATCACGGCTTTGGCGCCGAGCGCCAGCGCCTTGACCACATCGCTTCCGCGCCTGACGCCGCTGTCCATCAGAACTATCAGGTCGTTTCCCACCGCGTCGGCAATGCGCGGCAGCGCGTCGATGGGCGCTTGTGTGCTGTCCACGTTGCGACCGCCGTGATTCGACACGACTACTGCGTCTGCGCCGCACGCCCGAGCGAGCAGCGCATCACGCGGATGCATGATACCTTTGACGATGAGCGTGTGAGGCCAACGCCTGCGAAGCTCTCGAAGATCGTCCCACGTGAGTGAGTCGTTTCTCATCATGCCCTTGCCGACCGGTGCAGCGGTGATCCTATTCTTGAGTTCGGTCGGGTAGTTTTCGTACCGAGGCAACCCATTGTTCATCATGTAGCGGCCCAATACGCCGATCATCCATCGCGGATGCCGCAGCACATCAAAAATGTTTTTCTTCGTGTACGTGAACGGAACGGTAAAGCCATTGCGCATGTTGTATTCGCGATTGCCCGCGACGACGCCGTCGACAGTGACCACCAGCGCTTCGAAACCTGCAAGACGTGCCCGTTCGACAAGTGCATGCGACATTGCCCGGTCGGGCCACATGTAAAGCTGAAACCACAGTCTGCCGGGCGCTTCCGATGCAATCGTCTCCATCGCGGTCATCGAACCGGTGGCCAGGGTGAAGGGAATGCCCGCCGCCGCTGCGGCACGCGCCAGTTCCAGTTCGCCCTGATACCACATGAGTCCCGCAACCCCTGTCGGCGCAACGGCAACTGGCATGGCGAGCCGGTGACCAAAGAGTTCCGTGGCCGTCGTGCGCCGCGATACATCGACGAGCGTGCGCGGAACAAGCTTGATGCGTTCGAACGCATCCCGGTTATTCCGCAGTGCAACTTCGTCCTCGCTGCCCCTGTCGACAAACTCGAAGACGCCCTTGGGCACGCGCCGGCGCGCGAGCACCCTCAAATCTTCGATGTTATAGGCGCCCAGATTTTTCGCTGACATGTCGTTCCTCATCGATAGGTGAGCGGCCGTCTATTCGAATCGGCCGAATCGTTCATGAGAAAAATTTAGCACCCAAAGCGCTTTTTAGGCGGCTTGGAGCCGTGCAAAGCCCGCAATGCAGATGTGCGTCTATCGCAATATCCACCGGCTGCTGCTTGTGCAACAGTGAGCACTGACAGCAGCACGCAAAACCAGACAACACGCAGGAGGAGTAACGCATGAATGCGCCTTTGTCGAAGAACATCAGTTTCGTTGGACACTCGGACCTCGAAGGAAGCTCAGACGGCGTCCAAGTCATGGTCCAGCGCGGTTATGCATACATCGGCCATGGATTCACCAACCGCATCTCCACGGTCGACGTGCGCGACCCGCGCCATCCGCGAGTGGTCGACGTGATCGAGTGCCCGCCCGGCACCCGGGCGTTCCATTTACAGGCGCACGGCGATCTGCTTTTAACCGTGAATGCGCCGAGTGTCTGGTCGATGAAGGAGTTTGCCGAAGAGGGCAAGAATTACTTCAATTTCTCGCCGTCCGATATTCTGAACAATCAGCTCAGCCGTTTTACCTCTGGCATTCGCGTGTACGACATATCAAAGCCCGAGAAGCCGAGAGAGATCGGCTTCATGCCGGTCGAGGGACTCGGGCCTCAACGGATCTGGTATGTCGGCGGCCGCTATGCCTATGCGTCGATTCACTTTTCAGGTTTTACCGATCAGATACTGGCTGTCGTCGATCTGATCGACCCGACGAAGCCGAAAGTGGTCGGACGGTGCTGGATTCCGGGTATGTGGACTGCCGGCGGTGAAACGCCGAACTGGAAAAGCGGCCGGCGTTACGCGCTCCATCATGTGGTCGTTGCGGGCAACCTCGCGTACGGCGCATGGCGCGACGGCGGGCTCACCATCATAGATATCGGCGATCCGGAGAATCCTAAGCTTTTGGTGCACCGGAATACCGATCCGCCGTTCGGCGGCGGCACGCATTCGCCGTTGCCTATCCCGGACCGCAATCTGCTCGTGCTCGCCGATGAACCGACGTTCGAGCACTGCAAGGACGGACTTCGCTACATGTGGATGTATGACGTTCGCGAGCCGACCAATCCGGTCAGCGTTGCGACTTTCCCGGTTCCAGAAGAGGACGATTACTGCGCGAAAGGCGGCGCGTTCGGACCGCACAATCTGCACGAGATGAGGCCCGGATCGTTTCGAAGCTCGAGGCTGATATTCGCCACTTACTACAACGCGGGCGTGCGGGTGTATGACATATCCGACCACTTTCGCCCGAAGGAAGTCGGCTATTACGTCCCCGCCAATCCGACGAAGTTGATCGATCCCCGGCCCGGAAAAACACTCGTCACGCAGACAAACGACTGCTACGTTGCCGAGGACGGCCTCATGTATCTGACCGATCAGAACGCCGGTCTCAACATCCTGCAATACGAGGGGCCGCTGTGACTCAAATGAACACGAATGGACGGCGAGGGCAGTCGACGCTCGCAACGAATGCAGTGCTGCGCGTGTCCGTTAATGTCGGTAACGCACTGCTGGCGCATCGCAACGATGCCTCCGGTGCGCCGGAGGGCGTGTCGGTCGATATAGCGCGTGAGTTGGCGGCGCGACTCGATGCGGAAGCTCAGTGGGTCGTGTGTGAGAAGGCGGCGCAATCCGTCGAGGCGGTGACAAGCGGCGATGCGGACATCGGTTTCTTCGCCGTGGACCCGGCGCGCGCGGAGTATATCGCGTTCTCCGAACCGTATCTGCTCATCGAAGGCGCTTATCTCGTCAGAGAAGCCTCGTCCATCATGTACGCCGAAGACGTGGATCGCGCGGATCACACGGTCGTCGTCAGCGTCGGCAGTGCATACGATCTTTATCTGACGCGGGCATTACACCATGCCCGACTCGATCGGACGGCCGGTCCTCATGATGTCGTCGAGACCTTCTTGAAGAATGGTCGGGACGTTGCCGCAGGCATCCGCCCGTTGCTTCAGAACGCGTGCCGCGACAAGACGGGGCTTCGCATGATCGACGGACACTTCATGGTGATCGAGCAGGCAGTCGGTGTGTCGCAGCGTGACGGAGCGCACAGGCTCGACTGTATTGCGGAACATCTGAACGAAATGAAGCAAAACGGATTCATCGCCGATGCGTTGAAGCGGCATGGCATTGAAGGCGCCGCAGTGGCGCGCTCATGAACAAACACGATGATAGAAGATTAGGAAAACGGACCTAGTAATACAGGAGACAAGCATGCAGAACAGTGTGCACGACAACGGCGCCGCCATACAACAACCAAAGAAGGCGGCCGCAAGTGGCTGGATCGGTTCCACGCTCGAATACTACGACTTCTTCATCTTTGCGACGGCGGCGTCGCTGATATTTCCCAAGCTCTTCTTTCCTTCATGGAACCCGGCGATCGCCATCATCGGTTCGCTTGCGGCTTATGGCGTCGGTTATGTCGCGCGACCCATCGGCGCTATCGTACTAGGGCATATAGGCGATACCTTCGGCCGCCGTAGCGTACTGGTGCTCTGCATGCTTTTCATGGGCTTGTCGACGGTAGGCGTCGGCCTGCTGCCGACCTATAACCAAGTCGGAATCCTCGCGCCGATCCTGATGGTGTCGCTGCGTCTAGTGCAGGGTTTCGCGGTCGCAGGAGAGATCTCGGGATCGAGTTCGCTTTCGTTGGAGCATGCACCGTTCGGCGAGCGCGGCTTCTTCGCCAGCTTCACGACACAAGGCGTGCAGGCGGGACAGATTCTTGCGGCTGCCGTCTTCTTGCCGCTGGAAGCATTCATGTCGAAAGAGAGCTTCCTCGAATGGGGCTGGCGCGTACCGTTCTGGTTGAGCGCGCTCATCATTGCAATGGCCTGGTACATTCGACGGGAAGTAGGTGAGGCACCGGCCTTCGCCAATGAAGCACGGCGTGGCAAGACGCCCAAGGCACCCGTCGTCGAAGCCGTGCGCACAAGCTGGCCGGACCTGCTGCGGGTGATCTGCATGGCGGCGATGAACGTCATTCCGGCCGTCACGACTATTTTCGGTGCCGCGTACGCCGTTCAGCCGGCCTACGGTATCGGCTTCTCACCTAGCCTCTACCTTTGGATATCGCTACTTGGCAATGCGACCGCGGTACTCGTGATTCCATTCGTCGGCCGCTTGTCCGACAAAGTGGGTCGCCGTCCCCCGGTTATTGTCGGATCGATCGTGTGCGGGTTGCTCTCGTTCGCGTATCTCTATGCCATCAGCATTAAAAGCATGCCGCTCGTCGTTTTTCTCGCCATTATGATGTGGGGTGTCGCCTATCAAGGTTTTAACGCTGTCTTTCCGAGCTTTTTCCCTGAGTTGTTTCCGACACGCATCAGAGTGTCGGCGATGGCGATCTCGCAGAATGTCGGCACCGCTGCGGCCGCGCTGTTGCCCGCGCTTTTCGCGATGGTGGCGCCGCCGGGTACGCGGGGCATCCCGATCATCGTCGGCGGCATTGCGTTAGCCGTCTCGTCAGTGGCTGCGCTCGCAGCGTACACGGCACGCGAGACGTATCGGGTCGCGCTCGAAGACCTTGGCGACAAACACGCGGTTCCTGCTGCGAGCGAAAGAGAACCGATGCCCGAAGCGGTCAGGCTTTAATCTTGAGGCTTCGTGGTCACGGCGGTGTCGTTACGCTTAGTCACTTGAGGGGGGCGCTTTTGCCGCGATGTTTTCTGAGCCGCCGCGCGTGTCCCTTGCCAGTTGCCTTCGTCGAGCACTTCCGCGACCACTTTTCGTATCAATGCATTGATGGTCCACAGGTCACCCGCCAAGATCGTCGTGCGGCCGTTGACGAGCGCGATGCAGCGCTCGGAAAGCGTGCCTTCCAGCGGATATGCGGAAACACGTCCGCTTGCAACATGCTCTTGCGCTGCGGCGAGTGGAAGGACGGTGCATCCACAGTGCTGCGCGACCAGATCGAGGTTGATTGCAATCGAACTGTCGCTTTGCAGCACGATGCGCGGTTTGGATCCGCTGTGCGCCAGCATCTCTTCGACGAGCACGCGGATTCCGTGTGTCGTACTCGGAAGCAAAAAGGGAATGTCCGCAAAAGCATGCGTGCGTAGCGTCTTTTGGTCGACCGGAAAGCCGGGGGGTGTAATCAGGCATAGCCGTTCGAAAAGCAGCGGCTCATAGGTGAGACTTCCCGGATACGCAGGCAGATAAATGATGGCGATATCGATGCTGCCCGCCTGAAGATCGACCATGATCTTGTTCGCCTTGGCTTCGGTGAAGTGAAGCTGGCTTTCGGGAAAGCGTGCCGAGAGTGCGTGGAACAGGCGCCCGAACAAGTTCTTTGCAATAGTCGGCTGGGCGGCAAGATGCACGCGCGTGGGACCTAATTTATGCGCATGTTCGACTGAACCGCGCGCCGCCTCCATAAGCGTTCTGACTTGCCGCGCGTAATCCAGCAAATTGACGCCTTGCGGCGCAAGGGTGAGTCCCCGTCCGCTCCGATTGAACAGACGGGTCTTCAGCGAGTTTTCGAGTTGTGCAATTCGTCGGCTTACAGTAGACGCGTCACAACCAGCTGAAATCGCGGCCGCTGCGATGCTACCTGCATCCGCGACGAGACAAAAAAAGGCGAGGTCGTCGGAATTCATGAGTCGTCGATCTCGATATGTCGGGGCGAAAGGACCGTACAAAGAATGCCGAACCTTCCGGCTTGAATTCTTCGTTTACCACGGGACGCATACGGCTGACAAATAGAGCATACCCTGTGAGCCTCCGTGCGTCGTGGAGAGTTGGAGAGGTACGCGTCACTAATTGGCACCGTCTTCGTGCCCAGAGTTCGTCCGCTTGGGGCAGTGGCTATCGTGGCCAGCGTGCTTGGTCACTTCACGAAGTTGTGCCGCAGGTGTAGCGGCAACTGGAAGAAGAGACGGCAAACGTGATGGATATGAATCTTCTGGACAACGCTTTTGCTCATGCGGCAGGCGTTGGCCCTCCAGAGCTTGTCGACCGATTCGGTCCCTAGCGATCTTGAAAAATTCGTTGGTTCAGGCAACTTATCGGCTTCATCGATGCGCTTCGGTTTGCCGCTACCTTCAAAGTTGCGGCGCTGAGAGCGATTAGAATCGCCGAATGAACTCAGACGATCTCGAATTGTCGCTCGTGTGTCGCGCGCCGGCAGCATCTCCCGCGCCGCGCTCGACTCGGGTACTGATCGGTCTACGGTGAGCCGCCGTATCGCGACACTCGAGGCCGACCTCGGCGTGCGTCTCTTTCGCCGCAGCGGACGCGGCGTGGCTCTGACCGATCGCGGCGAGCAATTGCTTGCCTACGCGCTCGACATGCGGCGCATGCTCGAAGAAGCGGGGCGTACGCTGCGCGGCACGGCGCTCGGGCCCGCGCGCTTAAGCATCGCGGCGCAAGTGACCATTGCGCGGATCATGTTCGGTGCGCTTGCGCAGGCGTTGAAAGCACAGTTTCCATCGACAAAAGTGCGGATCGTCGAAGGGCTCGCGAGTCAGTTGCTCGTCGCGCTGAAGGACGGCGAAGTGGATGTCGCCTTGCTGTATGTGCCGAAGCATCGCGGCCCGCTTCAATACGATTCCTTGTTGACCGAAAACGTCTGCCTCGTCACGCCGAACGATTATCCCGTCGATGGCACGAGCGTCGATGTGCGCGAACTGGGGCATTGTGCCGCTTATTCTGCCGAGTACGCATCACGGCTTGCGGCTGCTGGTGGAAACACTGGCGACGAAGCATAGCTTTACGCTGGATCTCGCGCTGGAATGCGATGGAGATAGTTATCCGCCTCTTAAGCCATCAGGCGACCGATTCGTGCCCGGCATCCACATGAGCCGGATCCAGCGCTTCTCGTTGGATAATCGGGTGTCGCACGAAAAAATGATAGGCGATTGCGCCAAGCACCGAGACTACCGCCGACGACAGGAAGACGAAGGTGAATGAATGCGTGGCATCGACGATCATGCCAGCAACCAGCGGCGACAGCGTCGCGCCCAGAAATCCGCCGAAGTTCTGCACCGCGCCTGCCGACGCGACGGTTGAATACGTCGTGACTTCGGCGGGCAGCGACCATGCATGCGCCACCACGGCGCCGTTGAATCCCAGCGCGAATGCCATCAGGATGACCGCGACAGGCAGGCCCGCTGACTGGCCGAACACCGCGTTGAGCGGCAGCAGTGCGAGGACGATGGCCTGTAGCAGCAGCGCAGCAACAATGGTCACCTTCTTCGCCTTGAGTGTCGTCCATCCCGAACGTTCGGCCAGTTTGCCGGACACGATGCCGCTCACGATATCGCCGATGATCGCGCCACCCACGGCACGCTGGCCGCAAGACCCAACGAAGAAAACTTGACACCGAACTGCTCGATGATAAACATGGGAATGAAGACCAGGAAGATCTGATACACCCAAAGATTGCAGAAGAAGCCCGCCATCATTCCCCACATGCTCTGGCGCTTGAACATGGCGGTCCAGGGCACGCGCACCGTGTTGTTGGCGGCGGCAGCGCGAACGTCGCCGTCCTGTGCGATATAGGCACGTTCTTCCTTGCTCAAACGCGTGTTTCGATCGACGTCTCGATAGCAGAGCAAAAACACGACGGCTACCACGACGCCGGCCACGCCCGCCGCCATATACATCGTGCGCCAGCCGAACTCGGCGACGACGAAGACGAGCGCGAAGGTCAGAAACGCCGGGCCGACCTTCAGCGCCGCATCCCAACTGGCGTTGGCGATGCCTTGCTCCTTTTTCGGAAACCATTGTGTGACGATCTTGTTCGTCGAGGGCAGCGAGGGCGATTCGGCCGCGCCCAGCCATGCGCGCGCGAAGAGAAACGCGCCGAACGAATGCGCGGCGCCCATTGCCGCGGTCGCGGCGCTCCATACCACGACGGATGCGCCCAGCAATTTGCGCGGACCGAAGCGATCGACGAACCATCCGGACGGCAACTGTCCGAATGCATAAAAGAGTGAGAACGCGCTGCCCAGCAAGCCGATGTCGGTCGCCGTGAAGCCGAGTTCATGCTGCATGGCGGGTGCCGCGATCGACAACGTCAGGCGGTCGATGTTGTTGACGAGCGCGATCAGACAGAGAAGGGCGAGGACCATCCATCGCTGTCGTCCGGCGGGCCTGGGCATCGGCGCAACGCCCGAATCTTTTTTCTTGTGCAGCATGAACACGTCTCCTGTGAGTTGTCGACCGGATTGCCGAACGCCGTGACACGCCGCATCGCATGCGGTATGCGGCGGCACGGATCGACTGATGAGTTGATTGAAACGGCGGCTTCAGATCCGACCGGCCGAATCGAGCCGTTCTTCGAGCGAACGCTTGATGCGCATGATGTTCGATATCCCGAACGACAGTTGATCGATCGGTTGTTGCTGCGCAACGAGATAGTCCGATGCAATCCGATAGGCCATCGCGCGTTCGCGGAGCAGCGCATCGAGCGCGGCGACAAGCGTCGATATCTCGCCCGACGTCACTTCGACTTGCAAGGATGGTTCTTCGACGGCTACTGTGGCCGCTGCATTCAGGACGGCGGATGCCGCGTGTCTTTTGGAGCTTCGCATATCGCTTCGATTCCGGCGCTAAAGACCGACCGCATGACGGAACGATGAGACCGCGACGACCGACTTGCCGGACACCGAGCGATGACGCAATGCATCGAGTCGTTTGGGAAGCGCGTCGAAGCTCGCGGTCAATAGCGGCTCGCTTTTTATCCGCCCGTCGGCGATGAGTTGCAGAATGCGGTTGCCTGCATCGACGAGGCGCGTCCAGTCCGCATCGCTGCCATGCTGATGCATCGCGCCCAGCGCGACTTCATGCAGCGACATGGTGCGGCCGAAAGGCGGGCTCGGCCATCCTTCGACGCGCCCCTGAATACCGATGAGATGCCCGTTCGCGGCGAGCGCGGGCGACAGGCGCGCAGCGTGCGTGGCATCGACGGCATCGACAATGGCGAAGAAACGGCTCGCCTGCGTTTGCGGCCACTCGCTGTCCGCATCAAGCGGCCCTTCGAAACATTCGCGCGCGCCGAGCGCGCGCAGACGATCCCAATGCCGCGGATGACACATCACGCTGACTTCGAAGCCCTGCATTGCGGCGAGTTGCACCGCGTAAAGCCCGACCGCACCGCCCGCGCCGCTGATCAGAATGCGCGGTTCCCGCCGCGGCGGCAACTTGTCGAGCGCGAGCCACGCGGTCAGCGCCGGGCACGGTACGCTCGCGGCGGTGTCGAAATCGACTGCGGAGGGAATCGTCAGCAGCGCGCGCGCATCGACCGGCGTGTACTCAGCGAAGCTGCCCGGCGACGCCAGACTTGTGTGATAGGCGACGCGCTCACCGAGCCACTCGTGCGGTACACAGGAACCGATGGCGACGACTTCGCCCGTGCCGTCGACGCCCGGCACCTTGCCCGGCTGCCAGTCGACAAGATCGCCGCCGAGCACCTTCCAGTCCACCGGATTCAGGCCGATGACGGCATTGCGCACAAGCACCTGTCCGCTCTGCAGCGGTGCGGCGGCCACCGTTTGCAGCGCAAGGGCGAGCGGATCGGCGTGGCCGGTCCACGTCCACGCCTGCCAGGTCCGGGGCATCGAAACTTCATCTTGCATTCGCAGCATCCTTGTAGTGGCGAGGTGAACCGCTCGCGGCGTCGTCCGTATGAATACGATTGAAAACGACGCCCGCGAAGCCATCGGCGAACAACGCGGCAAACACGTCTTCCGATGACGATGCCGGCGGCCGATCGCCCGGCCCGGTCGATGTCCATTCAACGCGGTATTCGATGGCCCAGTTCATGTGCGTTCCGAAGGTTCGCCTTCAAATGCCGCAGCCGACAGGCGGTACCGGATTGTGCGCGGCTCGCCAGCCTTGAACGTGGTTCCAGTACGACCGGCCAGCGGATGATCCTGCGGCGGTGTCACGACCCGCCCCAGATCGAAGAAGCCGTTCACCGGCTCGACGCCGAGCGCGAAATTTTGCCCCGACCACGGCGCATAGTCGCGGCCGCCGTTGCTGATCCATAGCACGGCGTCGGGGAAATCGCGCGTATCCCAGTCGAGCCGGACATCCGCGCGGTCCGCCGGATAGCGGAGCACGAACGGCGGCCGGCACGCTTCGAGCTGAAGGAGTTCTTCCGTGATCTGCGGCAGCGGAAGGCGCGTCGCATCGAACGATCCGTCCGTTGTCTCGAGCATCCGCAACGATTCGAATGTCCGGTTGGTCACGATGCGCGAATAAGCCGGTTCGATCGGCACCGGATAGGTATGCACCGCAGCATACGGACACGCCACGATCTCCACGCCTTCTTGCGGCACCTTGAAAGTGGGATGCAGCGCGAAGGGCAGCGTGATGTCGCGGCGCACGCGCACGGTCAGCGAAACCGTGAGCATCGGTTCGTCGGGACTCGCTTCGATGACGCGATCAAGACTTTCGACCGGGTCGTCGGCCGGATAGTCGATGTGCAGCGCGATCCTGTGCGGCGTTTGCTCGATACGGCGCCACAGGTGATTTGAGCTGAAGCCGTGACGCCATTCGTCGTGTGCCGTGCGCGCATCGAAGCCTTGCGGCAGACCGGGCGGAACATCGATGGTGCCGAACGGCAGGCAGGGCCATTCGCCCCGCAGGGCGCGCATCAGTCCGGGCCAGGCAGGGTCATCGCCCCACGGCGCGACGTGCAGCGGCGAGACGCTGCGGCCCGCGCCCAGGTCGAAGCGCACGGGCGCGAGCATGCCGCCCATCGATTGCACGGTGGCCTCGCCGTGCGCCCAGCTCATGGTCCAGCGTTCGTTGTCTTGCGTCATAAGGTCCTGGATGATTGCGTCACGCGCCAATTCGAATTGCCGTTTTATCGAAGAATGCCTGATCCAGTTCGAAGCCGAGCCCCGGCGCGCCCGGCACATCGAGCCATCCGTCCTGCTGTTCGAGCGGCTGTCTGACGAGCGCCGTCCGATACGGATGCGACGAGGTGTCATATTCGAACAGCGGTTGATCGGCATACAGCGAGTAGTGCGTGTCGGGCGTGGCGGCGATCATGTGTATCGACGCATACTGACCGATCGCCGTACCCCATACGTGCGGATTGACCTTCACGCCGTTGACCTGTGCGAGCGTGTTGATATGCCTGAGCGCCGTGAAGCCGCCCGCGAGACAAATGTCGGGCTGAGCGATATCGACCGCGCCGGCCTTGAACAGATCGTGGAAGCCATACATCGAGAATTCGGCCTCGCCGCCGGCGACGGGTGTATCGATCGCATCGCGCACGCGCCGATAACCGGCAAGATCCTCGGGCACGACCGGCTCCTCGATCCAGCGCAATTTGAAATCGGCCAACGCGCGGGCGAGGCGGATCGCTTCGTTCGCGCCGTAGGCGTGGTTCACGTCGATCATCAGGCGGGTTTTCGGATCGAGCGCGTCGCGGATCGCCTGCATCACGGCGATGTCGTCCTCGATGCCGAAGCCGAGCTTGACCTTCATCATCGAGAAGCCGGCGGCCTGATGACGCTGCGCTTCAAGCGCCATTTCAGCGGCTTGGCCTTGACCCGTCGGGCGAAAAAAACCGGTCGCATAGCACTGCACGCGCTGGCGGAATGCGCCGCCGAGCAGTTGCCACACGGGCCGGTTCGCCACCTTGCCGCAGATATCCCACAGCGCGATATCGACGCCGCTGATCGCGCCGAGCACCACGCCCTTGCGGCCGAAGTCGCGCGTGCGCAGATACATCGTGTTCCACAGCACTTCGGTGTCGAGCGGGTTCTGCCCGAGCAGCAGCGGCTTGAGCGCGCTGTCGATCACCGTGGCGGCGATCTCCGGTGGCTGCAAACCGACGCTGAAGGTCTCGCCCCACCCCTCGATACCGTCCGTGGTGCGCACGCGCACCACGGTCGTCGAGCGGCCCGTGACCCATCCCTGCGAGTAGGCGAACGGCTTGTCCAGCGCCGTCTTGAGCACGAAGGTATCTACGCTTTCGATCTTCAACTGTCGTCTCCTGACGTTTTCGACGGCGCGCTTCAGATGCGGCCGAATTTATCGAGCAGATCCTGGAAGGTCTTGCCTTCGAGGACCATGGCACGCATGCGCTCTTCGTTGTCGGCTATTGTCTTTGCGCGTTGGTAGACGGCGGCGAGATCGGCTTGAGGCACGACCGCGACACCGATTTCGTCGGCGACGACCAGATCGCCCGGGTTCACGATCACGCCGCCGCAGGAAATCGGCACGTTGATGCTGATCGGCTCGCGCCGTCCGCTGATGGCGGTGTGCGCCTGGCGCGGCCCCGCGACCTTGGCCGATACAGGGAAATCGAGAAACTTCGCCTCGTCAGTGTCGCGGCAACTTCCGTCGATGATCGCGCCGACCACGCCCGCGTTGCGCGCGAGGCCGGTCATCAAGCCGCCCCAGATCGATGTTTCGGTTTCGCCGAATGCGTCGATGACGATCACGTCGCCCGGCTTCGCCACGGTGAACACGTCGAGACAATCGACGATATCGCCCGCCGTCAGTTGCACGGTCAGCGCGGTGCCGATGATCTTGCGGTCCGCGCCTTTGGGCTTGATGTCGTGGCGCATGGTGCCGTTGCGCTGCAGCGCGTCCGACACCACGCAGGACAGCGACATGACTTCCGACATCGCGACAAAGCGGGCGACGAGTTCGCTGTCGACTTCGGGACGGGGCTTGATGACGGTGCTCACGAGTGAGATTCCTCAAATTGGATTAGTAACCGGAGACGACCGGATTGAGCGGCTTTTCGCCGAGCAGGACGGCACGCACGTTTTCGGCGGCCACGCGGCGCGCTTCGTGCAAGGCGTCCTGCGAGATGTACGCCGCATGCGGCGTGATGATGCAGTTTTCGAGGGCGAACAGCGGGTTGTCGCCAGGCGACCAGTCGGCCTGCTTGGCCGGTTCTTCCTCCGTGTCGTCGAGCGCCGCCGCCGCGATATGACCCCTGACGAGCGCGTCGTACAGGGCGCGGTTGTCGACCACCTTGCCACGCGAACAGTTGACGACCAGTGCGCCGGGCTTCATCGCGGCGAGCGCTTTCGCATCGATCAGATGATGCGTTTGTGGCGTGTAAGGACACATCACGTCGATCAGATCGGCTTGCGGAAGCATGTCCTCCAATGTGACCTTGCGCACGCCATGCGATGCCATCAGGCTTGCGCTCACATACGGGTCGTAGGCGACGACATCGAAGCCGAACGGATTCAACTTGCGCGCCATGTTCTGCGCGATGCGTCCGAAGCCGACCAGACCGAACACGCTGCCGCGCATGCGTGGAATCGGCCGGTTCCAGGTGTTCCAGTGCCACGCGCCACGCCGCGTGGACGCCGCATATGTCGGGATGGAACGGAAGATCGCCAGAGCCATGCTGATCGAGTGGTCCGCGACTTCCTCGATGCAGTAGTCCGGCACGTTGGTGACGACAATGCCCGCTTCGCGCGCGGCATCAACATCGAGAATGTCCACGCCGATGCCATAGCGCGCGATGACCTTGCAGTTCTTCAGCGCGCGGATGGTGCTGGCGGGAATCTTGGCATATTGCTGCATCAGCGCGTCGGCGTCGCGTGCGAGTTCCGCGAGGCCCTCTCCCGTGCGCGACTGCAACCCGATTACCTGCGCACCGATGGGTTCGAGAATCTCGCATTCGATGGAAAGATCGGGATAGTCGTAATCCGTCACATACACTTTGAACAAGATCGTTCCTTTTATGGGTTGTTATGCGATGCGTTGCATCAGTCGATGTTTCGCTCGGCGTACCGGTCCATCGCGATCAGCGCGGCGACCACGTTCGCCGGCGTCACTGGATAGGGTTCGTTGTGAATGATCTCGCCGGCTCGGCATGCCCGTTCAGCGACGGTCGTCAACGCGTCGATATCTCCGGCGTCCACGCCGATTTCGCGCAGGCGATACGGCAAGTCGACAGCGAGGCAAAAGCGGAACACGCGAAGACGTTCTTCGTCCGGCACGGCAGACAAAAACAGCGATGCGAGCGTGCCGATTGCCACCTTTTCGCCGTGAAGGAAGTCATGCGAGGACGGAAGCTCCGCCAGTCCGTGATGGATCGCGTGCGCGGCCGCCACGCCCGCCGACTCGAACCCGATGCCTGACAGCAGCACGGTGGCTTCGAGCGTGGCATCGAAATCCGGCGTGACGATGTTCGCGCGGCAGTCATCCACCGCTTGCGGCGCGTGTTCGAACAATGCGTCGCGGCAGAGCTTCGCCGCCTGAAGCGCCAGCGACGTGCCGCGTCCGCCGCAAAGATTCGCGGCATGCGCGCGGGCGCACGCCTGTGCTTCGTACCAGGTGGATAACGCGTCGCCAATTCCCGCTATGAAGAAGCGCACCGGCGCGTTCACGATGATCTGCGAGTCGACCAGAACGAGGTCGGGATTGCGCCGCACGAAGCGGTCGCGTACCACGCGGCCCTCGTCGTCGTAGATGACGGAGAGCGCGGAGCAGGGCGCATCGGATGCCGCGATGGTCGGCACGCAGACGAACGGCAAGCGCAGATCGTCGGCGGCGGCGCGACCGACATCGACGACCTTGCCACCGCCGAAAGACAGGACCATCTGCGCGCCAGTATCGCGGATCCACGCGGTCACGTCTTCGACAGCGCGCTCGGTGCACGATGCCTGCACGCATCGCGCATGGATACTGACTCGCTGCGCACGTGCCGTCACGCCTTCGAGCAGCGCGGACACATTGGCATCGACCAAACACGCGGCCGATGAACCGTATCGCGCGAGTTCGTCATCGAGCGTGCTCAAAGCGCCCGCGCCCTGCACGTAGCGCGATGGGAACACGCTCGTGCGCAGCATGACGGAGGACGAGTTCATTCGAGCGTTCCTCTTCAACCGACGACGTAACCGCCGTCCACCGCAATGGTCGCGCCGGTGATATAGCGCGCGGCGGGCGTCGACAGAAAGATGGCGGCGCCCACAAGATCGTCTGGTTCACCCCAGCGCTTGAGCGCAGTGCGCTCTGCGATCTTCGTCGCGGCCGCGTCCTCGCTCCACAGCGCGTGTGTCATCGCCGTGCGGTGATAACCCGGCGCGATGGCATTGACACGCACGCCATCGCGACCATGGCGATGCGCCAATGCGCGCGTCAACCCGAGAACGCCGCTCTTGCTCGCGCAATAGGCGGGCACCTCTGCATCGGCGAGATAACTGAGCATGGAAGCAATGTTGATGATCGTGCCTTGCGAGCGCATGAGAAGCGGAATCGCCGCGCTCGACAAGCGCATGGCGCTGATCAGGTTGATGTCCATCACGTGCAGAAACGTCGCGTCGTCGTATTCCTGACCGGGCCGCGAAATGCCTTGCGAATTTACGAGAATGTCGAGGTGCTCGAAGCGCTGCACGAACGACCCGATCGCTTCGGGGTTCGTCACATCAAGATGATCGAAAGCGATGTCTTCCGTCGCCTCGGTACGCTTGAGTTGCGCGATCTTGTCTATGGAACTGCCCGTCGCTATGACGCGCGCACCGAGTCCCGCGAGTCCCTTCGCTATTTCGAGACCAATCCCACTGGTGCCGCCCGACACGAGCGCGGTTTTCCCAGCCAGAATATCCAGCGCGAAGCAAGAAATGATGTCATTCATATGGCGTCTTCCGATTAGTCATCCTTACGTTGATCCACGCGCGAACTCAGATCGACGCATTCGTCAGAGTGACTGCGTCAGCGCGGGATCGGTGGATTCGATGTCGCGCGTCCGCCCTTCTGCGGGCAAAGCCTCACCCATCATCATCGACACGCCGCGATCAGCGACGGCGTAGGTTGTCGCAACGGTATTGCCGCTGACGATGGTGGGCCACGCCGAGGTATCGAACACCCGCAGGCCCTCGATGCCGCGCACCGTCATGTCCGTGCGCAGGACGGCCATCGGATCGGTGTCGGCGCCCATGCGCGCCGTGCCCGCCGGGTGATAGACCGTTTTGACGGTGCGGCGGCAATGTTCCGCGAGCGCCTCGTCCGATGCCGCAGAGGCATCCCATAACGCGCGTTCGTCCGGCAGCACGATCCGTTCAACCATCTTTTCGAGCGGTCCAGCGCGCATGATGCGGGCCGCGCGGCGCATGCCCGCGATGGACAGTCGAAGGTCATCGGAATGATGCAGATAGTTGGGATAGACGATTGGCGTCGCCGCCGGATCGGCCGTTTGCAGCGACACGCGGCCACGACTTTTCGGGCGCATCACGCAACTGTTCAGGGTGAAGCCGTACGTGGCGCGTGTCGACGTGACATCGGGGTCGAGATATACGGTCGGCAGACAAAACACCTGAATGGACGGCGCGCCGAAAGCGTCGTCGGGATTGAAGAACGCACCGGCTTCGACCGCGTTGGATGCGACCGGGCCGTTGTGGAACGCGAGATATTGCAGCCCGTTGCGTATCTGGTTCCAGCCGCGATCCTGATTGAAGTAGCCGTGTCTTCCTTTGCAGAACGCGACGACGGGCACCTCATGATGATCCTGCAAATTCTCGCCGACGCCGGGAAGATCGGCCTTCACCGGGATATCCAAACGCGCCAGTTCGCCCGCCGCGCCGACGCCCGACAACATCAGCAGTTTGGGCGTCACGAGCGCGCCCGCGGTCAGAATCACCTGTCCGCCGAGAATCTGCTCGCGCTGCGATCCGCTTTGCACTTCGATGCCGCGCGCCACGTTACCTTCGATCAAAATGCGCGTGACCGTGGTATCCGTGCGGATCTCCAGACGCGGATCGTTCATGACGGGTGTGAGGAATGCGTCGACGCCGCTGCATCGGCGGCCGCGATACGTCGTCGTCTGATAGAAGCCCGCGCCCGTTTGCGTGCCGCTGTTGAAATCGGGGTTGAAGGGCAGGCCGGTCTGCTGCGCCGCCAGCACGAAGGCGCGCGATACGTCGCTTAAGTTCGCGCCGTCGGATACCTTCAGCGGACCGTCGACGCCGTGCTCCGCGTTGTTGAACGTGGAGTTGCCTTCGAGCCGGATGAAGTGCGGCAGCAGACGACGGTAATGCAAAGACGCGTCGCCGGTGATGGACACCCAATCGTCGTAGTCGCGCGCCTGGCCGCGAATGTAGACCATCGCGTTGACGGAACTGCCGCCACCGAGCACCTTACCCTGCGGAATCGAAGGCTGGCGGCGGTTCAGATGCGCATGTTCCGCGCTGCGATGAAACGTCATGTAGTCGCGATTCGTCAGCAGCTTAACGAAGCCCGCGGGCATGTGGATGAGCGGGTTGCGGTCGCGCGCGCCCGCTTCGACGAGCAGAACCCGCGCGCCATGATCGCGCACCAGACGGCCGGCGGTCAGACAACCCGCCGCGCCCGCGCCAATCACGATGAAATCGTAGTGTGTCGTTGCTTTCGCCATTTCTCGAAACCTGGAACCTTGAAAAGCGATGTGATCCGTCGCAAGTAATCAGCGGCGCGTGCGCCGCGCCATGCCCGCAAGAATGGCCGCGCCCGCGATCGCCAGACCCTGCACGATCAGCTTGCCAGACTCGCCCGCGCCGTAGGCGTTGAGCACGTTGAAGAGCAGCGTGAGCGCGAAGGCGGCCGCGCACGGTCCGATCAAGCCGCCGCGTCCGCCGCCGAAGGTAATGCCGCCAAGGATCACGCCTGCGATCGAGTTCATCACCACGTCGGTGCCCACGCTGGTCGTGCTTACGCCGACATAGCCCGACAGCAGCAGACCGCCCGCCGCGGCGAGCAGACCCGCAGCGACATGCGAGGCGATAAACACGCCCTCGACCGGCAAGCCCGACAGCGTGGCCGCGACCGGATTGCTGCCAACGGCCTTGAGCAGACGGCCGAACACCATGAAGCGCAACGGGATGGCGAGGAGCAGCAGCACGCCCGCCCAGATCACGGTTGCGATCGGCACCATGCCGAGCTTCGCGCTGCCGAGCACTTGCACCGGGTCCGGCACCGAGCCGGGACTGCTGCCGGAGCTCAGGAACAGCACGGTCCCCGTCAAAATGGACGCCATCGCCAGCGTGGCGATCACGGCGGATGCGCGAAACTGTGTAATGAGCACGCCGTTGACCAGGCCGATCAGCGCGCCCGTCGCGAGCGCGCCGAGAATCAGCATCGGCGCGGACATCTCATTGAGGGGCGCGGTGGTGATCAGATAGTTTGTCATCACGAACACACCGCCCACGGACAGGTCGATGGAACGGCATCGCATCACGATCATCTGTGCCGCAACGGCCAGGCCGAGCGGCGCGGCCTGACGCGCGATGACCATCTGAAACGGCAATTGCAACAGCACCGGGCGAAAGAACACGCAGAACAGCAACAGCGCGGCGAGCACAAAGATCGACGGCGGGACCGCGACGAAAAATTTGCGGAAGTCGAAGCGCGGCGCGGCGCGCATCGAAAGCTTTCCGGCTTCGGAAGCAGGTTGGACGGGCATGGCGTTAGTTTCCAGACTTAGATTCCGATTTCTTTGCGGCGACGCAGGCAGACCGCGAATAGCAGCAGTGCGCCGTTGACCACCGACATTAGGAAGGGACTGATCTGCAGTTTATTCTTGGCTTTGCCTAATATACTCAACAGCAACGCACCGAACGCCGTGCCGAGCGGCCCGCCGATCCCGCCGCTCAGTTGCGTGCCGCCGAGCGCGACGGCGGCCACCGAGTCGAGTCCGTACGATGCGCCGACCCACGGATCGCCCGAGGAAATGCGTCCGGCGAGGAAGATGCCGGCGACGGCCGCGAATAGTGCGCAAATTACATAGGAGGCGATGGTGGTGCGCATGACGGAGACGCCCGCAAGCGCCGCGTTGTCCGCGCCGCCGCCGACCGCGTAGACATGGAGGCCAAGCCGCGAGCGATGCAGCAGCGACCATGCAAACCAAATTGCCAGCGCGACCCACAAAAGCGCGATTGGTACGCCCATCACGGAGTTGCCGACGGCTGCGGGAATCATCGGCCAGACACTGCCGCCGGGCGACGGCTGCACGAGAAGCACGATGCCTTGCAGCACAGTTCCGGTGGACAAGGTCATGATGATCGGATGCACGCGAAAGCGCGTCACGCCGACACCGTTCACGATACCGACGAGCGCGGCGCTCAGGATGGTGAGCGCGATCCCGAGCGCGGGCGAGTTGGTAGTGGCGAGAATGCACGTGGACAGGCTCATCACGACACCGACCGACAGGTCGAGACCGCCGGTGAGGATCGGCAAGGTCTGTCCGAGCGCGACGACCATCAGCGGTGTGGCCTGCACGATGAGGTTGCCGAGGTTCTGCGGCGTCCGGAAGCTCGCGAACGAGACCGCCAGCGCCACGATCGCGAACACCAGCAGCGCGCCGGACACGTATTGCCCGCCGGTGCGGTCGGCCCGGAGAGAAGTGAGGCGCTGAATCATGCTGTGGCTCCTGCAAGCGTTTCGGTACGGGCGACGGCCGCCTGAAGAATGTCCTCTTCCGTGGCGTCCTTCCCGTCGATTTCCTTGACGATCCGATGGTCGCTGACAACGAGAATGCGGTCGGCCAGGCCGATCACTTCGGGCAACTCGCGCGACGTGAAGATCACTGCGCCGCCGCGCTCGCAAAAAGTGCGCAACGCGTTGTAGATCTCGACCTTGGCGCCCACATCGACGCCGCGCGTCGGCTCTTCGATCAGCAGCACATCGGCGTCGATAGCGATCCAGCGCCCGAGCATCACCTTTTGCTGATTGCCGCCCGACAGGCTGACGACTGCTTGAGCCGGGCTGGCCGCGCGTATCCGCAGTTCGTCGGAGAGCCGCTTGACGAGCGCCGCGAGCGGCCGCGCGATGGCCCACGGCTGCTTGCGTTGATGCACGCCGAGCGTCAGGTTTTCGCGAATTGGCAAGTCGAGATAGAGGCCTTCGCCCTTGCGGTCTTCTGGCATGAAGGCGAGGCCGTTCGACAGTGCGAGGCGCACGCCCGCACGCGGTCGGAAGGAGATCGACGCACCCGAACGGCGCTGCAATTGCAGCTTGCCGGTGCAGCCTTTCGCCACGCCCGCGAGCGAGCGCACGATTTCGCGTTGTCCCTGACCCTCGAGTCCGCCGAGCGCGAGGATCTCGCCGCGTCTCACATCGAAGTCGACGCCGGTGCGGCCCGGCGCGGTGCTCAGCGCGCTTACCTTCAGCGCCGCGCCGTTGTGATAATCCGCGCGCGGCGGATAGAGGTGCTCCACATCGCGCCCGACCATCAGTGACAGCAGACGGTCGGGGTTCAGATCGGCGGTGGCGTATGAGCCGACCAGCTTGCCGTCCTTGAGGACCGTCGCGGTATCGCACAGGTCGAAAATTTCCCGCATCCGATGCGATATGTAGAAGATGCACTTGCCCTGATCACGCAGTTTGAGGAGCAGCGACTCGATGCGCTCCACATCTTTCGTGTTCAGCGCGGCGGTCGGCTCGTCGAAGATGAAAATGTCCGCACTGACGGCCAGACCCTTCGCGATCTCGACAGACTGCTGCTCGGCCACGGTGAGCGAACTCACCAGCCGGCGCGGATCGATTTTCAGGCCGAGATAGCCGAGTGCCGCGCGCGCTTCTTCCTCCATGCGCCTGCGGTCTACGCCATACAGTCCGCGCTTCGGCTCGCGGCCGAGGAACATCGTCTCGGCCACGGTGAGATTGCCGACAAGCGAGAACTCCTGAAATACGGTCGAAATGCCTGCGTTGAGCGCGTCGAGCGGAGACGAGAACCGCACCGGCCTGCCGCGCACCGTGACTTGACCTTCGTTCGGCGCGACCACGCCGGCGATGATCTTCATCAACGTGGATTTGCCCGCGCCGTTTTCACCGGTGACGGCGTGAATCGAACCGGCCTTCCCCGTGATGCCGACATCCACGAGCGAAGGCACGCCGTCATACAATTTCGTGATGTGACTTGCAGCGACTAACGTTTCCATGACGCGTGTCTCCGCCGCTTACTTCGAACCGTAGTATTTCTTCAGATCGGCTTCGGGCAACGAACTGGGCGCCCAGTAGTTGTCGTTGAGATCGGGCCGGAAGAACTTGTCGAAATTGGCCTTGGTGATCGGGTCGGGGCGCAGTACGTATCGCTTGTGCAGCGACTCGCCATTGAGTAACGCCACCGCCGCGCGAATGCCGGCCGCGCCTTGTTCGGACGGAAACACAGCCGCCATTGCATTTGCGCCGCTGTTTTTCCAGGCGCGCATGAAGCCGTTGTTCCCTTCGCCGGTGATGGGCGGAACGGGCTTACCGAATTCCTTGAACACTTCGATACAGGCGCGGCTCATATCGCCGCCCGAAGACCAGATACCGTCCGGATTCGGGTTGGAGAGCATGAGCGACTCGCACACCTGCTTTCCCTTGTTGTAGGACCAGTCGCCGTATTGCTCGGATGCGATCTTGATATTCGACCCCGCGAGTGCCTTGCGCAGCCCGTCGTAGCGCATGGTGTCGGCCGCGATGCCGGCCTGGCCGCGAAGCACCCAGATATTGCCCTTGCCGTGCAGCGTATCGACCAGCCACTTGCCGCCTACCTGCCCGAAGTAGAGCGATTCGCCCTGAATCTCAGTGGTGTAGGCGTCCGTATCGACTTCGGTCGAGTGCACAATCACGGGAATACCCGCCGCGACCGCCTTCTTGATGACCGGTGTGAGCGCGGTGTATGACACCGGTGCGATGATAATCGCATCGACCTTCTGCGCGATCATGTCTTCGATATCTGCGATCTGCTTGGCGGGCTTGGAGTTGGCGTCGGCGAAAACGACCTTGGCGATTTCCTTGTGCTTGGCCGCTTCCGCGTCAGTTTCATGCACCATCTGCGTCATCCAGGTGTTGCCGAAACCCCAGATGCTGAAGCCGATTTTCCAGGGCGCCGCCTTCTTATACTGATTCGGCGCAGTCATCGGATTAGTGCCTTCGCGCACGATGGCGCCCGGCATCAGAACCGGCTGTGCAGCCTGACTTGCCACGCCAGTCAGGGACAGCACGGCTGCGACGATGGCGCGCAAGAAGAAGGCGTTGGGTTGCTTCATGTTTCGTTGTCTCCGGGGTTGTACTGCGTTTTTGCGTTGACCTCGCGGTTGCTTGGCAGCGCTCGTTGTGTAGTGTAATATTTCACATGTTAGATGTTGATGTCAACAACATCTGCGACGGACCGTCGCAAATGAATGAGAGGAGCAGTGCAAATGAGCCGCGGTTTTACACCGATTCAGCACACCCATCTGACCGATCAGGTGTACGACGCCGTGCGGGCGCGCATCCTGAGTCGCGCGATCAAGATCGACGAGCAGATCAACGTGGATGAGGTTGCGCTCGAGTTGCAGGTCAGCCGCACACCGGTGGTGGACGCCATCAAGCGACTGGCGTCGGATGGTCTCGTCGAGGTCAGGGCACGGCGGGGCACCTTTGTCAAAGGCATCACCGAACAAGATGCGGTCGAGATCTTCCAGGTTCGTGAAGCGCTCGAGCTCTATTCGGCGCGGTTCGTCATTCACAGCCCCGAGAATCCGCAGGTCACCAAACGCATGCGGGCGTTAATCGACGAAATGAGCGGATTCATGTCCGACAGCGAGTTCAAGGACTACCTGGCGTTTTCGCTCGCCGACAGCGCGTTCCACAACACGCTGATCGATGCGTGCAACAACCAGCGTATGAAGATCACTTACGAGAATCTGAACATCTACATGCACATCATGCGCAGCCACTACTACCGGCCACTGGTGCCGCCGAAGCGCGTGCACACGGAACATCTCGCGATCCTTAAGGCGGTCGCGTCAAGGGATGAAGCGGCGGCGGAACGCGCAATCAGCCAGCACCTCGCGTCGACGCGCGAGAAGATGATCAACAACATTCGCAATAGCGGCGGCGTGCTGTAAGTCGGGCGCGCCGGATCGAACTAATCAAGGAGACAAGACAGATGAAAGAGCCGGGCAAGGAAGCGTTGCTCGTCGTCGGTACTTATACGTTGCCGATGCCGCATGTGAACGGCGAAGGTAAGGGAATCTACGTACTCGGCTTCGATACCGCCACCGGGAAGCTGCGCGATCGCTCGGTTGAGGCGGCAGTCAATCCTTCGTATGTCGGGTTGTCCGCGGACCGCAAGCGTCTTTATGCCGTGCGCGAAGTGGATTCGAAAGACGGGCCGGGCATCGGCGTTTATGAACTCGATCCGGAAAACGGCGCGCTCGAACTTTTGCACGACCTTGCGACGCCTGGCGGCTGGCCGTGTCACGTGTCGGTCGATAGCGATCTCTCCATGTTGCTCGTCTCGAACTATGCGACCGGGGAAGTGCTCGCCTATGCCCTGGATGCGAACGGCGTTCCTTCCGGCGAGCCGCACGTGCTGACGCGCGAAGGCCGTGGCCCGAACACCGCACGTCAGGACGGCCCGCATGCGCATTGCGCGCTCGTCAGCCCCGACAAACGCCATCTGTATCTCTCGGATCTCGGCGTTGACAGCGTGGTGCGGCATCGGCTGAAAGCGAACGGGGAGCCGGAGCCGACGCCCGATCTCATGCTACACGCCGCTCCCGGCGCGGGTCCGCGTCATCTCACCTTCACGCGCTCGGGCACGCACATGCTCGTGAACTACGAGTTGAGTTCGACGGTTCGCATGTACGCACTCGGCGATCACGACGCGCAACCGGTGAGCGAAGTTTCGACATTGCCGGAGTCGTTCGATCAGGAAAGCGCGACAGGCGGCATGCGTTTGCATCCGTCGGGGAAGTTTGTGTATGTCGGCAATCGAGGACACGACTCCGTCTTCGCCGCGCGCATCGACGAAGCGCAGGGCACGCTCGAGCCGATCGGAACGTGGGCGGTCGGCGGCAGGACGCCGCGCGATATCCGCGTGTCGTCGGACGGGCGTTTTCTGCTTGCCGCTACGCAGGACGACGGCTTCATCCGCGTGTTCTCGATCGACGAGCAAACCGGCGCGCTGACCGACACGGGGCATACGCACGCGATTCCCTCGGCAGTCTGCATGGAATTCATCTAAGGAGAATGGCAGCATGAATCAACCTATTCCTCGCTGTGTGATGGTGACCGGCGCCGGCGGCAATCTGGGCCAGAAGGTCGTTGAGGCGCTGACCCGCGCCGAATGGTGCGAGCAGGTCATCGGTATCGACCGCAGCGGCGATTATTCGAAGTTCTCCGAAGTCGCCCGCAGGCGCCTTCGTCTGGTTCAGGGCGATCTGACTCAACGCGCCGGCGAATGGACGCGCGCCATGGACGAAGTCGATGCCGTGATTCATTTCGCCGCGCTCAATCCCGTGCCGGATTCGTCATGGCTCGATTCGATGGCGTCCTACGACATGACTTCGAATCTGTTGATGGAATGCGTCCGCGCTGGCGTGGGGCGCTTCGTGTTCGCATCGTCCAATCACACGGTGGGTGCCTACAAGGACATGCCGCTCGCCGCGAAGATGGGGCCGGGGCTGCTGACCACGGACATCGCCACCGCGCCGGGAACGAAATGGCACGACGGCAAACGCGAACTGTATTCGCTCGCCTACGGCACGGCCAAGGTGATGGGCGAAAAGCTCTGCGCGTCCGTGGCGGAACTCGCAGGCGGCAAACTGAGCACCGTGTCCGTGCGAGTGGGCTGGGCGCTCACCGGCGAGAACAACGCGCGCGACATCACGCACTCGGGCTCGCCCGCATCGACGTCCGACACGACCGTGCTAGACGATGAAGCCCGCCGCACCTTGCGATGGTTCCGCAACATGTGGCTGTCAAATCGTGATCTCGACCAGTTGTTCATTCGCTCGGTGCTCGCGTCCAGCGACGCATGGCCTTCGCAGTCGATCGTCGTCAACGGTGTTTCGAACAACAAGGACATGGACTGGGATCTGAGCGGCGCGATCGAGTATCTCGGCTATCGGCCCGAAGACGACGTCTACGCTCACGTCGAAAGGGCGTAGCGAGGTCACGCGCCCATGACCATCTCCAACATTGAAGACCTGCGGCGCGAAGCGCGGCGCAAGTTGCCTCGGATGTTCTTCGACTACATCGACGGCGGCGCGTTTTCCGAGCGTACGCTGGCGCGCAATACAGAAGACTTCGACCGGTGCACGCTCGAGCAGCGCGTGCTCGTCGATCTCTCGACGCGCGATCTGTCGACCGAATTCCTCGGCGCGCGCTATTCGATGCCCGCCATGCTCGCGCCGGTCGGATTCGCCGGATCGTTCTGGCCCGACGGCGAAGTGCAGGCCGCGCACGCCGCGCGCGACGCGAAGATTCCGATGTGCCTCTCCACCTTCTCCATCAATTCGATCGAGGAAGTGGGCGCCGCGATGCCGAGCGGCTTGTCCATGCAGCTCTACGTCTTTAAGGACCGCGAACTTGCATCCGAAATCATGCAGCGCGCGCGGCAGGTCGGCGTGACGACGCTCTTTCTCACGGCGGACACGAACGTGTCGTCCGTACGCGAGCGCGACACGCGTAATGGTTTTCGTACGTCGTCGTCGCTAAAGCTCGGCACAATCGTCGACCTGATGTCGCGGCCCGCGTGGTGTGTGCGCATGGGTCTGCATGGCCGCCTATTGCTCGGCAACGTCAAGGGTAAGGCCGGCGTGCCCGCCAATCTGATGGCGCAGGCCGCGTATCTGTCCGCGAACGTCGATGCGAGCATGAGCTGGTCCGACCTCGCCTGGTTACGCCGCGAATGGCCCGGCAAGCTTGTCGTCAAGGGCGTGTTGTCGGTGCAGGACGCCGGCCGCGCGCTCGACGGCGGGGCGGACGGCGTTTGCGTATCGAATCACGGTGGACGTCAGCTCGACGGCGCACGTTCGTCCATCTCCATGTTGCCCGAGATTGCCCGCTTCGTCGCGGGCCGCGCCGAGGTGCTGCTCGATAGCGGAATACGGCGTGGCAGTCACATCGTAAAAGCCATTGGACTGGGCGCGGATGCAGTCCTGCTGGGCCGCGCGTATGCCTACGGACTGGGTGCATCGGGACGCAAGGGCGTGCGCCAGGCGATCGAGCTGCTGCGCACGGAGACCGATCTGACCTTGGCCCTGATGGGCATGTGTTCTATCGACGAGCTTCGCGCGAACCGCGGCGCCGTGCAGCATCGCTTCACGCCAGGACCGGGCGAGCTTGCGCCCGATGTCGGGCATCTGCTCGACGGCATTGCACGTGAGGTGCAGGCATCGCACTGATGTTAAGCACTTCGCTACAAGACATTCCCCATAAACTGCAAGGAGTTAGTGATGGCTGAGATCGTCGAAAAGTATTCACCCATGACGCCGTATCAACTTCCTTTCCCGAAGGAAGCGCAGAAGGAAGTAGTGGTGCCGTTCGCCATTCCGCAGGACGAGCGTGTGTGGGTTCCGCAAGCGGAGAACGTGTCGTTCCGTCCGCTTTGCCTGAACGCGTCGCAGGGTTACTGGATGAACCTGTTGCGCGTGCGCAAGTCAGGCGTGCTCAGCCGGCATCGTCATCCGCAGGGCGTGCATGGCATGGTGCTCAAGGGCCGCTGGAAATATCTCGAACACGAATGGACCGCCACGGAAGGCAGCTACGTGTACGAGCCGCCGGGCGAAACGCACACGCTCTACGTGCCCGAAGACGTCGAGGAAATGATCACGTATTTCCAGGTCAACGGCGTGATGTTCTACTGCGATCCGTATGGCAACTACACCGGGTACGAAGACGTGTTCACGAAGATCGACATGTGCCGCAAGCACTATGCATCGGTCGGGCTGGGCGAAGATTACGTCGATCAGTTCATCCGTTAAGCAAGCGCTCACTCTGACGTTTCGAGACGCGTCCGTCTTGTAGTACAACGAACCTGATGGTTATTGCAATCAAATGAACAGCTTCACAACATCCGGAACACATATGACGTTCAAAGAGAATATTCTCGATGGCAAGGTAGCCCTCGTGACGGGCGGCCGGTCGGGAATCGGGGCGGCGATCGCCAACCGTCTTGCGCAACTCGGTGCGCGTGTCATCGCGGCCGGCTTGGCCCAGCCTGAAGGCGCCACCGATACGCTCGATGCAGCCGTCGAACAGGTATCGCTCGATGTCTGTTCTACTGAAGATGTCACCGCAGTTATCGGCCGATTCGAACGCCTAGATATGCTCGTCAATTGCGCGGGCGTGATCCGGCGTGGCGACGAGCACGAGGTCGACGTGTTCGAAAAGGTGCTGGATATTAACCTCAACGGCACGATGCGCGCATGCGCGGCCGCGCGCGCGTTGCTGAAGAAATCGTCTGGATGCATCGTGAATACGGCGTCGATGCTCAGCTTTTTCGGTGGCGGCCTGGTGCCGGCGTACAGCGCCAGCAAGGGTGGCGTCGCGCAGCTGACCAAGTCGCTCGCGATCGCTTATGCGGCCGACGGCATCCGCGTGAACGCGATCGCGCCGGGATGGATCGCCACGCCGCTGACGCAGGCGCTACAGAACGACGATGCCCGCTCGCAGGCTATTCTCGGCCGCACGCCGCTCGCGCGATGGGGCACGCCCGAAGAGGTCGCGCAGGTCGCGGTGTTTCTGTGCACGCCGGCGGCGTCGTTCATGACGGCATCGATCGTACCGGTGGATGGCGGCTACCTCGTGGCCTGATATCGCTGAGACGGGCTCGCGCTGCGAAGCCCGCGCGATGAATAGCAAAGCACCTGTTCTTGGACTTTCGAATGCACATTGAATCCCACGGCTCCCCCGCGCTCATCGGTCTCGACTGGGGCACCTCGTCATTGCGCGCCTATCTGTTCGACGCGGTGGGCGGCGTCATGGATACGCGCCAGTCCACGAACGGCATCATGCGTTTGCCGAAGCCGAAAGAGGCGGGCGGATTCGACGAAGCGTTCGAAGCCATCTGCGGCGACTGGCTGACCGCGCGCGAAGTGCCGGTCATCGCGGCAGGCATGATCGGCAGCGCGCAAGGCTGGGCCGAAGCGCCTTACGTGACCGCACCCGCGAATTGCGCGCCATTGAGCGGCGGACTCAAGACGGTGAAGTCGTCGCGCGGCGTGGCGGTTCATATCGTGCCGGGAATCATCGAGCGGAGCAGGCTTCCGAACGTGATGCGCGGCGAAGAAACGCAGATTTTCGGTGCGCTCGTTGCGCATCCGGAATTCGCCGATGGCGGCAGGACCTTGATCGGCCTTCCTGGTACGCACGCGAAATGGGCGTTCGTCGTCGATGGAAGCATCGAACGCTTCCTTACATTCATGACAGGCGAAGTGTTCGGGGTTTTGCGCGATTACACCATCCTCGGACGCACGATGCATCCGCGTCCGGGCACCGACGAGGCCGCGTTCCTACGCGGCGTCGATACCGCCAGGAACTGCGGCGACGCAGGCATGCTCGCGACGATCTTCAGCTCACGCACGCTCGGCTTAACCGGCGACTTGCGGGCCGAGCAACAGGCGGACTATCTGTCGGGGCTGCTCATCGCGCATGAACTGCTTGGATTGTCGAGTCACCTTGCGAGCGAACACAGCACGCTTGCCGACTGGACGCTCGGATTGATCGGCGAGCGTGCGCTGTGCCGCCGATACGAACTGGCGCTCGAACGCCTCGGCTGTACCGATGTTTGCGTGCTTCAAGGCACGACGGAACACGGGCTCTTTCACATCGCTCACGATGCGGGTCTGCTGTCGACCTCGCGTGCCGGTTAAGTCAGGATGAACACAGCGAACATGCAAGCACCGACGAACCATCGCTCTCGCGAGACGACGCGCGCCCGGCTAACCGGATCGCTCGAAACCTGTCCGCTCATCGCGATACTGCGCGGTATAGAAGCGCGCGAAGCAGCCGCGCATGGGAGGGTGCTGTACGAGGCGGGCTTTCGTGTCATCGAAGTACCGCTCAACTCGCCGCGTCCGCTGGACAGCATCCGCGCGATTCGCGACGCGTTGCCCGCCGATGCGATCATCGGAGCCGGAACCGTCTTGCGTGCGGCGGACGTGCGTGACGTCGAAGAAGCGGGCGGCCAGTTGATCGTCATGCCGCACAGCGATCCCGTGATCATCGCGGCGGCGCGCGAGCGCGGCATGATGACAGCGCCCGGCGTCGCTACGCCGGCAGAAGCGTTCGCGGCGCTGAAGAATGGTGCAGACGTGCTCAAGCTGTTTCCGTTCGAGCAATTGGGCGCGAGCGTACTGAAGGCGTGGCGCAGCGTGATGCCCCGCGAAACCGCGCTGATTCCCGTGGGTGGCGTGCAGCCCGTGGACATTGCCTGGCTGCGCGCAACGGGCGCGAGCGGCTTCGGACTCGGATCCGGCTTGTACAAGCCAGGCCAGGGCGTCGATGTGACGAAGTCCAATGCGCTGGCTTATATGACTGCAACAAGCTAGTTGCTCCGCGACACAAACGAGCCGCGCTGACGGCCGTGCGTGATTTCCGAACGGGGTTGCGGTCCGGCTTGTATCGAATCAACGATACGCGTAAAGCTTTGCCGCGTCCGATCGATATGCGTATTGATGAGCGCGAGGATGCGGTCGATATCGTTCTCGCGCGCGGCTTCCGCAATCTGCCGATGTTCATCAAAACTGAGATCCGTGTGCATCGGCCTGACTGCGAGATGTGTTCTCAGTGCGGCGATCTTTCCGCTGTGAAGGGCGTACGTGCTCGCCATCAACTGATTACCGCAAAAATCGAAGAAGCACTGATGGAATGCGGTGTCGCATTCAAGGTAGACGCGTGTTTTACCTTTCGCGCGCGCCGCGGTCATCTTCTGCACGATCTCGTCGAGCTTGTCGGCAAAGCCTTCGCAGTCACGCTGCATGGCACGCGTCACGGCCGTGCATTCGAGCGCCTGACGAAGCTCGCATAATTCGCGCACTTCGTCCTCGCTGGGCAGAAATACAGTCGCGCCGCGCTGCGGCAGCACTTTTACGAGGCCTTCCATCCGCAACAGCGACAAGGCCTCGCGCACGGGCGTCTTCGATACGTGTAGGATCTCCGCCAGAATCCGCTCGGACAAAGGCTGACCGAGTTCATAATCGCCGCTGACGATGGCCGCGCGCAATTTGGCGGCGACGGTTTCCGTAAGCGATGTACCGCGTTCGATGGGCTCCATGATGCGTCCGGGTTAATGCAGAGTGCGGAGAAATGATACGCGAGAACCGTCACGGAGAAGGACTTCGAAGGGTCGTGCCGCCGGTCCTGCGAATACGCAAGCGGCATTGCTCGCTCGCGGTTCGCAAGGCTGCGGGAAAATCAACGTCGGCGGTTATCGGTCACCTGACTGAGCATGACCGCGCCGACGATCAATGCACCGCGCACGACATATTGCCAGTACTCGGACACGTTCATCAGCGTCATGCCATTGCCGATCACGCCGAGAAACAATACGCCGATGAAGGTACCCCAGATGCGTCCCTTGCCGCCGAAAAGACTGGTCCCGCCGATGATGGTCGCGGCGATCACGTCGAGCTCCATGCCCGTCGCTGTCGTACCCGTTCCTGAGCCGATCTGCGACGCGATCAGGATACCGCTCAGCGCGGACAGGCCGCCTGTCAGCACCAGCGTCGCGGTCTTGACCCAAGATACCTTGATGCCCGACAGGCGGGCCGCCTCCGCATTGCCGCCGACTGCATACACCGCGCGGCCGAAGGTCGTATAGCTCATGACAAAATGCATGATCAGCACGACCGCGACGAACACGAAGGCCGGGAAGGGCAAGCCGAATAGCGAACCGTTGCCGATGAAATCGAACCATCCCGGAAACGTGGCGAGCGGGTAGCCGCCGGTGATCAGATTCGCGGCGCCGCGCAATGCGGCGAACAGGCCGAGCGTCGTGATAAAGGTCGGAACATTGAAGCTTGCTTTCATCATCCCGCTGAACGCCCCGCACGCCATGCCGGCCGCGATGGCGGCGCAGGAGCCGAGAATGACCGCGGCGACGCTGCCCACCATCGGCGTGCAGGCGCCGACGACCCACGCGAGGATGCAACCTGCCAGCGCCATGCCCGATCCCACCGACAAGTCGATCTCGGCGCAGATGATGACGGCGGTCATCCCGCACGCGACGATACCGAGCATCGAGATCGCGCGCATGACATTGAGCAGATTGGAGAAGGTCGAAAACCCGGGCGCGCAGAACGCCAGCATGACGGCAACCACTATCAGCACGATTTCCAGCATGTAGCGATAAAACACGGTTTCACCCGTTCCGCCCGCCTTGACAGCCGAAGTGGTATTCGACATTGCACTTCCTTTGGCGCTCATTGCACGCCCTCCATCATGATTTGATAAAGATCGTCGAGAGCGATCGTTTGCGGGTTGACCTCGGCCACGAATCGTCCGCGATGCATGATCAAGATGCGGTCGCAGACTTCGAGCAATTCCTCCGGCTCGCTCGACACGACGATGGCGCTCATGCCATGCAACGCCTTCTCGCGGATGATCCCAAAAATCTGCTCTTTCGCCTGTATGTCGATGCCGCGGCTCGGTTCATCGAAGAACATCACGCGTGGATTGGTGTTGAACCAGTTACCCAGAACCACCTTTTGTTGGTTTCCACCGGACATCGACGATACGGGCAATTGAGGGCGCGGCGCCTTGATCGCCAGGTCGGCAATCTGCTGGCGCACCGGCCCGGCTTCCATCTGCTGATTGATGAACGAACGGCGCGACATTCGGCTCAGGCCCGCCAGGCACAAATTGGTATGAATCGAGTGCATCTGAACGAGGCCATGTTCCTTGCGGTTCTCGGGCGTATAGCCCAGGCCCAGCTTCTTCATTCGTGCCGGCGATGGTGCCTGCACCGCTTTACCGTCCATTTCGATGGTGCCGCTGTCCAGCGGGTCCGCGCCGAAGATCGAGCGCAGCAACTCGGTGCGTCCCGCGCCGAGCATGCCGGAGATGCCGAGCACCTCGCCGCGCCGCAAGTCGAAGCTGATGTCTTCGAAGACGCCGTTTCGTTGCAGGTTCTTCACGGACAGCGCAGGTTGTCCCGCCGGCAACTCACGCGGCTGGACGCGAGCCGGCACATGATGTTCGCCGAACATCGCTCGCACCACTTCTCTCGGACTGGTCTGCGCAATGGGCACCGAGTTGATGTGATCGCCATCGCGCAGCACGGTGCAGGTGTCGGCGATGTCGAAGATTTCATTCATGCGATGCGTGATGTAGAGCATCGTCACACCGTGCGAGCGAAGCAGGCGCACCAGGGCGAATAGCCGGTCTACCTCGCGATGACTGAGCGCCGATGTCGGCTCGTCCAGCAACAGCACCGAAGGCGAAGTCGCATACGCCTTGACGATTTCCACCATCTGCTGCTGACCGACCGGGAGCTTCGATACCGGATCTTCCGGCGAGATGTCGAGGCCGGTCGCCGCGAGCATGCGTTCAGCGTCGCTTCGCAACTGCTTCCAGTCGACGCCCGGCCTTAGGCCTTTGCGCACGACGGGCAGACGACCGAGGAAGATGTTCTCCGCCACCGAAAGCGTCGGAACCAGCGACAGTTCCTGATGCACCATCCGGATACCGACCGAGAACGCGTCGGCAGGGTGGTGGAAATCGCACGCTGCGTCGTTGAGCAGCAACTGACCGCCGTCCGCGCGAATCGAGCCGCCCAAGATCTTCAGGAGCGTCGACTTTCCCGAGCCGTTTTTGCCCATCAGCGCATGGATCTGTCCCGACTCGAATGTATGTGTGAATGGTCTTAGCGCGACGATGGATCCGAAACTGCGCGACAAGCCACGCGCTTCGATGCGTGCGAACGTCTTGCGCGCTGTCTCGGTCTCGTCGTTCGAGCGGGCCGCAACGGGCGTTTCAGTTGACATTCTTCAGGCTCGATGCGTAAGCGGCGAGAGTCTTCGGATCATCGCGGCTCAGCGGCACGGCAGGCACTTCGACGACTTTGTCGACCGGTTGGCCTTTCACGGCCTTCAAGGCAGCTTTAACAGCTTCACGACCAATCAGCTTGGGTTGGGCCGCAGTGGTGGCGATGAGGACATCGTCGTTATCTTGCAAGAACTTGGTCAATTGCTCGGAGCCGTCGGTGCCAAACACGAAGACCTTGCCCTGCTTGTTCATGCGCCGCACTGCCTGCACCGCGCCCACGGTTCCGCCTTCGTTTGCCGCATAGATGACGTTGATATTCGGATTGGCCGTCAGCATGTCGCTGACCACCGTGACTGCTTTCTCGGCGAGCCACGCATCCTGCTCTGCTGCGATCTTGAGCGTGCTGCCCTTGCGCGCCTCGGTCAGAAAGCCTTGCGTGCGCGCGGTGCTCAGCTCGGGCAACTGAGCCTTGAAGCCGATGAGACCGACCGTGGCATTGCCGCCGAGCTTTTCCTTGATGAAGCGCGCAGCGGCCTTGCCGGTGCCGCCGCCCATGATGGCGCCAGAAGAGCCGACACGCGCGGCCGGGAAATCGGCCTTGATGTCCGTCGTCCAGGTGACGACCTGTATGCCTTTGTCGTGTGCGCGCTTAAGTGCGGGAATCGACGCCTGATCGCTCAGCGGCGCAATGACGATCGCTTTGACGCCTCGCGAAATGTAAGTATCGATGAGGCTTGCTTCCTTCTCGGCCTTATTGTCGGAGTTGCCATCCAGCAATGTCACGTTTTCGGCTTTTGCCTCCTCACTCATGCCCCGCGCAACGCTTCGCATGAACATGTCCTGCTGAAACACGATGCCGGCGATGGCGACAGTGTCTGCCGCGCGCGCCAGACCTCCGCTTGAGAAAGCGATAGAGGCCGCAAGGACCGTCAGGATGCGTTTGTTCATGGTTCTCCTTTGGTGGTGTCGTCTCGTCATTGGCGGCTTGCCAGATCGCCCGGCGCCGGATGCAAGTTCGAGTGTGCAAGCTTCTACCCGGCGCCTTGGCTGGTCATTGATCGAGATGTGGTGTGTGCCATCTGGTATGCCAGTCATTCTATGAATATGTAGCCAGGCGGGCATTGGTACTTTCACCTAAGAAGAAGACGGTAAGCCAGGATGCGGAATCCATGCTTCCCGTCTCGCCACACGATTGTTGAATCAGCTTTGACGCCGAACCGCTGCGGTCGCAATTTCCGCCGCATTGCCTAGTTGCGCGACTCGCCAACACTTCTGGATCAGCGCTTGCGTCTGATCGGACGGAAGAATTCCTTCCGCGAGATCGCGGAATTTCTTCTCCAACTGTTCATCGGTCATGGGCACTTCGGTGCTGCCAATCGCGTGTTCAATGAACTTGTGTAGCTTGCGTCCGTCCTTGAGTGTGATGGTCATGTCGACCTGTTCCGGCTTGATCGACGGATCGACCGTCGTGTTGACCTTTTCGCGCAGCGCCACTGTTTGCGGATCGCGCACCTTGGCGTCGCTGAACTGCTTTTCGCCCGCCGCGCCGTCGATGATCGCGATAGCCACCGCGTGATAGATGCTGAACTTGCCTTCGAGTCCGATCTGCGGCGTTTTCTTGCCCGTCAGTTCGATGACGAGCGGATGCACGCGCAAGTCGATGCGTTCGATCTGATCGGCGCTCAGATGGTTCTGGTCGCGAAGTTGGATAGCCGCATCGAGCGCCGGATGAATCACGATGCCGCATGCAAAGGGCTTGTACGTGTTGAGTGTCGATTCCCAGCGCGTGCCGAGACCATCGGTAATCTCACGGTAGTCCTGCTTCGTGCTGATGGTGTTGGCCCATCCGCGCTTCGCTTCGATCATTCCGTCTGAACTCGTGTAGTCCTGATTCGCGAGGATCGCGGCGAACATGCCGTTCGCGGCCGCCCGTCCCGGATTGAAACTCTTGTTCATCGAGCCAAACGACTCGCGCAAACCCACCGGCTGCGATGCCGCCAGTCCGAGTGCCCAGACCGTTTGCTGCACGCTCAGATGCATGAGCTTGGCCATGGCGGCTGCCGAGCCGAATACGCCGCATGTCCCTGTGATGTGCCAACCGACGTCGTAATGGTTCGGGTACACGGCATTGCCGATACGCAGTTCCGTTTCGACGCCGAGCACCAGCGCATTGAGGAAGTCGGCGCCCGAGACCGGGCGATACTGTGAGTACGCGAGGATGGCGGAAACGACCGGTCCGGCCGGGTGAATGATCGTCTTCAGATGGGTATCGTCGTAATCGAAGATGTGACTGCTGACGCCGTTGATGAACGCCGCGTTCACGATGTCGAAGCGCTCGGTCCGACCCAGCAGATTCGCCTGTGGCGGGCCCGAGAACGGCGTCAGCGCGCTTACCGCGCGATTGACCGTTTCATCGTGCGAGCCGCCGACCGCGACGCCCACCCAGTTCATGAGCGTACGCACGCCTTCCCGCCGTACGTTCGCAGGCAAATCTTGATAACTCGTCTTCTGGATGAATTCGGCAAGGATGCGGGTGACTTTCGGTGGACGCGGGTCGGCTTTGCCCGCAGGCGCGGACGCCGCAGAGGACGCGGCTGACGTATCGTTGCCTTGCGCGAACGCACCGGTTCCCGCGGTCGCCGATGCGAGCGCCCCCACGGCGCCTGTCTTGAGAAAATTGCGCCGGTCGATTGCGGCCATGTGTTCGTCTCCTCCGGTTTTTAAATGGGTGTCACGCGGTGATGAGCGGCCGCAGCTCGCGTACGTCGGCAAGCGTTTCCAGCCTTCCGATCTTTTCGATGAGCGCGCGGGTTCGGGCGGCGCCGAGCACCGGCGACATCAAATCGCTGGCTTTCGCGGCAACCGCCTCGCTCGACAGAGGATTCTCTTTCGTGCCGGGCGGAAAGCGCGTGAGATGGTCGACGGTGCGACCATCGGTCAGCATGACTTCGACCTTCGCGCCGCGCGGCGCGTCGGGATCGTGCAGAGCCGGGTCGGGCTGCACGGTGACCTTCGCTCGTTCGCGGAGAATGGCCGGATCGTGCATCAGTGCAACGTCGTGGCTATCACGAAAGGAGACAGCGCCTTTGACGAGCGCGAGCGCCACGAGGTGTTGGCAGTTCACATCGGGCATGGCGCTATCGCCGACAATGCCCTCCGCATCCGGCGGAATGCGCACGGTGATGCTGCGCACATTTTCCGGCGTGAGTCCGTACTGCCGGCGCAACGCAAGCAGAGCGTCCAGTGGCGACTGGATCGGATAGCCGACCGAGAAAGTCTTGATTGCCGTCTCGGTCACATAGAAACGCGTGCCGAGTCCGTCCAGCATCGCTTCCGGCGACGGCTTCGTGGAGAGTGCGATGAACAGATTGTGCGTCCCGTCGAGCACGTCGCGAACGCCGGTCATTCCGGATTCCACCATGCTCACCGCCATGACGCCGTTGCGCGCGCCCATGCCGGCAAAATCGAACGCCTTTTCGATGTGGTCCTTGTCCTTCACCCAACTCCACAAGCCCGACACCTGCTGCGCGGCATAGGAGATCGCGTATCGCATGCCGGTCTCATCGAGGCTTGCGAGAGCCGCTGCCGCACCCAGCGCGCCAAAAGTCGATGCCGTGCCTTCCGCGCTACGATGTGAACCGCGCACCAGGTCCGGCCCGAGCGCCATCAGCAGACGGCACGCGAGGTCGTAGCCGAGCGCGACTGCGCGGATCATTGCGGCACCGCTTTGTGAATGATGTTCTCCCATGGCCCAGGCGGACGGCACGACCGCGCTGCCGGGATGCGCCTTGGTGACCGGCTCGAAGTCGTCGGTTTCGTCGGAATGGGCGCACATCGCATTAGCTAGCGCGGCATTGACAACATTCGTCCGGATGCGTGTGCCGATGACAATTGCCTGCGGTGGGCCACCGAGTTCACGGACGTACTTTGCGGCGAGCAAGCCGGGGCGCATGCGCGAGCCGGATACCATTGCCCCGAAGGTGTCGAGGATGCGATGCTTGCAGGCGAGCACGACGGGAGCGGGCAAAGGCATCGTGCGTGCCTGAACCATGTAGTGTGCAAGGCGCGCGGTGATGTGAGCGTCGGCGTCATGGGCTTCGGTCTCGCTAGCGGGTCCGCCAGCGCTCCATGCGACGCGCGTGCCACTCAGTGACAGCGCGGCGAGCGCGCCTGCCGATTGCAAAAGCCGGCGCCGCCGGAGCAATGGATGCGTGGACATGAGAAGACGTCTCCTGAACTCCAACTGTCGACAGTTAGATTGATCTTATGGTGAAGCTAAGCGTAAAGTGTTCGTATTGCCCTGCTTTTTTTACCATACTACGCATGGGCGATCCTGATGAATAGTACACGTGTCGACACTATGGCTGCCGAGCGCACCGATGAATTGTCTCGGGTCGAGGAAATCATTGACTGGGTGGCACGCGGCATCATCGAGGGCAGGCTGGCGCCGGGTAGCGACTTGAACTCGGTCGAACTTGCGAGGCACTTCGATGTGAGCCGCACACCGGTACGGGAGGCGCTGTTCGTCCTGAGCAGGGAGGGGCTGGTCGATTGGATGCCTCGTAAGCGGCCGAGAGTGTCCAAAATCAGGCTCGAGGATGTGCGCGAGCTTTATCAGCTGCGCGCAATTCTCTACGCGCAAATCTCTTGCACGATCGTCGAGCGTGCTACCGCGCAGGAGATCGCACGTTTATGGGACGCCCATCGCCGCCTGGCGGAGGCCGCAGTGCGAGGTGACGTCGATGCCTACTTTTGGGCTAACGTCATATTCCGAGACGAGGAACTGCGCGTGTGCGGCAATGGTATTTTTAAGGAAGTGCTCGATTCCATGCGGCTGCGCATCAATCGGCTTCGCCGGCTCAGCACATCGCTGCCGGGACGCCTGCAACGATCCTGCGCGGATCATCATCGATTGTGCGAGGCCTATGAGGAGCGCGATAGCATGTTGGCCGCCGCGCTGAATCGTTCAATTGTGATCGGCGCGCTACAGGCGATCGAGCAGGCCTGGCCGAACGATACGTGAGGCATTGACATCAGATGGCCTCACATTGCTCAAGGCTATCGCGGACTTCGCGCATCATCGATCGCAATCCCCGCCTGGACGGCATGTGCCGTCCCACACGACGTAAGCGTTAGTAATGGTGAAGCGGAAGACGCCATGGAACGGGCGAGCATGCCAGGTGTCACTCAAACATCAGGCTGCGAGTGCTGACGAAGGTTACTCGATTGCACGCGATGTGCGATAGGTATCTCGTGAATTATATAACCAACATGTAAGACTTCGAGGATGCGGATGGACCAACTATTGGTGGACGTTTTTGAAGAATATGATGTGTTGCTCGCGGAGGAGCGGAGGAAGCGAGAGAGCGGCGAACTGATGGCGAGTCGAGGCGAGCGAGACGAACGAATCCTTGCGGTCGGCCCGCAAACCGGTCAACTGATCAATCTCCTTGCCGGCAGCCTTCATAAACCTACGATCATCGAAATCGGAACGTCGTACGGCTATTCGACCATGTGGCTTGCCGACGCGGCGCGCTCGAGTGGTGGCAAAGTCATCACGATGGAGATCGCCGACTACAAATCGGCATTTGCGCAGCGAATGGCTGAAAAAGCCGACCTCGCTCAATTCGTCGATTTTCGGGTAGGCAACGCGCTACAGATCCTGGAGGAGCTAGATCGGAGTATCGACTTTGTGCTCCTTGATCTGTGGAAGGAACTGTACGTTGCTTGTCTAGAGAGGTTCGCTCCTAAACTGGAAACAGGGGCAATTGTCGTGGCTGACAACATAACGCCTAACCGTGAGCACGCCGCGAACTACTGCCAAGCAATCCGCGCGATTCCCGGTATGTCCAGCTTCTCCGTCTCTGTAGGTCAAGGATTAGAACTCAGTCGGTATAGGGCCTTTTGAGCGAGTCTTTCCATTACTTTTTCTTACTTTTGATGCGTAGCAACGCGGATTTGACAGCGATGGCCTTCAGATGTGTGCCTGAGACGAGTGCTATCTTCGCGTTTCATTCATTCCACTAAAAATTGACTATGAAAACGGTTTTGTTAGGTTTGTTCGCTTGCATTGCAACGGTTGCTTCTTTTTCTGCTGCTGCGGCACCCCATCATCACTCGGTCTGCCAAAAGGTGAAGGTGCATGGTCACTGGCACAAGCGTTGTCGTTAAAGCGTGACAATTGCAGCCGCCACAAACTAGGCTTCAATAACGCTGGGCTGCGGAAGGGTCTAGACATCGGACGGAACCTGCGAGAACATCTTACCGAGAAGGCGATGCGCTTAATTGTTTGCACATTCGGCATGGCGCTTGCGATCGCCGCCGGCAACTCCAAAGCTGTGGAACCATCCATTATCAAGGTTTTCGCGCCTACCGGCACGCTGCGGGCATCGATCAATCTCGGCAATCCGGTGCTCGCGAATATCGATTCCCAAACCGGCAAACCTGTCGGCGTCTCGGTCGATCTGGCGAATGAACTTGCTTCGCGCCTTCATGTGCCGCTGGAACTCGTCGTCGTGAAAGGCGCGGCGGCGTCGGTCGAGAATGTCGTGCAGCATCATGCCGATGTCGGTTTCTTCGCCGTCGATCCCAAGCGCGGGCAGGATATCGCCTTCACGAAGCCGTATGTGCTGATCGAAGGCTTCTACCTCGTGCACGACCATTCGCCCATTCGCAGCAACGAAGATGTCGACAAGGCCGGCGTGAAAGTGGCGGTCGGCCAGGGCAGCGCCTACGACTTGTTCCTCACGCGCGAACTGCATCAGGCGACGATCGTGCGCATGCCGACCTCGGCCGCGGTCGTGCCGGCCTTTCTGGACGAGCATCTGGACGTCGCGGCAGGCGTGAAGCAGCAGCTTCAGAAGTACACGGCGAACATGAAGGACGTGCGTCTGCTGGACCAGCGCTTCATGGTCATCCGTCAGGCAATGGGCGCGCCCAAATCTTATGGCGATGCCGCCGCGTCTTACCTCGCGAGTTTCGTCGAAGAGATGAGAAGCTCCGGCTTCGTCGATGCCTCGTTGAAGCGCCATCGCATCGAAGGCGCAACGGTCGCGAAGGAAGGCGATTGAGCAGCGCTTAGAATCGCTGCATGAACTCAGACGACCTCGATCTTTTTGCCCGCGTGTCGCGCGCCGGCAGCATCTCGCGCGCCGCGCTCGACGCGGGCGCCGACCAATCCACGGTGAGCCGCCGCATTGCCACGCTCGAAGCCGAACTCGGCGTGCGCCTGTTTCGCCGCAGCGGACGCGGCGTTGCGCTGACCGAGCGCGGCGAGCAATTGCTGGCGTATGCGCTCGACATGCAACGCATGCTCGACGAAGCGGGCCGCACGCTGCGCGGCACGTCCGCGCTCGGGCCGACGCGATTGAGTATCGCAGCGCAGCCTACCATCGCGCGGATCATGTTCGGCCCGCTCGCGCAGGCGCTGGAAGCGCAGTTTCCCGCGACGAAAGTGCGTTTCGTCGAAGGGCTCGCGAGCCACTTGCTCGGCTCGCTGAAAGACGGCGAGGTGGATGTCGCGTTGTTGTACGTGCCGGAGCATCGCGGCACGCTTCAGTTCGATTCGTTGCTCACCGAGAACGTCTGTCTCGTCATGCCGAACGATTATCCGGTGGATGGCGCGCGTTTCGACGTGCGCAATCTCGGCAACGTGCCGCTGATTCTGCCGAGCACGCACCACGGCTTGCGGCTGCTGGTAGAAACGCTCGCGGCAAAGCACGGCTTTACGCCGCATATCGCGCTGGAATGCGATGGCTCCATTTCGTTGACCAAGCGCCTTGTGCTCGCGCATCGCGGCTGCACGGTTTTGCCTTCGGCGGCGGTGGTCGAAGAAGTCGCAGCGGGGCGGGTGAAGTGTCTGCGGCTGGAGAATCCGCCGGTGACGCGCGATGTCGGCATGTTCTGGCCGCAGCATCGCGCGGGCGTGGATGGCGCGTTCGCGGTGTCGCGCACCATCCGTCAATGCGCGGAAGCGCTGGTGCGCAACGGCGACTGGCCTGGCACGGAACTCGCACCGGGCTGATCCTGCTTAAACCTTCGTCAGGCGGTTGGCAGGCGTGATCTGCAGCGGATCGGTCTTCAGTTCGATCAGCGCAGCGACGCCCGCCTTGCGCGCGCGTTCGAACGCTGCCGGAAAATCTTCCGTGCGCTCAACCCGTTCCGCATGCGCGCCGAACGACTTCGCCATCGCGATGAAATCAGGATTGGCCAGCCGCGTGGCGGATACGCGGTCCGGATATTCGCGTTCCTGATGCATGCGGATCGTGCCCAGCATGCTGTTATTCGCGACGATGACCACGAGCGGCGCGCCGAACTGCATGGCAGTTGCAAGCTCCTGCGGATACATCATGAAGCAGCCGTCGCCCGCAAAGCACACGACATCGCGCGTCGGGTCCAGCAATTTTGCCGCGATCGCAGCGGGGAGGCCGTAGCCCATCGCGCCGTTAGTCGGTGCAAGCTCCGTCGCCATCTGCCGGTAACGATAGAAGCGATGCACCCACACCGTGTAGTTGCCCGCGCCGTTCGTGATGACGGCATTGTCGGGCAGCACATAGTCGAGGTGCGAGACGACGCTTGCCAGATCGACGCCATCGAGTTTCGGCGACGCGGCGGGCGGCGTCGAATGCGCGACATAGTCGGCGCGGGCGTCGGCGGTCCACGCGTGCCACGGACGTTGCGCTGGCGATGCATCGCGCTTGTTCATCTCGTCAAGCGCCGATGCGAATGCACGCATGCCCGAATTGATCGGCAGGCGCGCCTGATACACGCGCCCGAGTTCTTCCAGATCGGGGTGGACGTGAACCATCGTCTGACGCCGCGTAGGCACGTCGAACAGCGTGTAGCCTTGCGACACCGTTTCTGCGAGCCGCGAGCCGATCACGAGCAGCAAGTCGGCATGGCGTACGCGGTCCGCGAGCTTCGGCGAGAGGCCAAGACCAACCTGGCCGACATAGTGTTCATCGCGGTTGTCGAACAGGTCCTGACGACGGAAAGAGGCCGCCACCGGCAAGTCGTTCTTCAAGACAAAGCGTGCGAACGCGGCGATTGCATCGCTGTCCCAGCCGGTGCCGCCGACGATGACCAGCGGCTTCTGCGCTTCGTTCAGGAGCGTCTGCAATTCATCCATCGCCGCGGGCGTCGGCTCGGCCTGCACGATGCGCACGGGAGAGGCATCGGCGACCTCGCCCGAGTCGAACAGCACGTCTTCCGGCAGGCTGATGACCACCGGCCCCGGCCGTCCCGACATGGCAATGCTGAACGCCTTCGACACGATCTCCGGAATGCGTTCGAGGCTGTCGATCTCGGTCACCCATTTGGCGATGCCGCCGAACATCTGCCGGTAATCGACTTCCTGAAACGCGCCGCGCCCAATGAAACTCTGCTCGACCTGACCGATGAACAGAATCATCGGCGTGGAGTCTTCGCTCGCGGTATGCACGCCGTTGGCCGCGTGTGTCGCGCCGGGGCCGCGCGTGACGAAGCAGATGCCGGGACGGCCGGTGAGCTTGCCGTAGGCATCGGCCATATTCGAGGCCGCGCCTTCATGACGCGTCACGATCGTGCGAATGCCGTGCGCGTCGTGAAGCGCGTCGAGGACGGCGAGATAACTTTCGCCGGGCACGCAGTACACGGTATCGACGGCGTTACGGGCGAGGGCATCGACGAGAATCTGGCCGCCGTTCCGTGCGTTGGGGTTTTGATTGTGCTCAGACATGGACTTCAAGCTCCTTATTGCGGGTTTCCGGCAGGAAGATCGCGACGATGAAAACAAGCATGTAAGCGAGCGCCGCCCAGATACCGATCGACGGCGCGAGTCCGAGCGAGGTGCTCGTGATGCCGACCGCAGCCGGCACCAGCGCACCGATGCCGCGCCCGAAGTTGTACGAGAATCCGCCTGCCGTGCCGCGAATCTGCGCGGGGAAGAGTTCTGTGAAGCACGCGCCCATGCCGGACACAATGCCCGACTGGAACAGCCCGAGCGGAAAGCCGAGCACGAGCAGTTCAGCCGATGTCAGATGGAGCCGCGTATAAGCCAGCACGGTGAGTGTGGCGCCCGCTGCCGACAACGCGAAGGTCTTGCGGCGGCCGAGGCCATCGCTCAGATAGGCCATGCCGATATAACCGACGAACGAGCCGACGATATTCACGCCGAGAAACACCGACGTCATGCTGACCGTCAGCCCTTGCGACTAGCGCAGATAGGTGACGAGCCACGTGAGGATGGTGTAGTTGCCGCCGAGCGCGCCTGCGGCCATCAGTGACGCGAGTGCAGTGAGGCGGAACACGCCGGGCGAAAAGATCAGCGCGAAAGTGCCGACAAAGTCGCGCTTTCCATTCAAAGCCGATGCCGCTTCGAAGGCTTCGGATTCGTCGACATTGCGGCGCATCCACAGCACGAGCAGGCCGGGCAGGATGCCGACGAGGAACAGCACCCGCCACGCGGTGGCTTCGGGCAGCACGGAATATAGGGCCCAGTACAGCAACGCCGCGATGGCATAGCCGACCGGCCAGCCGCTCTGCACGGAACCCACGGCGCGGCCGCGAATGCGCTTGTCGACCACTTCGCCGATGAGGATTGCGCCCGCCGCCCACTCGCCGCCGAAGCCGATACCTTGCAGGCTGCGCGTGATGAGAAGCTGATGAAAGCCGTTGGTAAAGGCGGACAGTCCGGTGAACAGCGAGAACCACAGAATGGCGAGCTTGAGCACCTTCACGCGACCGATGCGGTCCGCGAGCACGCCTGCAACCACGCCTCCGAGCGCCGACGCCACCAGCGCCGACGTGCCGATGATGCCCGCCTGCGGCTTGCTCATACCCCACACGGTCAGGAGCGTCGGGATGACGAACGCGAAAAACTGTACGTCCATCGCATCAAGAACCCAGCCGAGAAAGCACGCCCAGAACGTGCGCTTATGGGCGGGCCGCATGCTGCTATACCACGATTGCATCCGTATCTCCTGTCTGTGATGGCCGTCGATCGCGTTACGTGCCTTTTGTTGTGTCGCACAGTATGAGAGTTTGGGTGACGGCGCTTATGGCGCTGCGTGCATAGCAGGTTTGCAAGAAACCACCGAACCGGTACTACATGCGAACGGCTTGTCGGTGGTGCGATGCTTGAGCGCTCTCAGCCGCTTGTGCCGTAGCTGTCTAGTTGTGCAGTGTTGCTCGGATCGTTGCTTCCCATTGCCGCTACGGTTCATTCCACGCAAGCTGAGCATTCAAAAACCTATTTAAATCATTTGACACAATGGGTATGATCATTCGAGGTCCGAATCATATCCTCCGGACGCGATCGGGGTGCTAGTGGTCTTCCGAGAGATGGTTAAGCAAGTTGGAGAAGAAAGGGACGTCTTAGATTTTCCCTTAGCAACAGCTTCGTCGGTGTGGCGCGTAGGCCGTTTGGCCTAGGGGATAGTTCAGAGCGTGCGGACTGTACTGAGGCGAGCGGGGAGCGCCGCGCGCCCCCTTTGACCCAATCAATGAGTGAGGGCGGGTCCTCCTCGAATTGAACTTTTTGTCGCGCCTTGCATTGCAGATCAGCAAATCCTAGCAAGAAGCTCGAGACCGCAACGATGCCCAGCACGGCCAGCGGATTTTCGCCGGTCTGATCTCGACCGCATCGACCGTGCGGCCCGCGAGCTTCTGGGTGGTCCCGGCTACTTGCCCGACCCGATCTTTGATTGGCTCATCGCGTCGCCGGCACCGCTGCCAATGGCCTCCTGTACCTTGCCTGTCGCGTCTTTCAACATTCCTCTCGCCTCAGTCGTGTCCATTTCCAGTCTCCGGAAAGTTGTGAGCTCAGCGAGGTCTGCCACGCAACCGCCATCCCTACGAGTCGCACGCGACTTGGGGTAAACACGTTCTGCCCCGGCGAACCGCATCAGCGGCCGAAGCTGCCAATTTGGTGTAAAATAGGCGCCAAATGGCAGGAGGCGCTATGGCCGTCATCGGCAAAATTTCGGCAGATTCGTTGTTGGGCGGACGCTCGGTCTTGCGCCGTGCACCTCGGTCGGGCCTCGAATGGGTGGATATCGTCCGTCACGGCATCTCCTCCCAGGCGCTCGACTCAATGCTCAAATCCATCGCGATTTCGCAGTCAGAACTGGCGCAGGCGCTCGATATTCCCGAGCGGACCTTGGCGCGGCGCAAGCGCGAAGGCGTCTTCAGCCGCGAGGAGTCGGCCAAGTTGCTACGACTCGCGCGTGTCGCGGCGCGCGCGGCGGAAGTATTCGAAGATCTCGATCTGGCGATCGCGTGGCTCAAGGCACCGGCAGCGGCACTAGGCGATGCAACTCCGCTCAGTCTTCTCGATACGGACATTGGTGCCGATAGCGTGATGGATACTCTCGGGCGCATCGAGCATGGTGTGTTTGCATGACCTTGATGGCGTGGCGGGTAGTGACAGAGCGGTATGCTGATAGCGCCTTTTCCGGCGAAGGTGCGCGCCTCTTTGGGGGGCGGTGGAACCCGAAAGGGGTGGCGCTCGTATATACAGCACAGACACAATCGCTTGCGCTCCTCGAGATGCTCGTGCAGGACTCACCGCTGCGTGCCCGGTACGTGATGATTCCGGCGCGAATTCCTGAGACCCTGATCGAGCGCGTCGATGCTGCGATTCTGCCGACCGACTGGCGAGAGCTCAGTGCACGGACCGTGTTGCAACAGATTGGCGCTATGTGGGCGCAGAGCCGAACGAGCGCGGTGCTTGCGGTGCCGAGCGCGGTCGTCCCTGCCGAAACTAACTACCTGCTCAATCCCAGTCATCCAGACTTCGCCCAAATCGCGGTTGGGGCGCGTGATGAATGGGAGACTGACCCGCGGTTGTTGCGGCGCGCCGCTCGAAACGACTCATGACAACGCGTCGTCGCCACGCAACCGGCATTTTCATTTTCGCAAACGGGCTTGAGCTAGAGTTGCGGCCGCGCTCGGCACCGCCGCCTGGGAAGACCGCCACGGGCGCTGAACCGCGATGTTTGAAGGCGACCGGCAAAATCTGGTGACTGATTTCAGGCATGCACCATGGGATTCGAACAGCTCGTTGCGCTTAAGGCGCAGCTGAATCAGGGCGCGAAGGGCAAAGAGGTGGCTTCACGCTCGACGTCACAGCCAGTGGACGTCGCACGGGAAATCAAGCAGCCACCGAAGCCTCGGCGCACGTCTGCCGACGCAGCCGCGCGCGCGGTCACTACGTTGCAACGACATTTCCCGCAGGCGTTTCCGCGCAGTCCGACACCAAAGGTCTCGCTCAAGGTCGGGATTCTTAAGGACGTGCTTGAGAAAGCGGCGTCGCTTGGACTCAGCGAACGAGATGCTCGAAACGGCGTGAAGCTCGTGTCGTGGCCAACGCTATTGGACCTTGTCTCGTCGAAGGCGCTGTGCGCGTGGACCTTGCTGGCGCAGTCGCTGGTGCAGTCACCGCTGCCAAAGCAGAGCACGGGGCAAGTCAGGAAAAGACTCGGCTCGCACGCAGGCGGGAGCAGATTGCGAAGAAGCGAGTTGGTCGGCCGCGTTGATCGGCAAGACGGTCGCAAGTCAATTTGACATCAATCTATTTGTCCCCGTTTTTTGGACGGGCCACGAGAGATTGAGCGGGCGGGGTTCGCCAGGCAGGGCATTGTTGCAGGCGAGGGCGGACGCGAGTAGGATTAAATCCTACTGAACGGAGGCTGCTATGAGAACGACGCAGCAGATGAGCATCACTTTACCCAACGAGATGGCCGAGTTCGTCCGCACAAAAGTGGCAAGCGGCGACTACGCGTCTGATAGCGAAGTGCTCAGAGACGCGCTTCGGGCGCTGCGCGAGCGTGACCGTGCCGTCGAGGCGTGGTTGCAAAACGAAGTCGTTCCTGCAGCGCAAGCGCTTCGGGACGATCCAAGCCGTGCGCTTTCAGCCGATCAGGTCCGTGCTGAGCTGAAAAAATCTCGCACGCGCCTCGAATGAATTGGCACGTCCAATTTGCGCCCGAAGCGCTCGATCAGCTGCGGAGACCTGAGAAGCGAATCGCCAACGCTGGCAGTCCGATCACGGCAGAACGGTACGTTGATTCGATCGTCGATTTCTGCATGCAGCTTCAGACATTCCCGGCACGGGGTGTCGCACGCGATGATTTGCTGCTCGGACTTCGCGTCACTCATTTCCGGAAGCGAGTCATCATCAGCGCACGATTTACCTCGGCACGTTCTCGAAGTCGATCTCGGCGGCGCTGCGGGTCGGCTTCGTGGCGGCGAGCCGCGAACGGGTGGAAGAACTCGCGGACATCAAGATGCTGGTGCATACCACAGGCGCGGAATACAGCGAGCGCGTGATCGACGCGATCCTTCACGAAGGCCACTTTCCGCAGCGCGTTGCGCGTCTGCAGGAGCGCGTGCGCCACGCCACGCGCCGCGGGCTGCGCATTCTCGACGATGTGGGCGCCGAGGTCTTCTGCCGCCCGGAACAGAGCCTGTACCTGTGGGCGCGCTTTCCTCACGTCGACGATTCGAGGGTGTTTACGCAGCATTGTCTCGCGCATGGCGTGGTGCTCGCACCCGGCGCGATTTTCTCGGTGGACCGGCAGACGGCGAACCCGTGGACCCGGCTCAACGTCGCGTATCTGGACGACCCCGCGTTCCGCCGGTGCCTGGAGACCGAGTCCAGGGGGCGCTGACCGTAATAGGCTGAAGCAATAGCGGGTATGGAAATTCGTCTTTCCTCGGCGGGCGCACGCGCGTTTAGTATTCAGCCAGCCGGTCAGGAAGAAGACATTACAAGCATTCAAAACCCATTCTCAAGACGTTTGAGGAGACACCCCATGAGTAAAAAAATAATCGACGTCGAGCAGTTTCTCGACGAGCACCGCTTTTCCCCTTTCCAATGGACGATCCTCGTCCTGTGCTTCCTGATCGTGTCCATCGACGGACTCGATACGGCTGCGATGGGTTATATCGCGCCGTCGCTGATTGCGGAGTGGCATGTCTCGAAGGCCGCGCTCGCGCCGGTCATGAGCGCGGCGCTGCTCGGCCTCGCGTTCGGCGCGCTGACCGCGGGGCCGCTCGCGGACCGCTTCGGGCGCAAGAAGGTCATCGTCATTTCCGCGTTGCTGTTCGGCCTGATGACACTGGCGAGCGCGGCGGCATGGTCGCCGTGGTCATTGACGCTGTTCCGCTTCATCACCGGTCTCGGGCTCGGCGCCGCGTTGCCGAACACCGTCACGCTGATGAGCGAATACGTGCCGCACCGCCGCCGTTCGCTGCTGTCCACGCTGATGTTCTGCGGCCTGTCCATCGGCTCGGCTTCGGCGGGATTCATCGCGTCCGCAGTGATTCCTTCGCACGGCTGGCGCAGCCTGTTGATCATCGGCGGCGTGCTGCCCCTGATCTGCGTGGTGTTCCTGGCCTTCATCCTGCCTGAATCGGTGCGCTTCATGGTGGTGCGGAATGCGCCGGCGGAACGGATCGCACGCATTCTCCGGCGCATTTCCGCGCAGACCGATTTCACCGATGCGCGCTTCGTGCTGCCGGAAAGCGTGAATCCGCAGAACGGATCGTCGTCGCCGGTGCTCGCGCTGTTCCAGAACAACAATGGTCTCGGCACCGTCATGCTGTGGCTGACCTACTTCATGGGGCTGATCATCGTCTACACGGTGACCGGCTGGATGCCGACGATGATGAAGGACGCAGGCGTGCCGGTTGCACAGGCGGCCATCGTCACGGGCATGTTCCTGACCGGCAGCACGGTGGGCAACATCATCATGGGCTGGCTGATGGACCGCATGAGCGGCTACGTGGTGATCGCGGCGGCGTATGCGGCTTCGGCGCTGTGCCTCGTCGCGATCGCGCTGCATCCGCTCAACGACGTGCCGATGCAGGAAGCGCTGGTCTTCCTGGCGGGCTTCGCGATGGGCAGCCAGGTCCAGACCGTGATCCTCGCGACGCAGTTCTACCGCACGCAATACCGTGCGACCGGCGTGAGCTGGGTACTGGGCATCGGCCGCTTCGGCGGTGTGTTCGGCGCGTCGATGGGCGGCATCCTGATGTCGCGGGGCTGGGAATCGCACGAGATCTTCCTGGCGCTCGCCGTGCCCGCCGCCATCGCTGCTTCGGCCATCGGCATCAAGGGGCTGTACTACACGTTCCGCCCGAATGCGCTGCCCGCGGCGAGCACGGAATCGCTCGGCTGAACCGGGCCTGACGTTCCCCACCATCGCAAGACCACGATAAAAGAGACGAGACGCATGAAAGCTTACGTTACCGAAAAGGCCCGCCAGCTCACGCTGACCGAAGTGGACGAGCCGCAGGCCGGACCGGGCCAGGTGCTCCTCGAAGTGCGCGCGGTCGGCATCTGCGGATCGGACCATCACATCTACCTCGGCCACCATCCGTACGCGAAGCTGCCGATGGTGCAGGGTCACGAATTCTGCGCGCGGATCCTCGCATACGGAGCCGATTGCAAGCAGGCTCATCCCGTGGGCAGCCAGGTCGTGATCGAACCGCTGCTCCGCTGCGGCACCTGTTACGCCTGCCGGCAAGGGCGCTACAACTGCTGCGAAAGCCTCGCGATCTTCGGCGTGCATCGGCCGGGCGCGTTCCAGCAGCGCGTGGTCGTGCCGGAGTATCTGATGCATGCGAGCGGCGACGTCGCGCCGCAGGTCGCCACGTTCGCGGAGCCGCTGTCCATCGCGGTGCAGGCGGTCAGGCGCGGACGCATCACGGCGGACGACATCGTGCTGATCCTCGGCGCGGGACCGATCGGCCTCGCGACAGTGCTGGCGTGCAAGGACATCGGCGCGCGCGTGGTGATTTCGGACGTGATGGCATCGCGCCTGAACAAAGCTGCGGCGCTGGGCGCGGACCACGTGTTCAACCCGGAGCGCGACGACCCGCAATCGATCCGCGAATGGTCGGGCGGCGGCGTGACGGCGGTCATCGACGCGGTCGCCGTCGAGCCGGCGATCAAGCTCGGCATCGACGTGCTGCGCGCGGCCGGGCGCTACGTGCTGGTGGGCATGTCGGGCAAGAACCTCCCGATCCCGATCAGCAGCGTGGTGGCGAAGGAGATCGACATCATCGGCTCGCGCAACAGTTCGAACGTGTTCGCGGACGCCGTCGCGCTGTTGCAGCGTAACGTCGCCAAGGTGGAGCAGATCATCTCCATCTCGCAAGGGCTCGATACCTTGCCCGCCATGATGGACTATTCGATCGACCATCCGCAGGAGGTCGAGAAGATGGTGGTGGTGTTGTGAGCCGCGCCGGCACGAGGACAGGATCATGAACTTCAACGAACGCAACGTGCTGGTGACCGGCGGCGGACGCGGCATCGGACTGGGGATCGTGCGCGCGTTTCTCGAAAGCGGCGCGAACGTGGTCTTCGTCGACTACGACGAGCAGCTCGGCCGCGAAGCCGAAAGCCGCTTGCGCCAGGAGCATGCGCGCGTGCATTTCGTGGCGGCGGATGTCGGCCGCTTCGAGTCGTGCCAGGCCGCCTACGAATGCGCGGCGTCGCTGATCGGTCCCATCGACACGCTCGTCAACAACGCGGGCATTTCACCGAAGACGAATGGGCGCGGCGTGGCCGTCGACGAGATGGATGTCGACGAATGGCGGCGCGTGGTGGACGTCAATCTCAACGGTATTTTCTATTTCGCGAAGCTGGCCGTGCCGGCGATGAAGCGCGCGCGCTTCGGCCGCATCGTGTCGATGTCGTCGGTTGCGGGCAAGGCCTATCTCGACGTCTGCGCGGTGCATTACGCCGCGACCAAGGCGGCCGTGATCGGCCTCACGCGCCAGCTCGCCGGCGAACTCGGGCCGTTCGGCATCAACGTGAACGCGATTGCGCCGGGACGCATCGACACGGAGATGGTGGCGGTGGCGGGCGCGGCGACCAACGCCGCGTATGTGGCGCAGACGCCGCTGCAACGGCTCGGCACGACGCGCGAAGTGGCGTCGCTGTCCCTGTATCTCGCGTCGAAGGAAGAAGCAGGATTCGTCACCGGCCAGGTCGTGGATGTGGCCGGCGGCTGGTTGATGACATGACACGCAACAACATAAGGGTCCCACGAACATGAACGATCGAGCCATGAACCGCAACAACGGCCTGCCGGAACCGGCGGCCTTCAAGTATCCGCGCGAATTCCACGATGCGCAGGGGCTGGTGCTGCCCGCCGCCATCTCCGGCGCCGAAGACGACGACCATCTGTGGGTGCCGCAATCGGAAGGCGTCAGCTTCAAGCCCATCATGCTGCACGCCACGCAGGGCTATTTCATCAACCTGCTGCGCGTGCGGCGCTCGGGCGTGCTGTCCGTGCACCATCACACGGGGCCGGTGCATGCGTTCCCGATCAAGGGCCGCTGGTACTACCTCGAACACGACTGGGTCGCGGAGGCGGGCGGCTATGCCTTCGAGCCGCCGGGCGAGATCCACACGCTGTTCGTGCCGGAAGACGTGAAGGAAATGATCACGCTGTTCCACGCGACCGGCGGCTATGTCTATCTCGACGAGAAGGGCAAGGCGATCGGCTATGAAGACGTCTTCACCAAGATCGAGAGCTGCCGCGCGCATTACGAGCGCATCGGGCTGGGCGCGGACTACGTCAACCGGTTCGTCCGCTGAACGCGCATCGACACACAACACTACAGGAGCCAAGCATGCGGCCGCTCGACGGAATCAAGGTTGTCGCCCTGGAGCACGCGATCGCCGCGCCGTTCTGCACACGGCAGCTCGCCGATCTGGGCGCGCGCGTCATCAAGATCGAGCGGCCCGATGTCGGCGACTTCGCGCGCGGTTATGACAAGCGCGCGCGGGGCATGTCGTCGCACTTCGTGTGGACGAACCGCTCGAAGGAGAGCTTCGCGCTGGATCTGAAGAGCGCCGATGCCGATGCCATCCTGCACGCGCTGCTCGCCGATACCGACGTGCTCGTGCAGAATCTCGCGCCGGGCGCGGCGGACCGGCTGGGCCTGAGCTACGAGGCGTTGCGCGAGCGCTATCCGCGCATGATCGTCTGCAACATCAGCGGCTACGGGCCGGACGGTCCGTATCGCGACAAGAAGGCGTACGACCTGCTGATCCAGAGCGAGGCGGGCTTCCTGTCCGTCACCGGTTCCGGCGACGAGGTCGCGAAGGCGGGCTGTTCGGTTGCGGACATCGCGGCAGGCATGTATGCGTTCACCAACGTGCTGGCGGCGCTGCTGCGGCGGCAGAAGACAGGCGAGGGCTGCCGCATCGACGTCTCGATGCTCGAAAGCATGGCGGAGTGGATGAGCTTCCCGCTCTACTACGCGATGGACGAACAGAGCCCGCCGCCGCGCTCGGGCGCTTCGCACGCGACCATCTTTCCGTACGGACCGTTCGATGCGGGCGACGGCAGCACCGTCATGCTGGGCCTGCAGAACGAGCGCGAATGGGATGTCTTCTGCCGTCAGGTGCTGCAACAGCCGGAACTGACCACCGACCCGCGCTTCGACGCCAATCACAAGCGCGTGACGCACAAGGGCGAATTGCGCGCGATCATCACCGCGACGATGTCCGCGATGACCGGCGCGGAGATCATCGCGCGCCTGGATGCGGCGGGCATTGCGAACGCCAACGTCAACGACATGCATGGCGTATGGCAGCACCCGCAGCTCGAAGCGCGCAAGCGCTGGACGACGGTGGACAGCCCGGCGGGCAAGATGCCGGCGATGTACCCGCCCGGCGTGCCGGACGCCTTCATGCCGCGCATGGACCCGATTCCCGCGCTCGGCGAGCATACGGAGGCGATCCTGAAGGAACTGGGTTTCGCGCGCTCGGAGAACGAAGACTATGCAACGAATGCGTGACGGCCGTGACACGTCCATGAGCGAACGCAGCTACCTGTTCGTCCCCGGCAACCGGCCCGAGCGTTTCGACAAGGCCTGCGCAAGCGGCGCGGACGCCGTCATTCTCGACTTCGAGGATGCGGTCGCGCCTGCGGAGAAGGCAGCGGCGCGCGAGGCGGTCGGCGCGTGGCTTGAGCAGGGCGGCCGCGCGTATGTGCGCATCAACGCGATGGACACGCCGTACTACGCCGACGACATCGCCTGTCTCGCCGCGCAAGGCGGGCTGAAGGGCGTCGTCGTTTCGAAGGCGGCGGAGGGCGCACAGCTGCATGCACTGGCCGCGCGTCTGCCGGAGGGCGCGGTGCTGCTGCCGCTCATCGAGAGCGCCGCCGGATTCGCGGCGTTGCGCGAGATCGCGCGTGCGCCGCGCGTGGCGCGCCTGCTGTTCGGCATGCTCGACTTTCAGGTGGACACCGGCATGCGCGGCGCGGGCAAGGAACTGCTGTTCTTCCGTTCGATGCTGACGTTCGAATCCGTGCTGGCGGGACTGGATGCGCCGGTGGACGGCGTGACCGAGACCCTCGACGATACAGACCGCATCCACGATGAAACGCTGTACGCGCGCAATCTCGGCTTCGGCGCGAAGCTGTGCATCCATCCACGGCAGATTGCGTCCGTGCACGCGGCGTTCGACGCCACCGCGGAAGAGCGGGCGTGGGCACAGCGGGTGATCGACGCACTCGCGGCGAGCGGCGGCGCGGCCACGACCGTCGATGGAAAGATGGTCGATGCGCCCGTCCTGCGCAAGGCCGAACGCATCCTTGCCGTGCCGGCCAACAAAGGTTCTAAGCCCGCAACGTAATTCCCTGCCACACGCCGCTTTCCTGCAACTCGCGGATCAACTCTATCATCGTGTTGCGCACGGCTTGCGTGGCGGCGATCATCGGCACGGCCTTGGACCAGCAGAGGCTCGCGGCGCGCGTCATCCGGGGCGCCTCGATGCGTGCGATGCGCGGTTGCTTCTGGAACTGACGGCGCGCCAGCGCCGACGCGGGCAGCACCGTGCAGGCCATGCCGGACTCGGCGATTTCGAGCATGGTCGGCAGGGAGTCGATGTCGGCCACGATGTTCAGATCAACGTCCGCCTGAAAGAAGGTCCGCTCGATCAGCAGCCGCAGCCCGTTCGCGCGGCCCGGCGCGACCATGGGCATGTTTGCGAGCAACGCAAGCGAACAGGTGTCGGCCTCTTCGGGCAGGCCCTCGATGGTGCCGCCCACCACGTACAAATCCTCGTCGAAAAGCGGATGCACCGAGACGCCGAGGCTTTCGGTATCGCGGAACAGGATGGCGAGGTCGAGCCGGCCGTTGGCGAGCAGTTCGGTGATGTAGCCACTCATGCTCTCGAAGATCTGCAGGCGGATGCCGGGATAGGTGCGGGCAATGCTGTTGAACAGCGGCGTGGCGAGCACGGAGGCGATGGTGGTGGGAAAGCCGATGGCAACGGTCCCCGATTCGCTGCCGCCGCCCGATCTGACGCGCTGTGGAATCTCGTCCATGCGCCGCAGGACGTCGCGTGCGAGCTGATACAACGCCTTGCCGGCCTCGGTAGCGGTGACGCCTTGTGGGCTGCGGATCAGGAGCGGTTCCGCCAGTTCAGTTTCCAGTGTGACCATCATCTGGCTGAGTGACGGCTGAGCGACGAACAAGCGCTCGGCGGCCTTCGACATGCTGCCTGAATCGATGATGGCGACGAAGTACTTCAGTTGGCGAACATCCATCTATTTGGAGTGACAGGTGATGGGAAGGTAGCAGTATCCTGCCTCAAGCGTTGGGCTTTGGCTATCCGGATGAGCGATCTCCAGCCCTTGAGCACCACTCGACGCCGGTCACAAGGATGGTGCCGTGCACGCTGGAGAGTGCTTCCGACTGGCGGTTCTTGTACTGTGGCGGCTCCTCCTTACTACGGGTTACGCCGCCATTCCTTTTCTCAGCGTGTGCAGGCGAAGGGCGACATGAAGTTCGAGGAAGCGTCCTCCTTCTCTCCATCCCGGGAGCAGCCCATCCACTGCATCGAGCCGCTGCCGCAAGGTATTCACGTGAACGCTCAGGAAGTCGGCGGCCGACTTTGCATTCTGCGCGTGCTCAAGATAGGCGAGCAGCGTTCCCGCCAGATCGGTGTGCCTTCGTTCGTCATGAGCGACCAGGCGTCCGACGGTCGCGGCGATAAAACCCGATATGTCCGCAGCCTTGCGCTGCTCGAAGAGCAGCGAGTACATGGTGAGTGCATCCTCGATGACCATTTCACGAGAACGTCCGAGCGCCTTGAGGATATCGATGCCGTCCCTGAGCGACTTGAAGCTTCTCGGCAGTACGCTCACATCCGGCAGTTCATCGGAGAACACGGCCAGGGTGTTCAGGCGTTCGTCTTTCAACAGTGCGTAGCGCAAGACCTTCTCCACTTGCGGGAAGGTTTCTTCCGCACAGACCGCAACCATCGAGCCCTCGAATTTCTCCAGCAAGGTGCCATAGGGAACGCTCGCGCGCACTTTTCGCAGCGCGTACTCGATGTCCCTTTCCCCCACGTCCAGCACGGTCAGACGCAAGGCGCCGGTCAGCGTCAGCCCGAAAGGCCTGGTGCGCGACTGAAGCGCAGACGCGCTTTCCTGCTGCCAGCTCACCAGCGCGCGAATGGCGGCGGCGGATTCGTTGCTCGTGACCAGTTCGCTGCGTTCCTGCGACAGGAGAACGACACCCGCCACGAGCGCGCCGCGCTCGAAGGTTCGAACCTGGGTGGGCGTCATGGGTCGCCCGGTTCTGATGAGCATGGCGCCCAGCAGCCGGTCCGCACTCATGAGCGCAGCGATGCGGACGTGACCGTGCCGCTCGGACTCCACCTCCTGAGACCGCCCTGTGCGACGGCCGGCGGCCAGCGCGAGATGGGGTAATCGTCCTTTTCGTGCAAAATCTGGCGGCTTTTTTCTAAATCGCCTTTAAAATCAGACGCTTGACTGAATGTTGAGATAGTTGAATCCGGTCCTTTTGATGCAAAATCTGGCGTTTTCGCGACTCGTCGCATCGCGTGTACGTATGTACTGCGCCGAATCTGGTTTCCCGGGTGCGCTTCCATTGACGAACATCACGATCGAAGAGTTGCTCGTCGAAATTCGCCTTTTCCGCGGGGCCGGAGCGGTACTGCACGATTCGATTGTCGACGGGCACCGACGTTGATTACGTTGGTTTGGCCTCGGTTTCGGGGCTTGGCGAGCGCCCAAAGTACTTTGCGAACAACCGCTCCGCTTCGCGCAAGCCGTCGTCGGTCAGCCCCACCGATTTTGAGCGGTTGACCGGGTCGCGAATAAAGCCCTTCTCGTGCAAGCGGTTCAGCGCAGACCAGTCGAAGCTTTTCCAGGCGCGATTTCCGTCGCACAAATTCAGGTGGAGCAGCGCGAGCACCACCTCATCAATAGCGTCAAGATTGATGTCCATCGCCCCCTCCTCAAAGACTCACGATCCGGCCGTGCGTTGCCACGGCGCCGCATCCAAAAGCATCTCGCGGTAGCGGTCGATCGGAAAGCTCAGAGTCCCGCGGAAATTTAAATGCGCGAAGTGCGCCGGTCCCAGTCGCCGCAGCCAGTCATCGTCAATCCCTTGCCCCTTCTTTTGCCAGGCGTCGAGGGTTGCCTGCATGCGCTGCGTGTTCCACGCAATCACCACGTTCGTTAGCAGCGTCAACGAGCCGGATATCGCGATCATTTCGTCGCGACGGCGTCCACGCTCTGGCGCGACCTTGCCGGTGTAGATCGCGCGCTGCAGCTGATGAACCGATTCACCGCGGTTGAGCAGTGTGTGCATCTCACGACGAAATTCCGTGTTGCTGAAGTAGTCGCAAAGAAATAGCGTACGTAGCAGCTTGCCGAGACGGTCGGCGGCACGGAATACGGGGTCGCCCTGCGCTGCGCTACCGAATCGCTGCAACGCGACAATAGCGCTCAAGCGTCCCGAGTAAATCGACGCGACAAGGCGAAGCAATTCGTCCCAGCCCTCGCAAATCGCCTTGTGGGAGCTCTCGTAGGCAACGACTGCCGCCAGTTTATCGGGAGCAGCAATGCCTCTCGGCAAATATAGCTTGCGTTCCGAGAGGTTGCGCAGACGCGGGCAGAGGTCGAAACCAAGCAGCTTCGACACCGTCATCCCCACGTTCGTATATCCGTGCGTGTCTACTGAAAGCCGCAGCAGTCCGCCGTCATCACGGTTCTCGTTGTGACGCACTACGCCCTCGATCGCTACGCCTGCTTGGCGCTCGTTCAGCACGATCGGCTGGTTATAGACAATGCCGTGCTGGTCTAGCACGTGTGTGTACATGCCCACCGCATGGGTCCGACGTCGCGGATCGACCCGGGCATAGAAGAGGTGCGGTGACGTATCCAGGCTCATCGAGTCGCTCGATGCCCGTCGTCCCGTACCCCAAAGTTCCGTAATGGCGTGCGTGCGTTGGAATTCCACGACGCGCTCGTTGGCACGCGGCAACCGACCAGGCATCTCGAGGGAGCGCATAGCCGTCGAAATATGCGTCGGATCCAGTTGCGGGATCATAGCCGCGACGTTCTTTGCATCAACTTCCGTGCCGTGGGCGATCAGCGCGGCGTACAGCGCGATGAGTTCGTCCGCATTGCGCGCCTTGCGTGAAAGCAGCACTTCGCTGAAGCCTGTGTGAGCATCCATCTCCATGATCACGTCGGCAAACTGCGCAGTGCCAATTTCTCTGAATATCAGATCCCGCGTGCGTTTCGGTATGCCATCGATCGGCAACGCCTCGATCGTCGTCAGATGCAGCGCGCCGTCGGCGCCGATCGCCACGCGTCCTGTCTCGTGCCCTTCCTCCAGCGCTGCCAGACCAGCCTTCAAATGTTCCGTCAGGCGTTCGAGGAAAGGCTCGGCCGTTGCCGGCAAGCCAAGCGACGATACGTATCGGTCTCGTTCCTTTTCCCATTGCACGGGTGGGATCAGCAACTGGTCACGCTCCCGGAACGACAAACTATGGTTGATCCACACGGAACCGCGGCGGAGTCCCTTTCGCAGACCCGTGATTGCCGAGGCTTCCAACGCACGCAGTGCACGTGCCCGATCGTCGCCCTTGACTAGATCACGCCAGCCGACACTGACCGGCACGTCGCAGTCGGGCGGCAATTCGGTGGTGCCGCTATCATGGAGAGCGCCGATGAGATCGAGCTGCCGCAGGCTCGGTTCCGCATCCCGGCCGGCGAATTGCAACTCTCGTAACGGACCCAGCAAGTTGCGCATGCGCAGATAATCGTCGGTAAGCGCTTCTCGCACGCTGGCTGCATGGCTCGTGGGTGGTTTGTCCGTGACGTCACCAAGCAGCCTGGAAATCTCGGCGATGCGGTCTTCCGCCGGCCGTTCGTGATCCTGAACAAGCGCTTTGATCGCGACCAACTTCTGCCTGTACTCGATTGCTGATCGTGCCTGGCGGACAGTGGTGCGGTCGTAAGCCTGCCGCACAAGATCGGAGACTCGACGCCCCGTTTGATAGAGCAGCGCGTCCGTCAGATCGAGCAGGGTCACACGCAGGAAACAGATCAGCTCGATTGTGCGGGTCGACGCCTTGAGTTCGCGAACCTTTGCAGGACGGCGGGCCTGAATGCGTTGTGCATACGCACGCTGCTTCTCGATTGGCACTGAATCAAGCGCCCACTCATGTGCACCGAGCTCCTTGAGGAAACGGACCTTCGCGAGAGTCTCGGTGAGGGTCGAAGGACTGTGACGGGCAGGGGGTGTTTTTAGCCATTCGAGAACGCTCATGCCGGAGGTTTCCTCTTGGGTAGCGAGGACGGCATCGGCACGTATCAGCTGTGTTTCTGTGACAGTCGCCTCGATCATGGCGAGGACGTCGCGCTCGATGTCCGACCAAATGGAACGCCCGAGATCTCGAAGGGTCCGCTCGGCGGGTATCAGGATCCGCCGCTCATATAGCCAGTAATGAGCATGCTGGAACAGCTCGTCGAGCGTAATGGACTCGGTGGCATCTCGTCGCATCCATGCTTCGAGTTCCGCCCAATGGCCCGTCTCGATTGACCTCAGTCCGAGATATTCGCAAGCCCAGATCTGATGCTCGTACTGCGTCTTGTAGCGTCGATAGAGCGTACGAAGCGAGGCAATCGTCGGGGTAGGTAGGTCGAGCCTCTCACCGACGTACCGCAGCAACTGGCGCGGCAAGGTGCCAACATGGTCAAGAGTATGACCGCTCGCCCGCAGAAAGACCAACTGAATCGCGGCACCCGGGCGTCGGTCGTGCCGGAAGCGCGCGTTGATCGCCGCGACATCATGTTCGGTGAGCGCGAAGTAACGTTCGACATCAAATTCCGTCAACCGGGTGGGTAGGCGATCCTGTCCCACATAGCGAAGTTCCAGGCCTGGCATGTCCTGACTCCCCCCGAAACGGCGCGATCCAGATTCGCGGCTTGGTATGTTACCGCAGACGCCGTTTTGAGTTGACCACCATTGTCAGAATCGCCGCGAGAGCCTTGTAATGAAGGGGTTGGAGTGAAACCGCCAGATTTTGCACGAAAAGGACGATTACCCCTGGTAGGGGCGCCTGACGTACGAAACTGGATCGGCAACCGCGACCGAACGCTGCTTCTTGTAGCGGTTCAAACGGGTCTGCGCAATAGCGAATTGACCGCACTCCGGCGTCAGGATGTGGCGCTCGGGACAGGCGCCCACGTTCGTTGCCTCGGCAAAGGCAGAAAGATGAGATGTACTCCGCTGCGACCCGATGTAGTTGCCGTCCTGAAACAGTGGCTGCTGTATCAACCAGGCGAACCAGGCGATCCGGTCTTCCCCAGTTCGCGCGGCGGTCATCTCAGTGCTGATGCTCTTCAGCAACTCGTGTCGCGCAACGCCGAAATCGCGCGCCTCTCGTGCCCCTCGCTGAAGAAGAAATCAATAACGCCTCATACGCTTCGGCACACGGCCGCGATGAGCCTGATGCATCACGGCGTCGACCTGACCGTGATCGCACTCTGGCTCGGGCACGAGTCCTCCGAGACTACTCAGATCTATTTGCACGCCGACATGCAACTCAAGGAACGGGCGCTCGCGCACGCGACGGCGAGTGGCGTTGCACCGACACGCTACAAACCTCCAGATCCGTTGCTCGCCTTCCTGGAGGCCCTCTGATAATGCCGACAACCGGAGTGACCGGGAACAGAGATCCGCCAACCGTTGTGTCCGTGCATGCATGACGCGGCATAATCGAGGAGTCGGCATAATTGGGTCGAGAATCAAATACGTCCATGGGCCCTGGGGCGGTCGAACTGGTTGTTCGCAGGATCCCTGCGTGCCGGAAAACGCGCGGCCGCGATCATGACATTGATCCGCTCGGCACAACTAAACGGGCACGATCCGCTGGCTTACCTGAAGAACGTGCTGACGCGCTTGCCGACACACCGTGCCGCCGACATCACGCAACTTCTTCCTCATCGCTGGACGCCGACCACTGCTTGATGGTTTCAGCGATTGCCCCGTCAAGATGCCTTCCCCGGGTGCTTACAGTAGATTGCTACCGGCTAGGAGTTCAATAGGCTTGCCGTTGGCGAACTCAAAAGCCGCCTTCCCGTAGCCGCTGGTCGCAACCAAAATGCCCTTCGACGCGCCTTCGTTTTGCATCGTACCGTACAGGTCGCGGACGGCGCTCACTCCCACGGTGTTTTTGTATCGTTTCGCTTGGATCACGACCTTACCCCCAAAGATGGGACGCGGGTCAAACGCCACACAATCCACGCCGCCGTCCCTGGAGGCCTGCGTCTGACGCGACTCCAAACCCATCGCATGGAACAGATTGGTAATCAGTGATTCGAACTCGCCAGGCGTGAGGTCCATCAAATTGGGCCGCTGATCGAGCGTAGAAAGCACGTCGCCTTCATCGATGAAGCGAGGGTCAGTCATGTTTAGCTCAAGCACGGGCCGTACAGGCGCTAGCTCTGCCGCACTCTTCGAAACTGAGGCGTTCAGCGATTTCAAGCAGGTTAGCGGATCGACATGCGCTAGGTCGATGTCCTGGAATACTTCTCGCGTGGCGCGAACGGTTATGATGCAAGGCCGAATAGGCTTGCCAGTACCTCTGTCGATTGAATCGACATACCCATTAAAGACGACTGTCTCAACGTGTCCGACAGCATCCGATGCAAAGATTTCGTGAAGCGACCGCAACGTGGTTTGGGCCACTGCATCGGCGTACATCGTACGTCGTTGGCTGTCAGGACGTGCAGATTCGGTGAATGAATCCGAGGCTTTAACGTATTTGACCGATTTTATCGTCGGGACAATTTTGTCGCATTCGGGCAGGTCATAGGCAACGACTAGCTGCTTCGATTCAGGCTGCAACTCGATATGCGATGATTGAGCAAACCCCTCGGGATAGGCTCCGCGTTCAAGTACCGTGAGGAGGGTAGCCCCCCTTCTTCGCAGAAGGAGAGCCCCCTAAGAACCGTACGTGCGAGTTTCCCCGCATACGGCTCCAATCTACGTACAAAGCCCAGTTTTATGACCGGGCCGGCTTAGTTAGCGCAATTTTACCTACATGCACTTGTCGGTGGCAGTCGGGATGCAATAGCACTCGATTGAAGAGGCCGTCGGAACCACCATGCATCCGGTATTCCAGATGATGATCGTGCCAACCGGTCTCTCGTGTCAGAGCACCGCCGCAGTGCGCACACAGCCCGCCTTGCGATAGGTATAGCGAAACCCATTGCTTGCGATGACGCATTGATACTTCCATGCGCGCCTGTCGCAATTGTTCGCCATACTGCTCCCAACCAAGATCAAAAGGATTGAAGTCGCCTTTGATCTTGCGATGCCGCCTGATCGATGTACCGCGAAGCTGGTACAACTCGGTCAAGCCGTTACTGCCATCGTCTCGAACTACAGGAACAGCAAAAATCCAGTGTCGAGTGCCATTGGAATGAAAGTATTTCTTCCTCACCCATTCAGCACCCTTGTTTGGATGTCGCCGTTTTGACCACCACCAAAGTCTTCGGAAGATCAGAGACTCCATGCGGCTGTATGCCTGCTTAGCTACGACGGGGCTGTGATATTGCGCCCAACCCCGTAGCATCGGATTCAGCAATCGGATTAAATCCTCGTGCTTCACCGTCTTGTTACCGCTGATCGTTTCCGACACCTTGCGATAGAACGTCTGCACGTTCTTCTTGCTCGGCTTGATGAGCAGCTTTCCCGAGTACTTCCGGAAATTCCACCCAAGGAAATCGAAGCCTTCGTCAATGTGAGTGATCCGCGTTTTTGTCTCGGACAGTTGCAAGCCCCGAACAGCAAGGAATGCTTCCACCCAAGGCCTGACCTCGTTTTCCAGAATCTCTTTCGAGTCGCCGGTGATCACGAAGTCATCCGCGTATCGCACCACATTCACTTTCAGCTTCTTGGCTTTCGCGATTCCCAACGTCGCACCGAGGTGCCCAATCAGTTCACGCTCCAGCCCGTTCAGCGTCACATTTGCCAGCGTCGGGGAGATGATGCCCCCCTGCGGCGTACCGGCCTCGGTCGCCTGTAGCTGCCCCTTGTAAATCAGGCCAGCCCTCAACCACTTGCGGAGGATCTCCTTGTCCATCGGGACATGGCTTTCTAACCAGTCGTGGTTGATCCAGTCAAAGCAGCCTTTGATATCCGCTTCCAGCACCCATCGGGCCGAGCCCTTTTGGGACATTGCGACGAATATCTGCGACATGGCATCGGCTGTCGAGCGATTGAGTCTGAACCCATAAGAGTTCGGATCACTCGTCGATTCCGACACCGGCTCCAAGGCCAGCAGATACAGGGCTTGCATCGCCCTGTCTCGCATGGTCGGAATGCCCAAAGGGCGCTCCTTTCCATTGGCCTTGGGGATAAAGACTCTCCGTAATGGCAAAGGCTTGTACCCACGCCGCTTCAACCTGCCGATAGCTTCCCACCGGCTCTCAGGCGAATCCCACAGTTCGCGATCGACTCCGGCCGTTCGCGCACCTTGATTCTGCGTAACACGTCGTACCGCGTACAGCTTTGCGGACAACGTGCGGGTCAGCATCCGTTGCAAGGCTTTCACCCGGCGCCTGCCGGCCCGGCTTCTTCCTGCCGGTGCGTGTGCTCTCGCGCCTGTTCCGCAGGCGCTTCCTCGAAGCGCTTACGGACGCACACCGGCATGGCCACCTGCAGTTCTTCAGCCAGTACGCTGAACTGGCCGACCCAGCTGTCTTTGACGCCTGGCTTGCACCGCTACGTGCCTGCGAATGGGTCGTCTACGCAAAGCGCCCCTTTGCAGGACCCGAAGCGGTGCTGGCGTATCTATCGCGTTATACGCACCGCGTGGCGATCTCCAACCAGCGCCTGCTCGCATTCGATGAACGCGGCGTCACCTTCCGCTGGAAGGACTACCGTGCAACGGGACGCACTCGCTACAAGACCATGACTCTCGAAACCGGCGAGTTCATGCGCCGCTTCCTGCTCCATGTGTTGCCCAGCGGCTTCCATCGTATCCGTCACTACGGATTGCTTGCCAACCCGGTGCGCCGCGCCAGTCTCGCGAAGGTGCGTGAACTGCTGGACGTCACGCCCGGAGTCGACCCATCACCCCACGAAACCGTCATCGAAACGCGACCTGCCTTCATCTGCCGTCACTGCGGCGCACCGATGATCGTCATCGATATCCTTGCGCGCACCGCACCGATCCGCGCACCACCCACGCGTCGGGCCGAGACATGAACGCAACTGTTCCAGGACGAGCAACCCCATCGTCGGCTCTGCGGCAACGGGGCCCACGAGCGGACGTTCGCGCCTGTCGCTCCCCGCATTCCCTCACACCTTCGATCCGACATCACGATTGCACGACTGCACCCCGTCGGCACATCATTAGCGTTCACTCGGCACACCGCCGGACCGCGCATCCCGTAGTTCCGCAGGTTCTCCTGGTCGATCAATCGCCATAGACCCGAAAACTCCTATTGCATCGGAGCACTCCGCGGTTTCCTCCCTTCAGGTTTGTCCAACGCCTGCCCGCATACGCTGCCTCGCGCTTGCGGGCAGGCGGCATAGGCAGGCGTCGAACAAACCTTAAGAGGAGCGGCAGGGATGTCGCGGAAACGCCGTGCGACGCCGCCTGGAAGTCGATGTTGACGGCATGGAAGACTAATCGACAGTTGACGTTCGCTGCGGCGTTCATTGATCCCAGAATCGCTTTACCACGCGCACAGTCCAACACACCCGAACGCGCCATCACGCTGACGCAGAACACGCTACGCCCAAGCTTCGCCGAGACGCAGAGTGTCCGCATAGCCGACGCGGCAGGCTTTCGGCCGTCCGTCATTTCCAAATCTAGCGGATTTGACGTTTTAGGCAGCAAAGGCTGAGATTCGATTGGAGTCCGATGCGAAGGCGCCCGCCTGGCTGTTATGCGCAATGAAGAACCATAGCCCGAATCGGTCGTGCGCTTCACTCAACTATTCGACTGCTTATTCGACGCGGTCGGTTTGACTGTTGATCAAGGACCTTTTCGGTCCTCAGTAAGTAATATGGATACCGGTATTAAGACGTCCCGTCGCTCTATCGCTAACGTCCCATGGCGATCGCGTAAAGATGCGCCCGAGCGGCCGATGTTAAACTAACAGCGCTAGTCGACCTCGTCATCGCGACGAAGACAGCCCTCCCATATCGATCGAACGGCCACCTGTGCCCGTCATGCCAGTCGCATCAAGCACTTCTCCGGTCTGATGTTTCGTTCGACTTCACAAGGAGAAGAGTTCAGATGAACGATCAGGACGTTCGTGCCGCAAGTGTCACGGGTACATGCGCACGCTGCGGTGGCAAGGTGCTGCGGCCGATTCCGGCATGTCCTCGTTGCGGCGCGCCTGAGCGGTTTGTGGTTGGCGACAGTGCGCCCGCCGCCAGGAAGCCCAGAGCGGCAGCGCACGGCGCACCGAACGCGCGTGTTAATGTTCCAGCTAACCCGCCGCCGTGGCCGCGGCAAAATGCATTCTCGTTCGCATCGAACGACGCCGTCTATCCCGACGATGAGGTCCATCCGTCACCGCGCCGCGATGCCGGTCGTCGGAGCATGAAAAAGGGGGCAGTGCTGACGCTTGCGTCGGCCTTCGTGCTGATCGGCGGATCGGGGCTCTTGTTCTCGATTCAGAGCCATAACGCGCAGGAGGATCCGACGAGATCGATCGCCGCGAGAGGCACGGTGACGTCGAACGACTTGAATCGGCCCGCGCAGGCCAGGACCATGCCGAAGGTTCCGGCGATCGCCCCAAGCTCGGAAGCGCCGCCGCCGAGTGACAAGTTATCCGCTGACAAAAATCTGAAATTGATGCCGCTTGCCCTCGCACGAGCGCACGACGGTCTCCAAAAAAACAACCTGCAACTGGCGCGGTCCGGCATTTCTTGGGCGCTTTCGTTGCAGCCTGACAATCCCGAGGCCCTTCGGCTCAAGCAGGATTTTCTGTCGCGGGAGAGGGCTCGCAATGCGGCCTTGCAAGCGGCACGCAGTTGCGTCGTGCAGGAGCGTGCCATGTGTGCCTGGCAAAATGCCAACGCTGCGCTTTCGATCGATTCGAGCAGCAACGAAGCGAAGGGACTCGTCGCGCGCTCGATGCAGTAGAGCACCCAGCGGCTGCGGCAGTATTTTGGTCTCAGGCTATTCACCCGGACTACGCGCTCGCTGACGGTGACGGCTCCTCTGGAGGGACTCAGAGTTTATTGCGCGAGGCGGAAGGTCACACGGGGTCGATCGTGCGCCGTCTCGCTCCATCGTGCTTACGCATTCCGTTCGCCTGAACATCTGCCGAGCGAGGAGGTTGGCGCTTCAAAAATCTCAGGCGTGCCGATTGGGGCCATCATGCAAGGCGAAATTCCGCGCGCGCGGACGCGTTGATACGGGCCTGAAAGCACATTTGTAACCGGAACCATGCTTCAGAAGGTTGTCGCAATCCTTGAACGGCGGCCGTCCGGCGGACACCATTGGCTCTTGACACCCCCGTTTGAGCCAGTCCCGGCAGCAGCATGCAAACGGCGGCTTCCGAACTGCAGCGGCCATATGGTGCAGCATTGACGGGCCACAAATCACCCTTCGATTTGTGCGGCGACGCTGTGGCCATCAATGCTTCATTCAAGGGGCGGCAGAGTAAGGGTGGGCCGCAATGCGCATCGGCGGCTCCTCTAGAAGTTGCAGAATCTCGTCGCGAAGCATGTCCGCGAGCGGACCGCTTTCATAGGCCGCCTTAGCCGCGTCGGACTTGAACACCTCGATGTTCCATAAGACGTCTGGCTCCCCGTCCTCGCGAAGAATGATGAAGCGGTCGGAAGCCCCGGACCGCTCCATGCCCGCGGTCGCCAATTGAAATAACTTGTCGCCTGCCCCCGGTTTGGCGCGCATCCTGATGATGTAGGCCGGTTGGTCTCGTAACGTCATAGCGTGTCTGTTTCAGTGGTCGCAGGTCAAAGGCTCTTCTGAATCGAACGCGCGGTGTCCGTTATCCGCCAGGTTCAGCTGATTCAGGAAGTTGGCTACTTTCTCATTCGCGGATGAGGCCAGTTCGCCTTCAAGAAAATTGAAGCCGTGGACGCCGCCAGGATAGATCGCAAGTTGCGCATCATTACCGGCAGCCTGCCAGCGCATGTTCATGAAGAGGGTGTCATCGACCAGCGAATCCGCCGTGCCGACGGAGAAGAGAGCCGGCGGCAGCCCGCACAGGTCGGCGTACAAAGGGGAGATGGCAGGATCGCGGGAGTCGACGTTCGAACGGAAGGCATCGACCATCGCTGCCACCGATGCAGTATTCACGAAGGGCGTATCGGGCGCGGCGCACCGTAGGCTCGGCGTAATTGAAAGATCGAAGCACCCGTACATCAGGCTCGCGGCGCGATACGCGTTGCCGAGTCCGTCATCGCGCAGCCTCAGCAGGGTCGCGGCAGTCAGATGTGCGCCTGCGGATTCGCCGCCGATCGCCAGCCACGACACGCCGAACTTGCTCTCCACGTTGGCAATCAGCCAGCGCGCTGCGGCGACGCAATCGTCGACGGGCGCCGGAAACGGGTGCTCGGGCGCAAGCCGGTATTGCACGCTGACGGCAACGAGCCCTGCGCGCTGTCCGATCAGCTCGAGCTGGTCATCGCTAAGATCATTCGAACCCATCATCCAGCCGCCGCCGTGGATATACAGGTAAGCGCCGCGCACGACCTTCGGAACCAGAATGCGCAGTTCAATGTCGCCCCGCGGACCGGGGATCACGCGCGTCAGAGCGCGCGTTGAGCGTGGTCCGACGGGAATGCCTAGCCGTCCGCTAACGTACGCGTCGCGCGACGCGGCAAGATCCGCCGGCGTGGCGCTGGCGGCGAGCATCTTCTTAAGGCGCTGATTTATCGCGATGGTGTCTTGCGACACCGCTTCCGGCTTGAAGTAGTCTGCTATCGAATCGAACAGCATGGAAAGGCTCCGGTTTGCATCGGTGGGAAAGGGCGCGGTCCGGTCACATCACCGCTCGACCCGAGATATGTCACAATGACCGTTCCATAATACAGACTTCTGGTAAATATCACAATGGTCGATGTGATAAATAGGAGGGTGCGGGGCCGTCCGCGCGCTTTTGATCGGGACGTCGCGCTGGAGCGCGCGATGCACGTGTTCTGGGCCGAGGGTTTCGCGGGCGCGTCGATTCCGATGCTGACCGTCGCAATGGGTATTTCGGCGCAAAGTCTCTATGCCGCGTTCGAGTCCAAAGAAGCGCTGTATCGCGAAGCGATGGAACGCTATCGCGCAACGATTGGTGGCTTCGGTGCGCGGGCACTGGAGCAGGAAGACAACGCGGTTGATGCGATGATCCGGCTACTTCACGATGCTGCGAGAGCTTTTTCGAATAATCCAGCGACGCCCGGTTGCATGATCACCCTCGCGCAGGCATGGCCAGGCGACGACGCGCTAACGGAATATGGTCGCCAACTTCGCGCCGAAGGGATCGAGAGGGCGACAGTGAGACTCGAGCGCGGGAAACAGGAAGGGCAAGTCAGGGCGGATGTCGATTGCGCTGCATGGGCGCGATATATAACGAGCGTCGTCCAGGGCTTGTCGATTCAGGCACGCGATGCGGTGCCGCTTGATTCGTTGATGAGCACCGTGGAAATTGCCAGCAGGTCAATCGAGGCGATCAGGCGATGACACTTTCAAGGGATCGATAGACGAATGGTACGCCCGGCTGCTCGGGAACAGTGAGCTTATCGTTACGCCAAAGGTAGCCGCCCGAGCACGTTCAGCATTGCTCGACGCCTGTCGCAAGCCTGGCATTCCTAGTAGACGCCCGCCGGACAGGGCCGTCGGCTGCAGGCGACCCGTTATCGCCGATCGCGCGTTCGGAACTGCCAGGGCCCGGTGTCAGATTAATGCAGCGATTCGGGTTTGCTCCGGCATGCACAAAGTGCGGCACCCGGTTGACCACAAAAGCACCGTCAATCGGATACGCTCACGCGGCCCATTCCTCGGCAAATGATGCGATCTCGTTTACTCGTTTGGCTTCGCAGCAGCGCCAATCATGCGCTTCTGCGCATCCGGATCCGCCGTCAAGGCTGCGATTGCCGACCAGTCGCAATCGCCCATGCCAGCGTCGACGGTTTCGGCCATCCGGCCATGTACGGCGTCGAGCATCGGCAACACGCGCCCAGCCTGTTCGGCTGCTTCGGCAGCGAGACGGAGATCCTTCAACCCAAGCACCGCTTTGAAGCCAGGTTGATACTCGTTGCGGATGATATTGCCGGAATAGGTCTGATAAGGGCGACTGCCGAACAGTGTTCCCAGGATCAATTCGAAGAAGCGCTCTCGCGAAAGGCCGTTCGTCTGAGTTAGAACAACGGCTTCGGCCATCGCCTCGATCGCCATTGTGATCATCATGTTGCAGGCAATCTTCGCGGCATAGGCCGCGGGCGGCTCTTCGCCCAGGTCCCAGACCTGTTTGCTAATGACTTTTAGCGCCGGCATTACTTTTACCACCGCAGTAGGCGCGCCTGCTGTGAGGACGTTGAGTTCGCCCCGGGCGGCGACATCCGGCCGCCCCAGCACAGGAGCCGCCACATAGGCGACACCCGCCGCGCGGTGAAGCTCCACCAGCTCCCGCGCGAGCGCCACGGAGATTGTCGACGCCACGACGTGTACGAGGCCCGGCCGCGTCTTCAACAGCAGATTCGTATCTAGCAGGACGTTGCGGATTGCCCGGTCGTCGGACAGCATCGTCAGGGCCACATCGGCCTGCAATGCTTGCGCAGGTGTTTGGACCATCCGCACACCCTCGACATTCCCGCCGGAACGATTCCATGCCGTGACGGTATGACCGGCGGCGACCAGATTGCGGGCGATTTCCCGGCCCATTGCTCCTAGACCGATGATTCCGATCTCCATTTGATTCTCCCAGATAATTTAGCTGCCTAACGAGGTGGCAAACGAGCGAGGTGCTGCCCGACAAAACTGCCGGGTCTCAGCTGAAATCGGTTGCGACGGAGACCTGACGCCATGCGTCGATGTCTTCGCCACCAGCTTGCGCTCGGCAATGCCGTAGGCGACTGGCACCAACGGCGAATGCGACGGCGGCGCTTCGCTGTCGACGGCCCGCAGCATCACGTGACAGCCTTGACCGGGTCGCCCGACTGCTTGCCATCGTTGCTGTCGCGATAGGCGCGTCGCTGGCCCGCAGTTTGGTCGTAGTCGCTGATCCGATGCCTCGCCACCGCGATCAGCGTGACGTCCAGCGTGCACACGTGCACAGTCTGCGGATAGTCGTGCGCGAGTGCGCGCAGCGTCCCCACGTCACGGGCTGTCGCTATCAGTTGGTCCCCTCGCGCCGCGACAGCCCGCGCGAGGTGTTGACCTAGGGCGCTGGAACAGCCCGTAATGAACCTTGTTTTTTCACGATCTTGCTCGATCCGGGTCCGGTGCTTCCGTGTGTTCGATTAGCCAGTTCAATACCGGCAGCAGCGCGTCATCCGAGTTTTTCTCATAGATGAGTCCATGCCCGTTACCGAACACGCCATGGTCGGGAAGATGCAGTACTTCGGCGTGGCTGCCTGCTGCCTTGAGTTGCTCGATTGCAGGTCGACTGGCAGCAGCGAACGAGGAAGCCTCCGCCGTGACGGCGACGATCGGCAAACCGGCGAGCGCGGGCAGCCGATGCGTACCCGGTGCGGCTGCGCGCAATTCTTCAGGCGATGCGACCGGCGGCTCCCAACTCAGCGGCGCCGCCGCGAGGCCCCACGTCAGCGATCCGATGTTGGGAATTTCCGCGAAAGGAGGGCCCATCGGCTCGATTGCGATGATCGCCTTCACGAGGCCCGGCCGACGATCAGCCACCAACCAGCCGACCGGCCCTGACGCCGAGTGCGTCAGCAGGATCGCCGGGCCGATTCGGTCCAACAGCTTTGCGATCCGGTCCGCCTCCATGTCCTCGGAAAACGTGAGATCGGCGGGAAGCGGCCCATAGCCAGCGATGAACTCGTCCATCGCGGCGTCGTCGTCGCGGGCAAAGGGCCACTGCGTGTGCTGACCTTCATATTCGGTCGGGAAGTAGATATGGCGGCCGTGTTCATAGGAAAACGCCGGGCCCATCGGCCCCATCGTCTCGACGTGAAAGGGCGAGCGTCCTTGTCCCGGACGGTCGGCGACGAGAACCGCATAACCAGCTTCCACGAGGCGCTGGGCCCAGCCTGGCCGTCCATCCGGCGTGTCGAACCACTCGGTTCCCTGATAGCCGCCTCCATGCAACAGCACAATTGGCCACGGACGACTCACCTGCTCCGGCGCTTCCCACTCGACAAAGAGCGGGCCGCTTTGGTACGTCTCGCCGTGTTGTTCGATCCGGTCGCCCGGAATCCACATGTGTCCGCGACGCACGGTGCGCGGGACTGTACTGTTCCAAAAGGCCATGGTCATTCTCCGTTGTTTAGAATTTGACGGCGCGCGGCGCACGAGTTGTGCATCGGTCCGATCAGATCTGGGCGACGCGTAAGCGGGTCGGGAAAATGTCGGTGAAGGCCGTAACGTCGGCCATGACTTCCACAGCTTCCGGAGATCCGAAGGCTGCTTCAATTGCTGCCTCGTCGCAAAAACGGCATTCGCAGATCACGAGAGTGCCGACGCCGGTGTCCGCGGCTGACAGCGCGGGAAAGAAAGCCGCGATTCGCTCGAGACCGTACCGTCGCCATGCCTGCATTACGAGCGGCAGATGGCGTTCGACGTAGTAGCTCCGGTCAAAACGGTCGTGCGGAGTGCCTTCGTAGGTGACATACACGGTTGGTGATGCGATGCAAGACATGACGATCCCCGTTCTGCCTGTTGTTCGATAAGCCTCGGGCAGCTGTTCCCGAGCGCCTTGCTACATGCGACGGATCGAAGTTTTGCAAATTCATTTCCGTTCGGCAATTCACTAAAATGCACCCTTGTCGTTCACTATTGTGGGGGTGGGGTGGATTGGAGCGATGTCAGGATCTTCCTTGCGGTCGCGAGGACCGGGACACTCGGCGCCGCCGCACGCGCGCTGCAGCTCAGTCATCCGACCATCGGGCGACGGCTTCGCGCGCTCGAACAGGCCACGGGCCAGGTGCTGTTTCAGCGAACCGCGGACGGCTTCGTTTTGACCGAGGAGGGAACGGCTATCCTTCCGCTTGCCGAGCAGATGGAGGAAAGCGCGCTGACGATGGAGCGGCGGCTAACCGGCGAGCAGCAGAAGATGGAGGGCACACTCAAGGTGTCGTCGGCCGACTGGTTTGGCGCCTATGTGCTGCCATCAGTGCTTGTCGAATATTCGCGCGAGTATCCGCTTGTTGAAATCGAGGTGCTGACAGGAACACGCCTGTTCAATCTGGCACAGCGCGAAGCAGACGTCGCTTTCCGTATTGTTCCATTCAATGGACCTGATATCGTGCAACGACGTCTTGCCCGGATGCGGTACGGCGTCTACGTGGCCACCACGAGTGCCGATCCGGTGGAAGGTGATGGCGCGGGGCAGCGGCTGATCGCGATGGATACGTCGACGGGCACATTTCCGGATATTGACTGGCTAAAGAGTCGCTTCCCAAACGCGAGCGTGGTTTTGCAGTCAAATAACCGTAACGTCCAGGCGCAGATGTGCGGCAGGGGCTTAGGCATTGCTGTATTGCCGCGACCTGTCGGTGATCAGCTCGATACCATCCGAAGGCTCGATCTGAGCGACGAGCCCCCGCATCGGGACGTCTGGATGGGGTACCATCGCGATCTCAGGCGGCTACATCGTCTTCGCGCCTTCGTGGATTTCGCGATTAAACACTTGGCGGACTAGTCGATGGACGCGATTGATATCGAACTGGCGCAGCTCATCAGCCAGTTGACGCCACACTTCCGGATTCATTGCTTTCAGCGAATCCGGGATTGCAAGGGGCCGTACTTTGTCGCGGTCGAAAAGATTCGTGAGGCAATCGAGCGTTAATGTGCCCGAGCCCCTCATGGTTCACCGCGCGTCGCGAGGCGGTCCCGGGTCAGACCGCCGTGGCGGCAGCTATTGAGCAATCAACAGCCGTTCGACTGACCGCTTCAATCGTCGCGCGAAAGGCGGCTCGTGGCCGACCCCGCTCCGACGTTGATCGACAGGTAGTCCGCCATTGACCGGTCCGGTTCGGGCAGATCGCGACCCAACGCGGTCTCCTGACGATAGTCAATGTTAATGCCTCAAACCGGATATCCTCCGTCGTCCGGCATCAGTGAAATCGGAGAATTTTCGTCGTTGTAGGATAGGCTTCAGCGAGAATCCGGCGAAAATCAACAGCTTTCCTTGCGGTGAGGTTTTCAGTCCGACCACGGCACGCAAGATCACGGGCTGACCTCCACGCAATGAAGCGCATCCGAAAACCGAACGCGCGTGTAATCCCGCGTCACCAAGGGGACGTCAACGAGAACATCCGAAGCACCATCGAGTACCTTCCCATGTTCTTCGAACTAAGCGTCCGCATTGACGAAGCCCTGTATGTCGAGTACTTGTTGCACGCGCTCGAGCGATCCAGTTCTTCGCACAGCGTCAGCAGTAGCTCGAGAGCCGCTTCACGTGCGAATGCGATCCCGTCATCGAGCGACAGCGTTTGCCCTAAACGGCCCTTGGGCATCTTGCCGTCGACGGATCTACCCGCGGATTTGCCCGAGACGAAGACAAGATCTCCCCACCGTGTGATGTTTTTATAGTTCCCTTTCGGCCTTTGCGAGAAGCGATCGCCTCCGATCAGTCGATGTAGTCTGTCATCTGCACTCATGGCGCTCCTTGGTCTTTGCGCACGCACCGATCAGTGCCGTCATATTGACGATCCGCCGCACCGTGGCCGACGACGTCAGCACGTGAACCGGCTTCGCCGCGCCGAGCAGGATCGGCCCGATCGCGATGCCGCTTCCCGCCGCCGTCTTCAGCAGGTTGTACGAGATGTTCGCCGCG
>NZ_JARUXN010000014.1:0-106410 GCF_031451415.1 Caballeronia sp. LZ028 | reverse complement strand
GTCAGTCGCCAGCTTGCCAGTGGTCGCAAAAACACGACATTTGTATCTTGCTAGAACACGACATTCTCATGTTGCTCCTACATCAAAAACGCCGATAATAAAGCTTATGTAAAGTCAGTTAGAAAGGCGGCAGACGAAAGCTGCCGCACACACCGCCGAGGCGCCATGAAGAAAACCGGGATGAGCAGCGACGCTCGCACGGCCCTGCGAGATCGATCCGCCGCCTAGTGCCCGAATCGTCGCACGAAACGATAGAAGATCCACGGATGAATCTTCAGCATCGCCATGACCAGCGACAGCTTCGGCCGATGGTCCGAAACCATGCCGAGCAAGTGCCTGAGACGAAGCCTCTGCGCGACGCTATCCAGAATAGGCTCGGCTGACCGATACGTCGGCGCCTTGATCGCTGCCTGAAACGCGATGGTCCGAAAGCCATAGACATATTTCAGCCTGAAGAAAAGCTTCCGGTAATTTCTTATCGGCATGGACGCCGTGCTCTTCTCTACCCGATCCATGATCGCAAAGATGTCAATGATCTTCGGATTGAATCGTGTCGAGATGCCCGATTCGCGATACATGTACGAATACAAGGTATCGGGCATGAGACGAACGACGCTGGCTTTACCGAGCGTCTGGACCGAAACACAAATATCCTCGTAGATCAGCCCCGTCGGATGCTCGATCGCGAGGAAGATCGAGCGGCGTACTAACTTGTTGAAGCAATACGCCTGCAACGTCAAGTCGAGAATTTTCTCTACGGCTTCAACACCGCTCATGACGGTATCGCCGGCTTCGACGCGATAATTGATCTTGCCGTCCGGGCTAATATTCTCGGCGGCAAAAATTACGATATCCGCATTGAGCTTCTCCGCTTCTTCGGCGACCCGGCGTATGAGATCGTGATGAACGTGGTCATCGCTGTCCACGCAGAGCACATATTCGCCGCTCGCGGCGAGTGCCGCAATCCTGCGAGTCTCTGCGAGCCCCTTGTTTTCAGCGTTTTTGATGAACTTCCAGCGAATTCTGCTTTGCTGTTCGAGGATGCGTAAGGTCATTTCCCCGGAGCGGTCAGGACTGCTGTCGTCGACGGCGATGATTTCGAAATCGGTGGAAGTCTGCGACAGTAGTGAGTCGAGGCATTCTTCGATATACGGCTCGACTTTGTACACGGGCACCAGCACACTGATTTTCGGCGGTTCTGACATGAAGTTTCGTCCCTATAACTGCACGTGAGTGCTTTATTCAGGAAAACGACTAGTGCCAGAGGAGTTTACCCGATGAGCGGCGTGAATGTGCGGCTTTGGGCGAAGACAGATCGGAGGCTCGAACGTCTCACGTGCCGAGAAGTCGCCTGCACCACGCGCGCGCATGATGTGAAAAAGGGCGCTTTCGCGCCCTTCTTATCCGATGAAGGGCAAATGCTCGCTTACTTCGCCCCCAGCAAATGCGGCAAAAACTGCGGGATATGCGGGAAGAAGATGATCAGCAGCAGGTCGATCACCAGCGCGAAGATGAAGGGAAGAATCGCGCGTGTCGCCTTCTCTACCGACACGCCGCCGATCGAAGCCGCCGTGAAGAGACAGAAACCTATCGGCGGCAGATTGATGCCGATGGCCGAGTTGATCAGCACGATCACGCCGAAGACGACCGGATCGATGTGCATCTGCACGACGAGCGGCAGGAACACCGGAATCACGACGGCAATGCTCGAGATCGTTTCCAGCACGGTATGCGCGGCGATGAGAAACAGGTTGATGAGGATCAGCAGCACGATCGCGCTCGTGGTGATCGCGAGAAAACTATTCGCGACGTGCAGCGGAATCTGCGCTTCGATCAGATAGCGCCCAAGCACGAACGCGAGCCCGAGCAGGAACGAGACACGCGTGGTGTTCACTGAAGTTCGCACCAGAATGTCCTTGAAATGCGAGAGCTTCAGCGTCTGAAAGATAAACGCGCTCACCAGCGTCACATAGACGGCCGCGACCACGCCCGCCTCCACCGGCGTGAAGATGCCGCCGAGGATGCCGCCCAGAATGATGACCGGCGTGAGCAGCGCCCAGAACGCTTCGCGGAAGGTCGTCCACAGCTTGCGCCTATCGAACGGCTCGACGGCGCTGTAGCCCTTCTTCACCGCGGTCACGTAATTGACGATCATGAACGACGCGACCACCAGCAGCATCGGAATGATACCGGCGATGAACATCGTGCCGACCGACACGTTGGCCGTATAGGCATAGACGAGCATGCTCATCGACACGGGCGAGAGCAGCCCGAGCGAGCCCGCCGCCGATTGCAGCGCCACCGCGAACGCGCGGTTATAGCCCTTCTTCACCATGCCGGGAATCATCACCGAGCCGATGGCTGCCGTGTCGGCCGTCGCCGAGCCGGAAAGGTCCGCGAAGAACATGCTCGCAACGATCGTCACCTGGCCGATGCCACCGCGCATGAAGCCCACCAGTGCCTGCGAAAATTCGATGATGCGCTTCGACACGCCGCCCGAATCCATGATCGCGCCCGTCAGCATGAAGAACGGAATGGCGAGCAGGCCGACGTTGTTGAGGTTCGAAAAAAGCTGCTGCGGAATCACGAGCAGCGACGTGCCGTTGATCGACAGCGCGAGCGTCGCCGCAATGCCGATGCAGATGGCCACCGGCACGCCGAGCCCGAGCAGCCCTGCTCCAAATGCGATTGCCCACATGATGTTTTTCCTAGAGATGTTCGGACACGCCCTCGACGAGCGTGGCGTCGGTCTGCGTCTGCGGCGCGAGATGCGAGACCGCGATCCGCACCAGCGAATGAAACGCGAGCAGCGCGCCGCACACCGGAATCGAGAGATACGGATAGACCATCGAGATCGGAATCGACGCGGCGGTTTCGGTGCCCATCAGCGCGAGCATGTCCGTGCCGTACAAGACGAACACCGCGCCGAGCGCCAGGATCGCGCAGTCGGTGAAGTCCTTGAGCAGCGGCGCGAACGCAGCCGGCACGCGATCGGCCAGCACGCGCACTTCCGGATGCGCGCGCAGCTTCACGCCGGCCGCGGCGCCGAGGCACGTCAGCCACACGAACAGATACGCCGACACTTCGTCGGACCACGACAGCGAATCGTGCAGCACGAAGCGGAAGATCACCCCGAGCCCCGCGACGATCACCGCCCCGAGCAAAAGGCAGCTACAGACGAACAGATTGATCTTCAGCACGATGCCGTCAACGAACATCAAGCCGCGCGCGAGCTTTTCCATGCGTGTCGCCTCCCGTGATGCCTGGGTTGTGCGGTGGCCGTCGTTCGCATCCGTCATTTCGATGCGACCGCCGGCGCCTGCTTGGCCGAATTGATCTCCTGATACAGCGCCGGGCCGTCCGGAATCTTGCCGATCAGTTCGTCGCGCGCGGTCTTGGTCGCTTGCGCCCACGGCGCGGTATCGACCGTCGTGACCTGAATGCCCTTCGCTTTCATCGCGGCGATCGCGGCGTCGTATTCGCGCTTGTACTCCTTGAGATCGAAGTCCGCCGCGATCTTCGCCGAGTCCTGGAACGCCTTCTGATCGGCGGGCGAAAGCTTGTCCCACGCGCTCTTGCTCATCGCCAGCACGACCGGCAGATAGTTCACATGCGTCACGTAGAAGTGCTTGGCGACGTCGGAGAACTTGTCCTGAACGAACTGCTCGGGCGAAGTATCGGCGCCATCGACGAGACCTTGCGACAGCGCGAGAAACAACTGGTTGTAGGCGAGCGGCGTCGGATTCGCGCCGAGTGCCTTGTAGCCCGCGATATAGCCGGGGCTCTGCATCACGCGCACCTTGAGGTCCTTCATGTCCGCGAGCGACGTGACCGGACGTTTGGTCGTGAACAGGTTGCGTTCGCCGACCGCGAGCCACGTCAGGCCGATCATGTTCACCGGCTTCATCATGTCGAGATACTTTCGCCCGACCGGGCCTTGCAGCACGCCGTTCGCCTCGTCCATGCTGGAGAAGAGATACGGCATATCGAAGATCTGCCATTGCTTGATCGTGTTGTCGATCGGCGCCTGCGCGGAGATCATCAACTCCTGCGTGCCGGTGCGCAGCGCCTGCGTCATCTGCACTTCGCCGCCGAGCTGCGATTGCGGGAACAGTTGAATCTCGATGTGACCGTGCGTGCGCGCGGCGACTTCCTTCGCGAAGACCTGCGCGGTCAACTGATAGTGATTGTCCGGCGCCAGCGTGTGACCGAGCTTCATCACGACCTTGTCCTGCGCGCTCGCGCCAGACGACGCCGCCACGCACATCGCGGCGAGCGCCGCGCTCATCGCCATGCGCAGCATGCTCTGCGCTCTGAAAAGCGAACTCATGTTGTCTCCTTGCTCGATATGGATACCGCCCGGCGAGTGCGCCGCATCGTTCGGTGCGAGTGCCCGGTGCGAATGCGGAGCCGGCGGGTTGACGCAAGTATTTGTGATCGCGGCGAGGGTGCGTTAGGACCAGTCGTCGAATTTCTTGGACTTTTTTACGCTGCCCTTTCGCATCGCCGGGTCCGATGCAAAAAAGTCCAAAAGATCGCGCGAACCGTCCTACCGGTTGCCTGTAACGCGTCTTTAAAGTGACTTCCAAGCCGGCGATGCAACATCAGCACGCATCGTTCAGGCGTTAACCCCAACTCATCCGAGAAGAAACATCGACATGGCCAAACGCCCTCATATGGATTGCTATGCAATCGGCGACACCGCCGATTTCGCCAAGACGGTCTCCGAATACGATATCTACGGCTTTGCCGGCATCGTCGGCGATTTCTACGCCGTGCATCTCAACGAGGAATACGCGAAGGGCACGCGCTTCGAAAAGCGCATCGCGCAGGGCTGCCTGTCGGTCGGCTTCCTTTCCACGGTGATGGGATACATGGCGGCGAAAGCGCCGAGCCCCGGCGCCGTATCGTATCGCTACGACATCACCTTTAACGCGCCGGTGTTCATCGGCGACACGGTGAGCGCGCGTCTCACGCTCGAAGAAAAGGATGAAGAGCGCAACGTGTGCATCTTCGCCGCCGACGTGACGCGCCAGGACGGCGTGGTCGTGGCATCGGGCAAGACCTATCTGAAAGTGCTGTGACGCCATGACGAACGACACGCTTCCCGTTCTCGCGTCGCAGCATGGCGCGCTGCGCCTCCTGACGCTCAATCGCGCCGACAAGCTCAACGCGTTCACGCCCGACATGCTCGCGGCGCTCGAAGCCGAAATCGCCGATGCGCTCGCCGACGACGCGACGCGCGTGATCGCGCTCACCGGCAGCGGCGCAAAGGCGTTCGCCGCGGGCAACGACATCGAGCGGCTCGTGTCGCTCGACGGCGTCTCGGCTTATCGCGACATGGTGGCCGGACAGCGCGCGCTGTTGCGTCTGCATGAAAGCGCGAAGCCGACCATCGCGATGGTCAACGGCTACGCGCTCGGCGGCGGCTTCGAACTGGCGCTCGCGTGCGACTTCATCGTGGCATCGAGCGAGGCGAGCTTCGCATTTCCCGAGATCACCCTGAACACCATGCCCGGCTGGGGCGGCACGCAACTCGCCGTCGCCAAGATGGGGCTCGCGTGCGCGAAACGCTTCGTGATGAGCGGCAGGCGCTTTTCCGCGCGCGAATGCGAGGCGTTCGGCTTCATCCACGAAATCGCCGCGCCCGCGAAACTGTTCGACGCCGTGCGCGCGCTGGCCGACACCCTCGCCTCCTACGATCCGTTCGCGGCCGAGATGGCGAAGCGCGCGCTGAATCGCGCGAGCGACATGCCCTTGTCCGCCGGACTCGACTTCGAGGCCGCGCAATACGCGGTGAATTTTTCGAGCGAAGGCGCGCGCGCGGGCCTGCGCCACTTCGTGGAACGCAAACGCGCACGCCGCGCCGCGCAAGCCGACACCGCACCGGTCACGCCATGACGACAACCTTCAATCAACCTCACTGGCTCGGCGAAGAGCACACGATGATGCGCGAGGCCGTGCGCCGTTTCGCCGAGAAGGAAATCGCACCGCAATCGGAGACGCTCTGGGAGCAGGAAGCGTTTCCCTACGCGATCTGGCGGCAGGCCGGCGAACTCGGCTTCACGGGCTTGCCGTATCCCGACGAATTCGGCGGCGGTGGCGGCGACTGGCTGTCGTTCGTGATCGTGCTCGAAGAACTCGCGCGCGTGGACTGCGCCGTCGCCAATGCGCTCATGGCGAACTCGACCGTCGCGAGCCTGTTGAACAACTACGGCACGCCGCAGCAGAAAGCGCGTTTCTTGCGCCCCATTCTCGACGGCACGCAGATCGGCGCGATCGGATTCTCCGAGCCCGACGCCGGTTCCGATGCGGCGAATATCGGCACGCGCGCGGTCTTCGACGGCGAACGCTGGATCATCGACGGTGCGAAGACGTTCATCAGCAATTCGGGTACGGAGATCGGCGGGCCGACCGTGATCGCGGCTGTCACCGGCACGCGACCCGACGGCCGCAAGGAGATCTCCAACTTCATCGTGCCGCAAGGAACGCCCGGCTATGGCAAGGGCAGAAAGCTGCGCAAGATCGGCTGGCGCGCATCGATCACGCACGAACTGTTCTTCGAGCAATGCGCGATTCCCGCCGATCAACTGCTGGGCGAACGCGGCGCGGGCTTGCGTCAGACGCTCGCGCAGATCAGCACGGGGCGCATTCTGATCGGCGCGCTCGCGCTCGGCATCCTGCAGGGCTCGCTGGATCGCTCGGTCGCGTACATGAAGGAGCGCCGCGCGTTCGGACGCGCGATCGCCGAGTTCCAGGCGCTGCAATTCAAGATCGCCGACATGGCGGCCGATGCGCACGCCGCGCGTCTGATGCTCTACGACGCCGCCGCGTCGAAAGATGCCGGCGCGCCCTTCGATGTGCAGGCGTCGCAAGCCAAGCTGTTCGCCACCGAGCACGCGATGAAAGCCGCGCATCAGGCATTGCAGATTCACGGCGGCTACGGCGTCATGGCCGAGTTTCCCGTCGCGCGCGCATTCGGCGATGCGAAGGTGCTGGAGATCGTCGAAGGCACGTCGGAGATCCAACGCATGATCATCGCGCGCACGCTGCTCGCGTGATCGCGCGCTGAAACCGAGAGGAGAATGTTCATGCTGGAAGGCATCAAGGTGCTGAGTTTCACGCATTTCCTGCAAGGCCCCGCCGCCGTGCAGATGCTCGCCGATGTCGGCGCGGATGTCATCAAGATCGAACCGCCCGGCGGCGCGTTCGAACGTAGCTGGACCGGCGCGGACGCGTTCATCGAAGGCGTGAGCGTGTTCTTTCTGCTCGGCAACCGCAATCAGCGCAGCATCTCGCTCGATCTGCGCGACGAAGCCGCGCGCGAGATCGTGTGGCGTCTGATACGCGAAGCCGACGTGCTCGTCGAGAACTATCGTCCCGGCGTGCTCGACAAGATGGGCTTCGGCTACGCGCAGGTGCACGAAGTCAATCCGCGTCTCGTGTATTGCTCGTGTACCGGCTACGGTTCGTCCGGGCCTTATCTGAAACGTCCGGGCCAGGATCTGCTCTTGCAGGCGATGAGCGGACTGACCATGCTGTCCGGCGATGCCGAATCGCCGCCCACGCCGGTCGGTTCCGCCATCGTCGATCAGCATGCCGCCGTGCTCGCCGCATTCGGCGTGGTGGCCGCGTTGCAGGCGCGCGAGCGCACGGGCGTCGGCACGCGCATCGAGAGCAATCTGCTCAACGCCGCGCTCGATCTGCAAATCGAGCCGTTCACGTATTACATGAACAAGGGGCCGTTGTGGGCACGCACGCATCCGCCGATGGGCAGCCGTTTTCATCCCGCGCCGTATGGCGTGTACCGGACGCGTGACGGTTATATCGCGATGTCGCTCACGCCGACGCAGAAGCTCGCGAATGCGCTGTCGTGTCCCGCGCTCGCCGAATTCACGCATCCGAAGGACAACGTGCGAAGGCGCGACGAGATCAATCGCCTTGTCTATGACACGCTGAAAACGCGCACGACCGAGGACTGGATGCGCACCTTCGAGGAACACGATATCTGGTTCGCGCCCGTCAACGACTACGAGCAGGTGGAGCAGGACCCGCAAGTCGCCCACAACGAAATGATCCTGTCGTTCGATCACGAGGAAGCGGGACCGGTGCGCGTGCTCGCGCATCCAGTGCGCTACGACGGCGCGGCGCCGCCCTTGCGGCGGCATCCGCCGAAACAGGGACAACATACCCGCGAAGTGCTCGCGGAACTGGGCTACACGCCGCAGGAAATCGACGGCTATGTCGAACGCGGCATCGCATTGACATCGAGGAGAGAAGCATGAGCGCACAACCGAACAACTGGCCGGCGCTCTTGCGCTTCGACGACGTCGAGATCGGCCGTACGCAGGTGAACGTGCACACGGTCACCGAGGCCGAAGTGGACGCGTTCGGGCACCTGTCCGGCGATCTGAACCCGCTGCACATGCAGCACGCCTTCGCCGAATGCTCGCCGTTCGGACGGCGCGTGGTGCATGGCCTGTTGACGGCCGCGCTGGTGTCGGCGGCGCACACCGAACTGACAGGGCCAGGCTTCGTGTATGTCGGACAGGAGCTGCGTTTTCTGGGGCCGGTGTATATCGGCGATACGGTGACGATCGGCGTATGCGTCGTCGAAAAGAAGCCCGCGAAACACATTCTCGTGATGGACACCACCGTGCGCAATCAACAAGGGCACGTCGTGCTGAGCGGACTTTCCGCGCTGAAGGAACTGCGCTTCGATCATGCGCTGATGGCGCGCAGCGCGGCGGCGTGACATCGCCGCGCGGGCCGCATGGTGTAAATGCCAGTTAACCGGCGGGCGCGGGCACGGCTACACTCGTGCAGTCGCCCGCGCAGCGCGGGCATGCAGGCGGGCGCGAAGACACTCGCCGCCGACGGAGGAGACAGTTGGATACCGCATGTTGCTGTCACGTTCCGGTGATCCGGATCGAGGACTACGAATACGGCGCACACGTCAAGACGCCGGACTTTCATCTCGCGCCGATCGAGGCGCTCAAGTCGACGCTGGTCTATCCGCATCGGCACGACTTCTATCACATGATGTGGGTGCTCGCGGGCAGCGGCTCGCATGTGATCGATTCGGTGCGCTACGACGTGCGTCCAAACACGCTCTACTTCATGGCGCCGGGACAGATTCACGATCTGGATCTTTCGGCCGATACGCTCGGCTATTCGCTCAGCTTTTCGTCGGAGTTTTTCGCGTTCCGCGTGCAGAACCGCCATACCGAAACCGAAGTGCCCGTCTACAACTTCGAGCAGCTCGCGCCGTGCGTCAATCTGAGCGACGCGCAGGTGCGCGAACTGGCGCGCGTGATGGACGGCATTCGCCATGAGTATCAGGAGGAACAGGTCGGCTACACCGACGCGATCTGGGCCTACTTGCACGTTTTCCTGATCAAGGTCGCGCGCATGTGCGACGCCGCCGCCATGCGAGATGCCGCCGCGACGCGCAGCGTGCTGCTGTCGCGCCGCTTCAAGAGTCTGCTGGAGAAGCATTTTCGCTCGGTCAACGAGGCGGCCGATTACGCGCGCCTGCTCAACGTCACGGAGCGCGCGCTCAACGAGGCGACGCGTCAGGCGCTCGGCAGCACCGCGCCCAAGCTGATCCGCGAGCGCGTGATGCTGGAGGCCAAACGGCTGCTGCTGCACTCCGAAGTGAATGTCGCGGAGATCGCCGCGATGCTCTCGTTCGACGATCCCGCCTACTTCAGCCGATGCTTTCGCAAGCACACGGGCCGCTCGCCGATCGACTATCGGCGCAGCCTCGACAAGCTGCACATCTGAGCGTCGTCATGTGCCGCTTCGGTGCGGAAATGTCCAACAGTTCATGCGTTTCATCCTAACGCGCTCGCGCGGGCGCTTCTTAGAATCGTCCTGCGAATGACGAACTCAAGGAGACGCCGTGTCGAACGCAATGAACCCGCTGTCACTCAGCGAGAACCAGGCAAAGCTGTTTCGCGAAACACTCGATAAAACCGCGCAGAAGGTCGCTTCCGACGAGCTGACCTTCGGCGTCGAATTCCCGCAAGTCACCGGTCCCGATGGTCAATGGGTGCGTCTGCCCGCGTCGCTCTCTGCGGGCTACGACGGCGACGCATGGAGCCACGGCAACTGGTTCTGCGGCTTCTGGGTCGGCTTGCTGCTGAGTTCGTATCTGCACACCGGCGAGGCGCGCTTTCTCGAATGGGCGCGTGCCCGCATGCTGCTCGTGCGCCAGCGCGCGCAGGATCCGAACACGCATGACATCGGCTTTATCTTCGATAGCAGCGCGGTGCCGGGGCATCACATCACCGGCGACGCGTGGTTCGCCGATATCGCGCTCGAAGCCGCGGACAAGCTGCGCGCCCGGCTCGTGACCACGCGCGGCGGCGCCTATCTCGCGTCCTGGGGGCCGATCTCCGATCCGCGCGGCCGCAGCGCCTCCGCGATCGACACGATGGCCAATCTGTCGCTGCTCTACTGGGCCGCCAATCACGCCGACGACGGCAGCTACCGGCACGCCGCGGACGCGCACGCCGAGATGACCGCGCGCGCCTTCGTGCGCGCCGACGACTCGACCTATCACGCCGTCGAATACGACGTGGAGAGCGGCGCGCGCAAACGCGGCTACACGTTCCAGGGCGCGTTCGACGAATCCGCATGGAGCCGCGGCCAGGCCTGGGCGATCTACGGATATGTGAACTCCGCGCGGGAAACCGGCAAGCGCGGCTATCTGGACCTCGCCGAGCGTCTCGCCGATTACTACCTGCGCCGCCTCGAAGGGCGTCAGGTGCCGCCGTGGGACTTCGATGCGACCGGCCGCGACGCCGAGATCAAGGACACGGCCGCTGCCGCCGTGGTGGCGTCGGCCTTGCTGGAGATGGCACGCGTGCATCCCGATGCGCACGCTGCGGGCAAATGGCAAGGCCACGGCCTCGCGATGCTCGAAGCGCTCTGCCGCGACGAATTCACACGCGACGGTCAGCACGGGCTGCTGCATAACTCGTGTTACTCGAAGCCGCACAATATCGGCGTCGACGGTGCGACCATGTTCGGCGACTTCTACTTCGTCGAGGCGCTATGCCGCGCCGTGCATCCCGGCAAGCTGCGCCCGCTCGACGACACGCGCATTGCGCTCGCCTGAGGGTGTCACGAAGCCATCGCCGGCAACGCGGCGCGCGCAATCGATAACCCGCGCGCGCCGGATTGCCGATCTGCGTGGGCAACTGCTCCTCACATTGCAAAGCTAGCGCGCATTTTCATCGAGCACGAGAAGGTTGTCGTGAGAAAACCCGAGCGCTACCGGCTGCCCGCGCTCCGGCAGGGTCCTGTTGGGATCGTTGAAGACATCGAGCGATACGACCGCGTTGCTGACCCGCGCACGAATGCGCACCACGGCGCCGAGAAAGCTGATCTGCTCGACGGTGGCCGCGAGCGAATTCCGTCCGTTCGACGGCGGCTCCAGGATGATCGCTTCGGGGCGCAGCGCCAGCAATCGTTCCTTGCCGGCATCATCCGGCGGCAGTGGGCGCGACGTCACGAGCTCCTGACCATCGACCGCGATGCGCCCGCTTCCGGGATCGATCACGCGCCCGGCGAGAATGTTCAGCGTCCCGACGAACGATGCGACGAAGCGCGTGCGCGGAAAATTGTAGATGTCGAGCGGCGAGCCGATCTGTTCCACGCGCCCGTCGTTCATCACGACGATGCGGTCGGAGATCGACAACGCCTCTTCCTGATCGTGCGTCACGAAAATCGATGTAATGCCGAGCTCGCGCTGCAGCGCCCGAATGTCCTCGCGTAATGACACGCGGATTTTCGCGTCGAGCGCGGACAGCGGTTCGTCGAGCAACAGCACCTGCGGCTTGCTCGCGAGCGCGCGCGCCAGCGCCACGCGCTGTTGCTGTCCGCCCGACAATTGCCACGGATAACGCGCGGCGAGTTGCGGCAGCTTGATGAGTTCGAGCATCTCGGCGACGCGCGCGTCGATCTCCTTCTGCGAACGCTTCGCGACCTTCAACGCGAAGCCGATGTTCTGCGCCACCGTCATGTTCGGGAAAAGCGCATAGGCCTGAAACACCATGCCGACGGCGCGGTCGCGCGTACGCATGTGCGTGACGTTGCGTCCATTCAGACGGATCGTGCCGCGCGTGGGCGTTTCGAATCCGGCGATCATGCGCAGCACCGTCGTCTTGCCGCAACCCGACGGACCGAGAAACGTGATGAATTCGCCCTGCTCGATCGTCATGTCGAACCGATGCAGCGCGACGTTCGGCCCGAACGTTTTGTGAAGATCGTCGATTTCGAGAAATGGCATAAGTCGCGGCCTCGTCGGCTCAGGTTTTATGGCCGGCCAGTGCGCGCGCCGATCCGAACACCTGGATCAGGCCCATCGATGCCCATGTGACGACGAACGCGATGATCGCCAGCGCCGAGGGCTCGTATGCGCGATTCGCGCCGATCAGTTGCAGATAAGGTCCGAACGCCGGACGGTCCAGCAGGCTCGCGATCGTGAATTCGCCGATCACGACGGCGAACGTCAGGAACGCGCCGGACAGAATGCCCGAGCGCACGTTGGGAAAGATCACGCGGAAAAGGATCGTCGTCCAGCCGGCGCCGAGACATTCGGCGGCTTCGGTCAGCGAGCGGACGTCGACGGCGCGCATGCCCGCATCGACGGCGCGGTACATGTACGGTAACGACAGCGTGACGTAGCCGAAGACGAGCAGCAGATCGGTCGCGCGCTCGTTGCCGGTGAGCGGCAGGATGGAACTGCTGTTATAGATGCGCAGATAACCGAACACGATCACGATGGCCGGTATCACGAGCGGCAGCAAAGTGATGAACTCTACGACGGGCCGCAGCTTCGGCAGACGCAATTGCACCCAGTACGCGGTCGGCACGACGAGCAGCACGCCGATCACGATGGTGAGCAGGCCCATGAGCACCGAGTAGCCGAACGAAGCCTGAAAACGCGGATCGCCGAGAACGACGCGATACGCGTCGAAGCTGTAAGCGTCGCGGCGCATCCGCAGGCTGAATTCGAAGGTGGCGGCGAGCGGAATCACAAAATACATCGTGCCGACGATCATCGCGATCCAGGCGCCCGCGCGCGATTGCGTCTTCATGCGCGTCTTCATGCGCGTCCCCTTTCGGCCCTCGCGCGCAACCAGATGTAGCCGCCGTTCGACAAGCCCGTGACCACGATCATGCCGAGCGCGAGCGCATAGCCGAGGTTCTGGTTATGCAGCACGTCGCCGCGAATCTGCGCATACAGCAGAATCGGCACGATGTTGAGCGAGCTGCCCGTCAGCGCATAGGCCGTGGCCACTGCGCCGAACGCGTTGGCGAAGAGCAGCAGCGCCGCGCCGAGCACGCTCGGCCACAGGACCGGCAAACCGACGTATCGCCAGTACTGCGCGGCCGTGCCGCCGAGACAGTCGCACGCTTCGCGCCACTCGCGCTTGAGACCGTCGAGCGCGGGCGTGATGATGAGGACCATCAACGGAATCTGGAAGTACAGGTAGGTAATGGTCAGCCCGACGAAGCTGAGGATGCTGAAGCCGGTGGAATACAGATTGACGCCGAGGTATTTGCGCGCCAGCACCGTGACGAGGCCCACGCGTCCCAACGTGCAGATGAATGCGAACGCGAGCGGCACGCCCGCGAAGTTGGACGCGACGCCCGAGAACGTCATGAGCGTCGGACGGATCCACGCCGGCAGCCGGCCATGCACCGCTGCCCAGGCGAGCAACGCGCCGAACAGCGTCCCGCCGGCGGCGGATGCCACGCTCACCTTCACGCTGATCCAGTAGGCATCGAGCACGGCGGGCTGAAACAGTTCGCGAAGATTCGCCAGCGTGAAGCGTCCCTGCGCATCCTGAAACGCGCCGATCATCAGAAAGGCGGTGGGCAACAACAGAAACAGCAGCGCGAACGCAAAGAATGGCGCGACGCCCGCATACGTGAGCCAGCCCGCGCCGCGGCTCGCGCGGGCGGGGCCGGACTGCGGCGCGGGCGCGGCCGGCGTCAGCAGATCCGGGCCCGAAGCGCCTGGCTGCGGAGATGCGCTCATTCCGGCGAACTCGCGGCTACTTCACGTTCGCGCCGACGACCTGATCCCAGCCTTTGGTGACGGCGTCCTTCGTGGCGTTTTGCTGTTCGAGCGTCGGGAACACGGCGTTGCTGTAAGCCGATGCCGGCGGCAGTTTGGCAAGCAGCGCCTGCGGCACTTTCTTCTGCGCGACCAGCTCGTTATAGCGCATCGGATGGCAGTATCCGGCCAGCCAGCCGAGTTGCCCTTCGTCGGAGTAAAGGAATTCCATCCACAATTTCGCGGCGTTCGGATGCGGTGCGTAGGCGCTGATCGCCTGCACATAGACGCCCGCGACGACGCCCGTCTTCGGCACGATCACCTGCACTTTCGGATTGCCTTTGAGCGTGTCGCGATCGGCAAGCGCGTTGTAATCCCAGCGCACGATGATCGGCGTCGTCCCCTGCGCGAGCGACGCGGCCTTGCCGATCACCGGCACGAAGTTGCCGCTCTTGTTCAGATCGGCGAAGAACTTGAGGCCCGCCTGGTCGGCCTTCGACGCGTCACCCTTCGTCTGCGAAAGGCCCGCCGCATGGACAGCCTGAATCGCCTGATTGGCCGAACGCGGGTCGCCCGCGAGCGAGACCGCGTTGCGATAGTCGGACTTGAGCAGATCGCCCCAATCGGACGGCGGCTTGTCGATCATGTCCGCGTTGACTTCGAACGCGAGCACGCCGTAGTAGTCGCCGTACCAGTAGCCTTCCGCATCCTTCGACGCAGCCGGGATCGAATCCCACGTCGACACCTTGTAAGGCTGCAACAAGCCTTCCTTCTTCGCGGACGGACCGAACGACAGGCCGACATCGATCACATCCGGCGCTTGCGGACCCTTGTTGCCCTTGTTGGCCTTGATCGCTTCGATCTCGTCGCCCGAGCCCGCATCCGGATTCAGCTCGTTGACGTGGATGCCGTACTTCTTCTGGAACGTGTCGATCAGCGCGCCGTATCCGCACCAGTCGTGCGGCAACGCGATCGTGGTCAACTGTCCTTCCTGCTTCGCGGCGGCCACGAGCGCCTCGGATGGCGCGGCCGATGCGGCGTCGATGCCGCCCGCCGCGAGTCCCGCTGCCGTGGAGATCGAAAGGAGACGGCCCGCCCAGATACGCTTCATCGTCATCGCTGTTCCCGAAAGGAAGGTAGTGCGTTGAAGAGAACCGCCGATTGCTGATGCAGGCTAGTTTCAAATCCTCAAATTTGCAAGCTGCCAAAAAAGTACAACTTTCGCTTATGACGGATGTAAGCTGAACAACAGCGTGCCAGCGCAATTCTCATTGTTGCTTCCACCATCGAGCATTCCCTATGTGGCAGAAAGACCGTCATCAGCGCATACGCGCGCTCCTGTCGATGCTCGGCCGTGTCTCGAACGAGAGGATCATGGCGGAGCTTTCCGTGTCGCGCGAAACGGTGCGCCGCGACTTGCTCGATCTGGAGCAGGCGGGTGCGCTGCGGCGCGTGCATGGCGGCGCCGTCCCGTCGAGCGACGAGGCGCCCATCGCCGAACGCGCCCGCGCGAACGTGCGCGCGAAGTCGGCCATCGCGCGGGCGGCAATCGGCATCGTTCACGCCGGGCAAACCGTATTCGTCGATGCCGGAACCACGACCGCCATCCTCGCGGACGAGCTTGCGAAGCTCGCCAATCTCACCATCGTCACGAATTCGGTCGATGTCGCGCTGCGGTTGCGCGGCACATCGGGACCGCATGAGCGCGTGCGCGCGATGAACGAGGTCATCCTGCTCGGCGGCATGCTCAGCGAGCGCGCGGCGGCCACGACGGGCGCGACGACCGTGCTCGACATCCGGCGATACCGCGCCGATCTGGCGATGCTCTCGCCCGTCGGCATCGATCAGCGGCACGGGGCGAGCAACTTCGATCGTGCAGAAGCCGAGATTGCCCGGGCGATGGTCGAGAATGCGGACCGCGTCGCGATCCTCGCCGATCACAGCAAGATCGGCCAGCGCAGCCGCATCACGTTTTGCGCGCCTCGCGACATCGACGTTCTCGTGACCGATCGCAAGTCCGGCGAGGCCGCGGATTTGCGCGCGCTCAAGAAGACAGTGGGCGACCTGGTGCTTGCGTGAGCTGCGTCATTCCTTGACGTGCAGCGTGTCGAGCGAGCGCTTGCGCAGACGCGTGTCATGCAGCGCGCCCGCCGCATCGAGCACGGGATACGCCGTCGAACAGAAGAGCGAGTTCAGCCGTTTCATATTGCCGATGAGATCCAGGTGCAGCGCGCTGGTTTCCACGCTGCGCGAGCTTTGTCCCGCCAGCCGGTCCAGATGCTTGTGCGAGTAGGCGCGCTCCAGATCGCGAAAGCGTTCCTTCTCGGCCAGCAACTGCTCGGCGCATCGCAGATCGTTGTTGAGAAACACCGACAATCCGAGCCGCAGGTTACTGATGAGCCGCGCATGCAGATCGTCGAGTTCGCCCAGGCCCTGTTCCGAGAACGCGAGCCGTTGCGAGATTTTCTTCTCTTCGATATCACTGACGATTCGCTCGATGATGTCTCCCGCATGCTCGAGATTGATCGTCAGCGAAATGATGTCCGTCCAGCGACGGCTTTCCGCCTCGTCGAGCTGCTCGCGGGAGATCAGCGTCAGATAGCTTTTCACTTCCGCGTAGAGCTGGTCGACGTCGTCGTCCATGCGCATGGTTTCGCGGGCGACGGCGAGATCATTGCGTCTCAGCAGATCGGCGACGTTATCGAGCATGACGCGCACGATGTCGCCGATGCGAAGCACTTCACGCGAAGCATTCGCCAGCGCGAGGCTCGGCGTCACGAGGCCTGCCGGATCGAGGTACAGCGGGCGCAACTCGCCGGTCGCGACCGTGCGATCCGGCAGCAAACGCCGGCTGATCGCAGCGACCCGTTCGACGAGGGCGAGACACGCGCAGCAGCGCACGGTGTTGTAGATCACATGGAAACCGACTACGGCTTCGCGCGGATTGGCGATCAGAACCGGCAATCCGCGTGCGAGCAGCGATGCGAAAGGCAGAATGATGATCGCGCCGGCCAGTTTGAATGCGAAGCTGCCAGCGGAAAGACGCCGTGCTGCCGCGTTCTGCGGCAGCGCGTTCAAGAGCGCCAGGAGCCCGCTGCCCAGATTCGCGCCGACGACGAGGCACAAGGCGACCTTCAGCGAGATGACGCCCGACGACGCCAGTGTCGCCGTCAACAGGACTGCGGCGAGGCTCGAATACGAGAGCATCGCGAAGCCCGCGCCCACGAGGGCGTCGAGCATCGTGTCGCCTGTGAGCGCGCCGAACATGACCCTGACGCCGGCGCCCTGCATCATCGGCTGAGCCGCTTCGACGATGAGATGCAGCGCCAGCAGAATCAATCCGAGTCCGATGATGGTTCGGCCCACCTGCCCCGCCCGCGTCTGCTTGCGGGTCAGGAAAAGCGGCACGCCGAACAGGATCAGGATCGGCGAAAGCCATGACAGGTCGAGCGTCAGCACTCGCGCCATTAACGCGGTGCCGACATCCGCGCCGAGCAGAACCGTTAGCCCGGCCGCGAGCGGCACCAGTCCCTGCGCGGCGAACGATGTAATGATGACGGCTGTGGCGTTGCTACTCTGCACGAGGCTCGTCACGCCGATGCCCGCCAGAAATGCGCGCGTCTTGCTGCCGGTGCTACGGCCCAAAATGGCGCGGAGATCGGCGCCGAGCACGCGGAGAATGCCGGTGCGAACGATATGAGAGCCCCAAACCAGGAGGGCGACGCCAGAGAGCAGATTGAGAAGAACCAGCACGGCGAATCGATTTCCCTTTGAATGGACGTGACGCTGACGCCAGGCTGTCGAAAATTGGATTGTGACAATAGTGTTACACAGTTCCCACGGCAATTGAGTGAAGTCAATCTTCCATGCAATGCGGCGTTGCGTGCATGCCGCAACTCGCGCATCCGCTTGGAACCAGCGTCTCGCGGGTTTCGCGTCCGCGGCTAGAATCGGCGCTGGCGCATGGAGACCTCGATGGGATACCTGATCGTATTGAGCGTGGGTTGGATGGCGGGTGTTTTGAGCGGCGTGATCGGCACCGGCTCGTCGATGCTGTTGATGCCCGTGCTCGTGCTCATCTACGGCCCGCAGCAGGCCGTTCCGATCATGGCCATCGCCGCGATCATGGGCAATCTCGGCAAGGTCCTGTCCTGGTGGCGCGAGATCGACTGGAAAGCTTCCATTGCCTATGGCGCGACAGCCGCGCCCGGCGCGATATTAGGGGTTCACACGCTGCTTGCGCTCCCGCCGCACGCGGTCGAGCTAGCGCTTGGTCTCTTCTTTATCGCGATGGTGCCCACGCGCCGATGGCTCGCCCGCCGGGCCATGCGCCTCTCGCTCTTCCAGCTCGCGCTGATTGGCGCACCGGTCGGCTTCCTGACGGGCATCGTCGTTTCGACCGGACCGATCACCGTGCCGGTTTTCATGAACTACGGCCTTGTGAAGGGCGCGTTTCTCGCGACCGAAGCTACCGGTTCGCTGATCGTCTACGGAGCGAAAGTCGCGGCCTTTCAGCAGTTCGGCGCCCTGCCCGCTCAGGTGGTCGCTCAAGGGTTGATTACCGGCGCGGCGATCATGGCAGGCACGTTTTGCGCGCGCGGGATCGTCGCGCGCATGTCCGCTAACACCTTCCGGTTCATCGTCGATGCGCTGATGGTGTCGTCGGGTGTGTCATTGCTATGGGCCGCAGTCCGCTGAAGTGAAGTGCGTCGCTGTGAACCAGCGCCTGCGCCCGATGCAAATCCCATCGCATTCCCGCAAGTCATACGTCTCTCGTGCTCTGCTCCACTGACGCACGCTTCCCTCCCGCCGCGAAGTGACGCCCCGAGCAGGCGGATCCATCGATCAGATGGCGTCTGAATCACTCGCATTTACGCGCCGATTCAAAACTTGCGCGCGGCACAGCGCTTGCGCATCAGTGCCGCGCGCATCGACGCCGCAACTCTTCCTGGAGACATCATGAAACTGCTTACTACTCAAGAAGGCCTGCCGCGCCTGTCGTGGGGTTCGATCATCGCGGGCGTCATCCTTTCGATGATCGTCTATCTCATCATGAGCGTGCTCGGCACGGCGATCGGCGCATCGCTCCTCTCGCCGTTGTCGAAGCCCGATACGTTGCACGGCTTCGGTTTCGGCTCGGGCGTATGGGTAATCGTCACGACCGTGCTCGCGGTTTTCGTCGGCTCCTATTACGCCGGACGCTGCGCGCCCGTCCTCGGATGGCTCCACGGTCTGCTGTCATGGGCGGTGATGACGCTGCTCGTCGTGTTCGGCATGACCTCGCTGATTACGGGCGCGGTGAGCACGGCCGGCAGCATCGTCGCAACCACCGCGCAAGTCGGCGCACAAGCCGGCGCGACCGCCGCGAATCAGGCGGGCGGGAACAATCAGCTCATCGACTCCGCGAAGCAGCAAGTGCAGGCGGCGATGGCATCGGCGGCGTCGGCTGCATCCTCTCCGGATGCCGAACAGAACGCGCGCCAGGCCGCCGACACCGCCGCGCGTGGCGTCGCTCGCGCAAGCTGGTTCTCGTTCGCGGCGCTCGTCGTCGGCGCGATCATCGCGATCGTTTCGGGCGGCGCGGGCTTTCGTCATCAGCCGCCGGTCGAGGAAGGCGGCGGCTCCGCGCTGGATCGCAAGAACGCGGCCCCTCGCAATCGCACCGTGCAGGCAGGCGCCCGCCTTTGAGCGCGCCCGGCCGACGACCTGACCACGCTTCAACGGAGACGCCGATGAGCGCCGATGACAAGCCCACGACCCCGAACGCGACGAACGCGGACTCGTCCGGCACGTCCGACGAGCTCCGGCTTTCCGCCGTGCAGGAAGAATTGTCCGTCGACGTGAAGCGGACGGAGACCGGCGCCGTGCGCGTTCGCAAGGTGGTGCATGAAGAGATGCAGCCGGTCAGCATGCGCCTGAGCGCCGAAAAGGTGGAAGTCAGGCGCGTGGCCGTGAATCGTCCGGTCGAGGAACGTGCCGAGCCGCGTCGCGAAGGCGACACGCTCATCATTCCTGTGTACGAATACGTGCCGGTCGTTCGCATGCAGCTCACGTTGAAAGAAGAGGTGCATGTGACGACGCGAGAGACGCAACAGGACGTCGTCCACCAGGTTCTTCTGAACTCCGAAGAATTGGTGGTCGAACGTCGCGAAGGCACGAGCGGCAAGTGGAAGCCCGATCCGGATGCCGGCTAGATTCACCCGCACCCGAGGCGGGAACGGCCGTTGCGCATATGGACCGGCGCACCTCTCGATACCCGAATCACTCTCACGGAGATAATGCAATGAGCCAGACCATCATCGGTGTATTCAATACGCTTCAGGACGCGGAACTTGCTCAGACGCGCCTCGAAACGGAAGGCGTCGCCCGCACGAATATGAACGTGCATGCGAACGATATGAGCGCGTCCACGTCCGTGTCCGGCGATGCCACCGACCGTCCCGCCGGCGAGCATCACGAAGGCGCGATGGCGCGCATCGAGCACTTCTTCAAGAACCTGTTCGGCGATCACGATCAGCCCGAGGAAATCGGCCACTATCACGAAGCGGTCCGTCGCGGCGGCGCGCTGTTGACGGTGGATGTGATCGACGAATCGTCGATCGAACGCGTGCGCGACGCGCTCTATGCAGCCGGCGCCATCGACATCGACACGCGCGTCGAGCAATGGCGCAGCACGGGCTATAGCGGCTATGACCGCAATGCGCCGGCTTATACGGCCGATGAGATCGCCGCTGAACGGCAGGCCTTTCCCGTCGTGAAGGAATCCGTCGAAGTCGGCAAGCGCGAAGTGCAGACGGGCGGCGTGCGCGTCTATTCGCGGGTGACCGAAACGCCGGTGAGCGAATCGGTGAATCTGCGTGAAGAACACGCGAACATCGAGCGTCGGCCGGTGGATCGTCCGGCGACGGTGGCGGATCTGAAGGAAGGCTTCGTCGAGATCAGGGAAACGGCCGAGCAGCCCGTCGTGGCGAAGACGGCGCGCGTGGTCGAGGAAGTGGTCGTCGGCAAGGAAGAAACGAACCGCACCGAAACCATTCACGACACGGTGCGCGGTACCGAAGTGGAAGTCGAGCGGACGGCGGGCAACCGGGACGTCGCCGACGGCGCGGTTCCGCCGGCGAAAAAGACGCCGCTGTAACGCGTAGCGAGATCGGCCGCTCCCTGCGGAGCGGCTGATTCCGCACGTCTGCGTCCGCTACATTCCCGTTCGCTCAGTCGACGAAAGGCAGCTTGCGGTCGCGCGCTTCCGTCAGCATGGAAACGGTGATCTTGCGCACTTCCAGCTTGCTTTGCGTGATATGTGCGCGCAGCAGCATCGCCGCTTCGCCGCACTTGCCGCGATCGATGAAGCGCAGCATTTTCGCGTGCTCGTCGTAAGTTGCGCTAGTGCGATGCGGCTTCAAGAAATCCAGCCGCCGCACGATGCGGATGCGCTCCGTCACTTCGTTATGCACGCGCAGCATCTCGCCGTTGCCGCTTGCGCGCACGAGTCCGCGGTGAAAGTCCTCGTCCAGGCGAAACATCGCGACCGGATCGCTTTCCTGCGCATCGGGCGAAACGCACCACACCGACTTGAGCGCATCCACTTCCGGATGCGGTGGCGCGCTGCTCGCGAGTTTGTCGAGCGATGCGGTCTCCAGCACGATTCGCAAGTCATACAACTGATCCAGCCGCGCGAAGTTGATCTCCGACACCTTCCAGCCACGCCTGAAACCGACTTCGAGATAGCCTTCGCGCAGCAGGCGGAACAGCGCGTCGCGCATCGGCGTACGCGACACCCCGTAGTATTGCGCGATGTCGGTCTCCGAGAAGCGGTCGCCGGGAAACAGGCGAAAGCTGAAGATGTCCTGCTTCAACTGCTGATAAACCTGCTCGGCAAGCGGATTGGCGCTCTGAATGGCGCGCACGGCACTGCGCTCCGTGAGTTTGGGCGAGTTGATTCGATGTCTCCGTGTAATGCCTCTTCAGGGCGTTTCGATCAGGCTCACGTGCGCCGCGACGATGGTCCACCCCGCGAACGCATTCGATGCATGGCCGATGCGCGCCCACGTCTGCATCTGACGTCCGAGCAAAGGCGTGGCATCGCTCGTGAATTCGGTGCTGACCGAAGCGTAATCCGTGCCGAAAGTCGTCACCACCGTTCGATGCAAACGCCGCGAACGCGGCACCGGCGCGCACGTCTCGCGCCAGCGGCGAATTTCATCGCCGCCATGCTGCACTTCGGCGATGCCGTATCGTACCGTTTCCGGCGCGTGCCAGAAGAGCGCGTTCATGGTAGCCACATCGTTATCGACGAGCGCCTTCTCATAGGCGATGAACGCGCGCTCGACTTCAGCCACCGTTTCCGGACGATTCAGTTCCATCAATTCTCCAGCACATCGGCGAGCGTGGCCGTCCATCCGACGATGCCGCCCTGCGAGCGAATCATCTCGATGGTCGCAGTCTTGAACGACGGTATGTAGCTCGCCGTCGCGTCTTCTATCAGCACGCATTCGTAGCCGCGATCGTTCGCTTCGCGCATGCTCGTCTGCACGCATACTTCGGTCGTGACGCCTGCGAACACGAGATGCGTGATGCCGCATCGCGCAAGCTCTTCGCCGAGGCGCGTTGCGTAAAAGGCGCCTTTGCCGGGCTTGTCGATGACGATCTCGCCCGTAATGGGCGCGACCGCATCGACGATGGCGTTGCCCGGTTCGCCGCGAACGAGAATGCGGCCCATCGGTCCCATATCGCCGATGCGCGCTCGTGGCGCGCCGCGCAGCCGCTTCGCATCCGGACAATCGGAGAGATCGGGCGCGTGCGATTCGCGCGTATGCACGACGAGCCAGCCGCGATCGCGCGCATGTTCGATCAGCTGCGCGACGGTCGGCACGATCGACGTCAGCAGCGACACATCGTTGCCGAGCGCTTCGCCGAAGCCGCCCGGCTCCACGAAGTCGCGCTGCATGTCGATGACGATCAACGCCGTATGCGCTACATCGAACGTGAACGGAGACGGCCGGGCGCGGGTCAGGGTAGGCATGGCGTCAGCCCTCGTATCGGCGTTCGGGTTTCGAAAAACCGCATGACGTCCCGTCTTTCACGACGACTTCGTCCTCCCACGTCAGACGATATTCGCCACGCACCATGTCCTGCATGAACGTGTACGGACAATCCTGCGCGCCGCCCTTCACGGCGACATAGCCGCGATGTCCGAACTGATAGATGTTGTTTTCGACGCCCCAGTGAATGCGGGCTTCGCGCACGAGATCGGGGCGCATTTCACAGGTGATGATCTCATCCGGGCGATGACTGCCTTCGACCAACACCGTGCCGTCGAAATCGCAGAACATGCCTTCGCCCATCGAGTCGAACGTGCCGTCGCTGCCGCACAGACACACGCTCGCGGTCTGCGCGAGATTCTGGAATGCGTTCGACTGATTGGTGATTTGCCAGGCATGGCGAATGGGCGCGGTATAGCCCGCCGTGCGCAAGATGATTTCCGCGCCCTTGTAAGCGGCTTCGCGCGCCATCTCCGGAAACATGCCGTCATGACAGATGATGAGCGAGAGCTTCGCGCCCTTCGGCCCGATGCACACCGGCACGCCGAGATTGCCCGGCTCCCACGGCTCGACGGGCACCCACGGATGCATCTTGCGATAGTAGAGTCGCACCTCGCCCCGATCGTCGATGATGATCCCGCTGTTATAGGGATTGCCGCCTGGATTGCGCTCCATGATGGAGAAGCATCCCCAGATGCGATGCTCGATGCACGCCGCCTTGAACGCGGCCACTTCGGGACCGTCGAGCGAGCACATGATGGCATCGTTCGTATCCATCGACAGGCCGTGCAGCATGTATTCGGGAAACACGACCAGATCCATCGACGGATTGTTGCGGCGCGCCTTGCCGATCAGTTCGACGATGCGCCGTGTCTGCGCGGCCAGTTGCTCCGGGGTGGCGACAGCCGGATTCTGCAACTGCACGAGACCCACGACGATGCCTTGCGGCGACTTGTTCAATCCACCGAGACCGCTCGAACTCATTCTTCCTTGCTCCTTTATGCGTGAACGGCGAGCGGCTCCGACGCAGCGCGCGTGGCGCTTTCGACATGACCCGCCATGTGTCTTCCCAACGCGACGCGATCCGCGCCGCTCGCAGCCGTTTCGTGTACCAGCCGCCCTTCCGCGATCACCGCGATGCGATCCGCCAGTTCCAGCAGTTCATCGAGGTCTTCGCTGACGAGCAGCACTGCGGCGCCTGCATCGCGTGCGGCGAGAATGCGCGCGTGGATGTCCGCGACCGATGCGAAGTCCAGTCCGAATACGGGATTCGCGACGATCAGCACATCCACCGCTTGCCCGAGCTCGCGCGCGAGCACGGCGCGCTGCACGTTGCCGCCCGACAACGTGCCGATGGCGCGCGCCGGCACCGGCGGTTTGACGTTGAATTCGGCGATGAGACGTTCGGCGCGTTCGCGCATCGCACGGCGATCGAGACGCCAGCCGTGACGCTTCATCGGCGCACGGTCGAAGTCGCGCAAGGCGAGGTTGTCCGCGATGCTCATGTTCGCGACGCACGCATTGCGCAGCGGTTCTTCGGGGAGCGCAAATACGCGCAGCCGCGTCATCTCTTCACGCGTCGCGCGGTATGGCTCGCCATGCATGCGCATTTCACCGCTTTGCACGCGGCGCTGGCCGACGAGCGCTTCGATCAGTTCCTTCTGCCCGTTGCCCGATACGCCCGCGATGCCGAGTATCTCGCCCGACTTCACGCTGAGCGAAACATCGCGCACCGCCCGATGTCCACGATCATCGACGACGTTGAGACTGGACAGCGCGAGACGCACGGGCGAAGCCGCATCGAGCGGCTTGCGTCCGGGCTGCATTCCGGCGAGTTCGGGATCGTCCTGCTTCGCGGATTCACCGCCCATCATCCACGCGGCGAGCTTGTCGCGGCTCGTATCCGCGACCGCGCTCGTCCCGACGAGCCTGCCCTTGCGCAACACGGTCACGTCGTTGGCATACGCCATCACTTCGCGGAACTTGTGCGTGATCATCAACACGGTCAGCTCGCCGCGCGTGGCGAGATCGCGCATCAGGCCGAGCACTTCGTCTGCTTCCTGCGGCGTGAGCACGGACGTGGGTTCATCGAGAATGAGGAAACGCTGCTGCAAATAAAGCTGTTTCAGAATCTCGAGCTTCTGCTTTTCTCCTGCGGCGAGACCGGCGACGGGCGCATCGAGAGGCAGACGAAAGGGCATCGAACGCATGAAGGCATCGAGCGCGGCACGTTCCTTCGGCCAGTCGATCTTCCACGGCAATCGCCCGCGCGCGAGCAGCAAATTCTCTTCGACCGACAAGCCCGCCGCCAGCGTGAAATGCTGATACACCATGCCGATGCCGAGCGCCTGTGCATCGCGCGGCGACGCGATTCTCACCTGCCGCGCATCCGCGATGATCTCGCCGTGATCGAGCACGCCATAACCGACGAGCCCTTTCACGAGCGTACTCTTGCCCGCGCCGTTTTCGCCGAGCAGCGCATGCACGGTGCCCGCGCGCACTTTGAGCGTCACGTCGTCGAGCGCGGTGAAAGCGCCGAAACGCTTCGTCGCGCCGAGCACTTCCACGCTCATCGCTTTGGTCGGTGCGTTCATGGTCAGCGTCCCAGCGTCGCGAGCAAAGCCTTCGAATCCGATACCGTGCCGAATACGCCGCCCTGCATCAGCACCATGTTGAGCGCGGCGTCGTGATTGCCCTGATCGGTCGCGCCGCAACAATCCGCGAGAATGGTGCATTCGAAGCCGCGATCGTTCGCTTCGCGCATCGTCGTGTGAACGCAGACATCGGTCGTGATGCCCGTGAGCACCAGATTCACGATGCCGCGCGTGCGCAATACCATTTCGAGGTCCGTTGCGCAGAACGAGCCTTTGCCTGGCTTGTCGATGACGATCTCGCCTTCGATCGGCTTCAGTTCATCGATGATTTCCCAGCCCGGTTCGCCGCGCACGAGTATCTTGCCGCAGGGTCCTTCATCGCCGATGCCGATGCCGTTCGTGCCCGCGCGACGGCTTCTCCATCGCTTGTTGGCGGGCAAATCCGACAGATCGGGCCGGTGCCCTTCGCGCGTATGAATGATCGTGAAGCCTTGCTCGCGCATCAGCGTGAGTACGTTCCTGATCGGTTCGATGGGCGCGCGCGTCATCGAGAGGTCATAGCCCATCTTGTCGACATAACCGCCGATGCCGCAAAAGTCCGTCTGCATGTCGATGATGACGAGCGCGGTGTTCTCCGGCCGCAGATTGCCGTCGTAGGGCCACGGATAGGGACGTGCTTCGATGAAGCGGCTCATGTGTTCGACTCCATGAAAATAGGGTTCAACGCGTGAGACTCAGTTCGCCGGGCGCACCCGCGAGCGTGCGGTCGGGACGGCAATTGACGATCATGATGACGAGGGTGAGGACGTAAGGCGCCGCATTGAAAAGGTAGTAACCGCTCGTCACGCCGATGGCCTGCAACGCGGGTCCGAGCGCGCCCGCTGCGCCGAAGATCAGCGCGGCCCACAGGCATCGCAACGGCTGCCAGCGCGCGAAGATGACGAGCGCGACGGCCATCAGGCCTTGTCCGCTCGACAAGCCTTCGTTCCAGCTTCCCGGATACACCAGCGACAGATACGCGCCGCCTACGCCCGCGAAGAAGCCGCCGACCGTCGTCGCGAGAATGCGAACGCGCGTGATCGGATAACCCATCGCGCGGGCGCTTTCCGCGTTCTCGCCGACGAGACGCAAAGCCATGCCCCAACGCGTATGTCGCAAGCCCCATTGCAACGCGAACGCCAGCGCGACGCCGATGATGAAGAGCGGATTGACATGCAACGCGTTATGCAACTGCGGCGACGAAGCCCAAGCACCGAGATCGATCGATGACAACATCGGCGCTTGCGGCTCGATGAACGGCTTGCCGAGATAGAACGCGAGGCCGGTGCCGACCAGCATCAGCGCGATGCCGAACGCGATGTCCGACACGCGCGGCAACGAGCACACGAGACCGTGCAGGCAGCCGAGCAGCAACCCCGCGCAGCCGGCCGCGAGCACGCCGAGCCACGGCGAGCCGGACAGATACGCGGCCGCATAACCGGTCATCGCGCCGGATACGAGAATGCCTTCGAGGCCGAGATTGACGCGCCCGCCCTTCTCCGTCAGACATTCGCCGATGCTCACGAACAAATACGGCGTGCTCACGCGGATGGCGCCCGCGAACAACGACAGCAGCAGCACCGCGACGGGTGAATGTGCGTCAAACATGAGTGCCCTCCAGTCGAACCGACGAGCGCGCGACGGTCATCGCCTGCAGCCTGATGCGCCACGCCGCGAGACGACCGCCCATCGCTTCCCACGCGAGCAGGTTGGCAAAGAGCAGACCTTGCAGGACGAGCGTGGTGGCATCGGGCAGACCCAGGCGGCGTTGCAGAAGCGAACCGCTCGCTTCGATACCGCCGACGAGCACCGCGCACAGAATGATCGCCAACGGGTTCTGACGCGCCGCGAACGCCACGAGAATCCCCGCATAGCCGTAACCCGCCAGCAGCGATGCGTTCGCGCTGCCCTGCACCGCCGCGACTTCGAACATGCCCGCGAGACCGGCCGCCGCGCCGCCCATCGCGCAGGCCGCGATCGCGAGCTTGTTCACCGGCAGCCCGACGAGCTTCGCCGCATGGTTGTTGCCGCCCGCGATGCGCATCGCGAAGCCTTTGGTGCTGTGGCGCACGAAGACCCATGCCGCGACGCACGCGAGCGCGCCCCAGAACAAGCCCCAATGCACGTCGAGACCCGGCAACGAACCGATCGAGAAGGCGTCGGGAACGGGCGGCGTCGAAGGCTTGTTGAGACTCGCGGGATCGCGCAACGGTCCTTCGACGAGATGCTTGAACAATGCAATCGCGATGTACGACATCAACAGACTGCTGATCGTCTCGTTGACGCCGCGCAGTTGCCGCATTGCGCCGACCGCGCCGATCCACACGCCGCCCGCGATCATGCCGGCGAGCGCCATCAACGGAGCGACGACGAACCACGGCATCGCGGCAGGCACGACCGTCGCCACGACCGCCGATGCGAGTCCGCCGAGCGCGAGCGCGCCTTCGCCACCGATCACGATCAGCCCGACCTGCGCAGGCAACGCGACGCACAACGCGGTGAGCATCAGCGGCGCGGCGCGCAGCAACGTGCTCTGCCACGCGAACGACGAGCCGAATGCGCCTTGCGCGATCAGCACGAGCGCATCGTCGGCGGGCTGGCCCTGCACGAGCAGGAATAGCGAGAACAGCACCAGCGTGCCGATGAGCGCGCACAACGTCGGCAAAGCGGGCAATGCGCCCAGCGCCACGCGCGGTAACAGAGGATAGGAACGCATGCCGGCTCCGCGAAGGAATGAATCAGATCTGCCCGACGACGCCCGCGACGAGATAGTTCATGCTTTCCAGCTTGATATCCGTCTGCGCGTAAGCCGTGCCCGATGCGATGGCACTGCCGCCCTTGTTGTCCTTCATCGGGCCTTTGAAGATCACGTAATCGCCCGCGGCCATCTTCGTCTTGATGGCGTCGGCATTGGACTTCGCATCGGCCGTGACTTTCGCGCCGTAGGGCGACATCTTCACGAAGCCTTCCTTCAGGCCGCCGCGCAGAATGTTGGGCTGCGGCTTGCTGGTCTGCGCATCCGTGACGAGTTCCTTGAAAGGCGTCGCCCAGTCCCATTCCGCGCCCGTCAGATAACCCTTCGGCGCAAGCGCGGCCTGACTCGCGTGATAGCCGCAACTCATCGCGCCGCGCTTCTCCGCCGTTTCGATGACGACCTTCGGACCGTCGACGTGACAGGTCAGCACATCGCATCCCTGATCGACGAGACTGTTGGCCGCTTCGGCTTCCTTGACCGGCATCGACCAGTCGCCGGTGAAGATGACGTGCGTGGTGATAGACGGATCCACCGATTGCGCGCCGAGCGTGAACGCATTGATATTGCGCAGCACTTGTGGAATCGGCTTGGCGGCGACGAAACCGAGCTTCTTGCTCTTGCTCACGTGTCCAGCGACGACGCCGTTGAGGTACTGACATTCATCGATATAGCCAAAGTAGCTCGCGATATTCGGCGGATTGCCCTGCTTCCACAAACCGCCGCAATGCGCGAAGCGGACCTTCGGATACTTCGCGGCCATCTTCAGCACGTGCGGATCGAAATAGCCGAACGAAGTCGCGAAGATGAGCGTCGCGCCGTCCTGTTCGATCATCGCTTCCATCGTCTTTTGCACGGCCACGGTCTCGGGCACGTTCTCTTCCTCCACCACCTTCACACCCGGCATCTTCTTGATGATCGCGGCGGCCTGAGCCTGCGCCTGGTTATAGCCGTAATCGCCCTTCGCGCCGACATAGATCACGCCGACGGTGAGATTGCTTGCGCCGAAGGCGAGATCGAAGGGCAGCGCGCTGCCGAGCGCGAGCGCGCCCGCGCCTTGGATGAACTGGCGGCGATTGGTCATGATGTAGCTTCCTGTTTGAGTTGATCGCTGGATGAAGAGACGAGGCTGTGCCGATACGCGCGCCAGCCGCCGAAGGAAGTGATGTCGCGTGCGCCGCTGTCCGGCGCGACGGCGGCCGGTTCGCAGATGAAGCCTTTGACGATGCGGCCATCGGCGGTCGTGACCGTGCCGATACCGAGCGGCGCGGGAATCGCCGCGACGAATGCGCCGAAGGTCCGCATAGGCATCTCCCATATCTCGATGGCGATCGCGGCACCCTCGTTTTCGGTGCGCACGAGTCCGGGCTTCGGCGGCTGCGTATCGGCTAATGCGTAGAGCGTGTAGTGCGGCGACGTCATCGTTTCTTCGATGAACCGCGCGCCCGCCTGCTTCATCTGCCATTCGAGCGGCATGCCGCGCAGATGTGCGCCGACTACGGCGAGCTCGATGCTTGGCTCCTGGATCGGCAGCGGATCGATGCTGGCATCGGAAAGTGCCTGAATCTTCGCGCCCAATGCCGCGAGTCTCCGATCCGCGCCCGCTGGCCCGATGAGCGTGATGCCCGCGGGCAAGCCGTCGGCGCGCGGCGGTCCCGGCACGGCGAGCGCGCACAGGTCGAGCAGATTGACGAAGTTCGTATAGACGCCGAGACGGCTGTTCACTTCGACCGGGTTCGCCTGCACTTGCGCGATGGTCGGATGCGTCGGCGTCGTGGGAACGATCAGGATATCGAAACGTTCGAACAACGCTTCCGCCTCACGCTTCAGCAGCGTGAGTTCGTATTGCGCGTTGAATGCGTCGGCGGCGGAGAATGCGTCGGCCTTGCCGATCACTTTCGCTACGGCCGGATCGATGTCATCGCGGTTCGTGACGAAGAAATCGCCCAGCGCCGCGCGGCGTTCCGCGACCCACGGACCGTCGTACAGCAACGCGGCCGCGCGTTGCATCGGCGCGAAGGGAAACGTCGCGGGTTCGAGTTGCAGACGATCCAGCGTCGCCGCGAAGGCGTCGGCCGCGTGCGTGTCGCCGAAGAATTCCAGCGTGTCGGGAATCGCGACGCGCGGCGCATCCGGCAGCAAGCCGAGCGCTGCGACGCGGCGCGAATAACCGTCGAGCGCATCGAAAGTGACCATCTGCTGCAGCACGATCCAGGCATCGGCGACGTCGTGCGCGAAGATCGATAGCGTATCGAGACTCTTGCACGCGGGCACGACCCCGCGCTTGCTGACGAGCCCCAGCGACGGCTTCAATCCGACGATGCCGTTGAAACCCGCCGGCACGCGGCCCGAACCGGCGGTATCGGTGCCGAGCGAAAACGCGACGATGCCCTGCGCCACCGTCACCGCCGAACCGGAACTCGATCCGCCCGACACATATTCCGGATGACTAACTTGTCGCACGGCGCCATGCGGCGAGCGCGTGCCGACGAGACCGGTCGCGAACTGATCGAGATTCGTCTTGCCGATGAGCATCGCGCCCGCATCGATCAAGCGCTGCACGGCGAACGCCGTTTCGCCGTGCGTATAGGCGAACGCCGGACATGCGGCGGTCGTCGGCAAGCCCGCAATGTCGATGTTGTCCTTCACCGCGAACGGCACGCCGAATAAAGGCTTGCGCTCGAAGATCGCGGGTCCGGCTTCGGCGAGCTCGCGTGCAAGCGACGCTGCCGTCGTTTGCAGATCCGCTGCCGGAACGACGAGCGTCCATGCTTCCGGGCGATCACTCGCTTCGATGCGAGCAAGCGTCGCTACGGCGATTCGCTGCGGGTCGGTATCGCCGCGCGCGTACGCATCGAGAAGTGCGCGAACGGTGAGCGGTGCGTGATCGTCGGCAGATGCGGTCGCGTTCATGAGTTCAATCTTGAATACAAGTTGAACGCACAATGCACTGTCCGTGCCAGTGACAGATTCCGCCGTTAAATCAACGATTTGGCATCAGCGTCGCGACTTGCGGCGACCGGGCGTGATCCACGCCGGTTCAGCAATGACCCAGCCGTGGTGCGATAAATCCCGCTGACGGTGCAGCGGTCCACGGCTCCGGGCCGACAGAGTCCGCGTTACTGCGTGTCGCCGATTTCCGGCGCGATGGCCGCATGGTTGACGATCGCGACCATCGATATCCCGCCGATCATGTTCCCGAGAAGCGTCGGCAGCAGGAACACGCCGAAGTAATCGCCGATGCTCGCGGCGTGCGTCATCACGGCATACGCGGCCTCGGCCGAACTGGCGATGACGTGCGTCAGCTTGCTCACGCCGACGGTGTAAGTCACGAGCAGGATGGTGAGCAGGCGCGCGGACCGCGCGCTCGGCAAGAGCCAGACCATCAGCGCGATCAGCCAGCCGGCGAAGACGGCGCGTACCAGTGTGACGCCGAAGCCGGCGCTGAAAGGCGCACGCGCGACCTCCGCGAGCGCCGCGTTGACGTCGGGATCGAACACGTCCTTGAACTGCAGAAGCGCGGCGAATACGGCCGTTCCGACGAGATTGGATAACAACACGATCGACCATAGGCGCAGCGTTTTACCCACTGTGCGCAAGTCACGCCGCGTGAGCACGGGCAGCACCGCTGTCAGCGTGCTCTCGGTGAAAAGCTGCTGACGCCCGAGGATGACGAACACGAAGCCGATCGTATATCCCAGGCTTGCAATCAGATGCTGCGATTTGGATGCAGGCAGCTCGCTTTGCAAGATCGCCTGAACGAGAAAGGAGAAACCCATCGAAAGACCGGCCGCGAGCCCGGACCATATGAGCGCCGAGGCCGTGCGCTCCATCGCGGTTTCGCCCTCTTCGCGCACGATTTCGTGGATGACGAGCGCATGCGGCGTCGAATGATCCGCGGCTTGCTCGCGCTGATCGTGATCGAGGTGGGGCGACTCGGCGCCTGCTTGCGATTCGGACATTGACTCTTCTCCTGAGGCCGCTGCTGCGTGGGTCGTGCACGATGCGATGCGTGCTTACAGCAGATTCGATGCCTGTCGGGCATAGGGCCTGCTGCTGCGACCTCGTTCACCCGAAACAACCGATCCAACCGATACAAGACCGACGATGAAAACCGAGACCTTTTCCCTTGGCGGCTACGACGTCGAGGTATCGACGAAACAAACGCCAACCGGCGACTGGACACCCGAGCTGCGCGTCACCCGCAACGGACGGCCGGTCGCTCTGCCTCGAGTCGAGACGGTCGAACCCAACTGGCTGACGAGCGCGGAAGCGCTGCGCGGCGGCGTCGAGCAGGCGCGCCGGCTGATCGATCGATATCTCGCCGGCCACGACAATCAGCACACCGGCGGCGCAATCGGCCATCCGGCGAAGCCCGGCGTCCAGGACAAATGATCTGAATCGCGGCGGCGACGTGCCTGCTTCGAGCGCGACCCGCGATCGTCGCGCGTGTGGCCCTTCGATTGCTCGGCGAGCTTATCCGTCATCCGCAAGCAATCGGGCTTGCAGCGAACGGCCCGCAAGGACCGCAAAATGAAGATCGCACAAGTTGCACCGCTCTATGAAAGCGTTCCCCCCAAAGCCTATGGCGCGACCGAACGCGTCGTTTCCGCGCTGACGGAACAACTCGTCGCGTGGGGTCACGACGTCACATTGTTCGCTGCGGGCGACTCCAAGACCCAGGCGCGCCTTCGCGCGACACATCCGGTGGGACTCTGGCGTGACGAACGCGTGTGGGATACGACGAGCCATCATCTGCGTCAGCTCGACGCCGTCGTGCGCCGCTCCGCGCAGTTCGACCTCGTTCACTTCCACGGCGAGCCGTTTCATCTGCCATTGCAGCGGTATATGTCGTGTCCGTCGCTTACGACCGTGCACGGCCGACTGCTCGTGCCCGATCACGGTCCGCTCTACGAGGCTTATCCCGATGCGCCGCTCGTTTCCATCTCGGACAGCCAGCGCAAGGACACACCGCACGCCAACTGGATCGGCACCGTGCATCATGGCCTGCCGCTCGATGCCATGCGCTTCTCTCCGAACGGCGGCGACTATCTGCTTTTCGTGGGCCGCATGATGCCCGAGAAGGGAATCGAGCGCGCCGTCGATATCGCGCGGCGCGCGGGGCTGCCACTCAAGATCGCCGCGGCCGTGCATCCCGGCGAACGCGCGTGGTTCAGGGAAGAGATTTATCCGATGCTGGAGGCCTCGCAATCGTTCGTCGAATATCTCGGCGAAGTGGGCGGCGAGACGCGCCTCGAACTCTTCTCCCATGCGCGTGCGTTGATGTTTCCGATCGGCTGGGAGGAGCCCTTCGGCCTCGTGCTCATCGAGGCGATGGCTTCCGGCACGCCCGCGATCGCTTTCCGGCGCGGTGCGGTGCCGGAGATCGTCGAGCATGGCGTGACGGGTTTCATCGTCGACGATGTCGAACAGGCCGTGCGTGCAGTGCAGAAACTCGGCACCATTCGTCGCAACGATTGCCGGCGCAGCTTCGAGCGGCGCTTCAGCGCCGAGCGCATGACGCGCGATTACCTCGCGATTTATCGCACGCTGCTCGCGGATCCAGCGCGAGGCGGCGAGGAATGGGCACCCGGCGACCCGATGCAGGCATGACGATTGCCGTTTCCGGTTGCATTCACTCGCGTAATTGGCCATGCGCATCGCCCAGGTTTCCACTCTTTATGAGAGCGTGCCGCCGCGACGTTACGGCGGCATAGAGCGCGTCGTGTCCTGGCTCACGGAAGAACTCGTGAAGATGGGACACGACGTCACGCTCTTTGCAAGCGCCGACTCGCGCACACGCGCGAAGCTCGTCGCGAGTTCGGACTGCGCCGTGAGACTGCTCGAAGACACCGCCGATCCGCAAGCCTTCCACTTCGCGATGCTCGAGGACGTCGTGCGCGCGTCCGGCGATTTCGACATCGTGCATTTTCATACGGACTACATGAGCTTTCCGTACGCGCGCCGGCTCGATGCCGCGCACGTTACGACGCTTCACTGGCGGCTCGACGTGCCCGGCCTCGACGCGCTTTACCGGCGTTTCGCCGATGTGCCGCTCGTGTCCATCTCCGATGCGCAGCGCGAGCCGATGCCGTGGGCCGGCTGGACCGCGACCGTGCATCACGGCATGCCCGCGGCGTTGCTGCCGTTTCAGGCGCGGGCGGAACAGCATCTCGCGTTCGTCGGACGTATCGCGCCATCGAAGGGACCGGACGCGGCCATCCGCATCGCGCGGCGGGCGAACGTGCCGCTCAGGATCGCGGCGAAGATCGACGAAGCGGATCGCCCCTACTTCATTCGCGATGTCGAACCGCTCATCGAGGCGCCGCACGTCGAATTCGTCGGCGAACTCGACGATCACGGCAAGCGCGGACTGCTCGGCCATGCCCGCGCGATGCTCTTTCCGATCGCCTGGCCGGAGCCCTTCGGCATCGCGATGATCGAAGCGCTCGCGTGCGGCACGCCGGTCATCGCGTTCGGGCGCGGTTCGGTGCCGGAGATCATCGAGCATGGCGTGAGCGGGTTCATCGTGCGCGACGAGGACGAGGCGGTCGAAGCCGTCGCGCGATTGCCGGAGATCGACCGGCGCGCATGCCGCGCGCGCTTCGAGCAGTTTTTCACGGCGGAGCGCATGGGGCGTGCTTATGTCGAGGTCTACGAGCGGCTCGTGCGCGAGCGCACCGCGCGGCTCACATTGACGGAGGTTTGAATGCGCTGCATGGTGCTTGCAAGCGATTACGACGGCACGCTGGCGCAGCATGGCCGCGTCGATGAAGCGACGTGGCGCGCCGTCGACCGGCTGCGCGAATCCGGCCGCCATATGGTGCTCGTCACCGGCCGCGAACTCGACGATCTGCTGAGTCTGTGCGACGGCATCGACCGGTTTTCGTATGTGGTCGCGGAGAACGGCGGCGTGCTCTATCACCCGGCGACGCGCGAACGCACGCTTCTCGCGCCGCCGCCGCCCGCCGCGTTCGTCGAAGCGATGCGGCAACGCGGCGTGAAGCACCTGAGCGTGAGCGAGACGCTCGTCGCCACATCGCGCCCGTACGACGAACAGGCGCACGAAGCGATCCGCGAACTCGGCCTCGATCTGCACGTCGTGTTCAACGGCGACGCGGTGATGATTCTCGCGCCCGGCATCAGCAAGGCGACGGGGCTCGATGCCGCCCTCGATGCGATGGCGCTCTCGCCGCGCAATGCCGTCGGCGTCGGCGATGCGCAGAACGATCATCCGCTGCTGGACGCGTGCGAGTTCGGCGCCGCGGTCGGCAACGCGCTCGATGTGCTGAAGGCGCACGCGGATATCTGTCTCGAAGGCGTCGCCGGGGCGGCCGTCGCGGAACTCATCGACAAGATTCTGGCCGACGACCTCGCACACCTGAGCCGACGCGACGCGCGGCACAACCTGCTGATCGGGCATCGCACCGTAAGCGGCGATGGCGGCGATGAAGACACCGCCGAAACGCTCGAACAGCAAGGCACCGTCGCGCTGCTCGCCGGGCAGTCGGGCGGCGGCAAGTCGACCTTGTTGACCGGACTCATGGAGCGTCTGTGCGCGGCGGGATATCAGTTCTGCGCGCTCGATCCGGAAGGCGATTTCGACAACCTCGAAAAGACGCTCGCCATCGGCAATGCGGAGCACGCGCCCAAAGGCGACGACATCATGAAGTTGCTGCGCCAGCCGCGCCAGCCTGTCGTCGCGAATCTGATGCACGTTGCGTTCGCCGAGCGGCCTTCGTACTGCGCCGAACTGCTCGCCGAGCTGCAATCGACGCGCGCGCTCAACGGGCGGCCGCACTGGATATTGTTCGACGAGGCACATCAGCTTTTCCCGAACGCCGCGAACGCCGCCGACGAAACCCTGCCGGAGCAACTCGGCCCGGCCATCTTCGCGACGGTGCATCCGAACGCGATCTCGCAGCGCGTGCTCGAACGCGTCAACGTGTTCATCGGCGCAGGTCCCGGCGCCTGGGAAGCGCTCGAGGAGTTCGCGCGCGCCGCGGGCATCGCGATGCCGCGCCGGCTATCGGGCGCGCCGGAAGTCGGTCAGGCGCTCGTCTGGCGGCGCGAGCCGCTCAGCGGCGACGCCTGGGGCGATCCGCGCATCGTTCGCGTGGAGCCGGCCAAAACGCAGCGTCGCCGTCATGTGCGCAAATATGCGGCGGGCATGCTTATCCCCGAGCGCAGTTTCTACTTTCGCGGGCCGGAGAATCGGCTCAAGCTGCGCGCGCACAACCTCACGCTTTTCCTCGAACTGGCCGATGGCGTCGATGAAGACACATGGCTCTTTCATCTGCGGCGCGGCGACTATTCGACATGGTTCCGCGATGTAATCGGCGACGCCGAACTCGCCGACGAAACCGCCGCCGTCGAGCGCGAACATCGGGATTCCGCCGAGGAGAGCCTCGCTGCGATCACCCGTCTCGTGCAGGTGCGCTATACGCAGCCCGAGAATCCGGTGTTGCCGAACGTGCTCGCGCCTGGCGCGAAGGGCGGCGAACGAACGCCGCCATGAGAACCGGCTTGCAAGCGTCGCTCCCTTCGAGCGCGCGACCGCATCGCACGATCAGTCTTCTTCGAAGAGATGCCGGTACTGATGCGGCTGCGAGCGCAGATACTGCTTCGGCGCGCGCACCTGTGCGCCCAGCTCCGCCGCGGCGTGCCACGGCCAGCGCGGGTCGTACAGGGCCGTGCGCGCGAGCGCGATCATGTCGGCATCGCCGGTTCCGACGATGGCCTCCGCCTGTTCGATGCCCGTGATCAGCCCGACCGCGATGACCGGCATCCCGACCGCCTGCTTCACGGCGCGCGCGAGCGGCACCTGATAGCTCGGCCCGACCGGAATCTTCTGCGCCGGATGAAGCCCGCCGCTCGATACGTGAACGGCATCGCAGCCGCGCGCTTCGAGCGCTTTGGCGAATGCGACGGTCTGCTCGATGTCCCAGCCGCCGTCGACCCAATCGGTGCCGGACACGCGGATCGTCACCGGCCGCTCGGCGGGAAATGCGGCGCGCACGGCGTCGAACACTTCGAGCGGAAAACGCATGCGGTTCTCGAGCGAACCGCCGTATTCATCGTCGCGCCGGTTCGACAACGGCGACAAGAACTGATGCAGCAAGTAGCCATGCGCCGCGTGGATCTGAACGAGATCGATGCCGAGACGCGCCGCGCGCGTGGCGGCCGCCGTGAACGCATCGCGGATGCGCGCGAGTCCGGCCGCATCGAGCGCGACCGGCGGCGCTTCACCGTCCTCATAGGCGACGCTCGAAGGCGCTTCGGTCTGCCAGCCATGCGCGTGATCGGTTGGAATCTGGGCGCCGCCTTCCCACGGCACATCGGTCGATGCCTTGCGTCCCGCGTGACTCAACTGGATCGCGACCGGCATGTCCGACCATCGCCGGATGCCGTCGAGCGTGCGCTTCAGCGCCGCTTCGGTTTCGTCGTTCCAGAGACCGACATCCGCATATGTGATGCGTCCCTCCGGCAGCACGGCCGTTGCTTCGATGGTGAGCAAGGCCGCGCCGGACAGCGCGAGCTGACCGAGATGAATCAGATGCCAGTCGTTCGTGCAGCCGTCTTCGGCGGAGTACTGGCACATCGGCGCGATCACGATGCGATTGGCGAGGGTCAGATTGCGCAAGCGCGCAGGTTGGAACAGTGCAGGCTGTGACATGGACAGGTTCCTTGGCGGTTGTGACGTCGCGAGGGGCGCGACCCATGCCGTCGTCGCCAGCAATGGCTATTCCGTGCGACATTCAAGCCGGGCGCGCGGACATCACAGCAGCGTCGACAACACAGGCAGCAGAACGGGCACGACGAACGCGGTAAACACGCCGTTCAGCCCCATGCCGAGGCCGGCGAACGCGCCCATCTCTTCGCTGACCTGAAAGGCGCGCGCCGTGCCGATGCCATGCGACGCCACGCCGAGCGCGAAGCCGCGCGCCTCGACGTCGGAAACGCGCAGCACATTGAGGATACCCCGCGCGGTGACGGCGCCGAACACGCCCGTCGTGATGACGAGCACCGCCGTCAGCGAAGGCACGCCGCCGATCTCCTTCGCCACGGCCATCGCGATGGGCGTCGTCGCGGACTTCGGCGCGAGCGATGCAATCGACTGACGCGACGCCCCGAGCAAGGCCGCCACGGACACGGCGGATACGATCGCGGTCAGCGAGCCGGCGGCGAGACTCACGAGAATCGGCCACGCGAGCCGCTTCAGATTCGCCCACTGCCGATAAAGCGGCAACGCCAGCGCGACCGTGGCCGGCCCGAGCAGAAAATGCACGAACTGCGCGCCGTCGAAATACGTTTCGTAGGCCGTGCCGCTCGTCTTGAGCACCACGACGACGATGGCCACCGAAATCAGCACCGGATTGGCGAGCGGATTGAAGCGGCACGCCGCGTAGATGCGCTGCGCGATGAGGTACGCGAGCAGCGTGATGGTAAGGCCGAGCAGCGGCGTGGCCGCCAGATAGACCCAGATCGCTCCGAAGTGCGGCACCGGGATCATGTGCGGTCTCCGTGTTCATGGGCGACGCGGCGGCGGCCGCGCAGCATCGCACGCATGACGAGCGCGGTGACGGCGATCGCGAGTGTGGTACTGACTGCAACGGAGAACACGACGGCAAGCACGTCGCCGCGCAGCGCATGCGCCGACACCATGACGCCGACGCCCGCCGGCACGAACAGCAGAGACAGGTGCCGGAGCAGTTCGAGCGCCGTGGGTTCGAGCGTGGCCGCGGCGGCCGGACGCAATGCGCAGTATCCGGCGAGCAGAAGCATGCCGATGACCGGGCCGGGCACCGGCAGGCTGAAGAGATAGGAAAGCCCTTCTCCGAGACACTGGAAAACGAGCAATGTAGCAATTGCGGCGAGCATGGGAAAAACTCCTGGTGCGTGCGATGTTCATGCCTTCTTTCGGCAGCGGACGAAGCGTACCCCAGATGCTCGGGAAGCGCGTGACTCGCCCGCACATCGGGCACGGGCTGGTCGATCCATCTGCCCCGCTCGATGCGACTTTGTGCAAAAAAAGGCCCGCCTGAAAACGGCGGGCTGAAGCCACGGAAGATAACGCGCCATTCAAGGCGCGCTTAAAGTATCGCGCTTTATTTTCATGTCGCAACAGTACGAAGGGCATCCTAACTATTCGTCGTCATGCCACGAACATGCGCGGCATGACGATTGCGAGTCATCGGGCAGCGCGAAGCGCGATTGCTTCGCTCATCCGTTCACATCGATCCGGGAGACACCATGGCTCAACCGACCGAACACCTGCTCGACTGGCTTCGCGACGCGCACGCGATGGAACAGCAAGCCGAGCAAATGCTGCGCGCGCAGTCCGGGCGCCTCGAGCACTATCCGCAACTGAAGGCGCGTATCGATCAGCATCTGGAAGAAACGCTGGACCAGCAGAAGATCGTCGCCGCGTGCATCGAGCGGCTCGGCGGCAGCACATCGACGGTCAAGGATCTTGCCGCCAAGATGATGGCCTTCGCGCAAGCGGCGGGCGGCATGACCATGACCGACGAAGTCGTGAAAGGCGCCATCATGAGCTATGTGTTCGAGAACATGGAGATCGCGTCCTACACCTCGCTGATTGCGGCAGCGACGCGCTGCGGCGATGCCGAAACCCGGGCCGCGTGCGAACGGATCCTGCCTCAGGAGCAGGCAATGGCGCAATGGCTGCTCGAACACATCCCTTCCATCTCGACCGAATATCTCGACCGCTCGGCATCCGGTCAGGAAGCGAAGAAATAAGCCTTGCAGAAGGCTTCGACATGTTCGTTCATCCAGTCGTCATACCTAGCCGGAACACACCATGAGCCAGTATCCCGCGACCGACAACCAGCAAGCGAAGGGCCACTCGCTTGCCCGTGGACTCGCATTCTTCAGTCTCGCATTGGGAACCGCCCAACTGCTTGCGCCCCGTACCGTCGCACGCATGTCCGGCCTGCGCGTCAGCCCTGGCCTCGTCAGGCTGTATGGGCTGAGAGAGATTGCCTGCGGCATCGGCATACTTTCGTCGCGCGATCCGTCTCCGTATCTGATGGCGCGCATCGGCGGCGACGCGCTCGATCTGATGACCGTGGCGACGGCGCCACGCGAACGCCGGCAAGGCGCGCACACGCGTGCGCTCGGCGCCTTGCTCAACGTCGCGGGCGTCACCGCGCTCGATGCGCGCGCGGTGACTTCCCTGTCCGATGACCGGGCGCGGCAGCGCAGCGAACGCTCGGAGCATTACGCCCAGCTTTATCTTGACCGCACGGGCTTTCCGCGTCCGGCGGACGAGATGCGCGGCGCAGCGCGAAGCGATGGCAACGGCGCCTGAGTGCGGAGTCGGCAATGCATGCGCTCGTCACGCTGATGGAATAACGCTTGCTCGATCTCACTACCTTCAGCCAATCGAGCGATCACCATGACCCACTTCTTCTTGCCTGCATCGCAGTACACAGCGCGTCTGCCGCTGCTTCAATGGTTGTCGGCTCCCGACGAGGATGCCGACGACGATCTCGACGACGTCCTCGACGAAACCGGCGAGATCACCAACCGCAGCAATGGCAAGAGCGGCACCGATACCACGGCGGAACCCGATCCCAAGCCGGACAACCATCAGGCATCGACGAGGCAATCATGACCGACGAACAGACGCCGCAGCATATCGAAGGGCAGCCGGTGCCGGGACACACCGAGAACATCCCGGCGAACCCGAAGGAGCCGGCGCCGCGCGGCCCCAACGAGGATCGCGCGCCGGACGCCGGTCCCGCTACCAAGCCGGGAACACCGCCGGGCACGCAAAGCGAAGGCGACCGCCTGAAGTCACCCGACTGACATCGGCGCTGCCGGTCGAACGCAGCGCCATTTGACTCGATAAGTCCATGAGGAGCACGCCATGAACCGAACCATCACGATCAGGGCCATGTTGATCGCCGCAGTGACGGCGTCCGTCTGCTTGACGTCGGGCTGCAACCGCAATACGAGCGGCGGAAGCACCGCGGCAAGCGACAGCGCAGGGTCATCCGCGCCGGCTGCCGCCAGCTTCCCGGCGACCGCCGCCAGCGACGCACCCGCCGGTGCGAGCCAGTAAGCGAACAGGTACGACTGGCGAGGCGGCGTCGCGCCGCGCATTGCCAGGTCGGCTTCGCCCGCGCCGGGGTTGACCGGCTTTGCCGTCGGTCGGATGCGGTGCGGGTAAGTCGTCGATTGCTGGGTAATTGCATCGGCATCCGAAACATTCACATCGCGAGAACGTCGCCGCCCTCTTCCAGTCGATTACCCGATACCCTATTCTCCCGGTGCCATCGACATATCGGGCGTACCCGCCGACGTCGAACGCGCTTTGGCATCCGTCGGTGGAGCATGGGAGTTCTCCAATCTTGTTCAAATTCAAGTAAGTTTTACGGCGTCGGCCACAAATCTAGCGACGTATCAGTCAATACGAACGCTCGCCAAACAAAGACGCACGGCTTCGAGAAAATCGTGCGAGCAAAAAAAGATTCCATGACGCCGTATCTATCCGGCCCTTAAACACGTCGACGACCACCGCGCCAACGGTAAGTTTGACGTCGTACGAACATCTGAATAGACTTCGCCTTCGCGCCCCGCCCCGAAGTCCCATGATTGCCCATCAGGAAACATCTGTCCCGGACAGCACTGCGCTCGATATCCCCGTTCCGCCACGCGACTTTGGCGTGACCCGGCGCATGCTGCTCGCGGTGCTTGCAGCATCAATCATCACACCATTGCTTTTTCTCGCCACGTACGGTTATTTCGGTTTTCAAACCAGAATCGCGGATTCGACTGAAGGAATCGACAGACTCTCGCGAGTTGCCGAGGAGCAGGCCGTAAAAGTCCTCGACGTGAATCAGGAGGTATCGCTTCGAATAATGGCCTTTCTCGGTGACGACGGGGATGTCGCACTTCGCGCGCGACAGCAATCTGCTCATCGCTTTCTGAGGCAAACCGCCGAGCGGGTGCCATCGGTTTTCTCGATTGCTGTCTTTGGCCGGAAAGGAAATTTGCTTGCCAGCAGCAGCACCTATCCGGTCGGCCTTCAATCGATTGGAGACCGCTCGGATATCTGGTCTGCACGCCATGCCGCTTCTGCGGCAGTTGGCATGCTGCGGCCCGAACAAATATCCGACCCGGCTCGGGACGTTTTCGATGTGACGTTCCCTCGATACGACTCGAGTGGCCAGTATCTCGGTGTCTTGGCCATATCCCTTCGACGCGATTATTTCTCGTCGTTCTACGACCGGCTGACCGCACATGACCGGGCTTTGACGGTGGGCCTTTTCCGAAGCGACGGTACTACGCTCGTTCGATTTCCCGAGCCAAAAGCGCGACGCGCACCGACAAGCAGTCAACCCTTGCTGGAAGCTATTCAGGCTAATCGGCAAAGCGGACGTCTCAGGGGTTTCTCGACGCTCGACGGCGTCGAGAAGCTCCTGGTGTATCGAGAGGTCGGCTCATACCCGCTTTACGTGACCTCCGGAATCCCTGTCTCGACGGTTACATACAGATGGTTGCGACACGACGGTCTGATTGCCATCGCGACGCTGGTTCCATGCGTAGGCATCTGGTTTCTGGTCGTGTTCAGTTTGAGCCGTCTGAAACGTGAACGAACGGCGTGGGACAGATGGAAAGCCGAGTTCGGGATGCGCGTTTCCGCGGAAGCAACAAGCCGTCAGATGAAGCGTATGGGCGCACTCGGCAATCTCGTGGCAAACGTCGCGCATGACTTCAACAATCTCCTCATGGTGGTCAAGGCGAACATGGAACTGGCCCGTCGCAAGCACTTCAACGGACTGGAGAAAGAAGTCATCGCAGTGGAACGGGCTTCCGCTTCGGCGGAGGTCCTGGCAAGGCGGCTACTCAGCGTCGCTCGCAAGCAACCGCTGCGTGAGGAGTTCGTGGATGTCAAAGATTGGCTCGAACGGGAAGCCTCTCTGATTCAGATGTCGCTCAATGAGCGCATCCGCTTTCACATCAGGTCTTCTGACGAAATCTGGCCAATCTACGTTGACCAAACCGAACTTCAATCGGCGCTGATAAACCTTGCGGTGAATGCCAGGGATGCAATGCCCGGCGGCGGCGACTTTACCATTCGCACCAGGAACATCACGCTCGATACTTCGAAAGGAAGCCTGAAGCCCGGTGACTATGTTGTCATCGCTTGTTCCGATACCGGCGTCGGCATGCCGGCATCAGTGATGCAACGCGCATTCGAGCCGCTTTTTACGACCAAAGCCGCGAACGCTGGCACGGGGCTCGGCCTTGCGCAGGTCATCGCGATGTGCGAGCAGGCGCGCGGAACAGCACGTATCGAGAGCGAGGAAGGTAAAGGAACGACCGTGTCGCTCATTCTTCCCCGTGGCTCCGGGCAGGCCGAAGCCAAAGCCAAAGCGACGACCGTGTCTCCCTCACCACCCGTCACGGTGACGGAGGCGACCAAGGGTTCCATTTTGCTGGTCGAAGACAACGAGGAAGTGGCCGCGGGACTTTCGGCCGTACTGGAGGTGTTCGGCTGGCAATCCCGACACGAACTCACCGGAGATGCAGCGCTAGGTCTGCTGGAGGACGGCGCGAAGTTCGATCTCATTCTCTCCGACATTCAAATGCCTGGGCTCAACAACGGAATCGATGTTGCGGAAAAAGTGCGGCGGAAATGGCCGAAGCAGGCTATTGCGCTGATGACCGGCTATGCCGACGAGTTCGAACGAGCAAAAAACGCCGGTGTAACGATTCTTTCCAAGCCCTTCAACATCGACGACCTTCAGGCTTTGCTGCAGAGCGTAGCACCCGCGATCAGGTGATTCGTCACTCTCGCCCATCGCCGCCAACGCGATGAACATCGTCGCTGCCGCAGCAAATGGAAGCGGAGTCATCCGCTTCGCCGACTTAAGCCGTCACCGCCGTGCGCTGACGACTGACAAGCTGATTGTCCTTGCCTTCGACGAGGCGAGTCAGCGCGATATCGAACTGAATTTCCTTGTAAGCGTCCGCCTTTAGACCGAGCGCAAAGCCGCCCTTCTTTTCGACGACATGAGGAATCAATTCCTCGCGCGTGGCATACGCGAAGTCATCCCAAATGAGCGGATCGCCCTCGATGTTGATCTGCGTGGTCAGCTTGCGGAAGTTATCGCTGGTCACGAAGAAATGAACGTGTGCAGGACGATTGCCATGCCGTGCAAGCGCGTTCAGCAATTCTTGCGTCGAACCGTGAGGCGGGCATCCATAGCCTACGGGCATGAGCGTGCGGAACTCGTACTTGCCGTCTTGTCCTGTTCTCACCGCGCCACGCAAGTTGAAGTCACTCTGTGCGCCGGTCGGATCGAAATGCGAGTAGAAGCCTTTGGAGTTTGCATGCCAGCACTCCACGACGGCATCCGCGACAGGCTTGCCGTCGGGACCGGTTACGGTGCCGCGAATGACAAGCGGCCCGGCGTCATCGTCCGGATTGAGGTCGATCTTCGCCACACCATCGCGCAACGGTGCGCCCGCCACATACAGCGGACCTTCGATGGTGCGCGGTGTGCCGCCGTGAATGTCCGCGTGACGGTCCTGCGCATCCATGCGAATGTCGAGAAACTTCTCGAGACCGAGACCCGCCGCGAGCAAGGCCGCTTCCCCGTCGCGACCGAGCCGGTTGAAGTAGTTCACGCCTGCCCAGATTTCATCGGGCGTCATATCGAGGTCGTCGATGGCCTTGAACAGGTCGCTTAGCAGCCGATGCGTGATCTGCTTCGCACGTGCATTGCCGTTATCGCTGTTGAGATTGGCGGCGGCCGAAAGCAGGCCCTGAACTTCCTTCGTATCGAATACTTTGACGCTCACGATGTTGTCTCCATAGGTATGGGGGTACGACACAGGTCTTCCGTTCCGCGGTACCACGCGCGGACTCACGCGTCGTCTCGACGACAAATTAGGCCGCACCCGCATATCCGTCAAATAGATCAAATGTGGTTGATGCCATCCGTGAAATGGATGACATCCCGGCGCGAATGTCGGCTGGCTTCAAAACTTGTGGCGGATGCCCACGCGGACCGTGCTTTGACGATCGCTCGTCGACGGCGTGAGGTTGTTGATCGCCGCAACCGCCGCTGTGCCGGTGGAATCGATGCCGGATGCCTTCTGGTACACGCCGATCAGATAGACATCGGTGCGCTTAGACAGGAAGTAATCGGCGCCGAGCGCGCCTTGGTAATACTTGGCGCCGGGATTGTTGCCGGTGGCCGAATCGACGTCACCGCCCTTCGTGTAGTCGAATGCCGCGCCGAGCAGGAGCGCCGGCGTGAGCTGATACCTGAAGTTGACTTCGACGTTATTGAAGTTCGCATTGCCGGAATAGCCGCGCGGATTGGGACCGGAGTTCGCGGTATCGCCGAGGTTCTTGAACTGCACGTTGGAATACGTTGCACCCACCGTGGCCGCGCCGAATGCATAAGCAGCGCCTGCCGCGACCACCTGATAGGTACGAGCCGATGCATAGCCGCTATAGACGGGCGAAGAGATGAAGTTCGCGCTCGCAGCGGGCGGCGTGCTTGCGCCGTTGTCGCCGAAGAAGCCGACGTTCGGATTGCGCGCGTTCAGGTAACCGACGCCCAACGTCAGCGGGCCGTTCGCATAGCCCGCACCGAGCGACCACAATTGGTTGCGCGAGACCGCACCCGCGACGCCGCCCAGACTGTAGACGCCGCCGAAGGTAACGCCGTAGTAAGCCTTACTGACGAACTTGATCGCGTTGTTCACGCGATACGCGTTGTTGAGGTTATCCAGATCGCCTGGATGGGCGCCGATATATCCCGCCCACTGGGTACCGGACTCGAACGGGCCCACATAATCCACGACCGAATCGTATTGCCGCCCGAGCAACACGGTGCCGTAAGCACTGGACAAGCCCACGTACGCCTGCCGGCCGAACATCAGACCTTGCGTGCTGCCGCGGTTCTTCTGCGCAAGCGAGCCGTTATTCAGGTCGAAGCCGTTCTCGAGTACGAACAGCGCAGCAAGCCCGCCGCCAAGCTCTTCCCTGCCCCTCAATCCCCAGCGGCTGGCCTGCATGACGCCGCTCGACAGGTTGTAGAGATTGTGGCCGCCGGCGTTCGATGTCCAGTTGAAGCCATCGTCGACGATGCCGTACAGCGTCACCGCACTTTGTGCGTGCGCCGTGCCTGCAACTGCAAGCAGCGCCAGAGAAGTTCCCAAGGCGAGTTTCATACGTGCGTGTTCCATGCGAGTCGTTCTGTTGATTGACGCAATGAAGGCTCATTGCGGTGATGAATGCGATGCGCCACGCAGTCTGCGGCCGCTCGTTTCACGCGGCAAATAAGCCAAAAGCATGACCGGCGATAAGCGCTATCGATATGTCATGCGAGGCAAGGGCTATTCCGTACGACATGCAACGGCACATGCACCAGATTCATGTCGCGCATTTTTGTCTCGAATTTGACCGCGATTATCGAGGCTCATATCGTGGGCCCATCGCATCGCATCGCATCGCATCGATACGACTCGCACCGCTTCTTGAGCATCAGGGAAGCGGGAACCATCACCTCATGTCTTCCCCAACCATGAACCCTGAAGCTCTGAATTCCGACCTGAGCGCGCTCGCTCAAACCCGATCGGCTCGTCGCCCAAGCAACGTGCGCCGTGCAGTCACGACGGCAGTGCTCGGCCAGATCCTCGAGTGGTATGACTTCTTTCTGTACGGCACCGCCGCCGCGCTCGTCTTCGGCAAGCTGTTCTTTCCGGTCGGCACCGATCCGCTCACGGGCACCATCGCCGCATTCGGCGGCTTCACGGTCGGCTTCATCGCGCGACCCATCGGCGGCGTGCTATGCGGACATATCGGCGACCGTTACGGCCGCAAGGTCGTGATGATGCTGACCCTTCTCACGATGGGCACCGCCACGGTCCTGATGGGCGTTTTGCCGACCTATCAGCAGGTCGGCATTGCGGCGCCCGCGATGCTCGTTCTGTTGCGCATTCTTCAGGGACTGGCCGCCGGCGGCGAATGGAGCGGCAGTATCCTGCTGATCCACGAGAACGCGCCGCAATCGAAGCGCGGCGCGCTCGCGGCGTGGAGCCCGTGTGGCGCGGCACTCGGCTTCGTCCTGTCCACCGGTGCGTTCCTGCTGGTGCAGAACTTGCCGGCGGGCGACTTCCAGAGTTGGGGATGGCGCCTTCCGTTTCTCGCGAGCGCCGCACTCGTTCTTCTCGGCTTGTGGATGCGCCGCTCCGTCGGAGAAAGTGCCGCATTCGCCGAAGTCAAGGCGACGCGCCACGAAAGCCGGATGCCTGTCATCGAAGTGCTGCGCCAATGTCCGCGCGAAGTGCTGACCGTGTTCGGCCTGCGCTTCGGCGAGGGCGCGGCGTCCTACCTCTTCTTCGCATTTTCGATCGCCTACGGGCAGTTTCTGGGCATCAAGTCGAGTTGGGTTCTGAGCGGCCTGTGCATTTCGATGCTGCTGATGATCCCCGTTTCGCTCTTCTTCGGCTGGGTGACCGACAAGGTCGGACGCAAGCCGGTGTATCTCGCCGGCGCAATCGCCATCGTGCTGGTCGCGTGGCCGTACTTCGCGCTGCTCGGCTCGGGCGAGTACTGGAAGGTGGTTGCGGCGCTCGTCCTCGCGAACAGCATCACGCTTGGCATTCTCGAAGGCGCGCAGCCCGCGTTCATCAGCGAGATGTTGCCGGTGCACCTGCGTTTCTCGGGACTCGGCATTGGCCGGGAAGTCTCTTCCGTACTCGGCGGCGGCCTCTCGCCGATGATCGCCACCGCGTTGCTCGCCCACTATCACAGCGCCGTGCCGGTCGCCATTTATCTGGGCGTACTGGGCCTGATCACCGTCGTCGCCACGCTGCTCGCACGCGAGACGTATCCCAAAGCGATGCGCGCCGCTGCACGCCGTCAGCCCGAATGACATCGACACACATCGACCGAGAGGTATCACCTATGCAAGCCCTTCGAAGCGAAGCCATCATCGATTCGCAAAACGACTATCCCGAGTACGCCGGACCGCTGCACCTCGATACGCTGATCGAGGAAGTCGAGCGCCGCCGCGACGGGTTCGACGCCCTGTCCCACGTGCCGCGCGATATGGTCGGCAAGATGAAGCGCGCGGGGATTTTCCGCGCGAGCACGCCCGAACGTTTCGGCGGCGATGCGCTGCCGCCCGCGCGCTTCCTCGAGATGCTCGAACGTATCGCGATCGCGGACGGATCGGCCGCCTGGGTCGCGGCGTTCGGCTCCGCGAACACGTACCTGGCTTCACTGCCTGTGGAGACCCAGGCGCGAATCTATGCGGCCGGTCCCGATCAGGTCTTCGCGGGCGGCTTGTATCCGCTGCAAAAGGCCGAGCGCGCGCCCGGCGGATTCCTCGTGTCGGGACAGTGGCGCTTTGCGAGCGGCTGCAAGGGCGCGGACTGGATCGGCGTGGGAATCGGCGGGGCGCCGGCCGGCACCGACGACAAGAACGCCGGCAAGCCTTTTACTGCGGTTTTCCCGGCGAGCGAAGTGGAGATCGTCGATAACTGGAACGTGGTCGGCATGCAGGGCACGGGCAGCCATGATCTGCGCCTGAAGGACAAATACGTCGAGGAACAATGGACCTTCGTGCGCGGCGGCACGCCGCTGATCGATGAACCGCTGTACCGGTATCCCGCCGTCGCGTATCAGGCGCAGGTGCATGCGGCAGTGAACATCGGCCTGGCGCGCGCGGCGCTCGACCTGCTGGCGGGGATGTCCGGCGTGACGAAAACCACGACCGGTGCGCCGCGTCTCGCCGATCGCGCCTACTATCGTTCCGGGCTCGCGCAGGCGGAAGCACAACTGCGCAGCGCGCGGGCGTTCTTCTTCGAGTGCGCGGAAGCATCGTGGCGCACGGTGCTCGCGGGCGACCCGGTGTTGCCTGCCGAAGCAAACTTGCTGCGTCTGTCGGCGACGCACGCGGCCCACACCTGCGCCGATATCGTGATGCAGGCGTACAAGATGGCGGGCATCGGCGCGATCTATCGCGAGAACCGGATGCAGCGTCTGGTACGCGATTCGATCGTCGTCACGCAACACGCCTTTCTCGGCGAAGGCAATTACGACGCATCGGGCGCGATCTTCGTCGGCATTCCGCCCGTTACGCCGTATCCCTGAACCCGCGAATCCTGAAAGGACATCTGCCATGACACACGATCAAGCGCGCACACAGTTTCGCAACGCGATGGCCTCGCTCGGCGCCGCCGTCAACGTCATTACCACCGACGGCCCGCACGGACGCTGCGGTATCACGGCAAGCGCCGTGTGCTCCGTGACCGATACGCCACCCACGATGCTCGTCTGCATCAATCAGTCGAGTTACGTTCACGATGTGTTGCTTGCTAACGGCCGGGCGTGCATCAACGTGCTGGGCGCGCACGCGCAGGAACTGGCGCGCGCGTTCGCGGGCATGGACGGAGGCTCGATGGACGAACGCTTTGCGCGCTGCGGTTCGCGGCCTGGCGCATTGCAACTTCCCGTGCTCGACGATGCAATCGCGAGTCTCGAAGGCCGTATCGTCGACAGCAAGCAGGTCGGTTCGCATTCAGTGCTTTTCGTACAGGCAGAACACATCGGCTCGCGCGAAGACGGCGATGGGCTTGTGTACTTCGGCCGGCAGTTTCATCGGCTCGCGCGCGCGGCTGCTTCCTGCGAGGCGGCGTAAGCATGCAAATCTGCCTGTTTCTGATCGGTGCGGGCGGACAGCGCCCGCTGGTCGATATTGCGCCATTGCAGCGCATCGACGGCTTACGCAGTCTGGTCGTGCACGAGCCGATGGCGCAACACGTCGATCCGCGCATTCCGCCCGCGGCCGATGCGCCATCGTGCGTGCTTCAACTGTATTTCGATGAACTCGCCGCGCTCGAAGCTGCCGCGAGACTCGATGGCCCGATCCATCGCGCGCTTCGAGAACCTTTGATCGCCGGGCGCTTCATGCAGCAAGTCATGGCCGTGCGCGCGCTGGCCTCGCACGCGCCATCCACCCAAGCGCGCATTCAGCGCTGCACCTATCTCGTCGCGTACGAAGGGCCGGCCGAGGACTTCGACACATGGCTCGCGCATTACCTGCGGCATCACGCGCCGTTGATGTCCACCTTGCCGCGATTGCGCGAGCTGGAGATCTACACGCGCATCGATTGCACCATCGGCCTGCCTTGCACGCGCGCGAGTGCGATGCAACGCAACAAGGTCGTCTTCGACGATGCGTCCGCGCTCGCCGACGCACTCGCCTCGCCGGTGCGCGAATCGATGCGGCGCGATTTCCATACCTTGCCGCCCTATCGCGGAGCCACGCCGCATTTTGCAATGCACAGCACATACGGTAATCTCGCCACACATTGATGGCCGCATGGCGCGACCAGCGCTCGTTCGTGAGTCAACCGTGTATGACGAAGCTCAACTCCGGTATCGCCGATCTCAATCTGCTGCGCGTGTTCCTCGCCATCTGGGATTTGCGCAGCCTGACCGCCGCCGGCGAACGTCTCGAACTGACGCAGCCCGCGGTCAGTCATGCGCTACGGCGCTTGCGCACGATCTTCGGTGATCCGCTTTTCGTGCGCACGCCCGCCGGCATGGTGCCGACCGATGCCGCGCATCGGCTGTATCCGCCGCTCGCGCAGGCGTTGTCGATCATCAACGAGGCGGTCCAGCAACTCGCCAGCTTCGATCCCGCGACCGCCCGGCGCGTGTTTCGCATTTCGATGTCGGACATGTCGGAATTCTTTTTTCTGCCGCCGCTCGTCGCGCTGCTCGACCGCGAGGCGCGCGGCATTCGAATCGAAGCGGTCAATGTTCCGGTGGAATCCGTAAGCAGCGCCATGCGCGCCGGAGAAATCGATCTTGCGCTAGGCTATGTGCCGGGTCTCGACGCGGGATGCGTGAGCGAGACGCTATTCGTCGACGAGCATGTATGCGTCGTGCGCGCCAATCATCCGTTACGCAAGTCGCGGCCGACACGCGACGACCTGACCGCCTTGCGCTACGTCTACGCGAGCACCAACGCGACGGGCCATCGCATGGTCGAGCAATGGCTCGACGAGCTGAATTTCAAGCGCGATGTCGCGGTCCGGCTGCCGCATTTCGTCGTGGCGCCCGAAATCGTGATGAACACGGACCTTGCCGTGCTCTTCCCCAAGAGCATCGCGCTGCGCTTCAATCGTAGTAAGGCCTTTCGCATTCTGCCATTGCCTTTTGCGCTGCCGCCCATCGAGATTCAGGTGCACTCGCACACGCAATTCACGAGCGATCCGGGCGTGGCGTGGCTGCGCAATACGATCCATTCGATGTTTCGCCAGCCCGACGCGTGACGCTCATTTGCTGGGCTGATATCACGCGTTCTTTTCGGCGAATTTGACCGGGGTGAGTGTCGCCACGACACTGTTTGTCATGCGAAGCCTCAAGAAGGCTGCAGCCCTTCTCATTCAATGCGAGCAGACATGGCAACAGTTCATACCTCGACCGCCGAAACCAGCGCAGCAATGCCGGATCGCACGCTCAGACGTATCGTCATTGCGTCGGTCGCGGGCAACGCGATGGAGTGGTACGACTTCTTCGTCTACGGAACGGCGGCCGCACTCGTGTTCGGCAGTTTGTTTTTTCCGGCCAATGCGGACCCGCTGATCGGCACGCTCGGCGCGTTCGCGGCATTCGCGATGGGCTTCGTCGCACGGCCGCTCGGCGGTATCGTGTTCGGCCATATCGGCGACCGTTATGGACGGCGCGCGTCGCTCGTCTGGACATTGCTCATCATGGGCTTCGCGACGTTCGGCATCGGCCTGTTGCCGACTTACGATCACGTCGGTCTGTGGGCGCCTGTTGCGCTCGTCGCACTTCGCCTGCTGCAAGGCATCGCGTCCGGCGGCGAATGGGGCGGCGGCGTGCTGATGATCAGCGAGAACGCGCCGCCTGAAAAGCGCGGCTATTACGCGGCGTGGAGTCAGCTCGGCGTCGGCGGCGGTTTCGTTCTTTCCTCGGCGGCGTTTCTCGCGGTGCAGGCCTTGCCGCACGATCAGTTCATCTCGTGGGGATGGCGCCTGCCGTTTCTCGCGAGCATCGTGATCTTCGCGCTCGGCGTCTACATTCGTCATAGCCTGCCTGAGAGTCGCGACTTCGCGAACGCGGAAGAAGCGGGCAAGACGTCGCATATGCCGGTGCTCGAAGCGATCAAGCGTCATCCGAAGGAAATACTGATGGCGATGGGCCTGCGCGTCGCGGAGAACGGCGGCGCGTACATCTTTCTCGCGTTTTCGCTGGTGTACGGGAAGTTCATCGGCATTCCGAATTCGACGATGCTCACCGGCGTCATGCTCGCGATGGTCGTCGAAATGATCGCGATGCTGCTGTGGGGCAAGCTCTCCGATCGCATCGGACGCAAGCCCGTGTATATGATCGGCGCCGCATCGCTCGCGGCGATGGCCTTCCCGTTCTTCTGGCTGCTGGACACGCATTCGACACCGCTCATCTGGCTTGCGCTGGTGCTTGGCACGGCCGTCTGTCACGGCGCGATGATCGGCACCTTGCCTGCGCTCGTCGGCGAATTGTTCAGCACGGAAGTGCGCTACTCGGGCGTTGCGCTCGGGCATGAAGTGGCTTCGATTTTCGCTGGCGGTCTGTCGCCGCTCCTCGCGACCGCGTTGCTTTCGCACTATCACGCGTCCTGGCCCGTCGCGGTGTTTCTCATCGCGCTCAGTCTCGTGACGGTCGTCACGCTGCGCTTCACGCACGAAACGCGTCATCAGTCACATTGATGCGATACACGATTTTTAGCCTATTTTTCTTATTCGGCGTGCGGCTCTAAGATCGATGCATGGTTGTGGGAAACACATCGAAAGGAAGGCGATCATGCAAGCTCAAACCGTGAAAGTCCGAGTCGACGCGTTGCGCGAGGAAGCGCACGGCGTGCGCTCGTTCAGCGTCTCGCGAATCGACGGCGCGCCCTTCGAACCCTATGAGCCCGGCGCGCATATCGATGTGACCGGCCCCTCGGGTGTCACGCGTCAGTACTCGCTCTGCGGCGATCCGGCATGTCTCCGGACGCAGATCTTCGCGGTCAAGAAGGAAGCGCAATCGCGCGGCGGTTCACGCTCGCTTCACGAGGAAGTGACCGTGGGCTCCGAGCTTTCCGTCGGCGCGCCGCGCAGTCTGTTCCAGCTTCACGCGGCCGCAAGCGAGCACATTCTGATCGGCGCGGGCATCGGCATCACGCCCTTGCTGTCGATGGCTTATCGGCTCGTCGCGAGCAATGCGCGCTTCACGCTGCATTACTTCGCGCGCAGCGAGGCGCATGCGGCATTCATGACCTTGCTGACGCGTGCCCCGTTCAACGCGTACGTGAAGCTGCATTTCGGCGTCGAGCGGCACGAGCAGCGCGACAAGCTCGACGAATGTATCCGCGATGCCGGTCCGAACGCACATGTCTACACATGCGGGCCGAGCGCCTTCATGGATGCCGTGGTCGAGACGGCGCAAGCTCGCCTGCCCGCGGATGCGATCCATCTGGAGCGCTTCAAAGCCGAGCCGATTGCCACGGCCGAAGCCTCGTTGGACAGCTTCGAGGTGCAACTCGCAAGCAGCGGACAAACGGTTCGCGTGGACAAGAGCACGTCGATCGTCGATGCGCTCGCCTCCATCGGCATAGAAGTCGATACCTCGTGCGGCGAAGGCGTTTGCGGTACGTGCATGGTGGATGTCGTGAGCGGCGAGCCCGAGCATCGCGATCACTGTTTGAGCAAAGCGGAACGCGCGAGCAACAGCGTGATTTGCTGCTGCGTGTCGCGTTCCCGTTCGCCCGTGCTGGTGCTCGATCTCTGAGCGAAATCACATCGTCTTGAAGCTCGCGAGGGTGTCGGTCATCAGGGCGCGCATCCACGCGTTGCCTTCGTCGTCGTGAAAGTGTTCGTGCCAGTGCATCGTCACGGCCACTCTCGGCAACGGTACAGGCAGCGCGTAAATGTTGAACGCCTCGCCTCTGTTGAGGATATGCGCGAGCTTTTCCGGCAGCGTGGCGAACAGATCCGTTGCAGCCAGCACGCCGGGCACCGCCACGAAATGCGGCAACGCCAGCGCGATATTGCGTCCGACGCCTCGTCCGCGCAGCGCATCGTCGAGCGCGTCATGGCTGTGTTCGAGCGAGCGAACCTGAACGTGCGACGCGGCAAGGAACTGCGCGAGTTTCAGCTTCGTGCCTTCGGGCAGATCGTCGCGCTTGCGGGTCATGCATACATACGATTCCTCGAAGAGCACGCAATGGCGCGTGCGCGGCAATAGCGACGGCAAGTTGCCGATCGCGAAATCCAGCCGGCTCGCGCGCAATGCTTCTTCGATTTCTTCGACCGGCAACGGCTCGACCACCAGCTTCGCGCGCGGCGCGGCATCGTGCAACGCGGCGCAGATCGCCGGCAGATACGCCATCTCCCCCGCATCCGAGAGCGACAGGCGAAAGGTACGCGTGCTCGTCGCCGGATCGAAACGCTCGGCGTAACGCAACGCCTGGCGCACGGTGTCGAGCGCGCGCCCGACGATCTCGGCCAATTCCAGCGCGACGGGCGTGGGCTGCATGCCCGTGCGCGTGCGGATGAATAGCGCGTCGTCGAACAAGGTGCGTAATCGCCCGAGCGAATAGCTGACCGCCGGTTGAGAGAGCGCGAGACGCTCGCCTGCGCGCGTCAGGCTGCGCTCTTCCACGATAGCCTGGAAAACGCGCAGCAGATTCAGATCGATATGGTCGATGGATGTCATGACGGGCCGTCCGAGATATAGGCCGCACTGATTGAACGACCTGTTTTTAATCGATTTGACGCATGATCCTCGAAAAGCGAGACTGATGTCAACGAGAGGATTTGCCGAGCGCCCAGCCAAGCTCGCGTCAGTCGTTCGATCAGCCACTCAACTTCTCCGAGGAATACGATGAGTACGCCGACCTATCAGACCATCGACACCAGCGCGCTAGCCAGGCGCGCGGAGTCCGATCGCATTGCGCCTTCGCTTTACTACGATCCGGAGTTGTTCGAGGCCGAACTCGAACGCATCTTCTACAAGACGTGGGTGTGGGTTGCGCATGACAGCGAGTTGCCGAAGCCCGGCGACTTCGTGACGACGACCATCGGCCGTCAGCCGGTCATCGTCGTGCGCGACAAGACCGGAACCGTGAACGTGTTGCAGAACCGTTGCCGTCATCGGGGCGCGACCGTCTGCGAAGAGCACAAGGGCAACGCCAAGGGTTTCACATGCCCGTATCACAGCTGGTCCTATGCGCTCGACGGCACGCTGCGCGCCCTGCCCTACGGCGATGGTTATGAAGGCGTGTGCGAGAAAGGCGATCTGCCGCTCAAGAAGCTGCGCGTGGGCGTTTATCAAGGGCTGATTTTCGCGAGCTTCGATGAATCTATCGAACCGCTCGAGGACTTCCTCGGCGGCGCCAAACCGTGGATCGATCTTTTCATGAAGCAGGGCGCGGGCTACCCCATCAAGGCGAATGGCGAGCACAAGTTCAGGTTCAAGGGCAACTGGAAGATCCAGCTCGAGAACACGACGGACCTGTATCACTTTCCCGTCGTCCATAAGTCATGGATGAAGTCCATCGACGATGAAACGGCCGCCGTCATCACGAGCTTCATGACGAGCGACAAGGCGTTCTGCCGATCGCTCGGCAATGGTCACAGCCTTGCCGTGCTGATGCCGGAATTCGTCGATCTCGATCAGGACGACGGCGCGCCGCTGCCCGAACGTTTCAATGAACTCGCCGCGCAACTCGCAGAGAAACACACGCCAGAAGAAGTGCGCCGCATCGTGCGTTCGCTGATGGGCGTCGGCTTCAACCTCAATCTGTTTCCGAACCTCGCGCTTTCGATGGCGTTCTTCCGCGTGCTGCGCCCGATCTCCGCGGTGGAAACGGAAATCCGCCATGTCGCGCTGGGAATGGACGGCGGCCCCGAGGAAGCCAATCGCGCGCGCTTGCGCATGCACGAGCACTTCCAGGGCCCGTTGGGCTTCGGCAGCCCTGACGACGCCGAAGCGTGGGAGCGCGTGCAGCGCGGCTCATACGCCGGCCCTGACGTACCTATCCTCGTGAACCGCGGCCTCAACCGCGAAACGACCGCACCGAACGGTGAGAAGACCGCGCATTCGACCGACGAAACCGGCATGCGCGAAGCCTACAGACAATGGCGCGCGATGATGGAGCAAGCATGATGGACGAACGCAACGCACTCTTCACGGACCAGACCTTGGCGCGCGCGATCGCATTCATCTGGCGGGAAGCGGAACTGCTCGACCGCCGGGACTATCGCGCCTGGCTGGATCTGTGGGACCCGAAAGGCCATTACGTCGTGCCGATCGATCCGCGGACGACCGACTACGCGTCCACGCTCAACTACGCATACGATGACCATCACATGCGCGAGTTGCGCGTGCAGCGTATGACGTCCGGCTTTTCGGCGTCGGCCTCCGATGCGGCGCGCACGGTACGCACGGTGTCGCGCTTCACGCTCTCTGGCGACAGCGCGGACCTCGTCGAGGTCAAGTCCTCGCAGATCGTGATTGCCTACAAGCGCGGTCTGTCCACGATCTTTGCTGCCGACCTGACGCACAAGATCGATATGTCGAGCGGCGAGCCGCGTCTGTCGGAGAAGGTGATCCGCCTGATCGACTCGACCGAGGCGCTGAGCGCCATCGGCTTTCTGCTTTGAAGTCATGCGCGCGTCGTGTCGATGTCGGTCGTCCGGCATTGCTTTCAGCGATGCGCGCGCTATCCATTCGCTACGTTCATGCCAACACTCGAAGTCTATTTGCCTCAAGGTCACGCCGACGAACGCAAGGCATCGCTCATTCAAGGGCTCACGCAAGCGACCGTCGACGCGATCGGTGCGCCGGCCGAATCCGTGCGTATTCTGCTGTCGGAGTTGCCCGCATCCAATAGCGGCTTTGGCGGCAAAGTCAGCGCGGCGGGATTGCCCGTCATCATCGCGATCCTGATTGCTGGCCGCACGCAGACGCAGAAAGAAGCGCTGATCGCGCATCTGTCGGAGACCGGCGCTTCCGTGCTGAATGTGCCCTTGCAGTCCACGCGCGTGTTGATCAAAGACATTCCGAATACCGATTTCGGCCTGGGCGGAAAGACCGCTCGCGCCTTGGGCCGATAAGAATACGTGAAGCCATGACGGACAAAATCATCGAGAGCCTGCAGGCGCGCTTGCGCGTGCTCGAAGCGCAGAACGCGGTGCGCAAGACCATCGCCCGATACATGGCGCTCTGCGATGTGCCGGCACGCGCGCTCGAAGGGGAATCGCTGACGGCACTCTTCAGCGATGACGCCGTGTGGGAAGGCATCGGTCCACAGTATGCGGACAAGTTCGGCCGCTTGGCGGGGCCGAACGCTATCGTCGCGATGCTGCAACGCTACCTGCCGCCCACGCCGCACTTCGCGACCAACGTCCACTTCCTGACGAGCGAGCATATCGAAGTACAAGGCGATACGGCGAAGGGCCGCTGGATCATGTTGCAGGCATCCGGATATGTCGATGCACACGCCGAGCTCATCTCGGCGCGGCTCGATGTGGATTTCACTCCGTCGCCTCACGATGAAGACGTTTGGCTGATTCGCCACTTCCGCACCGAACGCCTTTTCGACGCGCCCTGGCAACTCAACCCCGCGCAAGGAGTCCGTGCATGAGCGCCTTTTTGCAGCAATTCGATCTCGCGACGCATGCCGCCGCGGATGCACCGACCATCGCGATCAAGGACAGTATCGACATAGCCGGCTATCCGACGACCGCGGCCAGCCGCGCACTCGCCGATGCGCCGCCCGCACCGCGCCACGCGCAAGTCGTGCAGCGGCTGCTCGATGCGGGCTGGCGCATTACAGGCAAGGCGAACATGCACGAACTGGCGTTCGGCATGACAGGCCTCAACGACTTCAGCGGCACGCCCGTCAATCCCGAAGATCCGGCGCGCATTCCCGGCGGATCGTCGAGCGGCTCGGCATCGGCGGTGGGGCTCGGGCTCGTCGATGCCGCCCTCGGCACCGATACCGGCGGCTCCGTGCGTTGCCCCGCGGCATGCTGCGGCGTGATCGGCCTGAAGCCGACTTTCGGGCGCGTGTCGCGTGAAGGTGTCGCGCCGCGCCAGACGTCGCTCGACTGTGTCGGCCCGTTTGCACGGGAGATGAACACGGTCATCGACGTAATGCTCGCAATCGATCCGTCATTTCAGGGCGGCCGTGCGCGCCGCGACGTGACAGCGATACGCGTCGCGTTGCCCGATGTGCAAGCCGAAGGTCGGATCCGCGACGCGGTGGCGAGCGCGGTCGCGCGCAGCGGACTCGCGTCGCGCGCCGTGCAGCTCGAATCCATTCAGGATGCGTTCACGGCCGGTCTCGCCGTCATCAACGCCGAGACGTGGCGCGCGTTCGGTCATCTCGTCGGCAGCGGAAAGCTTGGCCCGGATATCCTGGCGCGGTTGAGCGCCGCCGCGAACACGCCGGTATCCGAGCTCGATGCAGCCGAGCGCATACGTCGCGACTTCACGGACGAGGTCGATCGCGTGCTGGCGGACGCCGACGTCCTCATTCTTCCGACCATGCCATCGCTGCCGATCACGATCGAGGCCGCGCGCGCGGGCACTCCGGTGATCGCAATGTCGTCGCTTATCCGGCCTTTCAACCTGAGCGGACATCCGGCGCTTACGTTACCGGTTCCGGTTGAAGGGGCGTCGCTCAAGGCGGGATTGCAGATTGTCGGCCGCAAAGGCGATGACGAGACGGTGTGCGCGGTGGCCGCATACATCGAAGCGATGCTCGCTCCGCATGCGTAACGAGCCGACGAGCCGTGCGCCTCTCAACGCAAGTTCGAGTCGAGCGGCAGACGCACGGTGAAAGTCGCGCCCTGCCCGCGTCCGGCGCTCGCAACATCGACCGTTCCGCCGTGCAGGCTCAGGATGTTCTTGACGAGCCACAGTCCGAGCCCCAGGCCGCCGACGCGTCCGCTCGACTGCGGCGCGATCTGCTGAAAGCGGTCGAAGACGTCCGGCAGCGCATCGGGTGCAATGCCGCGCCCCGTGTCCTGAACGGTCAGCACCGCCTGGCCGTCCGATGTGCTCACGGAAATGGACACGCTGCCCGCGTCCGTGAATTTCACCGCGTTCGTGAGCAGATTCCAGACGACTTGCTCGAGGCGGCTTTCATCCGCCATGACGATGCACGGCTCGACGTGCGGCGTCTGCAATCGCAGGCCCTTGTGCTCCGCGGTCTTGCGGATGTCTTCGACGACGTTGAGCGCGAGCGCACCGATATCCACCGGCTGCAGATGAACCGAGAGCTTGCCGGTAACGACCGCGCCGCTATCGAGCAGATCGTCGACCATATGCGACAGCTGGCGGCCGTTGCGGCGGATCGCTTCGCCCGCCCGCGCGACGTGTGAAGGATCGGCGACGACCTGCAGCAGTTCCGCCCACGAGACGATCGCGTTCAAAGGCGAACGCAACTCGTGACTGACGGCCGCGATGAAATGATCCATTGTCTTGGCGAGCGCTTCGCTGCGCTCGCGCCCCGAACGTTCCTCGCCGGCCGTCGCGGACAGCTCGAGCTCACGTTCCTTGCGCGACGTGATGTCGAGCGTGAAGCCCATCACCGACTGCATGGTGCCGTCGTCCGCGAACTGCCCTGTGCCGCGAATCAGGACCCAGCGCCGGCCACGCGCTCCATCGATGCATCGTTCGCACTCGAAGCTTCGTTTGGCTTGCAGCGCCTGCCAGTGCTCCGCAACCGGATCGGGCTGCTCGATGAACAGCTTTTGCCGATCCAGCCCGGCGATGTCCGGCAAGCCGAGATCTTCGACGCATTGTTCGCTGCAATGCACCGCGCCCGTTCCGACGTCGAGCTCCCACGCGCCGACGCCAGCGAAAGCCAACGCCCGTTCGAACCGAACGCGATGATCGTGCAGGCGCTGCTCGGCTTCTCTCGCAAGAATCTGCCGGAGCCGCGCGTGCGAGCGCAGTCGCGCTTTCTCTCGCCGTTCCGTGCGCGTCGCCAGCGTGTGCATCGTGACGTCATCGAAGCGCAGCAGGATGAGCGGCGGTTCATCGGCGGTCGCGGGAAGATGCGAGACGTGGATCTGCCAGTACCGCGACGGCTGTTCGTGCGTGGCGGCGCGATCCGGCGTGTCCAGGCTGAAAGCGGGCGAGAGGCGGCGCTGACCCGCGTGCAGATTCGCGACGAGCGCGCGGATCAGATGTTCGCATTGCCCCAAAGCCGCTTCGGTCTCGCCGAACATCGCAAGCCATGCCCGGTTCGCGAACACGACTCTCAGGCCCGGATCGAGCATGAGATACGGCTCGATCAAGCGGTCGAAGATCGCCCGGTCGGCCGTGCCGACAGCGCTCGCTTCCGCCGAACGGGAAGTCGAGTCGGTCATCGGAAGAGCCGTGGTGATGTTGCCAGAGGACGCTTCGTCACGATCGATCCTCTCCTTGTCCAAATCCCTGCGTGAGTTCGGCAACGGTCTTCAGGAACTGGTCCATCGAGGCCGGTTTTCTGAGCAAGGCGTTCCAGAGAACGATGCCGCTTGGCCGAGCCACATGGGCGGACGTATGCAGCACGATGGGAATCGCCGCCCATTCCGGCCGCTCGCGAACGGCCCGGCACAATGCCTCTCCGTCCATGCCGGGCATCATCAGGTCTGTGATGAGCAGGTCGGGCACCGAGCGTTGCATCGCGGCAATGGCCTCTCGTCCATCGCGCGCGCGCTCCACCTCGTAGCCGGAATATTCGAGCGCGAAGCTCCACGCTTCGAGCAGATCAGGTTCGTCATCAACGAGAAGGACACGCGTCATGGACCGCTCACAGCCATACAAAAACGGTTGGAATCCCGGCGCGGGACTGAGTCGAATCCTCAGTATCCTGCTTGTTCGTCACTACGGCTGGCCGCGCAATCCGGCGCCGCCTCTTTCAACATGCAATGTCACCAGTTCGATCAGACGATACGGCGGATAAGGCTTTTGCAGTATTGCCGCGAACAACGCCCGATCGGCCGGATCGATCGCGTGCGGGGCGGCGCTGCACAGGACGATCGGAATCCGCCGGAAGTCATCGTCGCCGCTGAGCGCTCGCGCAAGGTCCACGCCTGAACTGACGGGCATCATGAAATCCGTCACCACGAGCGACGGTCTGATGCGCTGGATCGTCTGCAACCCGTCCGCGCCGTTCGAAGCAGCATGCACGACGTGCCCCAAGTCCTGCAGCAGGAACTTCAGGAAATCGGTAACGAGAGGTTCATCGTCCACGACGACAAGATTAGCCATGCGCGCAGCCTGGCTATCGTCCGCTCGCGTCGTCGCCCATTGCGCCTCGCGCCGTGGACATCGTTCCCGTGACGTGCAGCCCATCGCCGAGTCCGGAAATCTGCACTTCCGCGGTCGATGTATCGAAGAGGCTGTCGCGCACCTTGAGCACCGTGATGCTGCGTCGCAAAGGACCACCCGCCGCCTGATGGCGCATCTCGATCACATTGTCGATCTGCGACAGGATTTCCGGCGATGGATTGGTGCGCCACGGCCCCGACAGTTCCTTCGTTTCCCAGGTGCACACCGTCGTCACGCCGATCGCGCGCAGCTCGTTGCTCAACGCGGCGAAGAATTCGACCATGCGATGCGGATCGACGGTCGCGCGTTCGAAACCGGCGAGGCCGTCGATGAACAGACGTTCTGCGCGCGTCGTGCGAACCGCGTCGAGCAGCTCGTAGGCGAGCTTGTCGAGAAGATTTTCGGTGAGCGGGCGCCACAACATGCACAGCGCCTTCTTTTCGACGAGCGTTTGCAGATCGAGACCCAGTGCCTTCGCTTTCGCGTACAGCCGCTCCGGCGTTTCATAGAAACCGAAATGCACGGCAGGCCGCTCGACGGTCGCGCAGTTGAGATAGCCGATTCCGAAGGTCGTCTTGCCGCTGCCGGCTGGCCCCACCACGACGGACATCGAGGCGGCAGGCAAACCGCCGCCGAGCCGTTCGTCGAGCCCGCCCGTACCCGTGGCGACCTTCGTCAACCCGACGGTCTCTTGCGTGGACGGTCGAGCGAGAGCGGCTTCGAGGCGAGGGAATACGGCGATGCCGCGCTCCGAAATTTCATAGAGATGCAAGCCGCTCAGCGCACGGCTGCCGCGCGATTTCGCAACGCGAATGTGCCGTACGGTGCGCGACCCGAACAGGTTCTCCTCGAGGTGCAGCACGCCATCGACCATCGTGTGTTCGGGACTGGATTCGTCGATCCGGGCACTGGTCAGGAAGAGAACCGTGCAACCGGTGAACGCAGCATGACCTTGCAATTCCGCGACGAAGGTCTTGATGTCCAGATTGGTTTCGCTGCTTTCGCGGGCATTGAGCAATCCGTCGAGCACGAGAATGCTGGCCTGCGTGCGCGCGAGCTCGGAGCGCAGCAATGCGACCAGCGCATCGAGTCCCTTCTCGCGAAGCGTGCGAAAAAGACTGAGGTAAGTCAGATCCTTGCCGAGGCGGCTCGCATCGTAGAAACTCAGCGCCGATAGCGACTGGAACAGCCGGTCGTGCGATTCCGCGAGCAGCGTGATGTAGAGAACCTTGTGTCCCTGACGGGCTTGCGCAAAGGCAATCTGATTGGCGAGGATGGTTTTTCCCGCTCCCGGCCGTCCCTGCACGATATAAGACGAGCCCGCTATCAGTCCGCCGTCGCAGATATCGTCAAGTCCCGGAACTTCGCTGCGTAGCCGCGCGAGTTTGTCCATTGCGTCGATCCATTATGTTGGGTGGCAAGCCGGGCATCGCTACCCATTTGCCGCCGCCGTTCCGTACCTGTCGGTTCCGATCCCGCCACTTCAGGTCGGCAGTGTACTCGAAATGACAGGGCAAGACGACGCTCCGGCGTTCCCGTCTCGCAGGCTCGACGTCGAGCGCGTCAGTCTTCTGCGTCGATCATGTCGTTGATTTTCAGCACGAGCTCTTCGATCGCAAACGGCTTCGTCAGCAGGTGCGCGCCCTCTTCGACCCTGCCGTTGCCGAACACCGATTTCTCCGCATATCCCGTCATGAAAAGGACCGGCAAGGCAGGCCGCCTGAATCGCGCCCGGTCCACCATCTCCTTCCCGTTCATGCCCGGCATGCCGATGTCGCTGACCAGGATGTCGATCTCCGCGTTCGAATTGAGGATGTCGAGCCCGGACGGACCGTCGCTGGCTTCGATGACATTGAAACCCGCATCCTTCAGCACTTCGGTGCAGCCCAGGCGAATATCGGCTTCGTCATCGACGACGAGCACCGTGCGCTGCTTTCCGACAGCAGGCAGGACGATCGTCGCCGGCAAATCTTCCGTTTCCGGTGTCGAATCCGTCAGTCGCGGCAGATAGATGCTCACCGTCGTGCCCTTGCCGACCTGCGACTCGATCGACACTTTGCCCCCCGACTGACGCGAAAATCCGTACACCATGGACAAGCCCAGGCCCGTGCCCTGCCCCAAGGGCTTCGTGGTGAAGAACGGATCGAACGCCTTGTCGATGATTTCCGCTGCCATGCCGTATCCCGTGTCGGCGACCGCGATCACGACGTAATCGCCATCGCTCAAACCGTGCAGGCGCGCAAGGCGTCCCTTGAAGGAGACGTTGTTCGTGCGGATCGTCAGCGTGCCGCCCGCGGGCATGGCGTCGCGTGCGTTGATGCACAGGTTGAGCACGGCGTTCTCCAGTTGCACCGGGTCGCTCAACGTCGTGTGGAGGGTTTCTTCGAGCCGCGCATTCACTTCGACGGACGGTCCCAAGGTGCGCCTTATCAGATCGAGCATGCCGTCGATCAGGCGGTTCGGCGAGATCGCCTTGGGGTCGAGCGTTTGTCTGCGTGCGAAGGCAAGCAGCCGATGCGTCAGCGCGCCGGCTCGCTGCGTCGCATCGTGCGCGCTTTGGACGAAGCGTTCGATGTCGGCGAAACGGCCCTGGCGCATGCGCAGCTTGGTCAACTCCATGTTGGTGTTGATGACCTGCAGCAGGTTGTTGAAGTCGTGCGCGATGCCGCCCGTGAGCTGACCGATCGCCTCCATCTTTTGTGCTTGCCGAAGCGTTTCTTCGGCCGTCATCAGCTCTTCGGTGCGCTCGGCGACCCGCCGTTCCAGAAGCTGCGCGGCGTCCTTGAGCTCGTCGAGATGCCGTTTCGTCTGAAGCTGCCGTGCGCGCGCGCGAATCAGACCGCGCGCCACGCTTTGAAGCACTTCCGCGGTCAACGGGCGTGCGAGCAACGTGACATTGCCGAGCGCTTCGAAGAGACGCCAGCGTTGCACCGTGCTCGGACGATCGCCCGGCACCGTCAGAATGCAGATAGGAATGTCCGACCACGGCGGCTGTTTTTCGAGGCAGTCGGCAAAATCGCCCGACGGCGCCAGCTCGGAAAGCGACTCTTCGGTCAACAGCAGCCCCGCGATGCTCATGCCGTCGTTTTGCCGAAGCTGTTTGCAGATATCGGCCAATGTGCCGATTTCGAGCGCATCGATGCCGCCGGCGCGCAGCGTCTCGACGATGATCCGCGCATCCTGTCCGACCGGCGCGAGCACCTGCACCGTCGTCGGCGCTTCGTCACGCATCATGACGCGTCAGCCGGTTGGTCGCCCTCGCCGATCAATTCTTCGCGGGCGCCTTCGTAGGTCGGAACGCCGGTGAAAATGCCGCGCAAGGTTTCGAGCGGTGGCCCGACTTCCACGCCAATCGACGAAAGCTGATATTCGTGGATCGCGTTGTCGTGCAGTCCCGTTCGCTGTTTGATGACCGAAAGTGCGCGCCGCAAACGGCCCGCGGCTTCGAAAAAGCGCAGAAGCAACACGGTGTCGCTGAGGAAACTGAGGTCGATCGGGTTCTGGACATCGCCGACCACGCCCTGTTGAGCGAGCACGATGATCGTCACGACGCCGCGCCGATTCAGATAGGTGAGCAACTCATGCAGATGCAGCACGAGCGAACGCTCTTCCGGCATCGTGCTCAGATACGAATTGATGCTATCGATGACGACCACGCGAGCGTTGCGGTCTTCGACATCGCGGCGCACGGCCCACACGAATTCGCCCGGCGAGAGACGCGACGGGTTCATCCGCCGCCACGAGAATCGCTCGCTCGCCATGGCCTCGTCCGCGCTCAGGCCCAGGCTGTGGCCGCGTCGCAGGAATGTCTCGTAGGTCTCATCGAACGAGAAGTAGGACGCAAACTCGCCGTTGTTCGCGCTCGACAGCGCATAGCTCAAGGCGATCGACGATTTTCCCGCACCCGATGGACCGATCATCATCGTGGTCGTCCCGCGATCGAGTCCGTGGCCGAGAATGCGATCGAGGTCCGCGAAGCCGCTTTCGAGCGGCGCTCCGCCGGGAAGACTCGCATGTTCGTCGGCGATCAGGCTCGGAAACACGAGCACTTCTCCCGGCACGAGCATGTAGTCATGCCATCCGCTCTGGAAGTTCATGCCGCGCATTTTTGCGACCCGCAGCCGCCTGCGCGCGGCGCCGTAGTCGCGCTCGATCAGTTGGAGCGTGATAACGCCATGGACAAAACTATGAAGTTCTCCGTCCTCTCCGCTCAGAAGGTCGTCGAGAAGGATGGCGGTGACCTCCCTTCCCTGCATGAAGCGCTTGAGTTCGAGCATCTGCCGCCGGTAGGCGAGCTTGTTTTGCGCGAGCATGTGCAACTCCGACACGCTGTCGATGACGACCCTCTCGGCGCCTGTCTCCTCCACGCGGCGGATGATCCGTTCGATGGTCCTGTCGAACTCGACCTCCGACGGAAAGAGCACCGTTTGCTGACGCGATGCGTTGGCCTCGTCCGGTATCAGTTCGAAGATATCGATACCGGACATGTCCCAGCCATGCGTGGCTGCGGCGCTTCGAAGCTCCTGCTCCGACTCCGAAAAGGTGACATACAGGCACTTCGCAGCTTTCTCGACGCCCGCAATGAGGAAGCGCATGCCGATGGTGGTTTTTCCAGTGCCGGGCGCCCCTTCGACGAGATGCAGCCGATGCGTCGGCAGCCCGCCGCGCAGAACGACATCGAGTTCGGGGATTCCTGTCTTCGTGAGCGGCAGTGGAACGATCTCTGGCATAACCGACCTTTGAGTGGTGTTTTTTACCTCCTAGCAATTTTTCGGCCTTGAAGAGTTTGGTCGCCAAGTCAGCTTGCTTTGCGAAAAGCACGGCTGAAACGGCAATTTCGCGCGCTCAGGACTGGACTGTCCAGTCTTCGGTCGGCGCGGGCAGAGAGCGAAACGCGGGCTTCGCGAAGAAATATCCCTGCATCAGCGTGACGCCCTGCGCGAAGAAGAAGTCCCGCTCGCCACGGGTTTCGATGCCTTCGGCGATCACGCGGATGCCGAGATCGCCGCACATGGACAACACGCCCCGCACGATGCTCTGCCGCACCGAATCCGTGTCGATTCCGCGCACCAGTTCCATGTCGAGTTTGATGAAATCTGGCTGGAATTCGGCGAGCAGCGTGAGCCCGGAGTAGCCGGCGCCGAAATCGTCGATGGCGGTCTGAAAGCCGAAGCGTCTGTACGCACGAAATATCTCGACCAGATGCGAGCGGCTGATGACGCTCTCGCCCTCTACGGTCTCGAAGATGATGCGATCGGTCGCGAACTTGAATTTCTTGGCCGCCTCGAACGTGCTGCGGATACACGCTTCAGGCTGATAAACCGCGTTCGGCATGAAATTGATCGACAGGAATCCGCTCATGTCGAGCGACGCGGCCTGTTCGATCGCCACGGTGCGGCAGCGTTGATCGAAATGGTAGCGATTGGCTTCGTCGACCCGCGCGAGCACCGATCCCGCCGATTCGCCGTTCGGGCCGCGCACCAGCGCCTCATGGGCATACGCGACGCCATTGCGCGTATCGACGATAGGCTGGAACGCGAAGGCCAGATCGATGACGTCGCTATCGGGGACGCGGCAACCCGTGCACTTGTGCGACGCATCGCCGTGCGCGAGCTGGATGGCTGGCTTATCTTTCATGAATTTTTCGGATCGCGCACGCGGCGCACGTTTTGACTAGTCTTTATCGACACGAATCGACATGGGCTTTACACCCCGGACGAGAAACCGTGCGCTGCACAGTCGCGCGCCATGTCGCGGCGCGCTCCCGCTTTACTCAGTTCTTCCACCCGCCGAACTGCGCGATGTCGACCACCGGCAGCCGCTTGCGCGGCGCTTGCTCCCGTTCGGCCAACGCGTCGGACAGCACGCCTACATCGCCATGATGCGCAACCGAGATCACGGCGAGCGGCGTGTAGCGCTCCGCGATGCCGAACGCGTCCCGCAAGGCCTTCGCGTCGAAGCCGCTCATCGAATGGGCGGCGAGGCCGCGCGCATGCGCCTCGAGCAGCAGCGCCAGCGCCGCGGCGCCGGTATCGTAGCTCGCGTTCGGATTGACCTCGCCCTTGGCGTTGAGCGTATCCGCGAGCACCGCGATCAGCACTTGCGCGTTCCGGTTCCACGTCTGGTTGAACGGAACCAGCGTGGCGAAGGCGTCCTCGAATGCGGCAGCGTTCCGGGTCTTCTCGAACACGAGAAAGCGCCAGGGCTGCACGTTATACGCCGATGGCGCCCAGCGCGCCGCTTCGAGCAGCGCAAGCACATCGGCGTGCGCGACGGGCTGTTCGCCATAGGCGCGCGGACTCCATCGTCCGGCGAGCAAAGGATGAATGTCGATATCGGTCGGTGCGGGTCGGTGCGTCATGGATTCTGGCGATCGAAATAAAAAAGGGCTTCCAGCATAAGCCGTGCGGCGCGAACGCGATATGACTTCCCGTGCTGATTAAATCGGCGCCGACGATAAGCCGCCTTCCCGCGCCGCGGGCATGTACACGCATATCCTTAGCTCGATTCGTGCTTTCCGCTTGGCGATCCGGGCGACTATCATGGTCAGTCTTAGCCGCCCGCTGAATAGTCGCTGCGCGCTGTTGCGCCTTATCCGGAGTTGTTATCTTGTCCCGTATTGAACCCATTCGCCGGCCGCTCGTGGTCGGCATCGGCGGCACTACGCGCCCTGCATCGTCCACCGAACGCGCGCTGGGCTTCGCGCTCAAAGGCGCGGAAGAATCCGGCGCTCGCGTGCGCCTGTTCGGCGGCGCATTTCTGCACAGCCTGCCCCACTACGCGCCCGAAACGCGCGATCTCACCGACGCCCAGCGCGAACTGATCGAAGCCGTGCGCGACGCCGATGCGCTCGTCATCGCGACGCCCGGTTATCACGGCGGTATCTCCGGGCTCGTGAAGAACGCGCTCGACACACTCGAAGAACTGCGCAACGACGAGCGCCCTTATCTCGACGGCCGCGCGGTCGGCAGCATCGTCACCGCTTATGGCTGGCAGGCGGCGGGCACGGTGCTGACCTCGCTGCGCTCGATCGTGCATGCGCTGCGCGGCTGGCCGACGCCCTTCGGCGCCGCCGTCAACACGCTGGAAACGCGCTTCGAAAGCGCCGACCATTGTTCCGATCCGAAGGTCGTCGAGCAGTTGTTTACCGTCGGACAGCAGGCGTCGAACTTCGCACTCGCGTTCGCTTCGCACCGGCCGGATGCGTGGCATGCAGTGACTCGCGAAGTCGCGCTCGCACAGCGCTGAGGCAGGCAAGACGTCGAAAGCATACGGTCGATCCGTGCGCTTCGACCATGGACGATGCTTGGTATCCCGACGCACGTTCCGCGCGATGCCGCGCGCATCAGCCGCGCGCGAAGAAACGGTTGGCCGGCCTCGGCAAGCCGAGATGCTCACGCAGTGTCGAACCCTCGTAAGCGCGACGGAAAATGCCGCGCCGCTGCAACTCCGGCACCACCTTGGCGACGAAATCATCCAGGCCCGCGGGCAGATACGGGAACATCACGTTGAAGCCGTCGCTGCCTTCCTCGACGAGCCACTGTTCCATTTCGTCGGCGATATCCGTCGCGGTGCCGACCATCTGCAAGCCGGGATAGCCGCCGACACGCTGCGCCAGTTGCCGCACGGTGAGCCCCTCCGCGCGCGCCATGTCGATGACGCGTTCGCGCGCACTTCTGCTCGCGTTGGTTTCGGGAATCTCGGGCAACGGGCCGTCCGGATCGAACGACGAGACATCGTGGCCGAGCGCGATCGACAGCGACGCGAAACCGCTGTCGTCATGCACGAAAGTGTCGAGCAATGCGCGCTTTTCCTGCGCTTCGTCACGCGAGTCGCCCACTACGACGAACGCGCCCGGCAGTATCTTCAGATGCTCGCGCGCGCGGCCTGCGCGCTCCATCCGGCCTTTGACATCGGCATAAAAGCGCTTGCCCGCGGCGAGATTCGGCTGCGCGGTGAAGACGGCATCGGCGGTTTCGGCGGCGAGCTGCCTGCCCGCTTCGGACGATCCCGCCTGCACCACGACCGGCCAGCCCTGCACCGGCCGCGCGATGTTCAGCGGCCCGCGCACCGACAGATATTCGCCCTTGTGATCGAGCACGTGCAGCTTCGCGGGATCGAAGAAGAGGCCGCGTTGCGTGTCCTGCACGAAGGCGTCGTCGGCCCAGCTATCCCAGAGACCGGTAACGACATCGTAGAACTCGTGCGCGCGCCGATAGCGCTCGTCGTGCTCCACGTGTTCGTCGCGGCCGAAATTCAGCGCGGCATCCGGGTTCGACGTGGTGACGAGATTCCAGCCCGCGCGCCCTTCGCTCAGATGATCGAGCGATGCGAACCGCCGCGCGATGTGATACGGCTCGTCGAACGTCGTCGATGCAGTAGCGATCAGGCCGATGCGCTCGGTCACCGAAGCGAGCGCGGACAGCAGCGTGAACGGCTCGAACGATGTCGCCGTGTGGCTGCGCTTGAGCGCGTTGACCGGCATGTTCAGCACGGCAAGATGATCGGCCATGAAGAACGCATCGAAACATGCTTTCTCCAGCGTCTGAACGAACCGCTTCAGATGTCGAAAGTTGAAGTTCGCATCGGGATACGCGCCGGGATAGCGCCACGCGCCGGTGTGCAGGCTCACCGGACGCATGAATGCGCCGAGATGGAGTTGTCGGGACTGTGGCATCGCGTCGATGAATGAAGGAGTGGCGAACCGCGTCAACTTACTCCAACTCGCGCAAACACGCTCGATCGCGCTGACCATTTGCAAATCATGCGACGGGACATATCCATAGCGCCCGATATTATTTGCCGCGCACGCGCCGCGCCTCTAGCATCGGCTTCTTTCAACCAGCCTGCCTGTCCATTCGTGAAGATCAAGCATTCATTCAAGACTGTCCTGTTCCCGGTCCTGCTCGCGTGCGCCGTCGTGAGCGCGCAGCCGTCGTTCGCGGCGAACCAGACCGTGCGGGTCGGCATCATGTCCGGCGAGGACGAGGATGTCTGGCGCACCGTCGCGGCCAACGCCGCGAAGCGCGGCATCACGGTCAAGGTCACGACCTTCTCCGACTATACGCAGCCCAACGAGGCGCTCGCGCAGCACGATCTCGACGCCAACTCGTTCCAGCACAAGCCTTATCTCGATGCGCAGATCCAGGCGCGCCATTACGACATCGTGCCGGTCGGCTTCACCTATGTGCAGCCGATCGGCCTCTACTCGCGCAAGGTGAAGTCGGTGGACGCGCTGCCGCAGAACGCGTCGATCGGCGTGCCGAACGACCCGAGCAACGAAGGCCGCGCCCTGCTGCTCCTGCAGGCGAACGGCGTCATCAAGCTGCGCGAGAACGTCGGCCTGCTGCCGACCGCTCGTGACATTGCGAGCAACCCGAAGCATGTGCAGATCAAGGAACTGGACGCGGGTATCGTCGGCCGCGCGATCGGCGATGTCGACGCCGCGGTCGTCAATACCGATTGGGCGATCAAGGCGGGCATCCAGATTCCGCAGGAGCGCATCGCGCAGGAAAAGGTGACGAACAATCCGTATCGCAACTTCATCGCGGTGAACGCGAAAGATGCGCAGGCGCCGTGGGTCAAGGCACTGGTCGAGAGCTATCAGCAGGCGAATGTCGCGTCGTCGATTCTTTCCGTGTATCACGGGGCGACGTTGCCGGCGTGGGAAGACGCGCCGCAGCATTGAACGCGACGGCGAAGCATCGCCGATCATCGGGACGCGGGGCCTGTTTTCGGAAGGAAACAGGCCCCGGCTTCATAGTGTCGCCGGATCGCGGCCCGCAAAGAACTGTTCGTCCGGCACCACATTCAACGCGATGGTCAGCCGGTTCGCATAGTTGAAGAACGCCGATATCTCCAGCACTTCGGTCACCGCCTGCTGCGTGAAGCCGATCGAGCGCAGCCATTGCAGATGCTCATCGCGAATGCTGCCCGGCTCGCGCGTGAGGCGCTCCGCGATCTCCGCGAGCGCCGCCTCCTTCACGGACAGCCGCACATGGCGAAAGCCCTGCGCGATGCGCTGCGCACGCACGGTATCGCCCGAGACGGCCGCCAGCGCCTGCGTGTGATTGAAAACGCAATAGCTGCATTCGTTCACGGCCGACGTGACCACCGCGATCAACTCGCGCTCGGCTGCCGTGAGATGGCTGCGGTGCGGATCGAATAGATGCTCGTAGAACGTGACGAGCCGGTACGCGGTATCGGGGTTGACGGAAAGCGCCGCAAGCCAGTTGGGCACGAAGCCATACTGACGGCGAAACTTCGCGTGGATCGCCGCGACGTGCGGCGGCAAGCGGGCCTCGTCGGGCAAGCCGAAACGGGAAACCGGTTCGCGTATTGCATCGGCATCCGAATTCAGCTGATCGGCGAACGGATCTGAAGGTGCAAGAGTGGACATCGTATGGAGTCTCCTGGCGCTATGTTCGGGCATCCAAATTAACGCACTCGCCGACGAGCGGTGTGACTGATTTTTCATAAGCTAATCGGTGTTTGGACACATCGCGCTCGCCGAATTGCAAATCGCAAATCGATATTGGATCGCACGAAAGATCGCTGCGCATAATGAGCCGCAGCTTCTCTTCACTCCTTCCAGGCGAGGCATGTGACATGGCAGAAGTTCTGAGCACTGAGACGCACGTCATCGGACGGCTCGATGTTCCGACGCACGATGCGCTGAGCGACGATCTCCGGCAACTGGTCGAGCAGCACGGCGGCGACAACTGGATTCGGGCGCTGTCCCTGAATGCCGATACCGCGCGCCGCTTCACGCAGTACTTCGAGAAACTTTTCAGCGCGACGGGCGGACGACTGCCGCTCGACGAGCGCGAGCTGATCGCGGTGATCGTGTCGCGCACGAACGGCTGCGGGCTGTGCGCAATCCATCACGCGCATGCGCTCGGCGAGGCGCTCGGCGACCGCGTGCAGGCCCGGCGCATTGCGCTCGACTATCACCTCGCGGATCTGTCCGCGCGGCAACTGGCGCTCGCCGAAATCGCCGAGACCATCACGACATCGCCGCGCGCGATTACCCGGAAGGACTTCGACCGCCTGCGCGCGCTCGGCCTCGACGACGCCGATATCCTCGAAGCGATCGAGACCGCGTCGTGGTTCAACCATACGAACCGCATCTTCATCGCGGCCGGCGTCGTGCCCGACGAGAAGTATTTCTCGGCGCTCGCGTAATGCCGATCCCGCATCCGCACACAGGAGAGTTTCGATGAGCGCCGTACTCGAACCCGTCATCGCGTCGCCCGCGCCGGGTGATGCCTCGCATCTGCTGTCCGACGCGCTGCTCGATGCGATCGGCCAGCGCGCCGCCGGTTATGACCGCGAGAATCGCTTCTTCTCCGACGACCTGCGCGATCTTCACGAAGCCGGTTTCCTGCGCGCCACGGTGCCGATCGAATTCGGCGGACTCGGCCTCACGCTGCCGCAACTGCTGCGCGAGCAGGTGCGGCTCGCGGCCCGCGCGCCATCGACGGCGCTTGCGCTGAACATGCATTTGTACTGGGTCGGCGCGGCGCTGCATCTGTATCGGCGCGGCGACAAGTCCGCGCAATGGATTCTCGAGGAAGCGGGCGCGGGCAAGGTGTTCGCGGCAGGCCATGGCGAGCCGGGCAACGATCTCGGTCTCGCGTGGTCGTCGGTGAAGGCGACGCCGTTGCCGGACGGCGGCTATCGCTTCGACGGCCGCAAGATCTTCACCTCGCTCGCGCCCGCATGGGACTGGCTCGGCGTGCATGGCATCGACGACTCCGATCCGCAGGCGCCGAAGATCGTGCATGCGTTCATCCGGCGTGACGCGGCGGGACATCGCACGGTGCAGACCTGGGATGCGCTCGGCCTGCGCGCGACGCGCAGCGACGATACCTGGCTCGAAGGCGTCATCGCGCCGCGCGACAAGGTGATCCGCGTGCTGCCCGCGGGCATTCCCGACGATCCTTTCGTCGATGGCATTCTCGGCGCGGTGCTGCCCGGTCTCGGCGCGGTCTATTACGGCATCGCGAAGCGCGCGTTCGACATCGCGGTGGAATCGGCGAAGCAGCGTGCATCGCCGGCCATCGGCGGCAAGACTTATGCGTACAAGCCGCTGACGCAGCAGGCGGTCGCGCAGGCGGCCATCGAGCTTGCGAGCATCGAGGCGCTCGTCGAGCGCGCGGCCGAGCGCTGGTGGACGGGTTACGGCGAAAGCGAACCGTGGATCGCGCACTTGCTTGCGGCGAAACAGCATGCCGTCGATGGCGCGTTGCGCGTGGTGAACCTCGCGCTGAAGATCGCAGGCGCGGCTTCGCTGTCGCGTCATAGCGAGCTGGAACGGCTGTATCGCGATGTGCGCGCGGGCGCGTTTCATCCGCCGAACGCGGATGCGGCGCATGAAGTCATCGGTCAGGCTTGGCTCGGGGTGCTCGGTCAGGCGTGAGCGTCGCGGCGCATGGTTGACTTTTCCATGCGTTGCGCGCTTGAACTTCTGCATTCAGGCTTGCGCTTCGCGAATCACAGTGCTTACCGCGCAACCTCCACTGCGGACGCACGCGCGCCTTCCTCACCGCTTTGCGAAAGCGCCTGCGTCACCGAAGCACCGGGCGCGACGTCGTGCGTGAGCCATACGTTGCCGCCGATCACCGCGCCGCGTCCGAGCGTCACGCGTCCGAGGATCGTCGCGCCCGCATAGATGACGACATCGTCCTCGACGATCGGATGACGCGCGAGGCCCTTCTCCAGATGACCTTCCGCGTCGCGCGGGAAGCGTTTCGCTCCGAGCGTCACCGCCTGATAGACGCGCACGCGATTGCCGATGACCGCCGTCTCGCCGATCACCACGCCCGTGCCGTGATCGATGAAAAAGCCCGAGCCGATGCGCGCGCCCGGATGAATGTCGATGCCCGTTTCCCCATGCGCGAGTTCCGCGACGATGCGCGCGAGCAGCGGCAACCCGAGCCGGTAGAGCTCGTGCGCGACGCGATGGTGAATCATCACGAGAATGCCGGGATAGCAGAGCAGCACTTCATCGACGCTGCCCGCCGCCGGGTCGCCCTGATAGGCCGCGAGGATGTCGCTGTCGAGCAGACTGCGAATGCGCGGCAGGGTTTTCGCGAACGCGCGTATCGCATCGCTCGCGCGCGTTTCGACGGCGTGATCGTCGCGCGGCAGATGACGCGCCTTGTATTGCAGTTCGAGCTTCGCCTGCACGAGCAGCCCTTGCAGCGCGAAGTCGAGCGCGTGGCCGACGTAGAAGTTTTCGCTTTCCTGTCGCAGGTCGGGCGGTCCGAGCCGCATCGGAAAGAGCGCGCCTTTCAGTGCGCCGATGATGTCGCCAAGCGCCTCGCGTGCGGGAAGCTCGCGCCCGCCCGGTTCGAGCGAGCGCTTCTGGGCTTCGCGCCACTGCTGGCGGACTGTCTGAAGCGATTGGACGATGTCGTCGATGTCGAATACAGCCACAGTGCAGTCCTTTCTATGTAATGGGTCAGCTCGCGTGGGCGCACGATGCGCGAGCGGTAAATTCGTCGCGCGCGCTCATCGATGGGAGCGAGCGGTCGACGCGCCGCCTGCATCGCAGCGAAACAGCGGCGGTTCGACCGGCGGCTGAAACATGTCGACCGCATTGCCCATGTTGAAGTAGCCCGCCTGCGCGAATAACGCGATGTGTTCAAGCCGCTCCGCGCGGCTCGCCTCTCCGTCGCCGCGCGTAGAAGTGCGCGGCGCTTCGCACCCGCACGCATTCATCGCGCGTCTGGCTTCACGCAGAAAGCGGCGCTCGCGCGACCGTTCGAAACGGTTGGACAGCATGTGCCAGCAAGACGTCAGGATATGCGCCATGACTCGCTACCTTCGAATGACGATGACATCAATCTAGGCCCGCGCGACGCGTTTCACAAACGAGCTTTTCTGCGTTGCATTGCAGGCATCGTGCGGACCCGGCTGCGCTCTGCGGAGCGGCGCGAGAGCAGTGCGTGCGCGAGCGCTTGCAGCGCACCGCACAGCATCAGATAGACGAAGCCGACGAACAGGAAGATCTGCGCCGGATAGACCATCAACCGGTTGTTGAGCTGATTGGCGAGGAACGTGAATTCCGGCACGCCGACGATATAGGCAAGCGACGTATCCTTGATGAGCGAGACCCATTGATTGACGAACGACGGCATCATCACGCGCACGGCCTGCGGCAGCACGACTTCGCGCAGCGCCTGCCAGCGCGTGAGGCCGAGCGACATCGCCGCCTGCCACTGCCCGTTGCCGATCGACACGATGCCCGCATGGACCGAATGCGACAGATACGCGCCGCCGATCAGCGCGAGCGCGCATACGACGGTCGCGAGGCCCGGCACATTGACGTGCAGCAGAATCGGCATCAGAAAGAAGGTCCAGAAAATCAGCATCAGCACGGGAATCGCGCGAAAGGACGCAACGAGCGCGGTCAGCAGGATCTGCGCGACGCCGCGTGTCATCGAAAGCGCGATGCCGCCCGCGAGCCCGATGATCGCCGCAAGAATCGCGGAGGAAATGGAAAGCGCGAGCGTCAGCGCAACGCCGCCGAGCGGTCCGGAAGGAAACGCGCCCAGCAGGAGATAGCGAAGCGACGCGAACCAGTCGACCTCGTTCATGCGTGGACTCGCCGCAGCGCGCGCACGCCGGTGCGCTGCCACACGACCAGCGCCGCTTCAATGACCGCGATGGTCAGCACATAGAACACCGTGGCCGTGCCGAATGCCTGAAATGTCCTGAAGGACTCGGTATCGACCTGACGCGACATGTACGAAAGCTCCGCGACGCCTATCGCCATCGTCAGCGACGAGTTCTTCACCACGTTCATGTATTGCCCGGCGAGCGGCGGCGTCGCGATGCGCAGCGCCTGCGGCAGGATCACGTAGCGCAGCGCGGCATAGCGGCTCATGCCGAGCGCGGCCGCCGCCTGCTCTTGCGCCGCACTCACGCCACGCATACCCGCACGAAACTCCTCGCCGATGAACGCCGTCGTGTAGCAGGTCAATCCGATCCAGCCCGCGAACAGCTCGAAACTCGGCCAACGCAAAACGAACGGCCCGAACGTCGCGGCATGCGGCGTGTTGAGCCACGTCATCCATTCGGACGGCAGCAACGCGGCCGCCCCGAAATACCAGAACAGCAACTGGACGAGCAGCGGCGAATTGCGAAAGACGAAGACATACGATGCCGCGACGCGTGCGAGCGCCGCATTGCCCGACGTGCGCGCGACGGCCAGCGCGAAGCCGAGCAGCGTCGCGCAGATCGCCGCGCAGGCGGACAACATCAGCGTGACGGCGAAGCCCTGCTCCAGCCACGCGAGATATTTCGGATCGAGCCAGCTATGCATGATCGACGGCGATCAACCGTTCTTCTGCGGATCGCCGATCTTGAAGAGGCGCGGCAGCGGCGCGGCGCTCTTCGGGCCGAACCACTTGTCGTAGATGCGCGTCGCTTCGCCGTCCGTTTCGAGTTTGGTGAGCGTGCCGTTCACGGCGTCGAGCAGGCGCGTCTCGCCCTTCGGCACGCCGACGCCTTCGTAATCGTTGGAGATCGTGAAGGCCGGAATTTCGTAGCTGGCCTTGTCCGGCACGCGCGCGAGCAACGCAACGAGCTTCGGTCCGTCCTGCGTGATCGCCTGCACGTTGCCCGTGCGCAGCGCGGCGAAAGCGAACGGCGTGTCGTCATAGGCGACGATGGTCGCGTTCGGGAATTTCGCCCGCACCTGCTGTTCGTTCGTCGTTCCCTTGTCCGCGCCGATGCGCAGGCTGTTGATCTGATCGGGCGATTTCAGCACGCCCTTCTTCGCGATGAACTGCGTGCCCGATGCGAAGTACGGCGTGCTGAAATCGACTTCCTTTTTGCGCTCGTCGGTGATCGTGAAGTTGGCGAAGACGAGATCGACCTTGCCCGACTTCAGAAACGCGATGCGGTTGGCCGGATTGGTCGGCTGCACTTCCAGCTTGACGCCCAGGCTCTTCGCCACCGCGCGCGCATAGTCGACATCGAGACCGACGATCTGATTGTCCTTCGGATCGACGAAGCCGAACGGCGGATTGCTGTCGAACGCCGCGACGCGCAGCACGCCGGCTTTCCTGATGTCGTCGAGCCTGTCCGCATGCGCGGCATTCGAAGCCACTGCCAGCAGTGCAGCGAGCACCGCGCCCCAGGTCCTGATTTTCATTGGTGAGTTCCTTGTTCGTTGCGCCGGTGTGCGTCGCCGGGCGGCGGCACGATGGCGAGGCTGGCACTCTATCGGTGCCGCCGCTCCGACGGAACGAAGTTTTTGTCACGAAGAAAGCAGGCGTGGAGATTTGGCGCGACGCCCGCATTGCCGTCGCGTGCACATGCTTATGACTTCCGTTGCGATAGCGATATGTGCATCGCTACGTTGGTCGGAGTGGGCGCTCGTCTTAGCATCGGAAGCTCTCGCCAACCAGAGCTTCCGCCATGTCGAAAACAAAAACCACCGATCGCCGCGCTTTTCTCTCCCTGACCGCGCGGGCCGCGACGGGCGCCGCCGCGCTCGCGGTCACGCCGGCATCGTTCGCCCAGCAAGCCGCGCAAGCGCAGCCGCGCGTGTTGCGCATCGGCAATCAGAAAGGCTATCTGAACCTGCTCAAGGGACGTGCAACGCTGGAGAAGCGTCTGGCTCCGCTCAACGTATCCGTGAGCTGGACGGAGTTCTCCGCGGGTCTGGTGCAGCTCGAAGCGCTCAATGTCGGCTCGATCGATTTCGGCGACGTGGGCGAAGCGCCGCCGATCTTCGCGCAGGCGGCCGGCGCGCCGCTCGCCTACGTCGCCGCCACGCCGACGCGGCCGCATTCCGAAGCCGTGCTGGTGCCGGCGCAATCGTCCGTCAAAACGGTGGCGGATTTGAAAGGCAAGCGTATCGCGTTGAACAAGGGCAGCAATGTCCATTACTTCCTCGTGAAGCTGCTGCGCCAACATGGCCTTCAGTATCGCGACGTCGAACTCGCCTATCTCGCGCCCGCCGACGCGCGCGCCGCCTTCGAGCGCGGCTCGATCGATGCGTGGGTCATCTGGGACCCGTACTTCGCCGCCGCGCAGCAGTCGCTGAATGCGCGCGTCGTGGCGGACGCGAGCGGCGTCGTGGGCAACCGCGCCTACTATTTTTCGTCGCAAGACTATGTGGCGAAGAATGCCGACGTGATCCGCATCGTCATCGAGGAGATCAAGGCCGTCGATCAATGGGGCAAGCAGCATCCGGACGAACTCGCGAGCGAACTCGCGCGGCTTTGGGGCCTGCCCAAACCTGTCGTCGATCTCGCGGTGAGCCGGCAGGTCTTCGGTACGGAAGCCATCACGCGGGCGATCATCGCGGAGCAGCAGCAGATCGCCGACACCTTCGTCGAGCTCGGGCTGGTGCCGAAACATGTCGACGTGCTGAGGGCCGCGCCGCCCGGTCTTGCCTGACGGCCGTCGATGCCTCGCGCGCCGCGCCTGAAAGCCGCGGCATCGTGTAGCGATCCGCGCAAGACGTCAGAACACGCGCCCTTCGGTCAGATGCGTCGTCACGCCGTTGAGCGCGTAATCGCCGATCACGCGCGCCTTATGCATCAGCGGATTGTGGCTGAAGATCGTGCGCAGATTGCGCCAGTGGCGATCGAAGTTATGCGCGCGCGCCGTCGCCGATGCGCCGCCCGCTTCGAACATGCGCTCCGCCGCGCTCAACGCGAGCTTGCTGACGACGATCTGCGTGCGCGCCGTCGCGAGCGCGCCTTCCAGCACGAGCGCGTCGGCGTCGGCATCGCCGTTGCGGATCGCTTGCGACGATCGTTCGAGCACGCGCGCGTTGTCGCGCACGAGCGCATCGATCGCGTGACTGTTCGCGCTCAATTCGCCCACGACCTGCTGAATGAACGCATCTTCGCGGGCCGACGGCGCCGCGCTATGCAGCACGGGGCGTCCGTGTTTCAGCACATAGCGCTCCGCATCCGCGACGACGTTGCGTACGATGCCCGCCGCCACCGCCACCAGATGCAACTGACGCAGCGCGCCACCGTGACGGCCCGTGAGCGTCGTCTGCACGCGCGGCGTGACTTCGTCCGCGTACACGATCAGATCGTCGAACTCGAGACTGCCGCTCGCGGTCATGCGCTGCCCCATGCCGTCCCAGTCGTCGAGCACGCGCAGCCCCTCGCGTTGAACCGGCACGACGGCTATGGCGGCCTCGCCGTGTTCGTCCTGCACGTTCAGGCGCGCGTAGTCGGAGAACGCGGTGCCCGTCGCGTAGTACTTGCGGCCGCTCAGACGAAAGTGATCGCCTTCGCGCCGAAGTTGCGTCGTGATTTCGCCGGGGCGCGACGTGCCCGCTTCGGTCGATGCGCCGCCGAAGATCGCGCCTTCCGCCACGCGCTTGATCTGCAATGCATTGAACGGCGTGCGCGGCGCAAGCAGCAGCGCTTCGGTCTGGTCGAAGTGAATGCGCAACGCGTGCGCGACGTTGCTTTCGTGCGCGGCAAGCGTTGCGATCACGTCGAAGACGTCTTCGAGCGAGCCGCCGAGTCCGCCCCATTCGAGCGGAAAGCGCAACGTCCCGAGGCCCGATCGACGAAACAGCGCAAAGGCATCGAACGGCAGTTCGCGGCGCGCCTCGCGCGCGGCCGCATCTTCGCCGATGGCCTGTGCCAGCTCAGGCAGCGCGGCGAGCGCGGCTTCGAGTTTCTGATTTTTATTCGACATATGACGTGACGTTCCTATGGTATTGATGCGTGCTCTACGCGGCCTGCGCGTCGAATCGTTTGCCGGGAATCGCTTCGAGCAGCGTGCGCGTGTACGCATGCTTCGGCGCGCGCCATATCTCGCGATGATCGCCGCTTTCGACGATGCGCCCGCCATGCATCACATGGACGCGGTCGGCGATATAGCGCACCACCGAGAGATCGTGCGAGATGAAGAGATAAGCGAGCCCGAGGTCGCGTTTCAGCTCGACGAGCAGATTGAGTATCTGCGCCTGAATGGACACATCGAGCGCGGAGACGGGTTCGTCGCAGATCAGCAGCGCGGGCTCGAGCACGAGCGCGCGCGCAATGCCGATGCGCTGCCGCTGACCGCCCGAAAACTCGTGCGGATAGCGATCAAGCGCGGCGCTCGGCAAACCGACGCGATCGAGCATCGCGCTTGCGCGTCGGCGGCGTTCGCGCGCATCGGCGATGCCGTTCACGATCATCACCGTATCGAGGATGTCGCCGACGCTGCGGCGCGGATTCAGCGACGCATACGGGTCCTGAAACACCATCTGCACCTGCGCCCGCAGCGGGCGCAACGCGCGTTCGCTCAGGGGCGCGAGATCGACGCCGCGCAGCCGGATCGCGCCACCCGACGCCGGCACGAGACGCAGGATCGCTTTCGACAGGGTCGACTTGCCGCAGCCGGATTCGCCGACGAGACCCACGGTTTCGCCGCGCGCGATATCGAACGACACGTCGTCGACGGCGCGCAACGCGCCCCTGCCATGCCGATGCACATAATCGACCGTCAGATGTTGCACCGAGAGCAGCGGCGCGTCGTTGTCGAATCGCGTTTCCGGCGCGCTGACGGGCGCAAGCGGCGTCACGTTGAACGCGGGCTTGTCATCGGCGCCTTGCACGTGACGAATCTCCGGCAGCTTCCAGTCGCGGTAATGCAACTCCGTCGCCACGTTCAGCGATGCGCCCAGCAGCCCGCGCGTGTACGCATGCCGCGGCCGCTCGAAGAGTTGACGCACCGGCGCTTCCTCGACCTTTTCGCCCGCGAGCATCACGGCGACGCGATCCGCATGTTCGGCGACGACGCCGAGATCGTGCGTGATGAGCAGCAGCGACATCGACAGATCGCGCCGCAATTCGGCAAGCAGTTCGAGAATGCGCGCCTGAATCGTGACGTCGAGCGCGGTGGTCGGTTCATCCGCGATCAGCAGACGCGGACGGCATGCGACGGCCATCGCGATCATCACGCGCTGGCGCTGTCCGCCCGACAGCTCGTGCGGATAGTCGAAGACGCGTCGATGCGGCTCCGGAATACGCACGAGATCGAGCAGTTCGACGGCGCGCTTCATCGCCGCTGGCTTCGACAGCGCTTCGTGCCGTCGCAAGGTCTCGACGATCTGCGCGCCGACCGTGAGCACCGGATTGAGCGATGTCATCGGCTCCTGAAAGATCATCGAGATGTCGCGGCCGCGCACATCGCGCATTTCACGCGGGCTCAGCGCGAGCACGTCGCGTCCGTCGAAGCGGACGCTGCCCGTCACGCGGCCCGGCTCCGGCACGAGCCGCATGAGCGACAGCGCGGTCGCCGATTTGCCGCAGCCGGACTCGCCGACGAGCGCGAGCGTCTCGCCTTCGGCTATGTCCAGATCGATGCCGCGCACCGCGCGATGCGCGCCGAAACTCACGCGCAGATCGCGCACTTCAAGAAGATTCGCCACGGACAGGTCTCGGGTCAGGAACGTTCGCGCATGCGCGGGTTGAGTGCGTCGTTGAGGCCGTCGCCGAGCAGATTGAGCGCGAGCACCGCGAGCACGATCGCCGCGCCCGGCACGGCGGTCAGATACCACGCGGTGCGCAAGGAATCGCGCCCCGCGCCGATCATGCCGCCCCATGTGACGACGTTCGGGTCGCCCATGCCCAGAAACGACAGCGAAGACTCGATCAGGATCGCGCTCGCGACCATCACCGATGCGGTCACGATCACCGGCGGCAGTGCGTTCGGCAAGATCTCGCCGAAGATGATGCGCGCGTCGGAAAACCCCTGACTGCGCGCGGCGAGCACGAAGTCCGACGAACGCAGCGTGCGGAACTCGGCGCGCACGATACGCGCGACCGTCGGCCACGAAGCGATGCCGATGGCCAGCGCGATCACCGTCACGTTCGGCCGCCCTATCGCGACGATCACGATCACGAGCAGAAACGACGGCACGGTTTGAAACAGCTCGGTGACGCGCACGAGAAGATCGTCGATGACGCCGCCGAAGAAGCCGCCCATCGCGCCGACGAGCGTGCCGATGACGAGCCCGATCGCCGCCGCCGATGCGCCGATCACCAGCGACACGCGTGTGCCGTGCGCGATGCCGGCGGCGACATCGCGGCCGAGCGAATCGGTGCCGAGGCGATACAGCGGGTCGCTGCCCGGCCATTCGAAGGGCGCGGCGACCATATCGAGCGGATCGCCGGGAAAAAGATACGGCGCACTCAGCGCAAGCGCGATGAACGCAGTCAGCAGCACGATGCCCGCGAGCGCGGACGGATTGCGCAGCAGCGCGCGCCACACGCCGCGCGAGGCGCGAGCGTAAGGCGCACGTTGAGCGCGCCGCGCGCCGAACAGCGCACCGGCGAGCTGGCGCCGCCACGCCGAGCCGTGGCCGGATGAAGCGAGTTCGGTGGAATCGGAAGCCATGCGTTTTCAGGTTCGATGAGTCAGACGATGCGTGGATCGAGCCACGCCTGCAGCAGATCGACCGTCACGTTGGCGACGATCACGAGCAGCGACGAAAGCAGCAACACGCCGAGCAGCACGCTGAAATCGCGCGCCATGACGGCATCGAGCGCAAGACGCCCGAGGCCCGGCCAACTGAACACGGTTTCCGTGACGGCCGCGCCGCCGAGCAGCGTGCCGAAGTGAATGCCGACCATCGTCGTGAGCGGCATCAGCGCGTTGCGCAGCACATGACGCACGGTGACGCGCAGCGGATGCAGCCCCTTCGCGTGCGCGGTACGCACGAAGTCCTGGCGCTTCACTTCGAGCATCGCGGCGCGCGTGAGACGCGCGTAGATGGCGACGAAGAAAGTCGCGAGCGTCACGGCCGGCAGCAGCACATGTTTCGCGACATCGGCGGCATACGCGAAGCCGTGCAAGGACGCGCCGACGGTGATATCGCCGCCGCTCGGCAGCCAGCCGAGATGCACCGAGAACAGCACGATGGCGAGCAGGCCGATCCAGAAGCCGGGCGTCGAATACAGCACGAGCGCGAGCACGGACAGCACGCGATCCGGCCACTTGCCCGCCCAATGCGCCATGACCGCGCCGAGCACGATGCCCGCGACGATCGCGAGGGCGAGCGCCGTGCCCATCAGCAGCAAGGTGTTCGGCAGCCGCGACAGAATCAGCTGCATGACGGGCGCGTCGTAACGCGGCGAATAGCCGAGACTGCCGTGCGCGAGATGCGACAGATACGCGCCGAGCTGATGCAGCACCGGCTGGTCGAGGCCGAACTTCGCGCGCAATGCCTGCAGCGTTTCGGCGGTCGCGGAGCCCGCTTCGCCCGCGAGCACATCGGCGGCGTCGCCTGGCATCAGCTTCAGCAGGAAGAAGTTCAGGACCACGATGGCGAGCATCGTCGGCAAGGCCTGCCATGCGGTGCGCCGCGCGATGGCGGCGAAGCGCGTGCGTCGGTTCATCGGCGTCCGTCCTCAGGCGCTCAGCCACACATCGGCGAGATTGCCTTCCAGCCCCTGCGCCGACACCGTGTGATTGCGCACGCGCCGGTTCGCGAGCGTGACCATGCGCGGCGCGACGAGATTCAGGATCGGCAGGTCGCGATACACGATCTGCTGAAACTGCTGATAGAGCGCCACGCGCTTCTTCTCATCCGTTTCGATCGATGCCGATTCGAGCAGCGTATCGACTTCCGCATTGCTGTAGTGCGGCGCGTTCGAGAACGGCACGCCGGGCCGGATGTTCTTCGACCAGTAGAGACGCTGCACGCCCACGCTCGGATCGAACAACGTATTCACGCCGATGCTCGTGAAGTCGAACTGACGGTCCGCATACACGCGCTTGAGGAACGAAGGCAGATCCTGCGAACGCACGGTCACGTCGATGCCCACACGCGCGAGCGCCGACTTCACGTAATCGGCCTGACGCCGGTACATGTCGCCATAAGGCAGGAAATCGTGCGTCAACTGGAAGCGCGGGCCGCCGTTCTTGCGCGGATAACCCGCGGCATCGAGCAGCTTTTCCGCGTTCGCGATATCGAATGCGTAAGGCGCGAGCTTCCCGTCGTGATACGGCGAGGCGGGCGTGATCGGCGTCGGAGAAATGTCGGCGTAACCGTAGGCGATCGTCTTCTGCACGATCTGCGGATTGATCGCATGGGCGATCGCCTGACGCACGCGCACGTCCTTCAGGATCGGATGCGCGAGATTGAAATCGATCTCCGAGAGCGGTTCCAGAAAGCGATAACCGCGCGTTTCCACGGCGAGCTGCGGCAATTGCGTGAGACGCGGCAGATCCGAAAGCGGCACCGGATTCTCGCCGCCGAGATCGAGCGCGCCGGTTTCGAACGCGGCGGAGCGCGCGGCGGCATCGGGAATCACTTTGAACACGAGCGAATCGATATACGGCTTGCCCGCGTCCCAGTAATCCGGGTTGCGCTCGTAGACGATGCTCGCGCCCCGCGTCCACGACTTGAAGCGGAACGGCCCGGTGCCGATGGGCGCGTTGTTATGCGGGTTCGTCAGCGGATCGCCGTTCGCGTAGAGATGCTTCGGCACGATCGGCGATTCGCCCGCCGACAGCGCCTTCAGCAGATACGGCGCGGGCTTCGACAATTCGATGATCGCGGTGCGCGCATCGGGCGTCGACACGCGCGTCACGTTGGCGAAGGTGCTGCGCCCGCGCGGATGGATCGACTTCAACAAGTCGATGGAAAACGCCACATCCGCCGATGTGAAAGGCTCGCCGTCGTGCCACTTCACGTTCTGGCGCAGCGTGAACGTGTACTTGAGACCGTCCGGGCTCACGTTCCACGCGGTCGCGAGCTGCGCCTTCGGCTTCAGATCGAAGTCATAGGCGAGCAGACCTTCGAGCACCTTCGAACTCGCGACGAGCGCGGGGCCCGTCGTCTGGAAGATCGATACGAGCACGGGCGGCTCGGGATTGATCAGCATGTTGAGCGTGCCGCCACGCCTGGGTGCCGCTTCCTGCGCGAAAGCGAGCGAAGACAGGCCGGCGGACGCGAGCGCCGCGCCTGATGAGACCAGAAAATCGCGTCGGTTGAAGCCTGCCATGTGATGCCATTCCTCTCTGTTCGTTGTTCGACGGCCGAATATGACGCGCCGCGGCGATCACGATAAAACGGCTGCGCGCGCGCGTGAACGAACGGTTATGCATATGGAAAGCATGGCGGCGCGAAAAGCATGTGACGTTGGGTGCAATGCCGAGAGGCGATCGCTACGCCACGCGCACCGCTCCCCCACCACCCGCCTAATGCATGTCGAGCACCGCGCCCTCGGGCACCGACAACCCCAGATGGCTGCGCAAGGTCTTGCCCTCATACGCGCGACGGAAAATGCCGCGCCGCTGAAGTATCGGCACGACGCCTTCCGTGAAGGCTTCGAGACCATCGGGCAGCACGTCGGGCATCAGATTGAAGCCGTCGGCGGCGCCGTTCCTGAACCAGTGCTCGATGTCATCCGCGACTTGCTCGGGCGTGCCGACGATCACGCGATGTCCGCCGCCGCCCGCCAGCGCACGGATGAGCTCGCGCACCGTGTAGCCATGCGTGCGCGCCTGCGCGAGCGTCGCGTTGAAGAACGTGTGATTGCCGTTGCCGCCATTGGGCAGCGGCAAGTCGTCGGGCAAACGCCTGTCGAGCGAAAGCGAATCGACGGGCACGCCGAGCGTGCCAGCGATGCGGTTCAGGCTGTACTGCACCGGAATCAGATCGACGAGTTCGTCACGGCGTCGCAGCGCCTCGCTTTCCGTCGAACCGATGATCGTCGTCAGTCCCGCGAGCACTTTCACCGCGTTCGCGCCGCGTCCGTAACGCGCCGCGCGCGCGTTGAGATCTTCGCGATATGCACGCGATTCATCGAACGATTGCGAGGCCGAAAACACCGCTTCCGCGTGACGCGCGGCAAGCTCGCGTCCGTCGCCCGATGCGCCCGCCTGCACCAGAACCGGATGACCCTGTGCCGAGCGCGGCAGATTCAGCGCGCCGCGCACGCTGAAGAATCGCCCACGATGATCGGCCGGATGCACCTTGTCGAGATCGACGAACCGCCCGCTCGATTTGTCCGCGATGAATGCGTCGTCATCCCAGCTATTCCACAGCGTCTTGACGAGCGCCGCGAACTCGTCCGCGCGTGCATAGCGCGTTGCATGGTCGGGGACCGTGTCGTGACCGAAGTTGCGCGCAGACGGCAGGTCCGCGGTCGTCACGATGTTCCAGCCCGCGCGCCCGCCGCTGATCAGATCGAGCGTCGCGAATCGGCGTGCGATGTTATACGGCTCGTTGTAACTCGTCGATGCCGTCGCGATCAGCCCAAGATGCGTGGTCGCGGCTGCAATGCTCGTGAGGAGCATTGTCGGTTCGAGCGCCGTGATAGGGCGCATGTCGAGCTGATCGGAGATCGCGGCGCTATCGGCGAGAAAGATTGCATCGAGACACGCGCGTTCGGCCAGTTGCGCCAGGCGCACATAGTGGCTCACGTCGAGGAATACGTTCGGATCCGAATCCGGCAGACGCCATGCCGACGGCACGAATCCGGAATGAAGCGCGTTGATGTTCAGATGCAGTTGGCGCGGGGCATCGCCGCTCATGGAAAGCTCCACAGAAAGGGATAACTCTCCATCTTGTACGGGCGACGCGAACGACGCCACGAACGAATTCGACGAAGCATATGAAAAGCGGCGCTAAACGGATAAGGCTTGCGTAGCGCGCGCGTCGATCCTTACCTGATCTGCAACACCGCCTGGCGCACATCGATGCGGCGCGGAATCACCTTCGTATCGAAAGCCAGATTCGCCGAGTCCTGCTGCGCGCCAAGGACGTCGTCGGGAATCGGATAGCTCGCGCCCCACTCCAGGCGCGAGATCGCCCGGTTCCATACGGCGAGCGGCACGCCCGTATTGGCGGACAGAAAGCGCGCCGTATCCTGCGGATGCGCGAGGCTGTCGTTCGTCTGACGTGCAAGCTGATCGAACAGCAGACGCAGCGCGGCGGGATACTTTTGCGCGAAGTCGCGCGTCGCGATATAGAAGCCGTATTGCGGCACCGACAGATCCCCGATGGTGAGAATGGTCCGCGCGCCGGTGGTCAGTTCGGTGTCCGCGTAACGCGGATCGGGCACGGCCCACGCATCGATGAAGCCGCGCTCGAACGCCGAGCGCGCATCGCCATAGGACAGGTACGTGAACTGCGCGGCGTTCGGGTCCATGTGGGCATCCTGCATCGCCTTCAGCACGAACAGGTGCCCTTGCGAGCCCTTGGCGAAGGCGATCTTTCTGCCCTTCAGATCGCGCAGGTCCTTCACGGGCGAATCCTTCGGCACGACGATCGCATAGCTTTTGACGAGTCTCGGCGCATACGCCACATACACGACCGATGGCGCCGCGCCCGCCTGCGCCATGATCGGCGGCGTCGAGCCGACCGTGCCTACATCGACGTCGCCCGCATTGATGGCTTCGACGAGCGGCGCGCCATACACGAACTCGTGCCACGAAACCTTGACGTGATGCGAAGCGAAAGCCTGCTCCAGCTTGCCCGATGCCCGCAGCGCGACGAGACCGTCGCCCTTCTGGATTCCGATGTTGATCTGCGCGGGATAGCCCTCGTCAGCGTGCGCGGCAAACGCGGCGGCGAAGCAACCGGCGGCGATGATGGATTTCAGGAAGCGGATCGGCATCAAGACTTGAAATAAGGATTGGCGGGACGTGCGAGACCGTAGTGACCGCGCAGCGTGGCGGCTTCGTACTCGCGCCGGAACAGGCCGCGCCTTTGCAGAATCGGCACGACATGCTCGGTGAAGTGCTCGAGCTGCGCGGGCAGTATGGGCGGCATCACGTTGAAGCCATCGGCGGCACGGCTTTCGGTCCAGTCGGCAATGACATCTGCAATCTGTTCGGGCGTGCCGGACAGCGTGAAATGCCCGCGCGCCGCCGCGAGCTTCCTCAACAGGCTGCGCAAGGTCGGACGCTCGCGCGCCACCAGTTGCGTGATGACTGCCGCGCGGCTTTGCGCGGCCTGCACCGTCGACGGGTCCGGAAAGTCATCGACGGACAGCGGCTGATCGAGCGGCAGCGTCGAGAAATCGTAGCCGCCGAAGCGGTTCGACAGGCGGCCGAGTCCCACGCTGACATCGGTGATCGAGTCGAGTTCGTCGAGCAGAGCGCTGGCTTCCGCTTCGGTCGAACCGATCGCCGCGCTGATGCCCGGCAGGATCACGATGTCCTGCTCCGAGCGGCCCGCGGCCCTCGCGCCCGCCTTGAGCTCGGCATAAAAGTCGATCGCGGATTGCTTCGTCAGATGCGCGGTGAAGACGGCTTCCGCATGGCGCGCGGCGAACGCCTTGCCCGTCGCCGACGAGCCCGCCTGCACCAGCACCGGATGCCCCTGTGGCGGGCGCGGCAGATTCAGCGGCCCCGCCACGCGATGAAACTTCCCGCGATAGCCGATCTTGCGCACGCGCGCCGGATCGAGAAAGCGTCCGCTCGACGCGTCATCGATGATGGCGTCATCGGCCCAGCTATCCCACAGTTGCGTGACGACTTCGAGGAACTCGTGCGCGCGTGCGTAGCGCTCCGCATGCTCGATCTGCTGCTCGTAGCCGAAGTTCGGCCCCGCGCCGCCGACCCACGAGGTCACGATGTTCCAGCCGATGCGCCCGCGCGAAATGTGATCCAGCGAAGCGAACTGACGCGCGAGATTGAACGGCTCGGTGTACGTGGTCGATGCCGTCGCGATCAGTCCGATGCGCGAAGTCGCCTGCGAAAGCGCCGCGAGCGTGGTGATCGGTTCGAGCGCGCCGGACGCGACGAATTGCGCGCCATCGCCGAGCGCGAGGGCATCGGCGAAAAACACGGAATCGAACAGGCTTTGCTCCGCCCTGACGGCGAGATCGCGAAAATAGTCGATATCGGTCAGCGCCTGGCGCGTCGCGCCGGAATGACGCCAGCCTGCTTCATGATGGCCGCGTCCGTGAACGAAGAGATTCAGATGTATAGGTCGGGGCATGAGCGAATAGTCTCGTTTGCCGGATCAGTCATGCACTTTGGGAAAACCGTGGCGCTCTGCGAGCAACGCGAGAATGCGGCGCGTATCGGTGACGAAGCGTTTCTCGCCGACGGTTTGCGCGTCGGACGGCGCGGGGTACGCATCGCCCAGCACCAGCACCGGCAGACTTTGATGCGCCTCGCTCAGTGCTTCGACCGCGGCCTTGCGGGGACGCTCGAAGGGCACGCGGCGGATATCGAGGCGCGCGTTGCGCGCCGGATCGCTTGCGAGCAGACCTTCGATCGGCGCACCGTCCGGGCAGATGAACACTTCGCCCGGGCGCTTCGGATCGGTGAAGCCCGGTTCCAGCAGAATGAGTAGATCGCGTTGGGTCATGGTCAGCGTCATGCGTGGTTGAGAGCCGCCACAGCGTAACCATCCCGCGCGGAGATTGGAACGAATTGGATCTGCTAACCAAATCTGCGGCGCGCATGACGAAAGACGGATCGCGGGCGCCTTCCGGACCGACAGCTCATGCGGCTATCCGATGCTTCGTCGACGTTATCCGCGCTTCTTGCGCGCGCTGCGCTGATCGATCCACAGCCGCGCCCAGCGTGCCGCATAGGCGATCGCATGATCGCGCTCGAAGAAGTAATCGAGCGCATCGAAAGTGAAGCTTGCACCGTGCGCGTACCGGCGATGTTCGATCGTCAGGTTGGCCGCATACAAGCCGCTCGGCATGGCCTGAGCGGAGGGTGCAACCTCATAACCTTTGTATTGCATGGAGCGAGTCCTCGCGGCAAATTCAGGCAACATTGCCCGAACCGCTTCATGCTAGGGGCCGACGAACGCATGGCCAACCAATCCTTTTACGTTTGCAAATCACCGGCCGCATCGATTCGTCATTACGTCATGCTATGCATGTCAAAGGCGTCCCGGTCGCGGGTCCGGAACGAATCCATCGCGATTCGGCATGCGGATGGCGGCAAGCGAATGGGCATCGAGGCGGGCGTCGTCGGGAACGATGCCGTTCTGATTCAGGATCCACGCGCTCACGGCATACACCTCGTCCGCGCTCAGCGATTGCGGCGCGTTATAGGGCATCGCGCGGCGAATGTAATCGAACAGTGTCGTCGCGTACGGCCAGTAGCTTCCGACCGTGCGCACCGGCTTCTCGCTCGCGAGCGTGCCACGCCCGCCGATCAGCCGGTCGCCCAGCACGCCCTCGCCTTTCGCGCCGTGACACGAGGCGCACTTGGCCGCGAAGATCCGCGCACCGGTCACCACGTCGCCGCTGCCCGCGGGCAGGCCGCGACCGTCAGGCGCGACATCGATGTTCCACGCGGCGATGTCCGCCGCGCTCACGGGCGTGCCGATCGTGCCGATCGTGCCGACAGCCGCGCGATGCGTTGCATCGTCCAACCCGGCCTGCGACGCGCGCCCGTCCCGCCACGGCCCCGAGCAGGCGGTAAGACACAGCGCCGTCAGACCCACGATCAGCGGGCGCACGGCGCGAAGTTGTCGAGTTGATTCCCTATGCATTTTTCACGCTGCCATCGGCGTCGACGCGCCATTGCTGAATGCCGTTGTAGTGGTAGTTCGAGTTCAGCCCGCGCGCGGCGACGAGCGCCTCGCGCGTCGGCTGGATGTATCCGGTCGAATCCGTTGCCCGCGAGAGGATCGTGGCCGGTTCACCGTTCCACACCCATCCCGCATGAAAGCGCGTGAGCGCGCGATCGCCGGGCGCGCCATCGAGCCGCGCCGCTTGCCATGAACGGCCACCATCGACGGATACTTCGACCTGACGGATCGCACCGCGTCCCGACCAGGCGAGCCCCACGATCGGGTAGTAACCGTGAGTCGTCAACTTGTGCCCGGGCGATGGCCGCGTGATGACCGATTTCGCATCCATCTCGAACACGAACTGGCGCGCGCGACCATCGGCCAGCAAGTTCGTGTATTTCGACGTTTCCTCTCGCGTTTCGAGCGGCGCGTCGACGAGCTTCAGCCTGCGCAGCCACTTCACGTTGGTGTTGCCTTCGAAGCCGGGGACCAGAAGCCGCAGCGGATAGCCGTTCTCCGGCCGCAGCCGCTCGCCGTTCTGCGCATACACGACGAACGCGCGATCCAGCACGCGATCGAGCGGCAGGCTGCGCGTCATCGCGGCTGCATCGGCGCCCTCCGCGAGAATCCAGCGCGGCGCGTGGCCGTCGTTCGCAGCGAGCCCGCCGGCCGCCTCGATCAACGTCGAAAGCCGCACGCCGGTCCACTCGCAGCACGACAGAAGCCCGTGCGTGAGCTGAACGGGCAGCCCGCTCGGCCCTTTCCATTCGCTCGCGGTGTTGCCCGAACATTCGAGAAAGTGCACGCGCGACTCGGAAGGCAGCCGCAGCAAATCGTCCATCGTGAAGAGCTTCGGCTCGCGCACGAGGCCATGAATCACGAGCCGGTGCTGGTCCGGGTCGATATCCGGCACACCGGCGTGATGGCGTTCGTAGACAAGCCCGTTCGGTGTGATCGCGCCGTGCAGATCGGCGAGCGGCGTCAGCGACGAAGCCGCGCCCGGCACCGGCCACGCACGCGCCGCGCGACGCACGACCTCGGATTCGCGCGGGGATGGCAGGCCATAGGGATGATCGAGAATCGGCGCGCCAGGCATGCGCGTCCACGGCTCGACGCTGAGCGGCTGCAAGAGTCCGGACGCCGCATTCGCGTGAGGCGCCACGGCTGCCGACAGCGCGAGGCCGCCCAGCATCCGGCGTCGCGGCGACGCGGGAGCGTGTTGCTCCGGCTTCGCGGGATCGCCCGGCCGTGTGGCGGAAAACGATGAGAAACGCGGGATTTTCGGCATGCTCGATGAGTCGGGCAGAGAAGACAGGCAGTCGGGCGCCCGATTATAGGTCGCGGTTTCGGGATGCCCAATCGCGATTGCGACTATGCAAATGACAAGGGTTGCTTAAGCGCCATCGTCTAACGCGTTCCTGCGAATGCGATGACATCATGAGTCGCTCACGCCGACGACGGCGCGCAGGATCACCGGCTGCCCGCCGCGCAACGACACGGCGCCGAACACCGAGCGCGCGTGCACGCCGGCATCGCCCAGAACCTCGACCAGCAGATCCGATGCGCCGTCGAGCACCTTCGCGTGGTCTTCGAAGGCGGCGTCGGCGTTCACGAAGCCCTGCACGTCGAGCACCTGCTTCACGCGTTCGAGCGAGCCGAGTTCATCGCGCAGCACGAGCAGCAGTTCCACTGCCGCCTCGCGTGCGAACGAAACGCCGTCTTCGAGCGTGAGCGTGTCACCCAGCCTGCCTTTGGACGGCTTACCGTCGATGGCGGCGCCCGCCGACTTGCCCGACACGAACACGAGATCGCCCCAGCGCGTGGCATTGCGATAGTTAGCCTTCGGGTTGCTCGAAGTGCGTTCGGGGTCGATCAGACGGTCGAGTCTTTCGTCGGCGCTCATGGTGCTCCTGTCGGTATGAATGCGTGACATCACGCGCAGCCGCTCATGTTATGCAGCAACGGCCGGCGCGCTAACCAACGAAGCCTCATATCGATATGACCGGCCTCGCGCGGCGCGAAGCGTTCGTTGCGCGCCTGCTCGCGATTTCTGCATCGCTTCTCCGATGTAATCCGGAATCCAAATCAGACGCTCCGACCATTACAAACGAAAAATCCTTTGTTGGACTTCGGTAAGCACGACCGTAGTATCCGGCTTCCTCGAACTCATGGTTAATACCTAAGGAAGCGAATGAAACGAGTCGCACTCGCCGGCGCCGCTGGCTTACTGGCCGCCCTTCCGGGCATCGTTCAGGCACAGAGTTCCGTCACCTTGTACGGGATCACCGACGCCGGCCTCGCCTATACGAACAATCAGCGTGGCGCATCCAACGTGCAGGCGACGAGCGGCAAGCTCAACGGCAGCCGCTGGGGCCTCAAAGGCGTCGAAGATCTGGGCGGCGGCTACAAGGCGCTGTTCACGCTCGAGAGCGGCTATCGCGTCAACGACGGCACACTCGCTCAAGGCGGACGCGAATTCGGGCGGCAAGCTTATGTGGGCGTGGCGAAGACGGGCATCGGCACGCTGACGCTCGGGCGTCAGTACGATCCGAACACGGATCTCGTCGCGCTCTTCGCGGGGCCGGGATTCTGGTCGCCCGCCACGCACGTCGGCGATAACGACAATCTGAATCAGACCTTCCGCATCAACAATGCCGTGAAGTTCAAGAGCGATACCTTCGCGGGCGTGACTGTCGATGCGCTCTACGGGTTCAGCAATCAGGCGAGCAACGGCGCGGGCGCGGGCTTCGGCAACAACCGCGCTTGGGGCGTATCGGCGAGCTACGCCAGCGGGCCGTTGCAACTCGGCGCGGGCTATTTGCTGCTCGATCATCCGAATGTCGCGTCGAACACGAGCGGCGCGGTCGGCGGTGCATCGACCACGTCCGGCGACGACTACAGCGGCGCCTTCTTCTATGGCCTGAACGGCGGCGTCGCGCGGCAGCAAGTGGCGGTCGCGGGCGGCAACTACGCGATCGGATCGGTCGCGACAGTCGGCTTCGCATGGAGCCACACGCAGCTCGACTACAACGATGGCTCGTCGCGCAAGTTCAACAACTACGATGTGAACGGCCGCTACAACATTACGCCGGCGACGACGCTGATCGGCGTGTACACCTTCACCGATGGCCGCGCCAACAGTCTGCCCGGCACCGGCGGCGCGACACTCAAGCCGCGCTGGCATCAGTTCACGCTCGGCGTCGACTATGTATTGTCGAAGCGCACGGACCTCTATCTCTCCGGCGTCTATCAGCTCGCGGCGGGCGATGCCTCGACGCGCGTCGGCAACGGCTATCAGAAGATCGCGGCTATCGCCGACGCGGGCACGCCGTCGTCGACGAACCGGCAAGTGGCGGCGTTCGGCGGCGTGCGCGTGCGCTTCTGAGCTGCGAAGAACCGCATCGAACCGGTGAAAATCCCGCGGCGAAAGCGCGGAACGACACCCTCGATACGCTGCGCTCACACCGTTTCCCTACGCGCTTGCACGAATCGGGCGCATCCGGAAGGCACGCTCGAAGCCTCGTGCTTCGAGCGTCGCCGAGCGCATTCGCACGACGCGCAATCGCGGTTCTTTCAAATCTCTGAAGGCGACAAGCAAAGCAGAAATCGATCTTTGGCGGCCTTGAGCCGGTTGCTAAGATCGCCGCTCGCTTTCAACGGACCGCCATAACGACAATGACCTTGCACCGCTCGATCGCTACCCGCCGCGCCGCCGTTGCGCTCGCCGTCGCCAGCCTCTTCGCGCTGGCATCGTGCGGCTCTTCCAGCGACAGCTCGCCGACGACCGCGCCGGTCGCCGCCGCCAAACGGCCGAACATCCTGTACATCATGGCCGACGATCTCGGCTACTCGGATATCCACGCGTTCGGCGGCGAAATCAACACGCCGAATCTCGATGCGCTCGTCGCATCGGGCCGCATCCTCACGAACCATCACACCGGCACGGTCTGCGCGATCACGCGCGCCATGCTGATCTCAGGCACCGACCACCATCTCGTCGGCGAAGGCACGATGGGCACGCCGACCGACGAACGCAAGGGCCTGCCGGGATACGAAGGCTATCTGAACGACCGGGCGCTCTCGGTCGCGCAGTTGCTGAAGGATGGCGGTTATCACACGTACATGGCGGGCAAGTGGCACATCGGCTCGGGAATCGTAGGCAGCACCACGGGCGGCGGGCAAACGCCGGATCAGTGGGGCTTCGAGCATAGCTATGCGCTGCTCGGCGGCGCCGCGACGAATCACTTCGCGCACGAACCCGCAGGCTCGAAAAACTACACGGAAGACGGTCAATACGTTCAGCCGGGACAGCCCGGCCAGCCAGGCGGCGCAGGCGGCAGTCCGAGCGTCTTCTATTCGACCGACTTCTATACGCAGCGCTTGATCTCCTACATCGATTCGAACAAGGGCGACGGCAAGCCCTTCTTCGCCTACGCAGCCTACACGTCGCCGCACTGGCCTTTGCAGGTGCCCGAGCCTTACTTGCACAACTATGCGGGCAAGTACGACGCAGGTTACGACGTCATCCGCAATGCGCGGATCGCGCGGCAGAAGGCGCTCGGCATCATTCCCGCCGATTTCAATCCGTATCAGGGCGCGCCGGAAACGCTGACCTCGTCGCCCGCCACGGCGAACAATGGCAGCGCTGACGCGAAATACATCAGCGCCGTGCACAACGCCGCGCAAGGCTACAGCGACTATGGTCCCGGCACGGTCAACAAGTCGTGGAACAGCCTGTCCGCCGCCGAGAAGAAGGCGCAAGCGCGCTACATGGAAATCTATGCCGGCATGGTCGAGAATCTCGATCACAACATCGGCCTGCTGATCCAGCATCTGAAAGACATCGGCGAATACGACAACACGTTCATCCTGTTTCAGTCCGATAACGGCGCGGAAGGCTGGCCGATCGACTCGGGCGCGGATCCGACCGCGACCGATACCGCGAACGCATCCGATGCGGTCTATTCGACGCTCGGCACCGACAACGGTCAGCAGAACGCGCGGCGTCTGCAATACGGCCTGCGCTGGGCCGAAGTCAGCGCGACGCCGTTCCGCCTCACCAAGGGCTACGCGGGCGAAGGTGGCGTATCGACACCGCTCATCGCACATTTGCCCGGACAGACGGCGCAGTTGCCCACCTTGCGCGCCTTCACGCACGTCACCGACAACACCGCGACCTTCCTCGCCGTCGCACAGATCACGCCGCCGACGCAGCCCGCGCCGGCTTCGATCAATACGCTCACGGGCGTCGATTCGAACAAGGGCAAGGTGGTCTATAACAACCGCTACGTCTATCCGGTCACCGGACAGTCGCTGCTCCCGATTCTCAAGGGCGACGGCACCGCGGAAGTGCACACCGCCGCGTTCGGTGACGAAGCCTATGGACGCGGCTATCTGCGCAGCTCCGATGGCCGCTGGAAGGCGCTTTGGACCGAGCCGCCGACCGGTCCCGTCGACGGTCACTGGCAGCTCTTCGACCTGCAGGCCGATCGCGGCGAGAACAACGACGTATCGGCGCAGAATCCGTCCGTCATCGACAGTCTCGTGCAGCAGTGGAACAGCTACATGAGCACGGTGGGCGGCGTCGAACCGCTGCGGCCGCGCGGCTACTACTGAGCGCGCGATGAGTCGTAGATGGACATCCCTTGCAGGCGCCGGCGCCGTGACGCTCGCGTTGTTCGGCGCGGGCTTCGGCGGGGCGCTCGCCGTGAACGCGGAGCACGGCTTCGATCCGCGCAATCTCGCGCGCACGCTGGCGCCGCTCGGCTCCGAGCAGCAATGCGAACGCTATTCGGGCATTCCCGCCAAGTGGCGCGACGATCCGCGCGCGGGCATGGTGCACCTGCGCGGCGGCGAATTCGTCTTCGGCAGCACACAGGGTTATGAGGACGAGCGCCCGGTGGGCGATGGCAAGACGAAGGTCGGAGCCTTCTGGATCGACCAGACCGATGTAACCAACGCGCAGTTCGCCGCTTTCGTCGACGCGACGGGCTATGTGACCGAAGCCGAGCGTCAGGGCGGCGCTGTCGTGTTCCATGTCCCGACGCGCGAAGAAATGAACGCACGCGATCTCGCGTGGTGGTCGTGGGTGAAAGGTGCGTCGTGGAAGCATCCCACGGGATCGTCGAGCACATGGAAAGGGCACGAAAATCGTCCGGTGACGATGGTGACGCTCGCCGACGCCCTCGCCTACGCGCACTGGCTCGGCCGCGATCTGCCGACCGAGGCCGAGTGGGAATACGCGGGCAAGGCCGGGCGGGAAGGCGCGCAGCTCGACGCCGCTCCGCGCGATGCGCGCGGCAAGCCATCGGCGAATTACTGGCAAGGCGTGTTTCCCGTGCTCGACTCCGCCGAAGACGGCCATGCGGGTTTGGCGCCGGTCGGTTGCTATGCGGCGAACGATTTCAGGCTGTACGACATGATCGGCAACGCATGGGAATGGACGAAGGATCCTTACACCGGTCCGCGTCAGCCGCATTCGAACGGCGACACGGCGGCGGTGATCCCAGCGCGCAAGCACGACACGGCCATGGTCATCAAGGGCGGCTCGTTCCTGTGCGCGCAGGATTATTGCGTGCGCTACCGGGCGTCGTCGCGCGAGCAGCAGGAAGCGGATTTGCCCGCGTCGCATATCGGCTTTCGCACCGTGCTGAGGGACGGCTGATGCGCGCGCGATTCGTTTTCGCGCGGGCGGTTCTGGCAGCCTCTTTCGTGACGACGGCGCATGCCGCGGAGCAGACGGTTCGCATCGGCGTGATGCCGGGCGAGGAAGCGACGATCGTCGCGCATGTGCGTGAAGTCGCCGCGAAGCAGGGCTTGCCGCTCGCCGTCGTGGCTTTCGACGATGCCGCGCGCATCGACGCCGCGCTCGCAAACGGTACGATCGATGCCGCCAGTTTCGAGGACGAAGCCAGCCTCGCCGCCCGCAGCGCGCGCAACGGCTACGCGATCGAAAGCGTCGCCGCGACCGTGACCTTGCCGATGGCGCTCTACTCGCGCAAGCTCGCATCGATCGCCTACTTGCCGCGCGGCGCGACCGTCGCCGTTCCGGCCGATGCCGCCGGCACCGCGCACGCATTGATCCTCCTGCAGAACTATGCGCTCATCACGCTGAAGGACGGCGCGGGCCTTCATCCGACGCTCGGGGATATCGCCGGCAATCGCTTCGGTCTGAAGATCCGCCGGGTGGAACGCGCGAAGCTCTACGAAGCGCTCGACACGGCGAGCTTCGTCGCGATGAACGCCGACGACGCCGCGCGCAACAAGCTGAAGCCGGGCCGCGACAGCATCGGCATCGAAGATGCGCGCTCGCCTTATCAGCATGTTCTCGCCGTGCGTACGCGCGACGCGAAGGCCGCCTGGGTCGGGCGACTCGTTCGTGTCTTTCATTCCGACGACGTCGCGCATTTCATCCTCACGCAGTATCAGGATTCCGTGCGCCGGCCTTGGTGAATAGCTACTCGTTCGACTGCACCGCGTGCGGCAAATGCTGCAACAGTCCGCCGGCGATGTCGCTACGCGAACTGTTCGAACACCGCGACGTATTCGTCGGCTGCATCGCGCTCGGACGCATGCCGCGAGGCGCGGACACGCCACTGCACGCGTTTCCCGTCGATGAGGCCAGTGCCATCACCATCACGACGCTTGCGCTCGATTACCCGTCGCTCGGCCGCTGTTCCGCGCTCGCGCATGACGGGTTGTGCGGCCTTCATGCAAAGGGCAAGCCGGATCAGTGCATCGCGGTGCCGCTCGACCCGCTCGTGCCCGATCACCTGCAAAATGCGGTGCTTGCGCAGCGCTCGCGTGGCGCGGGATGGATCGGCGCGCAATGCATCCGCCCGGGCGAGCATCCGGGTGCGTTGCTCCTCAAGGCTGGCGAGATCGTGGATGAAGAGGCCAAGGCGGCCGTGCAACGCAGACGGCACGCGCTAGGCATCGAGCGCGAGCTATGGGCCGCGCCGTTGTTCGATGTCCTGAGACGCGACTTCGCCGATCCGCGCCGCGCGCTCGCGATGCTTCCTTCCGACGGTTATCGCACCATTGCGAGCGTGCCGGCGCTCATGGGTATCGGCACGTTATCGACGGCGCTCGCGCGCGCGTGCATCGCCTATATCGATGCGCAGACGGCGCTGATACACCGGAATGTCGCGCAGGCCGTGCAACGCCGCCGCCTCGACGACCGGCCGACGACGCAGACACTGCGCGGTTTCTCCGATGCACTTCAACATGCACGCGCGCATCTCCGCGCGCTGCCCGAACGCACCGCAGCCTCGCCGCTCGAGAAAGACGCCGAGGCGTGGTTTCTCTTCTGAGGCTCGGCGAATGCGCCGTTCGTGCCGACGGGCAGCATACGAATCCGCCTTTTTGCTACGCAGCAATCGGACCGTCCAACGTGCGTCTAAAGAAATTGAGTCAATGCTCTATTTCAACGTATCTCATGCCGATCGCCCCCAGCCCGCAGCCGATTTCCGGATCTCATCCTGTCGTAAGGTTTACCCCGATTTAAACGCAAACCAACAAAAGGGACATTCTGGCTGCTGCATGTAATCGAAGCGCAACCCAATTGACGTCATTCTGAAGCGCCAGCTCTGCGGCTGGCGTCGTGCATGCCGAGAGGAGAGCGATTTGGTCCTTGAACTGGAGCGGGTCAGTGTCGTTTCTGGCGGGCAGCCGTATCTGTACGGCGTGGATTTGCGCCTTGTCCCAGGCGCCATCAACGTGCTTCTCGGACCCACGCAGGCCGGCAAAACCACGCTGATGCGCGTGATGGCGGGTCTCGACAGGCCGAACGACGGCCGGGTGCTCGTCGACGGCCAGAACGTGACAGGCGTCAGCGTGCGCCAGCGCAATCTCGCGATGGTCTATCAGCAGTTCATCAACTACCCCGCGATGACGGTGTTCGAGAACATCGCCTCGCCTTTGCGTCTGCAAAAAACCGACCCTGCCGAAATCCGCCGGCGCGTGCACGAAGTCGCGGCCCGACTGCATATCGACCATTTGCTGGAGCGGCGGCCAGGCGAACTGTCGGGCGGACAGCAGCAGCGCTGCGCGCTCGCGCGTGCACTCGTGAAGCGCACGTCGCTGGTGCTGCTCGACGAACCGCTCGTCAATCTCGATTACAAGCTGCGCGAGGAATTGCGCCTCGAACTGGCCACGCTTTTCGCCGACGGCAAGACGACGGTCGTCTACGCGACCACCGAACCGCTCGAAGCGCTGCTGCTGGGCGGCCATACGGCAATCGTCGATAAAGGCCGGGTTCTGCAGTTCGGTCCCACGCTCGATGTCTATAACGCACCGGTCAACGTCGCGGCCGCAGCCGTCTTCAACGACCCGCCGATGAACATGCTGACGAGCGACTGCGGCAACGGCCGCGCGCGTCTGCCGATCGGCGTCGAGGTTCCGGTCCGGCACGGTCTCGCCGCGAACGGCGCATGCCGCATCGGCATCCGGCCGGGGCACGTGCGTCTCGAGGCGAAGGCCGCTCATGCGATCGCCGTTGCGTGCCGGCTCGAACTCGCTGAACTGAGCGGCTCGGAAACATACCTGCACTTGCGCACGCTGACCGGCGCGGTCGACCTGGTTGCGCAATTGCAGGGCGTGCATCAGATCGAGCTCGGCACGCAGCTCGATGTTTTCATCGACCCTGACGAACTGTTCGTGTTCGGCGCGGATACCCAACTGGTGTCCAGCCCGGAGGCAGCTCATGGCGTGCATTGAGTTCCAGAATCTCGGGCACGCGTACGGACCGGCCCCCGCGACGCTCGACGACTACGCGCTTCAACCCATGAGCATGGTCTGGGATGACGGCGGCGCTTACGCGTTGCTCGGGCCATCGGGTTGCGGCAAGACCACGCTGCTGAATATCGTGTCGGGGCTCGTCAAGCCGTCGGAGGGCAAGGTGCTGTTCGACGGACGCGACGTGACTGCGCTCGGCGCACGCGAGCGCAACATCGCGCAAGTGTTCCAGTTCCCCGTGGTCTACGACACGATGACCGTGTTCGACAACCTCGCGTTTCCGCTGCGCAATCGGATGATGTCGACCGCCGAGGTCACGAAGCGCGTGCACGAAGTCGCGGAAATCCTCGATATGACGCGCGACCTGCCGCTCAAGGCGAGCAATCTGGCCGCCGACGCCAAGCAGAAAATATCGCTCGGGCGCGGCCTCGTGCGCAAGGACGTGGCGGCGATTCTCTTCGACGAACCGCTCACCGTGATCGATCCCGCGATGAAGTGGATGCTGCGCCGGCAGTTGAAGAAGATCCATCAGCAACTCAAGCTCACGCTTATCTACGTGACGCACGATCAGGTAGAAGCGCTGACTTTCGCGGATGAAGTCGTGGTCATGACGAATGGCCGCGTCGTTCAGAAAGGCGGAGCCGATGCGCTTTTTCTGCGGCCGGATCACGCTTTTGTCGGCTACTTCATCGGCAGTCCGGGCATGAATCTCTGTCCGATCGAGCTCGACGCAGACGGCGCAAGAATCGGCTCGCAGCGCCTGCCGCTCGACGCGGGCACGCTCGCGACGCTACGGGCCGCGCATCAGCAGACAAACGGCGCGCTCAAGCTGGGGATTCGCCCGGAATTCGTACGGCTTTCGCATGAAGGCAGAGCGGGTGCGCTCAACGCGCGGGTGCTTCGCGCACAGCAACTCGGCAACTATCAACTGGTGACCGCGCAATGCGACGGCCATGTGTTCAATGCGAGGCTCGAACCGCATGTACGGATTGTCGACGGACCTGCCTGGCTGCATCTGGTTGCGCCTGAGACCGTATTCTTCTGCAACGACGAACGAATCGAAACACGCATCTCCGAAGAGGCCGCGCGATGAAGCCCGTCAATCAGAAAGCGTGGTTGCTGGTCGTTCCGGTGTTCATCTGCGTCGCGTTCTCCGCGATCCTGCCGCTGATGACCGTGGTCAACTATTCGGTGCAGGACATCATCGGCCCGACGCAGCATGTGTTCGTCGGTACGGAGTGGTTTCGCAACACCATGACCGATCCGGATTTGCGCCAGGCACTCGGCAGACAGGTCATTTTCTCTGCGTGCGTTCTGCTGTTCGAGATTCCATTGGGCGTGGGCCTCGCACTGTCGATGCCGGCTTCGGGATGGCGCGCATCGGCGACGCTCGTCGTGCTCGCCATGCCGTTGCTGATTCCATGGAACGTGGTGGGCACGATCTGGCAAATCTTCGGGCGCCCGGATATCGGACTGCTCGGCTACTGGCTCAATAGTCTCGGCTTCGACTACAACTACACGGCGAGTCCCACCGCCGCATGGCTCACGGTGCTGGTGATGGACATCTGGCACTGGACGCCGCTCGTCGCGCTGCTGTGCTATGCGGGCTTGCGCGCGATTCCGGACGCCTTCTATCAGGCCGCGGAGATAGATGGCGCGAGCCGCTTTGCGGTATTCCGCTACATCGAGTTGCCGAAGATGCGCGGCGTGCTGATGATCGCCGTGCTGCTGCGCTTCATGGACAGCTTCATGATCTACACGGAGCCGTTCGTACTGACAGGCGGCGGACCCGGCGATTCCACGACCTTCCTCAGTCAGTACCTGACGCAAAAAGCGGTCGGCCAGTTCGACCTCGGCCCGGCCGCGGCTTTTTCGCTGATCTATTTCCTGATCATTCTGCTGTTGTGCTTCATTCTCTATAACTGGATGAATCGCGTCGGCAGAGGCGGCCCCGCTGCGCAAGGAGACGACCATGCAGGATAAGCGCCGCTGGATGCGGACGTTGGTGCTCGTCGTCTATATGCTGTTCGCGCTGATTCCGCTTTACTGGATGTTGTCGATCTCCCTGCGCACGAACGAGGAGACCATGTCGACGTTCGCCACGCTGCCGCAGCACGTGACGTTCGACAACTACAAGGTGATCTTCACCGATCCCTCGTGGTACTGGGGCTACATCAATTCGATCATCTACGTGCTGATGAACACGGTGATGTCCGTGCTGGTCGCGCTGCCTGCCGCGTATGCGTTCTCGCGTTATCGCTTTCTCGGCGACAAGCACATGTTCTTCTGGCTGCTCACCAACCGCATGACGCCGCCCGCCGTGTTCCTGCTGCCGTTTTTCCAGCTCTATTCGAGCATCGGCCTGACCGACACGTACATTGCCGTCGCACTCGCGCACATGCTGTTCAACGTGCCGCTTGCCGTATGGATTCTCGAAGGCTTCATGTCGGGCGTCTCGCGCGAGATCGACGAAACCGCGTATATCGACGGTTATACGTTTCCCGCCTTCTTCGTGAAGATCTTTCTGCCGCTCATCAAGTCGGGCGTCGGTGTCACGGCTTTCTTCTGCTTCATGTTCAGCTGGGTCGAACTGCTGCTCGCGCGCACGCTGACTTCGGTCAACGCGAAACCTATCGCTGCCGTGATGACGCGCACCGTGTCGGCGGCCGGCATGGATTGGGGCGTGCTGTCGGCTGCGGGCGTGCTGACGATCGTTCCCGGCGCGCTCGTGATCTACTTCGTGCGCAACTACATCGCGAAGGGCTTCGCGATGGGGAGAGTGTGATGTTCACGTGGATGTACTGGACGCCCGAGGTGGCGATTTTTTTCGGCTGCATCGTCGTGATGCTGGGCGGCATGACGGTATGGGAACTGTGCTCGCCGACTCATGAACGCAAGGGTTTTCTGCCTATCGCGACGACTCGCGGCGATCGCCTTTTCATCGGCCTGTTGACTGCCGCTTATGTGAATCTCGCGTGGCTTGCGATCAGCGCGGAGGGCTCGAGTTCGTGGCCGGGCTTCATAGCCTCGGTGCTGGTGCTGCTCGCGATCATGTGGAAAGGCTAGCAAGCCGACGCATGCAGCGATGACTGACAACTGCCGGTTCCGCTGATGCCCCCAGCGGGCGCCGACAAGATCGAAGGGGCACGGAAGACACAGGAGAAGACCATGCATCAGAGGAGACGGATCGTCGCGCTGGCAGTGGCAAGTATCGTGTCGGGTGCCTTCGCGAACCAGGCTCTGGCGGGAACGCCCGAGGCGCAGAAATGGGTGGACAGCGAGTTTCAACCCAGCACGCTGTCGAAACAGCAGCAGATGGACGAGATGAAATGGTTCATCGATACCGCGGCGAAACTCAAGTCGCAGGGCGTCAAAGAGATTCATGTCGTGTCGGAAACCATCGACACGCACACCTACGAATCGAAAACGCTAGCGAAAGCGTTCAGCGAAATCACCGGCATTCAGGTGAAGCACGACATCATTCAGGAAGGGGACGTCGTCGAGAAATTGCAGACCTCGATGCAATCCGGCCAAAGCATTTACGACGGCTGGATTTCGGACTCGGACCTGATCGGCACGCACTATCGCTATGGCGTGATCGTTCCGCTATCCGATTACATGGCGGGCGAAGGCAAGGAATACACGAACCCTGGTCTTGACCTGAAAGATTTCATCGGCACGAGCTTTACGACCGCGCCGGACAAGAAGCTCTATCAGCTTCCCGACCAGCAGTTCGCGAACCTTTACTGGTTCCGCGCGGACTGGTTCGCACGCAAGGACTTGCAGGACAAGTTCAAGGCGAAATATGGCTACGAACTCGGCGTGCCGGTCAACTGGTCCGCGTATGAAGACATCGCCGAGTTCTTTACGAACGACGTGAAAACCATCGACGGAGAAAAGGTCTACGGCCATATGGATTACGGCAAGAAAGACCCGTCGCTCGGCTGGCGCTTCACGGACGCGTGGCTTTCCATGGCGGGCGAAGCCGACAAGGGCATTCCGAACGGCATGCCCGTCGACGAATGGGGCATCCGCGTGACGCCTGATGGCTGTCATCCGGTAGGCGCGTCGGTATCGCGCGGCGGCGGCACTAATAGCCCGGCAGCGGTCTACGCGACGACCAAATACATCGACTGGCTCAAGAAATATGCGCCACCGGAAGCGTCGGGCATGACCTTCAGCGAAGCGGGCCCGGTGCCCGCGCAGGGACGCATCGCGCAACAGGTGTTCTGGTACACCGCGTTCACGGCGTCGATGCTCAAGCCGGGCAACGTCACGAATGCGGATGGCACGCCGAAGTGGCGCATGGCGCCCTCCCCGCACGGCGCCTACTGGAAGGAGGGCATGCAAAACGGGTATCAGGACGTCGGCTCGTGGACCTTCTTCAAGTCGACGCCGCCGAATCAGCGCGCTGCCGCGTGGCTATACGCGCAGTTCGTGACGTCGAAGAGCGTGTCGCTCAAGAAGTCGATTGTCGGCCTCACGTTCATTCGCGACTCCGACATTCATAGCGACTACTTCACGAAGAACGCGGATAAATACGGCGGCTTGATCGAGTTCTATCGCAGCCCGGCGCGCGTCGCGTGGACGCCGACCGGCAACAACGTGCCCGACTATCCGAAGATGGCGCAACTCTGGTGGAAGAACGTCGGCACTGCTGTCGCCGGTGAGAAGACGCCGCAGGCTGCGATGGATAACCTGGCGAAGGAAATGGACCAGGTGTTGTCCCGTTTGCAGCGGGCGGGGATGAAGGTTTGCGCGCCGGAGCTGAATGCGCAGAGCGATCCGTCGAAGTGGCTGTCCGACCAGCACGCGCCGTGGAAGGCGCTTGCCAATGAGAAGCCGAAGGGGGAAACGGTGAAGTATGAGCAACTGCTGTCGGCGTGGAAGGCGGGTAAGGTGCGGTAGGGGTTTTGGTTTTTGGATTGGCGGCACTTGGTTGTGCCGCCTTTTTTGTGGGTTGCTGGACGGGCGCGGTGGGGCTGGAAGCGGCAGCGACGATTCGATGCGGATGCAATCTCTGACGGCCCTTGATGACCATCAGCCGAAATTCGCGGATTACCGCCTCGTTCTTCTGCTACGACCGTGGTCCGAAGGGCTGAAGCCGACCCCTTTCCGCCATTGAGACGGTTGTTCTATGACTGGCTGCTGATGGGCCGGGTACGGCCTATCGTGGAGACCTCGGGCGGGTCTTTCGCGCGCTCCTGACAAACGTTCGGGAGCGTCCGAACCTCTCCCAAGCACCTTCCCAGCGACGAGCGGCCATGTCGCCTTGATTGACGGCCTTGCGTCAGCCGCGTATACCGACTTCCGC
>NZ_JARUXN010000013.1:0-125936 GCF_031451415.1 Caballeronia sp. LZ028 | reverse complement strand
GCTATGGCAAGCACGAACGGTCGCATCAGGAAGTAACGTTGATTTGGGGTGCGAATGCATGAATACGACGCCAGGCGTTGCATGTCTCCCTCCTTTTGCTCCGGCAGCCGCTTGCTATCCGGTCGGGCAACTAGCTACCGCATGAGTAGTTGGTCCAGGCATGAGCGGATAGTAGTCCCGCAATCGGGAACGTGTAAGGAATCATTTGCGGGCGCGACCATATGTTGAGCGGCGGCACGCTCAGCGATTGCTTGCTCGACGACGCCGATAGTCTCTCTCCAGGACCTGCGGCTGCAACAGGGCTTGCGCGGAACGGCCCAAGCTCAGCAACCGAGGCTCAGGTGGTACGCGCTCGCCTCCTACCTTCACAAGCCGGGCAACTCAGCAAACTGTCATTCGGAATCCCCGGGACCTGCCAACACCGTCTCAGTGCGACCATGAAGGGACCTCAGCCCTTAACGCCGCTCGCACCTTATAAGCTTTGCCCGCCTTCCGCGAGAGCATGCTAGGGCCCGAAGCGCCCATCGCCCAGCTGGCGATGCGTTCGACAAAGGGTGACCGACGGTACGCCGTGACGGGCGTTCCGTAGTCGCTGGCCGTGCCCTACAGGATGGCCGACGTGCGCGCGTCGGCCATCGCGGACGCTCGTTGATCCGGTGTAGGACGACTGTTGCCGGACCGATACCGACCATTCTTTCCGTCGCCGCATTTTGGCCACCGATTCTCCGTGTCAATATCGGGTTTCCTGAGGTTGCTTCTAAGCTTGCCGACCGATGTGATCGCATACAGGCTAATTCACACGCCAATGCCGGGACCAGCTGCAACGAGTGAACACTTAGTCACCGCGGTGCCTAGAAGGCAGAGGCCGAGCGCTGCTCTCCGGCTGGGGATTGTGGTATAGCGCGCTCGACCATCACGGTTAGCTGGGGCCTCACTTCATGTACGAACGCCAGGCGCTTCACGATTGTAACTGTGTAGCTGCGATTAGCAGTACGTAGTCCGTATTCGGCGGAGTCGAGCATACTGAGTGGCGATCGAATTTACTTACCGTCCGTTGTCGATCGGCAGCCGATTCCGTGTGTTGAGTGCACTCACCGCTACGAGCAATGATGTTCGACGCCGTATCGCACTACTCGCGTTTACCGACTCGCCCGGAATCGGCTCCCGCCACAGCGCTGGGCTCGGGAACTCAATTGATGTGGACGACAAGCAACGCGCGGTCGAACACGCCAAGCCGTCGGGCAGATTTCCAGGCTTTGCACACCACCCGCGAAGACTCGCACTCGGTCGGCATGCCATGCCGTGACACGCGGCAACGCGTGATGAAAAGAATACAAAAAGCTATAATACGTGCCCTACGGGAATTCCCCGTAAATTGCCAACAAATAACCGCTTGCTTGGGAGATTGTATGCGGCTGGTGCCATGGGACCCGGATGTCCAGACGGTTATGTCACGTATCGAATCGGATGCATTGGATCTTCAGCCAAACTTCCAGCGAGGTGAAGTTTGGCCGAGATCGAAAAAGCAGCGCCTTATCGATAGTGTGTTGAGAGAATGGCACGTGCCTCCGATCCACGTAATCGAGAATCCGACAACGCGAAAGCAAGAGGTACTCGATGGTCAACAACGTCTGGTTGCAATCCGCGATTTCATCCGAGGGGAAATTTCTGTCGACGGCGAAATTGAACCCCTGGATTTTCGTATTCAGCATCTAGACGGTCTGAAATATCGGACGCTACCGGACGACGTGCGAAGGCAATTTGACCAGTTCACTTTACGAATATATCGAATTATCGATTATGCGCCGTCGGAGCCAGCGGAGCTGTTTTATCGTTTAAATCAGCCGTCCAATCTAACCGGTGCGGAACAACGTAACGCATTCTATGGCCCGGTACGCGATCAGATCCGAGAATTTGTGTTATCCCTCGAGAAGCGTGGCATTGGTAAGGACCAGCTTGGGTTTTCGAACGCTCGGATGGCGTACGACGATGTCATCTGCCGCGTTGCACTGACTATAAGGCGAGGCTCGATAGATACGAAGATTACGGCCAATGATCTGGTGGAGTTGTACCGGAGTGAGACACCGTTGGATGTGCATACACTCGATTTGATCCGGCGCACCCTAGATGTCTTGGGCTCTGCTCTCGACAGTGCAAAAAAGCCAAAATTTAACAAAGCTACGCTTTATAGTTGGCTAGTCTTCATAGCGCGAGCCCTCTCCTCGGGTGCCATCCAAGCAGGCGACGCTCACACGGTTTCAGATTTTTTGACGGCCTTTTCTAATATCGCTGAGGATTCCACAAAGTCTCCGCCGCATTCCACGTATCCGCAGCTGCCGGCGCTCATGAAAGTCTACGAAGATAGAGCGACGTCTCGAGTCGCGGATGTATCGTCAATCGTCATTCGTGATTTAGTAATTTGGACGGCTTTCGCAGATGTAATTGCACGAGCGGATCGTCCAAACGTGCTTCCGCATTCGTTTCGCGGTTTGATCGAGAAGGTGCTGCATTCAGAGGTATTCGAGCCGGATATGTTGGCTCGTCACGCCCTGGAGTCCGGCTGGGGTAAGTTGTGATGAATCTCCGCGCGGCTAAATTCAACGATTTCTGGCGGACCGCGTTTGCACGGAAGTATCCTCAACGTGTCCAGTCGATCGCACTCACAGATGCGAAAGCAGTTGCCGACTCCCACTTGATCTTTCCGGCTGGGATAGTGGCGCTCGTCGGAGGAAACGGCGTAGGAAAGTCAACGTTTGCCCATGCGATTGCGGAAGGATTATTCGATACGTCTACCACTCCTGACCTGACAACTCAGCACGCCCGCATCAGCGGCAGCAGAATCAAATTCGCGCTTACGAAAAATGGGGTGTCATTTTCTCGGCAAGTATCTTTCGAGGCGAGCGACCGGGGAATTGACGGCGCCGAAACGTTGACGTGCAACTGGCTAGATCCTTCGTTGTTTGCTACAAAGTGTCGGCAACAGGTTCATGGCGATGAAGCATTCGAGGAGATATTGGATGGAGTCACTCCGCTGGACTTATCCGATGAAGAACTTGCCCTTGCGTCGTACATCGTTGGTAAACAATATATTCGCTGCCAGGTTTGGGAGATTTCCGAATATGGGCCGTTTGATCTATGGCCTTACTTTCGCGTCGCGACCCGAGGTGCTAATTACAGCAGCGAGTCGATGGGGCAAGGGGAGCTCGCCCTGCTGTCAGCGATATGGGCGATCAATCGATACCCAGACAATTCTGTGGTGATCCTTGAGGAACCTGAAACACACGTTTCGTCGCGGTCCCAATCGTCGTTCATGGACTTCCTTGCAAAGGGGTGTGCGGAGCGGGGACTAAGTTTCGTCGTGACAACGCACTCGTCCACAATCCTCCAGAAGATCCCCATGGATCACCTGTTCTTGATTGTTTCCAACGGCCAGAAGTCCGAAGTGATTCCATCACCGCGCTTCCACCAGGTCGCCGCGTTGGTAGGTGGAGGAGTGGCTTACCGCTCCCTCGTTGTTGTTGAAGACGAGGCAGCAAAAGCGCTTTGCGAGGCGATATTGGAGTTCGCAGACCCCGACTTAGCAAGGCAGGTCATCTATTCCGTCGCTCGCGATGGGGAGTCAGAGATAGTACGGATTCTTAAAGCAATGCCGCCAGTGGCAGGCTGGGGGAAGCTTGTCGGTTGCTTCGACGGCGATCAACGGCAACGGCATGCGGCTCTTGCTCTCCCATGGCCTCATATATTTCTGCCAAGCGAACAAGCGCCTGATAGATTGCTCCGCGATTGGTTGCTAGGGCTGGATACTACCGACGCAGCAAGCAACTTATCTGTCGATCACAACGACCTGGTCGTAGCTCTTGCCGTAGCCGATGGCATCGATCACCATGATTGGTTCCGCACAGTCGCGCAGAACCTGCACCAAGAAGTATTAGTTTTAGTCAAGGCAGCGGCAAAATTGTGGATCCGAGACAACGAAGCCTTAGCAAAGCAATTCGCCGGTGAATTGAAAAATTCTATGAGCTAGATGACAGGTGCGCGGCCCCTTGAGAGGATATAGCCAGTCGGGCGACGACGGACGCTCTAGGGGATCGCCGTGTGATCGCGAGTTTTATCACAGAGACGCCTATCACCTCGGCAGGACTTGTTTGCACATCTGCTCGGTCAAATTTTGCCAAAGAAGTCAACTTGTCCGAGCAAAGCAATGCAGAAGCCGACCTACTTGCGGGTTATCGTCGCTTGCAGACACGGTCTGCGCCCCCTTCTCGAGGGAGGCGATCGCCTGCGACAGAGAATCCGTGCGCTAGTCGGCGGCTAACTTGCAACCACCCAATTGTTCAAGTCGCAATCCATCTTCATTAGCTCGTATACAGAGGTGCTCTCATGAGCGTGAATCTTAAACCGCAAAACCTCTACAAAACATCGCGGACCAGATCTCCACGGGATGGAACAGCGTCAGTAGAATCCAAAATCTCGCTTACTACCTCAGCGGAGAAAATGATTTCTACGACGAGGAACACGAGCTAGTTCAACTCGAGTTCAGGTCTCAACTAGATCGCCTTTACATTTCAATTTGTACTTTGATTGAGGCAATTGGAATGCCCACTCTTTTGGCACAGTTTCAACATGATTACAAGGCGATCCCCGAAAAGAATGTGGCGAGCTTAAGCCTCCTTCCGTACGTCGGCGAACTGCATAGCGATACGCTTAGTCTATTCTGGAAATATCATTCAACCCTTTCGTCACTCATGGGAGAAGACACGACGCAGCAAGCAGAAGACGAGCGCCGAAAGCAGTTCGAGGGAATTCTGATTAATACCCCTAAAATCGTGAAAGACCGGAGCGTCGAACCGTCGAATGAAGCCGAGGTTCGGAAGTGCGTCTATGACCTTTTGATCCATGTCTTCCCCGATGCGGTTCGGGAAGCTTCGATCATTCAAGGTACCAAAACCTATAAACCAGACATTGGAGTCAAGTCGTTGAAGACAGCGGCTGAGTACAAATTCGCGGACTCTGTTGAGGAAGCAAAAAAAGCAATCGGAGGACTTTACGAGGACATGCGGGGTTATGCGGGCAGTGAGGACTGGACGCATTTTTTTGCGGTCGTATATATGACCGATGCGTTCTTCACCCAGCAGCAAATTATGGCTGAATTCAAACACACTAGGGCCGATGACAACTGGAAACCCATTTTGGTCATCGGTAAAGGCGGTCGCAAAAAGAAGGCGCCAGCTACGTAATTCTGCGATCCACCGGGCGCTGCACAAAAAGGGGCGCGCACGACGCAGTAAATCGGAAACCCCGCCTGGGGACGCCAACTCATTCGCCGCTCCCGGAGGCTGACCTTCGACTGTGCGGCATCGCGAGCGACAGCGAAGCGCCGGGCTGCAGCCGCGCGGCGGACAAGCGGCGAGTGTCGGCTTTGGCCGAAGCACACACATCGCCCATCGGGCAGAGTCCGGTCAAAAACCGCCAGTCAAGGCCTGACTGTGAGTCGCTGACAATCTACGCGCGAAGCGACCTGACTTCTCATATCGGTTCGCTTTCCAGGAGCCCAAAGCCAAGCGAGACGCGTGGTGCTTCTGGCACTCGACACACGACTTGGAATCATCGACAATAAAAGGCTACCTACTCGGCCTACTACGAAGCAATGGATGCAACACTTGAAAAGCGCTACTCCGATATTCTCGAGGCGATAGATCCGAGCTTCCTAGATCACACGATGGCAAAAGGCCGAAAGCTTTCGATGCCGTTTCTCGTCAGCGGACCGAGAGATCCCGATGCGCGGCGCATTATGGTAATCGGCAGAGAATATGGTGGAAAAGGCTGGAAAGTCGAGCACAACGGTGAAGGGCCGAACGAATATGTAACGAAGGCACTTTCCCGGCATCGGGATTTCTTCAACAAGGCAATGGCGAAGAGAGGTCGCGACAGAGGTGACACCTTCTTTAACTTCATGCGCGCTTTAGCGAGAAGCGTTGGTACGGAGGGCGGACTCATCTACTCGAACCTCCTCTGCTTCGATTCCGGTGGAAGGTCTCCTCGCTATTCGGAGCACTTTGCATTTGTCAAGCGCCTTTCGAAACAACTCCTCGATGTGCAACTCGATCACTTCAAGCCAGACGTCGTTATCTTCGCGAACGGGATGGACACGGTCGGTATCAGGCGCGAATTTTTCCCGATCGAAGGAGACGGAAAGGTTTGTGTCAGCCTGCGAAATTGGGAGGAAACGGGCATTTCGAAAAATCAGCTTTGGGAATTCGAACTCCACGGGAAGTTCTTGTGCTATAGAATTCAGCATCCGTCGGCAAGATCGAAGGCCGCCAAGGCGGCTCGGAAGCAGCTACTCGAACTGCTTTCTCAGAGAACGTCGCACAAGCAACTCGTTGCCGGGGCAGCGGTCAGCATGGGCAATGTCGATATCGCCTCATACGAACAATGAAGCAGCGTGCACGAATCAAACTGGTTCAAAGGCGACAATCGCTGGGGCGCTTGTGTTGCAAGTGTGTTGTCAGATCGAGGGGATATGCGGTAGAACACTACCGGCCACAACTTGCCGCCATCTACTATAAGCACAAAGATTTGTTCAAGCGTCTGAAAGACGCATGAGGCGGTTGTCGGTCGACGCAACATCCGGCCTGGCAACGGACACTGTGGACCTCCGCTACTTGGTGATGTGGAGGTCGCTCAATGGTCGCCAAGGCTGGTTCGCCGTTCCCGAAGGCCACTGGCGACTACACCGCACTGGGAATGGCAGCAAAGCGGCGGGCTGCGGCCGCTCGGTGACTGAACGAAGAGTGTCGGCTAAGGCCAAGGATGCGCGTGCGTCGACTTTCAGGTAGGCCATCAATCGACAAAGATGGCAGATGACCTCCCATGAAGTGCCTGAGTTTGACTTCAGTTAATGCTGCAACGTTCTCAGATTCACTTGAGGCTATTGTCGCGCAGATGTCGCCAAGACTGGATCGAGCGCACCCGTGTTGATCACCTTGTCAACAAAGCTTTCCATCGCGTTCGCGATCGCCTTCTGAGCAGCAAGACTTAAGGCATCAGCGCCTACCGGGCAATTTCCGTCCTCACTTGCATGGCCTTGGCCCCGGAACGTCGTGGTGATTAATTCTTTTCCTTGCCTATCGGAAACACGAGCGCGAATTGCGATATCCACGTTTGCATCAGCGGATGGCACCCAGAATCCGGGTGTGAAGCGAATTCGCGGGTCAAATTCAGATAGGTCGAACTTGAAGATGATTCCATCACGCGCGGAAGGCACCGCTCCGCCGTTGTTCACGACTTGAGGAAAGGCGGCTTCGACGGTCTTTGAAAGCGAACCTTGGAGCGCCTCACCGATATACATCGGATACTTATGTGCGCCGCAAGCAAATCCCGATTTGACATCCTTGCCCGCCGTAACGAGATTGTCGCTGAAGACAACGTAGGCCTTGTCCTGCCTGATCTTCGTGCTCATGACCTCGGAAGCACCCGATTGCGATGAAACTTGGACGTTGTACGCGCAACCTGAGAACACCGTTGCTGCTACCATCGCAGCGCCTGCTTTAACCCACGCCATAATTTTCCCTCTCACCTTGGCTGATTCTTGTTGTCGGGGCCACGCTGTTACGGCACGCCGTGAGCGGTTCCCGCTTTACTAACGGCAACAAGCGAGAATTCTTTAGAGCAAGTTTCGTGGACACTTCGCCCGTTGGCCGCGTTCAGTCGTCTGCTTCGTGGGATCCACGGGCTTGGTGGAACACGTCGCCACCGAGGATAGGAGCCTTTGTGCACGCGATTCCCTCGTTACGAAAACGCGACTTCGCGCCACTTAAACTCGCGACCCGCTGGGGCATGCGCCTAGAAACTCGCGTGGCTGCACCGGATAGCGCAAGCGGTGGCTTGCCGACTCACGAACGACGCTAATGTTAGAGGCAGCGGCGACAGATTGGCTCGGTTTGAGGAAATCTACGCTCGCCGCACCGAAATTTGGCGGCGACTGCAAAGGCGGACGTGGGCAACACGACCGCTCCCGACGGTCACAGCAAAAATGATGTGGGAAGACAATGTAATTCCCATCAACTCAATGGGAGTCTGTCATGGGAAGCAAGCCGACATCCAACCTTGACACGTCGCCAACGACAGCAAAGCGACGAGCAGCAGCCGCACGTCGGCTAAGCGATGAACGTCGCCTTTGGCCGCAAGCGACCTGCATCAACAACGCGGCCGACGCGCCGATCGCGTCTTGATACCTTTTTACTGAGTACAGGTTCACCAGCTGCACATATCATGTTAGCGACGAAAATCGGTCCGCCACGACGCTGACACAATCGATCTTGAACGCGAGCGTCCCAGGTTTGTGCTCAACCGGCAATTGGGATTGGGGTTCTGAGTGCCTGCGGTCCCACTAGAACCCGTATACCTGAGAGCCTTCAATGGCCATTCCGGAGATCGGCTCTGCAGAATGGGTTGAGACCAGATTCGGCACTACCTCACGACCGGAGACTATGACGGCTTCTTCATCGGCTGGCCAGCGGAGGCTTGAGTAACACTGCTTCGCGCGCTACACAGCAGTTGCGCGCTGCGCTCATCGCTGACACTCTGCTCCGCGCGAGGGATTTCATAGGAAGAGGCGCAACATGTGCCGGCGAACGTGCTGACCTCGGTGTTGCCCGCGGATTCCGCGCGCAAGATCGACACGGCATCGGCCAGATAAGCGTCGGGCTAGTGCGGTCGATAAGCATCGAGCAGGCCTTGCACGATGTCCGCCGACACGTAATGCGGCCCGTCGAAGAGATAGGTCTTGTAGCCGCGATACGCATCGATCTGCGGCTTCAGCTCTTCGACGGTCGCCGAGCGGAAACCGCCGCCCATTTGCGGCCTGAACGCCTCCGCGATGATCCGCACGCGCTTGCGCCCGAGCTTCGCCGCAAGCTGATCCGCATATTCCCGCGCAATTTTCGGCTCGCGTGCATACACGCCGCATCCGTCCTGCAGCAACACGCCCACATCGCGCGGCAACCACTGATCGAGCCATTCCGCGATGGCCGCGCCGCCCACGTTCGCGCGGTCATACACGCTGATCCAGAGCGGGCGCGGCAGCGTATTGAGCATCGTGCGCAGTGCACTCGCGCTCTGCCACGTCGGATCGATCTCGACGGGAAAGTAATAGCCCGTCACATGCACCGGCGGATGAACCTCCGCGAGCTGCATCGATTCGATGGCGAGTTGCGCCGCGTTCGCCCGCGCCGCCGCTTCGTCGAAGCGTCCCGCGAGCCCGACGATCACATCGCGCGCCCAGGGCTCCTGTCCGATGCGCTCCCAGTCCGGCATCCGCGGCGCCGGGCGCATGCCGGAGCCGGCCACGAACGCGACGCCGTCCACCGCCGTCCATTGCACGATGAGCTCGCGCGCGCCCAGCCGGTCCCAGTCGCCGCGCGGATCGGCGTGCGCGTTATCCGGCTGCCAGACGATGCCGTCGATAAGACGCGCACGCGACGTGTCCGCATTCGCTGCGCTGGAAACGCAAGCGAGCGCGATGCAAACGGCGAACGAGGCAAATAGCAAACGCATCATCAGTACGAGAATACCGCGCCGAAGAACACGCCTCGCGCGCGATCGTCGCCCGCGACGCGAAACCGGTACTGCACCGTTACATCCATGAACGAGCGCGGCGCATCGTACGGGCCGCCGCGAAACCAGTAGCGCGCCGCCACGCCCGCGCCGACGCCTACCGGCACGCTGTGATCGACCGCCGAATCGTAGTCCACGCCGACGACCGTATGCGGAAACACCGTCAGTCGCGGACTCACCGAATCCAAGCGATACGTGCGGCCCAGACGCGCGTTCGCGGTCGCGTAAGTCGAATGATTCGCGATGTAATGCCCCGCCTCGCCGTACACCGTGCCGGTCCACCAGTTCGGCATGTCGAGACGGCGCGTGTCGCCGAAACCGTTCGAATATGCGGCGCGCGCGAGCCAGTCGGAGCGCACGTCAGAACCGATCGGCAGAATCTTCTCGAGCGCAAAAATCGCATTCGCCGATGCGAACGGCTTCACGCGCGCGCCGATCGCCGCCTGCAACGTCGATGCCCCCGACGGCCCGCCGCCCTTCACGCCGAAATTCTCGTACCCGCGCGCGTACACCTCGAACATGCGCTCGCCGAGGCTGCCGAACGGACGCCAGTACGCCTCCGCGCCCGCCTGCCAGTTGTTCGACAGGCCGGGCGTCGGCGCGAACGCGAAGCCTTGCTGCGCGCCGTTGCCGCGATAGTTCACGGTCGCGCTGAAGCCCCAGTCGCGCGTCGCTTCGGCGTGGGCGGCGCGGGCATCGCTCAGAGCTTGGAGCGTCAGCGGCTCGTCGGCATGATCGATCGCGCGTTCCAGATACTTCCCGCCTTCGTCATTGCGATGCAAGGCGAGGGCCGCGTAACCGGCGTCCGCTTCGGCCGATGCGGGCAGGTTGCCGTTGCGCTCGGCCCGCGCGAAGTAATCGAGCGCGAGCGCATTGTCGCCCGCGCGCCGCGCGATGAACGCAGCCTGCGTATCGGTCATCGAGTCGAGCAGGTTCGCGTCGATGAGCGAGCGCGCTTCGTTCGACGCCTCGCGCGTGCGGCCCGTCGCCGCGAGTGCATCGATCAACGCGATGCGCGGCTGCAAATCGTCGGGCACTTCGGCAATCGCTGTGCGCCAGTAGCCGATGGCCGCGCCGCGGTCGCCGCGTCGTTCGGCGAGGCGCGCTTCGCGTGTGGCCGCGAGCGCCGGATCGTGCGCGTAGACATCGCACGATGCGCCGAACCGGTCTTCGCGACACTCGAACGTCGGACACGCGCGCGGATCGATTGGCTCGTCTTGCGTCGCGCCCATGCGCAACATCGTCTGCGCGCGATGGCGGCGCAACGCGATCGCGGCATCCGCGTCGTCGGACGTGGGCGTCGTGACGGGCGGCAGCGCATCGAGCGCCGCCTGCGGATGGCCTTGCGCGAGCCGCACATCCGCGATGATCGCGCGCGCCACCCGGGCATCGCGATTCTTGCGTTCGTCGCTTGCGTCGATCGATGCGAGCGCGAAGTCTGCATCCTTGCCCTGCGCCGCGCGCGCATAGCCGTGCAGCGCCGACATCAGCGCATCGCTTCGATCATTCGCGATGGCCTCAACGCTCGCGAGATCGCCGCGCGCAAACAGTATGTCGATCAACTGCGTGCGGAACGCGAGCCGCGCGGGCGCGTAAATGACCGCCTTGCGCGCGAAGCCTTGCGCCGCGTCGAGATCGCCGCGTTCGCGCGCCGCATACGCCGCCTTCGATTCGGCCGGCGCGAGCCTGTCGCCGATGAAGCGCCGCCGCTCGCGCAAGGCGTCGCTATCGCCGAAGCGCGCCGACGCATCGGCGGAAGCGTCCCACGCGGCGGCATCGTCGCCGGACGCGGCGAGCGCATCGATCAGCAGATAGCGCAGGCGTTCGGCCTGCGGCGCGAGACGCACCGCTTCACGGCCTTGCTCCACCGCCGCCGCGTAATCCTTTTCGCCGTAGGCGCGATATGCCGCGCGCGCCGCCTTCGCCGCCGGTGCGGGCAGATCGCCCGGCACGCCGCCCGCGCCGCCGGATGCGATCAGCACGTCGATCTGCCTGCGCCGCGCGGTCAGCGCCGGCAACGGTCCAAGTTGCGCGATCGCGTCCGTAAGCGCGCGGCTCGCGTCCTTCAGACGTCCGCGCGCGGCGAGCGCATTGGCGAGCAACAGACGCAGATCGGCGACATCGGGCCGCTGGCGAATCGCCTCTTGCGCGCGGGCGATGGCACCGGCATAACGATGTTCCCCGTATGCCGCGAACGCCTCGCGCGCGACGCGATACGCCGCGCCGCTCAACGGCAGCGGCAAGGTCTCGTCGGCGCGGGCGGCAAGCGACGCGCAAAGACAAAGCGCAGCGAACGACGCGCGACGCGGCGTCATTGAATTCCGGCCTGCGCGAGATAGCGGCGGCGCTGCTCGGCGATGGCGACGGTCAGCGCATCGGGCGTGATGACCTCTTCCGCGACCATGTAATCGCCGATGCGCCCGTGCCGCTCCGGCCGATACTTGCGCAACGCCGCCTCGAACGCGCCGCGCGTGACAAGCCCCATCTCGATCATGATGTCGCCGAGCAGTGGCACGCCGCGCGCAGCGGTGACATCGGCGAGCGGCGGCGCCGTTTCGTCATCGGCGTCGCCCGGATAGACCGGCATGCCGACCGTGCGCAGCATTCGCAAGCCCGCCGCGATCTCGCTTTCGCGCACGATCTGCAGCGTGACGCCGAGACCCGCCGCCGCGCGCAATTCCCCGAGCGACTCGTCGTCGAGCAGACTCGCGCAGACAAACACGGCGTGGCCGTTCGCATCGATGCCCTGCGGCAGCGCGCGCAGCCGCACAAGCGTTTCGAGCCTCGCGATGCCCGCAAGCTCGACGCGCGCCGCGTCGAAATGGCCGCGCGGCAAATCCGCCTGGAACGCGATCGCTTCCGCGAGCGTTTCCTCGTCGAGCCAGTCGCGCGTGACGAGCACGCGGCCGAGCGGCGCCTCGCGCGCGTGCTCGGTCTGGCGCGCCTCTTCGAGCCGCTCCGGATCGATTGCCTGCCACGAAACCAGCAGCTCGCCGAGTTCCTGACGCGTGTCGCGCAGGCCCTCGTTGCTGGGGAAATCGTGCATCGTCTTGTCCCACGCGAGCCGCCGCCCCGTCACCATATGCACGATGAAAAGCCGCCACGCGCGCGCCACCGCCATGAAGTTGATGACGTTGCCGATGACCATGCGCGGCACCGACAGCACGCCGTGCTCCCAGCCATAGAGCCGCGTCGTGAAGATGATGCGCTGCGCGACGCGTAGCACGAGCGCGACCGAGTTCGCCGCGAGCAGAAACTGCAGCCAGCGCGAATCAATGAACGGCGACGGAAAGAAATCGGTCGCGAGCCCGAGATACGAAGCCGTCGCAAAGAGCATGAACTGCACGGCGAGCAGATACGCCAGCATGCCGACGAACGCCGTCACGACGCCCTTGCGATCGCGCATCAGAAGATAGCGGTTCGCGAGCGAACCGCTCCAGCCGGTCAGCGCCCAGCCCTGCAAACCGATGCCGAGCGTCCAGCGCGCGCGCTGCCGGTACGCGGTGCGAAACGTGTCGGGAAAAAACTCGCGCACGCACAGCGGCATCGTCATTTTGATTTCGCGCTCGCGGCCGAGGCCGAACCACCCCTTGCGGCGCGTCGTGAATTCGACTGGAAAGAGCGGAAAGATCGACTGCATGCCGAGCCGCGTGATGCGCGTGCCGATGTCGTAATCTTCGGTGAGGCTTTCGGTATTGAACGGCTGATGCTCCGTCTCGTCGACGAGCGCGAGAATCGCACGGCGCGAGAAACAGGTGCCCACGCCCGCCGACGGCACCGCTCCGGCGAGACTTTCGCGCACGACGAGATCCTTCGCGTGCCATTCCGCGAACTCGTCCATGTACGTGCCCGCGACGAGCTCGAACCAGTGCCGCTCCAGCGACGCCACCGGCAACTGGATCATGTCCTTGCGCGGCAGCAGATAGTTGAAGAACTTCAGCTCGACGGGATGCAGCACGTCTTCGCTGTCGTGCATGACGATGCCCGCGAACTCCATCCCCGCCTCGAACTCGTGATGCAGGATCGCCTGCACGAGCCAGTTGAGGCAATCGGCCTTGCACGTCGGGCCGTCGTGCGGCACTTCCACGCGATGCAAATGCTTATAGCGATGCCGCATACGCTCGACTTCGCGGATCGTCGCGGCATCGTTCTGATACGTGCCGACGAACACCGTGTAGGCGCGGTAATCGAGCACGCGCACGAGGTCCTCGATCATCGCGGCGATCACGTCGTCTTCGTGCCACGCGGGCACCATGATCGCGATTGGCTGTTCGTCGCGTGCATAGAGTTGCTCGACGCTGAGCGGCGCGTAACGGCGCTCGACCGTCACGCGCCGCCAGAGCTTGCGCGTCCAGTACCAGATGTCGATGAAAAGATCGTCCAGGCTCGAAAGCAGGATGATCGCCGCGACCGTCGCGGCCACGTATTCGAGTCCCTGGTAGTACTCGGCGAGCAGGATCGAGCCGTACCACCCGAGCATCTCCGGCATCACGCGCCGTCCTCGTCGGCGGGGCCGCGTCCGTTGCGATGCCTGCGCCGCGCGTGTCCCGCGAGCGCGATCAACGCGAGCAGCAGCACGACAAGCACCGCTGGAATGCCCCAGCGCGCCCAGTGCCGCGTTACCCAGTCGGTGCGCGACGCGGGCTCGTCGGTCATCTCTTCGGGATTGACCGTGTCGAACTGCTTCAGCACGCCGCTGCCATCGACGACGGCGATATTTCCGCGCGATAGCTGCAGCTTGTCGGTGAGCACCGGCTCAGCGCCCGCCGATCGATACACGACGCCGCTCTGCCCGTTCGCGCTCGCCACGCTCACGACCGCGACGCGCGACAGCCCCGACATGTCGAGCAAGGTATCGCCCGTGGGCGATGTCAGCGAAAGCCGCTCGGCCGAATACGCGGCGGGATTCTTCTCGTCGGCGAGTTCGACATCGGCGGCGAGAAACGGACCGTCGGGCTGCGAGGAGGCTTGCGCATCGTTCACCGCGAATTTCGCCGACACCGGCGCGATGCCCGCCGCGCCGGTTAGCACGGCGAGACGCGGCACGCTGTTGAGCGCATCGTCGAGATATGCGCGCGGCACGTACACGGTTGCGGAGGACGCATAGCGCGCCGCCATGCCCGCGAACGTGTTGTCGGGCGTTGCCTTCGCGAGCCGCAGATGGCTCGACGGCAACACCGCGACCGGATACGTCTGCCGCGCCTGACAACCCGCGTCGGGCTGACGGCGAAACGTCACGCGCAGATCGTTGGTGCGGGCGAGCGCGTAGCGCGGAATCGGCGCGACCAGACGCTGGCGTGCGCCATCGACATTGATGAGCTTCGCGCCGATCATCACGTCGTTGAAGTAAACGGTGGCCGTCGCGCCGCCGTTGGACAGCGTCGGCGATGCGGCGAGATCGAGCACGACCTGCTCCGGCAGACGGCCGTCGCCCGACGCCACCGCCAGATCGAAGCTCGCATCCCACGACGCGGCCGTCTGGACGTCGATGCTGCGCGGATCGCCGCCAAGATCGGACATCGCGATGGTGTCGCCGCGCGTCTGCTGCGCCGCGTCGATACGATGCACGACCACGCGGTTCGATACGTCGATGGGCAGCCAGCCGTGCGCCAGCGCGCCGATGCCGCGCGTGTCGCCCACGACGATCACCGCGCGCCCGCCGACATGCGCGACGCGCACTTCGCCCGGCGCGAGCGGCGCGGTCAGTTGCGACGCGGTGCGCTTCCTCCAAGCGTCGAAGGCGGCGAGCGCATCGGCGGATGTGTTCGCGACCTGCACGCGCAGCGCGTCCAAAGCGCCGTCGATCGACTTTCGCATGGCATCGTCGGCGACGATCACGTCCGGGCTGAACGCCGCGCGCACGCCGAGCGCGACCAACGCGCCGAGTTCGGCGTTATCGGCAATCGCATGCTTGCCGCCCGCCGACAACGCCGAGAACGCGGGAATGCCGCGCAGCGCGGCGGGCACATCGATGTTGCCGAGATCGACCCGATCGCCGACAGCGGGAAGCGCCTGCATCACGGGACGCTTGCCGTCGCGCTGCAAGAGCGCATCGGTGCGCCAGGCCGTGTCGAACGCGTTCGTCGACAACTTGCTGCCCGACACCGCGAGCACCGGCGCGAACGGCAGCGCGCTCCATGCGGTGCGCAGATCGTGCACGTCGGCGGGATTGAAGCGGAACGTGAGACGCGTGGTCGGATCGACGCGCAGCACATTGCCGACGGCCGTCTGATCCGCGCATTCGTTTTGATTGATGACCGACGCGAAACCGAGCCCGATACGCACGAAACCGGCCGAACGCGGCGCGCCATCGACGCCGAGACTCACCGACACGCCGCCCGCGTCCTGCGTGAACGCGCGCGCGAGCACGGGCGATCCGTCGAGCGAAAGGAGCATGGTCACGCGGCCGCCGTCGCCGCGCACGTAGCCGCCGTCGAATTGCAGCGTGGCATCGGAGATCGCGACGCCGGCGGGCACCGGAAGAAAGAACTCGCGCCGCGTGTCGGGCGCATTGAGCGTGACGCTTTCGAGCAGGCCGAGCTGCCGCAAGGTTACGGTCCGCGTTTCCTGCAGGTCGAGGCCGAGTCGCCCGATCGCCGCCGCGATGTTCGTGTCCGCCGTTGCCGCGGCAAACGATGCTTGCAGGCCCGCAAAGCACATGGCGATGGAAGCCATGACGGCGCGCAGCCCGCGCCGCTTGAAGATGTCGTTGACCAAGTTGAGTGACTCAGTTGGCGCAGCGTGGCGGGATGGCCGCGAAGGCATGTGCACCTCGCGCGCGATCGCCCCGATTGCGGGAAGCTCTACTCCTGGCCGGAGATTTAGGCGCTACTACGAATTAGCATGCCGCCTCACGATCGCGATCCGGCGATCGGCGCGACGGGTGATGCGCGTGCGATCGCAAGGACTATGCGAATGCCTCGCGCATGACACGCGTCGCATCTTTCGATCCGCGCGTCACGACCGGTTTGAATTCCTCGAAGGGACGTCCCGCGAGCGCCGCGACGATGCGCGCCGAGGCTCGCCCATCGCCGTACGGATTGATGCTGCGGGTGAACGCTGCACGCGCGTTCGTATCGTCGAGCAGCAGATGGACCGCCGCGGCGATCGCGTCGCGGTTCGTGCCGACGAGCACGGCGGTGCCGGCATCGATGGCTTCGGGACGCTCGGTGACATCGCGCATCACGAGCACCGGCTTGCCGAGCGCGGGCGCTTCTTCCTGCACGCCGCCGGAATCGGTCAGCACGAGCGTCGCCCGTTGCAGAAGGCGCACGAAGCCCAGGTAATCCTGCGGCTCGATCAGAAACACGTTCTGCGCGCCGCCAAGCGCACTGATGACCGTCGCACGCACGCTCGGGTTCAGATGGACCGGATAGACGATCTGCACGTCGTCGCGCCGCGCGAGCTCCACGAGCGCGGCGCAGATATCGCGCAGGCCGCGGCCGAAGCTCTCGCGCCGATGCCCGGTGACAAGAATCAGATGCTTCGACGTATCCAAAAAAGGAAAGCGCGCGTCGAGTTTTCTGCGCAAAGCGTCGTGTGTGTCGATGCGCTTCGTCACAGACTGCAACGCGTCGATCACCGTGTTGCCGGTGACGAACGCGCGCCCTTGCAGCGTTTCCTTCGCGAGGTTCGCATGGGAGCGCGGCGTCGGCGCGAACATCAGATCGCTGACGATATCGACCATGCGCCGGTTCATCTCTTCCGGCCAGGGCTTGCTCATGTCGCCGGTGCGCAAGCCGGCCTCGACGTGCGCAACCGGCACCTGGCGATGAAACGCCGCAAGCGCGGCCGCCGTCGCCGTGGTCGTGTCGCCATGCACCAGCACGCGATCGGGCTGTTCCATCGTGATGACTTCATCGATCGATGCGATCAGACGCGAAGCCAGCCCATTCAGGCTCTGGTTCTCCGCCATGACCGCGAGATCGTGATGCGGCGTGATGTCGAATAGCTCCAGCACCTGTTGCAGCATTGAGCGATGCTGGCCCGTCACGCACACGACCGAACGAACGTCCGGTTCCGCCTCCAATGCCTTCAAGAGCGGCGCCATTTTGATGGCTTCGGGCCGCGTCCCGAATATGGAAAGTATCGTTTTTCGCATCGTATTCATCGGTCCCAATGACTGCACAATCTTTAACAATTCGATTGTATTCAGACGTTTAGAACCACTCGCGAACTAAAATTGTAAAAAAGTCTAACGAGAACAGCGTACGCGGTTTCGGCGAGCTTTTGTCTAGGTTTTCTCGGTGCTTTTTACCTGATTCATTAGTTTTCCCAAGATACGGCCACGCCCGAGGACAATTGTTTCGTCTGAGGAAAACGGATGCGATTTCGATATCTAGCAGAGCAGAAGCTCATCGGGTTGCCGTGCGCGTCCAGCGCGTGCGAACGCGTAACGCCGCCACCGAGCGCATCGCGCCGAACGAAATTGAACGCGTGCAGGCGCGGCAGTTCGTAATGCACGACATCGCCTTTAACGACATCGGCGAGATGCGCTTTTACGCGCTCAGGCGGTCGTGTCAAACAGTGGACAACTCGTAGGGTGATGCGGTTTCGGTCTTCGCGCTCAGGTTTTCGAATTCGAGCGGCGAACGATCGCCGATGCCGCTATGCAGGCGGCGTACGTTGTACCAGCCATCCAAGAAGGAAAAGATGCGCCTCGGTGCTTGTTCATGGGTCGCGAAGTGTTCGCGCGACAGGAACTCTGCTTCAAGCGTCCCAAAGAAGGATTCGCACATCGCATTGTCGTACGCGTCGCCGGCTGTACCCATCGACGGCTGCACGTCGGATTCGCGGCAGCGTCGCCACGGGCAATGGATGTGTATTGGGCCGCCTGGTCGGAATACAAAATCACGCCCTCATGACGTCGCTGCTGGAGGGCCATGTCGAGCGCGCGCAACATGAGTTCGGTATCCAAGTGGTTCGACATCGCCCAGCCGACGATGCGCCGGCTGAAGACATCAAGCACCACAGCCAGATAGAGAAAGCCTTCTGTCGTCGGAAGTGGAGTAAGAGACAGGGCGTAGTCGAACTATTTCCCCGCCTCTCCTCCCCGAACCAGACTTGCACTTTTTAGCGCATCCGGTTCTCCGTTCAAGTGTTGCTCATAGCAAAGGCAACATCGGCATAGCGCGACGCAATGGTGCTTCGTGTCTCATCGCGCATGATGTACGGATTTTCCTTCGGGGTGCGTCAGGTGAAGCGACCCTTGCGGCTGGTAACAAGACGCCGAAGCGCCACCGCTTCGTACCACCCTCGACTGTTTTGGCCCTGCAGCACCCATGTCGTTGCCTGTCCCGCTCTGGTGCGCGGATGTATTCGCGCATCAGCGACCTGAACCCGCGCCGATGACTGCGCGCGAGCCAGTATCCGAATTCCCAGAAGACAGCCCGGTCCAGCTTGCTAAACATGGTGGCCGTAAAGTCGGTGTATTGGTAGAAGCCGGCCCAGCCAGCAAGCTGCCGGTTCAGGATTTCCATCAGGTCCATCCGGTTCATGCTGTAGTTGCCCGACAGCTGCTTGACCAGCCGCCCGGCAAAGCCCCGATACTTCTCCCACGGAATCGTTCTCACAGGTCGCATGCGACCGCGTGCTCCACGCTTGCGGATGATGCGGTGACCGAGGACGACAAAGCCGTCGTTCACGCAGGCGAAGCCGCTTGCGCGCTGACGCCGTCGATGCGCCCCTCTAGTCCCGAACCCCAGGGCTAAAGATTTCCCCTTTCTCCGTCGATAAAGATACGTCGACCGCAAAACGCCACATGGCTATTCGCGGCGGCGCTTTTGAGCGCGCGATCCGTCATTCGAATTCGGACGCGTGCGACAGACGGGCGAGGACAGCTCTCATAAGGTCTCCGACAATAGGAGACCGCGATGACGAACGCTCGCACCGTCAGGGGAAAGGGGTGCGGTATGAAACAGCGTTTTTCGGTTGTGCGGTTCCTGGTTTATCTCGTCGGCTTCACGAGTCTCCTGACGCTGAGACTCGTCGTCTCGCCCGACGGGCGGGGCGGCGTCACCGCCTTCGTCGCGTGCGTGGCGGCGATCGCGGCGGGGTACATGGTGTACTACGCGTCCTCCGAAGGCTATCTGCGCAATCTGATGAGCGGCGTCGTGGTGTATCTCGCGCTCGCGGCCGTCGTGGCCGCGTGTCCGCCGTTCGTGCTCGTGCTGGCGTTCTGGTCCATCGCGGGCCTTCTCAAGCAACGGCGCGCGCTGCTTGTCCACGCGATGTCGAGCATTGCGCTCCTCGTTCTGATTTTCCCGATGCCTTTCGCAGAGCGCATCGGCATGCCGGAACTGGCGGGCGCGCCGGCGGGCGTCGCCTATATCGGATTCGCGCTCGCGTGGTCCGCGTGGGCATCGCGCAGTCCGTTGAAGCTCGGCCTCTTCAAGTTCGCGACGATGCTCCTCGCGGTGCCGCTCATCGCGTCGTTCGTCGCGCTGGTCGGCGGCGGGATGTTCAGCCGCCCGGAGCGGCGCGTCCGCAATTCGATGATGCGCGCGCGCCGGGCGTTGACGCTGGCGTTGCCGGCGCCGGTGACAGCGCGCGAAGTCGCGGTGTCGGGGGCGCTCGTCGCGGGAACGGCGGCGGAAGTACTGGCGGCCGTGCACGACTAACGAAGCTTGCCGCGCGGCAGGAACGACATCGAATATGGTTTTAAGCACGTTGCATCCAATATTCAAAACCGTCCAATGCATTCAAGCTCGCAGGCCGCGCTCCTTTTGCTCGGCATCGTCATCAAGGGCTCGCGTCGCGGCGTCAGGCGCGCCACGCCGCTCATGGCCGCCGAGCTCGCCGGCTACCTCATCGCAACTTCCGTCTGGGGCTATCTCGTCACGCACGCGGCCGGCTTTCTCACCTGGCTGCCGACGTTCATGCGCGTCGCGTGCAGCATCTACATCGCCTATCTCGCCGTCCTGATGTGGCGCACCGCCGTCTCCCTGCCGACGTCCGCGCGAAAGACGGTCGGCATGCGCACGCTCTTCGTCACCACATTGCTCAATCCAAAGGCGATGCTCTTCACGAGCGCGATCTTTCCGGCCAGCGCCTTCGGCAATCCCGTCGTAGACGATGTCGATCTTCGCCGCCGCGCTGATTCCGATCGGCTTTCTGTGGATCGCCTTCTTTGAACAGCCGGGCCAGCGTGGATCGATGAACGTCGGCAACATGCACTGAGCCGGTCCGTCAAGTGATTTGAGCTAGACACCCGAGGGTTTCATTAGACGCCGCGTGCAGGAGCAGCGCGGCCCTCCTCTTTCCCCAACTTCCTGGACGGGCCGCGAATCGGCGAAAGCGGCAAGCAATGCGCCTTGTGATGCTTGCGGCGCCGCCTCCAAGGCCGCCCGTCATCGCGGATCTGGCTGTGGAGACAAACGCTGACAGCAGATTGTCGCCGCCTTTGCCGATCCGGCTGCTTGTCTCATCAATGCCAACTTCGTGCACGGAGTGCGCGAACGCTTTCCGCTAGGCCCTGTAAGGTGCAGGTTCGCGGCCGATCGCGGCGCCGGTGGGCTTCTACCGTGTCGTCCCACGTCTCCTGAGCGGTCTGTTTTTTAACAACCAGTGACACCGACTTCCTCCCGCACCGATGTCTGCCAGCCGTCCTTTGCAGCAGACGGTGCTGACTAGGCTTGATAATAGTTAATAAGAGTTATACTGCGGGATGACTTGCCTAGAGGGCAGAACCATGATCAGTGCAGACCTTGGACAACAGCTTGAGGGATACATCACGAAGCTGGTCGAAACGGGACGGTACGGCTCAAAGAGCGAAGTGTTGCGCGAAGGCGTGCGATTGATCCAGGATCGCGAGACGCAGCTTGCCGCGTTAGATGCCGTGATCGCGCGCGGCATCGTCGATTCAGATGCTGGCCGAGGAGAACCCGCCCAAGAAGTGTTCGACCGGCTCGAGGCTAGGTATCAGGCGATGATCGACAGCAAGGCATGATTGTTCGCATCCTGCCGGCGGCGGAGGCCGAACTCGAGGCCATCGGCGACTTTATCGCCCGCGACAATCCGCGCCGCGCCTTAAGCTTCGTTCTTGAGATGCGTGACAAGTGCATCAGCCTTGCAGATATGCCCCTCGCCTACCCGCTCGTGCCTCGGTACGAAGATCGCGGCGTGCGCCATCGCGTCCACGGCAGCTACCAGATTTTCTATCGCGTCACTGGGCAACCCGAGCGCATCGACATAATTCACGTCCTGCATAGCGCCAGGGACATCGCCGCGATCCTTTTCCCCTGAAAACATCCACGCAAAAAGGCCCAGGACGACTTAGGTGCTGGGCAAGCCATCGGCTAGGCCGGTGGCGGAGGTGTTGTTAGGTAAACTGGCCGTACCGCTACAGCGGCCAGTCCTCTTATTGTGCGAGAGCCTTTCGGCTCTGCCGGTCGATTAGTGACCGAAATAGACAGGCGCGATGCTATTGCCAGTGTGAGCCGGGCCGCCCGAAGCCGACGCAGTGTCAGCCACGCCGCCGTAGCTCGTTTGCCCGTTCTGCGCTGCGACCTTCGCTTCGGCTGCTTGAATCTCGGCCGGATACGTCACTCGATCCCTGCTCGGGTTGTATCCAGCGCGTTCGAGTTGGACCAGTTCTGCCTTTACTTGTGCGCGGGTCACCGGTTGGCTTTGAGCAAAAGCAGAAACTGCCGGGATAGCGAGTGCAGCGGCGACGACGATAGTTGCGAGTTTCATGATACTTACCTCCGAGTCTTGTTTTTCGCAAACAGCCCTGTTTGCGTTTCAGTGACTTCAGTATAAGTAAGCGCCCGCTTAAGATTAATGAGCGTTTGAACAACAAATTCTTGCTGTATTCGGGATAACCCTAGGTCGAGTTATTCCCCGGCGCGACGTTGTCGCGTCCATTGCGACAATGCAGCAACTCGACATATTTGCCGACAGCCGCGACGTAGCGCTGCGCAATGATTTGGTGGAGCAGTTGCAGCTTCGCGACGCCTCCGCGGCGCGAACGGCACTCCCAGCTCGCCGGCGAATACCCGAACGACAGTGCCCTGCCTTCCATGACGGCGCTTGTCCAGCAACTTGAGAATGCATCAACGCTCGCCGTGACCGACCACGCTGAGTTGGCAGTGATCTGCCGTCACTTTGAGTTCTTTCCCGATGTCATCTCGTCGCTCTTCCTCGCAAGCTGCTCGATCGTTGTTTCGCAAACCGCTCAGCAAAGAGATGCTGCTGCCCCTGCCTCCGTCGGCGGCGCAGACCGTCGCGTTATCGAATCACTTGACGTTCGCCGCCTGTCGGGCCGGCGCTGGATCGGCCTATCTTTTCAACGAGCTTATTCAACTGGTCTACGTCACGTTCTTTGTGCAAGATGCGGGCTATGGGGACACGGATGTAGTTATTTATGCACGCGCTGAAGCGGCTCTCGAACGCGGCTTGCAGCGCGCCGAAGTCGAGCGACGGTGGGCATTCGAGGCGGCGGATCTGCCGTTGTTCGAAGCGGTGTTGCAACAGGCAGACCGACAACTCGCGAGCGCGCCAAGATATGTTCACGTTGCTGCACGGGACAGGCTCAAACGATTCGCCACTAGCGAGCACGCCTCGCCGCTCCCGTACACGGCGGCACGCCACTAATCGCAATCGGCCACGCAGCGCGAGCACGACACTGTCGCGTGCGTGGCGAGAGTCGCTCAGTTCGAACGACGGCCGATATAATGGACCGCAGAAATTTCACGCATTGCACCGGAGTTCTCCTATGAGCCAAACCCGCGGACCGAATGCGGGATATCGGGGCAAGCCAAGCAGTCGGCGTCAACCTCAACACTTGACGAATCCGAAGCGCCCGCCGCGAGTTCAGCCACCTTTCAGAGAGACTAATGGCGGGGCGACGCCGGCGTCGATTATTAAGACTCGTTCGTTGAAATTCCTCGTCGATGCGGTCGGCGCGGAAAACATCGCGCTGGGGCTCGATTCCAGCATGGCCCGGATGGCCGAACTGATGCGCGGAGAGCGATTTACGCCCGAGACCGCCTTCCATATGGAAACGACGCTTGGTCTGCCTTCGGGCTTTTTCGACCAACTCCATCCGGTCCTTTCGCCGGAGACGATTGCGCGCCTAAAGGCGCCGCTCGAGTTCGTCCATGCCGACGAGACCGTCAATGAAGGTGGCATCAAGCAAGCACCCCTTCTTTCGAGTGCGCAGGAGCCAACATCGCTGCTTGTCAGCAGTTTGTCCAAGGATACGACCATGCCGTCTAAAAGTTCGAAAGAAGCGTCGGGTGCGACCAAGACCCGCGCCCAAAAGGCGTCTGCGCAGGCAAGCGGTCAAGCTGCAAGAGCAGCAGAATCGTCGAAACCGCACCAATCGCATCAAGCGGCCGGGCGGAAACAGGCGCGCCCAAACGGCGGTGCGACCGTAGAGCGCATCAGGCAGGCCAACCTTCACGTTCTCACCACACGTAACGGTTCGAAGGTCAAACTCGGCGCAGTCTTGGGTCTGAGCGGATCAAATATGGCGCACCGACTCCACGGTAAAAAGCGCATGGATGATGCTGAAGCCGAGCGCTTCACCGCGGGTCTGGGTCTGCCTGCGGGGTGGCTCGACACACCCCGCGGCGAAGCCGACATTCCCGAGTCAGTTGCGCAACTGCTCGCGCCCACATCACGCGTGCGCGCGCCTGGCCAAGCACCGGCGCCCACCGCTGTGGCGGCGTCTGAGGACACAGCAGTCGCGGCGGCGCCGACCAGCGAGATAGAACGAGCGCTGCCTAGCACTTCGAGCAACGCGCACATTGAGCCATTGCCAGCCGATGCGGCAGGCGACGGCGACCACGTCGCGAGCCCTCGCCACGAGAACGTCAGCAGTGCAGTCGCAACGCGCCCCGACGGTCCCGTGGAAGGCATCGAAAGCCACACGCCAGCAGCCGTTCCTGCACCGGTGGCGTCGCAGCCTGCGGTGGCAATGTCACCGCCTACAGACACGGCACCCTCCTCCACTTTAGGGACCACCTTGGACGGCCTGGATGGGATTGCCCCTATCGCAGAGGCGCTCCTGAAGACGCTCGCCGGCAAGGCCCGCACCGGTCGCCTGGATGAACTGAAGGCATTGGAGTTATTGCGCCAGGCCGTTTTGCTCTAGCGGCGACGTCACGGCCTGTGAGCACAGGGCTCCAGGGCGATCGAATTCGCGCTGCGCGCGGGTGTCTTCGTGCGCGAATGCCGACTTGTCTGGGACGACGCGTAAGAATCGCGCCTGTGATAGTCCGCTTGCCGCGCTGAGTGTCTACGCCACGCGGCGCTCGTCGCTCGTGCCGATGTCCACCTGTCCTTGTGCAATTTTCTCGACGTCAAGCTCAAGCGCGGACAGTCGGGCAAGTTGGACAGGAAGCAACATGTAGCCAATGCGAAGCTCATGCAGGCGCACTTTCCAATACCGAACGCTTATCGGCAACGGCACGGATGTTGCCCGTACTGCGGTCACCACTTTCTGTATATGAGCGAGTTCACGGTCCGCTTCCAGGGAGGTCCGCTTCGGCACGGCGGGTGAAGCGGCGGGCACCTGATGATTTCGGCTTGCTACGATTGACTTCATACGCTGTGCATCTCCTGATCGTTGAGACCAGCGTATCCAGGCTCACGGGAAGTCAAGGAAGCATGCGGGGGTGTATGAGACCGCGGCTCTGGAGGGTCGCTCCTTGCCGCGCTCCCGCAAAGGCGCAAGCGGCGCCGACGCGCTACTTGAGCTCAACCCTTTTTCCTTCCGGTCTAGCGCCTGTCGGCTTCCAATCGCGTGCGCAACGCACGCCCAACAAGCGAGTCCGCATTGCCAATCAGGCGTCGCACGCAATCGTCCACCGCTGCCTTCGAAATCTGACTCGCAGTCGCCGCTGCGACGAGGGCATCATAGGCATCAGTGACGTCAGCCATCGACACTTCATAGCCGTAGCCGGCCTCCATCCATTGCAGTGCGCACAGCGCGCAGTCCATCGCGAACCGGGACTGCTTGTTCTCGAAGTCTCGCGCGGCGCGTATGAGCGTCTTGGGATCGGTAGGGCTCTGTCTGGACAGCGCGATGGCCTGATCGAACAGCCCGGCGTCTTTGGCGGCGGCAAACCATTTGCCTTCCGACCCGGGCTCGCTTCGAACCAGGTCAGACAAGATCGTTTCCGCGGTTTTCTCGGGGTATTTTTTGGTGATGGCCCGGAACGTTGCGAGGTACGTGCCTGCACCATTAGCGGCGATCGCATAGCGCTCATAGGCCTCCTCAGTCATGCCGGACTCGAGGAGGATCGTCTCGCAGGCGCGCGCGATCGCGCCTTCGGGCGCATTCAGCCCTCGGCTCGTTTCAGCAAGGCGGAGCGCGTCGCCCGGGCGCCCAAGGCAAACCAGCGCGTCGACGGCCCAACGTCGATACCACCAGGAACTCAGCCGATCGCGCCGCACAAGCTCAACGATTTCCTCAAAGCGGCCGGCCGCGTAGAGCGCGCTCAAGCACGGCACGACGCCAACGAAGTAGTTGAATCCTTCAGCCTCCAGCACATGTGTGACGAGCGGCAATAACCGGTCGGCCCAGTCAGATGCCAACGCGGGCGTCACGCACAAGGTTCCCCAATGTTCGCCCAGGCTCTCGATGTAGGGCATCTGATCGTCCTGCAACGCGTCGAATAGTCGTTCCAGCCAACGCTGCCGTGCTGCAGAAGTCACGTCGGCGGAGGCGATCAGTGGGACAAGCGCCTCGATTGCACGATTGACCGCGCTGCCAAGGGCGCCCGAGGAACTATCGACGTGCTCGAGTGCGGGCGACAGTTTTTCAAGAAGAAGAACAGCCCCGTCGGCCGCGAGCGGCCGATCGGTGCGCGCGACCGAACGGATCTCGGAGACCGCCTCCTTCAGGCGTTGAATCGGCAGCGACGATCGCCATCCGAATGCGTTGCGTCTAAAGCGTGAAGCAAATGTCCATTTCGGTGAGGGCATGACAGTCAGGTTCCGTCAGCAGCGTGCAGGGTCCAAATCGTCGCGGCCGAGCCTGTGCGGAAGTTGACGTGCGATAGCCAGACGCAGGTGTGTCGTTTCGTGGGCGCTTTCAGGACGCGGCCAGCATCGTTCCTCGACAGCCGTCGGACCCGCACCGGCACGCACAGAGTTTTTTGAGCGCAGCCGTTTTTCGCCCTTCCACGATTAGTTCATAGTCGATGAACAACTCTTCGCCGGGCTTGATGTCGCGCAGCGCGAGGAAGAACACGCGGCTGCCGTCTTGTTCGGCCTCGCAGTTCGGCGCGCAGCTGTGATTGACCCATCGCGCCGAGTTGCCGCCCTGCGCACCATCGATCACGCGCCCGTCGTCCAGATCGAAGTAAAACGTGTGGCCGTCTTCGGCCGCCGAACGCGCATACTGGCGCTGCGCTTGTGCCCACGACACCCGCTTGCCCTTGTATTCCAGAATCTGCTCGTTGGCACGGATCTGGGTCAGCGCGAATACGCCGCGTCCGTGGACCGGCGAAGAACGTACTACGATGCGGCGCATAATTTTGCCCTTCCCTATTGCTGTGAGCCGGTGAGCGACACGATGTGCCGCCGCCGCATCTTGGCATGATACGATCCTGCACGCCCGTCGATACCCGTATGCCTTCTCCTTCCACCGGTCGCAGCCGCATCAAACGCAAACCGCCTCGCGGCACCCTCGTGCGCTACGAGGATCGCATCGTTGAGGTGCTGGGTGAGGCGCGTGGCCGACGGATCATGATCCGCTCGATTCACGCGGACGGCACGGAACGTCGCACGGCCGTCAAGCTCAATAGCCTACGGCCGCTCGGAGCACAACTCTTCTAAGTCGGCGGCATGCAAGGCGCCGCCCTCGCTCACGCTTGGTTGACGGCGTCCTTGAACGCCTTGCCCGCGGTGAATTTGACCGTCTTGCCTGCCGCGATATCGATCGGCTCACCGGTCTTCGGATTGCGGCCCGTGCGCGCGGCACGTTCGCCGGCCCCGAACGAGCCAAAGCCGATCAATTGCACAGCATCACCTGCCGCCACCGTCTTGGCGATCGTCTCAAACACGGCATTGATGGCCTCCTCTGCGGCGAGCTTGCTCGTACCGGCTCCGGACGCCACCGCGTCAATCAGTTCCTGCTTGTTCATTGAAACGCTTCCTCTCTATTAAAAACAAACCCGATCATACCGAACGCTGGACACCCATCGGATCGCGACCCTCTGCTATCGACGAGTCTGCGTCGGTCACATCCAAGTCGAACAGATCCGAGGTCGCGCTGCGCGCGTCAAGCAGCTCAGGCAAATCGCCATTTCGGACCTTGGCGAGCGTCTGCGGCGACAGCCAGATTTCCTCCATGGCCTCGAGGCCCTCTTCGATCATCCGCTGCAGAAAGAACGATTGTTTGCGGCCTGTCGCCTCTGCCAACACGCGCAAGCGCTGTTCGATGACGGGGTCAATGCGTACTGCCACGACCCGCAACTTGTTCTCTGCTGATCTTCTCATCTGCCCGCTCCTGTTGACCGACCACGCGGATGGCGCGGCTTCGGCCTTGGATGGCGCCTACCCGCGGGCGCGATCCGATTAGTATTTATCGACGACCTTTCACGCTCGCCGTTTTGCCAGCCGGTGCCTTCCGGGCGACTCGCCCCGAACGGGCTTCGGCGGCGGCCACGCGCGTCGACGGCCGCGCCGCGGTGCGCAGCGACTTCAACTGTTCCTGCAGCGCGTGATGTGCCGCTTCGAGTGCGGCGAGCTTGCCTTGAAGCATCCCGTTCTGATGCCGCGTGTCGCCCTGCTGCGCCTGCAGCGCGTCGACGGTGCGACGATGCTCGGCCTCTCGTCTTTCCGCCCGCTTGGCCGCCTCGGCCAGTTCTTTCTGCGCCTTGGCCCTCGCGCTGCGCTCCCGATCGATCTCCAGGAGCGCGCGCTTCTCCGATGCGCGTAGGCGCTCCTCGGCACGGCTGGCGGTTTCCCGCAGCTTCTCAAGGTCGCGCGAGAAGGTGTCGCGCACTTTTTCGAGTTCGCGCTCGCGCGTCACCGCCTCCTCGGCGAGACGCTGGATCTGCGCCTCGAGCGCTTTGCGCGTGGCGGCCTCTTGCGCCTGCTGCCGCTCCAATTCCCGTATCTCGACCTGCGCTGCTAGCAATGCCGCGGTGCGTTGCTCGAGCGCCGTTTCCGTGCGGCCCAGTTCTTCCCGGGCGGCGATAACCTTTCGCTCGGCCTCGGCACGCTGCGCGTCGACTTCGTCTCGCAGCGACGTGAGCTCGGCCTGCGCGGAGGTCGCCGCGCGCGTCCACAGCGTCCCGATCAACTCGCCCGCCGCTTCGCTCAGATCCTTCGGCAGGTCCGGGTGCTCAATGCGCACCCGGCTCTTTTCGCGCAACTCCGCCCAAAACTCGCTCAAGACCGACGCGGGCGTGCTCATGGTGCCGCGCCGGACCAGGTTGTAGAGACGGTTGGCCGTGGGCGGCACGCCGAAGCGGAAAAACAGTAGTGCGCACACCTCGCGATAGAGCTCGCGGGTCTTGGGAAAGTCGACCTTCAGGCGCTCAATGTCGGCCGCGAGGCGGGTTTCGTCGGAGAGAACGTCGGACATACGAGCAATGGAGCAGAGGAGTGCACCTATATTACAACGTAATGCGCCAACTCTCCAACCACAGACCGCCAAAGATTTGACATTAGTGCTATAATGTTGATAAATTGACGACGACCCGGTGCCAAAACAAACGTGACTTCGAAGTCCGCTACGCCGCCCCCACCGCCGTATGCATTGCAGCCGGCACCGCTTGAGATGCTCGTCATTCCCCCCGAGCTCGACGGGTCGGCGGGGCTGAATCGGGCAGTGACAGGGCGCGCCCAGATTGCCGCCGATCACGACCTCGATGCGATCCGCGCCTGGCTGTCACGCTTCGTCGATACGAAAACCACGTTCGAGAATTACCGCAAGGAGGCTGAACGGCTCCTGCTCTGGTCGGTCGTCGAGATGGGCAAACCCCTCTCCTCTCTGACCCATGAAGACTGCCTGCGCTATCAGCAGTTTCTCGCCGATCCACAGCCTGCCCGCACGTGGGTGGCCGGGGGCGGGCGCAAGCATCCACGCAGCGACGTGCGCTGGCGGCCGTTCTACGGTCCGCTCTCGCCGTCCAGTCAACGCCAGGCAACCATCATCCTCAACGCGATGTTCTCGTGGCTGGTGCAGGCCGGCTATCTGGCCGGCAATCCGCTGTCGCTCTCACGCCAACGCACGCGCCACGCCGCGCCACGCATCACCCGGTATCTGGAGCCGAGCGTGTGGCAGGAGGTCAAGGACTTCATTGCGACCATGCCCAAGCAAACGGACCGGGAAAAAGCCCATGCGTCCCGCGTCCGGTGGTTGTTCACCCTGCTCTATCTCGGCGGACTGCGCATCGCGGAGGTGGGCGCCACCACCATGGGCGAGTTCTTCGTCCGACATGATGCGGACGGCGCGTTGCGCTGGTGGCTGACCGTGCACGGCAAAGGCGACAAGCAACGGCTCGTGCCCGCGACGCGCGAGATGATGATGGAACTGTCCCGCTATCGGCAGCAACTTGGATTGAGCGCCCTGCCGTTGCCTAACGAAGATACGCCGCTTGTGTTGCCGATTGGCGCCACGGCGTCGAACGCACGCATCGAGACGTGCGCGCCGCTTACGCGCGCGGCGCTGCACGCCATCGTGAAGGACGTCTTTGCGGGCGCAGCGGCGCGCTTGCGTGAGCGCGATGAGACGGCGAGCGCGCGGGCCGACCTCCTCGAAAAAGCGTCCGCGCATTGGCTCAGGCACAGCGCCGGCTCGCACATGGCGGATCAAAAGATTGACCTGCGCACGGTGCGCGACAACCTCGGCCACGCTTCGCTGACGACCACCAGCATCTACCTGCACGTCGACGACGATCGGCGCCATCAGGAGACTGAAGAAAAGCACCGGGTAGACTGGTGAAACTTCGCAAGATCGCCTATCGCGTCCCGGTGAGCGCACCGCCGATTCTAGCCGTCAACCGTAACTCTGCTCATGAAAGTCCTCGTGCCCGAACCCCAGATCTCAACAGACAAACAGGCCCTCAGCTTCGTCATCGATTGGCGCGGAGAAAGCGTGTCGTGCCTCGTGACGCGCAGGTGCTTGGAAGTCTTTTTCTGGCTCCCGCCCAACGCGGACGATAGCCGGCTGGTGAGCGTGTTCAGGGACGGGTTCGCCCGGATCGAAGCGGTCGCGCGACGGAAACTGCGGGCCCGGCCAACGAGTCTCGTCCGTCTCACAGAGGCTGACTTTTCAGGTGGTTGACGGTCTCGCGTCTCATTTTGCAAACCCACACTGAAACGCTGGGTGCACCGCAACGCAAAGGCGCATGGAAACAAAGATTATTAGTTGCATCCGGCGGAGGGCGAAACGCCCCGGATTAACCACAGCCGCGCCACCGGCGACACCCTCAACTCACACTTTCGACCCACTTCGGCCCGTCGTCGTGCGTCGTCTCTTTGACCGTTCCCGGGACATACCCGTCATTTAGATTCGATCGACTCTGGTGTCGTTGACCTAGGTTTGAATCCCATGAATGCAAGCCTCACTTTTACGTCCCCGATCTGCAAGGCCCTTCCACAATCAACTAGAGACAAACAGATGCATCTTTCGTGGCGGCCGAAACATTGAGCTATTTCCGTTCGCGCAAAGACATTGCACGGATCTTGTCCGACACGCGCCGTCAGACGGCGCATTGAGCTTAAACCTTGGCGGCCACCGGCAGTCGGAATGGCGCACCGAGACGGTTGAAAGCGTTCATCGCGGCAATCGTTATCGTGAGATCGACGAGATTCTTCGGCGCGAATGCCGCTGAGGCCGCTGCATAAGCTTCATCCGAAGCGTGCGTTTCGCTTACGCGCGTCACCTCTTCGGCCCAGGCGAGAGCTGCGCGCTCCTGATCGGAGAACAGGTGCGAGACCTCGTACCACACCGGCACCAGAGTGATCTTGTCGATGGACATCGTCTTTCTGAGATCACGACTATGCTTGTCGATGCAATGAGCGCATCCATTGATCTGGGAAACGCGGAGGAACACAAGATGAATAAGCTCCTCGGGCAGGTTGGTGCTTTTCGTCACATATTGATGGACACCCAGAAGCGCCTTTGCGCCGTCCGGGGCGATCTCGTGCCAGTTCAAGCGGGTCATCTTCGTCCTTTACCTTTCGTCCGTTGAAAAATGTCTCCTGCGCTTTGCAGGCGCAGGTCGGTTACTTCACCTTTGCGCACGGCTCGTGATGTTACGCCGACGATGCTCAGCGGAGTTTTCCTGCCGACGAAGCCGTCCGACAGCACCGCATGGTCGCGCACGTTCCACATCAAGCCGTGAATGTCAGAGACGCATCAGGCCGTTGTCGTATCCGTCAAGCGCATACGGTCCAGCCAGTCGCCGAGAGTCATGCGGCCCTGCCGCATCCGGCCGGTCGGCACGAGCGAATTTTCGGCCATCGAGCCGCCGAAGTAGGTTGCCTTGTCGTCGGCGATCACCCTGCGTGCGTCACGCGTGGCACGCAGATAGGTGCCGATGAACGCATGCATCGCGCCGCGCTCGGGACCGGCGATATCCACGATGCCGTCGAGCGGCACGCCCAGGGCGATCTCAACGATGATGGCAGCGACATCGTCGGCGGCGATGGGCTGGAACTGATGCGGCGAAAGACGCACAGTGCCGTCGGCGGTGCTCAGATCGGCGATGGTGCCGAGAAACTCCATGAACTGCGTGGCACGCACGATCGAATACGGCACGGGCGATGTCGCAATCATCCGCTCCTGCAAGCACTTCGCCGCGAAGTATGCATTGCCCTCCATCCTATCCACACCGACTATCGACAGCGCCACGTGGTGCTGTACGCCCGCTTTGCGCTCGGCCTCAAGGACATTGCGCGTCGCATCGCGGAAGAAACAGGTAACGGCATCGCCTTCGTACGTCGGCGGATTGGTCACGTCGATCACGACATGCGCGCCCCGCAGTGCGTCGTCCAGGCCCGCGCCGGTGATCGCGTTGACGCCCGTGCTCGGCGATGCGGCGACCGCCTCGTGTTCCTTCGCTCGTAACAACGCCACAACCTTCGCACCGATCAGCCCGGTCCCTCCGATGACAACGATCTTCATGACACACCTCGTTCAATTGATCAAAGTGGAATCATTGTGTGTGAATTATGTCTTGGTTAGAAGGGACAAGAATCGTCGAGCTGACTAGTCCAAGGATCACGCATGCGGAACCCGCAACGTGCACTGAAGACCGATATCGACCGGCGCCACGCACTGCCGATCTATTTGCAGATCTGCGAGCGCTTCAGGGCCGCGATCGGCGCGAGACACCTCAAGCCGGGCGACCGCGTTCCCGCGCTGTGCGCGCTTGCCACTCAGCTCAACACGGCGCGCGGCACGGTGGAGCTGGCCTACGACATACTCGTCGACGAGGGGCTATCTCCAGATGCGCGGCGCGGCGGGCACTTTTGTGTCGTCGGCGCTGCCGGCATCGGTTTTGAACTTGGCAGCGCCTCGGGTCTTAGAATGCGCTGATGTGCCGCGCGCGAAACTGGCACCGGCAATAGGACTCGGCCATGAAGCCCGCCGTTGCGTCCCGAATTGCCCGCGCTGGATGCTTTTCCGCGCAAAGTGCGGAGCCGCATCATCGCGCATCGGGCGCGCAGCGTAGATCTAGCCTCGCTCACTTATCCCGACCCCGCCGGCTCCGGGCCGCTTCGCGAACGCGTTGCGACTTATCTGGGCCTGTCGCGAGGTGTCGAGTGCGCGCCAGAACAGGTGTTCGTGACGAGCGGCTATCGCGCGTCGCTTGAACTCATTCTGCGCAGTCTCGCGAAACCGAACGACAGCGCCTGGTTCGAAGAGCCGGGCTATATTCTTGCGCGCGACTTTCTCGAACAGGCGGGGCTGAAGCTCGCGCCGGTGCAGGTCGATCACGACGGCATCGGGTCACGCGGAAGAACCGCGAGCGCGCGGCCAAATACGGGCAGCACTGGCGCGAGCGCCCGGGCCTCGTCGCGATGATCCGCCGACTCCGCGCTGGTGATCTTCATCACCGCGGGCGCGATGCTGATCCTCGACCGCGTGTACGGGCTCAACCGCATTCTGATTGGCCAGCACTGAACTCACCCTCATGAGCCACGCAACGCCTCATCACGCGCCGCAGTTTGTTCGCCTCGTCGAGCAAGACCGTGAGCGCATCTCCTTCGTTCTCGACGGCGCGCCAGCCGACGCACTCGCCGGCGACACGATTCTGACCGCGATCCTCATGCAGCAACGTCACGTGCGGCACGGCGAATTCAGCGGCAAGCCGCGCGCCGGATTCTGCTTGATCGGCGCCTGTCAGGACTGCTGGGTACGCGATGAAAGCGACCGGCGCATGCGCGCGTGCTCGACGCGCATCGAAGCGGGCATGCGCGTGGTCACGCACTCCGGAGAGACGCGATGAGCGCGGCTCCGCGCGTGGTGATCGTCGGCGCGGGGCCTGCGGGCATCCGCGCGGCACAGACGCTCGTGGCGGCGGGCATTCGTCCCGTCGGCTAGGGCCATGCGTGAATCGGCCTGCTTCGCGGCGGTTCCTATCATCGGGAGACAGCCCGTCACGCCTGGCACGCCGGCGAGCGGTGCCAATCACAGCTCGTCCGCCCGCAAAAATCAAGCCCGCCTCCGAGTAGAACGCGCGCCCGCGACACAAGGCGACGTTTAAGTGCCGGAGGGCCCTTATTCAAGGTTTCTTTTGCCACGTTCGACACCGCCGGAGTCAACACGGGAATGATGCCGTGGTAAGCGGCTGCTTTCTCCGACGCCGCGGATACTCTTCAGCAGTCCGCATGTTTCGACGCATCCAAGCTTCCAGATGAATTAGGAGGCGTCGGCAAGGGCAGGTTCCTATCCTTGCTGCGCAATGGCGTACGTTACGAATGAAATCAACGCCGCCACGACAACATGCGGACTAGGAATTGCACGTGTTTTCTCGAAGAAGCCACGATCGCAGTATCATGGTTGCATGCATGTCCGGGCAGCGCGATGATGGCGCGCGGCCTGGTGCGCGACAGACGAGGGCCAATGCTGACCTGACCGCACGGATCCGAGCGAGCAGATCTCGAATTGGATAGCAATCGTTCGCGATCAAGGGGCCTTAAGCAGGGCTCAAACGACGCGCTCATGCGATTGCTCCTCATATCAAACGACTTTCGGTTGTACAAAACCCGCGAGGAACAAAATGAACGTGCCTTTCAGTGAAGAACAAGTTCGTGCGCTGGCATATCAACTATGGGAAGAAGCCGGCTCCCCCGAAGGCCAGTCCGAAAAGTTTTGGGACCTGGCGCGCAAGCAGTTGGAAGGTACGCCCAACGCTCTTGAGAGCGGCGCTGACGCCATGTCGACGGAGTCAAAAGGATCGACGCCGACGATGCCCAAGAAGTGACCGACGCTGTCGGCGCGGCGTCGATTGCTTCGTGGTTGCGGCGAACGGAGTATCTCGACGTCGTGCAACAGTGCGCCGCGGGTCGGTGCTTAAGTGTCAAGGGACCGCTCGGTGAGCCGCCGGACATGCAGCATCGCAAATTATGTTGCGAGGTACCCGTCGGTCTTGGTCGAGAGACGGACGGACCGGTGACAGTTCGGAAGACCGAGAGCGCAGTCAGAAGGAAATGCATGGAGTGGCCGCGCACCGCTCCGCGGGCAATTTGAAAGGTCCGCGATAATCTTTGCGCAGAACGAGTAACGCGCCGTTGAAAGTGCTCGAAGCGGCATACTGAGTTGAAGCTTGCAGTTCATTGAGCCATGGTCGTGCCATGCTGCTTGATATCGACGGCAAATGCTAGCAGGGCGGCTCTCGTGTCTCGTTGACATTAAGGAAGGAGTGGCGCCCTCTGCCCGCCATCCCGGCGTACGCAAGCTGCAGAACCCAGAGCGGGTAGTCGTGGGCGCGAGGCAATTGTTGCCGCGGCTCGTCAACAGGGAACCCGGCTTCGTTGGTCCTCCGGAAGCTCTTCATTCAGCACGTTCAGAATCCCCCCGGTGCCAGCATGCCTCTAGCCACGGATGGCCAGATGCCACGTTGCCTCCTCTCAAGACATCTCAGTCGCGCACCAACAAATGGACGATGGCGAGCCCCACGTGGTTGCAAAGGGTTACGATGAGCATTTAAGTGTCTTCTCCGCTATTTTGAGGCACTGCAGGCGTCCTTCACTGGTGGATCGCCGATCGAAGGCGCTCTACTTCCCGATCCGCCACCGGTGCTGCGTGATTACCCCAAGCGCCACGAATAAAGCTCACCACCTGAGCAATTTCTGCGGACGTCAGCTTGCCGTGGAATCCGGGCATTTTTTGAGGCGCGGGTCCAGTGTCGGTTTTGGGACTCTTACTGCCTTCTATGACGATGCGCATCACCGAGGTCGGATCTTCGGCTAGCACAAGCGGATTGCCGGCGAGCGCTGCAACCTTTCCGGGCTGACCCCGTCCGTCCGCCTGGTGGCATCGTGCGCAAAACGATAGATACACGCCGGCGCCAGGACGCTCGACTTCACCGGTCCGAATACTTTGTGCCGTTTGCACCCGCGCGTGCGCGTTGTTTGAGAAACTGCCGTAGGTCTGTCGAGCCGGAAGTGACTTCAGGTAGAGGGCGATTGCCTGTAGGTCCGCTTCGGACAGATGCTGCGTACTCTCCTCAACTACAGGGACCATGGCGCCAAATGCGATTGCACCCGCGCCGTGGCCGGTCCGCAAGAATCTAACGATGTCGTCCGCCGACCAGCGACCGAGACCACTGCCTGGATCGCCGGTCAGATTAGGGGCGAGCCAGTGATCATTGACGCCACCAGTCAGATACCATGGTGACGCTTCGCTATAGCCGAGTTCATTGTAAGCAGGGCCTCGCGGCGTGTGACACGCACCGCAATGCCCGAGTCCCTGAACAAGATACGCGCCTCGATTCCATTGCGCGGTTTGTTCTGAATTTCTTTGGTACCGGTCCCGATTGCCGAACGCGAGACTCCAGAACAGCATGCCCCAACGTTGATTGAATGGAAACGGCAAGTGCGTCTGCGGCGAACGCTTGGCGGCCGATGCGACGCCGTGCATCAAATACGCATACAGCGCGGTCACGTCATCGTCGGTCAAGTTCGCAAGCGAAGGATACGGCATCGCCGGATAAAGCCGCTTGCCGTCGCGGCGCTTGCCCTCGCGCAGAGCGTCGGCGAAGTCTCGCAAGCTATAGCGACCGATACCGAACTCGGGGTCCGGTGTGATATTAGTCGCGTAGATCGGACCGAAAGGCGAATTCACGGGCATGCCGCCGCCGAGCGGCGTGTGGTCCGCAGCGTCGTGACAGGCGCTGCAGTCGCCGGCTTTTGCAAGATATTCGCCTCGCGCAATCAGCTTCGGGTCGGTCGTCAACGGTGACTGGCCGGTGACGTTATCGGACAAGCGATCGGTCGACCGTTCGCCACATCCGCTTAGCGCCACAATCATTAGCGCATTGACAAGCCAATCTCGGGTTGTGATAGGGTTCATGTCAATGCCACTGACTACAAGATTGGAAGAACATTTCGGCAAGCACCGTGAACACCAGCCCGACGACAAATCCGCAGCCGATCAGCGCGCTGCACAGTGCAACGAAGCGCTTGCGACTCACCTGCTCCTGATCGCGCGACGGCTTCTCGGACGTCTCTGCATCCGAACTCCGTTCCTTGACCCGCTTTTGCTTGTGCCTTAGGAAAACGAAGCCGTACACGGCGAGTGCGGCGCATATGGCCGCGACGGCGAAGGCAGCGATCGACGTCCCATACAACCATCCAACGAGATTCGGAAAGGCAGGTTTGACACGCGGGATCGATCCAGCGGAGCAGGCTTGGGCGGAGATCGTCTCAGAGATCATCACTTGAAGCAGCCATGCGCCGGGCGCGAAGAAAAAGCCTGCACTCGCGCATAGGCCAAGACGGCGCTTCTCGGTTTCGGTGAGCGCCGACTTCTCCGCGGGGATGGGCGTTTGCATCAGTGGCCTCGCATCCAGAACGGCGTCACATACAACGACGTGAATATAAATAGCCAGACGACGTCGACGAAATGCCAGTAGAGTCCGCCAATTCGCATGGGCGCATTGCGCTCTGCGTCGAAGTACCCTAAGGCTATCCATACGGCGAGCAGAACCAGAATAACGAGCCCGACGGCGACGTGGGCCATATGAAAGCCCGTGATAGTGAAGTAAAGCGAACCGTAGAGATGAGCGGTAATACCGTACGGATGGTCGTGCCACTCCTTCCACTGCATGCCAGCGAAGGTGATGCCCAGCGCAATAGCGACCAAGATCCAACCGAATGCTTGCCAGCGCTTGCTTTTCTTGAGCGTTCGCTCTGAGAGCCACGCGAACACGCTGCTCAAGATGAGTGTGCCGGTGCTCAGCGCGCCGGTGCCGATCTTCGGCATGCCCTCCGGCGGCCACGGGAGGGTCGTCTGCGATTGCGAGTAGAAGTAGCAGAAGATCAGATAACCGAAAAGACTGGCTTCCGTCGCGACGAGTGCCAAGACGCCCCACCATCCGCCTGAGTGCTCGCCCGCACTTCCGACCGGCAGGGCATCCTTGCTTCGGCCAGTGATCGCGGGAACTGTCTGCGCGGTTCCGGGGGGCTCGCGCTGCGCAAGCGCGCGCCGCGGCCACATCCACGCGATGAGTGTTGCGCCTGCCGCCGCGAGTGCCACAACGGTGAAAGATGGCAAGCGCAGCACCACGCCTACAAAAACAAGCGCGCCGAAAAGTCCGAGAAAGAATGGCGACCACGCGTCCTCGGGCATCCTGAGAATGACATCGGGGCTGCCGCTGAAAGGGTGTACTCCAAGCGCCTCCCGTCCCCGATGAAGCAGGTAACCCGATGCCAGGCTCGACTGCCGCCCCTTCGGCTGAAGGCGATCCTCCCACATCGGATGCCGCGATTCGATCACCGGCAAGACTGCAAAGTTGTATGGCGCCGGCGGCGACTCGGTCGACCATTCGAGCCCAGGCGCGTCCCACGGGTTCTTCGGCGCTTCACGTCCGCGGCGTGCCGAGACGAGTGCGTTCACGACAAAGAGCAGCACGCCTAACGCAAAAATGAAGGAACCGATTGTCGTAATCAGGTTCGACGTATCCCACCCCATGCCTTCAGGATAGGTGTAGATGCGCCGGGGCATGCCGAGCAAACCCGAGATGTGCATCGGAAAAAAGCCAAGATTGAAGCCCACGAGGATGATCCAGAACGCGATCTTGCCCCATCGTTCATTCATCATCCGTCCGGTGAATTTTGGAAACCAGTAGGTGATTCCGCCGAAGACCGGGAAAACATTGATCCCCAGCAGCACATAATGCAGATGCGCCACGACAAAGTAGGTGTCGGTAAGCTGCCAGTCGAGCGGCACTGCGGCCGTCATCACGCCGGAGACGCCGCCAATGACGAACATCAGCACAAAACTCGCGAAATAGAGGAACGGTACAGCGAAAACGGGCCGTCCAGTCCATATCGTCGCGACCCATGCAAACACGGCGACCGCGCTTGGAATCGAAATGAGCAAGCTCGCCGCGCCAAAGAAGGCCAGTGCCAGGGGCGTGATCCCGGTTGCGAACATGTGATGGATCCACACTTCGAAACCGACGATCATCGTCCCGACGGTAGCCATCGCTACGGCCGCGTACGCGACGAGGGGACGACGGCAGAAGGTCGGCAGGGCATCCGAGACGATGCCCATAGCGGGCAGCACGACGACGTAGACCCACGGATGCGCGAACATCCAGAACAAGTGCTGCCAGAGCAGCGGCCGGCCGTCGCTCGCCACGTCGAAGAAATGCGTACCAATATTGCGGTCCATCCACAGCAGCAGGAACGCCAGACTCACCGACGGCACGGCGAAAAGATTCGCGAACGAAATAGTCAGCGTGCCCCACACGATAATCGGCAGCCGGTCCACGGACATGCCGACCGCGCGCATGCGAAAAAGCGTGACCACAAAATTCACTGCCCCAACGGTCGTAGAGATGCCCAGCAGCACCATACCGAGGGAATAGACATCGATATTTATTCCCCGGCTGTACTCCAGGGATGAAAGCGGCACATAGTTGAACCAGCCGGCGTTGGGCGCCTGCCCAAACGGAAAGCTGCCATAAAGGAAGATGCCGGCAAAGAGAAAGACCCAATACGAAAGCGCGTTCAGACGAGGAAACGCCATGTCGCGAGAACCCAACATGAGCGGCCACAGGTAATTCGAGAAGCCGCTGAGCACCGGAAGCGCATACAAGAAGATCATCGTAACGCCGTGCATCGTGAAAAGCTCGGCGAACTGGCCAGGTGTCACCAGTGATTGGTTGGGCTGTGCGAGCTGCAGCCGCATAACAAGCGCTTCAATTCCGCCCAGCAAAAGAAACAGGAAGGCTGTCACGATGTAGCGCAAGCCGATCTTTTTGTGATCGACGGTTGTAATGAAACCGCGCCAACCCGCATCGCCTTCCCAGATCTCACGCAGACGCTTTTCGGCCTCCGACCCCTGAGGGACGCTGCCAAACTCAGGCTCGCGTCGGAAGGCGACCCGATGGGCCTGCGCAGCGCTTCGATCACCGATAGCGGACATCGTCTGTTCCTTACTTGAGAGTAGCGAGGTAGGCCGACAAGTCGCTCGCTTCAGCGGGCACGAGCTTCATGTCGGGCATGAGCGTGCCGGGCTTGATTTCCTGGGCGTGCTGGATCCAGTCGATCAGGTTCTCCGGTGTATTGATGACGCTTCCTGCCGCAAGCAGCCGACGCGACAACACGTGGGTGAGATCGGGCGCCTGAACGCCGGCGGCTTTGCTGCCGCGAACCGTATGGCATCCCGCGCAGCGTTCTTCGAAGAGCTTCCTCCCTCGTATCGCTTGCGCTGTCGACGGTGCGGGTGCTGCCGTCATTTGCGCGGCGTACCAACGGTCATAGTCCGCCTGCGGCTGTGCGTACACCTCGAACGCCATATGGGCGTGCTGTACACCGCAATATTGCGTGCATTGGCCTCGAAAAATCCCCGGGTGGTCCGCCTGAATCCACTGCCGGTTTGTGATACCGGGAATCGTCTGCGTCTTGCCCGACAAGTCCGGCACCCAGAAAGCGTGAATGACGTCGGCACTTTTGAGCAGCACGAGCACCGGCACGCCGGATGGAATATGCAACTCATTGGCCGTTGAGAAGTGGCTCCCGCCCTCTCCATAGTCGACTTTCCACCACCAATCGTAGGCAGTAACCGCCACAGTCAACTTTGGCGCATTTGGCGGGTCTGCGACCTCCGCAAGCACAGAAAGCATATAGACGGCAATGCCGAAAAGCGCAATGGTGGAGAGCAAGGAGCCAACAAAGACCAAAGGCAGCCCACCCCCGGAGACGAGCGCTCGCGCGTCCTGTTGCTTCCTGCGCCGAAACATGCCGATGAGAAGCATTCCGGCAATGATCGCGCACACGAGCACGCATATGGTCGCAAGCGTCCATCCGAGATAAATGACTGGCTGTGCAGCGGGCCCCTTGCTGCGCAGAAAATATGCGAGCGGCGTCGACGCTGCCGCCAGAGCGTCTGCTTCGCGCGAAGGCGCTTCGGCGCCGAGGGCGCCGCAATGATAGAGCGCGGCACAGAGCAAGGCTCCGACCTGCACAACCGACACGAGAACATGGCGCACCACGCTGTCTCCTGGATCTTCGGACCGAAATCGCTTGAATGCACTTCCGCCTTCTTCCTGCGCCCGATCAATGCCAGATTTGGCTGCGTCGGCTTGCTGAGCGCAGAGCAACTGCTATTCCAATTCTTGGTCGCGCGACGCAACCGGTGCACACGTCATACGACTCTCCCCAAACGATATGTATCACGCTGTGATATTTCTTCAAACGCTTGCAAAGTTTGCTGGGGCGTGCGCGAACGGTTCGCTGACGTGAGCTTGGCGCGGCTTGCACACCTGACGTTAGCGCTAGCAGCGGTGTCGGCTGATCGACAAGAACATGTAAGGCGCGCGGTGCACGGCAGTAACGATGTGCAGCAGCTCTCGCATTTTCGACAGGTCCTGAGCACGCAGCTGCAGCAATCCGAGGCGCTAACGCAATCGCCCGGGATCACCGCGCTTCGAAAGTCTCTATTGGTTCACGGCGGCAGCACGCCGGGACGCTCATGGGCCACGATCGGGGAGCTCGCCGAGCGTCTCCAGGCCCCCGCTAAACGAACCGCTGTGTTGATCCCGCTGCGAGCGCACACAGCTGTTGAACGCACGCTGCGGGCAAAGATCTTCGCCGTGTATACGCGCATCTCACTCGCAAGGCGAACAATGCGTCCATCGTGTCGCTGACTTACATCTGGACCAATCGGGGCGTTGCGAAGCTTGCTTGCAGAAGACTAAGGAGTGCCTTCGATGCGCTTACGCGCCTTGTCCGTCCGTACGCGGCACATTCATTGCATCACGTTGTGACATATTGATGCTCGCCAAAGTCACAATCTTTTTTGGGCCGCAACCAAGGAGCAAACCATGTCTATCACCGTCGGCGATTTTTTGGTCGACCGCCTGCACGCATGGGGCGTGCGTCGCATCTTTGGCTATCCCGGCGATGGTATCAACGGCATCCTTGGGGCGTTGAATCGTGCGCAAGGCAAGATCGAATTCGTTCAGACGCGGCATGAGGAAATGGCCGCCTTTATGGCATCGGCGCACGCAAAGTTCACTGGCGAGCTTGGCGTTTGTCTGGCGACATCCGGACCCGGTGCAGCGCACCTCCTCACTGGTCTCTACGACGCACGACTAGACCACATGCCCGTGCTCGCCATCGCCGGACAGCAAGCGCGCGCATCGCTCGGTGGCCACTATCAACAGGAAGTCGACCTCCGATCGATGTTTAAGGACGTCGCGGGCGCCTTCGTGCAACAAGCAAGTGTTCCCGCCCAGGTTCGTCATCTTGTCGACCGAGCCGTCCGAACTGCGCTGGGCGAGCGGAAAGTCGCCGCGCTTGTGTTCCCGAACGATTTGCAGGAACTCAAATTCGAGCCGCCGCCGCGCAAACACGGGACGTTGCACTCAGGGGTGGGCTATCGCGCGCCCAAGACCGTGCCGTATGCCGACGATCTGCAACGAGCCGCAGAGATCCTCAACTCGGGCAAGAAGGTCGCGATCCTCGTCGGCGCGGGCGCGTTGCAGGCGACCGACGAAGTGATCGCGGTGGCGGAAAAACTCGGCGCAGGCGTCGCGAAAGCACTCTTAGGCAAAGCCGCGCTTCCAGATGATCTGCCCTACGTGACCGGCTCGATCGGTCTGCTCGGCACGGAGCCGAGCTACAAGCTGATGACCGGATGCGACACCTTGCTGATGATCGGCTCGGGCTTTCCTTACTCGGAGTTCCTCCCGAAAGAAGGCGCGGCGCGTGGAGTACAGATCGACATCAAGCCCGACATGCTGTCCCTCCGCTATCCGATGGAAGTCAATCTTGTTGGCGACAGCGCGGAGACGCTGCGCGCGCTTTTACCGCTGCTCGAACAGAACGCGGATAGCGCATGGCGCAAGGACATCGAAGGTTGGATGACCGACTGGTGGCAAAAGCTCGAAAAGCGTGCGCTAGTGTCGGGAACCGCGGGCGTGAACCCGCAGCGCACGGTATGGGAGTTGTCGCCGCGCGTACCGTCCAACGCCATCGTGACCAGTGATTCTGGATCGTGCGCAAATTGGTACGCGCGTGATCTGAAAGTCAAGCGCGGCATGATGTGCTCGCTTTCCGGGGGACTCGCGTCGATGGGCGCAGCCGTGCCCTATGCGATTTCGGCAAAATTCGCGCACCCTGAGCGGCCGGTGATCGCGCTGGTGGGTGACGGCGCAATGCAGATGAACAACATGGCCGAGCTTATCACGGTCGCGAAGTACTGGAAGCAATGGTCCGATCCGCGCTGGATCTGCATGGTGCTTCACAACGATGACCTGAATCAGGTTACCTGGGAACAGCGCGTCATGAACGGTGACCCGAAGTTCGAAGCGTCGCAAGACATTCCGTCGGTGCCATACCACCGCTTCGCTGAATTAATCGGACTTCGAGGAATTTACGTCGATGACGCCGAGCGCATGAGCGCAGTATGGGATGAAGCGCTGGGCTCAGACCGGCCCGTCGTGATCGAGGTGAAAGCCGATCCAAATGTTCCCCCACTGCCGCCGCATATCACCTTGCAACAGGCAAAAGCGTTCGCTACGACGCTTTTCGAAGGGGATCCGGACGAAGGCAACATCATCGTCGACACTGCGAAACAGGTGCTGGGTGCAGTGTTGCCGGGACGTAAGGACAATTAACGGAGGCCAGCACCATGCACCTCACAAAACGCGAGGCACCTGTCGAAGCGATTCGGGCGCGCGCCTACACCATCCCGACCGACCGGCCCGAAGCCGATGGTACTTTCGCCTGGAAATCGACGACGCTCGTAGTTGTCGAGCTTACCGCAGCAGGCAAGACGGGCATCGGCTATACCTACAACGACGGGACAACCGCGAGCTTCATCGAATCGACGCTCGCCCCCACACTCGTCGGCGAAGACGCCTGGAACATCGACGCCCTTTGGATATGCATGCAGCGGCGCGTGCGAAACACTGGCCGCTCGGGGATCGCCACCTGCGCGATATCGGCGCTCGACTGCGCGTTGTGGGATGTGAAGGCGCGCCTGCTTGACTTGCCGCTTGCGCGTCTGCTCGGCGCGGTGCGCAACCGTGTGCCACTTTACGGCAGCGGCGGCTTCACCACGTACAGCGACGACGAAATTCGCGACCAGCTCTCGAACTGGGTGCACGAAGACGGATGCCGATGGGTAAAGATCAAAGTCGGCACTGAGCCTTCGCGCGATCCGCATCGCGTGGCGGTCGCGCGAGAAGCGATCGGCGATGACGCGGGCCTCTTCGTCGATGCCAACGGGGCGCTTGATCGCAAGCAGGCCCTCTTCTATGCCCAACGGTTCGCGCAGCATGACGTCGAGTGGTTCGAAGAGCCGGTGTCGTCGGACGATCTCGCTGGCCTGGCTTCGTTGCGCGACGCACTGCCCGCGCATATGGAACTCGCTGCGGGCGAATACGGCTACACGATCGACGACTTCCGCGCGCTGCTCGCCAACGAAGCCATCGATGTGCTCCAGGCCGATGTCACTCGCTGCGGCGGCATCACGGGCTTCCTGCGCGTAGCAACGCTGTGCGACGCGTTTCATATTCCGCTGTCGGCCCACTGCGCACCCGCCCTCCATCTGCATGTAGCGTGCGCAGCTGCGCGTTTGCGGCATCAGGAATGGTTTCACGATCACGTGCGCATCGAGTCGATGCTCTTCGACGGGGCACCGCGTGCCCGCGACGGCGCGATCGCGCCGGACTGGTCGCGGCCGGGTTGCGGACTCGATTTCAGGCATGCGGATGCGCATCGGTATGCGGTCTGACGCGCGGCGAGCGAATGGAACAGAACGAAGCGAAGAACATGACGCAAACCAGAACAATCGACATCGCCATTGGCTGCGCAATCGCTGCGGCTGGACTGACGCTCGTGCGCCTGGGCGGGCGCAAGCGGCATCGCCCGGCGATGCAGACGCACATTGATACGGCGCGCACTTTCAATCACGGTTCCGCGCTGCTCGCACTGTCCGTGCTCGCCGACAGCGCAATGGAGCACTATCGCGGCTCATTCGACAATCCCGCGATGTACACCCCGCTCGTCGTGTCGACGCTGTCGCTCTTCGCCGGCTTGCATGGCGGCTCCGATCACGAACCGACGCGTCATCCGGTGCGCAATGCGGTCTATGTCAGCGCGGCGCTCGCGGGCGTCGCTGGCACCGGTTTCCACCTTTATAACATCACGAAGCGCCCCGGCGGTTGGAGCTGGCATAACCTGTTCTATGCGGCGCCGATTGGCGCACCGATGGCGTTGCTGCTCTCTGGCGCACTCGGCGCGGTATCCGAGCGGTTGCGCGACCAACCCTCGCACGAGCCGGGTCTTTTCGGCATGCCGGCGGGACAGGCGCTCGCGCTCGTCACGAGCGCTGGACTGGTCGGGACGCTCGGCGAAGTCGCGCTGCTGCATTTTCGTGGTGCGTTCCAGAACCCGGTCATGTATGCGCCGATCATCGTTTCGCCGGTCGCATCGGCGCTACTCGTCAATGCCGCCCTCGCTCGTCCGCGCGAGCGCTGGTTCACGCGGTTATGGCTGCGCGTGACGACGGCACTCGGGTTCATCGGTGTCGGCTTTCATGCCCGTGGCGTCGCACGCGCGCGTGGCGGCTGGCGCAACTGGAGCCAAAATCTCTTTAATGGACCGCCGCTGCCCGCACCGCCGAGTTTTTCGGCGCTCGCACTCGCGGGACTCGCGGCGCTGCGTCTTCGGGAGACCGAGAAGAAATGAAGGACCTACCCCGCTATCCCGGCTACGACGTGATGACCAAGCGCGACACGCCTTCATGGGACGACGTCACGCGCCATGTCATCGACGAGCGGCTCGCGACGCCCGATGGCCCGCACTTCTTCGATGCTGTCGAATGGCGCGGGCTTTGCGCGCTGTGCGCATGCATCGTGCCGCAGGACAGTCAGCGCCCCAACGTGCCGGTCGCCGCTCTCGTCGATGCGCGCCTCATGAAGAACACTGGCGACGGATATCGCGATGCGCGTCTGCCGCCTATGCGCGACGCGTGGCGCATCGGCCTTCGCGCGCTGAATGCCGAAAGCCGGGCGCGTCACGAACTGCCGTTTGCGAGCATCGAGCATGACCGCCAACATGCGCTTCTCGTCGACATGCAGCAAGGCAAGCTCGATAGCGCCGAATGGAACGGTATGCCGCCCGCCCTCTTCTTCGCCGAGCGTGTGCTGCACGACATCTGCGGGATGTACTACGCGCATCCGCATGTGTGGAGCGAAATCGGCTTCGGCGGCCCGGCCAATCCGCGCGGCTATGTGCGCATGGTCGCCGACCGGCGCGACCCATGGGAAGCCGCCGAAGCAAATGCCGGCCACGAAGAGGCCGCGCAGAAGGAGAATCGCCGTGTCCGCTGATTCGTCCCAAGACGCGCAGCACATGCCGCGCGGGAAGAACGGACGCGCGCCCGACGTGTTCCATCCCGGCGCATGGGTTCCAATGCGCGAGTATCCGCAGGACGAAGCGGTGGACTTTGCGATCGTCGGCACGGGCGCGGGCGGTGGCACGCTTGCCTGCCGTCTCGCGGAGAAAGGCTTCAAGGTCGTCGCGTTCGATGCCGGCGCGTGGTGGCGTCCGCTTGAAGAGTTCGCGTCCGATGAGACCCATCAGGGCAAGCTCTTCTGGACAGACGAGCGCATTTGCGACGGCGAGAATCCGCTCAAGCTCGGCAACAACAACAGCGGCAAATCCGTCGGCGGCAGCACAGTGCACTTCGCGATGGTCTCGCTGCGCTTTCGGCCGGAATGGTTCAAGTCGCGCACACTGCTCGGCTACGGCGCCGACTGGCCGATCGACTGGCGCGAAATGTGGCGTTATTACGCCGAAGTCGAAGAGGCGCTGAAGATCGCCGGACCAGTGAACTATCCGTGGGGTCCAAAGCGGCCGCGCTATCCGTATCGCGCCCATGAGCTGAACGCCGCGGCGCTCGTGTTGGCGCGCGGCTGTGAAGCGCTTGGCATCGACTGGGCGCCGACGCCGCTCGCCACGGTCTCCGCGCCGCGCGGCGAAGCGCATCCGTGCGTTTATCGCGGCTTTTGCGTCTCGGGTTGCGCGACGAACGCGAAACAAAGCGCGCTCGTCACGTGGATACCGCGCGCCGTGCGCGCGGGCGCTGAAGTCCGCGATCTCGCGATGGTCGGCCGCATCGTCATGGGTGACGACGGGCGCGCCACTGGGGTCGAATACTCTCGCGAAGGACGCTGGCAGTTTCAGCGCGCACGCAACGTCGTAGTCGCCGGATATGCAATCGAAACGCCGAGGCTCTTACTCAACTCCGCAACGGACCGTTTTCCCGATGGCCTCGCCAATCGTTCAGGCCTCGTCGGCAAGAATCTGATGGTTCAGACCAATCAGGCCGCGTGGGGCACGATGGACGAAGAAGTGCGCTGGTACAAAGGGCCGCCGTCGCTCGCGCTGACTGAGCACTGGAACTACGAGGACAAAGGCAAGGACTTCTTCGGCGGGTATTGCTATATGAGCCAAGGACCGCTGCCGGTGGCATGGGCATCGACGCAGAACGGTAGAGGTCTGTGGGGCCAGTCCTTGCTCGATGAGATGCAGAAGTACAACCATCAGGCGGGGCTGAAGATCGTCGGTGAAACCATGCCACAGGAGCGCAATCGGGTGACGCTCGCCAACGAAAAGGATCAGTACGGCCTGCCCATCGCGCGCGTGACCTATTCGCTGTGCGACAACGACAAGCGACTCGTCGCGCATTCGCTCGACTTCATGAGCCTCGCGCTCGAAGCGGCGGGTGCGCGCGACGTCTGGCGCGAAATCGACGACACGTGCCATCTCAACGGCACGGCGCGCATGGGCGACGACCCTTCGACGAGCGTCGTCAATGGCGATTGTCGCAGTTGGGACATCGACAACTTGTGGATCTGCGACGGCTCCGTCTTTCCGACCGTCGGCGGCGTGAATCCGTCGCTGACCATACAGGCGATCGCGCTGCGCACCGCCGACCGTATCGAGGCGCTCGCCGCGCGTGGAGATCTCTGATGAGCGAGACACGAAGAATTGCTGTCATCACCGGCGCCGGTGCGGGCGTCGGGCGTGCAGCTGCCGATGAGTTCGCCCGCCACGGCTATGACGTCGCACTGTTGTCGCGCGATGGTGAGCGGCTCGCGCGAGCCGCTGCGCAGATCAAGGGGGCCTTCGGCGTGAGCGCGCTCGCCATGTCGACCGATGTCGCCGATGCGCGCGCCGTCGAGGCAGCGGCATCGCACGTAGAAGACACCCTCGGCCCAATAGATGTCTGGGTCAACGTCGCGATGGCGACCGCCTTCGCGCCCGTCTCCGCGCTCACGGCCGAGGAAATCGAGCGCGGTACGCGCGTCACGTATCTCGGTCAGGTCCACGGCATGATGGCGGCGCTCTCGCGCATGCGAACGCGCAATCGAGGGACGATTGTGAATGTTGGCTCGGCGCTTGCGTACCGCTCAGTACCGCTGCAATCTGTGTATTGCGGCGCGAAGTTCGCCATTCGCGGCTTTACGGATTCGCTGCGCTCGGAAATCATCCACGACAAGCTCAAGGTTCACCTTACGGTGGTCGAGCTTCCGGCGATCAACACGCCGCAGTTCGACTGGGCGATGAACAAGACTGGCAAGCGCGCGCGGCCGGTCGCGCCGATCTTTCAGCCGGAAGTCGCGGCGCGCGCGATCTTTTTCGCGGCGACACACCGACGGCGCGAAGTATGGCTCGGGTTCTCGACGGTGAAGGCTATTGTTGCGAACCGCATCGCGCCGGCGCTAATCGACCGATACCTGGCACGCGCGGGATACGATGGTCAGCTCACCGACGAGCCGCTCGAATACAACGCGGCAGGCAATCTGTTCGAAGCTGTGCCGGGCGACTTTGGGGCACACGGGCGGTTTGACGACGAATCCCGGCAGCATAGCTGGGAGATGTTCACCGATCGCCATCGCTCGCTTTTCTGGGGGCTCGCGAGCCTTGGCGCGGTGGGGCTGCTGCGCTTCGTCGCTAAAAAACGGAGCTGAGCCGAATGAGCCGCCCCATCGACGACTACGCGCTCCTAGGCGACGGCGAAACAACTGCGCTGCTCAGCCGCAACGGCTCTATCGACTGGCTATGCTGGCCGCGCTTCGACGACGACGCGTGCTTCGCCGCACTTCTCGGCACCTCGGACAACGGCTGTTGGACGCTCAGCCCGGTCATGCGCATCGAGCGCAACGCGCGTCGCTACCAGCACGACACGCTGATCATGGAAACCGACTTCGAGGTCGGCGAAGGCGCGGTGCGCGTGACCGACTTTATGCCCGTCAGCGACGGTCCGAGTTCGGTCGTGCGCATCGTGACTGGCTTGCGCGGTGTCGTCGAGATGCGCTCGGATTTGCGGCTGCGCTTCAACTACGGCGAACTCGAGCCGCTCATCGAACGCGTCGACGGCGCGATGCAGGCCCGTATAGGAACCGACCGTGTCCTGCTTCGTGCGAATGTCGAGATGACGGTCTGCGACGGAGCGATGCTCGCGACCTTCACCGTCGCAGCGGGCGAATCCATGACGTTCGCGTTGAGCTATGGTCACGCGCACGAACCGCTTCCCGAAGCGTTCGACGTCGACATCGCCCTGCGTTCGACGCAACGCTTCTGGCGAGACTGGATTAGCACGTTCGACGACAACCGCACGGCTTGGCCGGTGCAGACCCGTCGTTCGCTTTTGACTCTGAAGGCGCTCATCCATCGTCGCACCGGCGCGATCGTCGCTGCTCCGACAACATCGTTACCGGAAGCGCCGGGAGGAAGGCTCAATTGGGACTACCGTTACGCGTGGCTGCGAGACACCAGTTTCGCGATGGTTGCGCTGCTCAACGCCGGTTACTACGAAGAAGCCGGCGCGTGGCGCGACTGGCTACTGCGCGCGATCGCGTGCGCGCCGGAGCGCAGCCGGATCATGTACCGCGTGGACGGCGGGCGTCATTTGCGCGAATGGAACGTCGATTGGCTGCCAGGTCATCGGTATGCGAAGCCCGTGCGCATCGGCAATGCAGCGGCGCATCAGCATCAGCTCGACGTGTTGGGAGAAGTCATCGATTGCCTCGACGTGGCGAGACGCGGCGGGCTCGAATCGGCGGACCAGGAACAGGTAATCGAGACGCGCATCGTCGAACATCTCGAGAAAATCTGGCACTTGCCCGGCGCGGGCATCTGGGAGTCGCGCGGTAAACCCCGTCACTACACCTATTCGCGCGTGATGGTCTGGGTCGCGCTCGATCGTTTCGGGAAGCATTGCGCAGGGAAAAGCGCCCTTTCGCCACTCGCGAAGAGGATGGCTTCACTGCGCGAACACATTCGCGAAGAAGTGCTTCGCGAAGGCTGGAACGAAGGGCTCGGCAGCTTCACGCAGTACTACGGCAGCGATACGTTGGATGCGAGCCTCTTGTTGTTGCCGCTCGTCGGCTTTCTGTGCGCTGACGATCCGCGCATGGCTTCGACGATTGAGCGCATCCGCCGCGACCTCTGCGAGGACGGTTTGATTCGACGCCTCGAGCGGCAAGCCGGGAACGCTAACGAAGGCACTTTTCTCGCGTGCTCATGCTGGATGGCCGATTGCCTGAACCTTCAGGGGCGTACAGAACAAGCGCGACGGCAGTTCGAACGCGTGCTAGCCACGGCAAACGATGTCGGGCTGCTGTCCGAACAGTACAACGCGCAGCGCCACGAACTGGCCGGCAATTTCCCGCAGGCGCTTAGCCATCTTGCAGTCGTCAATACGGCGCTCGGCTTATGCGGGCCGACGTTGCAACGAGGCGGCGGGTAAGGACATCGTTGAAGTCTCGGCCAGGGAGACAGCAGGCGATTTCGATTTCGACGATAGAGAAAGCAACAGGTCGACCGATGATGCATTCCGCGGCCTTACTTCGCCTTGAGCACTGCGCCCTTGCGCGCGCTTGGCTAATGCTCGACACTGCCGAGGATTTTTGCGCCGCTGCTCGACGACCGCAAGTCGCTGCGCGCTTCTTTTGCAAATCTCTCGTAATGCTTCCGAAGATCAGCGAGTTCCTTCTGATCCAGTTGTTCAAGATCGAGCAGCGCGTTGTGCGCAGTGTCAATCGCTCGAATGATCTCATCGAGCTTGACCTGCATGGCCGCCGTGTCTCGGTTCTAAATGTTCTGAATCTGAAATACCATGAGGAACGTAACGATCGTCGTCGACGTATTGATCACCAGTTGCCAAGTATCGCTGAAGTGAAACAGCGGGCCCGATGCTGCCCAAACAACAACGAGGCTTGCAGCAGTGACGAACGTTTAGGAGCGCCCCGCCAGTCGAGCGAGTGCATTCGAGAAGCTAATGAACCCGGAAGTCTTCATCTCTCGTCTCCACCGACCTATATAGCAGCCCCCGTGCGTTGGCGCTCGACGTTCCGCGCCGTGAAGTGTCAGTCGCTGCCAAATGCAACCGTGCTCAGCAAAGCCAGCTCTGATTGCCGCGAATCCAGGCGAGTGTGCTGAATGACCACAGGTACATCCGATTCGAAGTAGCTCGCGTACTCAGTTCCAGTTGGGATCTTCTCGGGTTCGCAGAGATCATTGAAGCGCATATGCAACGTCCGCTGGGCTGGCACGGTAACGCGGTATGGCCCAGCGGGTGCGCGATCCTCGAAGAAGACTGTAACTTCAATATGTGCGTCTTCGTCGCCCGCATTGAGGATGCACGCCGCCTCATGGCTCTGCAGGTCAGGTCCAGCACCATTGCTATAAGGCGGCAGATAGCCTTCAGCGATCGCCCATCTATTTTTTCCTATCGCGCTCATGCATCCTCCTCATCCATCGCCCGGTCACCAACGATGATTGAGCAATAACCGCTCCCTTCGCCACTTGCATACATCACATTGTGATATATATTCTAGAAGAGGACGAGGTTGGAGGAGCCATGTTGATTAACAACGACTTCGAGATTGGATATGTCATCACCGTCTTTTCGCTCCTAGGAATCATCTTCGTTGGAGCGCTGTTCGCGAGGCTGCATCTCGAGCGCTGGCATCCGCGGGTAGTGGGCGCGGTGCTGGGCGCGCTGATCGGCTTTGCGCTGATCGAAGCGGTGCCGATCATTTCCTAGCGGTGATCCTTGTGGTGACGCTTTGCACCGGCGGCGCCGAGAATCTGGTCTGCTCGGTCCGCACGAGACGCCACTCGCTTTCTACGCGCTCCAGATAATGTCCGCGTCTTTGCGCCTGGCTTCCCGCAACATATCGAGGAATGGCAGCGCCCGCGATTGGAGACCCATCCCGGTCCGCTCGGCAGTACGTGACAGGGGACGATAAATCGCACCGTGCTCGTAAGCGATACCTTCGTCTTCCTTCAAAACAGTCTCCAGGCGATCGATCGCGTTGTCAAACTCGCTACGCAGGATGACGCCTCGGGACCCGATGCGCTTACCGATAACGCCTAGAAGATAGCCGGCGAGGTCGCGCAACATGACGACATCGGGCGTTGCCTTCGAATGGAATTTAATCAGCATTGTCATACTCCTTGGCACGAACGCTTGATTCGGACAAACGGCGCAGGTTTCTTACAGCGTCTACGGCGCCTGTGGTCCCGTTGTCATGAGCACGCTGCAGGAGAGATGATCCAACAACCGGCCCTCGTCTTGCCCGGTCCACCAACGGTAGAAACGACCGCTCCGGTGATGCCCGACAACGATCAGATCGATATCTAGCGCTTTTGCGCAAGAGGAAATTTCCATGATTGGATTCCCGACCGCCAGATGGCCTTGCGCGATGACGCCGAGATCCGCCAAGTTGTCCACGCCTTCCTGCAGCAACGCCTTCGCGGTCTGTTGCTCATGCGCAAACGACACTGCAGGAATGACGGGCAGGCCCTGCATCCACTCCGTGTCGTCGATAACCGCCAGCAGATGTGTTTCAACGTGAAGGTCGTGGGCGAGTTGAGCGCCGAGACGAAGCGCGCGGCGCCCTTCGGCCGTGCCGTCATAACACAACAGGATTCGGTGGTAGCTGGTCACGGTTCCTCCGCGTCTTCAGCGCAGAAACATCACATTATGATACATTTTGCGGAAATAGCCAGCGGACGTGCGAACCCTTTCTAACTCCGGCGTATGACGTACGTCAGCGCATTTGAGAACCAGCAGATGGCCCGGCGGCCGTCGTGAACTGTCCGAAGCGGGAGAGGCGGCCATCGCAACTAGCTCATTGCCCCCGACGCATTGGGAAACAAAAAGCCGCACGTTTTGCTGACTTCAAAGAATGGGGCGCACATCACTTCTCATGCACCGCCCGCTCGTTGCAAGTCCTTTCCTCTCGCTGGACGGACAGGACATCCCGCGATCCGGCTTTCGCCGTCTCGGGTCGGCAGACTGCCGCATCCGCTGACAATCATGTAGCGCCGCCCTGGCCCAGGCGCTGATCCGGGGTAACGTCCAGCAATCGCATGGTCTGCTCGGCGATGTCGACGAACGGCGGGCCCGCGACGGCGCCGCCAAAATGCGAGCCGCGAAGCGGCCGGTCGATGGACACGGCGATCACAACGCGTGGAGCCTTCGCGGGCACGATCCCGACGAACGAGGCCCGATATTGGCTGTGGTCGTATCCTTTCGGGGTCCACTTATAGGCCGTCCCGGTCTTCCCTGCGACGCTGTATCTCGGGACAGCGGCCTGCGGCGCCGTCCCGTCCTTTCTGACCACGCTTTGCATCATCTCGAGCATTTCACGAGCCACCTGCTTTAAGAACACCCGTCGGCCGACAGACTTGCCGAGGCGCTTGTCGCGCATATAGATGGTAGCTGGCACGATGCGGCCGTCGTTGGCGAAGCTGGTGTAAGCCTGCGCGAGTTGCAGCAACGACGCGGAGAGCCCGTAGCCGTACGACATCGTCGCCTGCACGATGCGTCGCCAGCTCCGATGTGGCCGCACGTGGCCCGCGGCCGCGCCCGGGAGCCCGGAGCGTGGCCTTCTTCCGAGACCGAGCGCCTGAAAATCGGCGTACATGTCGTGCGCCGATAGCAGTAGCGCAATTTTCGTCGTCCCGACGTTGCTCGATTTCTGCACCACGCCTGTCGTAGTCAACGTGCCAAAGTTCTTGTCGTCGTGGATCGTTCGGCCATCGAGGCGCAGACGCCCCCCGTCGGTCGGCACGATAGTGTCCGGTGTAATGCGATGCTCCTGAAGTGCCAGTGCAATCGTGAGCGGCTTCATGACAGATCCGGGCTCGAATACATCGGATACGGCGCGATTGCGCATCGCCATCCCGCTGCGAGCCGCGCGTTCGTTGGGATTGTAGCTAGGCCAGTTGGCCATCGCCAGAATCTCGCCCGTATGCGCATCCATCACGATGGCTGACCCCGAACGCGCGTCGGTGTGCCCAACAGCGACCTTCAGGGCTTTGAACGCGGCATACTGGATCGGGCGGCTCATGGAAGGTCTAAGATCCGCTCTGTTGCGTGGCGGCCTGGATGCAAGCATATCGATGATCTCTCCGCGCGCGTTGCGCAAGACGCGGCGCTGTCCGTCCTCACCACGCAACGCCTTTTCTGCGACGCGCTCCATGCCCTCCTGTCCTTTTCCGCCCCTGCCCGTGAAGCCCGTGACCTGAGCTGCGCCTCTCCCTCTGTGTAGAAGCGCCTGAATTCGACTTGCGCGAAGAGGCCGGGTACGCCGAGACGCAGCACGCGTTCGGCTACTTCGACCGGCACTTCGCGCTTGAGATACGCGAATCCCCTCTTTGCCGCATATATGCGCGTAACAACGGTGGAGTCAAGATCGAGCAGGCGCGCAAGCACCTTGGCTTGCTGAGACGAGATGCGCGAGTCGTCGTCCGACGCATCGATGCAAAGCGAACGGACAGAGACACTCGCCGCGAGTGGAGTTGCGTTGCGATCTAATATGCGGCCCCGCGACGCGGGAAGTGGCAGATCGCGCACTTGCCGTATCTCGCCCTGCTTACGATAAAAGCCGTCGTACTCCTTGGCCCCAGAACGCTCGAACCGTCAGCGCGACGAATGCTACTGCGAAGGCAGCCCCGACCAGGCGCGAGCGCCACTGTTGACTTTGACGTGCGTTCACTTCGGAGCGCGAAAAGCTGGTGTATTTGCCGGTTCGTCTCATGACCACGATTATGCAGGAAGGGTTCGACTCGTTGCAGTTGCGCCGGACGCGGATGCGGGTGCGGGCCGTGTCCAGGCGTCCTCCGCGTGTATCACCCGGCGTGCGCATGCGCTGTTCCAGTCATCCGGTAGTGCCTTGTCCTCTCTTCTCGGTGTTGATTTCATGCTTGCGTGTTCGAATTGCGCGGGGCAGCAGTCCGCCGTTCTTTTCGCAGACATTGGCCATTTCAAGAACTACAACGACCGCTTCGGCACGCCGCGGGCGACAGAACATTGAGTCAGATTGCTCAACGCATACAGTCCGCCATTCGCTGTCCCGGGGGCCTCGCTGCGCCCTAAGCGCGGAAGAATTCGTCGTAGCCCTTCCAGACACAGAACCGCAGGCTTTCCAGAGTCGCCGTGTCGATTTACGCCGGCGTCGAACACATCGGGATTGCGAGCGCCGCACGCGGTCACCGCCGATGGGGCAAAAAGAAAGGCCGAAATCAGGTGGTGAAGAGCTCAAGGATCACCGTTACCGAACTTAAGAACCTATCCGGCTTTGGCGAGGACCGCACCAAGCCGCGGTTCGTCTCGGCTAATCAAAAGCGGCGCGGTGGCAAGCTCCGTATCATGCAGCGCTTACTTCATTGTCGGCGTGGCTTCTTCCGCTTTCTTGGGTTCCGACTTGCATACCTCTCAGTCCCCTGGTTAGGACTGCGTTATGCTGAGCACAGCTTCGTTATGGCAAAAAGACGCGCCCTCGTCTGTGAATGAATCCGCTCAGAAAGGCTATCATGATCGAAACAGTGCGCCGGCTGATTTTTGCAGCCGATGCACAAGGCACCTTATTGCATCACAACGAGGGGGCGCGGCGTTACTTTGGCCGGTGGGTGCATGACGAGCCCGTTCATTGGCAACGACTGATCGCTTCGGTCGATCTGCCAGCAGTCGAGTCCGCTCTTTCCGCGCTCAACGCGGCGCGACCGGAGCACCACGTCTACGCGAGGCTGCTCCGGCGGGACGGCGAATTAAGATGGCACCGGTTGCAGTTGCACTTCTCCGAGGACGGCGACTCTGGCTCGCCCGCGCTTGTTGTAATCGCAATTGATGTCGACGAATGCAAGCGTGCCTGCGAACTGCATGCAGAGAACGAGGTTCGGCTGTTGTGCGCCTTCCAAGCCGCCGATCTAGGCGCCTGGCAATGGGACTTCGAGGCCGGCGACGCTCGCATAACGCCCTTTCTAACCCAGCTTTATGGCATCGGCGGTAACGTAACAAGTGTGCCGCTTAGCCTGCTGCTGAAAAAGGTTCGCGCTCACGAACGGCAGCAGTTCATTGACGCCGTTAATGCTGCGCGCGACCGCGGCGGCCCATTCGAGATTGAATTTCCCATCTTGCCAGGACAGGGGACGGTTCGATGGTTGCGCATGCGCGGGCACGCGACGAGGCGAACGTCGACTGAAGGTTCGCGCGCGTTCGGCGTCACGTTTGACGTGTCCGAGTTACGCGGAGCGGCTGCGCGTCTTCGGCAAAGCGAACGTCGTTACCGCGAGCTGGCTCGCTCGTCGGGGGCTCTAGTGTGGTCTGCGAACCGCGACGGGGAAATGCAGCCCATGGACGGAGAATGGGAGGAATTCACGGGCCTGCCGTCTTGAGCGGCTCATCGGTCATGAGTGGATGGATTTGGTACACCCCGAAGACCGGCAAAGGCTGAACACTAAATGGTCAGAGGCGCTGCGTGAGCTGGGCGTACGCGAAGCGAACTTTCGCCTGCGCAGGGCGGACGGCGCCTACCGGATGATGCTGGCAAGGGCCGTACCGATGCGAGACGAGAGAGGCGAGTTCTATGAATGGTTCGGGACAACCATCGACGTGACGGACCAGCGACACGCCCAGGCGATAAGTGAAGCACGTAATCTCCGGCTTGCCGTCGCGATGAAAGCGGCGAGCATCGTCATTGTCACCCTAGACCTCGGCAGCTTCGTTTTCTCAATCGAGCGTGCCGGCGCGCCTTTGCATATGACCTCCACATTGGCGGTGGAGCTAGGCTACGACGACGCAATGTCGCGCGTTCATGCGCAGGACCGTCCAATACTTGAGCGCGGCATGCGCCGGCTACGCAGACATCATGAAGAAGCCGTCCATTTCGAAGTGCGCATTCGCCTCGACGACGAAGAACACTGGATGAGCGGAAGCGCAGCCTGCCAACGCGGGAACGACGGCAGCGCGGATGTCATCGTTGCGAGTCTTTCGGACGTAAGTGAACGAAAACGCATGGAAATCGCCCTGCTTGACGCCGCCAAGCGAAAAGACGAATTCCTGGCGATGCTGGCGCATGAACTCAGGAATCCGCTCGCACCGCTCAGGACCGTGGTGAGTCTGCTTCGTCGCGGTACATCTATAAGCGACGCGGACTCCCTCAATGCCACTATGGAACGCCAAATTACCCACCTGACCCGACTCGTCGACGATTTGCTCGATGTCTCGCGTATCACGCAAGGGCGCATCGTTTTGAAACGGGAGCCACTCTTGATCGGCGGCGTTGTCTACGGCGCGGCTGAGTCAGTTGCCCCACAAGTCGAAGAGAACAAGCAGCGGTTGACGATCGATGTTCCCAGAGACACCGTCTGGGTTTGCGGCGATACGACGCGTATGACGCAGATCTTGGTGAACGTCTTGCACAATTCGTGCAAGTACACGCCGGCTGAGGGTGAAATTCGCATGCGTATCGGCAGACTCCGCTCCCGTCACGATCGTCGTTGAGGACTCTGGCGCTGGCGTCGCGGCCGACCTGCTGCCGCGAATCTTTGATTTGTTCTCTCAAGGAGAGCGTACGCTCGACCGATCGAAGGGGGGTCTAGGCATCGGATTGTCTCTGGTGCGCAAGCTGGTTGAAATGCACGAGGATTCAATACATATCGAAAGCGCCGGACCTGGCTGTGGGACCACCGTCAGGATTACGTTCCCGCGGTTGAACCGGCAAGACGAGGTTCCTGGCATCGCTGAGAAACGCGCACCGGTAAGCGCACCGCGAAACGCCCTCAAGATCTTGATCGTCGATGACAACCGTGACGCCGCCGACTCCCTTTCCCTGGTTTGTCAGTCAGAAGGACATGTGACACGGACTTGTTACGATCCCGAAGAGGCCATACAACAGGCCTTAACGTTTCAGCCTGACGTCGCGTTGCTCGACATCGGCCTGCCGCGGATGGACGGATACCAATTGGCAGGACGCCTGCGCGCTAAAGGGCGCAAGATACCGATTCTTGTTGCGATTACCGGCTATGGGCAGGCGGAAGACCGGCTAAAGGCACAAGCCGCCGGATTCGATCGCCATTTCGTCAAGCCAGTAGACATCAACGCACTGCTCGATCTACTGGTGGCCTGCGGCTGAACCGTGTCCGGCATTGGCCGTCCCAATTGTCTCCAACTTGCATCGCACGCCCCAGCGGAGGGGCGAGTAGCGGTATGCAATTAAAGCAGCTAGATTGCCGCGGCCACGGGACGCGATTCGATCAGTTACCGTTGCGCAACATAGCCGGCGGGGCGGCTGCCCGCTGCGTCACAGGAAACTCTAAATCGCGAGCCATGACTGATAACCATGTGCCGGAGCTTGCTGATCAATGCGCGAATCTATTCGCTCGCGCACATGTGGCCGGTCGATGACTTCCTCGATGTAATCGGATTCAGCGACGGCGGCTACGTCGCGCGTTCCTAAGGCGTACGTTCCCCGAGAGAGACGGGAACGGAGCAGACGCCTTAGACCCTGCAATCGTCGTGCCACAGTTGAGAGCAGTCAAACGGTCGATGACGGCAGCAGGAGGCGTAAAGTCGCGCAACTCTGGGCGCGTGGTCTACACACAGACACTTAGTCGGCGCAGGAACGCGCCTAGTCATGCGCCGGCGCGAGCTTTTCAGACCACGACCCTCAGCGCCCGATGCGCGATACATCGTTGTTCGCAGTCCTTGCGTCTTCCTCAATGCAAGCTTCCAGGCTTCCGAACGGCATCCCGGTTTTCTAATGAAAACGCCGCTGGGCTGAAAGCGCTTGCCCTACGATACTTTAAAAAAAGAATGACCGCGAAGTCTCGCAACATAAAAGACATTGGAGGGCTTCCGTCGATTGAAATGCGGTAAGCGCTCCAAATCCTTGCCGGGGCGCGCCATTCTCTGTGCGGCGTGTTACCGGGAGCGACTGCGAATGCGCGCGCGGGATACGAGTGAATTATCGTGGCCTTCGCCTCTACGCGCCGATTGTCCAAAACTATGTGTTTCAACCGGACCGCGCTGTCTGGGTGTGACGCCCAATAGAGCGCCGCGAACCAACCCACAATTGTCCACCCCAGTAGCACGTTGAACAATGCGAGCGGAAGTACCGAACGTCGTTTGGTCCGATCCGCGAGAATCGCAGGCAGCAGGTAGATCCCAATGACCAAGACCGCCAGTAGCACGTCTCGAAGTAAAAGTATCATCATTTTTCAACCAACCCGGCGGTGGCCTTTGCGCCACCGAGCGCGGAAAGTCAACGAGGATGCGGACACCCGAGTTATTGCGGAGAGCGAGTGGACTTTGCATTCCGTCGGACACACTGCACAGAACTTAAAATCGGAGCGCCCGCTATCAAGCCAAGTTGTCCGCTCCGCGACCGTTCTCGACTGCCGCTAAGAGGGCGCAGTCAGGCCACCCCCAAGAACTAGGAGCCCACGTGGGCAGCGTAGGTGCTTCATCGCCCGCCGCAAACGGCCAAGAGCAGGTCAGACTGAGTGAGCATCCCGACCAACGCTGCGTCATTGCGTACGACAGGAATGTGATGATGTCCGTTTGTCATGAAGCGCGGAATCACCTCGGAGATCGGTGTATCGACATCGACTGTAATAACGTCTTTTTGCATGACCGCTCGAACCCTTTGCCCTTCGTCTTCTAACTCGCCGCCCTGCCCGTCTTCGTTGAGGGCAGAGGTAATGCGAAGGTCGCGCTTAGGGGGCGAAAAATCTTCCCGCGTAACAACACCCACAAGCCGCCCTTCGCGATCGATCACCGGAAGCAGTTTAAACCCAGTCTTATCGAGTAATGCGCGCGCGTGTTGAACGGTTGCATCTGCAGTGATGGTCGTTACGGGCACGTGCATGACCTGCGCGCACGTCATGTCCAAAAGCATCCGGAAGCGTGCTTGCTGTTTCACTTGATCAAAAAGCGAATCACTCCGGCGTCTCGGATCCGGCGACGCAAAGCCTTTTCTGCTGCGCGGATCCCGGAAACGAAGACGGGATCTGGCACCGGTGAGCATCGCTCGCCATCTGGCAAAAATGAAGGTCGACATATTTACCTCGTAAAGCGTTGGCGTGTAGGCCGTTAATCGCGGCAGCTGAATCTCACCTGTGAATCGCCGGAGATTTCCAGGGTGAGCATGTAGCACGTACCTCGTAGTGTCGACACCTGCAACGAACATCGCTGTTATTCCAACTCGGTTTCGATCGCCGGTGACGCCGTGGTGTGCACCGGCAGACGAATGTCGCGTCGACTATAACGATACGATTCGGAATCGCGTCGTCACTCCGACACGGTCGGGCTAATCACCGGCGACACGACACGGGGCCTTGATCCTCTCCCCTTTTATATCATGTCGTGATATATTTATGTTGCGTCACAAAGAACAGGAGGCGGCAATGTTGATTAATAGCGATTTCGAAATCGGCTATCTGATCGTCGTTTCTGCACTGCTCCGTATCGTCCTCTTCGGCGTCTCATCTTAGATGGATTTTTCGGGCTTGGACCAGCGCGATGCAAGCTTTCGACGTTGCGGACACCGGATTCGACATTGGTTGGGATTTTGCTCGATTTGGCCGTGCATTGGACCGCGCGTCCAGCGAACCGGGTTACTGGCCGGATACCGGGCAGGTCGTGAGCATTTTCGCGTTCCGCAGCATCGCCCCGATCAATTCGTGTCCAAATGGTTGCAAATTCGGCTTAACGCATTTCGACGCCGCCGGATTTTCGACCACTATGTGACTTCTGCCTACTTACGCAGGATCGACTGCTCGGTGTGTCCGATCACACTGATCTCCATGACGCATGCCGCCTTGACCGAAACCGACTGGTCGGTCGATAGGATCAACAATAGTGGCGTTTCGGCCAGAGCGTTGTCGTACGAGTCGCCGACGGTTCCGACCGATGGCTCAACGCCAGCGTCGACCAACCGTTCGGTGTACCGAACGCTGAGATATTGCGACCCGTGATCGCTATGATGAATGAGCACGGGCGGTGGCCGGCGATCGTGTAAGGCCTTGTGAAGCGGGTCCAGCAAGCACAAGAGAATTTGCTGGTAGGTCACGGCTCCTCCGCATCGCCAGCACATTTAGCTCACGTTGTGATATATTTTTCGGGCATGGCCAGTGGCCGCGCAAATACCTCCTGTCGCCGGTGCAAATTCGTCCGCCTCAGACGCGATCGCGGCTAACGCGAGAATGTCGAGGACCGCGCCATTTGCACGCTATGTCGATGGCGTTCGGATGAAACGACCTCACGACCGAATCCCGGTGCCACCTTTGCAGGCGAGCTCGAACCTGCGGCCTATGAAGGAGAAAGTGATGTTCTGGCAAAAGAAGCTAGCTCCGTTGGCCGACAACATGTGGAAGCAAACCAATGTTCTGGCTCGCATGACGCCGTGGAATGGTCAGGCGCTCGATCTGAATACATTCCCGCGGCCACTGGTCACGCTGGCTTGGAGGAAGCGTTGCAAAGGCGCAGCCGGACAATCGACAACGCGTCATACCTCGAAGTGCGCAACCTGCGCAGCTTCAGCGGCCGTCAGCATACCTGCAACGGCGCAACGACCGAGAACCGCACAGGCATGACCGCCATGAACGCGCGCTTCGATCTTATTACCGTTGATTGCTATGTCTGCGTGATCGACCGTGACGAAGCGGGCTGTCGATCAGTGAAGAATGACATTGAGCGGATCGTCGCCGAGGACGTCACGGCACTGCTCACACCTGAGCGACGCCTCGTGTATCGAGACAGCCAGGGTGACTGGGGCGAAGTTCTGCTGACCTATCGGGATGGTACGCCGCACTTCGGCGGCTTTTGCCCGCTGTCGCCTGAGTCGGATCTGCGCAAAGCGCTCGACATGCTAACGCCTGCGTTCGTCGGCGCTCCGTCCGACGATGACCTTCTCACGATGGGATACCGCCGACCGTTCAAGCTGCTAGACGATGGTCGAATCGCAGCGATCCTAACGCATCACGACAGCCAGCATGCGCTCGCCGCGGGTATCCACGCCTTTGGGCATGACGATGCGTACTATTTCGAGACCTATGAGTCCGCGGCGAGCGCCCTGAAACAATGGAACGGTATCGGCGATCCGGAGGGCTGGTTCCTTCATCCGCGGTCGGGACGGCGGCCCGAGGACGACGACCCGGCCAACGAAATACTCTGAACCCTAACCCCGTTCGCGAAGTCGAACCAGAACGAAGCGCAGTGCCACTTAGACCGCAACCGTTCATAAGCTCGCCGACAATCTCCGCGGCGACACCGACGAATCGTCGATCGGCTTGCCGGCCGCACCGGCGCTCGCGCACACCGTGGTCATAGATGCGGCGCTGGCGTTGCATCCGGACGTGAAGCGCTCCCGGTGCGCGCTGCTTACTCGGCGACCGCGGTCTCCGATATCGCGCTGATGAAGCCGCGCGCCGTTCAACTGAACATTCCCGACTCCCTAGCCATGACCATCCCGACCGTCGACCCGTCGCGCGGCGTCGCGGTCGTGCCGCACTCGTGGCCTCGCGGGCGTGCTCGCCGTGCTGCGGGAACGCCGCCCCGCCGTTGAAGCGATGATCGCCGCCGCCGCGACCATCGCGGTCGTCTATCGGCGACGGCTTCTTGCTGGTCTGGCCGCTGGGCGCCGAACCCGTCGGCATTGAGGCGTCCAGCGCGGCTGCGTCGAGGGCGACGATCGAGCGGTATCCCTCGCTCGGGCTAAATCGAATTCCGCATCGCGGGCTGCTTGCCGCGAATACGGTCGGGCGCACAGCGTCGGCCTGGCACGCGGCGTTCGAGTGGTCGCATACGATGTCACGCCTTCCATTGGTCACTCGAGGCCTTTGCCGTCACACTCGCCTCCACAGTTGAACCCCAGGGCTGCAAACATCAAAACCGGTGTTGCGCTTCAAGCTTGGAAACGACTCCGGATTTGTCAGAGCACCTTCCGGCAAACCCGCCGAGCCTCATTCGTTGGAGGCGTGCCACATCATTATGTTGCCAAGAATAGCCGAGTTGCGCCAACGCAAGGGGATTCGCCCTAGTAGCAGGGCGAAACGCGGCAGGTAAATATGGAGTGGTCCCTACATGGACTCGATTATGCGCGGCTTCTATCAAGAAACCCTCAGTCAATTGGCCGACCGCTGGACTGTTTTGATGACCGAGTTAAATCGATACAGCGCAGGCCCTTATCCACAATTACTTTGCATAGACGTGCTTCGACTCATCCGAGAGGTGGAACGGGTCCTAATTCCCGATTCGTTCGAACAGGACATTCTCATCACGGCCCGTAAGTTGGCTGAACACGCGGACGCCAAGATAGCGATGTTCAAAGTGCATGAGGTTTTGAGTGGCCGACTGCGGTGAACCGGCGAGTAGCGACAAAGAAACGCCCGCTGACAGGAGCGGGCGAATAGCAGATACGCGGGAATAGAACTACGCAACAACACACGTCACCCCGGACGTATTTCTAGCTTAGTCCTTGTCTTGCGGTTTGCAATCTAAAACCTCCCCGCCAGAAAATATATTGCGCTTGTTAGATGGATGGCTGAACACGTGCTGCGCCCAGCCAAGGCATCAGTAGCGTGGTGCCACCTCGCCCTTTCGTGGGTGCCAAGATCCTCCAGTGGCTCACACTGCGACCTCCACCTAACGTTATCGAGTGCCGAGACTGACGGGAGGATTGTCATGCCGACGTTGCCGGAAAAAGAGCGACTTGTGTGATTGACGCCGCCGATCCATCGTTCGCGCATGGCCGAGACCTCAATCATGCCGCACACCGGCCGTCGATTCTCTAGCACCGCGACGAGCGTCCCGAATAGAGGCAGGCCCGTCACGAAGCTCTTCGTGCCATCGATCGGATCAATGACCCAAGTCGCCGGCGCAGGGCTCTAATCGACAGTAACGATGAAGCAGTCATCCAGCCGTTCAACATTGGTCGGACCGAATTGTGCGGCATGATCCGTCCTCAGCTTGAACGCCATCGACGTCCCCGCCGCTTCGACAGTTGGTTTCATGCCACTGACGGGGTCATAGCCATTCATGCGCCACGCCTTCCGCGCGCCGATAGGCTTCCTCGAAGCATCCAGGTGCTTCCCGCGGGGTGACGGTCGTGCCACTCTTCAACGGTCCAGCCCGGCGCGGGCAGCGGCTCGTGATCGATCTGTGCCATACCGTACTGGAAGGCAAACCGCAGCGCCTCGATGGGGCAGGGAAAGTCGCCAAGGACACCGGTGGTCTGCCGTTGACCATCGGGCGAGAGGATGGCGAGCTCAAGGGAATACATTCCGTCGTCTTCGGCAAGCCCCGGCGCAAGGACGCATCCTTTATAACGCATTTCGGGCCATTGCATGATGCGAGTCCTGAGCGAACGGTACGGCAACTGCCACATGCTTGCTACTAGGCGTCGCGCGCCCCGTTTGCCGGACTTGTAGTCCCTCGTCAGCGGCTAATCAACGCGAAGAACAAGCCTGGAGACACACGGCAGGTACTGGTGCTCCGGCTCACATAACGAAGCGCGCTGCGTTGCCGAACCGGGATATCGGCAAGACAGTTGCGCAGAACATTCGGCCGCCCGGCAAATCGTCGAGAGTGCCATGGTTATCCGCGTCGCCGTCCCGCCACCTTACTGCTCGGTTACGCGTGGAATTCGCGCTCGGGCAGTCGTGGAATACCTGCTCGGTTTGCCGTGGAATCGGCGCTCGCTTTGCTGTGGAATCCGTGCTCGGTTTGCCGTGGAATCAGCGTTCGGTTTGGCGTGGAATACGCAGTCTAGGACGACTACGTGCGGTTCCCATGATTCTGGAATGGCAAGAGCTGCCGAACCACCGAGGGCAACGCGTGCGCGACAGCCATAGGCTATCAAGGCCGCAGCAAGCGCCTCTGCGACGGCTGCGTCGTCATCGTTGGCAGATTGGTCCTTTTCCGATCTTTCTCCCGCACAAATCGACGCGATCGAGGAGGTAGCGCAGTCAGAGCGGCCAGGCCCTTGGCTGCGCCTCCTCTTGAGCGACGCATACAGCCCGCCGCGAACGGTCCTCAATGGTTGGACCATTCCTTCTCACGCGGCGACCAGAGCCACCGGTACAGGCTCTATGTCCCGAGTGTCTATCAAGGCCAGCCGCTGCCGATGATAGTCATGCTGCACGGCGCGCAACAAGACCCGGAGGACATCGCGGCCGGTACGGAAATGAACGAAGCCGCAGAGGCGCACGGCTATATCGTCGCCTATCCAGAGCAGTCAGAGAACACGAATCTGCTTAAATGTTGGCACTGGTTCCGTGCCGGCGACCAGTCGCGTGAGACCGGCGAAACCTCGATGATCGCGGCCCTAACTCGAGAGGTCGTTTCGGACTACAACGCAGATCCTAGTCGCGTGTTCGTTGCGGGCATGTCGGCGGGCGGTGCCATGGCGGTCAATCTCGCCGTCCCCCGCGAAAACGGACTTTCGGTTGGCGAGCAATGGCTTGTGCACGGCTTGGGCCACGCCTGGCCTGGCGGGACCCACAAAGGACATACTCCCATCCGCGCGGACCGCGCGCAATGAGCGAAATCCGACCGGTTTGTTTCGCCGTGTCGCCATCGCTTGGAAAGCGCGCGCCACCGCATTCGTCCGGCACTCGACGACATCGGTTCAAACGAACCGCCCGGCGCCGCTTAGGTGCACTGGGATAGGCAAGCTAGTCGGGTACGTGCTTTGCGTTAGCGCTCAGATCTCGAGTGGTTGTCGATCGCCGGGCATCCAGCGACGGCGTTGACAAGCAGGCCAGACCGAGACTGAACCTTCTAGCGGGCGCCCAAACAACATGATTACCGTAATCATTCCGGCTCATAATGAGGCTGATGTTATCGCCCCGTGTGTACGTTCAGTACGCGCGGCCTCAGAGCATCCGCAGCTGAAGGGTGAAAAGGTATTGGTGATCGTCGTAGCGGATGCTTGCACGGACTGCACAGAGGCGCTTGCCGCGGCGGCAGGTGCGTTGGTAATCAGCATCTTCAAGCGCAACGTTGGCAGTGCGCGAGCGCTGGGGGCCGAATTGGCTATCGCTCATGGCGCTCGTTGGCTCGCTTTTACCGACGCTGACACGGCGGTGCCGCCGAATTGGCTGAGCGCACAATTGCAGTGCGACGCCGATGCAGTATGTGGCGTAATCGATGTCGTCGACTGGACCGAGCACTCTGAAGATGTGCGCGCCGATTTCTACAGCACTTATCGCGATTTCGACGGTCACCGCCACATCCACGGCGCAAATCTTGGTTGCTCGGTCGCAGCCTACACGAAGGCCGGCGGGTTCCAGTCCCTGGCCTATGACGAAGATGTGGCGCTCGTCGATGCACTTGTCGCAACGAATGCCACGATCGCCTGGAGCAATCTAGTCAGGGTGGTAACAAGCGCGCGCCTCGACTCGCGCACGCTTCGGGGCTTTGGCGCAACATTGCGGGCCGTATCGCTGCGGCTCAGTGAGCCCGCCCCTGTCGTCGGTCCAAATCGCACTGGAGATAACCGAGTACCGTGTCCTAGTCGTCGGAAGGGCGATGCGCACGAAAGCGCGACGCTGCGCAGCCCGGTACAGGCGGCGCCGTAGCCGACCATCGCGAGATTGTGGTCGCGCGTAGCCAACTATCGTCGGTTGTCACTCGACCGAGTTGCAGTGACACGATCGATTACTCCCAACGTTGGCATTGATTCGGTCGCTGTATTGGCTCTGGACGAGACGGTAATAGGCATCCCCCAGGTGTGGAATCGCACGGCGCCTACCCGCGCGCGTTTGCATCGGTCTCTGCCATTGCCGCGGTCGCCATCGATGAGTCACGACACAGCTTGCTTTCTAGAGCTGACCGCGCTCTTTGTCCCGCGAAGTCGTTCGGTCGTACCCTCTGGTATCAGGCCGTCTTCGCTGCTAGCGATCGAAGTCGCTGGACGTCCCGACAGCGCGGAGATCATTCGGCTCTTATACGTGTCCGGATGGACGTTGGCTATCACGGGAGGTGCGGTTACAACCAATGGGCCGGACTTGAGCAACCCCCGCACGTCGCTGGTAGCGACATGATCGAAGTTGAATCCAGGATATTCCGAGTAGTCGCGACATTCGAGGTATTCGACGATCGCGCTTCGAATGAACCATAGCGGAACTTCAAATTCGTCGCACATCGTCTTCAAGTCTTCATTGTCCATCGTATTGTCTTCCCTTATCTCGGAGAGGTTTCTTTGAAGCGGCTACTGGCAGCTCACCATGTCGAAGCCAGCGCGTTTATGGCATAAGCTTCATCGCGATTGGCAAAAGCGAGCGGACCGTGCTCTTTGGGTCGGCACTTAAACATACAAGTCGAAGTTTCTGTCGAACGTCTCGGCTGGGAGTTGCTCAAGGCCCCAATAGACCCAGGCAATTGGAAGAGATGAGCCGAAAGGTTGATAGTGTCGAAGGAGAATCCGTTAGCGCGTCCTTGTGTCAAAGATATGAGGATGGTTCGTCATCCCAACCGGCTACGATCATCTGGACGGCAATGCTTTCGGGTAACAGCTCGCGAAGTTGCGCAAGCTTATCCGGCATCACCGACCGTTCGTCAGAGAGCACGGCCAATACAGCCATGTCAACCTGGAGATCGACAGCCGCTTCTGCGAGGTCTTTGATATCGGAAGGCGCAATTAATTCTGCGCGCGCTTTGGCTTCGCCTATAATGAACCTCCCGTCGCTGATGCACAGAATGTCGAGTTCGCGACTAGGAGACCCGCCTTGCTCTTCGGGATACTTTTTGAAGATCGACGTCTGTGGGGCGAATGTGAAGAAGAGCTTCGACTGTCTTCGGATCGAAGCCAGAATGCAAGCTACCGTAAACGTGTCATGTTCACGCAGACAGGTAGCGAGGAACTCGTTAAGCCGAAAGTCCATCGCGACGTCGACTGGAAGGCGATGTACCGCTTCGCACACTTCGCAAGACATTTCGTCATCGAGCGAACGCAAATTCGTCCAGTTGCGGTGTGAGCAAGTTCTACAAACCCACTCGTGACCGCGATAGAAGATCCGTTGGCCGACGAGAAAAGCAAGCGACCTTTTCAATTCGTTGGAGGCGTCGCGTACGATCTCATCGGCCTGACGCCTGAGATGCTCATCCGCTTCGATTGCTTCGTTAAGCTCTTCTTCCCATTGCTTCAACAGCCAATCAAACCTCGTCCGGAGCCGAGGCACTTTTAACCGGCTTGCGTTCTGGATAACGCATTCCGCCAATCGCGCCCACCCTTCATCGTTCTCAATGACAAGCAAACCTGCTTTAGCTTTGAGCCTTTTCTGCAAAAGAGTCTTCACTTCAGCGCGTTGATCCGTTGCGGGGGCGGCCATGCCATACAACTGGCGTCGCCAAAAGCGCGTGTTCATCACGCTCTCTACGTTGTATAACGAGCCGAACATTCCGAGTAGGCCTGCAAGGTAGCGACCTTTGTCAGACGGCTCGGCGTATCTGTACGTAGCAACCTTGTCTCGCTCGAAGAGTATGTCGCTGGGTTCTCGGTATCCGGGATCTGTGATGAGGCAGTGAAAGAAGCTTTCGTCATCGGGCTGCGTGATCTCGATCAGCGCGGCGTCCGCGCTGACCGGAACCGAAAGGTCGTTGGACGAGAGAATCCGCGAGCGCTCTACTCGAACAAATTGCCGGATCAGTTGGCGTCGCAACGGGATCTTCCAAGCTTCGCGAATGTTCGAGAAACGACCGTGATCGTTCAGTTTGTCTATCACCAGATCAACATACCAGTTGCCCTGCGAGAAAGCGGGATGCTTTCCAGCGCAGTACCGCAAATGATGCGGGACTGGAGCGTTGATAACCGCGGGGGCTTCACGCGCGAGCACTTCTGTCGCGATCGACGCTGGCAGCATTGTGTTGTAGGTTTTATTAAAGCTCGATGATTGTTCCGGGCAACAGTCGTCAAGAGTGCCCACTCTCTCGAACGTCACGACGGACCGCGCTTGCTGTTGGGTTCGAGTAATAAAGTCGGTCAGTACGTTAGCGTCCAGCGAGTACGACCGAACCGCTATTTTTGATGGTCCAGAGTTGCTACCCAGCCAGTTAACAGCACGAAGAAACTCAGCTACTCGTTCCGCGCTTTCCGGATCGTCCAGGACGGTCGACGGAACTCGCAAAGTTTTGTAACGTTGGCTCGTGGCATCGTCGAATAGCAGGCCTGCATTCCAGCAAACAATCCTGTCCTCAAGGCTGTCGCCGATCACCAGGCAAAACTTGTCACGCCAAGGATGATCATGTGTGAATCGCTGACAGTTCAGGTTGGACATCTGGGCCAGCGTTGCGACACCGCGGTGGGCGATGCGCGTCAGTGCGCTATATGCATCGGAGATCTCTTCGGCGTCGACGACACCAAAGCGCCACCGATTTTCTGGCGGATTCTCTGGCGTCAAGATAAGCGGACGTACGCCAATGTGCTCGTGCATCGGATATCGCGGAATGCTGCCGTGGAGCGTGCCGAAATTGTCCTTTATGAGGCCGTCATCGGGCCACGCGGGGTATTGATCCAAAATCCGCTCGACTGCGTGTTGCTGCATTCCCGATACGGTTTGAAAGAACGGAATCCAGGAGAGCGATGTGAGTGCCATGCCCTCGCCACGGACACGCGGGAAGTCTTCGACCTTTCCACGGACACGCGTTCGTTGCTCAAAGACGCAGTCGCCCAGGACCGCGCTCAAGGTCTGTGCGACCTCACGATTTTGGTAGGTCAACAGGACTACACAATCTGGGTCGATTGCTTTGATCCATGCAAGATAGCGCTCTGAAATCACGCTGTTGCCGTAGGGAACGATCAGCGAATGGCGACCTCCGTGGCGGGAGAAGCATTCAGCGAAGATCGAATCGAGCCACCGGTGCGAGTCGTCACCGTGTTCAAGCACGTATGCGATGCGCATCGGACGCTCGACGGCGCGAATCTTGGGTTCAGGCTTGTTCATTCTATTTTCTACGGTCGTGTTGGATTTGACGCAAGCCGCGCATAATATCCGGCGAGTTCCTCAAGTACGCGCTGCTTCTCGGCCTGTACATAGATCGTCGTCGTCTGCAGCGACGCGTGGCCCAACACCTTCTGTACGACATCGACTGGGACCTCGTCCGCGACCGACTGCGTGCCGAACGTGTGTCGGAAGGCATGTGCGTTTGCCCGGCCGAGCCGCATCCGGTCACCCAGGTCCAACGCGTCCATCGTCTCAACAAGTTCATTCAACATTCGGCCGATCAGCCGGTTCAGCGCGTCTGCCGTATAACCCGCTTCGGATACGGGGAGCGCATCACAGCCCTCCGCTTTCCGATGTCTTCGACGCGCAGCGTCGGTCCACGGAATGATGACTGGCGCAACTAGTGGGCCGCTCGGTGCGCTATCGCCATCGACTACATCAAATGATTTTCGTCTATCTGCCCAGTGCGCGTGCAAGGCGTCGAGCGTCGCGGGGCTCACCGGCACGATCCGCTCACGCAATCTCTTGCCGACAACGGTCAGTTCCCACACCGGCCGCTCGAGCGTCCCGTAGAACGACGGGCTCAGATCCTCGCGTCGGGCCTTCGCGACCTCTTCGCGGCGCAGACCCGAATCTCCCATCAACAGAATCGCCGCGCGGACCGCCCGCCATTGCGTCGCGCCAGCTTCCTTTGATCGCACATCGAGTTCATTTCGCAGCTTGTGCCACAGATCGGCGGGCAATGCGCACTCGATTTTCATCGCGCTCGCGCGTTTGATCACGACCGGATCGTTGACCGCCCTCCACGGGTTGCCCGCCAGATAGCGCACGTCGACGAGCCACGCGAACGCGCCGCGCAGGACCCGGATCGCATAGCGCTGCGAATCAGCTGAGAGCACCGCGGAGCCGTCCGCAGTTACAGCGAACGGTCGCCACCGCGGCGAATGCCGCGCAAACCGCTCACCCACAAAACGTGGATCGGTTTTTTTCAGGAACTCCTTGTAGGCCTCGCAGTCATCCACGCGCAGGTCGCTCAGCGCCTTACCGCGCAGGACCACCGCCCACAACAAAAAACGCTCGAGTTCCTTGGTGTAGGCGCGCAGCGTTTTTGGCTGATCGCGAAAGCGGTTCAGATACGCCCGCACCGCATCGAGATCGTGATTGGCCTGGATGTAGCAGAACGCCGACAAGCGGTTCTCGCCATGTGCGCCGGACAGTGCGTGCGGCACCGACAACCGTTCGAGCGGCGCGAGTGTGAGCCGCTTCTTCTCCCAACTCGCCCCGCCATCTATATGCGACTCGGGCACCACCTCGACGACTTCATCGGTCGCCAGCGGCACGCCGTCGCGCTCCTCCGAGTCGATGTCGATCTCGACCGTCAGCTGCAGCGACGCCTGCTGTTTGCACAGCCAGCTCACGATCGCGCGGGCGCGGCCGCGACCAATGCGCGGAATCGACCGCCACCAGCTCGGGCCGCGCCGGTTGCAGAACGCGACCAGCTCACCGAGCGTGGCGATGCCCTCCCCAGTCAGCCGGCGCGCGAGGCGCGGCCGCAGCCAGGCGCCGATCGCGTGATCCGGGTGGGGTGCCGCCGCGGCCAGCTGCGCCGCCTCGGTGACCATGCGGAACGTGACGGCGGTGAGCTTCGGCTGCCCATGCTGCCGGATCGACGCGCGCAAGTGCTCCGGCAGCGCGGTCGAGCCGTGTGCGAGCGCGAGCTGCACCAGCGTGTCGAGCATGCCGGTCAGGTATCGCTCCATCGCGCCGGGCGTCGCCGCGTGCGGGTCCTCGTCCGGGTCGTAGTAGGTGCGCGCGATGATCGCGGGTTGAATACGCTGCATGTAGGCGCGCAGCGCCGTGAAATCCTTGGTCGTGAAGCCGCGCGGGATGTCGACCGTTTCGCCCGAGGCGACGGTTTTCTCGGATCGGGGTCGGCGCTCAGCCATGGCCGCCCTCCTCGCCTTCGTCGTCCTCTCGGCCGTGTTCGTCGTCTTCGTCTCGATCGTTCGACGCGGGCGGCGTCGGTTCTCGGTCCGAGGGTCGCACCTGCACGCCGATCCGGCCTAGTGCCGCGTGCGTCTCGGCGAGGAACACCTCGGGCCAAGTCGCGCACAGGAACTCGAAGGCCACGCGCGCGTCGCGCAGCACCTCGGCCTGTCGCGTGTTCTCCGCCGTGCGCGCAGTCACGTCGAAGTCAGTTTCGGCGCGTGCGCCATACATCACCCGCTGCACCAGCGCGACCGCCCCGTCATCGGCGATGCAGTCGAGCACCGGGAGAAAGCGCGTCTCTTTATATAAAGCGGCGCCGTAAGTCTCGGCGAGCGCGATCACGACCGCGAGTTCCATGCGCGTCGGCCTGAGCGGCAAGCCTCGCGGCAGCGATGGCACCGCGTGGTGGTGGGCCGTGAGCCCCGCGGCCGCGGCGGTGCGCTTGAGCGTGATCGCCTCGTCGACTTTGAGCACGACGCGCGCGACCGCGACGCTGGGCGCCTCGGTCGGCCAGGGGTGCGAATCGTCGTGATTCGGGTCGGGATCGTGATGACGATCGGCGTCGGGCGGCCCGCGCCGCGCGCGCTCGCCGTTTTCCTCGTCATTCCCCTGAAACCCTTGTGCCACGGGCCCTCCCCTCTCGCGCGTTTTCGAACAAGGCCGATTTTACCCCTGAAACGCAATCCCGATAATAGACATTATCAGGCATCCTAAGCAATCTAAAAAGACGGTCACGCGCACGGACGAGGTCTCTCGATAAGGTCATCGAGCAAGCTTTTATTGCGAGGTCGTCCGCGCGCGTATCTGACCTCGCCGGCGGGTCTATCTTCGTCGCCCAGCAGCTCAAGAAGACGCCGCATCAGCGTTGCCGGTGTTCCTCAAAACTCAATCGCTTCCGCATGGCGGTTTTGAGCAGCGGCCGCAGGTGCAGATAATCCTCGATCAGACATTTGATCGCCAGATGTCGATACCCGAATGTCGCGCAGACGGGCCCGTGACTTGGAATGGCGGCTGAGCAGCGAACGACCGGGATTACCGGAGGCTTCCAGCGCTGTGGAATGATGCCGACGAGTAGCGGAGCGGGGTCAGACGTTGTTTAGTCATCGAACGCGCCGCGATGGTCCGCAGCGGCGAAAAGGCTCCTTGATGGCTAAACAGGCGCAAAGCCGTCACTCCTTCGCGCCGTCCTTCGGCCGCCGACTCATTAGGGTCGATCTTTAGTCATCGGCGGCTCGATGGGTCCAGCGAACAGGCCCCCATCGAAGTACGCGTCATCGAGTTCCATGATCGTGTCATCTCCCATCAAAATAACAACGAAATCGACCGCTCCGTCGCCAGGCACCACGGAGATTTCTGCGATCGTTTGCTGCGGCGATCGCTCGTCGACAAAGCGCAACCAGTAATAACCGGGCGCGGTCGGCCGTGTGTCATTCCACTCCATATCAAACTCGCGTTGAAGGGACCGTTGTTACTACATTAGCGCTTCTATCGCGCCGCGGTAGCCCACAATAACTGCTGCCGCGGCGTGATCGGCTCGCCACTGACCGCCTGCCTAGCTCGGAAACCGCCAACGTTTTTCAGTTTGCTCATCGAGTATTACGGGTAACCGGCTTGACCCGATAAAGGAGCCAAGGCTACTTCTCGGCGCAGAACGTATCAAATTTCACAAAATCCGTCTTATTCGATACGCTGCACCGATGACCGCACTGATCTCGGCGGGACGCGCTGAAAAATGCCGCGCGCCAGGCGAGCCCAATTGCGCGGCGCCGTGAAACAATTCGCTGGAATCCGCACAAATCGTTTAAAAACAATTACTTACCTACCACTATATTTTCGTGACGATGTTCCACGCGGGGACAACAAAAGGCACGCAGGATCTCACCGGTCACCTTAGGATTCCACAATAATCATGTGCGCGCGGTGAAGCTCCCGCGGCGTGGGAAGTCGACCGTCCCAGTCACGCCAACTCTTTTTTTGCTGACAATGTGGCGTCTTGCGCCCGAATCGCAACGGCCTGCCCCGCTCAACCTGCTGGACTGAGTGGCACCGCCCTCGCCTCTCGCCCCCGCATCAGCATTGGGCGCCACCAGGGTGGCCTGCGTCAGAACACGTCGCGGTAAGCCAATGTCGGTCCTAACCGACGCCGGTGTTCGCGGGCGGAAAACAAACATGTCTCGTTGACCGACTGGACTTCCGCGGCTATCACGGCGACATTCAGCGACAAAGAACGTGGCCGCGGAGTCCTTCGCCACTCGGCCATCTGTCGGTGCACGATTGAGGCCTTGGCCGTCTTGCATCGGCGATCTTCGTGGCGGTCCCGGTTGCCTCCTCGCTTCGCTTGGCCCTCTCTCCATAACACGACTAATCAGGCTTGACGAGAATCGCTCGCCCTCCTCTGCTTCGTCCAAGCGCGCGTGTAGACGGCGTGAGGGCGCCGCCGTGGGCGGCCGTCGATCTGCTCTTCGGCGCCCGATTGGAACGATGATTGGACCGACCGCGGCGCGCCCCCGCCCCCCCCGATCGGCGCAGGTGAAACGGGCACGGAGCGCCCACGCATGCGCGGATGACGACGTCTAGTCGCCTGCCGCGCGTGGGTCTGTTTCATGACCTGGTAAATAGATTATGGCGACGCCGTGGCCGGCGTCCAAGTGCGAGCGTCGGTTCTGATGGCCTCCGCTTGGATGCGGCAACGCGTCGGGTCCTGTCCGACGCACGACGCGGCCACCTTGGCGCCTTGCAACGCGCTGCCCAGTGCGGTTGGAAAGTCTCGACCTATCCGGCGTAGCCGCTGCACGAAACGGACTGCCGGCAGGATCCGCTCGGTGCCGCCAAGCCTGGCCGCTTGTCCTTGCTCACGAGATCTGCACCGGCCGGCAGACGTCCGTGAACCGACCCACGCCGCATTTCACCGAGGCCGTTCGTCGATCGCCACCTCCTGCCGGCAAGACTACCGGCCCCTCATTGGCGCCCAACGCTTCGCCTGAAAGCGCAGATTCTCCGCACACGCGGCAGGCGATGTTGCACGCTGAAATAGCCGTACTGGACCCTCTGACAGCGTGACTGCTTTGCGGCGCTTTGGGCCCGCTGTTGCGCATCTGTGCTCGCTGACTGGGGACGCGCGCGTCTGTACTCCACGATTGAGCCTTCGCGGAAAGGTCGTGTCGGCGCTCAGGCGAGGATGGGGGAGCCACCCAGGCTTCGCCCCGTGTCGCGTTCGTCGGGCACCCAGAGGTTGAGCTTCCACCTACCGAATCTTCCGTGTAGGAGCGCGGCACGCAGGGGTCGGTGCGGCGGGCGCCGGACGACGCGTACGATGCGTCGCGCCTCGCCTGGTTCACGCACTCGCCTCGCTGAGTTCGCTCCGTGGTGGGATCTCGATCGCCGTCTTGCAAGCGGGTTTTTGAGTTCTCGCCGAACCTGCGCGGGCGGGCGATATGCGGACGTTGATGGGTAAGATCGGTAGTTGCATTTCCATCGGGGTGATCGAATCGGCGCATCGCCGCGGGTCGGTGCCCGCACTTCGTTCGTTCAGTTCGCGCAGTGGGATTCATCTGGTCCCTCAGACGGCTGTCGCTTGCGCCCCGTCACGCGCCCGCTCCCCGCACTTTCAGGAGCTGACGCAGCCCGGCGATGTGCTCTCGCACCGCACCCGTCACCGGAGGCTTCGTGTGCGCCAGCGGTGCTGCACAAGGCGGTGCTTCGCCCAACGCTTCCTGTTGCGCATGGGCGAAGCGTTCGAGATCCAGCGCGGTGGCGGGACGGAGTTTCCCGGAGGCGAGCGCCTTGGCAAAGGACGGCACCCACCCGGCGGCCTGGCGGCCAATGCGCTCCGTGAGGCTGAAGATCGTCAGCGAGTCACCACCGGCCCCGATCACGAACTGGCGCGCGCCGTTGGTGTCGATAAACGTGCGGCCCGCATGTTGGCGGGCAATGGCTTGGGCGTCCGCGCGCTGCTGCGCGCGCGCTTGCTCGGCATGGTGTTCGTCGTTTCGACGACGCACCAGGTGGGCGAAATCGACCGGATTGCGGAGCAGGGCGCGCAGGTAGTTTATCGGTGCCTTGGCGCGCTTCAGGTGGTCCCAGGTGGCTTCCACGACATCGGAGAGGCGCTTGCCGTGCTCTCCCGCTTCGCGCATAAGTTTGAAAATCAAGAAATCAAAAAAGCCCAGGGTGCGCAGGCGCTGAAGGTCCGCCGGAAGTTGCCCCGGTTGTCTCTTTTGAAAAACAGTAGGGCTTAGATCCTTATATACTCCACCGTCTGCCACATTGGCAGACGGTACAGAAAAAGAAGACTTGTCCGACGCGGGTGCGGTTGAAGAGGACGTCTGGTTGAGTTCGACCTCGTGCGTGCGCGAAGGCTCCATGAGTCCGAGGAGGGAAGCGGCGTGCTTGGTGAGATGAAGGTAGGCGCGCCCAAACAACCCGGCCTCGACATAGCGGCCCTGCGGGCGACGCTCAATGAGTCCGGCGATCTCGAGGTCGTCGAGGCTGCGATAGAACGTCCGCATGGATTGCAGCGCGCGGCCGGTGAGCAGCTCACGGCGCGCAAAGATGGCACTGAAGGGTTTGGCAGCGTCGACGGTCCGCGCGAGGGCGGCAAGGACGGCGCGAGCGCGAGGGGGAATCTCTTCGATGTGTGCGGCGCGAAACGCCGCCCGAAAGATGATCCAGGGCAGGTTGGTTGAGTCACAGCGAAAAGCGGTGAGGGCGGCCGAATCTTCGGGGTGTGCTTCACCCTCGCCAGCAACGAAGCGTTGCGCGATAGACATGTCGAGCGGTCCATTACGGTAAATGGATGGGTTTCGCTTGACTGTCGATCTTGTTGCGCTACACTCCGGGTTGAGCGTTGTACCCTTTCCGGTTTCCAGCCGGGGAGTGTGGTGCTAGGATTTCCAGCCAAGCCCACTTACGCAAAGGCCCTCAGTTTCCAGCTGGGGGCCTTTGTCTTTCAGGCTTTAGGTTTGCATCGGTGTTAGTTTCGTCACGAAATGTCAATAAAAACAGAGGCTTAGGAACCGTGTTGCATCTTTAATGGCGCTTGTTGAACCCCTAAGTAACTGATTGCACACGAGTTTCGTGCCGAAATTCATCGTTTCAATTTCGACTCGATTAGAGCTTGAATTTCTTTGGCCCATTCGTCTGCGCGCTCTGCCTCCACCTTAAATCGCACACCAATCACGCCGCCGCGCGTGGTGATCTCACAGTAGTTCTTCTTGCCTTGCTTAACGATTAGTGTCTCGGCGGAAGATTGCTTCCTTGCAGGCTTAGCCTGGACACTCGAAACTGCCTCCTTCTGCGTGTAACGGTCTTCCTTAACCAAGCGCTCAACGGCCCTGACGACTTCGCTCGTTCGCCCCTCTGAGTGTGCGCGGGAAAGCTGAGCGGCGGCGTCGGCGCCCAACCTTTCAGGACGCTCTTCAAGGGTGGCCTTCGCCTCGGCAGGCAATCCGTCGAACGCAAAAATCTTGCTGACGTGGGATTCCGACAATCCCACCGCCGCGGCCAGTTCCTGTTGGGTTAGGGCGTCTGCAGCTTCTTGAAGGCGCTGGAAGTGCCAATACTTCTCGTAGTCGGACAGGGAGGGAGCGAAGAGATTGGAAAAGAAGGCCAGTCTTTCGGCCTGATCCGGCTCCATTTCTGAAACGATCGAATCGATCTCCTCGATGCCTAAGTCTCGATAGATCGCAACGCGGTTGTTGCCTGCGTTGATATTCCATTCGCCGTCTTCGCGTGCCTCCAGGATGACCGGATGCACAAGCGGATGCTTGGCCAAGTTTGCTTTAAGTTCTGCGTATTGCTCAGCGGTAAGCTTACGACGGCGTCCAGGAACTTCATGGAGCTTCGAGATAGGCCGCTTAGCTCTTGCACCCTTGTCCAACTGCATCTTGAGATCGGCGATCTCTCTGCGTTGCCGTTCCGCGGTCGCTTGCAACTGCATCAATTGACCCGGCGCTGTGCGAGGGGCTACGGGTTGTACATCCGAGGCTTTTTCCTTGTCCTCAGCCGTCACCTGAATGTTCTTGGCCCGGGCGGCCTGTTCCTTCATCCATGAAGCCATTGTTACTCCTCCTGTGCCCAGATTGCGCACACCTTGTCATCTACGCGATCGACCAACTGATCTACCGGGGTGCGAATGCGGCGGAGCGTTTCGGCTCCGACATCATTGGGCCCGAGATCGTAGAAGGTCGAGAAGCGCATATTTGTATTGCGCGCCAAGTCCGATTCGGGAATCTCAATAGGCACGACGCGCGAACCATAGATCTGCGTAATCCAGCCTTGCAGGATCTGCGCGGCGGGCTTTGACGTCATGCGGGTAACGAGGACGTCGACAAAGTCAAATTCCTTAGCCCGACCATCGTCGAACGCTTGCATCCCGTTGATCAGATCACCGAATAGGTGCCAGAACTGCACCATCGACGCAAAGCTCAACATATCGGGCACGACTGGCACGATAACTCCGTCGGCCGCGAAAATCGCATTGATCGTGAGGTAACTTAGGGTCGGCGCGGTATCGACGATGATGTAGTCGTAGGTATCCTTCAGTTGCGCCAATCCGTCGTGCAAGACCTGTTCAAAACGAACCTCCCCGTCACTGGCCGCTCGTGCGGGCAACATGAATTCCGCATTGAACAGCTCGGTAGAGGACGGGATGATGTCTACGTTGGGCCAGTATGTCGGGACGGGGAGGGTGGTCATATCGAACGGTTTTCCCTCAAGATAGGCCTCGATCAAGGGCATGACGGTTTGAGATGAATCGACCTCAGCATGCGGATTGATGCCGTACAGCGTGCTTGCGCTTCCCTGTGGGTCAAGATCGATATGCAAGACGCGGCGACCTCGGCGCATCGAGAGACCTTGGGCGAGAAGGGTGGAGGTCGTGGTTTTTGTCACACCGCCCTTGAAGTTCGCCACAACGATGACCTTCGCCGGACCGTTGCGAGGGAGGGGATTGCGCTCAGAGCGAATCCATGCAATCGTCTCCTCGACCGTGAACTGGCGCGGGGAGCCGGGCTTGGCTTGCGTGCCTGCGGGAAGCTCGCCTTTCTTGAGCACGTAGCCCATGCGCTGTTTGTCGATTCCACACATCTCCTGCAGTCGAGCAGACGAGATGATGGGCGGCACTTTACGAGGAAAGGGCTCGAGCATCTCATCGCGGATTTTCTGCAGCATGCCGTCCGACAGTTTCGCCAGGTGCATAAGATCAGCGCCCGTCGTTTTCCCTGCCTTGAGCTTTTTGATGGTGTCCATCGTTCTACCCGTAGCGTCCAGTGGACCGATTCAGAATATTTCGACCCAACCGGTCGAATTGTTCGAAGATTAGTCGTTGTAAAAAGTAAACGCAAGTTAACTTTGCAGCTTTCGACCTTGTCGCGGCGTCCGACGGGCGGCGCTTTCGCCCGAACATCTCGAAAAAAGTTGAAGTTGCGGACCGGCTTCCACGTATGAAAGTGAGGCGGCTATAGGGCAGTGCTCAACGGAGTGAACGCCGGTAACAAGGCGTTCGATGCCGGCAGGTATCGATGCAAATCCAGCGCAAGCCCAATGATGCGTTGTTCCACTCCATGTGTTTCTCAACATAGGGGCGGCCAGCCGCCACACATCCGGGGATAACAGCCCGCCCAAGCTTCGAAGAACTGCCGGATCTGCTGCTGGCTTTAGCTTGAGCGCCACATGGAGTTCGTCGAAATTTTCCCGAGGTCCACCAAGAGAGCGTCTACTGAAATTCGCGCACTCATGCGGAGGTCTGCCAGCATGCCGTCCTTAGCTGCAAATACGAATCACTTGCGCAACTAACCGTCTCACCCCAACCAGACCTTAGATCGTCCGCCGCCTCACGATGGGCGATTCCGCAAACGCGGACCGGGCTCTACTCGCTTCGCTCCCCAGGCCTGCAGTCCCGGCCATTCGGTAATGAGCCCTTTCGCAACACGCAATTCAAAGACTCATCTAGAAGGACCCGCTAAGGGGCTCTGCCCCTAGCGCGCTGCAAGGGAGATGGCTTCGCCCTGGTCGCAGGGTATCCCCAAAATTTTTTCGGAAAAGCGCTGAAAAAATCCCGGGTGATCCCCCTCCCCGCGTCCAGCCCTTGCAGCTTGCCTCCCCGGTCGTCGCCCGACGGTCGTCGGGTGCATGTGCGCAACACCAGCACATCCACCCCAAGACCTAAAGGAAAGACCATGAAAGCGCAAACAAAACCCCCTCTGTCCGACATCTATACCCGAGTGACGGACAAAATCATTGCCGATCTGGAGCAAGGCGTCCGGCCATGGGTAAAGCCTTGGAACGGTGCAAACGTCGGTGATCGCATCACGCTCCCCGCGCGTCACAACAACGTCCCTTACCAAGGCATAAACATTCTGCTTCTTTGGGGCGAGCAACGCGACAAAGGCTTTCAGTCCAATCGTTGGATGACTTTCAAGCAAGCACAAGCCCTCGGCGCCAACGTCGGTAAGAGCGAGCACGGAAGCCTAGTTGTCTACGCCAGCAAGCTGACCAAAAGCGAAACTGCCGACAACGGCGACGAGATCGAGCGCGAGATCCCCTTCATGAAGGGCTACACAGTATTCAACGTCGATCAGATTGAGAACCTGCCCGCGGAATACCTCTCCGACCCGGCGCCTGTCGAAAGAGAGCCACTCAAACTCATCGAGCAAGCAGAAGTGTTCTTTGCCAAGACTCGCGCTGTGATTCGACATGGAGGAAATAAGGCTTACTACGCGCCTTCGCAAGACATCGTGCAATTGCCTATCCCCGACGTGTTTGATACGGCGGAAAGCTATGCCGCAACGAAGGCGCACGAAATCACACACTGGACCAGCCACAAGACCCGTCTCGACCGTCAACTAGGCAAGCGGTTTGGTGACGACGCGTACGCCGCCGAAGAACTGATTGCCGAGATGGGTGCCGCGTTCGTTTGCGCACAGCTGGGATTAACCCCCGAAGTTCGCGACGATCACGCCGCTTATCTTGACCACTGGCTCAAGGTTCTGAAGGCAGACAAGAAGGCCGTTTTCACGGCAGCCAGTCAGGCGCAAAAGGCCTGCGACTTTCTGTTCTCGCTGCAAGGTGCAGACGAGCAGCAAGCAGCTTAAGGACATTGCCGAAGGCCTGAGCGAACCGCTCAGGCCGCTTCTGGAGTTGAAGGAGAGGGAGTCGTGACCAACTTCACTGTTGCTTATGCCGTCAATGTGCAGCACTACGGCAAGACTCAAATCGAAGCGCCGACGGCAGCGGAAGCGATCGCCGTGGCCAAGCATTGCGATCCTGCAGAAATTTGCACCGAGCACGACCACAGCAGCGCCGCCTGCGCGCGTATCGTCTCCATTTTCGACAATGCTGGCCGAAGCATTGCGGACGGGGTCACCCTCGACGGGGCATTTATTCACTACGGAGGACGCACCGCCTCGCTTCTCTGCGAAGCTTCACCGGCACTACGAAAGTCTGCAGAGAATGGTCTCGCGCTCCGACGATCTCGTCCATGCGCTAGTTTGCTCAAACGGTAGAAACGAACATCTCGTGGAGCGGCTTTCAGCCGCGTGTCATGTTGCGTAAGCCGTGATTGCAGCGGCGAGCGGCAAGAACTGACAATAAGCCGGCACTCGACTTACCGGCGGAGAGGGCGAGTGCAGTCTCTGGGAAGATCGACGTGAAATCAAGAGATTACCGAAGCCGTCGCTGCGGCTCGATCTACAGCGCCACGTAAGTATGCCCGGCCGCGATCTCAGAGCATGGCAGTGCACATTAACCGGCGGCGACTGGAATGAGCACCCGCCGAAACGCTTGTTTTCTCATAGGGCGCCCGCCAGCTTACTTCCGATGAAGCCGCCGACGATGCCGGCGGTTAGTGCGAAGAAGGCCAGTAGCCCCACAAGCCGCCGCACCTTGCGCTCGAGTGCGGCATTTCCGGCTACGAGTTGGACAGCACCACTGTTAATCTGATTTCCGATCTGCGCGGCCGCTACGCGGCCCGCCGCCATGAGCTTGTCGCTATTCTGCTCGATCACCGACTCGAAATTGAGCTTTGCTGCGAGGAACGCCCTGCCTGCCGCGTCGGTGGTTGCCCGCTCGATTTTGCTGGATAGCACCTCATCAACCTGCTCGAAGCGACGCACGAGCGCGTCGGCGTCTTGCAATAGCTCGGCCATCAGCGCTTCGCGTGCGGTGGATACGTTGCCACCCATGACGTCTCCCGTTACTTGAACAGCACCTTGTACACGTCATCCAGGTTCTTGTGCGCGGACTTTGCGAGCCGCTGCGCCGAAATCATGCTGACTGCACGCGCCTTCGTGTCCTCGTCAGTCGCTTCGCGGAGCATGGCCCGGTAGTCGGTCTCATCCGCGATGATCTCCGAGACATTCTTTTTGAGCGCACGCAGCCGCTCGAAAATCTCGTTTCTGAAAACGGCCGCTTCCGGTTTCAACGTGAAGCACTTGCGCTCCGCGTGAAGGCCAAAGACCGTACTGAACAAGCGCGGCACATCGCTCGCATCTTCGAGTTCGACCTTGTTGAACACCACACGGATTTTCTTCGGGGGAACGCCAAGCCCGGCCAGTGTCTCGATCGTGTTGACCGTGTCGATCTGTTGTTTTTTTTCGCTTACCGCAGGCACGACAAAATAGTCGAATTCTTCGTGGGAGCCGTCGAACTGGCTCATCTGTTTGATGAATTCCTCGACATTCGATGCGCCCACATCCACGATGGCCGAGCCGAGCGTCATCAAATCCTCCTGAAGTCCGCCGTAGTCCTTGCCCTTGAGCCGTTCGGCGCTGGAGCCGGACGACCCTGCATTGATCGTTTCGACTTCGAACTTCGGCGCATTCATGCGGGGCGCGAGTAGATTATCGACCAGCGTGGTTTTTCCCGGATTGCCACTGAAGTTGATGACGGCGACTTTCATGTGCGACTCCTTCGTTGCTGTTTGGCCAGGCGTTCATAACGTGCCAGTTTTTCGGCTTGTTCTGCCGGGTCGGGTTTCATCAAGCGGTCCAGCTCCTGCATCGAGATCGGCCCGTGTGAAGCTACTTGTGTCGATGGGTCTGAATCGGTTATCGAAGATGAGTCAGAGTGGTGTCGTTGTGACACTGGATCGGTGGCGCTGGAATGCTGTGCATTAGATTGAATTTTCTGCCCTGTAGTCTCTCGCTCGACCTGCTGCTTCTGCCGGTATCGGTACAAGTAGCTCTTCAATGTGGCTTCGGTAAAATCGATCCCACACTCTCTCAAAGCCTTCAAAATATCCGCGATCCGCACGCCCGCTGAGATCCTCTGTTCGATCAACGGCATTACTTCGCGTACTTTTGCCGCTTTGGTCTTTGGCTCCAGTGCCGTCAAAGCCTGCATCACGTCACGTTGCGGCATTCATGCATCCTCCGAGCTATTGATACGCAGTCCTACTGCATCTGATACGCCTTCTTCATACTAGCAACTTGCTTCTGTTTTGCAACCTTTCTGCTGCTGCCTCGCATCTTTTTCGCCTACGCCCTTCGGGCTAGTCGACTATCACGCCCTCAACCCCTAGAGATCCCTGTCCTTAACAGGCCAGAAATCTCAATACACATCACGCACCCCCTTCGGGGATGCAAAGCCTTGGGTTTATCGACCTCAAATCAAAAGTGACACTACTTTGGCTCTATAGCGTTGCTATAGGAATTCGCAGGAGAGCTATGTGTTTGCTCACTTGATACCTATAGACAATACTATAGGTAAGAAGAGTGAGTTAATCTATTTTCAACAACAGGGATAACCACGCATGAGCACAGGCAAATCGATCCCAGTCTGGTTCGCAGAGGAGGATCGCCGCAGGGTCGAGGAGGCCGCGGCATTGGCGGGCTATAAGCACTTGTCGAAATATATTCGCGATAAGGCGATGAGTCGCGATAGCCAGCGCGAGGCTGCTCGCGACAGCATGGAAACATGGGCTGAGCGACAAGAGCTCAACGGTCGACTTACGGAGATTGAGCGTAGCCAGACGACTTCCCACATGTTGCTGGCCGCGCTTCTCTTCTTGTTGCGCAACAAGGCGACGACCGCCGAGTTCAATGATCTCGTGCTTGCGTGCAAAGACGCTGAGGCAAGCGGCCGAATGCCGGCGGAATTGCTCGCGGCCTCATCTCCGGAACTCGCTTCGCTAATCGCTCGCTTGACGGAGGATTCGTGATGTCAGACCTGACCGACCCGATCAAGCCCATCGAGCCCATCGAGCAGATCGACGCCGATATTCAGGCGGCGCTCAATACACCCAGCACGAGCTACTGGCTCCGCGACGCGCTGCCCAGCGCGTTGCGGCGCGATTGCGTTGACGCGGCTCGCGATGCACAGATCCTGGCCACGTGGCTCGACATGCGATGTGATGCAGTCCTCAGGCGCAGCGGGGGTTAGGCCGATGCAGAAACACGAAGCGGAAAACGCGACTTTGCTATTTGGCGTCAGCTTACCCATCGCCGGGTGGCTTGCCGGCACCTATGCAGCTGACGTGCCGTTGCGACCGCTCCCGGAAGCGCTCACCGTTGCGCTTCATATGACGCCGCACAACCCCCTCATTGCGAGTGGTGTCGTGCTCGGTCTCGGTCTCGCGGCAACAACCGCGTATCTGTTGCACGAGTACGGCGACGACGGATTCCGCGGCGCCCGATACCACCGGTGGCTGCGTGGTGCGCGCATGGCGAACTGGCACAGTGTCAAGCAGCAGGTGAAGGCCGCGAATCGCCGTGAGAATCACCGCCTTCGCTCTGAACTGAAGCGCGCGGCAGCGCTGGGGCCAGAGGCCATGACCCCAAGGCTGGGCCCAAAAGTCAGGGCAACGGACTTGCCGCCCATCATGATCGGTCGGATGCCCATGCCGTTGCACCTTGAGAACCGGAACACGCTGATTTGCGCGACCATCGGCGCAGGTAAGTCGGTCGCCATGGAAAGCATGATCGCATCGGCCGTGAAGCGCCGCGACAAAATGGCAGTGGTTGACCCGAGCGGCACGTTCTATTCGAAGTTCAGCTTTCCGGGCGACATCATTCTCAACCCGTTTGACCAACGTTCGGCCGGCTGGACCCTCTTCAACGAGATCCGAGGTGTCCATGACTTCGACCGGATGGCTCGAAGCATTATTCCCCCGCAGTTGGATCCGACCGATGAGCAGTGGTGTGCGTACACGCGCGACGTACTCGCCGACACGATGCGCAAGCTGGTCGAGACCAACAACCCGGACCAGGACACGCTGGTCAATCTTCTCGTGCGCGAGGATGGCGAGGTGATTCAGGCCTTCCTCGCCAATACCGATTCACAGGGTTATTTCCGCGAGAACGCGGAAAAAGCCGTCGCTTCGATTCAGTTCATGATGAACAAGTATGTGCGGCCACTGCGGTTCATGTCTAAGGGCGAGTTTTCGCTTCACCGATGGGTGCACGATCCGAACGCGGGCAACTTGTTCATCACCTGGCGTGAAGACATGCGAACGACACAACGCCCGCTCGTGGCCACGTGGATCGACACCATTTGCGCCACCATCATGAGCATCCCCGACAGCGCCGTGCCGCTCGCGCGCCGACTCTGGCTCTTCCTCGATGAGCTGGAGTCCCTCGGCAAGCTCGAATCCTTCGTGCCGGCCGCAACCAAGGGTCGAAAGCATGGTCTGCGCATGGCGGCGTCGATTCAGGATTGGGCCCAGCTGGATGAAACCTATGGCAAGGATGCCGCGCGAACCTTGCTCGGATGCTTTCGGAATTACCTTATCTTCGGCGGGTCGAACGCGCTCAATACCGACAAGGCGAGCGAGATCCTCGGCAAGCATCAGGTCGAGCGAGTCCAGATCACCACAAACGCAGGCGGCGGTGCTGGGGGCGGCGGAGGAGGGCGCAGCCGCAACATGGTGACGAGCCCACCAGAACCGGTCGTGATGGATTCGGAAATCTCCTTCCTGAAAGACTTGGAGGGCTACGTCATGTTCGGCGAAGACTTCCCGATCGCCAAGATCAAGCTGCCCTACGTCAAGTATCCCCATCGCGCCACGGCGATCGAAATCAAGTGACGGAGGCGCGGCCATGCTCAACGTGACGCCTATTCGCGGCAACAACCAGTACGCCGCAGCACATTATTTCTCGTCTGCCGACGACTACTACGCCAAGGAGAACCCGGGCGAGTGGCAGGGCGAAGGAGCCCGGCACCTGGGGCTTACCGGGCCAATCGAACAGGCGCAGCTCTCGCGCCTGCTGGACGGACAGCTTCCCAACGGCGAGCGCATCCAGACGACGTTCGACCCCGTCGACAACAAGAAGCGCATGGGGCTCGACCTCACCTTCTCGGCCCCCAAGTCGGTGTCGATGCAAGCGCTCGTCGCCGGCGACCGCGAAGTGACTGCCGCGCACGACCGCGCCGTGACGCGCGCGCTCGAGCAGGTCGAGCGTTTGGCGGAGGCGCGTAAGAAGGTCAAAGGCAAAAGCTACCGCGAGCGCACGGGCAACATGACGATCGCCAAGTTCCGGCACGAGATGAGCCGGGCGAAGGATCCTCAACTGCACACGCACTCGGTCGTGATGAACATGACGCGCCGCGCCGATGGCGCATGGCGCGCGCTCTCGAACGAGGACATCTTCCGTGTCCAGCATGAGGTCGATGCAATCTACAAGGCTGAGTTGGCGAAGGGTCTGCAGGCGATTGGCTACGCCATCCGCCTCGTCGACGACAAAGGCAACTTCGAGCTGGCTCACATCAGTCGCGAACAGATCGAAGCGTTTTCAGCGCGCAGCCGCGTCATTGAAGAGGCCCTGGCGAACGAGGGTAAGACGCGCGCGAGCGCGAGCACCCTCGAAAAGCAGGTCATTGCGCTTGCCACACGCCCGCGCAAGGACGAGTCCGACCGCGAGATCGTCAAGCAATATTGGGTTGAGAAAAGCCGAGAACTCGGTATCGACTACGGCTCGCGTTCCCAGCTCGACGGACGCAGTTATGACGCGAATGGCAGCCACGATCACCGAAGGGAAGCTGAGGTCGCCAACACGAGCGGCACGACAGCGGAACAGATGAGCAGGACCGTCGATGGTCGCGCCGGTAATCGCACTGACTCCGGCGAGCGCGACCGCGTTGCCGCTACGAGTCTGCCGGCGGGAATTACGCCCGCGCAGGCCGTCGTGCAGTACGCGATCCATCACCTGACCGAACGCGAAGCCGTCGTGCGTGAGAGCGTCCTGATGGCGACCGCGCTGCGCCGATCCGTCGGATTAGCTGGTCCCGGCGAGGTGCGCACCGAAATCAAGCGTCTGGTCGGGCAGGGCGCATTGATTGAAGCGGTGCCGGCTTTTCGCATGGCGGATCGGAAGGACGGACCCGCGCTCTCGTCGGCTGGTTGGCGAAATTACCTGCAAGAGCTCAAAGGCTGGTCGAACAAGCAGGCGCAGCAATACGTCAATGCGGCGGTCAAGCAGGGCTCGCTCGTTCCGGCCGAGAAGCGCTACACGACCCAACAGGGGCTTGCCCGTGAAAAGGCGATTCTCGCCATCGAACGCACGGGCCGCGGGGCTGTTCCACCGATACTGGCTGTCGCCACCGTCCGGTCGGCACTCCAAGACTCTACGCTCAACGCGGGGCAGCGTTCAGCGGTCGAGACCATCGTTGCCACGAGCAATCGATTTGTGGGCATCCAGGGCGACGCGGGTACCGGGAAAACTTACACCGTCAATCAAGCCGTCTCGCTCATCAAGCAGGCGTCGGCCTCGGCGATGCGAGAGGGCTACCGCACGGTCGCGCTCGCGCCGTACGGCAATCAGGTCAAGGCGCTCAAGAACGAAGGACTCGAAGCGCACACGCTCGCCAGTTTCCTTCGATCCAAGGAAAAGCCGGTGGACAGCAAGACGATCATCGTGTTGGATGAGTCGGGCGTCGTCGGCGCGCGCCAGATGGAGCAAGTCATGCGAACGGTTGAAAAGGCGGGGGCGAGAATGGTGTTGATCGGCGACACCAAACAGACCGAGGCCATCGAAGCAGGCAAACCATTCGCCCAGCTTCAACACAATGGCATGCAGGCCGCGCGCATCAGCGAAATACAGCGACAGCAAGATCACGAACTGAAAGCGGCCGTCGAACACGCGGCCGAGAGCCGTGTTCACCAATCGCTCGCGCATCTAAAGCATGTTGAGGAGCTTAAAGAGCCAGCGGACCGACACCGCGCCATTGTGAATGACTACATCAAGCTCACCGAAGCTGAGCGCCGTGAAACCCTGATTGTCGCCGGCACGAATGAGGCACGCCGGGAAATCAACAAAATGGTGCGCGAGTCACTGGCGCTCACCGGCAACGGACGAGAGTTCGAGACCCTGACCCGTGTGGATATGACGCAAGCGCAGCGCCGCTTCGCGCCGAGCTATCAGCCCGGCATGGTGATTCAGCCGGAGAAGGATTACGTGAAGGCCGGGTTGATCCGCGGCGAAACCTATCGCGTCGCCGAAGCACTCCCCGGCAATGCGCTAGTCTTATCGCGACAAGATGGCACCACGGCCACGATCAACCCGCGTAAAGTGACGCAGCTCAGCGTCTATCGGCTCGAGCGAGCGGAGTTGTCCGTTGGAGATACCGTACGGATCAACCGTAACGATGCGGGCCGTGACCTCACCAACGGTGACCGCATGCGCGTAACGGGCGTTATCGGCGGTGTCGTAAGCCTCGAATCGGTCGAGCAACGAAATGGTCGGCCTGTACGGTCGTTGGAGCTACCGACCAGCCGACCGCTTCATCTGGAGCACGCGTATGCTTCGACGGTCCATAGTTCGCAAGGCCTGACCAACGATCGGACCCTGATCGCGCTCGACACCAAGAGCCGCACGACGTCGATGAATCTGTATTACGTCGCGATCAGCCGAGCGCGGTATGAGGCACGCGTCTACACCGATTCGGTGAAATCGCTGCCCGCTGCAATCGCACGCCGCTTCGATAAGACGACAGCGCTGGCCATTCAGCGAGATCGCGAACTGCAGCGCCGCGGGCAAGGCATGCGGCCGCGAGGCGCGGCGGAGGGTAAGCAAGGGTTGGAACGTCAATCGCTTGGAGACCAGCGCAGCCAACCAGTCAACGGTCGCAAGCCCTCAGACTATGGTCGATTCGGATAGTCTTCGCTTTGACGGACGAACACTTGTTGATGGGTGCCCCGCCAAGCACTTGAGAGCGTCGGCTAATCCTTCGAACGGTGGAAGGGCAGATGGATCAAGTCAACGAGGCACCGCGAGATCGGTCTAATCTTGATCGCGCAGGTGATCGCCAGGGCGCCGACCACGAAAATCGCGATCCAACATCCCGGGTCCGGCCAGCTGGCAATCTGACCCAACATCTTTGTGGCAATAGAGCCGATCAGATAAGTGACGACAAGGAAGGCGATCACATCGGCGAGACGGATAAAAAGCGGTCGGGTCATCTTTCGTGCTCCGTTTCTAGATGGGCTGAGCGCCGCCGACTTTGTAGACATAGCGTCTTTCGTCGATCCCGTTACGCGCACGGCATTTGCGCGAGGTTAGCCGGATGCCAGACATCCGTAAAAGATCCGTCACCAACGCACGCGCTGTTGCCACCCGTTGTCGATATAGACGTCGATGGCACGCGGGTTTTGCGGTAGCTGCCAGAGCACCTTGTCGAACACGGCAACGGTATACGTATTGTCATAGTTGCCCACGACGTACGATCCGATTCGTTGACCGACACACGCCCGCGCGCCCGAAGCGAAGCCGTTACCGAGCGATGACTCTGAGACTTGCGGCTGGTCATTCAGCGTGTATGAGCCGTCGCCTCCAAACCAGCCCCCTTTGTTACCGCTCGGCCTTTTTTGGCCCTGTACGACGTAGGCACCGCGTTCGGCGGGGAGCAAGGGTGCAGGGCAAGGATCATACGGATCATAGACTTGACGGGCGTAGCTCGATCCATCATTGCCGTCAGCCTGATCGCAACTCGGAAATGGTCGCCCCTTGCTCAGATCGTGGTAGAGCTGGTTGATGGGAGGTACGCACTCGTCAACGCCTTTGGGGCCGCCGTTGGATGCGGGGTTCGCCAGGCACAGCAAAACTTTGCAGCCATATTCCGAAGCCTGCGTCGACATCGGCGCGCCGAGCACAAACAAGGCAACGAGGGTTTTTTTCATCGTTTCTTCTCCCGATGGCGCTTTTCTCGCGAGCGAGAGAAGCGTCAATCTACAAACTGAACAAACGGCGCAGCTTCTTGGGTGGTCGATGACGGTGATCGCTGGACGGGGACAGGTTGCGTTTCGTGTGGTGACGACCTGGAGATTGGACGAGTTGGGTTCGCTTCGACCGCTGAGCCTTTGGTCGGTGTCGCGAGCCGCACTTTGACAGTCGGATCCCTGCTGGTATCGTCGACCGGCAAGGCGGAGGCCGGGTCGAGCCGCGACCGGTCCTCCGCAAACATCACCCATTGTGCCGACGTGGCCGCTTGCTTCACAGGTTTTGCGTTTGCCGTCGGCCGCACTGGAACGCCTGCATCGGCGCTATCTCGCTTTACTGCTGGCACGACGGGAATCGCCGTGTCCGTCGCGTTTGCGACAACCTTTTGCACGTAGCTCGGCCGACCCGCGCGATCTGGCCGGAAACCACGCGTGAAGTTGCCTGAGTAGTAGCAACTGAACGCCGCGCGCAGCGCCTGCTGATCGTCTGGAATCTGAGCCCGCGCTCGCCGGTAGCAATCTCGAAGAATCGCACCGCCGGCCTTGAGGTTGCGGCACGGCTCAAATACCGTCTCGTAACGCTCGCCGTACTTCGCAAGGTTGTAACGATTAACCTGTCCGAGGCCCATCGAAAAATTGAATCCCTGGCGCTCGAGCGCTCTGGCCGTCGCGACCGCTTCCGGCAAGTTGCGCGGCTGACGCTCCAGCCGACCGCCTACAACGCCAATCGCGAAGGGATTGCCTGCCGATTCGGTGGTCACTACGCCCCTGAGCGTGCTCGGATGCACCCCCGGGGCGCACTCGGCGGCCAGCTTGTCGAAGGGCAGGGCCGACGCTGGCGTCTGCGCGGTAGCCATCCGGGAGAGGGCGATCAGCAGGCCGGTCGACAGCAATGTTGCGGACAGATCACGCGCCTGCATAAAGAATCTCCGATATGTAGCGGCCGTTGCGCTCTGTGTATTTCCACTGCACAACAACGTCAATACGCCTCTTGACGCGCTCGATGATCTGTTCGCGTGTCATCGAGGTATGGCCGTCCATCAGCTCGCCGAACCGGTCGTACATCTCGGCGGGCGAATCCGTGTGGATGGTCGTAAGCGATCCTTTGTGGCCGGTGTTGAGCATGTTCACGAACTCAACCGCCTCCGAACCGCGGATCTCACCCATGATGACCCGATCGGGTGTGAGCCGCATGCACGAGCGAAGCAACGTGGTTGGTGTCACGGCAGCCTGTTCTGACGCTTGATGGCGGGCGTAGGACAGTCGCACGCAGTTCGGCTGCGCCGGCTCGATTTCTCGAGAGTCTTCGATCGTGACGATGCGTTCATGTCCGGGTATTTCCTGTACCAGCGCATTGAGGCATGTGGTCTTGCCGCAATAGGTGCCAGCAGAAATGACGATGTTCTTGTGCGCGAGGACGGCGCCGCGTAGGAACGTGTCCCACTGCTTCTCGCGGTACATCTCCTCCAGCCGTGCATCCGAGTACGGCTCGTCGACCACGTCGCCGTTCACGAAGCGGAACGCGCCTTGTTCCAGGTATTTCGGCAGACTCATCCGAACGAGCGATTGCTTCCGAATCGTCATCGCGATGGTTCCCTCCGGCACGACGGGCGGGAGGATCATTTCAGCCCGATAGGTTCCGCGCTCGAAATCCGGAATACCATCATCAAGGTTCACAGGGATTTCAGCCGAGAGAATCGGGCTCTCCCGGTCCACCTCAAGACTTTTGAAGGAGGCGGTGACATCGGCCAATGACGACAGAAGCTGATACGACAGGCCGGGCACTTCGATCTTTTCCGCGTAATACGAGTCTTTCTTTCTGAGCCAGAGTTCGCCGGGCTTGTTGACCTGGATCTCGGTCACCTCTTTGTCATCGAGATAGTCCGCTAACAGCGAGAGCTTGGCTCGGAAGGAGGCAATCTGCGACATGTCTCTTCCTCATTGAATAAACGTTACGCCATCGACGTGCTTCGCCGCGTCGATTTGTTCCTTATAAATCGACGTGAAATCCAGATCCTTGTTCACGTAGATACGTACGCGGGAGCCCGCTGGCACTGTGACGGTGGGTTGGATGTTGATGTACGGAGAAAGTACTTGCTGCGACGACTGAGCCGCGGCTTGCTGGACCGACTGCCGGTATTGCGAGGCGGAGTTGTACTGGTCGCCCGAACTCACCCCCGCGTTCGACGCACCGGCACCGATGATTGACAGGAGGGCAGACATGCCGAAGATCTCAGCAAAATGGGTGTCAACGATTCCGCCCATACCCGCTGTTCCAAGTTGGTCGCTGCCAGCGCTGTCAATGGCAACTTGCACGCCGTCCGGACGACGCAGTGTGTTCCACACGACGAAGACGCGATCCTGGCCTTTGCGCAACTCCGCGTTGTACGTGCCGCACACTCGAGAGCCCCACGGAATGAGTTTGAGCCGACCTTGTGCGCCATAGACGTCGCGTTGCACAAGCGCGCACAACTGGCCCGGGAGATCGGAGATCGCTCGCGGTTCCAGAACCGCTTCAATAAACTCGCCTTGCAAAACCTTGTAGGGAAGATTGTCGATCTGACTTGCCATGCTCACCGGGACAGCGTTGCCACTTACCGCGCGCGCGAAGCGCGAATTGGCATCTTGCGGACCCTGATCGCCCGAGCCGCCTCCTAACATCCCGGTGTTCTGCCGAACTTGGCTGCCTGCATCAGGCCCAGACTGTGATTGAACGCCTGCTGGCTGATTCGCGCTGTTTGGCGGGATGATGGCCGACTTCATGCGAGCTTCCAGCAGACGGCGCGCTTGCTCTCGACGCTGCATTTCCATCTGCTCGCGCTGCGCTTTCATCGGGTCATCGGCCTGCACCGTGCTTGCCGGTGTTGGAGCAGGTGCTGCGGCAACAGAGGAACTACTCGCCGCTTCATGATCCTTGAGTTTCGGCACAGGCTTCCGATCTGGGATGGAAATATCGCTGCTTGCCGCCGACTTGGCCGTGTCACTGCCGCTGTGCTTGGCCAACCACACCGCAGCGATGGCGCCGGCCGCGATCGCGGCGATGGCGATGCCACCAAACCGCTTCTTTCGACTGTCGACGACCATCGACGCATTCGCCTGCTTCTCCCACTCGCGAACGGCCGCTTCGCGGTCATCTGGCGTATTCCTGTTCGGATCTGCCATATCAATGCTCCACTGTTCTGAGCGCCGAAGCTGCGCTCATATCAGCACGGCGATATGGATTCGCATTGTTCTGTACGCAGAGGTGGGCGTCGCCGTTGCGCAGCGTGAAGAGGCTCGCCGTGCGCTTGACGACCATATACGGGCCTTCCCGGCGCGGACTGACCGCGGACTCAGTACCGTCCGGGCCAACGGTGTAAAACGAGGGAATTTCGGCGTTCTGATCGAACAGAAAATAAGTGAACTGCCCATCGTCAAAGGCGCGTTTGAGCGGAATGGCGGTTTTGTCCCCCGACACACCGTAGTCAATATTCAGTCGCGCGGGATCGATTCCGGTGCTCGTGCTCGCGTCAGTCCGGCCACGGCCCGCGTAGCCGCTCAGGTTCGCATTTTGGTTCGAGCCTGAATTCAGGTAGACGAAGCGCACGAGAAACGTCTGAGTCGTGCGCGCCTTCGAGCTAGTGAGCTTGAAGTAATAGGTGCGCTTGTCGGTCACGACCGTTAGGTTGGTTGCCGCATTCGGCTCGACCGGCTTGATGAACAAGCGATTCTGGTAGGGCACTGTCTGCCATGCGATCGAGTCACCCAACGAGACGACCTTGACGATCTCGTCGTTGGCAAACTCGATGGAGGTCTGGTAACCGTATGTGCCAATTACCTCGTACACTTGATTTGGGTCGTACGGAACCTGCTTGACGCGATCATCAGTTACAAGCGCATGCGGGAGTTTGGCCGCAAGTGAGGAGGCAGGAATCAGCGAAATCGTCACGCTGCTGATCATGGCGAAAGCGATGGGAGCGGATTTGAAGTTCATGGTCTGATTCCTTGCACGAAGCACTTGCCGACGGCGCGTTACTGGCGGCTCAACTCTTGATCCTTCCGATACCCCGTCGTGGCATATCCGAGCGCGTTCTCCCAACGGTCGCCCAACGCGAGCGGTTTGAAGGTAAAGGTGTAGCGCACGAGCGCCGTGTAGTAGTCGGTCTTCGGCGGGCTGCCGGGCTTTTCGGTGATGGATTGAAAGGAGACTTGATAAGCATCCTTTCCGAGCGATGTAATACCCGTGATCTTCGGATAGCGACGGCCGCCTTGGCCGAGCTGGTAGTAGGGGTTGTTAGCGTTATCCGCACTCGTTTCCGCGTCATACTGTGCGGCGACCGATTGCGTCGAATGCAAGCGACACAGATCGGCGAAGCGTTGCCGCCAGTCCGGGTCAAACGTGTTGCAATACATGATGAAGTCGTACACCTGGCTCTGGACAAAGCTTTCCTGGCCCGAGATGGTTTCCTTGTTGACGACCTGTTGCTTCACCACATGCCCATTTGCATCGAGCACGGACACGACTGGAATGACCGTGTGAATGTTGGCTAGCACGGTGATCGCGCTAGCCATTCCGCCGACCACAAAGAGAAGCAGGCCGATGAAGAGGTATGCACGGTTGCGCTCTTGCTTGAGCTTGTTCGAGCCGCCAAGCTGCATCCGTTGGGTGTCAGTGTCGCCTTTGAACGTTCTTTTGCCGAAGCTCATTTGAGCGACCCCCTCGTTATCGTCCGAGCAGCCATCATCAACAAAGACAAGCCTTGTACAGATGCACCGCCGGAAAGGGATGCAGCCCAGCCTTTGACTTGCAGCATGAAGATGATCAATACACCTTCAACGATGTAAAGATATGCAACCTGCTGTACGTTGATAAACGCGGCATCCGTGACGCTCGAGGCTTTTCCGGCTTCGTCAATCGCATCGCCAAACGCGAGAAAACCAAAACGAACGATGGCAATGACCAAGATATAGATAAAACAGAAATTCAACATCTTGCTCAGCCAATTGATGGCCCACTGACGTGTTTGTTCAAAAAAGAAGAAGCCAGCGAAAACCGGTAACAGAAGCATCGTAATTGCGAGGCCGAACTTTGCGATCGTCATGTAGACGAGCGCAAGCACAAACAACACGCAGTTGATCAGGAAAAGACCGAATCCCTGCAGAATCATCCCGAATTGATACCAACTTACGTTTTGCATCAACGCGGAAACCTGGCCAACGTTGTTATACAGTGCGTCAAGCATTGATGCCGTCGATCTGCCTGACATGATGGTCGAAGCCACTCCTTCCATGAACGACGTAAAGAAGCCATAGATGCTTTGGCCCATGCCTCCCCAATTTAGAGCAGAGAATACGGCGGCGGTCATGAAGGCTTTTGCAAGTAGGGCGTTCCATCGCATCGGCTCGTAACCGCCATATATCTTGTAGCCGTAAGCCGCCCAGTAGAGCACAGCGAGCAGATAGACGGGCGTAGATATGGCTGCAGCAAGAGCGGGGTAGGTCTGCGTCAGAAACGATTGAGTTACGCCATCGGCGGCGCCAATCATTCCTTCGAGGGTCATTGTCGCCATGGATTGCTCGAGCCGTAGAGCTGCTTGAAATGTGCAACTACATCGGGTGCTTGAATATCTGCCTCGGTCAGCGTCACGCCGGTGTCTGCCTTGACCTGTTCAATCACCTTGACGACACAGCCAGGAATCATCTTCCCGCCGAACGAAGGATCCCTCGCGTACAACTCTGCGAAGCAATGACCCGGGTACCATTTGGCAACCGCTACTTTGTCCGCTCCAAGCAGCGGGTTCCCGCTGCCTTTTTCAACTGTCGGTGTCGACGATGGGGTCATCTCTTGTGGGGCCATTGCGGAAGGTACGGCAGGCTCTCGGCTGAGAGTCTTGAGGAGACCATAGCCACCGACAAGTACCACTGCTGTACTCATCAAAATCCATGTCCAAAGGTTCCTAGACATCTCCGTCCCTCCCATAGCTAATCGCGTTGATCGGTTCGAAAGAGCACGCGCACGGTGATCTGTCGAGCTTGCCCGACGTACTGGTGCAGCTGGAGAGGACTGCGCCAATCACCAAAACAACAAAAAAGCGGATGCCGCGTTTAGTAAGCCACAGCGGGAGCCACACCGACGCAGTGCAAATTTTCAGAGCCGTGATTAAAGGCTTCATTTTTTCCTCCTTCTGTTGCATGTTCCTCCCCACACGAAGGATTGGCTATTTCTTCCATTGGTAAAACTTCTGATTTCCGGCAGTAGCCTGATTCTGTTGATTCACTAGATTCGCTTGCAGATTCATGTTCATTGCATTGAGCTTCGCCATGGCGCTCGACAACATGCCGTTCTCGCTGGAGATGCGGTTCTGCAAGTCTTGGGCATCTTTAACGTTGGTCGTTGTATCCACCTGCTGACTCAGCACGGACAAGTTGTTGAGGTGCGTCTGGACCTCGGAATACAGCGAGTCCCCACCCGCTAAAGCAGCCCGAACCGAATCTGTGCTCATTTTGTACGTCGTCGCATTTTGCGCATTAGGATCCGCGAACACGTCCTGCGGCATTGTGTTGATCAGCTTCTCGTAAAAGTTTTGCCGCGCACCAAAGGTGCCGCTCTGCTGTTGCGAAACTACCTCCTGCCACGATCCCGGTACAACCGATGCCGCGTTGATCGACTGATTCAATCCGATCGAACCACGACCATAGCTTCCGGTGACCGCTGCGTACTGATCTTTTAGAGTTCTGTACTGTTCCTGCAGTTGCGAAAGTTGCTGCTGGAGTTGAAGAAAGGTCGCGGCGTCGAACGTGGGGATGCCGGTCGCGTAAATTGGCACCGAAACGCTGAGTGACGCGCCTAGGGCGATAGCTAACAGCGTAGTTCTCACGGTCACGCTCCTTCCCGCTTGAGGTTGTGGGTGTTCTCGGCGAGTGCGCGCTGCATAAAGACTGGTACCCATTGTTCCGGGTCGTCGGTCTCAAGCTCACTGATGATTCGCTCCATCAGCGCAACACCCTTGTCGTTCGACGACAGGACAGGAATAAATTCACGCATATCAGACAGATCGAACGTGACCCGAATCGACTCGTTGCCGCGCCGTATCAAAAACTTGAAGCTCTCGGGCGGAGTGTCGTGAACGAAGTCGAACTCGCCGATCGTGAGGCCAAGACGGTCCACCAGATCGGTCTTGCTTGCCTCGCCGTTCGGAAGGAAAATCTTGGTGGCAGTTTGCTTCTGGATCGAGTCGGTCTCGCAGTAGAGATATTTCGCGTCGGGCGTGACGAAGATCAGCAGACCGTTCTTACGGCGGATCTGCATGATGTAGCTGTCAATCTTCTCGCGCCAGTACGCGTGCTTGACAAGGTTCTGACCTTCTTCCAGCACGAGGATGAACGGCTCGCCGTTCATGGACTGCTCGATGCGGTGAAACGGATAGCTCAGGACGACGGGCAGCTCGGGCCGAGCAACCCCGTCCTTGATAAGTTGCCGCATTTCGAAGCAGTAGTGCCGGCACTGCGTGAGGTTGATGCTGTCGTTCTCGTTGTCGAACACGCCCCAGTTGGCACCTGCTGAACCATTTGCGCCATGCCAGATGCGCATGTCCTTCGCGAGTTCGCCCTGACCAAAGCACCATGCAACGTTGCGCAAACGTCGGTCTTGGAAAGGCAAGACGTCGTAGTTCTCGGTGACTGCCCGCTTGAATCGCTCGATGTCGTCGGGAACGAGCGTTCCGCCATAGCACGTGCGCATCAGCGTCATCAATTCCACGAGGTACAGGCGATTCTCGGGCGAGTCGGGCAACTGGAAGGGATTCCAGCCGGTGTTTCCCTGAACCGACAGCGTGGTATGTGGCGCACCCATCGCTCGCATGAACACCTTCGCACCCTCGCGGTTATCAAACCAAAACACGCGAGGCCGGGCCTTGTCTGCCATGGCTATTAGTGCCGACAGTAGGGTGGTTTTCCCCGCGCCAGTGTCTGCGGTCAAGGCCAAATGCCCTGCGACCATCCCCTCCATTTCTCGATGGAAGTTGAAGTAGTAGGCGGTGCCGCTCTCTGTTTCGAAAGGCATGATCGCAGGCCCCCACAGGTTGCCGTCTATCTTTCCAATCGCGTAGTTATGCAGCGATGCAAATCCAGCGAAGTTGCCTGACTTGATCTTCCCGCGCCGACCGATGAAGTGCTGCGCCTGGCCGGGAAGCTGCGACCAGAAAAAAGTCTCGACCGCAAACCATTCACGCACCGCCTTCACACCGAGGTTGACGAACGATTTCTTGAGCAACGCGACCGCGTTATCAAGATCCGCAATCGTTTGCTTTCTGTTCTCAACAGGGTCGGCGTGCGACGTTGCGGCAGGCACATGGGCGAGGATCGTCAAATGATGGAGGCCGTTGACTGCTCGACCGCTCGTGAGATCGCGCAGCCCATCAGTGATTTCCTTTTTGTCCTCTTCTGCACCGCCGTCCCGGTCGTTGACAACGAGACGTCGTCGCTCTTGTTTCATATCGTGCTCGGCTGTAATACGGTCGCTGAAGAAAAACGACTGCGTGACGATGTACTCGACGGGTTGCTTCAAGAACTCGTTAAGCATGTTTGAGGGCGTGCGTGCTGGCCATTCCGCCATGCTCAGCATGGCACCGGCCCGCGTTGCGCTGAGGTTTTGCACGGCCATCATGTTGCCTACTACCTTGAAATCGAGCCAAGACACAGCGAGCGTCCGGTCGAGCTGCAGGTCCGTGATGGGTACGCGTTCGTCTTCCAGATTGATCAGGTAGTGGAAAAACCCAACAATCTCCGAATAGTCTTGGCCGAGATAGTCCTCTACGTCTTCGCGGTCGTACACTTGACACACGTCGTACTGAGTCTGAAACTCTTTCCAGCTTAGGTTGAATCGCTGGATCGCGACCTGAGCATCCGCCGCACTAACCTGCTCATTGAGAAACGCCGGTCGGCGCCGGACACACAGCTTTCGCGCACCGTAGCCGGACAGGGTCTGCACGACAAGATTCGTAGCTTCGTTCAGATCCTTCGCTTGCTCTTCTAGGGACTCCACGTCGTCAGACGAAACCTTCGCACCTGAGGCGAGCGAGAAAACGCGGTCCAGCAGACCCGGTGCGCCTTGCCGAAAGCGATTCCGAACGATGCTGATGTAGATCTTGTTCACGTAGAACGATCGCTTCTCATACCGCTGCCGCCAAGCTGCGTTGAATCGCCGCGCAAACCATGTACCGCCATCACCTTCCGGGTACCGGTTCACCTTGCGACGAATCAGGTGAACGTAGACACCGCGGTCGCTGTTCGCGATCGAACGCAACACGGTATTCCGTCGCCGTTCGAACTGCTTGATTTGGGTCGAACTAAACGAGTCGAAATACAGTCCATCAAGCTCAATAACCTGCACCAGACCATCATCTTTCGTGATGATGGTTTCGTCGTCGTAATGCACGGTATAAGGGATCATGTCGCTCGCAGCCATTTCCTTGTCGTCGAGGGCGGCCCCGTCCGGCAGCGGCATCGACAACGACATGTCGAACTTCTCTTTCAGAACGTCAACGAGGCGCATAGCGTCGGCATCTCCAGAAGCGCTTGTTCGGGCAGGCCTTCAAATGCGTTGCGGCCGCCAAGATGTCGAACAAGTAAACGTCTTTGAGACAGATTAAATAACTAGCAAGCAGGAGGAAGGGGATGGCCATTGCGGGCAACACGGACCGCGAGATCATCGCGGCCATGCCCGGAATGTAGAAGCTCATCGCCAGACTTGCGAGCGTCAACCCACCGACCATCGTGGGGCGAGTCATTGCAGCGACAAGCGCTTCCCCTTCATCGTCATGAGATTCTTCGCCCACACTCATACGATCGTTCCGGCGGAGCGTGCCTTGAGATCAGATACGATGTTGGGAGCAAAGAAGACGAGGCCAATGCCGAGGCCCCAACCACCGAGCGTCATGAGATCGATGCGGCCGGTCTTCCAGCGGTATCCTTGGATTGCCAAGGTGATGATGCCGATGTAGTAGCCCCACTCGTAGATCAGCAATTGTGTGACTGATCTTAAGAAAGCTGTGATTCCGCCAAATGTTCCCGATGCGTCTTGAGCGTGTGCGAGCTGCGGAAGAAGGAGGAGGGCGATCGCACAGGCATTGGCGGTCAAGTCGAGTACCTGGCCCAGTCGATCGGCTTTCTGGGTTTCGGCGGCTTGGTTTGAATTCTGCGTTTGCATTTTTGGCCCTCTCGTGAGCTGAACCTTAAGGTTCGTTAGCTTTTGAATAGCTTCAATAAGTTATAAGTAATACTAATATATGAGTTGATCTTATCTCGTGATTGAAGAATTGATTAGTCGTGGTTTGTTTGATCGAACTCGCTCGTAGGGGCGGGCTGAGATTGAGTTGTTTCTCGCATACGGGTCCTCAGCTCAACAACCAATTGGGCGTTTCGAGATCGCTCTTCGGCTTTGGCGCGCGCGCTGAGCCACTCATTCAGCTCCTTGGGAATTCGATACTGTGATCGAACAGATTCGCCCATTCTCGCTCCCTCTCCGTTGTTGTCACTATCTAGTGACTTGTAGTCACTATACGACAGTGTCTGGGTAGTGTCAAATTTAAACTATGGAAGATACCCACCGCTCTCAATATCGCTTGCCTTGGCCGCTCTACGAGGAGCTGAAGGCGGCTGCGGAGAAAAACCGCCGCCCGCTGAATGCCGAGCTTATCGCACGTCTTGAATCAACGTTTCCTCAGCTCTCGGCAGGCGCCGGCACCGATGTATCGACGTTGCACCTCACTATTTCTCGAATGTCCCTGGCTGAGCTCATGACGCCAGCCGAGATCACGATGTTTGCGCAACGAATGCTTGACATCGTGCATAACAACGGCGGCACCAATGACGCACCTCGCTAGTGCCTATGATCAGACAAAACATCGAAATTGTTCGTAATGTAGTGCCACTTACTTTGTAAGAGTTTGTGTCGCTCCTACGCATTTATATTGCTGCAGTGCAGCGGGCCTTCGACGGCATTTAGTGAACTATTCGAAAATTGATCGGGCCGAGGAGTGTCACGACGGTCATTTGGAATGGACAACGTCAGAGTTCTACCCCTTGAGTGCCAGCACGAGCAACGGCTTGACTGTGTCACCGAAAATGCGAAAGGAAACGGGACGACCAACCGGAGAGCGATCTTCGGTTACTTGCTGAATTGATGATGGGCCGCGATTTCGACCGGCAAAGCGTTGGGTCCGATCCTAAGAAGCGCGTACAAGCGCTTGAGCTTCATTGGCATGACTGGCTGCATGAGTCTGCTGCGGACGGCAACCTTCGCAAGAAGAAGTGCCCCGTTTATCGTACAGAAGTCGCCACAGGGGCAGCGAGGCGACGCACTTCACAAAATGCGGCTCCGTCTTCAAGGCGAGCTTACGGCGCTCGAGTCGCGCGAAGATAGCTTCAGCTTCAAGTGAAGGCACCGCGCTCCGTCGCGCGGCCACCGCGGCGACGCGGGCATATCGTTGACCCCGGTACTGTTGCTGTGTCGGCCCGTGCTGGAGCCACTAGTAACGCGGCGAGACAGAAGTATCGTGCAGCGATAATGTCTGCATGCGCTACCTAACAGGTGCAGGATCCGGCGAGTCGACGGATCGGTATCGACAGTACGGGGGAAATGGAATAGAAGGTCGGCGGAGAACAAGTTGCGAGTCGTTGCGGTTCGCATCGACCCGGTAATCGAGCAGCGCCTCCGAGTGCTGGCCGAGGTAACGGGACGAAAGCAGTCGTTTTTCTTGCAGCGAATGATCGAGGAGGGGATTGACGCGATGGAAGACATTTGGCTGTCACCCGAGACGCTGGCCAAAGTTCGGAATGGCGAACTGTCGGACTTGGTTGGGGAGTACGGTACGACTTCAGATTTATTCGACCTGGAAGCGGCCGATACCGGATCAACGTAGATGCAGTTTCGTTGCCGCAGTCTGCAGCGATGAGTAGTGAGCAATCGAAATGGGAGAAGGGATGAACAAACAAGAATTGGTTGATGCAGTCGCATCCGAAGTTGGGATCAGCAAGAGCGCAGCGGAAGAGGCAATCGGAGCTGTGTTGGAGACGATCTCGACGGAGGTAGCGGCAGGAAATGCGGTTCAGCTCGTGGGGTTCGGCACGTTTGCCCGTGGAGAGCGCGCCGCACGAACGGGTCGTAATCCGGCAACAGGCGAAGCGATGGAAATTGCTGCAGCGAAGACTGTGAAATTCACGGCCGGCAAAGCATTCAAGGATGCGGTCAACCGGTTGTGACCTGGCGCGCGGTTGTTGTCGAGCCACTCAGAAAAGTTGGCCGCCCAGCGGTTGCAGACTGGTGAGCGTGACAGCGCTCAGCCGCTCCGAGCCATCCGGATGAATCGGTCTGATCATCACGCGTTGACCTCGTGCTCCACCCAAGACCTCGACGATGCGATCGCCATAGCGTGCGATGGTGTCGCGCGGCGGCTTTCGCCTCATGATGTTTCGTTTAGAAGAAGAGGGCATAGACAGATCTTGCAGCTGCGACGTCGGTTCTACTTTCCTGGCGTTACGTCAACGCCGATGCGGTCTGCAAGGTCCAGCAGTTCCGCGTAAGCCTGCTCGTCTCTCAATAGATATCGTGAGCTGCCGACCTGCTGCAGCGTCCCCTGCGGAACGCGATCACCAAACAGCACCACGGCGCGCGCCGTGTCGTCCTGGCGCGAGATCCAGGAGAGCCCTTGGATGTCTACGTGTTTTGCATGAATGGCTTCAGCCCACAGACGCGTGTTCGGGTATTCGTTCTTCTCTGTGTCGATCAACTGTTTGCGCTGCACGCCGAGTTTGCGTAGCGCGACGCTGCTGAGGTCGGCAAGCTTTAGGTCGCGCTGGGCCTGTACCTGGGAATGCACTTGTCCCTCGAGCTTGTCCTTGGCGTAGTTCTTATAGCCAGGCGCGTGGGAGACGTCGTGGAACACCGATTCCATGGCGGCTGCGTCGAACGTGATCGCCGCGTAGATGGTCGGAATCGCCTTGCCATTGTTATCGCGGATCGGACTGAAACGCGCATTGCCTTTCTTTCCCGGATTGAACTCGCCAGCTTGGTACTGATCGGAGTGCACGCGGTGCAGCACCTGCTTGCTGGTCAAAGTCCATGGCGTAATATGAAGCGTCGCCGGCGGCGCCGGGGTCGGCAACGACGTTGAATTCGACCGGATCTTGCTAGCGTCACCATCGCCCGAAGGCGCGGCCGTACCGGCCGCTGACGAAGGCGTGCGGGGTTTAGCCATGCAAGACACCTTCCACTTCGTCCTGGGCGGCGGCGACAACTTGCTCCGGTTCGACCGCAAGTACATCCTGAGGTCGTCGGCCGCCCAAGAAGCTGTTGGCCGAGAGGAACCAGTAGGCTAGCCCCCAACTATCCTTCTTGTCGCCGAAGACATCCAAAACGGGTTTGAGAGCCTTGCGCGGTCGCCATCCGGCCTCGGGATCAAGGCCGTAACCCGGAAAGTAGTCGATGCCGTTGTGGTGAATCGCAAAGATTCGGCGCTCGCGTTTCCACTTGTTGGGCTGGGTGCTGGGATTGGTTGCGCTCAAACCAGCGAGTTCGGCGACCTTGGCCGCGGTCAGCCAGTCCGCTCCTTCCAGCACGGCTTTGCGCGAACGCGCGAGCATTGCTGCTTCTTTGAGCAAGTTCGGTGTCGGAGGCGCCTTGGGTACGATGGCATTGACCAAGGCCCTGAGCGTCTGCTCGTTCTGCTCGCTTAGCGTCTCGCCAATGAACGAGACGACGGTGGATAGCGCTTGGGCTAGCAGCACAGCCTGCTGAATACCCGCATGAGCCAGAGGCACGACGATGACCTGTTCAGCCTTGTATTGCTCAAGCCGGGTTCGCACCTCCTGTGGGGTGCCTACCAGGGGGGCAAATTCGGTTGGTTCATGAAGAGCAGGCATGGCAGGTTCCCTGATGGATTATATCGAGTATCAGTCTCAATGATATCCGGAATAATCTCGTGTGTCACCGACGATGTAACCGGCTAAGCGCTTGTGCCGCGCGGGAGGCCGTCATATCGCTGAATAGCATCATGTATTAGGCGATCCACGAAATGTTGATCATGTTAGTTATGTCGAATCCGCTCGTTTCCGGCGACACCCTTAATTTCCGCATCGCGTGTGCCGGACTGCTCCGGTGTCGTGGCTAACGCTATTGGAGCTGTCTCCCAGCGTCAGGAGCGAGCCAAGAGCACGAGAGCTGGACCGTGTGATCGAGGCGCAGTAGTCCCAAATGGGAGGGCCAGGGTTGGAGGATCACGTCAACGACTGCTTACCACCCTGCGATCGCCCTTAGATTTGGCGGCATCGTGCACCAAATGGCGGTGAGTTAGTAGTGCGAATGGATTAAAAATTGCATGTCGTGGTGTCCAGCGAGCGGGAACACACCGCTTCCGACGCTGGCGAAGCGTGACCAAATGTGCTCAACGGGTCTCTTGCTCCGCCCAGCAGGTTTCCGAGCGCAAGGTCGTCGGACGAGATGGCTGCTCGATACACGTTGCATCCATCTGCCGACATTCGATCCGAAAGCGCCCATCGCCTATAGCCGGTAATTGAATATCCGCAGCGAACTGAAGGAGCGAAGTACTCGTACGTTCATGACCACATCCGGCCAGCACAAACGTCAGAGATCGGCTTCGTCGTTCACCTTCGGCGCCCACTCGCGCGCATGAGAATCACGGCGCTCGCTCCTCCGATAAAGAAAAATACGCAAACCGACAGCATCGGCAAAGTGTAGCTGCCACCACCTATGTGCAGCAGCCAACCGCATAGACTGGCAGACACCCCACCCGCAATGCTCGTCGCGATCGTAAGCAAGCCGGTGTTCAGTCCGATCGCAGGCTTGGGGATCAACGTCAGCTTCGAGAGCGCCAGATTGTTCGCCGTTGCAATACCGCAAGCGATTGCGATGCGACATTCCAGAACAGCGCCATTTGCTGCGACTCGACGTATGCGCCGAAAATCACGGTCATTCCGTCCAAGGCCCCAGTAACCACGAACGCCTTACGCACGATCAGCGGATCTTTTCCTCGTGCGATGATGCGGTCTGCGGCCCACCCTGCCATCGGCCGCCAGGCCATTGAGAAAGTCTGTCGATTTGATTTTCGATGCAGGCGATCCAATGAAATGCTAAGTTACCTTAGCATTTCCCCGGCGCGCTTGTTAGGACGCCAATGGGCGGCCGCAGACCTCGCAGACACGCCTTCCTTGGCGTAGCGGGATCCGGCGCAGATCAGACGGACGAGGTTACGCTGCGGCCGCGATGCACCCTATGCAGGAATCGATACACATTCCAGCACAGCAGCAGCGCAATGAGGCTCAGCAGCGCCGCGCTGATCGGCCGTTCAACGAACACCATGAAGCTGCCGTGACTGAGCGTCGTTGCGCGGCGAAAGTTCTCTTCGAGCATCGGTCCGAGGATGAAACCCAGCATCAACGGCGGGACATCCAGTTGCAGGCACTTACAAAGATAGCCGAGCAAGCCGAATCCCGCCATGATGTAGATGTCGTCCACGCTGTTATGCACGCTGAACGCGCCGATGCAGCAAAACAGCAGGATGGCCGGAAATAATACTGCATAAGGCACGCGCAACACCGACAACAGCTGCTTCACCAGCGGCACGTTTAGGAACAGCAGAAAGCAATTGCCGATCCACATGCTCGCCACTAGTCCCCAAAAGGTCTCCGGATGCTGGGTCAGCATTACCGGACCCGGTTGGATGCCCTTCATGATGAACGCGGACATCATTAGCGCCATAGTCGGATTCTCGGGAATGCCGATGCTCAAGAGCGGTATGAAGCTCGTGCGAGACGCTGCCTCGTTGGCTGCCGCTTGGCCGGAGACGCCCTCGATCGCGCCCTCCCCAATCTCATGCCGGTACTTGCTCACTTTCTTTTCGATGGCGTAAGCACCAAATTGAGAGATCGCCGGCCCGCCGCCGGGCAGCAGACCCAGCGCCGAGCCAATCACGCTGCCGCGCAGCGAGCTCGCCAGCATCCGGGCCATGTCGCTTTTGCGGGCGCGCATGTCGATCTTTCCTGAAAACGGCGTGAACGTGTTGCCACGGTCGAGGTTGCGCGTGATCTCCGCGATCCCGAAACAGCCCAGTGCAACGCTGACCAGAGTGATGCCGTCCGCCAGCGACAGCTGCCCAAATGTGAAGCGCGACACGCCTGTCGCGAAGTCCGTCCCGATGCCGCCCAGCAGCGCACCGATCAAGGCCATCGCAAAGCCCGCAACGACACCGCCGCTCGACGACACATAACTCACGCTGGCGAAGCCGAGTAGGATCAGCGCGCAGTAATCCGCCGGCGAAAACAGGAAAGCGATCTGCGCAAGCCAGGGTGCAAGTGTTGCGATGACGACAGTCGCAATGGTGCCGCCGATGAAGCTGGATACACCCGCTGTCAGCAGCGCAAGCCCCGCCTTACCCTTGAGCGTCATCGCATAGCCGTCGATACAAGCGACGATGCTCGACGCGTGCGGAATCTTCATCGTTATCGCGCTGACGTTTTCGCCATACTGCGCGCCGTAATAGATCCCCGCCAGCATGATGATGCCCGCGTTGGCCGGCAAGGAATACGTGAGCGGCAACAGGAGGCTGATCGTCGCCAGCGGACCCAGACCTGGCAACACCCCAATCAGCGTGCCGATCGTGCATCCGATCGCGCAATAAGCCAGGTTGGTCCATGTCAACGCATGGCCAAACCCAAACAGTACGTTATGCAGTATATCCATCAATAGAGCCTCAGACTCACGCCAAGCACGGCAGTGAAGAGATAAGTGATGACCATGAGCCCGAGCGTGATTTTAACGTTGCGTTTCCAGTCGTACCGCTCACCCGCCAGCGCGGAGAAGAACACGAGGAACGTGACGCCGACGAGCGCGCCCACATACTCGGTCAGCACCGCGAAGCCGATCAGGCTGATCAACACGATGCCAATACTTTTAAACCGGATGTCGGCCCGCTGCCGTTTCTGAATGAACGAACTCGCGATCATGCCGATGCCGATCACGCCGACGATCGCACTGACGACCATCGGGAACAGTCCCGGGCCGGCCTGAGCCAGATTCCCGATTCGATAACCGCAGGCCTGGACGCCGAAGAAAAGCGCCGCGGCTGCGAAGGCCAACCCACGCATTAGATTCCGATTCATGATCGCGAGAGGTAGAAGGTGATCGGGCCGATGCCCGAGCGCCGCCCTGCCGATGTGTACGCATCCGAGATACGAAACGCACCGCAGAAGAGCGCCTGTTATGAAAGCCTCAATCTACTGCGCGATCAATGCGCTCGAGAATGGCACTTCCGTTTCGGCGCTTCGCATACGCTCCGTAGGCAACGCGAGTCCCCATTGGTCGCGCCTGCCGCGGCGGAATTTCCAGTCTTCCGGTCCGCCTACCTCATAAGTTTCGTCGACCTGTTCCACTTCGGCGGTGTATTCGATTGTGAATCCGCCGGGGCCGATGAAATAGCAGAAGACGTTGTTGCATGGGCCGTGACGGCCCACGCCCCAACCGATCTTCTCGCCGTGCTCCACCATGTTCGCGGTGGCGGACATCACGGAGTCCAGATCGCGCATCTCAAACGCAAGATGATTGAACGAGCTTTGTTCGGCTGTATAGAGCGCAAGGCTGTGGTGATCGTCGTTGCAGTTGAGGAAGGTGATGGTGCGCGTCTTGTCGATCAGGCGGAAGCCCAATTGCTCGATGAAGAACGTCCCTTCGCGGTCGGGGCTGTTCAGCACGATGTGCGACAGCTTGCGCGGCAGATCCGCCTGGTCGGCGGTATCCGCATGACGCTCGGCGTCGGCGATGACGCGAAACACCCTGCCCTCGACCGGATCGCGGAAAGAGAAGCCGTAGCCGCCGCCGGGATCGGAGAAGGTTTTCGGTTCAGTGATATTCGCCAGCCCGGACTGAGTCAGTTGCGCGTGCAACGCATCGGCCTGTTGGCGCGACTCGATGGAAAAGTCGATCCGCAGCATGCGCGACTCGGGATGGCGATGCAAAACGAGGATGTAGAAGTCTGGTCCGGTGCCGCGCAAATGCACGCTGTCCGCCGTCCTGCTCACCACCTTGAGGCCCCAGATGTCCTCGTAGAATCGTGCTGCTGTTTCTAGGTCCGGCACGCCGAAGTCGACGCTGCGCAGACCATTGATACCTGTCGTTGTTTTCTTCACCTGTGTCTCCATGTAAGTCCGGTGCCGCCGTTTTATCATTGGGGTTGAAGACCAATCTGACCCACCAGCCTTTCCGTGCGCGCGGAACTCACCTGGATCATCCGGGCAATCTGCTCCGGAGAACCGCCGAGCGACGTCGCCACGTTCTTGTTCATCCAGTCGACCATCTGCGGGGATTGCAGTGCCTTGTTGAGTTCGCTATTAAGTCGCTCGACGATCGGCTGCGGCAGCCTGGCCGGCCCCATCATTGCGAACCATGAGTCCACCTTATGGTAGCCGGGCAAGGTCTCGGCTACAGTCGGAACATTCGGCAAGCCCTTGTAGCGCCGATCGTCGAGTGTGGCGATAATTCTTACGCGCCCCGTCGACACCATTGCCGCGAGCCCACCGAATGAGTTGAATGACATGTCGACATTGCCGGCGGCTACGTCCTGCAGAGCAGCCAGCGGGCCCTTGTAAGCGACGTGCAGTAGATTGATGCCCGCCGCCGATGCGAAGTCCTCACCGTTCAAATGGAAGATCGAACCGTAACCGGCAGCGCCGTAGCTGACGTCGCCGGGATGCGTCCTGGCATGATCGATCAGTTCCGGCAAAGTGTGAACCGGCAGGCCTGCGCGCACCACTAGCACCTCTACCGGCGCAAACGTCGCCGCGATCGGCGTGAGATCGCGTTGTGAATCGAACGGCACGTTTTTCATTACATAACGGAGATTCACGAGCGTCGTACTACTCGTGAACAACAGCGTGTAGCCGTCGGGCTTGGCCCGCACCACTTCTTCGGTTGCAATCACGCCACTTGCGCCCGGCCGGTTCTCGATCACGATAGGCACATGCATCGATGCGCTCATCAGGCGCGTCACGGCGCGCGCAAACAAATCCGGCGAGGTTCCCGCCGCGCCGTAGACGACGGCGGTAATGGGCCTTTCCGGAAACGTCTGAGCGCGAACCGCTGGCGATGCAACCAGGACGGAGACGGCAAACAATAAACCGCCGAGCCTCGTTACCAGGTCATGCTTCAGCATCTCGCCTTGTCTCCTGTTTTTAACAACCACGCGTCTCAGACGCTCTTTTGTGCAGTGATGGCCAAGCGGTCCCGTTCCGACTGAATCGGCCGAAGCGCCGGGAACTCGCCCAGATCTTCCCCGAGGCCGAGCGCGATCACACGCTCATACACGAGGGCCGCCAACGCAATATCCTGTTCAGCCGTGCCGACGGACTTGTAAAGCACCGTCTCATCCGGTGATCGTCGACCGAGCGAGGGGTCACGCAACACCTGCCACAATTCGATCATTCGCCCGTCATAAGCGAGCCCCGCCTCCTGCGCCATTTGACCATCGCCCGAATCCAGCACGTGTTCGATATCGTCAGCTACGACACGACTCGTCTGCCAGACCGACACATCCACTTCGCGGTGTTGTGAACGCACCGAGCTGATGCCGCATACCAGCGCACCCCGCTTCAGGTCGTCGGCGAAGATGACGGGCTTGTTCTTCGCCCGGAAGCCGCTCAGGACTACATTTGCCGCTTTGATGGCTGCACGGGAGTCTTCCACCGGTTGAACATCGACACCCTTTAAACGATTTGCCGCATCGGCGGCGAACCGCTCCCTGTTGACCGGCGTCGGACTGCAGATGTACACCCGTTTCGCATCGAGCACGCTGCTCGCGGCATCGAGCAGCGCACGCGCTTGCACGCCTGAACCAATCACCGCCACCGTCTCGGCGACCGGCGGCTTCAGATGACGCACCGCGATCGCTGCGGCGGCCGCCGTCCGATACGCCGTGATCCAGTTGGCGTCCATCAGCGCGACAGTCGCGCCGTCGGAGATGCGGATTAACTGGATCATGTAACGCACACCGTGCTGCGGATGTAGATTCATCACCTTCAGCCCGCTGTAGCCGCTGCCGTAGCAGATTGCGGGCATCATCCGAAGGAAGCCGCCCAGCTTGTCGTCAATAGTCAGGCGCGGGGGTAATTCCAGCGCATCCTCGCCCGGGCGAGCTAGCAGAAGCTCCAGGTCGTCAATGATATTGACGCCTTCCATTGCCGCATGAATCACGGCCTCTCTGATCAATAACATGGTATGTCTCACATAGGATAACGGCCGTTGTAAAAATCGACCATGTCACCGGGTACTTTTTCGATGATCTTCGAGCGAATCAGCGCGTCCGAGAGACGCTTGGCAGTCCCGTCGGTGAGCCGCATGGTTGGCAGGCGCAGCCGGCCGCCGTTGAAGCCGTTCAACCATTCCATGTACTTCCAGCTCTGGCGATGGATGAAATGAGCCCCAGCCATGTAGGTGGCAGTTTCAGCAGTGCGTGCCTGGCGCGCCGGATGAATGCGCCAGAAGATTTCCATCGCTTCGTCCCACTTGCCCTCATGCATGAGCTTGAAGTACTTCGGCACGTTGTCGCCATAGAACTGGAAGCACGACGTGCCCATCCACTGCATGCCGAACCATTGCACGTGGCCGGGCGCGTTGCCGTCGCGCGGGTCCGAGACTAGCAGCTTGTCGCCGCAGGTACGCAGCGTTTCAATATGCGGCGCGTTGGTATTGCCACCGCCTTCGCACTTAAGCGCCACGGCAAGCGGATGATCGGCCAGGCGTGCAACCAGTTTCGGCGACAGCTCGGCCGGATGAATACGCTGGAAGTTCCAGAGGTGCACCGCAAACAGAACGGTCGCAATCCCCACCTCGTCCATCACCTTGGTGGTGTACTCGTACAGGTCTTCGTCCGACTTTGGATACCAGGTCGGCGGATAGGACAGCAGCATCGTATCGGCGCCAGCGGAGGCGCACGCCTTGCCGACGCGAATCGTTTCCTCGGTGGTGTCGAAACTTGCGTGGAACATGATGTGGAAGTCCGGACCGGCCTCATCCACCGCTACCTCGACAAATCGGGTGTACTCCTCCGGCGTCGTGCCACATTCGGAGACGGCGAGCGCGCCCCAGAAACCCAGCTTTTTGCACATGCGCACGTCGTGCCGAATCGCCGGCTCGTTGAGACGCTTGAGATCGTTCGAAAACGACGGTTGCAAAATGTTAGCCACTCCGCGCATGTTCTCGCGGGCCCAGGCCTTGGCGTCTTCTTTGGTATATGTAGGCATTGATGATGTCTCGGTGATGGAAAGCAACCGGTGCGAAGCAACGGAGCAACGGAGGTGGTGTGGACGTGACCGGAAGTGCTGTGAGAACGCGCGTGTGCGCCCGCTCAAACCGCTTCCAGACCGTTCCAGCACAGGTACTTGATTTCCAGATATTCGTCGATACCGTAACGGGAGCCCTCGCGCCCCAGGCCGCTCTGCTTGATGCCGCCGAACGGTGCGGCCTCGTTCGAGATTAGGCCGGTATTGATGCCCACCATGCCAGTCTCGATCGATTCGGCCGCGCGCCAGAGCCGTGCCGCATCGCGGCTGAAGATATATGCGGCAAGGCCGAAGATCGTATCGTTGGCCATTGCGATGGCTTCTTCGTCGGTGGTGAATCGCACCAGCGGCATGATTGGTCCAAAGGTCTCTTCGCGTGCGATCGTCATCTCGCGTGAGACTCCGCTGACGACCGTCGGCTCGAAGAACGTGCCGCCCAGTTCGTGACGCCGGCCGCCCGCCAGAATCGTTGCGCCACCTGCCTGCGCATCATTCAAATGCGTTTCGAGTTTCTCGACGGCAGCCGCGTCGATCAGCGGACCGATGTTGACGCCTTCCTCCAGGCCGTTGCCTACCTTAAGTTCTCGCGTGCATTCGGCGAGGCGTTCTGCCAGCGCATCATGAATGCCGGCCTGAACGAAGATCCGGTTCGCGGCGATGCAAGACTGGCCCGTGTTGCGGAACTTCGCGTTCATGACACCTTCGACGGCAACGTCGAGATCGGCGTCGTCGAAAATGATCAACGGTGCGTTGCCGCCCAGTTCCATCGAACACTTCTTAATGGTCGCGGCGGACTGCTGCAGCAACACGCGCCCTACTTCCGTCGATCCCGTGAACGTGATCTTTCGCACCAGTTCATGTTCAGTCAGCGTATTGCCGATCGCCCGCGTGTCGTTGCCCGTGATCACATTCAGGACGCCCGCCGGAATGCCGGCGCGCAACGCGAGCTCTCCCAGTGCGAGCGCGGTCATCGGGGTCTGGCTCGCGGGCTTGACGATCATCGTGCAGCCTGCGGCAAGCGCCGGTGCAGCCTTGCGCGTGATCATCGCCGCCGGAAAATTCCACGGCGTGATGGCCGCGCACACGCCTACCGGCTGTCTGAGCGCGAGAATGCGCTGGCCCGGCTTGGTCGCCGGAATCACTTCGCCATAAACTCGCTTTGCTTCTTCCGAGAACCACTGCACAAACGATGCGGCATAGTCGATTTCGCCGCGCGATTCCGCAATCGGCTTGCCTTCTTCCAACGTGATCAGCGTCGCGAGATCCTCCTTGTGCTCGACGATGAGTTCATACCAACGGCGCACGATCTCGCTGCGTTCCTTGGCGGTCTTCCTGCGCCATTGCAAGGCTGCGCGGTCAGCTGCCTCGATGGCCACGATGGTCTCGGCCTCCCTGCAGCGGGGCAGCCGGACCAGTACTTCGCCGTTCGCGGGGTTGCGCAGTTCATAGGTGCCATGCGGCGTCTCGTCCAGCCAGCGCCCGTCGATCAGCGCCGCTTCGCGCCACAATCCGGCGTCTTTGAGGAGTTGCTTCATTTTTGTCTCGTCCAGTTCAGAACGGTTCGAAGTATCGCAAGAGCCCTCTGCGGGTGCCTATTGAGTAAATTCGCGCCGCCGGTTAGCAGTTTCGTTAATCGATAATGTTAATGTTGCGCTGCACAACACGTTCTAAGGCCCAATAGGTGGAATGCTAGGGCGCTGTTTCTGCAAATCAACCCGATGAGGCCGCAAATCCTGTAGCCGCACGCTGCTTAGGCAAGTGTCGAAAAGCATCAATCGCTAATAGCTCTATTGCAACGCACAATTTATTCGCTTGTAGGTGTTTAGGTGTTAATACTGACGGTCTCTACTCAGCATTCAGTCGAAGATCTTTAGAGCGTCAGAGAGGCAGTGGTGTCATCGAACAGCTCGTCAACGGACAGTCGCCTGGAGATGATCTTCTGCTCGAAAGCCCACTCGATCGCCAGTGCGAGACCCTTACGGTTCGCTTCGACGCCGACAGGTGGCAGCGTCGCGAGCGCGTCGGCCGGCGCCTGCGCGCGGCTCTCGCAGAGCATTCGGAAGATTTCTCGGACCACGTCCGGGCGTTCGCGCGAAAGCGATTCGTGAACGACGAACACGTGATTGATCGGAATCAGCCCTTCGCGCGCCGACCAGTTCGCCGCCGCGTCGAACGGATCGGCAATCAGTGTCGCAACGCGGGCATCAGAGGGCATCTCCATGCCCATGATCGCTGCGGCAAGCTCGCCCTCCAGCATCATCTGCGGGAGTGAACTGCCCGCGGGCAACCGGGCGCAGTTCGGCGGATCTTCGTATTCGGCAAGATGTCCTTCATCCACGGTCATCCACTGAACCTTGTCGATATCCACGCCGTATTCGTGACGGAGGATGCCGCGCACCCACAGACCGGTAGTCTGTGCGTAGGTCCGCACGCCGACCTTGCGCCCTTCGATGTCCTTCGGCTCGAGCAGGCCCAATTCGCGGTTGAAGCCAATACAGTGATGCTGAAGGCGCCCGAGCACCGGCACCGGCAACATCACATAAGGCTTGCTATAGATGCGAGCTTGCAGATACGTGACGATCGCAAGCTCGCCCGCGTCGAAAGCCCCTTCGCGAATCATCGGCTTGAATCCGTCATGCGCAGACCGGGGTGCGCTGCTCGTGTCGAGATGCACCAGCTTCGATTGCACGCTGCCGTCCTTCAGCGCACGGGTGCCTGGATAGGCGGCAAGATTCGTTCGTAGCGTCAGAGCGCCTGCGGCAAAGGTGGACATATTGATGCGTCTTATTGGTCGAGTGGATTGATGAACAGTTCTTCGGCGGTGAATGACCGGGGAAGCAGATGTTGTTCAAAGCAGTAACGGATCAGCGCGTCGATGGAGGGCCGGTTGGCCTCGATGCCGTACGGCAACGGGTCCGCGCCGACGATGCCCTGCATCGTGTGGTAGTGCGCATCGGTCTCGAAGTCGGAGGAGCCAGCGGCCAACTGGGCAAGGTATCGGTTCTTCGACTCCACGCAGGCGTCGAACAGCGCGTGTGCGACATGCGGATGCTGCTCGAGCACTGCGTCCTTGATGACGAGCAAACCGTGAATCGGGTAGATGCCAGTCCGCCGATACCATTCGAGTTCACGCTCGGCGGCATCAGGGAACAGCTCGTCATAGTGATGCGCGGCCTCCGAAGGATTCGCCTGCCAGCCTTCTTTTGGTGCGCCCGCCCGCCCGATACCCGCATTGCCGGTGAAAGCTGCAGAGAGATAACCCAGCGCGATCAGGTCGACCAGCGAGCTGCCTTCCGGCGACTTCTGAACGTTGTCCGGCAAGCGCAACGACGCGACGTGCTCTTCGTCGTCGACGACCCAGGTGATGGCGTCGTTACTGACGCCGTAATCGTCAGAGAGGATGCCGCGCGTCCAGATCCCGGTCGTCACCGAATAGCCGCGCACGCCCACACGCTTCTGTTCGAGGTCCGCAGGTGAACGAACGCCGGCATCTTTACGCACGACCAGTCCGGCATGATGAAAGCGCCGGAAGATGAAGACGGGCAACGCCTTGAACGGCGCACCGGCCGCGCGCGCGATCATGTAGGTTGCGGGCGCCATTTCGCAGACGTCGAATTCAACGTCACGCACCATCCGGCGAAACGCGGAGATGATCGGCTTGATCTCGACGAACTCGGGTGCTACGCCTTCAATCGGTACAATGCCTTGCTTGAGCGCAGCGGTGTGCCCGTAGGTCGCCATCGCGATCTTCAAGGGCACGGGTGCAATAGCATCAGAGCTCATCGCTGTTCTCCACGTAGGTGAGCCCAGCTGCGGCGAGCCCGGGGCGCATATTGCTCACGTCCAGTGAGATTTCGCCTGCGGCATAACGGGCGCGCGCTATTTCTTCCTTCTCTGACCGCTCACGAGCCAGCCGAAGAACGTGCGCAGCATCGTTGCTAGGGACGATGACGACGCCGTCGTCATCCGCGACGACAACATCGCCCGGGTTCACCAGCACGCCACCGCAGACGACCGGCATGTTGACCTGCCCCAATGTCGCCTTAACCGTTCCCCGCGCCGAGACCGCGCGCGACCACACCGGGAAGTTCATTTGCGTCAGCGTGCGCACATCGCGGCAGCCCGCATCGATCACTACGCCGCACACGCCTCGCGCATTGAGCGCGGTGGCGATCAGGTCGCCGATCATGCCGTCGGTGTTGGCGGTCATGACGCCGACCACGAGCACGTCGCCGGGCTCACATTGTTCGATTGCAACGTGCAGCATCCAGTTGTCGCCAGGCGCGGCCAGCACCGTGACGGCCGGACCGGCGATCATGGCGCCCGCGAAAATCGGGCGCAGATAAGGCTGCATCAGCCGATCCCGCCCCATGGCTTCGTGCACCGTGGCCACGCCTTGTTCGGCGAGCGCGGCGCATACATCGGCGGGAGGGCGGGTAATGTTCTTGACGACAATATTTTTCATGGACGTTATGGCGCATGTGATCCATCACGCAACTAATGCGTAACGCGGCTTGAATGCCCGATCGATGGAATGTTCAAGTGAGGGAGCGGCATGGCACTTCGCCGACTCATGCGTTCAACTGTTTGGCCAGACGCGGGTAAACACGCAGAGCGTTGCCGCTAAAAATCTCCGCAGTCGCTTTCGCGCCGAGACCTGCCGCATCGATATAGCGGCGGGTGTCGTCGAAGAAGTGGCCTGTCTCGCGGTCGATCCCGCGTACCGCACCCACGGTTTCCGACGCGAACAGAATGTTCTCCGTAGGAATGACCTTCAGCAGCAGATCGATGCCCGGCTGGTGGTACACGCAGGTATCGAAGAAGATATTGTTGAGGAGCAGTTCGTCCAGCGGCGGCAAGCCCATGTCCTGCGCAATACCGCGATAGCGACCCCAGTGATAAGGCACCGCGCCTCCGCCGTGCGGAATGATGAAGCGCAGTGTCGGGAAGTCCTTGAACAGCGGCGAGGTCAGGCACTGCATGAACGCAGTGGTATCGGCATTGATGTAGTGCGCGCCCGTCGCATGAAAATGAGGGTTGCACGAACCGCTGACATGGATCATCGCGGGCACGTCCAGTTCGACGAGCTTCTCGTACAGCGGATACCACCACGTGTCGTGCAGCGGCGGATCCGTCCAATAGCCGCCGGACGGATCCGGGTTGAGATTGCAACCGACAAAACCGAGTTCATTCACGCAGCGCTCGAGCTCCGGAACGCAGTTCTTCGGCGCCACGCCCGGGCTTTGCGGCAGCTGGCAGACGGCGGCGAAATTCGCCGGATACAACGTCTGGATGCGGTGAATCAGGTCGTTGCAGACGCTCGCCCAGTCTTCGCTGGTCTGCTCGCTGCCGAGGTGATGTCCCATGCCCACCGCACGCGGCGAGAAGATCGTCAGGTCGGTGCCGCGCTCGCGCTGAAGACGTAGCTGCGCCCCTTCCAGGCTCTCGCGCAATTCGTCGTCCGACACCGCCGGTCGAGCCAGCCGGGCAAGCCTGCCGCCGTCCCCGCAACAGGCGCAAGACAACTGTTCTTTACGATACGCATCCAGTTGCTTCGGCGCGGTCGTGTAGTGTCCGTGACAGTCGATGATCATGAGTGCATGGCGAAAGAATTGAGTTGGTCCGAAAGAATGGATTAACCTGAGGCGGCTGTCGATTGAGTAAATGCCGGCCTGTCCTTGAGCGCTTCGTTAATCCAGAAGCACGTCGGCTCGATTAAAAATAGTGTTTGAGGCCCAGCTGGATGATTGCTTGCGACGACGTCGAGGAAGGGCCGCCTGACTGAAACAGCTCAGCCGTTTGCCCCGCGCCGCTGGTGCGTTCGAGGTCCGCCGCCAGATACACGTCCGTTCGCTTTGAGAGAAAGTAATCGAGCGTGCCGATCAGTTGATACCAGCGCGAACTGCTCAGACGCGATGAACTGACGGCCCCTTCGAACTCGAACGCAGGCGTGAAGTGATAGACTCCACCGAGCGTGAGCGTTTGCAGCGAGCCCGAATCGCGGGCGCTCTCCATATGCACATTTGTGTACGTGACCACCGCCGTGGCCGGGCCAAAAATATAGCTGATACCGAGGGCCGCCACGCTCAAGCTTTTCAGCGGCACCGCCGTGGTGGAGCCGAAACCGAGCTGATAGCCGAGGAAGAAGCTCGTCCCCATCGCCGACGCTGGCGTCACGCTCAATCCGCTGATCTGGGTATAGACAGCGATTGCATCTACCACGGGCGTGATATACCGAAGCTCGAAGCTACGGCCATAACCATTGACCGCCGTTCCCGTGCCGGTCGTCGGAAACGCGTACATCACGCCGAACGTGAAGCCGGGGCCCGGCCCCGAGCGATACTTGATCGAGTTGCTCAACTGGCCGCCCGCCATGCGGTCCAGGCCGCCGGGCGCCATCGAGTAAGTGGTCAGATACTGGTCGGATTCAGGAACGAGATAGAGAAAGTCGTTCATGAACTCGCCCTGTCGGCCGATTGTCACCTGACCATAACGCTTGCTGGCTAGGCCGACCTGCGCAACCCGGCCGAACAGCACGCCGCTGGTCGCCATGGCCCCCGTATTGATGTTGTACGCGGATTGCAAGTTGAAAATGGCGTTCCATCCGCCGCCCAAGTCTTCCCTGCCCTTCAATCCCCAGTAAGTTGGCCAGCGAATGCCATTGGCCATCTTGACCGCACTGTCTCCTTTAATATTAGTCGTGTACGCGATACCTTCGTCAATCACACCGAACAAAGTCACTGAGCTTTGCGCGTGCGCAGCCGAGATCGAACTGATCGCAGCAATCGTGAAGGCGAGTAAGCGCTTTTTCATATCTTCTTCGTGTGACCTTTTATCTGCGAGCGGCGTCCTTGCGATACAACGCGCAATCAAGAATGAAGGACACGACAACGGAAGGCCACGGCGATATGGGCCGTACCTCGCTTGCAAGCTTGAACGGGAGTCTGCCGGGGCGGCAGCGCTTATGCCCGTGTGTTCAGCGGCATTGCCCTGTATGGCATGACGAAAACACGACTGGACTGCGATTCAGCTCTTCACTGTGCATCGCTTTTCTCACGTGCATAGTCGGGCAGCGGCAGCCCCAACTCTTCTCGCAACTGGATTTCCTCGAATGCATTGATCACTGTATTGCGCCAGACGTCGGCGACGAACGGCGGCGCCTTGTCCGGCGGCGGCATCTTCTGCAGCAACGCGGTCACGGTCTGTCCGCTGTTCACGGCTGTGCTGATCTGACCAATGATTTGCTTGCCATCGGCGATGGCGTCGTCGAGGCTCGCCTTGCCATGGATCACCGGCGAGTGCCCTGTCAGCGCAACATCGAAGTCGAGACGGCGAACACCTTCGAGGGTGGCAGGCGTCTCCAACGCAGAACCGTCGCGGCCGTCGAGGCCTGCGTCGAGAAACTTGTAGCCGGTGTCCTGACCCCACAGGTCACCCACCATGGCTACTTTCTCTTTCGGCAGGAACACGGCGAGATCGCCCGTGGAATGCGCTCGCCCAAAGTAATGAATTTCGATGCGCCGTTCGCCGTCGGTAATCACCTTTTCCTCACCCGGCTTCAGATTGAGGCACAGATTCGGCATGGCCCAGCGGAAGCTTTTGGCATCAGCAAGATAGAGCTGAGTGCCTTTGATGCGGCGGTCGAGCGCCGCGCTTTGCGGGTCGGTGTCCGCGAGCTTCGCGCGCTGGGCCTGCATGTCTTCCAGACCCTTGTTCTGCATGGGCAGACGATCACGCATGCGCACAATCGTCTTCTGGGGAATGCCGGCGCACGTATCCTGATGCGCGATGATCTGCACGTGCGGATTGTCCTCGACGAAGGCGATGTTCCCGCCGACATGATCCTGATGCAGGTGCGTATTTATCACGTACCTGACCGGGCCGTGACCCACTTCCTTCGCCTTGGCGAGAATCTCTCGCCCTAGGAAACCGGCGGTCTGCGTATCCACCACCAACTCGCCGCCGCTCGGCAGCGTCACGATGGCCACGTTGCCGCTCTGGAATGAACCGGGCTTCGAAACGCCGAACCATACTCCGGGTGCGACTTCATCCCAGTCGAAGTGGTGGTAGTCCGATTTCGCGGTCGCGGCCGCTGCTCCAGCGGATACGAGTAACCCCGTACATAAGGCAGTGACCAGATGTGCTTTAGAATTTTTCACGCTACTGTCTCCTTCTTTTTTTGTCCCGGCCGCCGCCGGGACCTTCGGCAACGGTCGCACCGTGATCGAGAGTGTCATCGACTTGCTCGTGTTTCCTGCAGCCACGCACCCAGTACCCGGTTGAAATTCTCCGGCTGCTCGACGTTGGGGACATGACGCGCGCCGACGAATTCCTCATAGCGCCCATCGCGAAAGAGCGCTGCGATACGGCGGCTCTCCTCGGGCGTGGCGCGCGGATCCTCACTGCCGCAGGTGACCAGCACCGGTACCATCACTTCGTGCAGGTGGCCGGTGTAATTGAAGTTGGCCAGCGCTTGCGCACAGCCGACATAGCCCGCCACGGTGCAGCCTGCCACCGTGGCGCGAATCTGCTGCCAGCGCTGCGGATGGCTTTCGCGGAAACCTTGGGTCAACCAGCGGCCCATCGTCTCGTCAGCGATGGATTCCACGGTGCCGGTCTGTTGCAGCGTCTCGATTCGCTTACCCCAGTGATTCGCGGCATCGGGAAAGGACTCGCTTTGCGTGTCGCACAGCATCAGTGACGCCACCCTGTGCGGATGACGCAAGGCCAGCGACTGACCGATCGCACCGCCAATGGAAAGCCCGACGAAATGCAGGCGCTCGATGCCGGTCGAGTCAGCCACGGCGATTAGATCGTCGGCGAGTTCGTCGATCGTATAGGGGCCGGGCGCGCCTCGGCTCCCGCCATGGCCGCGCAAATCGACGCGCAGCACCCGATAACCCGCCGCCAGCAGCGGCGGAACCTGCTCGGCCCACAGCCCGAGATCAGCCGCGAGCGAATGGGAGAACACCACGACTTCGCCTGACTCTGGACCGACGAGGTCATAGCACAACGTGCGATCACGCAAAGGAAGCAGCATGACATCAACTCCCGCTCACGAAGCCGATCCCTACGCGCGCGGACGCATCCGACCGGCTCCCAGCAAACTCTCGAACATTCTGTTTACACGTCATTGACACCTCATTGACTCATAGTGTGCGACGCCCCATGCGGGGTCGTGGTTATATTGAAGGGTCGGGCTTTTCCAAACGCGGCGCCATGCATGCGGTATGCCTTATGCATGAGCGAATCAGAACTTGTGCTGTACACCGAGCCCCACTACGTTGGTATTCTCACCGGGATATCCGCTTGTGTGCGCGGCAGTGATGATGTTCGTCAGCCCGTTTGCTCCTTTCTTGGAAGCCATCAAACCGATAAAGCCGTATAACTTGGTTCGCTTCGTTAGCCAGTAGTCGTCGTTGATGACATAGCTCGACGTCGCGTTGGTCGTGTTCATTCGATCTTCGGTGAAGTAATAAGCTGCCGTCAGCGATTGCGCCGACGTCATCTTCCACGTCACACCGCCGCCCAGCATGATCACATGAGAGCGCGGCGTCACACCGATCACGACGTCCGCATTGCCTTGCGGCAAATCGAAGTCTTCATACACGCCGCGAATCGTGAAGTCACCTATCCGGTAGCCCGCGCCCAGTGCCCAGATTCTGAGATCGCGCTGGCCGGTGGAATCGTTTTGCACCAGAAAACTTGCAGCGCCGAGTAACGTGCCGTTGTCATACGACACGCCGGTCGAAATTGCCCGGCCTTGCGAGAGGCTTCCAGGCGTGTTGCCGAAGCGATACAAGGCGCCAACCGAAACGCCGTGTCCGCGGTAGCTATAACTCGCTGAATTGCTTTCCCACACAGTCTGGGCAGGGACGGTGTTCTTGCCTTCGAGCAGATACCAGGGACCCGCCGCGCTAAACGACTGGCTGTATTCCAGCGGATCGACTTTCACGAGTGCGACATACGCGGGATCGATCTGCTTTCCGAGCGTCAAGCGTCCGAAGGGATTTTCGATGAACAGATTCGCTTTCTGGCTGAACAGCGAGCCGCTCGATTGCAGCGCGCCGTTGCCTATATCGAACTGCCCTTGCAGATTGAAGCCCGCGCGCCAGCCGCCGCCCAGGTCTTCCGTTCCGAGCATGCCGAAGTAGTTGGCCGACTGATTGCCCGCGCCGTTGAACATGAAAAGGCTATCGTGGCTCTTTCCTCCGCCTCCCGGCCCGCCATTCTTGCTCTGGTAGAGCAAGCCGGCATCCAGTGTTCCGTACAGCGTCACGGAACTCTGTGCGTGAACGCCGGTCGCTAGAACGAGTGGCATGGCCGCGAGCAAGGTGTTCCGCAGGCTCGGACGGCGAAACGAGCGGACAAGGCGCCGACGCGCCGCATGGGCAGATTGAAGCATTCAGTTGTCTCCTCATTTGGATCATCGCCGACGGTGCTCTGTCACCATCGAGGACATCCATACTGTTGTTGTGCCGGCGCTCTTCTGGCGCGAGGTCACTGCGCTGCATTCTTCCAGTTGTCATGGCTAGCGTCGATTGAGTAAACTGAGCGACCTAGTTAAAGAATTGGTTAACCGTGCCTACTCAGCTCGACTGGTATCTGCAACTGAACCTTAAAGCCCGCAATCTGCGCCTGCTCGTCGCCATCGACGACCTTGGCAGTCTGAAGAAGGTGGCCGAAGCCATGCATGTCACTTTGCCTGCGGTGTCACGGGCGCTGACCGAACTCGAGAAAGGCCTAGGGCTTGAGTTGTTCACTCGCACGCAGCAAGGCCTGCGTCCAACCGTCTACGGGGAATGCCTCATACGGCACGCGCGCGGCATGCTCACCGACCTGCAGCATGTGCGCGACGAACTTAATGCGCTGAGTTCGGGCACTGGCGGAAAAGTCAACGTGGGAGTGTATCCGGCATCGAGTTCGGTACTGCTACCACGAGCGCTCGCCTTGCTAAAGGAGCGTTCACCGGGCACGAATGCGCAGGTGATCGAAAACACTTCGCCGGTGCTGCTGCCGCAGCTCTGGGAAGGCAAGATCGATCTGGTTGTGGGCCGACTGGAATCCTTTCGGCCGTCCAGCGGTTTCGAAGAGAAGGCGCTGCTCGAAGAACAGTTGCTGGTGGTGACGAGTCCGACTCATCCGCTCGCGCTGCGCAAGCGTCTGCAGTGGGCGGATCTAAGCCGTTTCCCGTGGGTGCTGCCGCCGCCAGTCTCGCAGATGCGGGAGCCGCTGGAACGCTGGTTGGTTCAGAATGGTATCGAGGTCGACAAGAACTACATCGAAACCCAGTCGGTGCATCTGATCCGCGCATACCTTTATCTCACCGATGCCATCTCGGTGATGGCGCGCGCGGCCGCGAGCGACAAGGCACAGCCGCTCAAGGTGCTACCGCTGGAACTGCCGCGCATGCTGCGCTCGGCAGGCGTGCTATGGAACCGTAACCGTCCGCTCAGTCACGCGGCTCGACTGATGATCGAATGTCTGGAGGACACCGCCGTGAAAATGGGCGACGAGGCGGCGGCGACCTGACCCTCTCTCCGGGGCCGTTCGGTGTATTGGCTGGACTCACCCTTGCGCAGGCGCAGCCACCTGCGATGACCGAGATCCGAGCAAGATGCGCGCGCGCATGGCCAGCTTGGCGCGCATGAGCCGCGGGCCGAACATATCCGTTCCGCAGTCGGTGTTGGAATCCGTGCTGCTTCAGGCTGCCCGAGAGCGAGGAGTGACGGTGCATTTTCTGGACTGAGCTCATAGCGTTCGAGCAAAACAACAGCGGCGTCACCGCTCTGCTGCGTTCGTCATCGGTCGATGGTTTAGGACGCGATACGAGTCTGGAGCCTTTGTGGCCGATGGGCGTTCTCCAGCCCCGGTCGATCACTATGATCCCGCCGGTCGCCCAGGGACGCGCATGCCGCATCTGGCTCGACGCCACGATTTCCCCTCTTGATTTAATCGGGCCTGGCCTCACACTTTTGACGGGCCCCGACCATGTCCGATGGGCGAGAGAGGCGTCCGAACTCGGCCTTCGTGTGGTCGCGGCCACAAATGTCGACGCCTGCATGCAATGAGCCTGCCACCCGATGGGGCGGTGCTAGTTCGGCCAGATGGAGTCATCGCGTGGCATTCCGCGTCGCATGTCTCCCTGTCCGACGGAATTCGTATGGTGCTAGGACGGCGCGGATGAGTACTTCCCCTCGATTGGACCAGTGAAGCGTGCGGAGCTTGCACAGAGGTCAAATTGGCGCGTTAAGGAGACGGGATGGGAAACGACGGTGTGATCGCGGTTGAACGGGCGCTCGGCCTGCTCGACTGCTTCAAGCTCGGCAAGGAAAAATTCTCGCTTGCCGCACTCGCGACTGCTTCGGGCATGCATAAGACGACCGTGTACCGGCTGATGAACTCGCTTGAGCGCATGGGCTATGTCGTGCGTTCCGACGACGGCACGTATGGACTCGGCCATCGCCTGCTTTATCTGGGCAAGCTCTACGAGCAGTCGTTCCATCTGTCGTCGGTGGTCGAGCCGGTGCTGTTCTCGCTCGCCGCCGCGACGAAGGAAAGCGCTTCGTACTACGTGCTCGACAACGGCAAGCGATTATGCCTTTTCCGCGCGGAGCCATCCGAAGGGCTGCGCGAAACGCGGCTCGCGGGAACGTCGCTCCCGCTCGATAACACCGCCATCGGGCAAGTGATCCGCTATTGGGGACTTCGCGAGCCGATTTTCTCCGAGCCGCCGCTGATTCCGTTCTTTGCCTCAGGCCCGCGTGATGCGCACATTGCGGGGTTTGCCACGCCGGTATTCGGCCCCGGCGAAGAATTCATGGCCGCGCTGGCGCTGACCGGTCCGGCCTCGCGCCTGAGCGTGGCGCGCGAAACGCGCGAGCTCATTGCCCCGCAACTGCGGGCCGCCTCGGCCCTCTCTCGACGGCTCGGAGCGAGCGTGGCCTTCTGCGAGCGCATGTACAGCCCGAGCGAGGGGCGCTAGTCCCGGAAGGGCGAAGTCGTATATCTGCCTCTCCGTAGTCAAGTACACAGCTCTAAAAATCTGACATCAATTGACGGCCCCTTCGACCGGTGTCCCGAAAAAGAAAACCCGCTCGATTGAGCGGGCTGAATCCATATCGGTGGACATGGAGGAGACGGTGTAAGTATGAACCCTTATCGCCCGATTGCAAACCCGATCTTGAATTGGCAAGGGTTCGCTCGCTCGTTTTGCTGGGCGCCGGGCGCAAGGCTTGCCCGTCTGGCGACGGGAGGTGGCGCCATGAAAGCGACTGCATCCTTGGAACAAGCCAAGCGGGAAGCTCAGCTCGTCGATGCGCTGCTCGTTGCGCGCTATGCACTTGTCATCCATGACGGCATGACGCTGCTTGGCGACGACGAACCGCCATCGCGATGGTATGTCAGTTTTAAGGCCGAGCTTACGCGCATCGATGCGGCATTACGGATGGCCGGCATCGACACGCAGCAGCCGCTTCGTCCGCCGACGCTCGACCGGGGCGACGGCGATGTGAACATAAACGCGATGGCGACGGCATGCCGCCGGACGCGAGCGAATGACATGGGGCGCTGAAATGGTTCGCGTGCGACGCGCGTACGCGCGCCCGAAACGGCGCCGGGCGAAATGCCGATCCTCATCGAGCCACAACTGGCGACGTTGGTGGAACGACACCCCGCGAAGGGTGACTGGTCCTACGAGATCAAGTTCAAGTAGGCATCTCGCCGTGTGTTGCCGTCCAAAGGCTCGTCCAGCAAGGCTGTGGCAGGCGGCTGTTGCTTTTGAAATTCCCGATCTGTTGCCTTTCAACGATGTGCTTCAATGCCTCATGCCGTTTAGGTTTATTCGATGCCTGCCCTTAACCACGGGCGCGTCATCGAACGACCACGCGTGCGGGCAGGCGTTGGATAAACCTCGAGGAAGGAAACCGCGGAGTAGTCCGATGCAGCCAGCGTTTTC
>NZ_JARUXN010000006.1:0-202022 GCF_031451415.1 Caballeronia sp. LZ028 | reverse complement strand
GCGCGGCTTTGAGATTCGCGGGCAGGCCGCGCAACGCCTTCAGCTTCGTCTTGTATGCCTTCAGTTCGGCGGCGTTCGGCAGCTTGCCGTGCACGAGCAGATGCGCGATCTCTTCGAACTCGGACGTCGTCGCGACATCGAGAATGTCGTAGCCGCGATAGTGCAAGTCGTTTCCCGTCTTGCCGACGGTGCACAGCGCGGTATTGCCCGCCGTCACGCCCGACAGCGCGACGGATTTCTTCGGCTTGAATGCGCCCGCGCTTGCGGTGCTGTTGTCTGCTTCGCTCATGAATTTGTCTCCTGAAACAAGGGTTATTTCTTCGCTGCGAACAATTGGTCGAGCTTGTCTTCGTAGGCGTGATAGCCGAGGTATTTGTACAGGTCGGCGCGCGTCTGCATCGTTTCGACGGCGGCCTTTTGCGTGCCGTCGCGCTTCACCGTCTCGTAGAAGTTCAAGGCCGCTGCGTTCATCGCGCGATACGCGCCGCAACAATACAACGCGATGTCGACGTTCGCATCCTTCAGTTCATCGACGGTGAAGAGCGGCGTCGAGCCGAACTCGGTCAGATTCGCGAGGATCGGCACGCGCACCGCAGCCTTGAAGCGGCGATAGTCATCGAGCGATTTCATCGCTTCGGGGAAGATCATGTCCGCGCCCGCTTCGACATACGCGACGGCGCGCTCGATCGCCGCGTCGATGCCTTCGGCGGCGGCCGCATCGGTGCGCGCCATGATGACGAACGAATCGTCGGTGCGCGCATCGACGGCGGCTTTCACGCGATCGACCATTTCGCCGGTCGGCACGACTTCCTTGCCCGGACGATGCCCGCAACGCTTCTGTCCGACCTGATCTTCGATATGTACCGCCGCCACGCCCGCCTTGATGAACGAGCGGATCGTGCGCGCGATGTTGAATGCGCCGCCCCAGCCGGTGTCGATATCGACCATCAGCGGCAGCGACGAGGCGTCGGTGATGCGGCGCGCGTCGATCAGCACGTCTTCCATCGTGCTGATGCCGAGGTCGGGCATGCCGAGCGAATTCGCGGCCACGCCGCCGCCCGACAGATAGAGCGCCTTGAACCCGACGGCTTCGGCCATCTTCGCGGCGTAAGCGGTGATCGCGCCGACGACCTGCAGCGGCGATTCCTCGCGGACGGCCTGGCGGAACCGCGCGCCGGCGGTCTGTGCGGTCTGGATTTCGGAACTCACGTTTGTCTCCTGAAAAAGTGCTGCATATAAAAGCAACTACCTTGCCAGCTGGCGATATTTTTCTAACTCGTTGATTTTTATGAGTTTGGACGTTTTGGCTCCCAGCGCTTGATTTCAGGCCTGAAATTTCTTGTTTCGAAACTGAAATCCGTATCGCATACTGGATTTTTTGCGCAGACGATCATGCAAACGGAAACCGCGTCGCGCCCGCGCATCTGGGCGGTCGGCATCAGCCGGCTAAGGGATTTGTTCATCGATCTCGTCGACACCTACGCCGATCGCGCCGAACTCGATGTCGTGGCGCTCGGCTTCGAGGATGCCGCGAACAGCATCGAATCGGCGCGCGACGGCCGGCCGGATGTCGTCGTGGCGGGCGGCTCGAACGGCGCTTATCTGAAGAGCCGCGTGTCGGTGCCGGTCGTCGTCATCAGTCCGACCGGCTTCGACGTGATGCATGCGCTCACGAAGGCGCGGCGCGAGGGCGCGAGCGTCGCGCTCGTCACGCACGGCGACACGCCCGCGGAAATTCGCCGCTTCCTCGCCGTGTATGGCATCGACGTGATTTGCGCGTCCTATCGCTCGGCGCAGGACGCCGAAAACCTCGTGCTCGATCTGCGTGATCGCGGCGTCGATGTGGTCGTCGGCCCCGGCCTCGTCGCGGATCTGGCGGCGGACGCGGGCATGAGCGCGGTGTTTCTGTATTCGCGCACGTCGGTCGTCGCCGCGTTCGAGACGGCGATCGAAGTCGCGCAGGCGATGCGCCGCGAAGTCGCGCGGCGCAATCGGCTCGACAACCTGTTGCAGCATCTTCGCGATGGCGTCGTCGCCGTCGATGCGCTCGGCCGCATCGAAGCGATCAATCGGCGGCTCGCCGCCGCGCTCGGCATCGCGGATGCGTCGCGCGCCGTCGGACAGGCGTTGCTCGATGTCGCGCCCGAACTCGACGGCGTGCTGCCTTCCGCCGACGGCGACGTGTTCGGCGCGGTGCGCGGCGTGAGCTACGCGATCCATCGCGGACCGCTCGCAAGCGATGGCGCGTCGGGCGGCACGATCTTCACCTTCCAGGAATCGCGCGCGGTCGAGCGGCTCGACCGGACGCTGCGCTCGCGGCAGGGCGCGCAGGAATTCGTCGCGCGTTATCGGCTGGAGGATGTCGTCGGCGAATCGGAGTCGATCGAGCGCGTGCGTTCGCTCGTGCGCCGCTACGCGAAATCCGACGCCACCGTGCTGATTCTCGGCGAAAGCGGCACGGGCAAGGAGATGGTCGCGCAGAGCATGCATCGGCTGAGCCGCCGCAAGGACTTTCCGTTCGTCGCGATGAACTGCGGCGCGTTTCCCGAAGCCCTGCTCGAAAGCGAGCTTTTCGGTTACGAGGAGGGCGCGTTCACCGGCGCGCGCAAGGGCGGCAAGGCGGGGCTGATCGAGGCGGCGCATCGCGGCACCTTGTTTCTCGATGAAATCGGCGAGATGCCGCCGTCGCTGCAAAGCCGGCTGCTGCGCGTGCTGCAGGAGCGCGAAGTGATACGGCTCGGATCGACGGAGCCGACGCGCGTCGATATTCGCGTGATCGCGGCGACGCATCGCACGCTCGCGCAAGGCGTCGCCGATGGTTCGTTTCGCGCCGATCTTTTTTATCGCATCAATATTCTGAGCATCGCGTTGCCGCCATTACGCGCACGTTCCAGCGACGTCCTGCTGCTGGCGACCGCGCTGCTGACACAGGCCGCGCGGCGCGACAAGGCGCTTGCGTCGCGCGTGCCCGATCGCGAAGCGGCGGCGCGCGTGCTCGCGCCGCTGGAAGATGCGCTGTGCCGATATCCGTGGCCGGGCAATGTTCGCGAGTTGCAGAACATCGTCGAGCGTATCGCGGTGGAGTTATCGGATCGGGATGCGCCCGTTGCACTCGCGCTCGACGAACTGGAAGCGATCGCGCCCGAACTGTTCGAGGACAAGTCCGACGCAAACGCGGACCGCTCGCTGCGCGATCTCAGCCGATCGGTGGAAGCCGATCAGGTCCGCGCATCGCTGGCTGCGTTCGGCGGCGATCGCGATGCCGTCTGCAAGGCGCTCGGCATCAGCAAGACGACGTTGTGGCGAAGGCTCAACGCGAAGCCGAAAAGCTGACGAGCCGCGTAAATGTGTCCGTAAGCTCGCGCTGCTAGCATCTCCTCTCTTTCCCAATCCAGAACCTAACGAACTCATGAAAAAGGCTGTCATTGCTGTGTTTGCCGCTGGTGCGGCATTTTTTTCCGTCGCTCCGGCTTTCGCCGCTTCGCACAATCACCATCAGGTTTGCCACAAGGTCAAAGTGCATCATCACTGGGAACGCCACTGCAAGTAAGCGCGTTTCGCAGCCGAAGGCGATGAGCCCCGTTCGCATCTTCCGACGGGGCTTTTTTTCGTCTCGCGACGCCGCGATCGCGCCGTGAAAGCGCGCTGTTAACAGTCGCCGTCGCCTATACTTTTTTCGCAGTCAATCGATATCCATACTGCGGCTTTCCCGAACGGAAGCGCTGTTGCTCATGCGCGATTGCCGCCTTGTCCTGCTTCCTCTCTGCCTCTTTATGCACGCAAAGAAAACGCGGCGCGTCAATACGTGCGGCCGCTTCACTTTCATTCGATGAGGACACCATGGCTACCTACATCATGCTGCTGAATTGGACCGATCAGGGCGTGCGTACCGCGAAGGACACGGTCGATCGCGCGCGCGCATTTCGCGAAGCGAGCAAGGCGATGGGCGCGACCATCGGCGCACTGCACTGGACGCTTGGCGCATACGATCTCGTTACATCGTTCGATGCACCCGACGATGAAACCGCGACGCGCCTCGGCCTCGCGCTCGGCGCACTCGGCAACGTCCGATCGACGACGATGCGCGCGTTCGGCGAAAGCGAGATGGAACGCATCGTCGGGGGATTGAAGTGAATCGGATAACTTAATGACGCATCGACCTCTGCATTTGGTGTGCCCGGGCGCGGCACGGTCATTGCGCAACTCATGATCGAGCAGACGGAAACGCCTGCGTCCTAATTTCCAGTCCGATCAAGGAGGGACGGATCATGAACAAGGCAATTGGCACACTCATCGCGGCTGTAGCCGCGGCGGCACTGTCGAGCGGCGTTTATGCGCAGACGGCGGGAGGATCGAGCGGCTCGACGGGCAGCACCGCCAGCCCGGCGAATCAGGTGAACGGCGCGACAGGCGGATATGGCACGCCGGGCACCACCCATTCCGGCAGCGGCATGGCCGCCAAGCCCAATAGCGGCTTGCCGAGCAGCACGAACAGCACGACGAAGTCCGACGCGCCCGCGCCGAAGAGCAACAACACGCTGGCAACGCCGAGCGTCGTATCGCCGGCAGCCGGCCAATAACGCCGTATGAAAGACGGCGACCCATGCATCGGGTCGCCGGGCGTTGTGCGCTGCAATGCGTAGCAGGCGGATGTCGCAAGTTGCGACATCCGCATGGACAGGACTTCGGCAGGGTGTCCGATTTTGCGACAAACCCTGCCGATGCCGTCGTCACAGAACGCGAAGGCCATCCACGCAGGCTCACGCGATGCCCCCGCTCGCATCGCGATTGGCGTGGTCCTTGCTCTTATCCCGGCGCATCGCTTCAGGCGAAGCATCGACGATAACGAACAAGGAGACATCACGTGAAGGCTGCCGTGCTGCATGAGTACGACGAAACGTTGTCCCGCGACGAATTCGTCCGCTATCAAGACGTCCCCACTCCCGAAATCTCGCGGCCCGACGATGTGATCGTCCGGATCGGCGGCGCGGGTGTGTGCCGGACCGATCTGCATATCGTCGAAGGCATCTGGCGCAGCAAGGTCGATATCGCGCTGCCCTACATCATGGGCCACGAGAACGCCGGCTGGGTCGAGGCGGTCGGGCGGGGCGTCGAAAGCGTCAAGGTGGGCGATCCGGTCATCTGCCATCCGCTCGTCACGAGCGGCCACTGTCTCGCGTGCCGGCGCGGCGACGACATGCACGCGACCGAAAGCCGTTTTCCCGGCATCAACGCGAACGGCGGCTATGCCGAATATCTCGCGACCGGCGAACGTTCGCTGATCCGCCTGCCGTCCACGCTCGCGCCGAAGGACGTCGCGCCGTACACCGACGCGGGCCTCACTGCCTATCGCGCCGCGAAGAAGGCATCGCGTCATCTTTTGCCGGGGCAGTTCGCCGTCGTGATCGGCGCGGGCGGTCTGGGTCACATCGGCATTCAGGTGCTGAACGCGCTGTGCGCGGCGGAGATCATCGTCGTCGACCGATCGGAGACCGCCCTCGCGCTCGCGAAGGAATGCGGTGCGCATCATACGGTTCAGGGCGGCGACGACGCCGTCGAGCGCGTGCTCGAACTCACGCAAGGCAACGGCGCGGAAGCCGTGATCGATTTCGTCGGCGAAGGCAACGCGATCGCGCAAGGCCTCGGGATGACGCGCAACGCGGGCTTCTATTACATCGTCGGCTACGGCGGAAAGATCGACATTCCGACGATCGACATGATCACGAGCGAAAAGACCATCGTCGGCAATCTGGTCGGCACGTATCCGGAACTCGTCGAGCTGATGGCGCTGGCCGATCGCGGACTCGTCCATCTCGCGACGCGCGAGTATCGACTGAGCGAGGCGAATCAGGCGCTGCGCGACCTGCATCACGGCAAGGTGAAGGGACGCGCGGTCCTCATTCCGTAACGACCGGCCGGCCTCGCGACAGACGAGGCCCGCAAGCCAGGCTTTCAGCGGAGAACGCCATGACTGCGCAGGGCCAACCCACGCCCATATCGGAGCGCGTGCGGCTCGTGATCGAGCTCACGTGGATCAATTCGGAGCATCTGCGAAGCAAGAGCCGTTTCGCGGGCGTCGAAATCGAACTCGAAAGCGCGCTGGCCGCGAGCCGGCCCGAAGCGCGCACGTCGCTGCAATTGTTGCGCATCGAAATGCTGCGCGATCAGCTTTGGGAAGCGGACCGGGCGCTGAGCGCGCTGGAGGAAGAGCGCGCGCGTCTGGAGGCGGCGCTCGCGAACGCGGAGGCGGCGACGCGCACCGCGCATGGCCGCGATCCGCGATGAACGTAAGCGCGCCCACGCCGCTCGTCGAGCTGCTCGGCGCGTGCTGGACGGCGCACGCGAGCGTGACGGCGGCGACGTGGAATGTAGGCGGCACTCACGCGGGCTTCACGCTCGGCGATGGAACGCTCGTGCTCGCGTCGGGCGAATGGGAAGGCGGTCCGCAACTCAAGGCGCACGAGACGCGCGGCGTCGAGTTGATCAAGGCCACCGCGCCGCCGCCGCCGCTCGCGCGCTTTGCGATCCACGATGGCGCGAGCCTCGGGCTCGCCGCCGATGCCGATGGCGGCTTTCTGAGCGCGGGCGATGACGGCAGGCTCGTGCAGATGGACATCGATGGCAATGTGCGCCAGCTCATAGCGCAGCACGGCCGACGAATCGATCACGTCGCCGTTTCGCGCTCGGGCGTGCGCGCGTATGCGAGCGGCGCGCTGGTGCGGCTCATCGGCGCGATGGAAAGCGAGTTGACGCTGCCCGCTTCATCGACCGCGCTGATGTTCGCGCCCACCGCGCAGCGACTCGCCATCGCTCACGCGGGCGGCGTCACGCTGTGGGATACGCGCGCCGCGACGTCGCGGCTCTTTGCGTGCGCCGGATCGCCGCGCGCGATCGCGTGGAGTCCCGATGCCCGGTATCTCGTCGCGGACACGGAAGGCAACGCGCTGCACGGCTGGCGTCTTCCCGATGGCGACGATATCGAACTCGGCGGCTATGCGCTGCAGCCCGGCTCGCTGTCGTTCTCGGCGGACGGCCGCGTGCTCGTCACGAGCGGCGGACCGCGCGCGGTGTGCTGGCGCTTCGATCCGCCCGATGCGGATGATCGTCCGCGCGAATGCGGCGTCGCGGGCAGCGCGCCGGTGAGTGTCGTCGCGTGTCATCCGTCGTTGTCGCTGATCGCGGTCGGTTATCGAAGCGGCGCGGTGCTGTTGTGCCAGCCCGGCGGCGCGGACGTGCTGTTCGTCCGGGCCAACGGCGGCGCGGCGATATCCGCGCTTGCGTGGGCGCCCGACGGCGGGCGTCTCGCCTATGGCACCGAAGCCGGCGAGATCGCGCTCGTGTATTTGCCGCACGCGTTATTCCGCATTTCAGGTTCGCATTAGACGCTCGAGGGAGACGGAGATGACGACCGATGCATCCACGAAGGAAGCGTTTTTCGAGCGGCTCGGCGCGCTGTCCGACGACATGATCGCCGCGCATGGCCGCGACTTCGCGATGGGCGCGCTGATACTCGCCGCGCGTTTCATCGCACAAGGTCAGCCGGTCGCGGATGCGGCGAATGCAAGCGCGAGCAAGATCATCGTCGACCATTGAGTGATGTCGCAATTCGGGACACCGTAAGAAATTCGATCGTCGCGTTCCACGACACAAGCGCATCGAAAACCCATGAAAAACGGCGTATTCGCGGATGGCACGCTTGTCGCTCTTCAAGCTGCCGTGCCGATGCAAACGGCGCAATCGCCCTGTAACCGGACAAGGAGAGCTCGATGTCAGAAGCATTAACGCTCAACAAGATCACATCCCAGCGAGGCATCAGTATCGGCGAGGCGGCAAAACGCGTCGCCGATCTCGGCTGGACACCCAGTTACGTTCAGGAAGCGATGACCTTCCCGACGGACTACAAGATCAGCAAGGCGCCGCGCGATCCGATGAAGCAGGTGCTGCGCTCGTATTTCCCGATGCAGGAGGAAAAGGACAACCGCGTCTACGGCGCGCTCGATGCCGCGCTGCGCGGCGACATGTTCCGCAATGTCGAACCGCGCTGGGTCGAATGGATGAAGCTGTTCCTCGCGATCATCCCGTTCCCGGAAATCTCGGCCGCGCGCTCGATGGCGATGCTGGGCCGTCTCGCGCCCGGCGAAGAACTGCGCACGGGCTTCACGATGCAGATGGTCGACGAGTTCCGCCACTCGACGATCCAGATGAATCTGAAGAAGTGGTACATGGAGAACTACATCGATCCGGCGGGTTTCGACATCACCGAAGCCGCGTTCGGCAAGTGCTATGCGACGACCATCGGACGTCAGTTCGCTGAAGGCTTCCTCACCGGCGACGCCGTGACGGCCGCCAACGTGTTCCTGCAAGTGGTCGCGGAAACGGCGTTCACGAATACGCTGTTCGTCGCGATGCCGTCGGAAGCCGCGCGCAACGGCGACTACGCGCTGCCGACGGTGTTCCTTTCCGTGCAATCGGATGAGAGCCGTCACATCGGCAACGGCCATTCGCTGATGATGTCGGTCATCAACGACCCCGACAATCATCTGCTGCTCGAACGCGATCTGCGTTACGCGTTCTGGCAGAACCACGCGATCGTCGATGCGGCTATCGGCACGTTCATCGAATACGGCACGACGGACCGCGACAAGAAGAAAGAGTCGTATGCGGAGCTGTGGCATCGGTGGATCTACGAAGATTATTACCGCACCTACATGCTGCCGCTCGAAAAGTACGGCATCAAGATTCATCACGACGATGTCGCCGCCGCGTGGGATCGCCTCGTCAAGAAGAACTACGTGCACAAGGTCGCGCAGTTCTTCTCGGTCGGCTGGCCGGTGAACTTCTGGCGCATCGAGGCGCAGACCGAGAAAGACTTCGAGTGGTTCGAGCACAAGTATCCCGGCTGGTATGCGGAGTTCGGCGAGTACTGGAAGTGGTACGCGAAGAAGAGCGTGCCCGGCCAGACCAACATGCTGTTCGATCAGGAGAACGGCTACGTGTATCCGCATCGCTGCTGGAGCTGCCTCGTGCCGTGCCTGATTCGCGAGGACTTCTGCGTCGATGAAGTCGACGGCAAGCTCTACACGTATTGCTCGGAGTTATGCCGATGGACGCACAAGGTCGCGTTCGCGTCGGAATACGAAGGCCGCCCGACGCCCGCGATGGGCCGTTTCAGCGGGCGCCGCGAATGGGAAGAGGTCTATCACGGCTGGGACCTCGCGGATTGCATCAAGGATCTCGGCTTCGTGCGCAGCGACGGCAAGACGCTCGTGCCTCAACCGCATCTGCGTTTCGACAACCGCGACATGTGGACGCTCGATGATGTGCGCGGCCACACGATCCAAAGCCCGATCGTGCTGATACGAGAGATGACGCCGGAGCAGCGCGAGAAGCACATCGCGGAGTATCGCGCGGGCTTCACGATCAATCCGTGCAATTGACCGATGCGAGGGAGGCGCGTATGAGCGGCGATGAGTCTGTGACGCACACGGTCCGCTTCGAGCCGGTCGGTGTGGAGATGTCGGTCGAGGAAGGCGAAACCGTGCTGGAAGCGGCGTTCCGTCAAGGCATCGCCGTCATGCACGGATGCAAGGAAGGGCAGTGCAGCAGTTGCAAGTCGTTGCTGGTCGAAGGCGACGTAGAGATGAAGAAGTATTCGACCTTCGCGCTGCCCGACTACGAGAAGGAATCGGGTCACGTCTTGCTTTGCAGGACGCTGGCCTACAGCGATCTCACCGTCGAACTGCTCAACTACGACGAAGACCTGATGCGCCGCTCCATACCCGTCGCCGAATACGACGCGACCGTCACGAGCATCGCCGCGCTCACGCACGACATCAGGCTGCTCGAAGTGGAACTGAGCCGTCCGTTGCGTTACTGGGCGGGGCAGTACGTCGATCTGACGCTGCCATCGGCGGGCATCACGCGCTCTTTCTCGATGGCCAATCCGCCCGATGGCGAACGGCGCCTCTCCTTCATCATCAAGAAGTACCCGAACGGCGCGTTCTCGTCGCGGCTCGACGAAGGTCTCAAGCCCGGCGACCGGATGATCGCGAAAGGTCCGTACGGCACCTGCTTTCGACGCGAGGATCAGCCCGGCCCGATGGTTCTCGTCGGCGGCGGATCGGGGATGTCGCCGCTGTGGTCGATCTTGCAGGACCACGTCGCGAGCGGCGAAGAGCGGCCCGTGCGCTTCTTCTACGGCGCGCGCACGCGCCGCGATCTGTTCTATCTCGACGAGTTCGCGGACTTCGCTGACAAGCTGCCGGACTTCCGCTTCATACCGGCGCTCTCGAACGCCGAACCCGCCGACGAGTGGACGGGCGAGACGGGCTTCATCCACGAAGTCGTGAGCCGCACGTTGCGCGACGAAGCGCTCGCGGGCGATATCGATGCCTACACGTGCGGTCCCACGGCGATGATCGACGCCGTGATCCCGGTGCTGCAAATGGCCGGCGTAGAACCGGAACGGCTGTATTTCGACAAGTTCACGCAGGCGGTCCGATGACGGCCCGTCGCCCTGATATTCGCTGATCGGAAAGGAGACATGACATGAGTACGTCGACGGAGCAGTCATCGCCGCTTAAGTCGGGCGCTGCGGGCGCGGCGCAGTTCGTGGGCTGGGACAGCCGCAAGTACAACTATTTCGAACCGAAAGGACGCAAGGCAAGCCATTACGAAGACATGACCGTCGACGTGCAGCCAGACCCGAAGCGCTATCTCATTCAGGACTGGATACTGCAATTCGCCGACGGCACGCCGACCTATTCCGAAACGTGGACCGCCGCGCAATGCTCGGACTGGCACACGTTCCGCGCGGTCGATGAAGAATGGGAGCGCACGCACTATCAGCGCCAGTCGACCATCGTCGGAATGATTACGAACGCGATCGGCAATGCGCGGCGCTCGGGCGCGGTCAAGCGCTTCGACAAAGCCTGGGTGAAGGTGCTCGAACATCATCTCGGCGCGTACAAGCACGCGGAATTCGGGCTCGGCACGGCGACCATGCACGCGCAGCGCTACGGCTACACGCAGATGATCAACAGCGCGATCCTGACCAATGCATCGTACAAACTGCGCTTCGCTCAGGACTTGACGTTGTATCTCGGCGAGATCGCGCTCGATCTGCCGGGCTTCGATCTCGATGCGGGCAAGGAGCACTGGCTCAACGATCCGATGTGGCAGGGCACGCGCCGCGCGATCGAAACCATCGGCGGCGCGACCGATTACCTCGAAAAGTATTTCGCGGTGAACGTCGTGTTCGAGCCGCTCGTCGGCGATCTCTTTCGCAGCGGCTTCATCATGCAAGTGGCTGCCGCGCAGAACGACTTCGTGACGCCGACCGTGGTATCCGCCGCCGAAGGCGACTACGAGCGCAATCTCGCCAACGCGGTCGAGCTGTTCCACATGCTTGCCAACGATCCCGCGCATGGCGATGCGAACCGCGCGCTCTTCGGCGCATGGCTCGACAAGCATGGCGCGCTCGCCGCCGATGCCGCGAAGCATCTTCAGCCGATCTGGTCCATTCCGCACGCGAAAGCCGCGCAATACACCGACGCCCTGAGCAGTTCGGTCGAGCGCGCGCAACTGATCGCGAAGGAAGTCGGCATTCCGTTTTCGCTCTCCATTCAAGCCTGAATCCACCGCGAACAGGAGCCGCTCATGTCAGTGCATACCGACAACATCTTCAAGCCGATCAAGGATCTTCGCTTCGATCAGACCATCTCGCATCAATGCGGCGTCACGATGAACGACAGCGTCGAGGCGCGCGCGATTGCGGAACTGATGGCGACGAAGCCGGGCATCACCGTGACGTATCTGCCCGCGATGATCCGCATCGACGGGCAGGGAAAGATCGAGTTCAAGATGGGCGAAATCAGCGACGTGCTGGGCCGCGAGATGACGCCACATCTGTTCGAGATATCGACATCGACGCATTACGGACGGATGGTGATGATCGACGACGATACCGTCGTGCTGTTCGGCAACATGGAAGACGCAATGGCCTACGAATGAAAACGTTCGCGGGTGCGCCCGCGAGCGACAACCCCACGGAGACAGCAACATGTTCAGAACCCAGGACGGCGAGGACATTTTCATCATCGACGGGCACGTTCATCTTTGGGACGGCAGCAAGGCGAACGTGAAGAACGTGCATGGCCAGCAGTTCATCGACTGCTTCTATGCGTATCACAAGAACCTGAGCCCGAAGGAATACCTGTGGCCGAAGGAAAAGTTCGACCAGTACGGCGAAGCGGTCATGTATGAAGACCTTTTCGTCACCGGTTACGACGACATGGCGATCTGCCAGCCGACCTATCTGACCGACTTCTACAAGAACGGCTTCAATACCACCGAAGCGAACTATGTGGTGAAGAAGAAGTATCCGCATCGGTTCATCGTGAACGGCGCGTTCGATCCGCGTGACGGCGAAGCGGGGCTCGAACGTCTCGAGGAGCTGGCGCAGTTGTACAAGATTCAGGGCGTGAAGCTCTACACGGCCGAATGGCGCGGCGACAGCAAGGGCTACAAGCTCTCCGATCCGGGCGCGTACCGGTTTCTCGAACGCTGCGAGAAGCTCGGGATCAGGAACATTCACGTTCATAAAGGACCGACGATCCTGCCGCTCAATCGCGATGCGTTCGATGTCGCCGATATCGACGACGTGGCGACGAGCTTCCAGAACCTGAACTTCATCGTCGAGCATTGCGGCTTGCCGCGTCTCGATGACTTCTGCTGGATCGCCACGCAGGAGACGAACGTGTATGGCGGCCTCGCGGTCGTGCTGCCGTTCATCCACACGCGGCCGGAATACTTCGCGCATGTGATTTCGGAGCTGCTGTTCTGGATCGGCGAGGACCGCATTCTCTACGGCAGCGATTACGCGATCTGGTCGCCGAAGTGGCTCATCGACAAGTTCATGGCGTTCGAGTTGCCCGAATCGGTCGCGAAGGAAACGGGCGCGAAGCTGTCGCTGGAGGCGAAGAAGAAAATCCTCGGGCTGAATGCGGCGCGTCTGTACGGCATCGATATCGAGGCGCAGAAGAAGCTGCTCGAACAGACGCCGCAAAGCGCGGTCGCGCACGCATGAGCGCCGCGAGCGCGGTGAGCGAACCGGCGGCGCAAGTGTGGGAGCGGCTCGCATCCGTCATCGATCCGGAACTCGACGAGTCGGTGACGGAGCTCGGCTTCGTCACGTCCGTCGATGTCGATGCCGATGGCGGCGTGAGCGTCGCCTTCCGGCTTCCGACGTACTGGTGCGCCGCCAATTTCGCGTATCTGATGGCGGCGGACATGCGCGCGGCGATCGCGGATCTGCCGTGGGTGACGGGCATCGGCATGACGCTCGACGAGCACATGTACGCCAACGAGATCAATCGCGGCATGGCGCAGAACCTGTCGTTCCGGCAGGCATTCGGCGATGCCGCGAACGACGATCTCGACGCGGTGCGGCAGACATTTCTCGTCAAGGCGTTTCAGCGCAGGCAGGCGGCGTTGCTCGCGCATCTGCTGGCGAGCGGGCGCGAAGCGGAGGCGCTCGTGCGGCTCACCATCGGCGAGCTTGCATCGCTTGCCGACGAGCCGGAACGCGCGCATCTGATCTCGCGTTACATGGAACGGCGTCACGTATGCGGCGGCGCGATGGACGAAGCGCGGCCCGCGTTCATCGACATGCACGGCGCGCCGCTCGATCCCGCGACGCTCGGCGCGTATCTGCGCGAGTTGCGGCGCGTGGGCGTCAACGCCGAGTTCAACAGCGCGCTATGCCGCGGTCTTCTTGCGGCGCGTTACGACGATGTCGAAGAGAAGCCGGTTCGCTTCTATCCGCGAACGCGCGATGCATCGACGATACGGACATAAATCGAAAGACAGGAGACAGGAGCACACGATGCCGAACATCATGTTGCATGACGAAGAAGCGCGCGCGGCGCTCGGCCGGGGCGTGGGCAAGCTCGCGCGGGCGGTGCGCGGAACGCTCGGGCCGAAGGGCATGAACGCGATCATCGACCGGCCGATCGGCTCGCCGATCATCTCGCGCGACGGCGTGAGCATCGCGAGCGAGATCGAGCTGGAAGATCCGTTCGAGAACATCGGCGCGCAGGTCGTGCGGGAAGTGTCGAAGCAGACGAACGACGTCGCCGGCGACGGCACGACGACCGCCACCGTGCTCGCCGATGCGCTCGTGCAGCAGGGCCTCGAATGTCTCGCGGACGGCGCGAATCCGGTCGAACTCGTGCAGGGCCTCGAAGCCGCGGTGTACGAAACGATCGACGCGCTCAAGCGTTCCGCGACGCCGCTTTCCGGACCGGAAGAAGTGCGCGCGGTCGCCGTGGTGGCCGCCAACGACGAATTTACCGGCGGTCTCGTCGCCGAGGCGCTGGAGCGCGTGGGCGCTGACGGCATCGTCGATGTCGAATACGGCTCGACCGTCGAGACGCGGCTCGAAGTGGTGGAAGGCATGGCGTTCGACCGCGGCTATCTTTCGCATCACATGGTGACGGACATCGAGCGCATGCAGGTCGTGCTCGACAATCCGCTCATTCTCATGACGGATCAGCGCCTGCAAAGCCAGAACGACATCGCCGCGATTCTCGCGCTCGCGAACGAGCACAAGCGCGCGCTCTTCATCATCGCGGAGGAAGTCGCGCCCGCGTGCGTCGTCACGCTGCTCGCCAATCGCGACAACGGAGGCTTCGGCGTCGCGGCGATTCATCCGCCCGAATACGGCCACTGGCGGCGCGCGATGCTCGAAGACATCGCGATCGTCACCGGCGGGCGCGTCATCGCGCGCGATCTCGGCGGCCGGCTCGACGCCATCGACATGCGCGACTTCGGCAGCGCGCGCCAGGTGCGCGTGTCGTCGAATCAGACGATCATCACGGCGGGCGCGGGCGATCCCGCCGCCGTATCGGCGCGACGCCAGCAGGTCGCGCGGCAATATGACATGGCGCCGGAGAACGTCGAGCGCGACAAGTTCGAAGTGCGCCTCGCGAAGCTCTCGGGCGGCACCGCGATGATCCTCGCGGGCGGAGCGACGCCCGTCGAGCAGAAGCGCCGGCTTCATCTGATCGAGGATTCCATCAACGCGGCGCGCGCAGCGATTGCCGAAGGCGTGGTGCCGGGCGGCGGCACGGCGCTGCTGCGGGCATCGGCGCAACTCGACGGATTGATCGCGCGAAGCCACGGCGCCGCGCAACTCGGCGCGATGCTGCTCAAGCGCGCGCTCGCGAAGCCGTTGTTCTCGATCGCGTCGAATTGCGGACTGGACGGCGCGTCGATCGTCGCGCAGGTGGCGAAGGCGGATCGCGCGACCGGACTGGACGCGCGCACCGGCGAGATCGCCGATCTGGCCGCGCGCGGGATCATCGATCCCGTGAAGGTGAGTTACAGCGCCGTGCGCAACGCGGCCTCCGTCGCCGCGCTGATCCTGACGACGCAGACGCTCATCGCGAAGAAGCCCGACATCACCGATCCGACGGCGGGCCCGGCGCTCGGCGCGGGCGCGGAGCTGCTCGGCCGCAAGTAGCGCGCGCTGCTGCGCTGCGACACAGCGCGCGCCGCCAACGGGGGCGTTTTCCCCGAGAGGACGAGAGACGCACGAGGTCTATACTCAGCGGACTGTGCTGCGCAATCGCCGGGCCAAGCCGGCGAATCCCGATGCAGCAGCCCCCGCGAGTCGCGCCGACGCCCGCCGCAAGAGCGGGCCGCGCTCCACCTCGCACGGAGGAGACACATGACGAGGCGCCTCATCGGTATGCCGGCTGGCGGCGGTCGCGCGAGCGACCCCTTCGTCGCCGGGTGGACGCGGCCCGACGCAAGCGCCGCCGATCACTCCGACACCGACACCATGCTCGCCTGGGAGCGTTTTCTCGCAGGCGAGATCAGCACGGCCGCGCCGACCGAACTGATCGCATCATGGAAACGAAGTCTGCAATCGGGCGTGAATCCGACCTCGGGCGCAGCGCCGTTCGCCGTGCATGGCGATGCGATCAACACGCTGCGCTGGCGGCATCGCGAACTGCTCGCGGCGTCCGACCGGCTTTTCACGGCCACCGCCGATCTCTTCGCGGATTCGTATTCGATCCTTCTCTTGACCAACGCCGACGGCGTGATTCTCAAGGCGGCCGGCGATCTGCGCACGCTCGACGCCGGCGAAAAGATCCATCTGATGACGGGCGGCGACTGGCGCGAGGCATCGGCCGGGACCAACGGAATCGGCACGGCGCTCGCCACGCGTCAGCCGACTTACGTGCACGGCTCCGAGCACTTCTGCGAAGGCATCAAGGCATGGAGCTGCGCCGCCGCGCCGATCTGCGAACCGGGGACCGGCGCGGTGCTCGGCGTGCTGGACATATCGGGGCCGCCATCGACGTATCAGATCAACAATCTGACGCTCGCCGTCACCGCCGCGCGCCAGATCGAAATGGTGCTCGCGGAGCAGGTGGCGCGCGAGCACATGCGTCTGCTGGCGTTCTGCTTGCAGCGGCTTTCCTCGACGGATGCCGCCGGGCTCATCGCCATCGACCGGCACGGACGGCTCGTGCACACGACGGCGCGCATCGCGCTGCCGGTCAATCCGGGCGAGCGCTTTCCCGGCATGGGCGAGCATTTCCCCGTCGAGGACTGGGCCAATCATCTGCCGCAAGGACTGCGGCCCGAGTGGTTCAATCCGGTCGTCGCGGACGGCGAAGCGATCGGCGCGATGCTGATCGTGCCGCAGCCTTCCGGCCTCTCGAATGCGTCGCGTCTTGCGGGCGGCGCGCGCCGCGTCGGGCCGCAAGTGCAGCCGCGCGGCGAAGCCGACCCGCAACGCAACCGCTTTGAGCAGATCATCTGCCAGAGCGCGGCGATGCAGCGCGCGATCGAACGCGGACGGCAGCTTGCGCGACGGCGCGTGCCGGTGCTGATCGAAGGCGAAACGGGCGTCGGCAAGGAGCTGTTCGCGCGCGCGATCCACGGCGAGGAATCCGACGAAGGACCGTTCGTCGCCTACAACTGCGGGGCGGCGTCGAAGGAACTGATCGGCGCGGAACTCTTCGGCCACGTGCGCGGCGCTTATACGGGCGCGACGGCGGAAGGACGTCCCGGACGATTCGAACTCGCGCATGGCGGAACGCTGTGCCTCGACGAGATCGGCGAATTGCCGCTGGAACTGCAGCCGGTGTTGTTGCGCGTGCTCGAAGAAGGGGTGATCTATCGGCTCGGCGATACGCAGGCGCGTCGCGTGGATGTGCGCCTGCTCGCCATGACGAATCGCAATTTGCGCGAGGAAGTCGAGTGCGGGCGATTCAGGGCGGACCTTTACTATCGCGTCGGCGTCACGCGGATTCGCATTCCGGGCCTGCGCGAGCGCGATGGCGACGTCGATCTGCTGATCGATCACTTCAACCGCTCGCTCGCGCTGCGTCACGGCGTGCCGGCGCGGCAGTTTCCCGACATCGTGATGGAAGTGCTGCGCGCCTATTCGTGGCCGGGCAACGTGCGCGAGTTGCGCAACGTGGTCGAGAACCTGTTGCTGACATCGAATGACGAGCGCGTCGCGCTGGTCGAGCTGCCGCCGGAAGTGCTCGATGAATCGCCGACCGTGCGTGACACGGTCATGTCGAACGCGACGCCCGGCGCGGGCAGCCTCGAGGAAACCGAGCGCTTCGCGATCGCGCGTGCGTTGCGGCATGCGCAGGGCAACATGGCGCAGGCGGCGCGCGCCCTAGGCGTGTCGCGCAGCACGCTGTATCGCAAGATGGAGCAGTATCGGCTTGCGGTCGACGAAAAGCGTTCGTAGCGCAAGCCGTTCTCGGATATCGCCAGCGCGCCGCGCCCTTACCGCAGCGAATAAAAAGTAACACCCGGTAAGGTTTGACGCGAAGTGTGCATTCATCGGGCATTCGATCTGTCGAGGCATGCCATATCGTTCGATACGGCGACTCAATCCGCCGACGCCCAATGAACGAACACATCTCTGAGAACGAACCAAACATGAATACACGAAAGAAGCTGCACAGCCCATCCATCGACTTGCGGCGCTGCGCGCGTCTCGTTGCGTGCGTGATGTTGACGTCGCTCGGCGCGATGACTGCATCGCATGCCGCGAGCTTTCGCTGTCCGCATGACGCGTCCGCGTCGGAGCGGCTCGTCTGTGCGGACCCGGAACTTTCATCGCTCGACGATAAGCTGGCCGCCGTTTTCCGCGAGGCGCACGACGCGACGACCGACGCGACCGCGCTCGATGCGGATCGCGTGGCGCAATGGCAATGGCGTCAGCGCAACTGCAAGGACAAGGCGTGCGTGACCGACTGGTACACGCGCCGCATCTCCGAGCTGCAAGCGGACGTCGCGCACGGAAAGAAGCAGACTGCCGAGCACATCAAGTACGGCATCGCCGAACAGCGGCTTGCGCCGTCGGCGGAAGCGGCCGTGCTTCGGATGAAAGGGCTTGACGGCGGGAAGGATGAACCGGCCGGCGCTGAATCGAAGACATCGGCCGATGTCGAAAAGAAGAGCGCCGTCGTCGGACAGGTGAACGTCGAACGGCTTCGCGCGGCGTCATCCGCACACTACGAGACCGCTGCTGCCGCTCCGTTGATGAACGCGAACATCACGCACAATCCCGCGCTTTCGACGCCATGCAAGAGCGACTGCGCGCAGCGGCAAGTGCGTATCGCTTTCTAGTTTCGGCTTGATCCGGTGAAGGGCGACGTGGAGGAACGCGTCGCCCCGAGCGCGTCAGCAGGCCAGCGCGCAGTAGATTCCGCCGAGCGTGCCCGCCGCGCCCAGACCCATTCCCAAAGCGATGTTTCCTACGGTGGTGGCGCATCCGCCGAGCATGAAGGCGAGCAGCAACGCGATGAGGGAAGTAATGAGTTTGCGCATGATGTAGCGATTCGGTTTGCGGTAGGCGGGAGAGATGTCTTCGACGTGCGGCATACGAGGCACGAGGCCGGAGCCGATCGTAGCAACGGCCAGTCGCATCCATTGCGCGGAAAAGACGTGGAAGCAGCGCGGCTCTTACCAACTATTTCGTGTTCCGCATTGACCGATGACCGCACCGCTGGCGGATAGGAGCCGTCGGCTTCTGTCATCATGGAGTCGCTTAGGCGAATCCAGGGGTGTCATGTCAGATCTCGAGCATGAGAACGAAATCCGCGAAAATGCGATGCACGAACGCGCCGCGAGCGAGGAGCACGACGAATCGGCGGTCGGCCGCACCGGCCCGCTGAACGAAGCGGCGCTCCTCGGGCGCAAGACGCCGCCGTGGCCGGATTCCGCGGCGGCCAATCCCGGTCAGCACGCGCCCGCCGGCAAGCCCGGCACGATGCGCGCATTGGCCGGTCTGCTGTTCGGCCTCGCGCTGCTCGTCGCGGGGAACGGCCTGTTTCAGACGCTGATTCCCTTGCGCATCCTTCAGTCGGGCTATTCGACGTTCGTCACGGGGCTGATCCAGTCGAGCTATTACGCCGGATTCATATTGGGCGCGGTCGTCAATCGGCGGCTGATCGATCGCATCGGTCAGCATCGGACGTTCGTCGCGTTCTCGGCGGCGGCGTCGATTCTCGCGCTCGCTTTCGGCGCGGCGCAGTCGCCCTGGGTGCTGGGCGGCGTGCGCCTTCTCACGGGCGTCGCGTTCATGGGCTTGTACACGTCCGTCGAAAGCTGGCTCAACGGCACCGTCGACAACGAGAAGCGCGGCCAGGTATTCGGTCTGTACGCGGCGATCAACTATCTGGCAGTGGGAAGCGGCCAGTTCCTGCTGAATGTGGGCGCGGGGTCCGGCGCGCAGCAGTTCTCGATCAGCGCGGCGCTCTTTGCGGCGGCGGTGTTGCCGGTCACGTTGATGGAAGGCTGGCCGGTGAAAGTGAACGATGCGAATCTCGATCGCGTGCCCGCGCGAAGCTGGGGAGAGAGCCTTCGCGAAATGATGGCCGTGGCGCCGCTCGGCGTGCCGGGCTGCATACTGACCGGCTTCATCTACAGCAACTTCTATGCGCTGATGCCCGTCTATCTGCAACGCTCGGGCTTCACGACGGAGGAACTCGCGACGTTCATGGGCGTTGCGCTGATCGGCGCTTTGCTGCCGCAGTTCCCGATGGGACGGCTGTCTGATCGCATCGACCGGCGGCGTCTGGTTCTATGGACCTCGTTGACATCGGCGGTGTTGAGCCTCGTGCTGTTCTGCCTGGATTTTCGCATCGTCACATGGTGCGCGACGCTGGCTTATGTCGCCGTGACGTTCACGCAATACGGGCTGATCGTGTCGCATGTGCAGGACCGCACGGAGTCGCATCTGCGCGTTGCAGTGTCGGCGATGCTGCTCGTGCTCTTTTCTCTCGGCGGCATGACGGGACCGACGCTGGCATCCGCGTTGATGACGCTCATCGGGCCGAGCGGACTGTTTCTCTTCAATGCGCTGTCGTGCGTATTGCTGGCGCTGAGTGCAAGGCACGCGCTTAGGCTATCCGCGCGGGCGGCCGGATGAAGCTCCCGTTATTTCCGCCCGGTCGTTGCTTCGCTCAGTCATAAACGATAACCTTGATTCGTTCGTGATCCGTCGAATGCTGGTCAACCGGAGACAACCGTCCCGTGAAGCGAGCCTGGTGTTTCTCCTGCATCGTCGCGTTGAGCGCGGTCGTCGGCGGTTGCAACAAGGACGGATCGCAAAAAGCCGCATCGGAAGCGGGTGCATCCGCGAGTCAGGCGGCGAGTCAGCCCGCGTCGGCCGCGAGCGGCGCGGCAGCGGCATCGGGCGCGCAGCCGCACGGCGCGCTCGCTGCCATCGCCCGCGCGCAGTTGCCCGCAGAAGCCGCCGAAACGCTCCGTCTGATCAAAGCGGGCGGCCCGTTCCCTTTCAGCGAGGACGGCGTCCTGTTCCGCAACAGCGCGACCTTGCTGCCTGAACATCCGCGCGGCTATTACCGTGCATACACGGTTCGCACGCCGGGTTCGGCGGATCGCGGGCAGCGCCGGATCGTATGTGGCGGGCCGCGCAAGCAGACCCGCGACTGTTACTACACCGACGATTACTACTCGAGTTTCAAGCGCATCACCGAGTAATCGAAGACGTAGTCCAATGCGCCCGTTCGATCAAACCGAACGCTTCGCCGTGGCGCGCGAGGTCTTCGCGACTTCGCCGCTCGCATCCAGCACGGCGCCGCCCGTTTCGCGCGCGGCGTCATTCGTCGCATCGGCCAGATTCGTGATGAGCTCGCCGGACGATTGCGCCGCCGTCTGCGCGTCATCGGCGGCGGCGTTCGCCATGTCGCCGAACTTGATGCCATTGCGCTCGTACTGATTGCGCACTTCGCTCAGGATGTCGTCCTGCGTCGATGTGATGATCGACAGCACATGCTGGCCATACGATGCGGCCTTCTGAGGAAACTGCGCCAGCATGACCGATTGCCATCCGAGGACGTCGCCGGCGCCGGCTTCATCGCCTGCGCGCAGAAGCGCATTGCTTTCGTCGATGACCGTGCGAACCGTCTGCACGTTCAGTTCACCGAGCGCCTGCATGCCGCTTGCGAAGCGCCCCGTCATGTTGAGGAATGCCTGCAAATTGGCGCGCGCCAGCGACGGAACCTGATACGCGAAATAACCGGGATACTGAAACATTGACCGCTCCTTTTCAAAGTCGAATGTAAATCGGTAAAAGGAAATGCGGCGGCCGGACGCGGGCGATTCCGCGCGTTCCTGCACGCGCGGAGTCGATGGGTTTGTACGTTGCGTCTGACCGGCTGACCACGATATGACAGTTACGTGCATATCCGATGAAAATACGGCGAGAAACGCCGATGCCATGCAGCCGTATTTCCCGTCTCAGACGTGAGCGATGCGCGGTGGTTCCCGCTTCAGCCAGTCGCGCAGCGGATCTGGTCCAGCGGGAAGCCGAGTTCGTTGGCGGCGTCTTCGAGGTCGCTCAATGCCTGGCCGAAGACTTCGCCGATTTCTTCCGTGCCGACGAATAACTTTCCCGACCATATGTGTCCCTGCGATGGCGGAATGGCCAGTAGCGTGATCTTGTCGTTGTCGTCGTGCATCGCGGTTTCTCGTGACGCGTGAGAGGAGAAGGCCTTGGTCGATAGCAGATGCATTATCGATCCGGCTGTGGGCCGAAAACTTAGCGGTCGGTCGTCCGTAACCCGTCCTTATGGAACACGACGCGTCGATGCTTTCGCGGAATGCTCGTTGCTGAAAGGAGCACGAGACTTCATTCATCCGAGGCAAGCATGGACGACTCCCAAACCGTCTATATCGGCAGCGAAGATCCGGACTCGCTCGACGCGCGCATTCTGTGCGACGAACGCTCGGCCTATCACGCGGCGCTGACGGGCGAAAGCGGGCAGCAGTGCGTGGCCGATGACGATCTGCGGAGCATCCGCGCGCGCTACGTGGTGGCGCGCAACGCGATGGGCGAAGCAATGGGATGCGGCGCGATCCGGCGGCAGAGCTATCACGCCGCCGAACTGATGCGGCTCTACGTTCGCCCGCAGTATCGCGGGCTGGAAGCGATCATCCTGTCGTATCTCGAAGAGGAAGCGCGTCTGCTCGGCTATCACACCGTCTGCGTCGTGACGACGCCGGGCGAGTCGAATGCATCGCGCTTTTGCGAAGCCAGCGGGTATCGCCGCACGCCGGCCGATGAGCGCGGCGCCGTGTGCTTCGAAAAAACGCTGCTCGATTCCGTCTGACTTTCAAAAGATGCATGCGGCATGCCGGTTGCTTTGCCGGTGAGCGCACATGCGCAACGCAAGCGCGAGCGGCGTAAATCGCGCAACCGGGAGGGAATCGTGGACGAACAGAAAGAGCAGGACCGCATCCGTCGACGTGCGTATGAGATCTGGGAGCGCGAAGGCAGTCCGGATGGTCGCGCCGAAGAGTTCTGGCAACAGGCGCAGGCGTCGATCGAAGCAGAGGACGGGCCGGATCAGTCCGGGCGCGAAGCCGAGGCACACGGCGACGCGACGATCAAGTAGCGTCGTGTCGCAAGCGCGCGCTCATTTCAGCAACGTCATCTGCAGCACCTTGAAGATCACGAGCCCGACGGCGATCACCAGATAGCCGCGCAGCACGCCCATCCAGATGCGCGTGGCGAGTGTCATTTTCTGCGGGGCGAGCGTGTCGAGCGGCGGCATGCGCCATGTGTCGCGTTGCGCGCGATCGACTCTCGTGTGCGTTGCTTGCGCCGTCTTCGTGGTCTGTGCAAAGGCGCCCACGCGACGCAGCAGCACGCTCGCCGCGAAGCCGGCGATCGCCAGAACGGTGCCGCCGGCGAGCACGCCGATGATCGTCTCGCCGCTGATGTCCGGATACATCACGGCGGCCGTCAGGATGATCGACAGCATCACGAGCACCCAGATGACCGAGCCCGTGAACAGGTTCAGCTTCTTCGAGTTGACCCACGGACCCAGCACGGCGCGGTCGTTGCAAAGCAGCAGCAGGAACACGGTCGCGCTCGGCAGCAGTACGCCCGCGAGCGTCTGCACGGCTTCGGTCAGCAGGCCGAGCGGGCTGCCCGGAATCAGCACGATCGCGGCCGCGAGCGCGACGACGCCGAAGTAGACCAGATAAAAGCCCTTCGCGTCGGTCACGCCGCGATGCAGCGAGTGCCGGATCTTGAAGACGTCGCCGATGGCGTACGCGGTCGACAGCGACACGGCCGCCGCGCCGATGATGCTCGCGTCGAGCAGCGCGACCGCGAACAGCGTCGCGCTCGTGCGGCCCGCGTACTTTTCGAGGCCGGCGATGACGCCGCCGGCATCGGTGAAGCTGCCGAACTCGGGATGCCCGGCGAACAGCGCCGCGGTGAAGCTCATCATCGCGACCGAGCCGATCAGCACGAACGCAATGCCGATCCACAAATCGGCCTTCTCGTACTTCATGAAGCGCGGCGTGATGCGCTTGTCGATCACGTAGCTCTGCTGGAAAAAGAGCTGCCACGGCGCGACCGTCGTGCCGACGATGCCGATCACGAGCAGCATCACGTCCGACAGCTTCGCGTGCGTGGGCCAGTTGGGCACGAGAAAATCGCGCGTCATCTGCGACACCGGCGGATGAATCGCGACGAGCACCGGCACGAGCACGAGGCTCAGCACGCATAGCACGACCGCGAAGCGCTCGAAGCGGCGGAAGTCGCCGGTGCTGACGGCGGCCATCGTCAGCGCGGCCGCGACGCAGACGCCCGCGACCTTGGGCAGCCCGAAAAAATCGAGCACGAACGTGATGCCGATGAACTCGGTGACGATCGTCAGCGCGTTGAGCAGGAACAGATCGATGACGCTGAAGGCGCCCCAGAACTTGCCGAAGCGCTGGAAGATCAGCCGCGCATGGCCGACGCCCGTCACTGCGCCCAGACGCAGCACCATCTCCTGATTCACGTACAGCACGGGCACGAGCAGCAGCATGGTCCAGAGCAAGCTCGTGCCGTAGTTCTGGCCCGCCTGCGTGTAGGTGCCGAACGCGCCTGCATCGTTGTCGCCGACCATCACGATGAGGCCCGGCCCGAGTATCGCGAGAAGCGTGCGCAAACGCGCCCGCCAAGACCCGCGCGGCGCCGTGTCGTGATGCGCGATGGAGCCGAAGGCGCCGCGAATATCGCCGACGTGCGCATCGTCGAGCACGGCGCTGCGTGGCGGGACGCCCGGTGGAGAGACGTTGGTTGGCGTGGACATGATGCACCCCGTGGCAAATATTGTTTATCTGACTTGACCGCCGTCCGGCCCGCGGATGACCGCATGCGCGCGCTTGGCGACAGGCGCGCGCGCACGGCCGACTGCGAGGCGGCGGCAGAACCAGACGGCGGACGCACGGCGGCATCACGCCATCTGGGGCGGATCGAGGTGCACGTTTGAGTGACTGCGAAGTACTACGGCGCGCACCGCTTGCCTGGGTGACAAACGGCGGCGTTGAAAAGGCGCGGACGTGAGTCGCTCAGGCGGAAATTTCGTTCGAAGGTCGACTACTGCAAGTGTCCAAGGCATTCGCCCAATCGTTGAAGATTGTGGATTTTATGGACCGCTTCAAAACCGCGTCAAGCGATGAATGTCCGTTGCGCGAAAATAATTCCGGCTCGCGTGGCGCTGAAATGTTTGCCCTTGAAGGCACGCGCGCGAACCTTTCAACGCGCGGCGTCGCCGTGCATACGAAGCGCGGACTTCAAAAACCTCAGGCGCGTTTCGTTTATTCGGTGGATCGCACGCACGAGGCGCGCGACGGATGCGGATCGGGACGGAGGATCGTATGGTGACGGACATTTCGTTGCGCGGCGCTGCGAAGCGCGTCGGCTGAGCGCGAGGCCGGTGCGCCGATGGCCAGCAACGATGCCGTAGCGCAGAAGCCGTTCGCGAGCGTCGACACGCCGCTCGGCGACGACCTGCGCTTTCTGAGCCTTTCCGCGCGCGCGGAACTCGGGCGCATGCCACGCATCGAGTTGACGCTCGTCTCGAAGCGCGCGGACCTCGACTTCAGCCGCATCCTCGGCAAGCGCGTGAGCGTGTCGCTCAACGTGCCGAAAGCGAAGCCGCGCGTGTTCGCCGGCTATGTCGTGGGCTTCCGGCAAACCGGCATGCGCGGACGGCTCCACATCTACGAGGCGGCGGTGCGGCCGTGGCTGTGGCTGCTCTCGCGGCGCAGCAATTGCCGCATCTTTCAGAACAAGACGGTCGAAGAGATCGTGAAGGCCGTGTTCGCCGATCCCGTCTACAAAGGGCTCGAATTCGGCGAGATCAAATGGAAGGCGAGCACGCGCGCGCATCCGCCGCGCGAATACTGCGTGCAGTATCGCGAATCGGACTTCAACTTCGTGAGCCGGTTGCTCGAAGACGAAGGCATCTACTACTGGTTTCAGGACAAGGATGGCAAGGAGTCGCTGATCCTGACCGATACGCTCGCCGCGCACGAGAGCGTCGCAGGCTGCGAATCGCTGCCGTACGGCGCGGTGCAGGCGGCGGCGCCCGACATCGAATTCGTCAGCGAGTGGCGCACGCATCACGCGATCGAAACGCATAACTGGCTGCTCACCGATTACGACTTCAAGCACCCGTCGCGGCCGCTGCAGAAGCAGGCCGCGAAGCACATGCAGGGCTTCGACGCGTTCTCCGGGCTCGAACATTTCGACTATCCGGGCGGCTATGTGGAAGCGGATCACGGCGAGAGCCGCGCGAAGTCGCGTGCGGACGAATGGCGCATCGAAGGCAGCGTGCCCGACGATCCCGGCATCAACTGGCATCAGGTCGAGGCGCGCACCAACAGCAAGAACGTGCGCGCGGGCGCGCTGCTCAAGCTGACGCGGCATCCGCGCGCGGACCAGAACACGCAATATCTCGTGACGCGCACGCGTTACGAGATCGAACTCGCCGATTACGAAGCCTTCGACGGCGCGCAGGCGAATCGCTGCGAATGCTGGTTCTCCGCGATCGACGCGAAGCAGGCGTTCGCGCCCGCCCGCACGGCGCGCAAGCCGTTCGTGCAGGGACCGCAGACGGCGGTCGTGGTCGGGCCGGACGGCGACGAAATCTACACCGATCAATATGGCCGCGTGAAAGTGCAGTTTTTCTGGGACCGGCAGGGCAAGCGCGACGAGAACAGTTCGTGCTGGATCCGCGTATCGCAGCCTTGGGCGGGGAAGGGCTGGGGCGCCATCGCGATTCCGCGCATGGGCCAGGAAGTGATCGTCGATTTTCTCGAAGGCGATCCCGACCGGCCGATCATCACGGGACGCGTCTACAACGCCGAACAGATGCCGCCTTACGATCTGCCCGCGAACATGACGCAGTCGGGCATCAAGAGCCGGTCGAGCAAGGGCGGAAGCGGCGCGAACTGCAACGAACTGCGTTTCGAGGACAAGAAGGGCGCCGAGCAGGTGCTCATTCATGCCGAGAAGAATCAGGACATCGAAGTCGAGAACGACGAGACGCACTGGGTCGGGCATGACCGCAAGAAGAACATCGATCACGACGAAACGACGGTCGTCAAGCACGACCGCACCGAAACCGTGGGCAACAACGAGAAGATCGACGTCGTGATGAACCGCACGGAAACGGTCGGCGTGAACGAGAGCATCACGATCGGCGCGAACCGCACCAAGACCGTGAAGGCGAGCGAGACCGCGACGGTTCTCCTGCAACGCACGCACAGCGTGGGCATCAACGAGACGATTACCGTCGGCGCGGCGCAGGAGGTGACGATCGGCGCGTTCCAGGTGGTGACGGTCGGCGCCTATCACACGGAGACGATCGGTGCGAGTCAGACGGTCAGCGTCGGCTCCGGCCAGACTGTCACGGTGGGTTCGGATCAGACCGTGAGCGTCGGCGGCAACCAGGCGACGAGCGTAACGGGCGATCAGTCGCTCAGCGTCGGCGGCGGGCAGACGGTGTCGGTCGCGAAGGACGCGAGCGAGTCGATCGACGGCGCGCAGTCGAGCACGGTGGCGAAAGGGCGCACGACGTCCGTCGGCGAGGATGACGCGCTCAAGGTGGGCAAGACCCTCACGATCAACGCGGAAGAATCGATCAGTCTCGTTACGGGCGATGCCAGCATCGTCATGAAGAAGGACGGCACGATCCAGATCAAGGGCAAGGACATCAGCGTCAAGGGCAGCGGCAAGATCAGCGTGACGGCGGATAGCGACATCGTGATGAAGGGAAGCAAGATTCTTCAGAACTAGCGCGCCATGGTTCCCGTTTCGAACGGCGATGCGATGACCGTTTCGATATGGCCCAACACGACCGGCCTTCCCGCGTCCGGCAAGTCTTATATAAGACATAAGACATAAGACGTTTGACGCAACGCAGCGTCGCAATTAGAATAGCGGGCAACGCAGTGCCCAGAACATCCCGGCTTGTTTGCAAAGCCTTCACTGAAACGCAAAGGCAACGGTCCCCCCATGCTGGAAAACTTTCGTGCTCATGTAGCCGCGCGCGCCGCGCTCGGCATTCCTCCGCTGCCGCTGACGGCGCAGCAGACCGCCGAACTGGTCGAGCTGCTGACGAACCCGCCCGCAGGCGAAGAGCAGGCTCTGCTCGATCTCATCACCAACCGCGTGCCCGCCGGTGTGGACGAAGCCGCGCGCGTCAAGGCGGGCTTTCTTGCCGCCGTGGCCAAGGGCGAGACCGCCTGCGCGCTGATCTCTCGCGCGCGCGCCACCGAGCTGCTCGGCACGATGCTGGGCGGCTACAACATTCAGCCGCTGATCGAATTGCTCTCCGACGCCGAAGTCGGCACGGTGGCAGCGAACGCGCTGAAGAAAACCCTGCTGATGTTCGACCAGTTCCACGACGTCAAGGAACTGGCCGACAAGGGCAGTGCCAACGCGCGCGCCGTGCTGCAAAGCTGGGCCGACGCCGAATGGTTCACGAGCCGTCCGGAAGTGCCGCAGAGCCTGACCATCACCGTGTTCAAGGTGACGGGCGAAACCAACACCGACGACCTCTCGCCCGCGCCGGACGCCACCACGCGCCCCGACATCCCGCTGCATGCGCTCGCCATGCTGAAGAACGCGCGTCCCGGCATCACGCCGGAAGAAGACGGCAAGCGCGGTCCGGTCAAGTTCATCGAATCGCTGAAAGAGAAGGGCCATCTGGTCGCGTATGTGGGCGACGTGGTCGGCACGGGTTCGTCGCGCAAATCGGCCACCAACTCGGTGCTGTGGTTCACGGGCGAAGACATTCCGTTCATCCCGAACAAGCGTTTCGGCGGCGTGTGCCTGGGCGGCAAGATCGCGCCGATCTTCTACAACACGATGGAAGATGCCGGCGCACTGCCGATCGAACTCGACGTGTCGAAGATGGAAATGGGCGACGTCGTCGAACTGCGTCCGTACGAGGGCAAGGCGCTGAAGAACGGCGAAGTGATCGCCGAGTTCCAGGTCAAGTCCGACGTGCTGTTCGACGAGGTGCGCGCCGGCGGCCGCATTCCGCTGATCATCGGCCGCGGACTGACGGCGAAGGCGCGTGAAGCGCTGGGTCTGGCTCCGTCGACGCTGTTCCGCCTGCCGCAGCAGCCGGCTGACAGCGGCCGTGGCTTCTCGCTCGCCCAGAAGATGGTCGGCCGCGCGTGCGGTCTGCCGGAAGGCCAAGGCGTGCGTCCGGGCACGTATTGCGAACCGAAGATGACCTCGGTCGGCTCGCAGGACACCACCGGCCCGATGACCCGCGACGAACTGAAAGACCTGGCGTGCCTCGGCTTCTCGGCCGACCTCGTGATGCAGTCGTTCTGCCACACGGCGGCTTATCCGAAGCCCGTCGACGTGAAGACGCATCAAACGCTGCCGAACTTCATCAGCAACCGTGGCGGCATCGCGCTGCGTCCGGGCGACGGCGTGATCCACTCGTGGCTGAACCGCATGCTGCTGCCGGACACCGTCGGCACCGGCGGCGACTCGCACACGCGCTTCCCGATCGGCATCAGCTTCCCGGCGGGCTCGGGTCTCGTCGCCTTCGCGGCCGCCACCGGCACGATGCCGCTCGACATGCCGGAGTCGGTGCTCGTGCGCTTCAAGGGCAAGATGCAGCCGGGCGTCACGCTGCGCGATCTCGTCAACGCGATCCCGCTGTACGCGATCAAGGCGGGCACGCTGACCGTGGCCAAGCAGGGCAAGAAGAACATTTTCTCGGGCCGCATCCTCGAGATCGAAGGTCTGCCGGATCTGAAGGTCGAGCAGGCGTTCGAACTGTCGGATGCATCCGCCGAGCGTTCGGCCGCCGGTTGCACAGTGCATCTGAACAAGGAACCGATCATCGAGTACCTCAACAGCAACATCACGCTGCTGAAGTGGATGATCGCGCAGGGCTATCAGGACCCGCGCAGCCTGCAGCGCCGCATCAAGGCTATGGAAGCATGGCTCGCCGATCCGCAACTGCTGCAACCGGATGCCGATGCCGAATACGCCGCCGTCATCGAAATCGATCTGGCCGACGTTCACGAGCCGATCGTGGCCTGCCCGAACGATCCGGACGACGTGAAGACGCTGTCGGACGTGGCCGGCGCGAAGATCGACGAGGTGTTCATCGGTTCGTGCATGACGAACATCGGTCACTTCCGCGCGGCGTCCAAGCTGCTCGAAGGCAAGCGCGACATTCCCGTCAAGCTGTGGGTCGCGCCGCCGACCAAGATGGACCAGAAGCAACTGACGGAGGAAGGTCACTACGGCGTGTTCGGCACGGCGGGCGCGCGCACCGAAATGCCGGGCTGCTCGCTGTGCATGGGCAATCAGGCGCAGGTGCGCGAAGGCGCGACGGTTATGTCGACGTCGACGCGCAACTTCCCGAATCGTCTCGGCAAGAACACGAACGTGTATCTCGGCTCGGCGGAATTAGCGGCCATCTGCTCGCGCCTGGGCAGAATTCCGACGAAGGAAGAGTACATGGCCGACATGGGCGTGCTCAACGCCAATGGCGACAAGATCTATCAGTACATGAACTTCGACCAGATCGAAGACTTCAAGGAAGTCGCCGACACCGTGCAGATGTAAGCGTGCTGTCGGGCTACGGCGAGCGGTTTCGTCGTAGCGTCGCGCAATGGCGCCGCGGGCTGAATGCCCGCGGCGCTTTTTTTTTTTTGCGCGAGGGTCGTCGAATGGATTACCTCATATGTGCGCGCCCGTTTTCTACGCGCGTTCACTTCTTCGCCCCGTATGTCGGCGACGCCAGAGTTTCATGATGACCTTATAGGCGACGATGGCCACAAGCAGGTCGAGCGCCGCCATAGAGAACACGTAAAGACCATCATAGTCACGGACACCGAGCCAGTCGGAGACACCGATTAAAATTTCCTGTTGCCGCAGCGTCAGCGGCGTCGGATAGGTATGTACGTAGCGAGTCGCGAGCAGAAATAGCCCAATAAACAGCGCGGATTTCAGCGAAAGGATCGCCACCCTACGGGCAAGTGTTGCCAATGGTAATCACCTCGATTACGCCATATGCGCGTAAGCCGCTGGCACCGACGGGCACTGTTGGCGATTGCAAGAGAGCCTGCCGCAGCCTTTGAAAATCCGCAACGCTTTGAAGCGTAATGCAGCCGAACGACACACCCGAACCGCCGATCGGATGAAGGCGAAAGTTCCCTCTATTAACGCCGTTCACCCAAGTCCAATCATCGATCAGTCCGTCATCGCGGTAGAGTGCGAACCATTCGCCGTGATATGACGGACGTCCGGCCACAGTATTCAACGTATCCTTGGCCCATGCATATAACTGCGAGCCAATCCCGCCAGTAGGTCTATCGACGATCCAGTAACGACCGGAAGGGATCGGGCCTTTATCGACCACCGCCGTGCAGCCCCCCCGATTGCGATAGGCTTTATCGCCGGAAAACGCCTGAAACGCCCCGACACCAGCCATGACAAGCGTCAGCATCGGCGCATTATCGACCACGAACTTGCCCTGCAGAGCCATCTCGTTCCCCCCGAGCCTAGCGTTCCGTCCACGCGTCGGAGAACTTGATGTTGCCGTCCAGGTAGTGCCAGGTGATGTTGTCATACATGAGCGATACGGCCTCGACGTGATTGAGCTGGCTCATGCTGGCGATCTTCGTGTTCGCGAAACCGGGATGAACGCCGGCCACTTTCACGCCCTCCAGCAGCATCGTGAAGTAGTTTTCCTCCCGGCCCGCGTCATTGATCCGATAGAACCTGATCTCGGCAGATCGAAGGGTTTGCCCCTTTGGCAACCGCTTTGTACAGATACGGGCTGGCCGCATCGAACTCTTTTTCGATCGACATGGGCGCGTGTATGCGCGTGCCGGTAATCCTGCCGGCGTTGCCATCGACCGGAAGCGTCAGGCCGTGTCCAAAGCCGATGATCTCGATGCTGCCCTCGCGCCCTTGCACGGAGACACTGCCCTTGATCGGCGAACCGCCATCGTCCTTCAGCCACATGTATGCGGGAATCGGCATGGTTGTTTCGCTTAATTCGTTGGGAAGCCGAAACAATGGAGCAAGACACATCAACAGCGCAATACGCTTTTTCTTAACAAGGTCGATTGAGCGGCGAAGTAGACAGCGCATGATTTTGTCGCCGTCGCGGACGAAAACGAGCCGCCCCGATATCATCCCCAATCCATCAGCCCAACCCTGCCGACATCCATGGAAAAAGCTTTCAGCGACGCCGATCGCGAAGCCGTCTACCGCGCGATCCGCGAGCGTCGCGACATGCGTCACTTCGTCGGCGATCCGGTGTCGCCGCACGTCATGCAGCGCCTCATCGACGCCGCGCTGCACGCGCCGAGCGTCGGCTTCATGCAGCCGTGGCGCATCCTGCGCATTACCTGCGCGAACCTACGCGCGCGGTTGCGCGATGCGGTCGAACGTGAACGCGTGCTGACCGCCGATGCGCTCGGCGAACGCCGCGATTCGTTCATGCGGCTCAAGGTGGAAGGATTGCGCGAGTGCGCCGAAGTGCTGGTGATGGCGCTGATGGACGGCCGCGAGCATCATGTCTTCGGACGGCGCACGCTGCCCGAGATGGACCTCGCTTCCGTCGCGTGCGCGATCCAGAACATGTGGCTCGCGGCGCGTGCCGAAGGGCTGGGAATGGGCTGGGTCTCGCTGTTCGATCCCGTGGAAGTCGCCGCGCTGCTCGACATGCCCGCCGGCGCGCGGCCCGTGGCCATTCTTTGCGTCGGGCATGTCGAACGCTTCTACGATGCGCCGATGCTCGAAAGCGAGCGTTGGGCGGCGCGCCGTTCGACAGAGGAATGCGTCTTCGAGAATACGTGGCCGTCTCGGAAGGACGGATGAATTTTTTCGCGATATCTGTCCATCGGCGCACGGCCCGCGCGTCATCGTGATGGCGCCCGGATGATCCGGCCGCATCGACCTTGTGACGGAGGCTCACATGCACTATCTGCTGATGATCTATTCGGACGAAAACCGCTGGAACCAGATGACCGACAGCGAGCGGCAGCAGGGCGTCGCCGCGTATCAGGCGTACACGGAATCGTTGAAGAAGGCGGATGCGCTCGTCGGCGCGAACCGGCTGCAGCACACGAGCACGGCCACGACGGTGCGGCTCGTCGACGGGAAACCGCAAGTGCTCGACGGGCCGTTTTCCGATACGAAGGAGCAGCTCGCCGGCTATTACCTGATCGACGTGCCCAATCTCGACGCGGCGATCGCGTGGGCGTCGCGCTGTCCCGGCGCGGCGCACGGCCTCATGGAAGTGCGTCCGGTGTGGACCGCGCCTTACGATGCGCCATCCGCCGGATGAGCGAGCCCGCTGACGGCGCAAGCGCGGTAGCGGAATTGGTCGCGCGACGCAGTTACGGCAAGCTCGTCGCGCTGCTGGCGATGCGTACGCGCGACGTCGCCGCAGCCGAGGACGCGCTCGCCGACGCGTTCGCGGCCGCGCTCGCGGACTGGCCGAAGCGCGGCTGCCCGGCGAATCCCGAAGCGTGGCTGATGACGGTGGCGCGCCGCCGGGCGATCGACGGCGCGCGCCATCGCCGGGTCGGTGAAGACGTCGCGCATCAACTGACGATTCTCTCCGGCGAAATCGACGAGCACGAAGCCGGCGCATTGCCCGACCGGCGGCTCGGGCTGCTGTTCGCGTGCACGCATCCCGCGCTCGAGGCCGCGATCCGCACGCCGCTGATGCTGCAAGTGGTGCTCGGGCTCGAAGCGAAGACGATCGCTTCCGCGTTTCTCATGTCGCCCGCCGCGATGAGCAAACGCCTCGTGCGCGCGAAGAACAAGATCCGCGAAGCCGGCATTCCGTTCAGCGTGCCGGAGCGCGAAGACTTGCCGGGCCGTCTCGACGCGGTGCTCGAAGCCGTGTACGCGGTGTATGCCGAAGGATGGACGGATCCGCTCGGCGGCGATGCCGCGCGGCGCGATCTGACCGGCGAGGCGCTGTTTCTCGCGCATCTGCTCGTCGACTTGCTGCCCGATGAACCGGAGACGCTCGGCCTTCTTGCGCTGATGCTCTACGCCCAGGCGCGATGCGACGCTCGACGCGATGCGGCCGGCGACTACGTGCCGCTGTCGGCTCAGGATCCGTCGACATGGAACGCGCCGATGATCGACGCAGCCGACAGGCTGCTGCGGCGCGCGAACGCTTTCAACGCGATCGGACGGTTTCAGCTGGAGGCCGCGTTGCAGTCGGCGCATGTGCATCGCTGCCGCACGCATCGGCCGAACTGGGACGAGATCGTGCAGCTCTACGATGCGCTGTTCGGGATCGCGGCGTCGCCGGTGGTGGCGGTGAACCGCGCGCTCGCGCTGGCGGAACGCGACGGCGCGCGGGCGGCGCTCGATGCGCTCGCGCCCTACGCGGACGATCCGCGCCTCGCCGACTATCAGCCGTATTGGGCGGCGCGCGCCGATCTGCTCGCTCGCGTCGGCGCGACGGACGAGGCGCTCGCCGCCTACGATCTCGCGATCGGACTGGAGCGCGATCCGGCGGTGCGCCGGTTCTTGCAGCGCAGGCGCGCCGCGGTGTCAGCGGGCGGGCGATGAACGCTCGGTTCCAGGCGTCGCGGGCTGCGCCGCGTTTCGCACATGCGTCAGATCGACCACGTTGGTTCCGTCGCCGTGATCGTATCCATCGATGTGGGGCAGCGCCGGCACGGTGTCGTCCTTCTCCAGCCAGTTGTCGCTCTTGTACGTGGCCGAGCGCGCCTGCATGTAGCCGTAGCGATCCGCGGCGATCGCCTGAAGCTGCGACGCGTCGCGAACGATCACCGGCCTCAGGAAGATCAGAAGGTTCGTCTTCTGCCGGCTTTTCGTCTCGTGCCTGAATAGCGATCCGAGCACCGGAATCTTCGAAAGCCACGGGATTCGGGAATTGCCGTTCGTGTAGTTGTCGCTGATCAGTCCGCCGAGCACGACGATCTGGCCGTCGTCCGCGAGAATGGTCGTCTGCAGCGAGCGCTTGTCGATGCTGTAGCCGCCCGCCTGATCCGCCGTGCCGTTCTGCACGCTCGAATCTTCCTGATAGACCTGCAGCGTCAGCGTTCCGCCCTGATTGATCTGCGGCTTGACGTTCAGCATCACGCCGACATCCTTGCGGTCGTACGTGTTGAACGCCGATACCGATGACGAGCTCGTCGTGTTCGTCGAATAAGACCCGGACTCGATGGGAACATTGGTGCCGACGAGAATGCGCGCCTCGTGATTGTCGAGCGTGACGAGGCTCGGCGTCGACAGCACGTTGACATCCGAGTTCGACTGCAATGCGCGGAACAGGCCCTTGGTGCCGAGGATATTGCCGAATCCCGCGACCAGGCCGACGTTCGTCGTGGTCGCGGCGACGGACTGCAGCCCCGCAGCCGTCAGCCATTCGATGCCGAATTCGCCTTCCTTGTCGGAAGCCACTTCGATGATGAGCGATTCGATATACACCTGAACCTTGCGCTGATCGAGCCGCGCTATCACGGTGGCGAGGTTTCTGAACACCGGTTCGGGCGCGGTGATGATGAGCGAATTCGTGGACACGTCCGCGACGACTTCGCCGCTTCCTTGCTCGTCCTTGTCATCGCCCGAGCGCGATTGCATCCCGCCGAAAGGGCTTTTCGAGGAAGACGCCGACGATGACGTCGCGCTCACCGACGATGCCGAATCCGTGCCGCCCGGCAGCGGCGGCAGCGTGCCGTTGCTGCTCGGAAGCCCCGACGAGCTTTGATTGCCGCCGCCGTTGCCCGAGCCCGATTGCGAATCGCCGCCGCCTGTCTGGCCGAGAATCCGTCGCAGCGTCTTGGCAATATCGGTGGCGTCGGCGTTGCGCAGGCTGACGATATGAATGTTGCCCGGCGCGCGCGTCGGCGTGTCCAGCTTGACGATCAGCGATTCGGCGTCGGACAGCCGCGCGGCGCCGCTCGACCGAAGCACGACCGCGTTGCTTCTCGCGTCCGGCGTGACGACGACCTTCTGCGTCGGATCGCTGTTGCCGATGCCGTTCAGATCCAGCAACTTCTGCGCTTGTTGTGAGACGGCCGTCGCATCCGCGAAATTGAGCTGCACGACCGCGATATGCGGGCTCGACGCCCCTTCGATGCCCGCGATGATCGACGCGATCCTGCGCACGTTATCCGCATAATCGGTCACGATCAGCGTGTTGTTGCTCGGGTTGGCGGCAATCGTGTTGTTCGGGGAAATCAGCGGCCGCAGCGTCGGCAGGATACTGTTCGCGGACTCCCTGCGAAGCTGAAATACCTGCGTGACGATCTGATCGCCCTTCGCGACAGGCTGACTGCCGACATAGGTCGGCACGCCCTGAACCTTCGCTTCCGATTCCGGCACGACCTTGAGTACGCCGTGATCCTGCAATAGCGCGAAGCCCTGCATACGCAATGCGGATTGCAGCGTCTTGAGCGCTTCGTCTTCGGGAACCGGATTCTCGGAGACGAGATCCAGTTGTCCCTTCACGCGCGGATCGACGATGATCGTCTTGCCCGTGGCGAGTCCGATCGCGCGCACGACCTCGTTTATATCGGCATGCGAAAAATTCATCACGACGGCGGCGAACGGCACACGCGGATACGCAACGAGGAAAGTCATCCCCGCGACGAATGCGGTTCTTGCAAGAGATCGCGACAGGGCGCGGCGAAAACGGTCTTGGATCGGGAGAGTTGTCAAATCGGCGGGCGATGTAGTTGGCTTCAGCGCAGACAGGAAATACACGCAAAAAAGCGCGCTGCGGGGACTATACGTGCCGTTCGATGACTAAAGGACTACAGGTAAGGTTTCGATAGGATTGCAGATCCGTTCAAGGCGCGCGATGACGTTCCACTATCACAAGATGTTTCGCAATCCTTCTTTAGAGCGAAGGCACTCGCACCGATCGACGACACAACCTGTTTCCCGGAGAAATAGTTGGTAAGAAGATCGTCGCGTGCGAGTGCCGGGCGCGCTTACTTGGCCGCGCCGACGAGCTTGAACGAGTCGAAAGCGGGATCGATGGGCGTGTGGCCGATATGCGTCAGCGCTTCCGCGACGAGCGGCTCGCACGCGCTGTAGTCGGAGTTCATGCTGTCGACGTGCGCCTGGGGAAAGTTCACGGACAGCACCTTGCCGCCCCAGCGTTCGGTGGTCGCGGTCATGCTGCACTTGCCGGCGCCGCCGATCTTCAGATCGAGCAGGATCACGTTCATTTCGAACGCCGCATCCGAATTCGAGAAGTTCCACTGCATCACCATGCGGTCGCCCGGCGTATTCGTATCCACGAGTTTCATCGTCTTGTCGGGAATGCCGACCGCCGCGACGAGATCGAGAACATTCGATCCGATGAGCGCGCCGGAATCGCTGCGCGCCTCATGTGTCCGGTAAGCCGCGCATCCGGAAAACAGCGTCACGAACAGCAGAAAAATCAGGGTAAAAGGCCGCACGACAACTCCTCCGTCGAAGTAGATGGAATCCCGCAATTGGAAGAAATGCAGAGTGGGCGCCGTGAAAACGGGCGCGCAGACGGGAACCAGCAAGAAGGCGACCCAGGCGGCCGCGCGGCGCGTTTGTCTCTCGCCGATTGCCTTTCGGAATATTTCGCGGCGGTCCGCGTGAGGTATTAACTACCGCTTCATCAACGTCCATCGGGCAAAGTCGCCGCGACGGGCATCAAGAATCCGCTTGCGCCGCCGACATATCGTGCATGGCCTCCGGTGCCACACACGAATAGCCCACGCGAATTGCGAGGCTCATCACCGCCGGACGCCGCAACGTCAAAGATGCGCGCGCAGCCAGTCCCATGCGAGCGGCCCGCAGATCACGCCCCACGTAAGCAAGCCGATGACGATGGCCACCGTGACCGCCGCGCTGCCGCAGTCCTTGGCGCGTCCGGAGAGTTCGTGACGTTCGAGCGAAATGCGGTCGATCGCCGCCTCGATGCTCGAATTGATCAGCTCGACGAGCAGCACGAGCAGCACCGAGGCCGCGAGCAGAACGCGCTCGGCGGCGCCCACGGGCACGGCGAACGCGATCGGCAGCAGCACGGCCGCGACGCACACCTCCTGGCGAAACGCGCTCTCCTCGCGCCAGGTCGCGGCGATGCCGTCGCGCGAATGGCGCAACGCGAAAAGGCCGCGCAGCAGGCCGCTGCGCTTGACTGCGGGCTTCGCGATCCGCTCGGCGTGGCCGGATTTTTCGGATGCGGAAGACGTAGCGGATGAAGAACGGGATCGAACCATGTCGCGATGTGGCGCTTTTTTTGATGAAGGACGGCTGAGGTGATACAAATTGTCACAAATTATGCTACTGTTGCGTCCGCTTTTCAGCGGCAAAGGCGCGTCATCGCACAGACCGGCGCGATGAACGCAGCAGCCGCGCGACCGCACCCGCGTCGCGGATCACGCACGCCCCGACGCCTCGCTTCGTGCATCGCACGCTTACCCCGATTCTTTCCCGCTCTTGCTGCATTCGTCCCGGTTGCCGCGCGCGCCGCTCGCCTGGCGACCCGATTGTCGTTGCGCCTCCGTCACGATGCCATAGCCGGCAGCGCGGCGCGCGGCCGTGAATTCCGTAGCTGACTCGCCGATGAAACCAGTCGTCTCGTTCTGCCTCTCGCTGGCGATGGCCGCCAGTGCGCTTTTCGCCGGCGTCTGCGCCGAAGCGGCGCCGCCGGCCGTCAATCCGGACGCCGCTGCCAGCGCCGACGCCGGCTCGATCCACGTCCCGTTCTCCGCGCTCGGCGCGTATCAGCCGATGCATCTGCGCGGCCTCGAAGATACGCGCTCGATCGTGCTCGGCGTGCGGCTCGACCGCGTCGTGACCGGCGCGCGCCTGCGTCTGCGCTACACCTACTCGCCCGCGCTCCTGTTCGCGCTGTCGCACGTCAAGGTGTCGATCAACGGCGAAGCGATCGCCACCGTTCCGTTCGACAAGGAGCACGCCGGCGCGATGCTCACGCAGGACATCCCGCTCGATCCGCGCCTGCTCACGGACTACAACCAGTTCGGGCTGCGCTTCATCGGCCATTACACGCTCGATCATTGCGAGGATCCGGCGAACACGGCGCTGTGGGCCGACATCAGCCCGACGAGCGAATTCATCCTCGACACCGCGCCGATCAGGCTGCCGAACGATCTCGCGCTGCTGCCCGCGCCGTTCTTCGATGCGCGCGATGTGAGCCGTCTCACGCTGCCGTTCGTGCTGCCCGCATCGCCGGACAGCGCGACGCTCAAGAGCGCGGGCGTGCTCGCGTCGTGGTTCGGCGCGCTCGCGGATTACCGTCAGGCGCGCTTCCCGGCGATGAACACGCTGCCCCCGAACGACCACGCGGTCGTCGTCGGCACGCGCGCGCAATTGCCGGCGGGTCTCGCGCTGCCCGATATCGACGGGCCGACGATTCTCGTCGCCGACAATCCGGCGTCCAAGGATCGCAAGCTGCTCGTCGTGACCGGCCGCAACGGCGCCGAAGTCGACGATGCCGCGTATGCGCTCGTGCTCGGCCGCACGGCGATGTCCGGCGATGCGGCGAAGGTCGCGCATGTCGACATCGGCCAGCCGCGCGAACCGTACGACGCGCCGCGCTGGATGCCGACGAATCGCCCGGTGCAGTTCAAGGAACTCGTCGACGACGTGTCGCAGCTTCAGGTCGCGGGCAGCGAGCCGGAGCCGATCCGCCTGAACCTGCGTGTGCCCGCCGATCTGTTCTCGTGGAACAGCGTCGGCGTGCCGCTCAACCTCAAGTACCGGTACACCGCGCCGACGGTGCAGAACAACTCCGCGCTCGCCATCGACATCAACGAGCAACTCGTGAAGTCGTTCCGGCTGCCGCCCGCCAAAACCGATGACACGCAAGGCCGCCTGCAATTGCCGCTGCTTTCGGGCGCGCCGGGCGGCACGGCCAACGCGCTGGACATTCCGGCGTTTCGCGTCGGCAGTTCGAACCAGCTGCAATTGCGCTTCAACCTCGATTCGCAGAAGCAGGGCCTGTGCGCGGGCGTGCCGACCAACCCGGCGCGGGCGGCGGTCGACCCGGATTCGACCATCGACTTCTCCGGCTTCGTGCATTACGCGCAACTGCCGAATCTCGCGTACTTCGCGAACAGCGGTTTTCCGTTCACGCGCTACGCCGATCTGTCGCAGACGGCCATCGTGATTCCCGCGCGTCCCGCCAATGCCGAGATCGAAGCGATGCTGACGATGCTCGGCCACATGGGCCAGTGGATCGGCTTTCCGAGCCTGCGCGTGACCATCGCGCGTCCGGACGATGTGCCCGCGCTCGCGCAGAAGGATCTGCTCGTGATCGGCGGCGCGCCGTCGTCGCCGGTGTTTTCGCGCTGGCACGATGCGCTGCCGCTGTCGATAGCGGGTTCGGCTGCGGGAACGCCGTCGAAGGAGGGCATCGCGCGGGCGTCGTTCTCGGTCGGCGAGCATTGGCGCGATGGCGCGCGTGTCACGCACGGCGGCGCATCGCTGGATCAGAACGGGCCGCTCGCGGCGCTGATGGGCTTCCAGTCGCCCGGAACGAAGGGGCGCAGCATCGTCGCGCTCGCGGCGACCGGCGACGGCCATCTCACCGATCTGCTCGACGTGCTCGAACGCGCGGATCGCCTGTCGCAGATTCAGGGCGATGTCGCGCTCGTGCGGCACGGCGGCGTGGACAGCGCGCGCGTCGGCGAGACGTATGTCGTCGGCTACGTGCCGTGGTACGCGAAGCTGTGGGGCCACGCGATCCGTCATCCGGCGCTGCTCGGCCTCGCCGGCGCGCTGGCGGGCCTGCTGCTCGCGATCGCGGCGTTCGCGGCGCTGCAGGAACTGGCCGCGCGGCGCCGGGGTATCTGAGCGATGAAGGCTTCGGGGGTAAAGCGCGCGATCGTGTCCGGCGCGCTCGTCGTGTTCGGCGCGAATGCAGCAGCGACGGATTCGGCGTCGCCATCGGCGTGCATGGATTCGTGGCCGCGCTGGGACGCCTTCAAACGCGACTTCATTTCGAAGGAAGGCCGCGTGATCGACGTCGGTTCCGCCGACGAGCGCACGGTCTCCGAAGGCCAGTCCTACGCGCTTTTCTTCGCGCTCGTCGCGAACGACCGCGCGAGCTTCGACACGATTCTCCACTGGACCGAAGACCGGCTCGCGCGGGGCGATCTCACGTCGCGCCTGCCCGCGTGGCTCTGGGGCCGCGACGACGCCGGCACGTTGCGCGTGCTCGACGGCAACGCGGCGTCCGATGCGGACTTGTGGATCGCCTACGCGCTCCTCGAAGCGGGCCGCGCGTGGGGCGAGCGCAGCTACACGGCGCGCGGCGCATCGCTTGCGAAGCGCGTGCTCGACGAGGAAACGGCCACGCTGCCCGGCCTCGGCCTCACGCTCTTGCCCGGACCTCTGGGTTTTCATCCGTCAGCCGATACGTGGCGCGTCAATCCGAGCTACGCGCCGCTGCAGGTGATTCGCGGCATCGGCGCGAGCCTGCCCGATGACGCGCGCTGGACGCGGCTCGCGGCATCGAGCGCACGCATGCTGATCGAAACCGCGCCGCAGGGCTTCGCGCCGGACTGGGCGCTGTATCGCGCGAACCGGGGTTTCGAGCCCGACGAAGAGACGCACGCCGAAAGCGCCTATAACGCGATCCGCGTGTATCTGTGGGCGGGCATGCTCGCATCCGACGATGAAGCGCGCGCGCGCCTCCTCGCGCATTTCGCGCCGTTCGCCGCGTATATCGACGCGCACGGCGCGCCGCCCGAGCGCATCGACACGCGCGACGGCAAGCCCGGCCCGAACGACGGCAACGCGGGTTTCTCCGCCGCCGCCGTGCCGTTTCTCGACGCCATCGGACGCCCCGAACTCGCGGATGCGCAAGCGGCGCGCGCGGCGGGGGCATCGGCGCCGGGGTACTACACGAGCGTGCTGACGCTCTTCGGCCTCGGCTGGCGCGAGGGCCGCTATCGATTCGCGGGCGACGGAACGTTGCGCACGGCGGCATCGGCATGCGGAGCGGCGAAATGAAGCGCGCGCCCCGGACGAAGGCGACGTTGCTGCGCGCGGCGCTGATGTCGGCGAGCGTCGTGTGCGCGACGCAGACGCATGCCAGCGAGGCATCGACGGACGCGCTCGCCGAGCGTCTTTACGGCACCGCGCGCGCGTGGGCCAACAAGCATCGCGACGATCTCGCGTTGCAGGCGATCGACAAGGCGCTGCTCATCGCGCCGGACGATCCGCGTCTGAACGCCGAGCTCGTGCGTATCCAGTTGCGGCTCGGCCAGGCGCAGAAGGCGCAGGCCACGCTCGCGCGCATGAAAACGCGCGCGCCCAATGCGGCGCTCACGCAGCAAGTCGACGACGAATATCGCGTCGCGGTCAGCGGCCGTCAGGAAATGGCGGCGATCCGCCTGCTCGCACGCAGCGGCCAGTCGGACGAGGCCGCGCGCCGCGTGAGCGCGCTCTTTGCGCACGGCGCGCCGTCGGGCCCGCTCGGCGCGGAGTACTACCAGATCATCGCCGCGACGCCCGCGCGACGTGCCGAAGCGCTCGCGGCCTTGCACCGGCGCATCGCGGACGATCCCGCCGACGTCGATTCCGCGCTCGTCCTCGCGCGTCTGCTCAACAGCAGCGACGCGACCCGCGCCGAAGCGAACCGCATCGCATGGAATCTCGCCACGCGCACCGACACCGACCGCAACACCGCGCTCGACGTCTGGCGTCACGTACTGCAATCGGCGGGCGCGGACACGGCATATCGGCAGGCGCTGCGCGCGTACCTCGAACTCGTGCCCGACGACACCGAGTTCAAGGATCGCGCCGATCTGCTCGACGCGCGCATCGAAGCGCAGCGCAAGCTCGAACGCGATCCCGATTACATCGCCCGGCAGCGCGGTCTGGCGGCGCTCGCTCGCGGCGACCTGAACGCAGCCGCGCCGTTGCTCGCGCGCGCGGCGGCGGCCCGTCCGGACGACGCGGAAGCCGTCGGCGGATTCGGTTTGCTGCGCATGCGCGAAGGCAATCGCGACGAAGCGCGCGCGCTGTTCGAACGCGCGGCGTCGCTCGCGCCGGACAACCGTGCGAAGTGGCTGGGCCTCGCGCGCACGGCGCGCTTCTGGGGCACGCTCGCGCACGGCCGCGACGCCGCGAACGCAGGCAAGCCGAAGGACGCCGAACGCTACGCGCGCGAGGCGCTCGCCATCGAGCCGGATAGCGCCGATGCCAAGCTGCTTCTCGCCGATGCGCTGCTCGCACAAGGCGACTGGCGCGCCGCCGAACCGATGCTGCGCGCGCAGCTTGCGGGCCGCGAGCCGAGCCTGTCGGCGCTGAAGAGCACGCGTGCGCTGCTCGAATCGACCGGACGCGCCGATGAAGTCGAGCCGCTCATCGCCGCGCTGCAAAGCCGTTTCACCGCCGCCGACGATCGCCAAAGCCTGAGCGCGATGCGCGCCGATATGGTCGCGAACGAGGCGCAGCAACTCGCCGCGCGCGGCCAGAACGGGCCGGCGGCGCAGAAATACGAGGCGTCGTTGCGCATCGAGCCGGATCAGCCGTGGACGCGCTTCGCGCTTGCGCGGCTGTATCGGGATATCGGTTTGCCGCAGCTCGGCCGCGCCGTGATGGACGACGGCCTCGCGCGCTCGCCGAACGCCGCGCCGATGGCTTACGCCGCCGCGCTGTATCGCAATTCGATGGACGATCTGGCGGGCGCGCGCGCCGCGCTCGATGCCGTGCCGCAAGCCGATCGCACCGACGCCATGCGCGCGCTCGCCCGCAATCTCGACGCGCAACAGTCGCTCGCCGATGCCCGCGCCGCCTTCGCGCGCAACGACGCCGACGCCGCCGCCGCCGCGCTCGATCGCGCGCAAGCGCTGGCCGCGGACGATCCCAACCTGCTCGCGTCGATCGGTGCGCTGTATATCGATCGAGGCGACGCGGAGCGCGGCCTCGCGCTGCTGCGCGACTGGATGGCCACGCATCCCGAAGAAACCGATGCTGACGTGCGCCTGCGCTACGGCGATCTGCTCGGCGGCGCGCGTCGCGAAGATGCGCTGTCGCAGACGCTCGCGCAAGTGCGCGCCGAGCCGAAGCTCACGCCGCGTCAGCAAGAGCGTCTGGAGGATCAGGCGTTGCGCAGCGTGCTGCGTCAGACCGACGATGCCATCGACGCCGCCGATTACGCGCGTGCGCGCCGTCTGCTCGATACCGTGAGCGACGCAGGCAAGCGCGACAAGCGCTACGCGTTCGAGCTCGCCGATCTCGCGCGCGCGCAGGGCGATTACGACAGCGCACGCGCCGCGCTCGCGCCGATGCTCGCGGCATCGCCCGACGATCCCGAAACGCAGCTCATGCTCGCGCGCGTGCTCGACGACAGCGGCGGCATCGGCGCGCGCAAGGAAGCGCTCGCGATCGTCCGCCGCGTCGCGGATGCCGCGCCGCCCGACGACATCGACACGCGCCTCTCTGCCGCGCGCCGTTTCGCCGCGCTGCGCCGTCCGCTCGATGCGCAGGCGCTGACGCAGCCGCTACGCGTCGCCTATCCCGAACGCGCGGACGTCACCGTGCAGGCGGGACGCGTCGCGGAAGACCTCGGCGAGTACGAGCAGGCGGCGTCGCTGTATCGGCTGTCGATGGAGCAGGAACGCGCGTCGGGCATCGCGCCGGCGTTCAGCGTGCCGGCGGGCTCGGCACGCGCGACCCCCGCAACGTCCGCCACGCCCGCGCGATCCGCACTCGACGATCTCGATCAGCGCCGCAATCCCGAAGTCGAAACGGCGTGGATACCGGCGTACAAGTCCGGCGATGCGGGCGTGTCGCAGTATCACGCGCAGCAGGTGCCGCTGTACGTGCAGATTCCGTATCGCTACGACGGGCATTTCTTCGTGCACGCGGACGCCGTGCATCTCGACGCGGGCACGCTCGACGTGAGCGGACTCACCGATCAGGCCGGCGCTTCGGCGCCGAGCCTGCCGTACACCATTCAGACCTTCGGCACGAACGCGGGCTTCTACGACGGCACGGCGGCGTCGGCGAACGCGCTGCGCCAATATCTGACGAACTCGCCCGTCACGACCGGCGATCTGCATCAGCACGCGAACGGTCTCGGCGGCGGCTTCGGCTATCTGTCCGATGCGTGGCGCGTCGATCTCGGCTCGACGCCGATCGGCTTTCCGGTGCATTACCTCGTCGGCGGCGCGCGCTACAAGTTCGATGCAGGTCCGGCGAGCCTGTCGATAGCGGCGTCGCGGCGTGCGGTCACGAGCAGCGAGCTGTCCTACGCCGGTCTCACCGATCCGCTCACGCACGTCGTCTGGGGCGGCGTGCGGCGCGACGGCATCGACCTGCATGTGAGCGTCGATGTCGGCAGGACGAACGTATTCGCCGATATCGGCGTGGCCGAGCTGAGCGGGCGCAACGTCGCGAGCAATCAGGAATTCACGCTGCGCACGGGCTTCACCGTGCCGGTGTATCGGCGCGCGACGATGCGCGTGCAGACCGGCCTCGTCGGCAATGCCTGGCATTACACCGACAACCTGCGCTACTACACGTTCGGGCAGGGCGGCTATTACAGCCCGCAGCGCTATCTGTCGCTCGGCGTGCCGATCGAATGGATGGGCAAGCGCAACGGCTTTACCTGGGACATCGCGGCGACCGCGGGCGTCTCGAATTCGTACGAGAAGAGCTCGCCGTATTTCCCGAACGGCCTGCCGGCGGTAGCGGGACTCTCGCCGGTCGATACGGGCAGCCTGATTTATCCCGGCGGCTCGACGCGTGGCGTGAGCTTTTCGTACGGACTCGGGGCGACGGTCGAATATCGGCTGAATCCGCAACTGGCGCTGGGCGCGCGCGTGTCCATCGACCATTCGCACGACTATGCGCCGAGCGCCGGGATGATCTACGCGCGCTTCGCGTTCTCGCCGCGCAAGGACGATTACCGCATCAGCCCGCAGCCGGTGCGGCTCTATTCGAGTTATTGAGGAACGGATTGCCGTGAACGACGAATCGAACCGATCCAGTGGCGCGACGAGCCTCATCGCCGCGTTTGCGCGCTTCGTGCGCGCGCGCGTCGCGGGCCGCGATGCCGCGCCGGGCCGCATCGGCGTCGATGCGCTTCCCGACGATCTCGCCGTGCTCGCGCCGGGCGCGCTCTACGCGGTGCACGTCGCGCCGCGTTCGCCCGAATGCGATGCGCTCATCTGGGCCACGGCGCGGGCCGCGAACACGCGCCATGTGAGCGTCGTGCTCGCGCGCGAGCGTGCGGAAGCGGCGGCGCGTGCGCGCGAACTGGGCTTTTCGGGCGCGGCGGCGCAAGGCTGGCCGCGCCGACTGAACGTGCTCGCGATGCCGAACGAAGCCGCATCCGCCGATGCCGATTCTGAACCGCCCGCTCTCGCGCTCGCGCGCCTTTACGGCGGCCTGCGCGCGCTCAAGCGCTTCGGCTTTCGCGCGAACGCGCTGTATATCGTCGAAGGCGCGGAGCGCTGGTTCTCGTGGCGCGATCCGGCGGCGCTCGCGCGCGAAGGACGGCTGTTGTCGAGCTGGTGCGAGACGCGCGGCATCACGATGATCCTGCTGCTCGGCGACGCCGCCAGCGATGACGATTTGGACATCGACGAAACTCAGGCTTCGGCAAGCCGCAGCGAACTGAACGGCGCGTGCGCGGGCGTTGCGCGCGTGCGGCGCTCGCACGGCGAACTGCTGTGGCAAGTCGATTTCTGGCGCGCGGGCCGCGCGCTCGCCACCGGCGACGTGCACGCGTTGCGCTTCAACGAAGCCGGCCGCCTGAGCATCGCCGCGCCCGAGCGCGCGGGCGATGCGCGCCGCGATGCGCGTCTCGCGCCGGACGAAGCGCGCGTCGTCGTGAGCCGCGCGGTCGTCGGCGACGAGGCTTGGGTGCCGCGCGACTGGGAAGTGCTCGCGGACCGCGATGCGGTCGTCGCCGCCTGCGATGGCGCGCGCGGCGCGACCGTCGTGCTCGCGCATCGCAACGGCGCGCAGCTCGAAGCGCTGTGCGCCGCCGTGCACACGTTGCGCCGCCGCTGCGGACGCGCGCTCAAAATCGCCGTGGTCGAACGCGGCGAAGTGCTGCGTCATCAATATGAATTGCTGATGCTGAGCCTTGGCGCGAATCTCGTCGTCGGGCGCGACGTGCCGTTCTCGCGGCTCGAATCGCTGTTGCAGTCGCTGCAAGGCCAGCTCTACACGCGTCCGCTTTTGTCGGATTACCGCACGGCGCTCGCCGCGTCGCTCGCCGATGCCGCGCTCGGCTATCAGAACGTGGCGGCGTTCTGCGCGCAGACGCAAGGCGCGCTCGCACGCGGCGCGGTGCTGCGTCTGCCGCATGTGCTCGTGAAGCTGACGCTGCCGCCTGCGCTCGCTCACGTCGATGCGCTCGCGTGGTGCCGTCCGCGCCGCGCGGGCGATGTCTTCACGGCGGACGCGTCGCATCTGTACGTGTTCCTGTTCGGCTGCCGTCTCGCCGATGCCGACGCCGCGCTCGCGCGCATCTTCACCGTGCCGGTGGAGCGCGTGGCGAAGGACGTCACGTATCTGTCGGACGACGGCATCGGCGCGCAATTGCAGGCGCTCGAAGCGGAGAACCGGCGCGCGCCGTCGGCGGATTACAGCGATCTGTTCGCCGCGACCGCGCCCGTCATCGCGATGGAAGACAAGGCGGATGCGGCTACGGAAAGCGAATCCGTGCGCCGCTCGCGCGCCGAACTCGACGCGCTCGACGCCGTGCTGAACCAAGAAGCGCGCAGGAACGCGACCGACGAAGGTCCGTTGCATCCGCCCGCGCGCCGCGCCGTCCGTGCGCATATGCCGCTCGCCGAACCGGGAAACTGAAACGATGGACACCTTGCTCATTTCGATGCTGATCGGCGTGCTGGCCGGCGTGCCCGCGCGGATCGTCTGGCAGCGCGCGGGCGCGCGGCGCGGTCTCGTAGCCGCGCGTGGTTTCGATCCGCGCGACGCGGTGCCGTGCCGCATCGAGCCGGTCGTGCTCAACGCGCGTCTCGTCCCCGATGTCGATGCCGCGCCGAAGGACGCCTCCCGCCCATGAAAACCATCGCGCTCATTTCGACGGCGGGCGGCGCGGGCCGCACGACGCTCGCCGCATCGCTCGCGACGCTGCTCGCCCGGCGCGGCCGCGCCGTGGTCGCGCTCGACTTCGATCCGCAGAACATGCTCGGCGCGTATCTCGGGCTGGACGCGTTCGCGGCGGAAGGCATCGGCGGCGCGCTCGCCGATCCGTCGCGCAAGTGGCACGAATCGACCTGGCGCAACGAGGACGGCGTGCTGTTCGTGCCGCACGGCGGTCTCACGCCCGCGCGATCCGCCGCGTGCGAAGCGCGTCTTTGCGAGCATCCGCGATGGCTCGAACGCACGATCGGCGAGATCGGCTTGCCGGAGACCGGCGTCGTGCTGATCGATACGCCGCGCTATCCGTGCTCGCATGCGGATCACGCCGCGCGCGCCGCCGATCTCGTGCTCGCCGTGTGCCCGCCTGAGCCGGCTGCGTGCGCGACGCTCGTCGCGCGTTTGCCCGCGCTGCGGGAATCGTGCGCGGATGTGCGTCTCGTCGTGAATCGCCTGAATCCCGCCCGCGCGATGCAGCGCGACGCGCTCGCGATGCTGCGCGCCGCGACCGGGAACATGCCGCTCGCGCAACGCATTCATCTGGAAGCGTCGATGCCCGAGGGGTTTTCGCGCGGCGCGTGGATTTTCGACGAAGCGCCGCATCTGCAGGCGTCGCACGATCTGCACGGTCTCGCGCAGCACGTCGATGCGTGGCTGCCCGCGCTCACCGCGAGCGAGACGGCATGAAGCGCGAACCAGGCTCCCGCTCGAACCGCGCGATCGGCTGGATCGCGCGCGGGCTCGGCGTGCCCGACACGCGCTCGGCGTTCGACTGGTGCGTGCGTCTCTTCTTCAAGCCGCCGCGCGCGGGCAAGCGCGACATCGCGCGGGACATGCTGCGCGCGTTCGTGCTCGCGTGGGCGCGCGAGTGGGGCGTCATCGACGTGCGCAATCCTTGGGCGTGGCTGCTGCGCGCGTTCGTGCGCCCGCCGCGCGAAAACGCGAAGCCGCTCGCCGCGTATGCGCGGGCCGCGCTCGGCCTGATCGAACGCGCGCTCACGCCGCTCGCTCTCGCGCTGATGTGGATGAAGCGCCGCATCGATGCCGCCATCGACGGACTGCCGTGGGCGCGCTTCGGCGCGCGGCTCGAGGGCGGCGCGAATGTCATCGGCAAGAAGCGCTGGATGCTGCCCGCGCTCGTCGTGATCGGCGGATTGCTGTGGGCGGTCGTCGGCACGTCGCCGCTTGCGTCGGGAAGCCAGTTCGTGTTCTTCGCCGTGCTGATGATCGCGGCGCTCGTCATCCGCCGCATTCCGGGGCGCATGCCGGTGCTGATTCTCGCGTCGCTCGCGCTGCTCGTCACCGCGCGCTACGTCTGGTGGCGCACGACCGAGACGCTCGACTTCCGCACGCCCGGCGAGGCGATCGTCGGCTACGCGCTCTTCGGCGCGGAAGCCTATACGTGGATGATCCTGCTGTTCGGCTTCGTGCAGACCGCGTGGCCGCTCGAACGCGCCGTGTCGAAGCTGCCCGACGATCCCGCCGACTGGCCGAGCGTCGATGTCTTCATTCCGACCTACAACGAGCCGCTGTCGGTCGTGAAGCCGACGCTTTTCGCCGCGCAAGGCATCGACTGGCCGCGCGACAAGCTCAATATCTGGCTGCTCGACGACGGCCATCGTCCGGAGTTCGAGGCGCTCGCGCGGGCGGCGGGCATCGGCTACATCACGCGCGACGACAATCAGCACGCGAAGGCGGGCAACATCAATCGCGCGCTCGCGAAGACGCACGGCGAATACATCGCCATTTTCGATTGCGATCACGTCCCCACGCGCTCCTTCCTGCAAGCGACGATGGGCACCTTCTTCGCCGATCCGAAATGCGCGCTCGTGCAGACGCCGCATCACTTCTTCTCGCCCGATCCGTTCGAGCGCAATCTCGACACGTTCCGCCGCGTGCCGAACGAAGGCAATCTGTTTTACGGGCTCGTGCAGGCGGGCAACGATCTCTGGAACGCGACGTTCTTCTGCGGCTCGTGCGCGGTCATCAAGCGCGCGCCGCTGGAAGAGGTCGGCGGCATCGCGGTCGAAACCGTGACCGAAGACGCGCACACGGCGCTCAAGCTGCATCGGCGCGGCTATACGACGGCGTATCTGCCGACGGTGCAGGCCGCCGGTCTCGCCACCGAAAGCCTCGCGAGCCACATCAAGCAGCGCACGCGCTGGGCGCGCGGCATGGCGCAGATTTTCCGCATCGACAATCCGTTTTTCGGGCGCGGGCTGAACTTCTTTCAGCGCCTGTGCTACGGCAACGCGATGCTGCACTTCTTCTACGGCATTCCGCGCCTCGTGTTCCTCACCATGCCGATGTGGTACCTCTTCTTCCAGATGTACTTCATCAACGCGGCGGCGACGACCATCGCGGGTTTCGTGCTGCCGTACATCGTCATCGCGAACATCGCGAACTCGCGGATGCAGGGCAAGTTCCGGCATTCGTTCTGGGCCGAAGTCTATGAGTCGGTGCTCGCGTGGTATATCGCGCTGCCGACGACCATCGCGTTCTTCAGCCCGAAGCATGGCAAGTTCAACGTGACGGACAAGGGCGGGCGCATCGACGAGACGTATATCGACTGGGCGATGAGCAAGCCGTATCTCGTGCTGCTCGGCCTGAACGCGCTCGCGATGTCCGTCGGCATCGTGAAGCTGATCGCCGGCGCGGGCGACGAAGACGCGACCATCCTGATGAACGTGTTCTGGACGCTCTACAACCTCGTGATGCTCGGCGCGGCGGTGAGCGTCGCGCGCGAGGCGAAGCAGGTGCGCGTCACGCATCGCATCGCGATGAACATGCCCGCGACGCTCGTGCTCAACGACGGCAGCAGCATCGCGTGCAGCACGAGCGATTACTCGACGGGCGGGCTCGGGCTCGTCGTCGGCGAAGGATTGCTCTCGCTCGAAACCGGCGACACGCTCGGCGTCGTCGTGAGCCGCGGCGAGCGGCAGTTTCACTTTCCGGTGCGCGTGACGCGCCTTTCCGGCACGCATCTGGGCGTGCGCTTCGATTCGCTCACGCTCGAAGACGAGCGCCGTCTCGTGCAATGCACGTTCGGCCGCGCGGATGCGTGGATCGAATGGGACGAGCGCACCGAAGACGACGCGCCGCTCAAGGGCCTGAAGGAAGTGCTGCTGATGGGCTTCGAAGGCTATGCGCGGCTGTTCGGCGGAGCGCGCCGCGCGCTGCTCGACAAGCTCGCGCTCGATGGCCGCCGCTACTGACAAGAAGAACGAAGATGACCTTCTGGAACCTGTATTTCATCATCAAGATCGCGCTCTTTTCGACGGGGCATCTGACGCCGATATGGCTCGCGAACATCGCGTTCGCGGTGGCGCTCGCCGCGAGCTCGCCGCTGCGCTCGCGCATCTGGCGCGCGGTGCGGTTCGTCGCCGGGCTCGGCATCGGTTTGCCGCTGATGTATCGCGAGGCGAACGTGCCGCCGTTCGGCCGCATCGTCGAGGAGTTCGGCAATCTCACGACCTTCAGCTTCGGCTACTGGCTCGAGTTGCTGCCGCGCTTTCTTCCGCCGATGCTGCTCGCCGTCGCGCTCGGTCTGCTCGTCGCGTATCTCGTCGTCAATCGCTGGCTGCGCGTCGCGACCTTCGTGATGATCGCGCTCGTCGCGCTGCCGGTGTGGCAGGGCGCGAATGCTGTGCTCGCGCGCATCGAGGCGAAGCCGCAGGGCAATGCCGTTGCCGCAACTAACCGTCAATCCGCGGACCCCCTGGATTACAACGCGACGCTCGCGGCATTCAGGGCGAAGGAGTCGCAGCGACAGGTGAGCTTCGGTCATCTGTCGAGCGATCCGAAAGAGCAGTTCGACGTGATCGTGCTGCACATCTGCTCGCTGTCGTGGGACGACCTCGATGTATCGAAGCAGCGCAATCATCCGTTCCTGTCGCACTTCGACTATCTGTTCACGAACTTCAGCACGGCGGCGAGCTACAGCGGCCCGGCGGCGATTCGCGTGCTGCGCGCGTCGTGCGGACAGGAAGCGCACGCCGATCTGTACAAGGATGCGCCCGCGCAGTGTCATCTGATGGCCGATCTTGCGCAGGCCGGCTACACGCCGCAGGTCACGTTCAATCACGACGGCCACTTCGACAACTTCACGCAGCTCGTGAAGGAGAACATCGGCGTGCCGAACGTGCCTTTCGTGCCGAACACGGCCGCGCCCGTCGCGATGCACGCGTTCGACGGCTCGCCGATCATGGACGATTACGGCACGCTCGCGAACTGGTACGCAGAGCGCGCGCGGGAGCCGGGACCGGTCGCGCTGTACTACAACACGATCAGCCTGCACGACGGCAACCGCCTGCCGAACAACAAGATGACGAGCCTCGAGTCGTATCCGCTGCGCGTGGCGAAGCTGATGAGCGATTTCGACAAGTTCGCCGATCTGATCCAGCAATCGGGGCGGCGCGCGGTGATCGTGTTCGTGCCCGAGCACGGCGCGGCGCTGCGCGGCGACGCCAATCAGGTCGCGGGCCTGCGCGAGATTCCGACGCCGAGCGTGATCCACGGGCCGGTGGGCGTGCGGCTCGTCGGCTTCACGGGCAATCACGGCGCGACGACCGTCATCGATCAGCCGACCGGGCATCTCGCCATCGCGCAATTGCTGTCGAACCTCGTGTCGAACAGTCCGTTCAAGGCGGGCGTCACGCTGTCGCAATACGCGGCCAATCTGCCGCAGACGCCGATGATCGGCGAGAACGAAGGCACCGTCACGATGAAGACCGCGACGGGCTATGTCGTGAAGACGCCGGACGGCGTATGGGTGGATCAGAAATGAACACGCTGAACAAGGAAGCGCGCGACCGGCATGATGTCGTCGCGCTTGCGGAGCGCGTCGCCGGTCTCGACGCCGCGCGCTATTTCGATGCCGAAGCCGACGAGGAATTGCGCGCGGCGGTGACGCGCTGGCCGGTGCTCGCGCGGCTGATGGCGCTCGCGCCCGTCAGCGCCGACGACGATCAGCGCGCGATGAGCGGTTGCGCGACGGCGCCGTCATCGGCGTGATCGCGCGGGCGTCGATGGGCCGGAATCGCTCGTGTCGTACAGACGTTCCGGAATGAACAACGTGCCGATGCCGCTCGGAATGAACACCGCGCCGACGAGCAGAAAGCTCACGCCGAACGAGAACTGCGTCGCGATATAGCCGAGCGCGACAGGCGACGGCCCTCGCAGCACGAATGAAGCGCGTTCGGACTATTTCGCCGCCGTCTCCTGCACTTGCGCATCCTTGCGCCAGCCGCCGCCCAGCGCCGTGTAGAGCGTCACCATGTTGGTCTGTTGCGCGGCGCGGTCGGTCACGAGCTGGGTCTGCGCGCTGAACAGCGTGCGCTGCGCCGTGAGCAAAGTGAGGAAGCTGTCCAGGCCGCCGCGATAGCGCGCATTGGCGATGTCGTAGTACTGCTGCGCGGCATCGACATACTGAAGGTCCGCGGCGGTCTGATCGACATACGTGGCGCGCGCCGCGAGCGCGTTCGACACCTCCTTGAAGGCGGTCTGGATCGTGCCTTCGTACGCCGCGACGTAGATGTTCTTCGAGATCGTCGCGGAGTCGAGCGAGGCGCGCAGACTGCCGAACTGGAAGATCGGCACGCTGATCGACGGCTCGAACGCCCACGCGCCCGAACCCGCCTTGAAGAGCGACGACAGCCCGTTGCTCGCGACGCCGCCCGTCGCGGTCAGCGAGACGGTCGGGAAGAACGCCGCGCGCGCCGCACCGATATACGCGTTCGCGGACTTCAACGCATGTTCCGCCTCGATGATGTCGGGCCGCTCCGTCAAGAGCGTCGAAGGCAGGCCCTCGGGCACGGCGGCGAAGAGCGGTTCGTCGGGCAAGGCGCGATCGTCGGGGAAGCCGTCGGGCAACGGGCAGCCGATCACCGCGATCAGGTTGTTGCGATCCTGCTCCACCGCGCGTCGATACGCGGCGAGATTCGCCATTGCGCTCGTCAGCGATGTGCGCGCGGACTGCACGTCTTCCATCGAGCCGCTGCCGAGATTGGCCGCGCGCAGCGTCGTCTCGTAGGTGTCGCGATACGAAGCCACCGTGCGTTCCGTCACGTCGAGCAGGGCGCGATCCGCGAGCCATGTCAGATAGTCGCCCGCCGTGGTGGAGATGAGGCTGATCTGCGTGCTGCGGCGCGCCGCGTCCGTCGACAGATACTGCTCCAGCGCCTGATCCTTCAGGCTGCGGATGCGGCCGAAGAAGTCGATTTCCCACGCGCTCGTGCCGAGTTCGAGGCTGGTGGATTTCGTCGTCACGCCCGACTGGTGCGACGCACTATGCGTGCCCGTCGCCGTGATCGACGGCCCCAGTTCGGCGCGCACGATCCGATACTCCGCCTCGTATTGCGCGACCTTCAGCGCGGCTTGCCGCAAGTCGCGGTTGTTCGTCAGCGCAAGCTCGATCAACTGACGCAGATACGGATCCCGCACGAACGAGCGCCAGTCGGACAGCAGGTCGGCAGCCGATGCCTGTTGTTGCGCGCTCGTCGATTCGTACTGCGGATAGGACGCGGGCATCGGTGCGGCGGGCCGCTCGTAGTGAGGCTCGAGCGTGCACGCGCCGAGCGCGAAAACCGTCAGCGTCGCCGCGACGATGCGGCAGACAGCGAAGCGCCTATTCATGAGCGGCTCCTTCCTTCTTCCTGTTTCCGAAGCCCCGAATCAGCACGAAAAATACTGGCACGAAGACGATGGCGAGCAGCGTCGCGGCAATCACGCCGCCAAGCACGCCGTTGCCGAGACTCTCGCGGCTCGATGCGCCCGCGCCGCTCGCGAACGCCATCGGCAGCACGCCGAAGCCGAAGGCGAGCGAGGTCATCACGATGGGCCGCAAGCGCAGATGCGCCGCTTCGATCGCCGCCTGACGCACGCTGTGACCGCGCTCGTGCAGGGACTTCGCGTACTCGACGATCAGGATCGCGTTCTTGGTCGCGAGTCCGATGGTCGTCAGCAAGCCGACCTTGAAATAGATGTCGTCGGTGAAGCCGCGCAGATGCGCCGCGACCAGTGCCCCGACGATGCCGAGCGGCACGACGAGGATCACCGAGAACGGCACGGACCAGCTTTCGTACAGACCCGCGAGACAGAGGAACACGACGATCAGCGAAAGCGCATAGAGATACGTCGCCTGCGAGCCCGCGAGCTTCTCCTGATACGACTGGCCGGTCCACTCCATCGCAATGCCTTGCGGCAACTGCGCGACGAGCGCTTCGATCGCGTTCATCGTGTCGCCGCTGCTGACGCCTTGCGGGCTTTGCGCGGTCATCTCCATCGAAAGGCTGCGGTTGTAGCGTTCGACTTGCGGAGAACCGGTCGTCCAGTGGCCCGAGGCGAACGACGAGAACGGCACCATCTTGCCGTCGTAGCTGGTCGTGCTCGTCGTCGTATTGCTCGATGTCACGAACCATTTGCCGATATCGGCGGGCATCATGCGGTATTGCGGCAGCGCCTGAACATAGACCTTCTGGATGCGCCCCGTGTCCACGTAATTGTTCACGTAGGTCGAGCCAAACGCGGTCTGCAGCGTGTCGTTGATATTGGATGCGCTGACGCCGAGCGCCGACGCCTTCAGGTAATCGATATCCACGGCGTACTGCGGCACGTCGGCCATGCCGGCGGGACGCATACCGGTGATCTTCGGATCCTTCGCGGCAAGAGCCAAGAGCTTGTTTCTCGCGGCGACAAGCTGATCGTGACCCAGACCGGCCATGTCCTTCAGTTCGAAATCGACACCGCTGTAACTGCCGAGACCTTGCACGGCGGGCGGATTCATCACGAAGACCTGTCCGGCGCGCAAGCTGCGAAAGTGCGCGTTCGCGGCGCCGACGATCTCCGCCGCGGACTGGCCTTTGCCCTTGCGATCCTTCCAGTCCTTGAGCTTGACCATCGCCATCGCCATGTTCTGTCCGCTGCCCGACACGCTGAAGCCATCGAGCATGACGACGTTCTCCACTTCGGGAAGCGCCGTGAAATACGACTCGACCTGCTTCTCCACGACGTTCGCCTGCACGCTCGAGCTGCCCGCGGGCAGATTGACGATGGTCATCAGCGTGCCCTGATCCTCATCCGGCAGGAACGACGATGGAAGCTGCCAGTACAGCAGCGCGGCCACGCCGCAGATCGCGGCATACGCGGCCATCCAGCGCAGCGGGCGCGCAACGAGGCGCGTCACTACACGCTCGTAACGGCGCGTGCCGCCTTCGAATGTGCGCTCGAACCACGCGAAGAAGCCGCGCCGCTGATGTTGCGGATCGACCGGGCGCAGCAGCGTCGCGCACAGCGCGGGCGTGAGCGTCAGCGCGAGCAGCACGGAGAGCACCATCGCCGACGTGATCGTGAGCGAGAACTGACGATAGATCTCGCCCGTCGAGCCCGACATGAACGCCATCGGAATGAACACGGCCGTCAGCACGGCGGTGACGCCGATCAATGCGCCGCCGATCTCGCCCATCGCCTTGATGGTGGCATCGAGCGGCGACAGGCCTTCGCTCAGCAACCGCTCGACGTTCTCGACCACGACGATCGCGTCATCGACCAGAAGACCGATGGCCAGCACCAGCGCGAACAGCGACAGCACGTTGATGGTGAAGCCGACCGCGGCGATCAGCGCGAACGTGCCGAGCAGCGCGACCGGCACGACGATGGTCGGAATGAGCGTCGCGCGCAGGTTGCCGAGGAACAGGTACATCACGAGGAACACGAGCACGACGGCTTCGAAGAGTGTCGTGATGACCTCGGAGATGGACGCGGATACGAAAGGCGTCGTGTCGTGCGGAACGCTCAGTTGCACGCCGCCCGGCATCTGCTTCTGCAACACCGCGAGTTGCGCGCGCACGGCCTTCGCGACCGACAGCGCGTTCGCGCCGCTTGCGAGCATGATGCCCATCGCGGCGGCGGGCTTGCCGTTCAGACGCGACGTCATGTCGTAGGAGTCGCCGCCGACTTCGACCGTGCCGACATCCTTCAGATACACGCGCGAGCCGTCCTGATTGACGCGCAGGAGAATGTTGGCGAACTCGTCCGAAGTCTTGAGAAAGCCGCGCGTCACGATGGTCGCGTTGATGGCTTGCGTCTTCGTCTGCGGTGCGCCGCCGATCTGCCCGACGGAAAGCTGCGCGTTCTGACTGTCGATGGCGGTCGTGACATCGCTCGGCATCAGGCCGACGCTGCGCAGCTTGACGGGATCGAGCCACACGCGCATCGAGTGCTGCGCGCTGAAGAGCGTCACTTGCCCGACGCCGCTGATTTGCGTGAGCGGATCCTGCACCCGCGTCGCGAGCAGATTGCCGAGATCGACGGTGTTCATGCGGCCGTCCGTGGACGTGACCGATACGACCATCAGGATGTTGCCCGCGGTCTTGCTGACCTGAATGCCCTGTTGCTGAACGGCGCTCGGCAGCGATGCGTTCGCTTCCTGCACCTTGTTCTGCACCTGCATCGCGGCGACGTCCGCATTGGTGCCCGACTTGAACGTCAGCGTGATGGTCGCGGTGCCCGCCGAGCTGCTCGTCGACGACATGTACATCAGATTGTCGATGCCCGTCATGTCCTGCTCGATCACCTGCGTGACCGTGGTGGCGAGCGTATCGGCGGATGCGCCCGGATAGGTCGCGGTGATGCGGATCGACGGCGGCGCGACGTTCGGATATTGCTCGACGGACAGCGTGCGGATCGAGAGCGCGCCGATCAGCATCACGACGATGGCGATGACCCATGCGAGCACGGGCCGGTGAATGAAGAAACGGGAGAGCATCGTGCGTCAGTCTCCCTTGGCGAGCTGCGCTTGCGCATCGCGTTCGACGGGCGAGACCTTCATGCCCGCGCTCACCACCTGCAGATTGTCGGTGGCGATGCGCTCGCCCGCGCGCAGGCCGCGCGTCACGATCCAGTCGTTGCCGTGCGCCGTATCGGCGGTGACGGTGCGGCTTTCGACGACGTTCTGCGCGTTCACGACGAGCACGGTCGAGGTGCCGCCCGCGCCGCGATTCACGAGCGTTTGCGGCACGAGAATCGCGTCCTGCTCGCCTTCGTCGAGTTGCGCCTGCACGAACATGCCCGGCAGAAGCTGATGCTCCGGGTTCGGAATCGATGCCCGCAGCGTGATCGAGCCGGTGGTCTGATCGACGGTGACATCGGAGAAGAGCAGCGTGCCGGTATGCGCGTAGGTCGCGCCGTCTTCGGTCTGCACCGTGACCTTGCTCGTGCCGGGCTTCAGCGCGCCGGACGCGATGGCCTTCGAGAGCCGCAGCGCTTCGGTGCTGGAACGCGTGACGTCGAGGTAGAGCGTGTCCATCGACTGGATGGTCGTGAGCGCCGTCGATTGTCCCGACGTGACGAGCGCGCCGACCGTCACCGCCGACTTGCCGATCTTGCCGCTGATCGGCGCGACGATGCGCGTGCGCGCCAGATTCACGCGCGCGGTTTCGAGCGAGCCGCGATCCGTGACGATATCGGCGTGTGCCTCGTCGGCGGCGGCGGCGTAGTTCTCCATGTCCTGCGCGCTCACGCTCTTGATCTTGAAGAGTTCCTGATAGCGCTTCGCCGTGACGTCGGCGGCCTTCGACGTGGCGATCGCCTTTTGCAGCGTGCCGAGCGCGGTGTCGTACGCGGCCTGGTAGCTCGCGGCATCGAGTTGATAAAGCGGCTGGCCGGCCCTGACCGTCGAGCCTTCGACGAAAAGCCGCTTGGTCACGATGCCATCGACTTGCGGGCGCACGTCGGCGACTTCGACCGACGAGAGGCGTCCGGACAGATCGTCCACGATGTCGATGCGCTGCGCCTTCAGCGTCATCACGCTGACTTCGGGCGCATTCGCCGCGGGTGGCGCGCCGGCGGCAGCGGATTTCTCGCCGCACGCGCACAGCGCGAAGGCGGCGGCCGCGACGAGCGCGAGCATTCGCGCGAGCGGGGCATGGGCAAACGGCGGGGCAAAAGCGTATTCGTTGTCTGGCATGTCGGAAGTGGAAGGGCTGGCGTCGCGCGGGAGTTCATCGCTTGATCGGGGAATGCGATTCCCGCCGCCGTGCATCGGACGAGCCGAAGGGCGGTTCACAACGTGACGAGAGGATGTCGCGACGCGGATTGCAGGCGTCGATCAGGAGAGACAGCGCGAAGTATTGCCGAGGGCCCAACGATAATCGCAGCGCGCGCCGAAATCAACTAAGTCTTTGATTTATATCGACATTCACATAATGTGTCTGAATTGACACGATTCGGCGACGCGCTCGCGACGGAGAATCTAGCGCATTCGCGTGGCATTGGGAATCGGCGCAAACGCCGTCAGGCGAAGCTCGGCGCGAGCGCCGATTGCATCAGCGATATTTCGGCCAGTTCCGGTCGCATCGGGCATCCCAGCCAGAAGCCCTGTACTTCGTCGCAGCCGTTGTCGATCAGATAATCGAGCTGATCCGCCGTTTCCACGCCTTCCGCGACGACGCGTATGTCCAGCGCCTGACCCATGGCGATGACCGCCTTCACGATGACTTCGTCGGCGCGCGAGCAACCGATGCCGCGCACGAACGACATATCGAGCTTGACCCGATCGACCATGAAGCTGCGCACGTAGCCCAGGCTCGAAAAGCCCGTGCCGAAATCGTCGATGGCGATCGACACGTCGAGCCTGCGCAGCGCTTGCAGCGAAGGCAGCGCGCCGGGCGCCATGAGCGTGCTTTCGGTGATCTCCAGTTCGATATTGCGCGGATCGACACGCGAGCGTTCGAGCACGCGCGCGACCATCGCCGGGACGTCGCTGCGTTCGAACTGCACGGGCGAGACATTCACCGCCACCACGACGAACGGCGACAGCCTCGCCCATTCGCCGGCCTGCCGGCACGCCTGCTCCAGCACCCATTCGCCGATCTGCACGATGAGCCCCGTGCTCTCCGCGAGCGGGATGAACTGCGCGGGATTCACGAGGCCGAACTCCTTGCTCTGCCATCGGAGCAGCGCTTCGAAGCCTTCGACCCGCCGCGTGCGCAGGCAGATCTTCGGCTGATACAGCACGAACAGTTCGTTCTTCGCGATGGCGAGTCCCAGCGCCTTGACCATGGCGCTGCGCGCCGTCTCCGCCGCCGCGATCTCCGGATCGAAAACCTGTATCGAACCGGCGTGAAGCGACTTCGAGCGATACATCGCCGCATCGGCGGCGCGCAGCAGCGTCTCGGCGTCGCTGCCGTGATCGGGAAAGAACGCGACGCCCATGCTCGCGACGGAGACGACGGTGGCATCGGCGGCTTTCATCGGCTGCGCGAGAAGCGTCGCGATCTGCCGGGCATGGGCGAGGCATTCGTCCTGGCTCCGGCCCGGCAGCAGCACGACGAACTCGTCGCCTGCGTAACGCGCGACGAAACCGGGCGGCGTGACGCTCGATTCGAGCCGTCGCGAGACTTCGCGAAGCACATCGTCGCCGGCCGCATGACCGAGGCTGTCGTTGACGTCCTTGAAGTTGTCCAGATCGAGGAAGATGAATCCGAGCCGGTCGCCGTTGCGCCGCGCGATCCGCACGGCGTGGTCGAACAGGTCGCCGAGCGCGAGCCGGTTCGGCAGACCGGTCAGCGGATCTTCGAGCGCCTGGCGCTTCAACTGCTCCTGATGGCGCACGCGCTCCGTCACGTCGCTCAACACCGTGATGCTGTGCGTGACGCGTCCGTGGTCGTCGAGAATCGGACCGACGTAGGTATCGCTCCAGAACGTCGAGCCGTTGCTGCGCGACATCTTCAGCAGTCGCGATGCTTCGACATTGCCGCGCATCGCGTGCGTCAGCGATCCGGTCTCGGGCATCGCGCGATCCCAGCCGAGCGCCGCCTGCGTTTGTGCGCCGAGCACATCCGCCACGCGGCGGCCCGTCAGGCGCTCGAACGCGGTGTTCGCATACGTGATGCGGTGCGAGCCGCAAGAGAGATGCGAAATGACGATGGCGTCGCGCGTCGCTTCGAGCGCGCGGCTGCGAAGGTGCAGTTGTTCCTTCGCGTTCTCGTGCGCGGTGACGTCGTGAGCGGTGATGAAACACGCCTCGTGACCGCCGAACGAAAGCAGATGAAACGACACGTCCACGAAGATGACATCGCCATCGAGCCTGCGATGACGCCGGATGCCGCCCGCGCCCGAACCGGCTCCCGACTGCACGTAGCCCGCGAGATCGAGCCGGAAGTTCGCGACTTCTTCGGCGGGGCGCAGATCGAAGATCGTCAGCGCGTTGAGCTGTTCCAGCGTCGCCCGGTACTGACGTTGCGCTGCCGCGTTCGCGGTGAGAATCGCGCCGTTCCCGACATCGAAGATCAGCATCGCGACCGGATGCTGGTCGAAGTACTGGCTGAAGCGTTTCTGTGCTTCATCGGCGACGATGCGCGCCGCGTTCTTCGCGAGCGCCGAGCGATGCCGGCTCGACGCCGCGAACGCGAGCAGCAGCATGCCGGCGGCGAGACCCACGATGAGCGCGATGCGCTGCTTCAGAATCTGCGATTGCGCTTTCTCCTGCATGCTGGCGATCAGCTCCCGCTCGTCGCTGCGCAGCAGGGCGAGAATGTCCATGATCGATTTCAGCGACGCGTTGGCGAGCAGCAACCGTCCGGAGTCGACTGCGGTGCCATGCGACGCAAGCGCGACGTTCGCCGCGGCATCCTGCAGCGCTTTGGGCCATTCGCCGCTCAGGCGTCTGAGTTCCGCGAGCTTTTCGGCGGCGGCGGGCGAATCGGCGAGCAGCGCATCGAGATGGTTATAGGCGCGCGCCACCATCACCGCGCGGGCGATGGGCCACGCGCGCGATTCGAACGTGGCCGAGCCGACGCCCTTGAGGAAGTCGGTGTTGGCGGCGAGATGCAGATCGACGAGCAGTTCGAGCTCCGAGCCGACGTCGAGCGCCCGGCGCAATTCCCGCTCGCCGATGTCGCGATCGACGGTGATGGAAACGGCGGCGAGCGCGGCGAGGCACAGCCCGGACGCCGACAGCGTCGCCAGAACCAGCGTGGTCGCGAAACGCCGGCGAGACCACGAGATCAAGGTTCTGAGGCGAAGGTGAAACATGATCAATCCTGTACACGGTAGCATGTTTTACGACCTTCGTCGAAAGCTCTTTAGCGGGTTAAGCCCTTATTGGAATGATTCTTCTGACGGTTGAGGCAATAAATACCTCTCGCCGGAACGCGTAGCGCCCGCGCTCATCGATGCATGACGTATTGCCAAAGCGCCTGGCATTCGGTATCGGCGATGCGGTAGTGGGGCATCGACTTGCGCAGCAGCACGCCCGCCGGATCGATGCCGTCCTTCACGGCGCGGCAGAAGGACGTCGCGTCATAGTGACTGAGCGGCCCGCCACGGCGGCTTGCGACGCCGAGCAGGGCGTCGTGCGTCAGCGGCGGCGCGAACGCGGGTTTCGTCGATGTGCCGACGTGGCAATTGACGCATCGCGTCGCAAAGGAAGGCAACGGGCGCTCGTCGTCGCGCAGATGCGCGGTCATCGGATGTTGTCCGTTGAAGATCGCGCAGCCCATGTCGGCGGGGTCGCATGCGGTCTGCGCGCGCGCAAGCGGCGCAATTGCCACGACCGCAACGAATGCGACGACCGCGACGAATGCGACGAATGCGACGCGCATCGCCGCGGCCCGCGCCTCGAGGAAGCGGCGTCGGGCCATTCAACGCACGCGCAGCACGCGCGAAACGCTCGGCACGCCGTTGGCGTTCAGCGCGAACAGCATGTAATAGCCGGGGACGACGACGCCCGGATCGGACGGAATGTTCAACTGGAATTCGCCCGCCGTACCGACGCTGAACGTGAGCGGCACGCGTCGTTGCTCGTTGTTCAGCGAATGCGTAACCGAAGACGAGCGCATCAGCACGAATGCGCGCGTGCTCCGGCTGGCCGTCACCACGATCGTCGTGCCGAGCTGCGCATCGCTCGGAACGGAGCTGAGAGTCGGACGCGACGCGGCGGAACCGTCCGAGTTGAGCAGGTACGGCGGCGTCAGGATCTCGATGTCGGTGTGATTGGTCGAGCATGATCCGCACAGACCCCCGCCGCCGCTCAGCACGCGTCCGTCGTTCAGCAGCAGCGCGACGCTGTGATAGGTGCGCGGCACGGCCTGCTGCGCGAGCGGGGAAAACGTGTTGGTCGCGGGGTCCCAGAGTTCCGGGGTGAGGACCGCGTTGTTGTCCGAGAAAGGCTCGGCGAAGGTCTGTCCGCCGATCACGACGACCTGTCCGTTCGGCAGCACGACGCTGTTGTTGAACGCGCGCCGGTAGCTCATCGGCGGGATGGTCCGCGTCGTCGCGTTGCCGCTGCTGATGTCGATGAGCGTCGCGTTGGCCGTGGCCGGCGACTGATCGTAGCTCGGCGCGCCACCGACCGCGAGAATCTTGCCGACGTCGTACATGACCGCGTTGCCGTTCATCGCGTCGCCGTCGCTGCCACGGTTGCCGGCCGGGCTCACGTTGCCGTTGCCCGCCGTATCGAACCAGTGCATCGCCTTGCTCGGTCCCGCATGGAACACGCGTCCGTTGCCGACCGCGAACATCCACGCGTGATTGTCGGAGCGGAACACGCCTCTCGCGTCGTTCGTGACGATGTAATCGTCGAGAATCGCGCTATTGATCCGCCAGCCCGAACCCGAGGTCCACGTTTCGCCGGACTTTCCTCCGAGCCCTCCGCTCCACGATCCGCCCATGACGAACACGTTGCCGTTGCTCAGCGTCACGCTGCCCTGATAGCCGCGCGGGATGTTCATCTGATTGCCCGCGGTCCATGTGTTGGTCGTCGGCGAATAGATGCTGGTCTGCCGCACGCTCAATCCGCCGGTCACGAAGATGCGGCCATCGGGGAGATTGGAAATGCCGGGGCAGAACATGTCGTGCGCGGTATTGGTCACGATCACTTGCGAACTCGTGCCGTTCGATGGATTGAAGATCGCCGTGTAGGTTCTCGCCGGCGGATTCGCGCTGTCGGTGAAGTCGAGCGGCGCGTCGGCCGACCAGACGAGCACGTTTCCATTGGGCAGATTGGCGGCTTGCAGCGGGACGAGCGGCAACTGATACGGCGTCGTCCACTTCGACGGCAATGCGGCTTGCTGTACCGGCAGGCCGGCCACTTGCCACGTTTGCGTCGCGCTTCCGTTGCACACTTGCTGCGATAGTTGATTGCCTTGCGACGTCGTGCTCGATGCGGTCACGCACAAGCCGCTATGTCCCGCGACGATCGCGTAGCCCGCGCCTTGCGGCGTCAACGAGAACGCCTGATTCGCGCCGCCATTGCAGGTCCACTGGATGACGGGGCCGCCCGGACTCTGGCTTTGGCCCGAGACGTCCATGCACAGGCCGCTGTTCTGATTGATGAGGTTGTAGCGCGTGCCGGTCGCTGACGGAAACCACTGCTGATTCGCGCCGCCCCAGCAGGACCACGTAATCACGGGCGCGCCCGGCGCCCTCGATTCGCCGCTCACGTCGGCGCACAGGCTGGTGCCGCTCAGCGTGATGGGCGCCGAGCTTTGCGCGCGCGCGGCGTGCGGCATGCCCGCCAATGCCAGCGGCAACGCGACGAGCAGCAAGAAGCGCATGCATCGGACGAACAGGCTTGACGCGTGGCTCGTCGAACGGATTCCAGGCATGGTTGCACCCCGTACATGAAGCGGGTTACGTACGTGCGAGCGCGCCGAGCACATCGCAGATGTCTTCGACGCGAGGAAGATCGGCGCTTCGCCAGCGCAACATCGCGTTGGCATCGAAGCAATAGACCTGGGTGGAATGGTCAGCGATGTCGCCGAGAGGCGCGTTGCTGCCCGAGAGCGCCACGCGCATCCGGTCGACATCGGCGAGTGCCGGCGTCGCTGCATTCCAGGCGGAACCCGCCTGAAAGCGCGCGAGCCACGCGCGCAATGCCGACGGTGAATCCGAAAGCGGATCGATCCCGACCGACAGCAATTGCACCGGACGACGCGCGCGGATTTGCGGTATCCGTTCCTGAACCGCGTTGAACAACGCGCCTTGCAAGGGACATATCGTGCCGCAGCCGGTATAGACGGTTTGCACTGCAGTCACGCGCTGATGCAGCAAGTCGCTGAGCAGACGCTTCTTGCCGGTCTGATCGACGAGCCATGTATCGTCGAGACGGACTGGCGGCGTGACGAGTCCGAGATCGCCATGCTGCGCGAAGGAGGGCGACGACACTGCACCCAGAGCGAGCGCGGCCATGTGGCGAAGCAGCGAGCGGCGAGCCGATGAGCGCGCGGGCGCCTGCATGCCGGATGTCATTCGGTCGGGCATCGTTTCGCGGATTTCCGAAATCGTCGTCATCGGCACGTTCCTGGTCCCGGCGAGGGCTCTCAAGGTGAGACTTGCATGTCGGACATCCGGACAGACGGCCTTGCGATTTGCATGACCATTGGCCCAAAGATTAGCAGCCCAAATCGGCAAAAAAAGTTCGAGACGCGAAATAAGTAGGTAGATATGTGCACTCCCCCACATTCGTTTTTACAGCCCCGGCAACATGTCATCAACGACGCGCACGATTTCGAAAAGTGCAATGTAAAACCTGCGCGATTGATTCACTCCGCGATTTGCGATAGCTTTCAGTCGGTAAAGAGCCTTCCCCGTTACGCCCGAACGTTCGGTGACAAGACTGCTCTGGTTCTCCGTCACCATTCCGCGAAGGCGCGCGAGTCGCGAGCAAAGCTGACGCGCTCTTTTGTAAGCCAGGTTCGTCGCTCGCCCTCCGTTTCCCGATGTTCAATAGCGGCCGAATTGCGTCCCTCGGGGCGCTCGACGGCTTCCTCGCTTCGCTGATGCGCTGGTTTGCGGGTACACGCTGCTATGGGGCATCACGATTGCTCTGTTGCAGCACCGATGTCGCCCGACACCGCGTTGTCCGTTCCGGCCCCTTCCGGAGAAGGAGAATGCAAATGAATGCGCGTTTTTCCGCTTATGCCGCCGCACTCGGCGCCGTGCTGATCGCGGCAATCATCGCCGCGTGCAGTGGCGGCGACTCCGGCGGCGATGCGACATCGGCCGCGGCGAGCCGGGCCGCGTCGAGCGTGGCGAAGGCAACGTCGCCCAGCAACGCGATGGACGTCGTCACCTGGCACAACGACATCGCCCGCACCGGACAGCAACTCGCCGAAACGACCCTCACGCTCGCGAACGTCAACCAGAACACGTTCGGCAAGGTGGCTTTCTATTCCGTCGATGGCGCCGTCGACGCGCAGCCGCTCTTTCTCGCGAACGTTCCGATCGGGGGCGCCACGCACAACGTCGTGTACGTCGCGACCGAGAACGGAAGCGTCTACGCGTTCGATGCCGACAGCGGCGCGACGCTTTGGAGAGTCTCGACGCTCGGCAGCGGCGAGAATCCGAGCGACGATCACAAGTGCCATCAGATCACGCCGACGATCGGTGTGACGGCGACGCCCGTCATCGATCGCGGGCGCGGACCGAACGGCGCGATGTATGTCGTCGGCATGTCGAAGGATGCGTCGGGCGGCTATCACCAGCGCATCCACGCGCTCGATATCACGACGGGCGCCGAGCTCTTCAACGGTCCGACCGAAATCCGCGCGACCTATCCGGGCAACGGCGCGGGCAGCCAGAACGGCACGCTGACGTTCGATCCGGATCAGTACGCCGAGCGCGCGGCGTTGCTGCAGTTGAACGGCGTCATCTATACCGCGTGGACATCGCATTGCGATTTCATGCCGTACACCGGCTGGGTGATCGGCTACGACGCCAACACGCTGCAGCAGGCGAGCGTGCTGAACGTCACGCCGAACGGCCAGATGGGCTCGATCTGGATGAGCGGCGCGGGCCCTGCGTCGGACGGCGAATCGATCTATTTCCTCGATGCCAACGGCACCTTCGATCCGACGCAGAACGAGCACGAGATGCCGATCAACGGCAACTTCGGCAACGGCTTCCTGCGGCTGAACCTCGGGCCGTTGAGAGTGCAGGACTACTTCCAGCCGTCGAACACGGTGCAGCAATCGAACGAGGACGAAGACCTCGGTTCCGGCGGCGCGATGGTCTTGCCCGATTTCACCGATGCGAACGGCAAGGTCTGGCGTCTCGCGGTCGGCGCGGGCAAGAACTCGACGATCTATGTCGTCAACCGCTGGTCGATGGGCAAGTTCGATTCGAACGCGGATCACATCTATCAGGAGCTCGTCGGCCAGATACGCGGACCGATGTTCGGCGCGCCCGCGTACTTCAACGGCAGGGTCTATTTCGGCTCGGTCGGCGACAACATCAAGGCGTTCACGGTAACGAACGCCGCGCTGTCGCGCACGCCGTCGAGTCAGACGCTGAACTCGTTCGGCTTCCCGGGCGCGACGCCGAGCATTTCGGCGAACGGCACGTCGAACGCGATTCTGTGGGCGGCGGAGAACGGGTCGATCGGCGTGCTGCGCGCCTACGACGCGACCAATCTCAATCATCAGCTCTACAGCAGCGTCGATGCGGGCGCGCGCGACCAGTTCGGTGCGGGCAACAAGTTCATCACGCCGATGATCGCGAACGGCAAGGTGTATGTGGGCGCGAAGAATGGCGTCGCCGTGTTCGGATTGCGGTCGCAATAGCGCTGTCTGCCTATGACCGAACACGTCACGCACAGGATCGAGGCGAAGGAGAAAGCCACCGGGTTGCTCTTCGCAGTGGCGTACGCGGTACTTTCGTTGACGGCGATCGCGCTGGCCGGCCCATACGGATGGGACGACGGCGCCATCACCGTCGCGTATGCACAGACGCTCGGGCGGCACGGATTGTTTGCGTTGACCCCGGTGTCGCCGTTGGGCGAAGGTACGTCGACGCTGCTCATGACGGCGATGCTCGCGATCGGGCATTGGCTGTTCCATCCGGGCTTTCTCGAAGCGATCAGGGCGGCGCAACTGCTTTCGTTCATCGCGCTCAGCGCTACGCTGGTGCTGATGTGGCGCGCGCTTCAACCGTCATTGCCGAGCCCGACGCATCGGCTCATCGTCGTGTCCTTGCTCGGGCTGCTTCCGATGTGTCAGGCCGAGATCGTCAACGGCATGGAGATGACGGTCTTCGCGTTGCTGCTGCTCGCGTTCGTGCTCTACTGGCGCGCGCAATCGACGCTCGCGTATGCACTCGTGCCGCTTTTGATGCTGACTCGCTTCGAAGCGGTGTTCTATCTGGGTTTCGCGCTGGGCTGGATGGTCGTGTTTTGCCCGCAGGAACGCTCGCGCGCGTTTCGAATGTGCGTGTGCCTGATGCTTTGTTTTCTGCTGATGACGCTCTGGCGATATTGGGTCTTCGGCGTATTGTTGCCGAACACCATTCTGGCCAAGCTTCACGCGCCATACAGCAAGAAGGGCTGGGACGGCTTACTGGAGAAGCTGCGCGGCCTCAAGGATTTTCTCTTCGTGAACGCCGCGCTGCTGGCTGGCATCGTCCTGAGCTGGAAGGGCGGTCAGGCGCGCCGTCTCGATCCGATGCCGCTGCTTCTGATAGTGGCCTTCGGCGTGTTCGCACTGATATCGGGAAGAAACTGGGGCTATACCGGCCGGATGTTCGTGGCGGTGCTGCCGATCCTCGTGCTATCGCTCGCGGAACGTTTCGCGAACATGCGTCGGCCGCGCGTCTTGCGCTGGCTCTTGCTGTGCCTTGCCGGGACCTTCGTGTTCAACGCCAAGGTGCTGCGCGAAAACGTCGACACGATGATCGTCGGCGCGGCGATGCGCGGCGCGCTGCCGGCTTCGATGGATGCAATGGGAAGCGCGGTTCGCAAAAGGGTGTGGAATCAATCGCCCGGCGACTGGCGAGGCGTAACGCCACAGAACTTCGCGATGACCGGCGCGTCGGTCGATCGCTTGCGCGAGCATCTCGGGCAGCCGACGCTCAAGTTCCTGACGCCGGACGTCGGCGGCACGGCATTGTGCTGCGAACGCCTGAACATCCTGGATCTGGGGCTGCTGACGAATCCATCGCTGACGCGTCAGGGGTATGCGAAGCTGGGCGACTACATAAGCACGGAACGTCCCGAAGTCATCGAAACGCATGGCGTATGGAGCAGGGACAGCGACATCTACTCGCTTGCCGCGTTCAAGGCGGATTACAGGCCCGCCATATACGACGGGTCGCTGTTCTGGCTGCGTGACGACGTTCTTCAACGTCTGATCGCGCGCGGCATGTCCGCCGATCTCGTCTCGCCTCGCGCGCTGCCGGATACGCGCTATCTGGGCGACGAGTGGGACGTTGAAAATCTGATGCGCTTTCCCGCCGTGACGGTGCTCGGTCGATGAACGATTCACACGCGCCGAAGCGACCTGCGGTAAGGAAACGAAAGGCATCGCATTGAATCAATGAGCGCGCCATCGCTCTCATTGGTTTTATGGAGATGCCTATGAACAGACTTGCGATTGCTTCCCTTCTTTGTGCCATCACCTTTGGACAGACGGCCGCGTTCGCTCAACCGGCCGGACCGGATGCAGGCCCGGATCATCGACAACAGGAAGGGCCCGGCAAGCCGCGAAACGCCGGACCCGAAGCACGCGGACACGACGATGCGCGCCGTCCGGTGCCGCATCAGGACTGGCATTCGGGCGACCGTCTGCCGGATTCGTATCGTGGATCGCGTTACGTCGTGAAAGACTGGCGCGCGCATGACCTGCACGCTCCGCCCTCGGGTTATCAGTGGGTGCAGGTGAACGGCGACTTCGTGTTGGCGGCGATCGCCACGGGCGTCATTTCGAGCATCATCGTGTCGTCGCATTGACCGACAAGGCGGCTCGAATCAGCCGTGCAAGGCCAGTCCCTTTACCGCCTTGTCGACGGCCTTTTTGGCGCCGTGCAGCGCGAGGCCGACGAGATCGAGATTCGCCGCGTCCTCGGCACGAAATGCATCGCGATTCGCGGCATCGTGCCCGGTGGAAAACATCGCGTGAACATACGGCACGATTCTGAGTTCGCGCGTGATCGCCTGTCGATGCGCGGCTTGCAGACCGGACAGATCGGCGGCGAACACGAGCATCGGCTGGCCCAGCATGCGGCCGTAGCGATGTCCGGCGGCGTCCTCGTAAGGCTCGCCGAGCGCTTCGGGCACCGCGGCCGCGACGCCGGTCGCGAGAAAGGCGACGACATTGAGCTTTTGCCAGACGGGCAGATCATCGCGCACGATGAGCGCCACTTTGGTGTCGAACATGAAGGTTCCTCCTTGGAACATTCATGTTGCGCGATTCGCGGCGTTCAGTCTGGAACGTTTGTGCACATCCGCCGATACGCGGCCGGTGTCATCCGGTACGCGCGATGAAACCAGCGGCCGAGGTGGCTCTGATCCGAGAATCCGACGATCGCGGCAACCTGCGCAGGCCGATGACCGGCCGCCAGCAAGCGACGCGCGGCGCGCAGGCGCAAGCGCACCAGATACGCGTGCGGCGACGTGCCGAACGCGCGCTTGAAGAGGCGCGTCAGGCGGAACCGGTCGATGCCCGCAACGGTCGCGAGCTCATCGAGTCCGATGTTGCCGTCCATCTGTTCATGCAGGAGATCGCGCGCGCGAAGGGCGGCGAGCGGCGCGGTGACGCCGCCGATCGACGGCGCGTCGCGCAACTGGCCGCTGAGTTGCGTCAGCAGGCGATCGAACGCCTGATCGCGCGCGAGCCTGCCTTCGTCGTGATAGATGGCGTGGAACGCCGTGCGGATGACGTCGACGAGCCGGCGATCGTCGACGAGCGTTCGACTGAAAGCCGCCTCGACGCTGCGCAGGCCCGGAAGATTCAGTTCGTGCGCCGCGCGTTCGACCCATGCTTGCGGCAGGTACAGCATCGCGTAGGTGAAGCCGCCGGCTTCCGGCGCATGACCGTCGTGCAGCGCGCCGGGTTCGATCAATATCGCGCGGCCCGGCACGCTCGTATGCAAAGACCGATGACACTGAAAGCGCTGCACGCCTTGTTCCGTGTAGCCGATCAGCATGTCGTCGTGATCGTGCGGATCGTAGGCGTGACCGCTGAAATGCGCGCGCAGCCCTTCGATACCCGTCTCCGGATCGCGCCGCGCGGCGAGCCAGTGATCGGCGTGCTCGTTGAATACGGTTGCGGTTGTCATCGCTCGCTCCGGCGCTGCTTAACCAAGGAATGTTATACGAAAGGGCACGCATCCTGCTGCGGGCGTAGTGCGTTCTTCCATCCAATTTTCGCTACACGATGTCCACAGAAACAATCGACGTTGCCGTTTCACCGATCCCGTTAAACCAGCGCCGGCGCGTGTTCGCGGGCCTCATTCTCGCGATGATCCTCGCGGCGCTCGACCAGAGCATCGTGGCGACCGCGCTGCCGGTCATCGCGGGCGAACTCGGCGGCCTGAACCATCTTACGTGGGTCGTCACCGCGTTCATGCTGACGTCGACGGTCAGCGCGCCGCTCTACGGCAAGCTCTCCGACATGTACGGACGCAAGCCGTTCTTCGCGCTCAGCATCGGCATTTTTCTCGTGGCTTCGGCGCTGTGCGGCGCGGCGCGATCGATGAACGCGCTCATTCTGTTTCGCGCGCTGCAAGGATTCGGCGCCGGCGGGCTGATGACGATGTCGCAGACGCTCGTCGACAGCATCGTGCCGATGCGCGAGCGCGGGCGCTATCAGGGCCTCTTCACCGGCGCGTTCGCGGTGAGCAGCGTCGCGGGGCCGTTGCTGGGCGGCTTCATCACGAGTCACGCGTCATGGCGATGGGTGTTCTACATCAATCCGCCGATCGGCGCGCTGTCGCTCGCGCTCGTGATGATGTCGCTGCCGAAGGTCGAGCGCGGCGGCGAGCACGCCGTCGATTACGCGGGCGCGGTGCTGGTCTGCATCGGGACATCGGCGCTGTTGCTGGTGTTCAATTCGGCGTCCGCGTCGTTCATGTCGGGCATGCGCTTGCCGTTGTCGTGCGTGCTTGCGCTGGCGTGCTTCGTCGCCCTGTTCTTCGTCGAGCGGCGCGCGCGGGAACCGATCATCGATCTGAAGCTCTTCGGCAACGTGCCTTACGCGACCTGCGTGGCGGCTTCCGGCATCATGGCCTTCGCGATGATGGGCTCGCTCGTCTTCATGCCGCTCTATTTCCAGCTCGTATTGGGCGAGACGCCCGAGCAGTCCGGCGCGATGATGCTGCCGCAAGTCGCGATGATGCTCGTCACGTCCGTGACCGGCGGACGTTTTTCCGTCGGCAGCATGCGGCGTATCGCGACGCTCCTGTCGATCGGCGTCTTTCTCGAATGTCTCGGTCTCGCCTCGCTCGCCTTGCTGGCGCACATCGGCGCGAGCGTGCCGCTCTTTCTCTGCGCGATGGCGGTGCTCGGCGCGGGCATGGGCATCGGCATGCCGAACGCGACGGTCATCGTGCAGAACTCGGTGCCCGAGCGCGTGCTCGGCGCCGCCACCGCGACGATGGGATTCGTGCGCTCGCTGGGAGCGTCGCTGGGCGTGGCGTTGTCCGGCGGCATCATGACCTTCGTGCTCAAGCGCGAGATGAGCGGGCTGCCTGCGTCCCTCGATACGCAGGCGCTGCTGGATCACGGTATCGCCGCGATCGCGCAGATGAGCGCGGCGCAGCAGGCGCAGATCGTCGCGGTCTATCGCGGGGCGATCGGCGCGAGCCTGATCGCGGGCGGCATCGTCATGTTCATCGGCTTCCTGCTGGTGCTGAATCTCACGCGGCGCGCGCTGCCGCAACGCTAGCCGCGCGTGTTACAGAATGCTGTTCAGCGCCTTCGCGAATCGGGCCTCCGTGCCTTCGATGTCGTGAAGCTTGTCCAGCCCGAACAAGCCGATGCGGAAGGTCTTGAAATCTGCCGGCTCGTCGCATTGAAGCGGAACGCCCGCCGCGATCTGCACGCCGGCATCGGCGAATTTCTTGCCGGTGCGGATGCCGTCATCGTCCGTGTAGCAGACCACGACGCCCGGCGCTTCGAAACCTTCGGCCGCCACGCTCTTGAAGCCCTTGTCGGCCAAGAGCGAGCGGATGCGCTTGCCCAGCTCGAATTGCTCCGCTTGCACTTTGTCGAAGCCGTATGCCTCGGTTTCCTTCATGACATCGCGCAGTGTCGTGAGACTGTCCGTGGGCATCGTGGCGTGATACGCGAAGCCGTTGTTCTCGTAGGCTTCCATGATTTGCAGCCATTTGCGAAGGTCGCAGGCGAAGCTCGTGCTCGTCGTCGCGTCGATTCTTTCGCGGGCGAGCGGGCTCAACATGACGAGTCCGCAACACGGCGACGCGCTCCATCCCTTTTGCGGCGCGCTGATGAGCACATCGACGCCGCTCGCTTCCATGTCGACCCAGACGGTGCCCGAGGCGATGCAGTCCAGCACGAACATGCCGCCCACGGCGTGAACCGCATCGGCCACGGCGCGCAGATACGAATCGGGCAGGATGATTCCGGCTGCGGTTTCGACGTGCGGCGCGAAGACGAGATCGGGCTTGTTCTGCTTGATCGCGGCGACGACTTCTTCGATCGGCGGCGGCGCAAATGCGGCCTGCCTGCCTTGCGCGACCGGGCGCGCCTTCAGCACGGTCGATTCGGACGGAATGCCGCCCATGTCGAAAATCTGCGACCAGCGGTAGCTGAACCAGCCATTGCGGATGACGAGGCACTTCTTGTTCGTCGCGAACTGCCGGGCGACCGCTTCCATGCCGAAGGTCCCGCTGCCGGGAACGACCGCGACGGCCTTGGCGTTGTAGACCTTCTTCAGGGTGTTGGAGATGTCGCGCATGACGCCCTGAAAGCGCTGCGACATATGGTTGATCGATCGGTCGGTGAAGACGACCGAGTATTCGAGAAGTCCATCTCGATCGACGTCAGGGAGTAACGCGGGCACGCTGGCCTCCTGTAGCGGACGATTCGACGAATCGGAATTAGATTCTAACGTCGCCATCGGCGAGGTGTCGGCTGCGGCCGCGCGATGTCGGCAATCGGACTTTGTTACAAGTCTTACCGCCGACGTGCGGCAGTTTTACCGAAGGTTTTCGTAAGCCGCGGTTATACTCGGCCCGTCTCAAAAACAATCATCCGAACTATGTCAAAGCGAATCATTCGACTCGTTGCAATCGCAGCGCTCACGGCTGCTGCGTCGGTTTCGGCGATGGCCGGCGACATGAACAATGCGCTCGGCGGCGCGCTCGGCGGCGTAGCCGGCGCGGCGCTGGGCGGCGCGGTGGGCGGCAGCACGGGCGCGGTGCTCGGCGGGGCGGTAGGTGGCGGCGCCGGCGGCGCGGTCACGTCGAACCGTCGCGAGCGCACGGGCGCGATCATCGGCGGCGCGCTCGGCGGCGGTGCGGGCACGGCGGCAGGCAACGCCATGGGCGGCCGCGGCGGCGGTCTGATCGGCGCGGCGCTCGGCGGCGGCGCGGGCGCGGCATTGGGCGGCAATGTATCGCGCTCGAATTCGTACGCGGACGACTACAGCCGCGGCTATAACGGCCGTCGCGGCAAGCATCACAAGCACCATCGCCACGACTGACGTTCACCGTCGGCATGCTGTCTGCGCGCGCCTTTCATCGCATCGAGCACGGTCCTTGAATGCGATGGATGCGCGCAATGATCGCGTACGTCGCAGAGGCGCCGCTTTCGGCGTCCGCGCGCTCGCGCGCCGCTTCGCCGGCCCGAGCGCGCATCCAAACGCGAAGCGACGCGTCCTCACCCTGCGCGGGTGCGTCGACTAAGGCTTCAGGACCACCTTGATGCACCCGTCCTGCTTATCGCGGAAGGTTTCGTACATCTGCGGCCCGTCCGCCAGATTCATCCGGTGCGTGATGACGAAGGACGGATCGATCTGTCCTTCTTCGATGCGCTTGAGCAAGTCGTCGCTCCATCGATTGACGTGCGTTTGCCCCATGCGCCAGGTGAGACCTTTGTTCATCGCCGCGCCGAACGGAATCTTGTCGATCAGTCCGCCATACACGCCCGGCACCGAGAGCACGCCCGCCGGACGGCACACGTAGATCATCTCGCGCAGCACATGCGGCCGGTCGGATTCGAGCATGACGGCCTGCTTGATTCGATCGTAGATGCCGTCGAACGAGCGCGTTGCGTGCGACTCCATGCCGACGGCATCGATACACTTCTCGGGGCCTTTGCCTTGTGTCAGATCGCGCAAGCGGTCGAGCACGCTTTCGTCCTTGAAGTTGATCGGGATCGCGCCCGCCGCCTGCGCCATCGCAAGCCGCTCGGGAACGTGATCGATGACGATGACCTGTCGCGCCCCCAGCAATATCGCGCTGCGGATCGCCATCTGTCCGACGGGGCCCGCGCCCCAGATCGCGACGGTGTCGGTCGGTTCGATTTCGCAATTGACCGCGGCCTGCCATCCAGTCGGGAAGATGTCGCCGAGAAAGAGCACCTGTTCGTCGGAAAGGCCATCGGGAATCTTGATATGGGTCTTGTCCGCGAACGGCACGCGCACGTATTCGGCCTGTCCGCCCGCATAGCCGCCTGTCAGATGCGTGTATCCGAAGAGGCCGGCCGTCGTATGACCGAAGAGTTTGTCGGCGGCGTCCTTGTTCCGGTTCGAGCGTTCGCAAACGGAGAAATTGCCCCGCTTGCATTGATCGCATTCGCCGCAGATGATCGTGAACGGCACCACGACACGATCGCCCACTTTGAGGGCGGTGTTATCACGGCCGACTTCGACCACTTCGCCCATGAATTCGTGACCCATCACATCGCCCGATTCCATGCCGGGCATGAAGCCATCGAACAGATGGAGGTCCGAGCCGCAGATCGCGCAAGTCGATACCTTGATGATCGCATCGCGGCCGTGCTCGATCACGGGGTCCGGAACGGTGTCGTAACGGATGTCTTTCTTGCCATGCCAGATGAGTGCCTTCAAGGTCGCCTCCTGCGGATTGATCCGATTGTCGGATAGGTGCGTCGTCGCTGCCATTCGACTTGCGCAACGCGTATTCCCGCCGAGGCATGGCACATGCACATGCACGCTTGAACGATTCCTCCGACATCAAGGGTAAAGCGCGATGACAAACGGTATGGCCGACCTCTTCCGGCGTCTGACGGCAGGCGTCCATGTGATCGGCGTGGCGGACGGCGCGACGAAGAACGCGTTTACGGCGAGCTCCGTCATGCAGGTCTCGTTCGACCCGCTGCTCGTTGCGATCGCAATCAATCCGGCGCATGCGTCCTATCGGATACTGCAACGCGGACGCGCGTTCTCCATCAACGTGCTGCGTTCGGATCAGCAGACGTTGGCCGCGCACTTCGGGACACAATCGGGCCGCACGATCGACAAGCTGTCGTCGACGCCTTGGAAAACCGGCCGAAGCGGCGCGCCGATACTGCCCGATGCGCTGGCGTATTTCGACTGTCAGGCTATCGGCGATATCGAAGCCGGGGATCATCGCCTCGTGACAGGCAGCGTGATCGACGGTGCGGTGCTTTCTCCCGAAGCGCAGCCGTTGATCTATGCCGCGACGGAAGATCTGGACCGGAGCGCGCAGCTCTACGCCAAGTCGTTCAACGAATCGAAGTAGAAGTTACGCTTGCGGCGGCCGGTGACGAAGCGCGTCGCATGCTGTGTCGAGATTCGTTCATGGATCGATCAGGGAAAAGCGGGTGCTCATTTCAGATCGGCCGGCACCTTGCCGCCGTTCTCCGCTAGCTTCGTCATGACCTGCTTGTGCAGCCAGATGTTCATCGTGGCGGAGTCGTCGGTGTTGCCGGTGTAGTGCAGTTCTTGCGCCAGCGCCTTGCGCGATTCGAGACTGCTATCGAGATCGAGCAGCTTCAGCAGATCGACGATGGACGATCGCCAGTTCAGCGCCGCGCCGTTTTGCTGCTGCTTTTGCGTGAGGATCGCAATGACGTCCACTTCGGGCAATGGCGTGACCGGTGGCCGTGCAGGCTCGACGCCGGGCGTTGCGGGCGTGCCGGCGGCGCCGCTCGCCGAACCCAGAGGCGTGCTGGTCGGATTGCCCGAAGAGGTCGTGCTCGATGGCGGCGCCGCATTGGGTGCCGCAGGCGGCACGGTCCCGCCGGAAGCGGTCGCCGCCGGATGGTCGTGCGGAAAGATCTTGTTCAATATGTTCGAGAAGATGCTCATGTTTTCCTCTGTGCGTCAGTGATGTCGATGTTCCGCGCATCGCGCATCGAGCGTGCCGCGCGTCTCGTCATGCGACGGGCCCGTGCACGAAGTAACGAAGCAACGGCGCGAAGGTCATCGCGTCGGTCGGCTTCGCGCAAAACGCGTCGAATCCCGCTTGCTTCGCGCGTTGCAGATCGGCCTCGCTTGCTGCCGCCGAATGGGCGATAAGAATGGTCCCGGACGTGTTCGCGTCCGCGCGAAGGCGGGCGGCGACTTCGAGCCCGGACATGTCGGGCATCCAGATATCCAGCAGGACGACTTCCGGTTTGCATCGCGTGGTCGCGTCGATTGCGCCGAGGCCGCCGTAGACGGCATCGGCATCGAATCCGCACACGGCCAGAACCATGCTGATGGCGTCGGCCGTATCCACATAGTCGTCGACGACGAGCACGCGCGGCGTGCCGGGCGCGGTTTTCGTTCTACGTGTCCAGATCGCGCATTTCGGTACCAGGTATTCGCTCACGGCACTCATGATTCGTTGGCGCATCGATAACGCTCGAGCGGCGCTGCCCCGAGCCGGAGCAGCGCCGCGGGTCTTACACTTCGTTCGCCTTTCCAGCGCCCAGGTCGGCGCCGGTGGTCGGATCGGCGGACGGATCCGAAGCCGTGCGCGATGCCATCGCCTGCAGCACTTCGACATCGCGTTCGGTCACGGTCACGGTGGCCGCTCCGTCGCCGCCATCGACGGCCGGTTGCGGATCTTCGACGAACTTCCAGTCGCCGCCTTCGTTCCACGGCCCGCGCGCGTCATTGCCCTTCGACATGTTGAAGTACACGCTCGTGAACTCCGGCTCGCCCGGCAACTTGCCTTGCGGGAAGTTCGGCTGAATCGAATGAAGCGCCTTTTCAAACGACTTCTGATGCGCGATTTCGCGCGTCATCAAAAAGCCCAGCGCTTCCTTGATGCCCGGATCGTCCGTCACGTTGATGAGACGCTCATAGACGATCTTCGCGCGTGCCTCAGCGGCGATATTCGAGCGCAGGTCGGCCGTCGGTTCGCCGATGGTGTCGATATAGGCAGCGGTCCAGGGCACGCCCGCGGAGTTGGTGAGGGCAGGGCCGCCGCCATAGAGCAGCGCGGTGGTGTGCGAATCGTTGCCGCCGCCCGTGAGCGAGCGATACAGCTCGGCTTCCGATTCCACTGCTTCCGCGAGCTGGCCCTTTGCGCCCTTGTTCAGCATCGCGACGATCGAGCCGATCACTTCGAGATGGCTCAGTTCTTCGGTGGCGATATCGAACAACAGGTCCTTGCGGCCCGGATCGTCTTCGCCGACAGCTTGCGTGAAGTACCGGCACGCGGCAGCCAGTTCGCCCTGCGGCCCGCCGAACTGCTCGAGCATCAGATTGGCGAGACCCGGATTGGGCGCGCTCACGCGGACGGTGTATTGCAGACGCTTGTTATGCACGAACATTGCATGGCTCCTTTTAGGGCGCACGAAACCCTTCACGGTCCCGGCGCGAATCATCAAGGTTGGACGGTTATGCTCGCAGCGACCAAGAGGACGTCGAAGGCGTCGGTTACGGTCATGCTGCTGCAAGCCTCAGCGCGATGCATCGCGCTGGCGTATCGCGGGGGAAAGCCGCGTCGTGGAATGGAAGGCCGGCTGTCCGGATCGAAGTCCGCGGCATCGGCCTGAATGGGAATCAGCAACGCGTATGCCACGCGATTCAACTGACTTCGGAGCGGGCATCGACGATGCTTGATGCCGAACGGATGAATCAACGGAGACAACCATGAACGTCAAGTCGCTTATGGGACGAACCTTCGCGTGGCCCGCACGCACGTTCAAACGTTTCAGCGCGGATCGTGCTGCGCCGATGGCCGCGAGCATCGCGTTCTATTCAGCGTTCTCGCTCGCGCCGACGCTCGTCATGGTGATCGCCGTCGCCGGCATCGTGTTCGGCGCGGAGGCCGCTCGCGGTCAGCTCTTTCATCAGATCAACGGCATGCTCGGCAAGGATGCCGCCGCGAGCGTGCAGGCGATCGTCGAGCACGCGCATCAGAGCGGCGGAAGCGGCATTGCCGCGGTGATCTCGTTCGTACTGCTGGCCGTGGGCGCATCGGCGACGTTTTCATCGTTGAACACGGCGCTATCGATCATCTGGCCGAAAAGCGGCAGAGAAAAATCGGGCGTCGCCACGCTCGTCAAGGTTCGGCTGATCTCGTTCGGTCTCGTGATGGGCGTCGCGTTCCTGCTGATCGTGTCGCTCGTGCTGGACACCGCCGTGCAGGCCGCGGGCAAATGGGTGTTCGGGGAATCGCCGCTCGTCGTCATCGGCGACATCGTGCAGTTCGTGCTCGGTCTCGCGATCCTTTCGTGCGCTTTCGCCGCGCTGTTGAAGTATCTGCCCGATGGTCACGTACCGTGGCGCGATGCGCTCGTAGGCGGCGTTATCTCCGCGGTGCTGTTCTCGGTCGGCAAGAAGCTGTTCGCGCTCTATCTCACGCATGCCGGGACCGCGAGCGCATTCGGCGCGGCCGGCTCGCTCGCTGTGCTCCTGATGTGGCTGTATTTCGCGGCAGCCGTCATGCTGCTGGGCGCGGAAGCCGCTGCAACGCGAGTCGAGGCGCGCGAAGGCAAGACCGACGAATCGAACGAGAAGCGCGAGCCTCATGCAGCGCCGGCGACGAACGTGCCCGCCAAGACACGTCCGCAAACCGCGCCCGCGATGCAAACGCGCCCGAGCGTCGCGCCGAACGGTTCGCCGGTGATCGCGAAGGTAATCGGTGCGGTAAAAGCGAACCCGAGTCGATTCGCAATCGCCGCGGCAGGCGCGACGCTCTTCGTGTTCGCGAGGGGCGGACATCGACATCACACGGAAAGACGTTCCTGAGCAACTTCGGCACGGCGGATGCTGCGAAACGCGTGAGCGTTCGGCAAGGAGCCACACATGCAAGGGCATTTCGACGACCTGATGAAGCGGGCCATCTATTCAGGCTCCGCTGCGGGACTGGCTTCGGCTTGCGCCGCGTCGACCGCAGCCGTTCGCGCGGGACACGAGCCATACGCGGCGATCAACGCCGTATCCCATTGCTTATGGCCGAGAGCAATCTGGCATGAAGAACCGAGCTTCAGATACAGCGCGTTCGGCGCAACCATTCACATGGGAAGCGCGGCTTTCTGGGGCGTGTTGTTCGAGTCGTTATGCGGACCGCGTTCCCGGCCAGCGACGGTCGTCGCCGCCGCCGCGACGACCGCGCTCGTCGCCTATGTCGTCGATTACCACGCCGTGCCCAAACGAGTCACGCCCGGCTTCGAAGCTCATCTGTCGAAGCGCTCGCTCGCGATGACCTACGTCGCGCTCGGCGCAGGCTTCGCGATCGCGGCGCTGATTCGCGGACGCGCGGCGCGCTGAAGGCATCGGCTGTCATCGCCAATCGTCCATCACACAGGAGCACACGATGAACAAGGATCAACGGGAAGGGATCAAGGAACAGATCAAAGGCTGGACCGATACGGCCATCGGCACCGTGACGGGCAATGAAGATCGCAAGGTGAAAGGCGATGTCGAAATTACCAACGGCGCCAATCGCAAGGACTATGGCGATCAGAGGGACAACATCGAAAAGGGCGTGGAAGACCCGGGCGATCCGACCAACGAGTAATCGATAGCGCGCAAGCGTTGAAACAAGAGTGGCCGTATGGTGCGGCCGCCGTAACCGTAAGGAGCATCGAACATGAGCACGCCATCCCAGCAAAGCGGACAGGACGAGAAGCCCTCCGACGACGAAACCTTCACCACCGATGTCTCCGAAACGGACGACGAAGGCACGACCGTGCGCGAAGCCGAAGTGCGGAAGGACGACCTTTCCGAAGTCAAGCCGAACGAGGGCGCGGGCACGCCGGAGTAACGCACGTCATTTGTGGATGGTCGCGCGAAACGATCCCACGTCGTTGGCCGTGACCGGGCGCGCGTCGTTGCCCCACGACGCGCGCACATACGTGAGCACTTGCGCGATCTGTACGTCGGTGAGGCGTCCGGCGAAGGGCGGCATCGCCTGACGTGGCGGGCCGTGGATCGTCGCGGGGCTGTTGCCGCCTTCGACGAGCAGCCGGATCAGCGAGGTCGTATCTTCGCTGATGACCGAGGGATTGCCCGCCAGCGCGGGAAACGCATTCGGCACGCCCTTGCCATCGCTTCGATGACACTGCGCGCAAAACCCCGCATAGACCGCCGCGCCCTGTTCGGGCGCAACGTCGGGCGCGCGCGTCTTGAGACGTCCCGGCGACGCAAGCGACGGATCGAACACGCCGTCCGCCGCGCCGGTCGCGGGCAGCGTCTTCAGATAGACGGCGATCGAGCGCAGATCGTCATCGGTCAGGTATTGGGTGCTGTCCTCGATCATTTCGACCATGCTGCCGAATGCGGCCATGCCCGCGCCGTGGCCCGTCTTGAGAAACGCGGCGATATCGTCCTGTGCGATGCGCCCGAGCCCCGAGCCGGAATCTCCGCGCAAATTCGGCGCGAACCAGTTGTCGTTGACGCCGCCGGAGAGGAACGTTTTCGATGACTCGTCGTATCCGCGTTCCTGATATGCGATCCCGCGCGGCGTGTGGCACGAGCCGCAATGCCCGAGCGACTGCACGAGATAGGCGCCGCGATTCCAGCTCGCATCGCGATCGGCGTGCGGTTCAAACCGCTGCTTCGGCGCGAACGCCATGCGCCACAGAGGCAACGCCCAGCGCTGATTGAACGGAAAGGGTACTTTCGTTTCCGGCGGCCGGTGATTCACGGGCGGCACGCCATGCATCATGTAGGCGTAGAGCGCGCGCAGATCGTCGTCGCTGATCTTCACGAACGCCGGATACGGCATCGCGGGATAAAGCCCCTTGCCGCCCGGCGCGACGCCCTCGCGCAACGCCTTCGCAAAGTCCTCGTAGCTGTATGTGCCGATGCCCGTCTCGCGATCCGGCGTGATGTTGCTGCTGACGATGGTGCCGAACGGCGACGTCATCTCGAGCCCGCCCGCATACGGCGCGCCGTTCGAGGGCGCGGTATGGCATCCGGCGCAGTCGGCGGCTTTGGCGAGATACGCGCCGCGCGCAATCAGTTCGGGCGATGGCGACGCGATGTCGTCCGCCATGACGGCGAGCGGCCACAGAAGCAGAACGGAGAGGAAGCGGGATACGTTCATCGTTATTGGTGATACAGGTATGCGGCGATGTCACGCGCATCGATTTCGCCGACGCCGAGATCGGGCATCGCGCTCTGCGGTGAAATGCGCTGCGGAAAACGGATCCATGTCTGCAGATTCTCCGGTGTGTTCGGCAGCTTGCCCGCGACATAAGCCCGCTCGCCGATGTTTTGCAGCGTCGGTCCGACCTTGCCGTAAGCGCCCGGCACGCCGTCTATCAGGTGACACGCGCCGCAGCCGTAACGCTGGATCGCATCGAGGCCGTGTCGCGGATTGCCGCCGGTGATCGCGTCGGCCGAAGGCGGCTTGCCCTGGCAAGCGGCGAGCGTAGCGATCAGAAGGAGCGCGATTGGAGTCGTGTGCATGTGCTCATCCTTCGCTGGCCACGTCGGCGACGGCGCGCGGCGGCGGCCGCCGCATCAGCCAGCGCGCGCCGACGAGCAATCCGCCGATCAGATACGCAAGCCCGCCCGGAACCCACATCACCAGACCGCCGAGTTGCTGATCCTGTAAGGGATCGAAGCCGAGGGCGCGCGTCGTCTCGATGCACGACGGATACCAGACACCCGGCGCGAGCGTCAGCAGCGCACCGAGCGCGCCGGTGTGGACCATCGTCGTGAAGAGGGAAAGCATCGCGTGGGCATTGGATGCGCCCTGCGCTTCCGATGCGCGGCCGAACACCGTCCACCAGAACAGCAGCGCGCTCGCCAGAAAACTCGCGTGCTGAAGCGTGTGGATGCCGGGGCGCGCGAGCGCCGCCTCGAAGAAGCGCGGCGCGTGCCAGCACCACAGCGCGGCGGCGTGCAACGTCCACGCGACGACGGGCAAGGTCAGGAAGCGCCATGGCAGTTTGATCCAACGTGAACGCGTCGCCGCGCCGATGCGCGCTCTCGCGTTCGCGGGAAACGCCCAGAGCCACACGGCGAGCGGCCGGCCGATGACGAGCAGCGGCGCGGCCACGAGCATGAAGAGCTCGTGCTGCAGCATGTGCGCGGAGAAGAGCCATTCGCTCAATGCGTGCAGCGGCGAAACCAGCGCGACGACGAGCGTCGACCATCCGGCGGCGAACGCGATCAGCTTCGCGGTCCGCTCGCGACGGCCTTGCGCGCCGCGCTTGTGCAGCTTCAGATAGCCGGCGAGATAGAGCGTCAGGCTCGCCGCCAGCACGGCGACGATCCACGGTTCGAACGTCCACGCGAGCGGCGATGCCTCCGTCGCTGGGACGTGGGCATACGCATCGGCGGACGACAGGAGCACGCAAGGCAGCGCGCATTTCAGCAGGCGGACAGTAGCCATTGCGGTATCGAAATCGCGATCACGGAAAGCACCGACAGCGCGCCCACACCGGCCGCCACCGCCGCGATGAAACCGGCGCGTGCCGGACGGTCGCCGGTATCGGGCGTCGGCAGGGCGAGTTTGCGCCGCGCGTCGCGCCAGCGCTGCCATGCGAGCAGCGTCGCGGCCACGCAGACGATCGCGCTCGCGCCGCTCACGCCGTCGAGCAACGCATGGCCTCCGAGCCGGCACGCGGGCGTCACCAGCGCGTAGTTCAAGCTGAGACAGGCGAGAACGATGAACGGAGCGCCGAGCAGCGCGAGCCAGGTTTTCATAGCCGCGCCGCCCAATAGATGACGCCGTAGATCGGCAGCCAGCTCAACACGACGAAGTACCAATAGAGCGCGTTTTCGCTGACATCGACGAGCCGCTTGCCCTCGAACGGCCCCGTAAAGAGCAGCACCGTGAGCACGGCCGTATCGACGGTATCGGTGATGAGGTGAGTCGTGTGCAGACCGAGCAGCAGCCAGATGACCGAGCCATACGCGTTCGCGTACCAGCTCACGTTGAGCGATGCGAATTCGAATCCGCGTATCACGAGGAAAATCACCGATGCGCCCAGGCACACCGCGAGCCAGATCGCCGCTTTCCGGCGATCGCCACGTTCCGCCGCGTTCTTCGCGAGCTGGTTCGGCCACAGGCTGGCGAGCAGCACGACCGTGTTGAGCGTGCCCCAGAAAAGACGCGGCGGCTCGGCCGCCATCGGCCAGGCGGGGGCGCGCGTGCGCAGATAGAAGACCATCATCACCGCGATGGCGAACACCGTGCCTTCGATCAGCATCAGGCCGGCCGTGCTCCACCACATGAGGCTGCGGTGACTGAAGGCGAAGGTCGGCAACGCGCGCACGTCGAGCACGAGCTCGCCGGTGCCGTGCGCTTCGCGGCGCGTTTCGGCGTTCATGGCCGGCGCTCCCGCGCGACCGCGAGCCGGTTCTCGCCGCGACTCGGCCAGAACCAGCCGATCATCGCCACGGCGACCGGCAGCGACGCCCATACGATCGCCCACGGCGTGTAGATCGAGCCGATGAACAGAATCGTCGTGGCGACGGCGCTTGCGAACGGCCACAGAGAGGGCGTCGGAAACATCGGCCGATGATCGGGCTGCGCATCGAGCACGCTCGTCACGAGCACTTCGCGCGCATCGGCGGCGAGACCCGCGACGAAGGCCGGTTGCGCGGACGGCTCCCACAGCGGATCGCGTCCGTGCACGACCGGAATCGCATCGAAGTTGTGCGGCGGCGGCGGCGACGGCACGCTCCATTCGAGCGTGCCCGCGCCCCACGGATCGGCGGCGGCGCGTTCGTCGCTGCGCATCGTCTTCACGACATTGACGATGAAAAGCAGCACGCTCAACGCGATCATGTAAGCGCCGATCGTCGCCGTGAAATTCATGCCGTCCCAGCCCATGCCGTGCGGATACGTCCACACGCGCCGCGGCATGCCTTCGAGTCCGAGCAGATGCATCGGAAAGAAGGTCACATTGAAGCCGATGAAGAACAGCCAGAATTGCCACTTGCCGAGCCGCTCGTCGAGCAAGCGTCCCGCGAATTTCGGAAACCAGTAGAAGAACGCGCCGAAGAGCGGAAACACCGCGCCGCCGAGCAGCACGTAATGCAGATGCGCGACGACGAAGTACGTATCGTGAACCTGGAGGTCGAGCGGCACCGACGCGACCATGATGCCGGTCATGCCGCCCATCACGAGGATGAAGAAGAACGCGAGGACGAACAATAGCGGCACACGCAGATTGAGCTTGCCGGTCCATAGCGTGCCGATCCAGCAGAAGATCTGTATCGCCGATGGAATCGCGATCATCAGGCTCGCCGCCGTGAAAAAGCTCTTGCCGAGCTCGGGAATGTTCGTCGCGAACATGTGATGCACCCACAGCCCGAAGGCGAGGAACGCCGTGGCGATGAGCGACAGCACCATCGCCGGATAGCCGAATATCGGGCGGCGCGCGAACGTCGGAATGATCGACGAGATGAAGCCGAGCGGCGGAATGAAGATCAGATACACCTCGGGATGGCCGAAGAACCAGAAGAGGTGTTGCCACAGCAAAACGTCGCCGCCCTTCGCCGGGTTATAGAAATGCGTGCCGACGAGGCGGTCGAGAATCAGCGCTGTGCTGCACAGCATGACGGCGGGCATCGCGAAGATCACCATGAACTGCGTCACGAGCGTCGCCCAAACGAAGAGCGGCATGCGGTTGAGCGACATGCCGGGCGCGCGCAGCTTGAAGATCGTCGTGATGAGAACCACCGCTTCGAGCAGGCCGGAAAGCTCGGTGAAGGTAATCATCTGCGCCCAGATGTCCGTGCCCTTGTTCGGCGAGTAGTCGGGACCGGCGAGCGGCACGTAGCTGAACCAGCCGGTGTTCGGCGCGGTGTTCACGGCGAGCGCGGCGAACAGCAGCAAGCCGCCGAACAGGAACACCCAATACGCATACGCATTCATGCGCGGAAATGCGATGCTGCGCGCGCCGATCATCAAAGGCACGAGGTACGCGGCGACGGCCTGCATCACCGGCACGGCGAAGAGGAACATCATCGTCGTGCCGTGCATCGTGAAGAGTTCGTTGTAGAGGTTCGGGCCGATCAGCCGCTGATCCGGACGCGCGAGCTGCGTGCGCATCGCGAGTGCGAGCAAGCCTGCGAGCACGAAGAACACGAAGGTCGTCACGATGAAGCGTCGCGCAATCGTCTTGTGATTGACCGCGCTCAACATGCCGATGAAGCCCGGCGGATCGCTCCAGGTTTTCGCGAGCGCATCGCGCACTTCGGGCGATGCGTGCGGACCGTCTGTCAGCGGTGCTTCACTCATTTGAGCGTCTCCATCCAGACGAGCAGCGCTTGCAGATCGGCGGGCGGCAGGCGCGTCGGCGGCATGACGGTGCCGGGCTTGAGCGCGCGCGGATCGACGATCCATCCGGCGAGATTGCCGCAATTGTTGGAAAGCGTCCCGGCCGCGATGAACTGCCTGCTCGCGACATGCGTGAGATCGGGGCCGATCGTGCCTTGCGCTTCGGTGCCGCGCACGGTGTGACAGCGCGCGCAGTCCTGGCTCATGAACACGTCGCGGCCGCGCACGGCGATGTCGTCCGATGGCGCGATGGACGGCTGGCGCTGACGGGCCGCCCACGCTTCATACTGCGCAGGCGGATCGGCGATGACCTGAAACGCCATCAACGCGTGTTCGTAACCGCAGAACTCGGCGCATTGTCCGCGATACACGCCCGCCTTGTCCGCGCGAAACTCGATGGTCGCATCGCGGCCGGGAATCATGTCTTTCTTGCCATGAAGATTCGGCACCCAGAACGTGTGGATCACATCGGCGGCTTTCAGCGACACGACCACCGGCCGTCCGACCGGCACATGGAGTTCGTTGGCGAGCGTGAAGCCGGGCGCGTCGCCATCGTTCGCGTAGCGCACTTGCCACCACCATTGATAACCCGTCATCTCGATGCGCAACGCGTTGTCGACGGGCAGGCGCGAGAGCGCGCGGTCCGTGAGGACATCGGCGAGAACGAGACCGAAGAGCAGAAACGTGGACACGCCCGTCGCGGCGACGACCCAGAAGCGCACGCGCGGCTCGCGATGCCCGACGGCGGAGAGATCCGCAGGCGTTGCGCGATTCGCGCGAGGCGCGCGCATCATCGCGATGAGACACGCGAGCAGAATCGCCGCGAACACAACGCAGCAGACGGCCAGCGTCAGATGCCACAGGTCGAGAATGCGGCTGGCTTGAATGCCCGCGGGCGTCAATGCGCTTTGCATGGGTGCATCGTCTCTATGGACAGAAAGCGGACGTGCGACCTGATTAGCAATCGGCGTGCCGCACGCTGACGCGAGACGAGGGCATGACGGATGCTGTTTCTCTCATCGCGAGAACAGCGTGATTCAGACGGGAGAATGTCATGACCAAGGTAGCCGATGTAATGACACGAGACGTGCAGGCGATCGCGTCGGGCGACACGATTCGCCGCGCGGCCGAGCTGATGGACGAATTGAACGTAGGCGCGCTGCCGGTATGCGACGGCACGCGGCTCAAGGGCGTCGTGACGGATCGCGATATCGTGGTTCGCGCGGTATCGGCGGGCAAGGATGCTTCGTGCGCCGTGCAGGAAGTGGCGAGCGAGCCGGTGGAATGGTGCTTCGAGAGCGACGATATCGAAGACGCGATGCGCCGGATGGAACGGTTGCAGATACGCCGTATGCCCGTCGTGAACGGAGAAAAGCAACTCGTCGGGATGCTTGCGCTGGGAGATATCGCGACATGGTCGGACGGCGAAGTTGCGTCGACGCTCGGCGCGATATCGACGCCGTCCGTGCCGAGTCGCGATGAACCGAAATAGCGTCGTGTCGAAGTCCGTCCGAGCGGTACGGGATTTGCTCGCGTTGCGACAGGATGCGCGTCCCTTCAAACACCGGGAGCCGGCCGCAATCGGCCGGAATCGACAATGCTGTTTCTGTTCGTCGAAGATGATGCAAACGTCGCCGCGGCTTTCGCCGAACTGGCCGCCTCGCTCGGCCATCACGCGGACGTCGCGCGTACCGGCGGCGAGGCGCTGCGCATGACAGGCCAGACTCGCTACGACTCCGTGTTCATGGATATCGGCTTGCCGGATATCGACGGACGCAAGCTCTGCGAATTCGTGCGCTGCGCGGGCGCATCGACGGAGGCGTGCATCGTCGCGGTGACCGGTACGCGCGGATTCGACATGGATTCATCGCGTCAATTCGACGGCTATCTGCGCAAGCCCGTTACCGCATCGGAACTCACGGATGTCATCCGAAGCTGCTGAGGCGCCGTGCGTGCGACGTTGCGCGGATCGCGCGGCTACGTATCCTGCATAACATTCGCTTGAGGTGAGCGACGCTACGATCGCAGCACGACAACGCACGTGCGCCTTCATGAACCGATACTTCACCAACACGCAGGGCGCCATCCGCCGCATCATCGATCTGAAGCGCAACGGGCCCGAGGCGAGCCGCGCGAACGTCGTCGGCCAGCAGAAGGACGGCAGGGAAGTCCACGGACTCGAGCAAGTGCTTCTTCACTTGCGCATCGGACGCATCGCCCATTTCACTTGCAGCAGTTCATATGTTCAGGAGATCGTCTTCGTCAGCTAGCGACGAAGACGGCATTCGCTAGCGTCCCCTGATCGCATAGAGCCGCGTCGGTAACGCGACGGGGCTTTGCGGGTCGAACCAGCTCATGTCGGGAATGCGCGAATCCGTGACGTAGATCGTGCCGTCCGCGCCTTCCGAGAACGTGTCGGGCCAGACGAGACGCTTGTCGCGCAGCAGCGTCGTGAAGCGATCGCCGTCACGCACGCGGATCGCGTGATGTTCGACCGACGACACGTAAAGCCGTCCGCGCTCGTCGAACCAGAGACCGTCCGCGGGACCGTCGATGCCGACCGCTTCGACGCGCGACGAAACCTGCTGCGCGCTCAACTGCGCGTTCTGAAGCGCGTCGGTCGCGATGCGATACAGCGTCTTGCCCTTCACCGCCTGCCAGTACAGATAGCGCCCATCGGGCGTCAGCGCGATGCCGTCGGCGGAAAAGCTCACGCGCCGTCCGTCGGTCTGCTGCAGCGGCTTGCCGTCGACCATCACGGTCACGCTTTTGTCGGCCTGCGTGCTCGGGTCGCCGTCGAGCACGCGGCGCGCCGAGCCGGACGCCGTATCGACAACGACGATCGCGCCGCGTACGCCCGAATCGGTGATATAGACGAAGCGGCCGTCCGGGCTGATGCGGACATCGTTGAGATAGCTGCCTTGCGGTGCGATGGTTTCATCGAACGAATAGACATGCGCGACGCGGTTCGATGCCAGATCGATCTGCACGAGCTTCGGCGCGCCCGGCACGACGAGCGACTGCGCCGGCGCACCCGGATCGATGACCCACAGATTGCCGCGCTTGTCCGCGACGACGGACTGAACGCAGACCCAGTGATCCTGCGGCGTGACTTCATCGCGACGTGAATTGCGCCAGCTATTCCAATCGGCATCGGGATAGGGTCGCAGATCGCCGGTGCTGCCGAGCTCGGCGACGGATATCGGCGCGTCTTCCGTCCAGCGCGGAAAGTTGACGAAGGTGCGGCCATCGGGCGTCACGGTGACGCCGGTCACTTGATGCTCGAAGGTCGCGACGAGCCGAAGCCTGGCATCGCCGCCTTGCCGGTCGTGTCGGCTGGCGGTTTCCTGTGCGGCGGCCATCGGCGAGAGGGCGGCGAGGCTCAGAACGAGGAGGGTTTTGACGAGCGGTCTCATGATCGGCTCCGATTCGGGGATGCGCCATTTCAGCAATCGCAATGCCGTGGCATGGGCACAGGCGATGCTCGCATCGTGCAAACCTCTCAGCGACTCAAGCCGAATTGACAATCATACGAAGACGCCCCCGACGCATCGGCCGGTTCGATGCGCTGCGCATGTGCGTGCAATCGCTCATCGCGAGCGTGCTGACGTATGCGTGCATGAATTTCATCGGTTCATCGAGTACAACGTGGGGCGTTTTTTCCAGCCTGTTCGCGCTGCAGGTGAGCTTCGACCGCAGCCTCAAGTACGGCGTAGGCCAGATGATCGGCGCGGCAATCGGCACCGTGGTGGGCCTCGCGACGCTGCATTTCTTTCCCGATGCCGCCGATGCCTTCCCGCGACTCGGTCTTGCGACGCTCGTCACATGCCTTGCGTCGACGCTCTTCCCGACGACGAACTACAGCATCGTCGTGGCGGCGGCGCTCGCGCTCGAACCATCGGCGGGCGTTGCAGGCGCGGTGTCGCGCGCCGAAGCGATCGCGCTGGGCGCGGCCATCGGCATCGGTGTGTCGTCGAGCGTGTGGCCGCAACTGTCGCGTTCGCGCGCCTTCGAGATCATGGGCGAGCTTCTCGATGACTGCCGTGCGTTGCTCGCGACGATGCCGATCCTCGGTCCGCTCGAAAACCGCGAACGCGTCGATGCGCTGCATGAGCGCTTTCTGCGCCATCTCGTCGAAGCGCGCGCGGTCTGCGGCGAGACGCGCGTGCGTGCGCGCTTCGAAACCGGATCGTCGCTCGGCGCCGCGCTCGTCGCTTTCGAAACGCTATGGCATGGACTGGTGCTGCTCGATCGCATCGGGCAATCGCAATGCGGCTGGCTGACGAACGAGGAAACGGAGCCGCTCGCGGAGCGCATCGAACTCGTGCGCGATTGCGCAAGCGGCTATCTGCAGGCACTGGCTGCATGGATGCGCGGCGGCGCACCGCTGCCGCCTGCCGAACGCTTCCTCGGGCCGCTGAACGATGCGTCCGCTGCCGTCCAATCGGATATCGCGAACGTGATTCTCGGCTACGCGAACGACTCACGGCAGTTGCAGGCGTTGTCGACGCTGTCGTTCGCACTGGAACAGATCAAGGCGAATCTCGCGAATATCGCCGGCGTGCTGGAAACACGCTTCGATCGATCCGCGTAAGCCGTTTGCAAGACGACGGCACACCATCTGCTCTGTCTTCCGACCACCTACGGCGATCGGATATGAGCAAGAACAGCAAAGCGAACAAAGGCATGCCCGCGCCCGATGACCGGCAGGCGCTTCTGACCGAACTGCGCCGTTGCAAAATGGCGCGCTCGCCGCACGCGTACGTCAGGGGCAATACCGAACGATTCTATGAGTGGGTGATGGAGGCGAACGGCGATTCGTTGCCTCGGGGCCCGGCGGTGTGGATTTGCGGCGACTGCCACACAGGCAATCTCGGACCGATTGCCAATGCCAAAGGCAAAGTGGAAATCCAGATTCGCGACCTCGATCAGACGGTGATCGGCAACCCGGTGCATGACGTCGTTCGTCTGGGCTTGTCGCTTGCGACGGCTGCGCGTGGATCATCGTTGTCGGGGCTGAACGTCGTGCGAATGATCGAGGCGCTGGCCGCAGGATATGAAGCGGCATTCGCGGATGAAGTCATCGATATCAAGCGTCCCGAACCCGTTCACGTGACGATGAAGGAAGCCGTGCATCGATCGTGGCAGCATCTCGCGCGCGAGCGCATCGAGGACCTGCATCCGACGATTCCCTTGGGCAAACGCTTCTGGCCGCTTGCCGGAGACGAGCGAAAGGCGATCGAAGCGCTCTTCGCCGATGAGGACATCGCAAGCCTGCCGACGAGCCTGAAGGGACGCAAGGATTCGGGCGAGATCGTCGTGCTGGACGCGGCCTACTGGGTGAAGGGTTGCAGCTCGCTCGGCCGTCTGCGTTATGCGGTCCTGCTCGATGTCGATGGTGGCGTCGTCGAAGGCGACGACCTGTGTCTGATGGACATCAAGGAAGGCGTGAAGGCCGCCGCGCCCCGTTACGACGACGTCGCGATGCCGCGCGACAACGCCTTGCGCGTCCTCGAAGGCGCGCGAAACCTGTCGCCGTTTCTCGGTGAACGCATGCGCGCGGCCCGCCTGCTCGATCGCGGCGTGGTGATCCGCGAGTTGTTGCCGCAGGACATGAAACTCGAGATCGAGCAACTCGGCAAGGATGACGCGATGCACGTCGCGCATTATCTCGCGGGTGTCGTAGGCAAGGCGCATGCGCGTCAGATGGACGACGCAACGAAGCGCGAGTGGCGAGCCGAACTCGGCCGCAATCGATCGAAGACCATCGACGCGCCGCTATGGCTTTGGAACAGCATCGTGCAGTTGGTGAGCAGCCACGAAGCGGGCTACCTCGAGCATTGCCGTCGTTACGCGACCGACGCGTGAGGGTACGCATCGCTTCAAAGCATCGGCATATGCAGATGATGGGGATCGGCCATCATGTCCGCCACGCGCCTTAGCGCTTCGCGGCAATCCTCGCGATCCTGTGGCCCGCCGAGACACAGCCGCAGCGCATTCGGCGGATTGCCATCGGTAGAGAACGCGGCGCCGGCCACCGCGCCGATGCCTTGATTGCGCAACTGCAACGCGAGTTCCGGCGCGCTCCAGTCGGACATCGAAGGCACGGGCAGCCAGAGATGAAACCCTTGCGGATCCGCGTCGAAGGCGAGACCTCGAAGCTCCGCCGACGCGATAGCCTGCCTCGCCGCCGCTTCATCGCGAATGGAATCGAGCACGTCGGCGGCGGTGCCATCGTTGATCCATTGCGTTGCGAGCAGCACGGTGAACGGGCTCGGCATGACCGACGTCGCCCGCAACGCTCCCGCGATGCGCTGAGTCTGCCGCGACGTCGGCGCCTTCAGATACGCGACACGCAACCCCGCGCCAAGCGTCTTCGATAAGCCGGTTACGTGATACGTCAGTTCGGGTGCGAGTTCGGCAAGCGTGGCGGGTGCATCGCAAGGCAACATGCCGTAAGGCTCGTCCTCGATGATCGGCACGTTATAACGCAAGGCCACATCGGCCAGCGCTTCGCGCCGCTGCCGCGTCAACGTCAACGTGCTCGGATTCTGCAAGGTCGGATTGCAATAGAAGCCGCCGGGCTTTTCCGTTCGGCACAATGCCTCGAACGCATGCGGCAGCGGCCCTTCATCGTCGCGCAACACGGCTTGCAGACGCACGCCCAGTTGCGATGCGATCGCCTTGATCCCCGGATAAGCGAGCGAATCCAGACAGATCATTTCACCCGGCCGCGCAAGCTGCGAAACGAGCGCGACGAGCGCGCCATGAATGCCGGGACAGACGAGCACGGTATCGACATCGACATCGGGAATGCGCGCCTTGAGCCACTCGCGGCCCGCAACGCGATCCGCCGTCGTGCCGCCGAAGTCCTGATAGCGCAGCAACTGAAACGGATCGGCTCGTTCCATCAGACTCGCCGCCGATGCACGCAGCCGCGCCGCGAGCGCGGGCGGTTCGGGTGGCATGTTCATCGACATCTCGACACTGCTGCCGCCCGCGAGCGGCAAGGTCTGCGTCCTGCCGCGCACGAACGTGCCGCTGCCCGCGCGTGAATCCAGCAGGCCGCGTTTGCGCGCTTCGGCATACGCGCGCGCGACGGTCGTGTAGTTGAGCCCGAGCAGATCGGCGAGGTCGCGCAGACCGGGCAGCCGGTCTCTCGGACGAAGCCGGCCGCTCGCCAAGTCTTCCTCGATCAGATCGGGAATCGTCAGATAAGCGGGCTTTCTGCTGTCTTCAAGCTTCCTGACCCAGTGATGCGCAAGCTGATTCATGACCGCGATGTCTCCGGCGATGGTTCGGATGACCTTAGCATGACAAAACAATCGATCGAAAAGAGATCGCATGCGCTGATCGCACTTGATTGCATTGATCGCATCGATGCACGGCTTCGGTGTGCCGCGCACCATGCACACGCTTTTCTGCGCTGAAATCGTGCGTGGGTAGGCGGGCATGAGCGAGGCGGCGCGTCGCGAAGGCCCGTGAATCAAGGCTTCCGCAAAAAATTTTCGCTTCGCGCATGCAAGATCGTTTTGCTTGATTGCAAAGTGATTGCATTTCGCAGGCCAATCATTGGCATATCCGTTGCGTTTTAGCGTTCGCCGTCGCGATGAATGCGATCGACCACGATCGAGAGCGACGGCTCGTTCGCGAACCCATACATCGGAGAATGCCATGCCCGCAGTCAATCAACCGCTTCACAAGAACGGCGACTTTCTGGTCGACTACGAAGAGAAAGTCTTCGAGGATGTGAAGGCCGAACCCGGCGAAAAGGCGCTCGTCACGTTTCATACGGTTGCGTTCGAAGGCTCGATCGGCTTCGTGAACATGCTGCAGGCCACGCGTCTGCAACGCAAGGGCTTCGATACGTCGGTGCTGCTCTACGGTCCCGGCGTCACGCTCGGTCTGCAACGCGGTTTTCCGACGCTCGGCGACGAAGCCTTCCCCGGCCATCTCAACTTCAACAAGCAACTGCAGAAGTTCATGGCCGAGGGCGGCAAGGTGTACGCGTGCCGCTTCGCATTGCAGGCGCTTTACGGACACGGCGAAGCCTCGCTGATCGAAGGCATTCGTCCGATCAACCCGCTCGACGTGCTCGATCTCCAGCTGCTTCATCGCAAGGAGAATGCGCTCGTCATCCATACGTGGACCGTGTGACGATCATGGCCGATGCCCTTTCGAAAAAGCGCATCGTGCGCGCCGCCGCCGTGCAGATCACGCCGGACTTCGAGCGTCCGAACGGCACGCTCGACCGCGTCTGCACGGCAATCGACGAAGCCGCGGCGCAGGGCGTGCAGCTCATCGTGTTCCCCGAGACCTTCGTGCCGTATTACCCGTATTTCTCGTTCGTGCGCGCGCCGGTGGCGTCGGGCGCGGATCACATGAAGCTCTACGAGGAAGCGGTCGTGGTGCCGGGGCCGGTCACGCAGGCGGTGGCCGAACACGCGCGGCTCGCGAACATGGTCGTCGTGCTCGGCGTGAACGAGCGCGATCACGGCAGCCTGTACAACACGCAGCTCATCTTCGATATTGACGGCAAGCTGCTGCTCAAGCGCCGCAAGATCACGCCGACGTTTCATGAACGCATGATCTGGGGGCAAGGCGACGCAGCCGGTCTCAAGGTCGTCGAAACGGGCGTCGGACGAGTCGGCGCGCTCGCGTGCTGGGAGCACTACAACCCGCTCGCGCGCTATGCGCTGATGACGCAGCATGAAGAGATCCATTGCAGCCAGTTCCCCGGCTCGCTGGTCGGTCCGATCTTCGCGGAGCAGATCGAAGTGACGATCCGCCATCACGCGCTCGAATCGGGCTGCTTCGTCGTCAACGCGACGGGCTGGCTCACCGATGCGCAGATCGAAGCCGTCACGCCCGACCCGAATCTGCAACGCGCGCTGCGCGGCGGCTGCAACACGGCGATCGTCTCGCCCGAAGGCCAGCATCTCGCCGAGCCTTTGCGCGAAGGCGAGGGCATGGTGATCGCCGATCTCGACATGGCGCTCATCACGAAGCGCAAACGCATGATGGATTCGGTCGGTCATTACGCACGGCCCGAACTGCTGAGCCTCGCGATCAACGATCGCCCGGCATCGCCCGTCACTTCCTTCAAGGACACCGAACACGATGAGCGCCCGAGAGAACCTGCCGGCATCGACACGGCAATTGATGACTGAGCTTCAGTCGACGGGCCTGCGGCTCGTCGATCCGCGCGCGGGCGTGTCGAGCCGGCGCGGCGGCGCGGGACCGTCGGATCACAAGGCGGTCACGGTCGATGGCGTGACCATCATGGTGCCCGTGCATACGAGCACCGCGTGGGAATCGCCGTTCGTCGCCGGGGAGCCCGATGCGAACGGCAAAAGCGCGCTGATGCGCAACACCATTCCGATCGCGAGCATCAGCTTTCCGAAGGCGCCGCGCTTCTATGCGATGCAGACGCTCGACGGCGTGCCTTACTCGCACATCGCGACGCTGCATAGCGCCGACGTGCTCGCGACGACCGTGCTGCAAACCTGCATCCGCTACGAGAGCCGGCGCAAGTCGTGCAAGTTCTGCGCGATCGGCCAGTCGCTCGCGGCGGGGCGCACGATCGCGCGCAAGACGCCGGAGCAGCTTGCCGAAGTCGCGCGCGCAGCCGTGCTTCTCGATGGCGTCAAGCATATGGTGCTCACGACCGGCACGCCGCCCACATCCGATCGCGGCGCGCAGATCCTTTGCGAAAGCGCGTTCGCGATCAAGGCCGCGGTCGATCTGCCGATCCAGGCGCAATGCGAGCCGCCCGACGACGATCGCTGGTTCGAGCGCATGAAGGCAAGCGGCATCGACACGCTCGGCATGCATCTCGAAGCGGTGACGCCTTCCGTGCGCGAACGCATCATGCCGGGCAAGGCGACGGTGCCGGTCGCGCGTTACATGGAAGCCTTCGGGGCGGCGGTCGCCGTATTCGGACGCGGACAGGTGAGCACGTACATTCTCGCGGGGCTCGGCGACAGCGCGCAGGCCATCGTCGATACGGCGCGCGAGCTCATCGCGCTCGGTGTGTATCCGTTCGTCGTGCCCTTCGTGCCGATCAGCGGCACGCCGCTCGAAGATCATCCCGCGCCCACGCCCGAATTCATGCGCTCGGTGCTGGCGCCCATCGGCGCGATGCTCGCAAACGCCAACATGCGTTCCGCCGATATCAAAGCGGGCTGCGGCAAATGCGGCGCGTGCTCGTCGCTTTCTTCGTACGAGGTGTGACATGTTCGTCGAAGCCATCGAGGGCGATGCATTCGATCTCGCCTATACGCCGGTCGAATATCGCGTCAAGTGGGCAACGCTGCCGTGGGAAGCGGATGAAGCGTACAAGCTGCGCCGCGCGGTGTTCTGCATCGAGCAGGGCGTGTTCGTCGGCGACGATCGCGACGAGATCGACGAACGCGCGCAACTGCTCGTTGCGCTGAGTTGCGTCGCGGGCATGCCGGAGCAGGTCGTCGGCACGGTACGCATCCACGAGACGCAGCCGCGCGTGTGGCTCGGCTCGCGGCTCGCCGTGCACGCCGCTTTCCGTTCGCACGGCAAGATCGGCTCGACGCTGATCCGGCTCGCGGTGTCGAGCGCACACGCGCTCGGATGCGAGACTTTTCTCGCGCATGTGCAGGCGCAGAACGTGCCGCTTTTCCGGCGTCTGCGCTGGGACACGCAGCGGGAAGAGACGCTCTTCGGCCGCCCGCATCATCTGATGCGCGCGCAACTCGATGCGTATCCGCCGTGCGTCACGCCGCAAAGCGGATTCGTCGCGCTGGCGCGGAGGCCGTCGTGAACGCGCTGGCCGGTCTCGTCGAACGCTTGCGCGAGAGTCGCGGCTTTCGTCACAAGAGCGATATCTCGGGCGTGTTGTCGCGGCTGCCTGAAGGCGCTCAGGCCGTGCCGATAGGCGACGACTGCGCCGCGATTCCCGATGGCGACGGCTATCTGCTCTTCGCCATCGAAGGGCTGGTGAGCGACTTCGTGCGCGCGATGCCGTGGTTCGCGGGCTACAGCGGCGTGATGGTGAACGTGAGCGATATCTACGCGATGGGCGGACGTCCGCTCGCCGTCGTCGATGCCTTGTGGAGCGGCGACGCGCAAGCGGCATCCGAGGTGCTCGCGGGCATGGCGGCGGCATCGTCGGCGTATGGCGTGCCGATCGTCGGCGGCCATAGCAACGTGCGCAGCGACGGCGCGCAGCTCGCGGTGGCGATCGTCGGGCGGGCCAGGAAGCTTTTGACGAGCTTCGACGCGCGCCCCGGCGATGCGCTCGTGATGGCCGTCGATTTGCGCGGCCGTTTCGAGGAGCCTTATCCGTTCTGGAATGCATCGGTGAGCGCGCCTGCTGGCCGCGCGCGCGGCGATTACGAACTGCTGCCCGCGCTAGCCGAAGACGGCCTGTGCGACGCCGCGAAGGACATCAGCATGGCGGGCGCGCTCGGCACCGCGCTGATGTTGCTCGAATGCTCGAAGGCCGGCGCGCGCATCGATCTCGATGCGTTGCCCTGTCCCGAAGGCGTCGATTTCGAGCGTTGGCTCACGGCGTTTCCGAGCTTCGGCTTCGTGCTGTCCGTGCGTCCCGAACAGGTCGATGAAGTGCTCGCGCGGTTTGCTTCGCGCGACCTCGCGAGCGCGGTGATCGGCGAAGTGGATGCATCGCGTGAAGTCGTGTTGACGCGCGACGGCGATGCCGCGTTGCTATGGAACCTGCACGAGGAGCCGTTCATATGCGCGCGATGAACCCCGCAACCGAGGCTACACCATGCCAGTGATGCATTTTCTGATTCGTTGGCCCGACGGCGTCGAGGCGAGCTGCTATTCGCCTTCGACGGTCGTCGGCGAGTATTTCGCGGCAGGCGAAAGCTATAGCGTCGGCGATTTCGTCGCGCGTTCGCGCGAGGCGCTGCACATCGGCTCGGAGCGCGTGCGGGAGAAATACGGCTTCGCGTGCTCGGCCGCGCTCGATCAGCTTGCGCGCATCGAAGAGGATGCGAGCCGCTTCAGCGAAGCGCACGAGGCACGCGTCACCGTGCTGGCGCTCGATTGACTCACTTGTCGAATGGTAGAGGGATTGAATATGTCGAACATCGATTCAGCACAGACCGCGCCGGCGCATTACAGCGTGATCGTCATCGGCGGCGGACAGGCCGGGCTTTCGGCCAGCTACTTCCTGAAGCAGGCCAGCATCGATCATCTCGTGCTGGAGAAGCACAGCGTCACGCACACATGGCGCACGCAACGCTGGGACACGTTCTGCCTCGTGACGCCCAACTGGCAATGCGCGTTGCCGGGGCATCCGTATCAGGGCGCGGACCCGCACGGCTTCATGAAGAAGGACGAGATCATCGACTATCTCGATGCGTTCATCGCCAAGGTGAATGCGCCGGTGCTCGAGGGCGCGGCGGTCACGCGCGTCACGCGCGACGCGCAAGGACGCTTCGCCGTGACGAGCACGCGCGGCGCGTTCACGGCGGATCAGATCGTGGTCGCGTCGGGCGGCTATCACACGCCGATCGTGCCGCGCATGGCCGAGCGTCTGCCCGCTGACATCGTGCAGGTGCAGTCATCGGAATATCGCAACGCCGGTGCGCTGCCGCCCGGCGCGGTGCTCGTCGTCGGCTCGGGTCAGTCAGGCGCGCAGATCGCGGAAGATCTGCATCTGTCGGGACGCAAGGTTCATCTCGCGGTCGGCGAGGCGCCGCGTTGCGCGCGGTTTCATCGCGGTCGCGATGTCGTCGACTGGCTCGCGGACATGCGCTATTACGACATGCCCGTGACCGATCATCCGCTGCGCGAAGGCGTGCGCGACAACACCAATCATTACGTCACGGGCCGCGACGGCGGACGCGACATCGATCTGCGCCGCTTCGCGCTCGAAGGCATGGAACTGTTTGGCCGGCTCGAAGACTTCCGTGACGGCAAGCTGCGTTTCGCGACCAACCTGCGCGCGAATCTCGATGACGCCGACGATACCTATAACCGCATCAACGCGAGCATCGACGGTTTCATCGCGAAGCACGGCATCGACGCGCCTCCCGCCGCGCCTTATGTACCCATCTGGCAGCCGCAGGAAGAGCGCGCGGAGCTCGACCTGCAGGCGAGCGGGATCACATCGATCGTATGGTGCATAGGGTTCACGCCGGACTTCGCGTGGCTCGATGCGCCGGTGTTCAACGGACGCGGTTATCCATCGCATACGCGCGGCGTGACGGCGGTGAAGGGCCTTTATTTCGTCGGCTTGCCGTGGCTGCATACGTGGGGCTCGGGCCGCTTCTCCGGCGTGGCGCGCGATGCGCAATACATCGTCGATGCGGTGTGCGCCGAGCGGGCAAACGCGCCGGAGCGCGCGTCGATCGCGTGCGCGTAAAGGAAGCTCATGCCTCGTCACGACGATACCTATCGCGCCGGCATGCCGCAGCTCAATTGCGCGGGGCTCTCGGAGAACTGGCTGCTGAAAGAGTGCGGCGACCGGCATTGGGACGCGCTCGCACGCGAAACGGCGAGCGACTTCATCTCCGACGAAGGCGGCCGCGCGTATGCCGCGTTCACGTCGATCCGGCTGCGCGCCGAAGGCATGCACGATGTGCGCGAGAACGACGCGCTCTGCATACGCACCGAGCTTTCGCGTGTGGGTCCGGTGCGGCACTTCAGCGAGCATCGCGTAAGCGGCAAAGGCGGCACGATCGCCGCGTTGTCGATGATGTCCACTTTCGTGCGACGCACCGAAGCGCGCAACAATCGCTCGGTCGCGCGGGCGAGCTTTGCGAACCTCAAAGGCGAGATCGCGCCGATGAATCCGCTCATCGCCGACATGCAGGATAGGGCGCGCAAGCTGCGCCTGCGTGAAGCAGGAGCGAGCATCGACGGATTCGCTTTGCACGAGGCGGAATCCGCGCCGGTCGAGTTTTTGCCATGCCCGTACAGCGACTTCAACGGCGCCGACTTTCTGTACTTCGCGAGCTTTCAGGCGTTCGTCGATCGTGCGGAATGGCAAACGTGGCGTCACGCGGACTTGCCCGCGCTCGTGTCGCGCGAGCTGCATTATCACGGCAACATCAACGTCGGCGAAGGGCTGCGGGCCACGTTTCGGCGCGCGTCGATCGACGATGCGCGCATCGCGCACTGGTGCGAGATCGAGCGCACGCGCGATGGCGTGAAGATCGCCGACGTGCTGACACACAAGACACGGAGACGCGCATGAACCGCGTGCCGCGCAAGCCGCTTTACACGGCGGTCGATCTGGAAGGTCTCGCGCATCTCGACTCGATGCCCGGCGCCGCGCCGTTCGTGCGCGGACCGTATCCGTCGATGTACACGACGAGACCGTGGACCCTGCGCCAGTACGCCGGTTACGCCGATGCCGCCGATTCGAACCTCGCGTTTCGCCGGGCGCTCGATCGCGGCGCGCAGGGCTTGTCCGTCGCGTTCGATCTGCCGACGCAACTCGGCTACGACTCGACCGACGATGAAGCGCGCGCCGATGTCGGTCTTGCGGGCGTGGCCATCGATACCGTCGACGACATGGCGCGTCTTTTCGAAGGCATCGCGCTAGAACGCGTCTCCGTGTCGATGACGATGAACGGCGCCGTGCTGCCCGTGCTCGCGGCGTACATCGTCGCGGCGGAGGAACGCGGCATCGCGATGGCGTCGCTCTCCGGCACCGTGCAGAACGACATCCTCAAGGAGTTCATGGTGCGCAACACCTGCGTGTTCGCGCCGGAACCGTCGATGCGAATCGTCGCGGATGTCGTGCAGTTTTTGAGCGAGCGGATGCCGCGCTTCAAGGCGCTGTCCGTTTCGGGTTATCACTTTCAGGAAGCGGGCGCGGATGCATCGCTGGAGCTGGGGCTGACGTTCGCCAACGCCCGCGCGTATGTGCGTGCGCTGCGCGCGCGCGGCCTGAACGCGGATGCCGTCTGCGAGCAACTGAGCTTTTTCTTCGGCGTCGGCGCGGACTTCTTTGCGGAGATCGCGAAGCTGCGCGCGGCGCGGCTCATCTGGTCGAGCATGGCCGAGGAAGAGGGCGCGACGTCGGCGAAGAGTCGCGCGCTGCGGATGCATTGCCAGACGTCGGGCTGGTCGCTCGGCGCGACGCGCACGCAAAACAATATCGTTCGCACGACCGTCGAAGCGATGGCGGCAGTGTTCGGCGGCACGCAATCGCTGCACACGAATGCACATGACGAAGCGCTTGCGTTGCCATCGGCATCCGCTGCGCAGCTCGCACGCGACACGCAATTGATTCTTCAGCACGAGATGGGGCTGTGCGAGGTCGTCGATCCGTGGGCGGGTTCGTACATGATGGAATCGCTGACGGCGAGCGTCGCTGCGCAAGCGCGCGAGATCGTCGACGAAATCGAGGCGCGCGGCGGTGCGCTCGAAGCAATTCGCACGGGCTGGGTTCATCGGCGGATTCAGGAGCGTGCGGCGGCGACGCAGGCGCGCATCGATTCGGGAACGCAGACGATCGTCGGCGCGAACGCGTTTATTGCCGACGATGCCGACGACGATGCGCCCGCCTGTCTCGCGATCGATGGCGAACGCGTGCGCGTGCAGCAGTCGCACAGAATCGCCGACGTGCTGCGTCGGCGTGACGAATCTCGCGTGCGTGCCGCGCTCGCCGCATTGACGCGCGCCGCACGCAACGATGCCGGCAATCTGCTCGCGCTGACGATCGATTGCATGCGCGCCCGCGCGACCGTGGGTGAATGCACGCGCGCGCTCGAAGCCGTGTGGCCGCGTCATGATCCGGCATCGGCGAATACGACACGCGTGTACGGAGAATGTCGCCATGACGACGCATGGCACGCGGCGTGCGCTCGCGTCGCGCAACTCGGCGAAACGCTCGGCCGAAAGCCACGCATGTTGATCGCGAAACTGGGACTGGACGGACACGATCGCGGCGCGAATGTCGTGGCGTGCGCGCTGGAAGATGCAGGCTTCGATGTGACGGCTACCGGATTGTTTGCATCGCCGGCGCAGGCCGCGAAGCTCGCTGCGCAACGGCCGTACGATGTCATCGGCGTCTCGTCGCTTGCCGGTGCGCACGGCACGCTCGTGCCTCGATTGCTGCGCGAGCTTGCGGAGCGCGGCGTGCACACGCCGCTCGTCGTCGGCGGAATCGTGCCCGACGAAGACGCCTTCTTGCTGCGAAAGAAAGGCGTCGCCGACATATTCAATCCAGGTTCGACGATGCACGATATCGTAGAACGGCTGGTGAAGTTGATCTGCCCGGACGCGCGATCCGAATCGCGCCTGGTCACTTCGCAGGCCGACTTCAGATGACGTCGCTCAGCGACTTGATCCATCCGGCGATGACCACGATCCCGAGCATGGCGACGACCGCTTTGCGAACCATCAACAAGCGGTCATGTCCGTCCGAAGACCTGCCCAATTTGCCGGCGAGCGCGCCGATCATCGAAGCGGGAAGGGCGGCCAGCGACGCCACGCCGAGGTACAGCAGCACCGACGTCATGCTCGACTCGAACGTCGATTGCGCGTTGAGGTCGATGGTCACGAGGCCGCCCACGCTCATCACCGCGCCCGCGATCGATCCGGCGCACAAGCCGTAGAGCGCGTTGAAGGCGCCCCGACGCGACGCCGCGATCAGCGCCGCGAGCGCCGCCGTCAGCGCGATCGGCATGACGATCGCGAAGCCGCTTTCGCCCGCGCGTTGCGCGACGTGCAGCAGCGCGGAGAACGTCGCGTAGATCGTGCTTTCGGCATCGTGCGGAAGGAAGCGGCGAAACCGCAACAGTTCGATCCAGAGACAGAAGACGAGCCCGGCGATGATGCCCGTCGACAGCGCGCGGCCCGGTCGGAACTCGGGAAGACGCAAGCGGAATGCGTCGTCGACAAAGACCCACGACGACGGCGCGAGCTCGCGGCGCGCGCGGCCGAACCATCGCGATGCCCACGGAAAAAGCCACGACCCGAACGCCGCGATGACCACCGGCGGCGCGGCCATCACGAGCGACGTATAGAACGTCTGATGCGGCCCGAGCGTCACGATCGACATCGACGCGAACGTGCCCCACGCGAACATCCCCGCGACGCCCGCGATGGAAACCGCGCTCGTCAGCCTGAGCGCGAAAAGCGGCGAGCGGCTTCTCACGGCGACGCCAGTCCACGCGGCGGCCGAGCGCGCGATCCAGTCGCAGATCATCCAGCATCCGATGGCCGCGAGCACGAGCGCGACCGCGTGGACTTCGAGCACCGTCGTCAGCGTGTCGGCGGTCATGCGCGGCTGGGCCGGGCCGCCCCAAAGCAGCCCCGCGCCGAGGAGCATCTGATTGACGAAGTAGCCGAGCGCGAACACGGCGCCCGCCGCCGCCGTGCCCTTCACCGGATCGCGGCCGTTCAGCACCGCTGCATAGGCGCCGCGCCAGACGCCCGTCGTGAGCGCGCCGATCGCGAAGATCATCACGGCGAGCGGCACCACCGCCGACGCGATGATCGTCACGCGCAAGACCGCCGCTTGCGCTTCGCCGGGCACGAGGCCGAGCACGAGACCGTTCATCGTTTCGATGACGACGCCCGCGCCGAAGCCGATGCCGAGCGCATCCCACTTGCCGAGGCGAAAGAGCGGCGTGGTGTCGGCGAGCACGGCGCGACGCGCATCGCCGCGCGGATGCAGGCTCAGGAACGTGCGCGCGCGCTTGTTGCTGTCGTCGCGCATCCGCGCGAGCACACGATCGACGTGAACGGGCGAGCCGTCCCATTGCGACGCTTGCACGTCCGCGTAAAACTCCCTCACGCGCAGCACCGACGCGCCCGACAGCAGCACGAGCGCGCTCCACAGCCCGGTCTTTGCGAGCAGCCAGGCGGTGTCGCGCAGCGCGTGCCCGGCAAACAGAGCGACGCCGAGCAAGGGCACGACGCTCACGATGACGAACGCGAAACACGCGGCAATCGTCATGAACGTCTTGTCGATGTCACGGTTACGGATGTGCGCGAGTTCATGCAGGACGATCGCGCGGAAGGCGGCGCGATCCGCGTAGAAATAATTGGCGACGAACGCGCCGGAGAGCGCGACGTAATAGTCGCGGCGACGCCCGAACGTGACCGGCAGGCCGGTCGCGAGCGGATTCCAGACGAAAGCGGGCGGCGGATTCAACTGCGCTTCGCCGCAAAGGGCGATGAGGGCATCGAAAAGACCGGGCGGATCGTCCTTTGCGATCGGCACGAGCCGCTGCGACTTCAGCTTCCACGCGGGAAAGCACCAGTAGAAGACGCTGGCGAGCGCGAGCGTCGCGACGATTCCCGCGCCTTTCCACGCCATTTGCGGCCGCAGAAGCGCCATGCAATGCGCGAATTGCGGTGCGAACTGCACACGCATTTCCGAAGCGGACAGCACGTCCCGAGTCAGTAATCGCGGATCGAAAACGCCCGCGAACATATCCGACGCGCACGCGACGAGCTTTTCCGTCGCCTCGACGTGCAGGCTTTCCCAGAAATGCCCATAGAACTGGATGCTGACGCACACGATAAGCACGATCAGCAGATCGAACCTCAGCGCGATGTCGGACGGAAACGGCAACGGATTGAGCCGCGGCCTGCGCGTGTTCGTCGTGACGGATTGCAGCACGATTCGCTCACTTCTTCGGCAGGGCCAGTTGCGCGACGACGGCATCGGCAAGGTGCGCGGCTTGTGCGCGATCGAGACGCAGGCGCGAGCCGGCCGCGATCACATGGCGATGGACTTCGCCCAACTGTTCGGGGCTCAGGATCGCGACGGCTTCGGGTTCTTCGCCCCGGAACATCTTCCGCACGCGCGCGGACACTTCTTCGCCGATGGCCGTTTCCGCCGCCTTGAGCGCGATGCCGCCGAGGATCGGCATGATCTCCGACACGACCTGAAGCACGAGCGGCGTGAAGAGGATCGAGAACGATTCGGCGCCGAAGCCGAGCGCGGCATCGCGATTTTTCGATGCCCTCATCGCGGCGTCCGGATCGGCAAACCACGCCGCGCTCGCCGCCGCGAAAAGCGGCAGCTCGTTCGGCGCGAGCTGCATCAGGACATTGCGGGACAAGTCCCGGATCAGATCGTGTTCGGCGGTCGAGTCCATGTGTTGTCTGAACGCGTGGCTGCGTCTTCGCGTGTGGAAGAAAAGTGTTCGTCGTTAAGGACGAAGCAGCGCATCCGGTTCTGAACCGTTGCGGTCAACACTTCTGAACAAAATGTGCGCTACCGCACGTTTCGCCGCCTTTCAGTTTGTTTTTACGATTGAAGCCCGTTCGCTGATAACACGACTAGCGCGACTGACGCGGCTCGAAACAGGGCATGTTTTCGCTTCACTGGTGCTCGGTGAAAGCACGCGTCACTTCACAAACGTTTGCTTCGTAAAAGCTCAATCGTCAGACAAACAGGCGCGAACCTTGCATTGATCGGGATACAAAACCGACCCTACGAAGAAGCCACATGTCCAATCCGCAAGCTATCGTCGATCTGACACATGAAGTCAAACGCCTCGCCTCGGGCAAGATCAGCGACATCAACGATATCAACCGCGAGACCACCTTCCTGGCACTGAACGCGCTGATCGAAGCTGCCCGCGCCGGCGATGCGGGCAAGGGCTTCGCTGTCGTCGCCAAGCAGGTGAAGCACGTATCGACACGCATCTCCGACATCACGGCCGGCCTCAACAAAGAGCTTGCCGGATCGCTTGCGACGCTCACGGAACTCGGCGACAGCATGATCGAGCGGATGCGATCGCTCGACGGTCAGCGGTACACGGACCTTGCGTTGAACATGATCGACATCATCGACCGCAACCTGTACGAGCGCTCCTGCGACGTGCGCTGGTGGGCGACGGACTCGGCATTGGTCGGATGTCTCGCCGATGAGCGCGCGGCGGCGCGCGATCATGCCTGCAGCCGCCTCAAGGTCATCCTGGATAGCTACACGGTTTATCGGGATCTCTGGGTCGTCGATGCGAACGGCGTGGTCGTGGCGAACGGACGTCACTCGACTTACGCGGTGCGCGGGCAGAACGTGGCGGGCGCGGAGTGGTACAAGGCCGCAATGAAGACGGCGTCGGGCGCGCAATACGTGGCGTCGGATGTCGAGACAGTCGCGCCGCTCGACAACGCACAGGTCGCGACGTATTCGACGGCGATTCGCGAGGGCGGCGCGCCGGATGGTCGCGTGCTCGGAGCGCTCATCATCTTCTTCGACTGGGCGCCTCAAGCCGAGACCGTCGTCAAAGGCGTTCGCCTGAGCAACGAAGAGTGGGCGCGCTCGCGCTGTCTGATCCTGGATTCGTCGTTTCGGGTGATCGCCGCGTCGGATGGCAAGGGCATCCTCAACGAGCGCTTTCGCTTGCAGACGGGCGGCAAGGAATCGGGCTTCTACCGCGATGCCGGCGGTGCAGTCGTATCGTTTGCAGCGACGCCCGGTTACGAGACCTATCGCGGTCTGGGCTGGTACGGCGTCATCTGCCAGATGCCGGCATGAGACATCGGCGGCCGCTCAACGGCGCGGACTTCGCTTCTTGCGCTCGCGAAGTTCGCTGCCTGTATCGACCGGCGTGAAGGGCGCCTGAAACCGGCCGACCAGGAAATCGATGAACGCGCGCGCGCGAGCAGTCTGATTCTTCTGCCGCGGATAGTAGACGAAGAGATCGGCCGAGGGCAGCACGGTGTTCGGCATCACGAGATTGAGCCTTCCGCTTTGCACGTACTTCGCGAGATCCCATTCCGAGCGGATCAGAATGCCGTGTCCGTCGAGCGCCCAGCGAAGCACGATATCGCCGTCATTGCTCGACAGCGCGCCCTTGACCTTGATCGCCTCGATGTGGTCATTGACGATATAGCGCCACACGCCGTAGGCATCGTCGTTCTGTCGATGAATGATGCAGCGATGCCGAGCCAGTTCTTCGACGCGCTCCGGCGTGCCGTATTTCTCGAGATATTTCGGCGACGCGCATAAGAACCGCCGGTTGCTCATGATTCGCCGCGCACTGAGCCGGCTGTCCGGAAGATCGCCGAAGCGTATCGCCAGATCGAACGCGCCTTCGATCAGATCGACAGGACGGTCCGATACTTCGAACTGGACTTCGACGCCCGGATAGCGCTTCGCGAATTCCGAAACGATCGGGGCGATGGTCGTCCGGCCGAATCCGAGCGTTGCATTGATGCGCAACGGGCCTTGCGGATCGCGGCTCGCGACCGATAACGCCTCTTCCATCTCACGCACCTGTCCGACGATGTGAGTCGCGTAGCGCAGATACGTTTCCCCTTCGGGCGTGAGGCTGACGCTGCGGGTCGTCCGGTTGACGAGGCGCACGCCGAGCCTTTGCTCGATGACGCCAAGCCGCTTGGTCGCGGCGGGCGGAGACAGATCGAGCGCACGCGCCGCCCCCGACAAACTCCTGAGCTTCGCAAGCAGGATAAAGAACTCGAAGTCGGTCGCGGTCTGCGTTTCGGTATTCACCGGATGTGAATAATGATGTGAACGGAAGTGCAGTTTAGCAGCGTTCGTCGCGGGTAAGCTACGTTCCACGTTGCAGCCGCCGGGTTGCAATACCTGCCAAGACCCTGGAGACATTGCCGTGAGAATCGTCGAAATCCGCGAGAAGACCGTACCGATCAGTTCACCCATTCGTAACGCCTACATCGACTTCAGCAAGATGACGTTGAGCGTGGTTGCCGTCATCACCGATGTCATGCGCGATGGCGAGCCGGTCGTCGGCTACGGCTTCAACTCGAACGGCCGCTACGGCCAGGGCACGCTGATGCGCGAGCGCTTCATTCCGCGCATCCTCGAAGCCGATCCCGCTTCGCTCATGAACGACGCAGGCGACAATCTCGACCCGCACAAGATCTGGGCGACGATGTTCACGAACGAGAAGCCGGGCGGTCATGGCGAACGCTCGGTCGCCATCGGCACGATCGACATGGCGATCTGGGACGCGGTCGCGAAAATCGAGGGCAAGCCGCTATTCCAACTGCTCGCCGACCGCTATGGCGACGGTGAGCCGGACCGCAGGATTTTCGTGTACGCGGCGGGCGGTTACTACTATCCGGGCCAAGATCACGAAAAGCTCAAGGACGAGATGCGCAGCTACATCGATCGGGGTTATACGGTCGTGAAGAAGAAGATCGGCGGAGCATCGCTCGATGAAGACCTGCGCCGTATCGACTCCATCCTGAGCGTGCTGCAGGACGGCCAAAAGCTCGCAGTCGATGCAAACGGCCGCTTCGACCTCGACACGGCCATTCGCTATGCGAAGGCGCTCTCGCAATACGACCTCTTCTGGTACGAAGAGCCGGGCGACCCGCTCGACTTCGAACTGCAAGCCACGCTGCGCAACTACTATGCCAATCCGATGGCCACGGGCGAAGACCTGTTCTCGATGCAGGACGCTCGCAATCTCATCCGTTACGGCGGCATGCGTGCCGACCGCGACTGGCTTCAGTTCGACTGCGCGCTGAGTTACGGTCTCGTCGAATATCTGCGCACGCTCGACATGCTGCGCGAGCACGGCTGGTCTCCGAGCCGATGCATCCCGCACGGCGGCCATCAGATGTCGCTGAACATCGCGGCGGGCTTGGGTCTCGGCGGCAACGAGTCGTATCCGGACCTGTTCCAGCCATACGGCGGCTTCCCCGACGGCGTCAAGGTCGAGAACGGCTACATCACGATGCCGGACCTGCCGGGCATCGGCTTCGAAGGCAAGTCCGATCTCATCGTCGAGATGAAGAAGCTGCTTACCTGAGCGGCAATGCGCTGCGCGCGCCGTCTACCGACTCAGCCTTCTTCCTGACCGACTGCCTTCGACACCTCCGCGGGCGTCTGAAACTGCTGATCCGGCAACGCATCGAGCGCGGACATCACGTCTTCGCTTGCGCCGTTGCTGCGCGCGGTTTCGACGAGCGTCTGCTTGTCGGCGGGATAGTCGACGCCCTTCAAGGCTTTCTGCATGTCGATGAACACGCTGTTGGAACCGCCGGAGGATGAGTTGCTTGCCATGATTCGCTCCCTTGATCAATGAATCATGGGCTTCGACAGCAGCCGTTGTGCCTGTCCAGCGCGGGGCACGGCATCGCAATTGCTGACATATGCCGCGAATCGACCATTTACTCAGGAGGCTTCCATGAAGGCACATTCGGCTCTCGTTACACTCGTCGCGGCAGGTTTCATCGGCGCGGCGCCTATCACCGTGCTGGCACAGACGCAGGCAGCGAGCACCACTCAGGCCAACGACCTGCCGGCGGTGGACAAGGCTTTCGTACAGGCCGCCAGCGAATCGAGCTCGACCGAGATCGACACGGCCAAGCTGGCGACCAGCCAGTCGCAGGACAAGGACGTGAAAAGCTTCGCGCATCACATGATGATCGACCATACGAAGCTGACGATGCAGCTGAAGATGGCGGCGCCGCATGGCGTCGAAGTGCCGAAGGACAATTCGGACACGACGGTTATCGATGCGCTCAAGCCGCTCAAGGGCAAGGAATTCGACACCATGTACATTCAGAAGGTCGGCGTCGAAGGGCATCAGAAGGCCGTCGCCGCTTTCCAGAAGGAAGCGCAGGAAGGCCAGAACGCCGACCTCAAGAAGGCGGCGCAGAAGGCGCTGCCGACCATCCAGAAGCACCTGAAGATGGCGCAGGATCTCGCCGCGAAGAAGGGCGTGCAATAAGCCCGGCTGACGGTTTCGGAGCACCGAAGCCGAAGCGATGGACGAAGCCCCGCGCGGAACCACGCGGGGCTGCTTTTTCTTGCGGGCTCGCTGGCGCGTCTACGAGGCAGCGCGGGTTCGCCGGATTCATCAGACCGAACGGGTAACGCATGTCAGATACACGAACCGGATCCCTGCTCTCGCGCCGGGCGATAGCCGGCGGCGCGGCTGTCGCGTCGATCGGTCTTGCCGCATGGACGGCCATGCGAGCGCGGCGCGCGGAACGCGACTTTCCGCCCACGGGCCAATTCATCGATGTCGATGGCGTGCGCCTCCACTATCTCGACGAAGGAGAAGGCCCGGTCGTCGTCCTGCTGCATGGCAATCTGGTCGCGTCGCAAGACTTCGTGGCGAGCGGATTGTTCGAGCGGCTCGCCCGGCGTCACCGCGTAATCGCCTTCGATCGTCCCGGCTTCGGGCACAGCGAGCGGCCGCGCGCGCGCATCTGGACGCCGCAGGCTCAGGCCACGTCGATCCAGCTTGCGCTTAAAAGGCTGGGACTGACGCAAGCGGTGGTCGTCGGTCATTCGCTCGGCAGTCTCGTCGCAGCGGCGATGGCGCTCGAACCACGCCTGGACATTCGCGGACTCACGCTGATCTCGGGTTACTACTATCCCACTGCGCGCGCGGACGTTGCGATCAGCGCGCCCGCGGCCATGCCGATCGTCGGCGATGTGCTGCGCTACACCGTGTCGCCGATCGTCGCTCGCATGATGTACGGCCGCACGGTGCAGGCCATGTTCGCGCCGCGCGCCGTACCCGATGCCTTTCACGGCCATGTACCGCGCGAACTGGTCTTGCGCCCGTCGCAGATGCGCGCGACGGCAGAGGACGCCGCTTGCATGATTCCGGCCGCGGCATCGATGTCCGGGCGATACGGCGAGATCGACGTGCCGGTTCGCATTTTTGCCGGCAGCGACGACGCAATCGTCGATACGGACTCGCAGTCGGGCCGTCTTTACAAGGACATCGCACAAAGCGCGCTTTCGATCATGCCGGGCCTCGGGCATATGGTGCATTACGACGACGCGGGCCGCATCGGCGACGCCATCGAGACGATGGCGCTCGAATAGCCGCGACTGCGCATCCAGAACCGTTAGGCAAGCTGATCAAGATTGCACGGCACGCGAATTGCGCGGAGAGAAGCGGGCGCCGGTCGAGCCGGCGCGTCCCATCAACCCGATCCCGAACCGGAGGCATCATGGCATCGAAAACGTTGCAGGACCTTTTCATTCATGCACTTTCCGACGTGTACAGCGCCGAGAAGCAACTGACGAGAGCGCTGCCGAAGCTCGCACGGGCGACGACCAACGGGCAACTGAAGCAGGCGTTCGAGACGCATCTGGAGGAAACGAACGGGCAGATCGAGCGCATCGATCAGGTGGTCGAACTTTTCGGCGTCAAGTTGAAGCGCATCAAATGTGCGGCGATGGAAGGTCTCGTCGAGGAAGCGCAGGACGAAATCGAAACCTTCGAGCAGGGCCCGATTCGCGACGCCGCGTTGATCGCCGCCGCGCAAAAGGTCGAGCACTACGAGATCGCGACCTACGGCACGCTGGCGACGCTCGCGAAGCAACTCGGCAACGAGGACGCGATGAAACTTTTGCTCGATACCTTGCAGGAAGAGAAGGCCACGGACGAGAAACTGACCCAGCTCGCGAAGACGCAACTCGCCGAGGAAGTGCAGCAGAAGGGCTGAAATTCGTTCACTCTGGAGATGAAGATGGCAGGCGACAATTCATACAAGCCGGGCGAGATCGTGAAGGTCTCGGGTATCTACTCGGTGGTCCACGATGACGGCAAGGACACGTTCGAAGTGACCTGCGTGGAAGGCGAGCACTTTCCGCCCACCCGGAGCGGAAAAGGCGCGCACTTCGAGCTGAAGTACGGCGCCACGCATGCTCACAAGCATGGAAATCTCAAAGGAACGGAAGCCCGGTCCTGATCGACGCCTTGCCGTAAGCGCGACATCGACGCACGCCGACAGGGTTCGGCGTGCGTCGTTTTCTTTGCGGCTGTCACACGACATGCCGGGCTCCCGCAGTGGCATACGAACTGCTAACAGCATCGCAACAGACCAGAACCTTTCGGAAGGCCGAATCATGGACATTCCCCGTCAGGCCGTGTCATTCCTCACCTCGCGCGGACTCATGCTCGCGACAGCCGAATCGTGTACCGGCGGATTCATCGCCTCGCTGGTGTCGTCGGTGCCCGGCAGCGGAAGCTGTCTCGACGTGGGCTTCGTCACGTACTCGCCGACTGGCAAGGCGGGCTTCCTCGGCGTGCGCGAGGACACCATGCAGCAGCATGGGCTGACGAGCGAAGCCGTCGCGCGCGAGATGTCGGAGGGCGCGCTGCGGCAGGAAGCATGTTGCGCGCAGATCGCGGTATCGAATACGGGCGTCGCCGATGCGGTGCCCGACGGGCCGCCATCGGGTACGCAGTGCTTCGCGTGGTCGTATCGTGCGCGCGATGGCACCATCGTCACCTTCAGCGAGACGAAGAAATTCGAAGGCGAACGCAACGATGTCCGGCGCGAAGCGGCGCTTTATGCGCTATCGCGCATCGAACACTACTTCGATCAGCAGCACGCACAGCGAGTCAGGGAGAAACGATGAACGAGCAAGCTACCGATTGGCGCAGCTGGCAGGCAGCCGTGATTCGCGAACTGGGTGTCGCGAGCGATTTCGACGTCGAAGCCGAGCGCGAGCGGCGCATCGACTTTCTTTGCAGCTATCTCTCATCGCAGGGACTTCGCACTTACGTGCTGGGGATCAGCGGCGGCGTGGATTCGTCGACGGCGGGGCGCCTCGCGCAACTGAGCGTCGAACGTCTTCGCGCGAGCGGTTATGACGCGCACTTCGTCGCGCTGAGACTGCCCTATGGCACGCAGCGCGATGAGGAAGACGCCCGGCTCGCGCTCGATTTCATACGTCCGGACGAGACGCTGACCGTCAACGTCAAGGGCCCATCCGACGCCATGCTCGCGGCGCTCAAAGAGGGTGGCGCGCAGTACACGGACGACTTCCAGGAAGACTTCGTGCTCGGCAACATCAAGGCGCGCGAGCGCATGATCGCGCAATACGCCGTTGCGGGCGCGCGGGTGGGCGTCGTCATCGGCACCGATCACGCGGCCGAATCGCTGATGGGATTCTTCACGAAGTTCGGCGACGGCGGCGCGGACGTGCTGCCCTTGTCGGGTCTGAACAAGCGCCGCGTGCGTGCGCTTGCGCGTTCGATGGGCGCGGCGGATCGCCTCGTGATGAAAGTGCCGACAGCCGATCTCGAATCGCTTACGCCGCAACGCCCCGACGAGGATAGCTATGGCGTGAGCTATGAAGACATCGACAACTTTCTGGAGGGCAAGGAAGTCAGCGAAGAAGTGCGGCTGACCATTCGCCGCTTCTATACGGCGACGCGCCACAAGCGCGCGCTGCCGGTCGAAGTGCCGCGCGAAGACCGCTCTGCTTGAGGCATGGCGTGCGTGTTCATCACCTTAACTGCGTATCGAGCTGTCCGCTCGGCGGCAAGCTCTTCGATGGCCGCACGCCCGGCCTTCTGCGCCGGGGCGAACTGACGTGCCATTGCCTGCTCGTCGAAACGGGCGAAGGTCTCGTTCTGATCGATACAGGCTTCGGATTGCGCGATGTCGCCGATCCGCGCAGCCGCCTGTCGGCGTTCTTCCTGCTGATGCTCAAGCCGGACTTTCGCGAGGAGATGACCGCGCTACGCCAGATCGAACGGCTGGGCTTTTCGGCCAGCGACGTGCGGCATATCGTGCTCAGTCATCTCGACTTCGATCATGCGGGCGGCCTCGATGATTTCCCGCACGCGAAGGTGCATCTGCTGCGCATCGAGCGCGACTATGCGGTGCGTCAGCAGACGTGGCTCGATCGGCAGCGCTTCAGACCTCAACAATGGTCGACGCAGCCGAACTGGCAACTTCACGACGCCACCGCCGGCGACCGCTGGCATGGCTTCGAATGCGTGCGGCCGCTCTCGGATTCGTTGGACGGTATCGCACTCGTGCCGCTCAGAGGACACACCTTCGGTCATGCGGGCATCGCGGTACGCAAGGAAAACGGTTGGCTGCTGCTGGCGGCCGACGCGTATTTCTTTCATACGGAGATGGATCTCGAACATCCGCGCTGTACACCGGGACTGGCGTTCTATCAATGGATGATGGAAAAGGACCGCGCGGCGCGGCTAAGGAATCAGGCGAGGCTGCGTGAGCTGTGCGCCAGCGTCGATTGGCGCGGCAAGCTCGACGTGTTTTGCAGCCACGACCCGATCGAATTCGAGCGCATGGCCGGACGATCGGCGGGCATTCCGGCCGACGCTTTCATACGGCCCGCGCGCTCGTGGGCGTAACGCGGCATGTCGCATGCTCTCCCGGTTTGGTCCAACCATAACCGGCGAGATCATCATGCGAGTACAGCTCAAACCACTCAGCGAACAAGTGATCGTCATCACGGGGGCGACGAGCGGTATCGGTCTCGTCACCGCGAGAATGGCGGCGAAGCGCGGCGCGCGCCTCATGCTCGTGGCGCGCGACGAAGCGGCGCTCAAGGCGCTGTCGGACGAGTTATCGCACGGTGACACCCAGCGAGCGGCTTACGCCGTTGCGGACGTGGGCGACGCGGCGCAGTTGCAGGCCGCAGCCGATGCGGCCATCGCGCGATTCGGGCGCTTCGATACATGGATCAACAATGCGGGCGTATCGCTCTATGGCCGATGTACCGACGTCCCGCTCGAAGACCAGCGCAAGCTCTTCGATACGAATTTCTGGGGCATCGTGAACGGCTCGCTCAGTGCGTTGAAGCATCTGCGCGAGCATGGCGGCGCTTTGATCAATCTCGGCAGTGAACTGTCGGATGTCGCCATTCCGCTGCAAGGGGCATACGTCGCGTCGAAACATGCGGTGAAGGGCTATACCGATGCGTTGCGCATCGAGCTGGAAAACGATCGTGCGCCGGTGTCCGTCACGCTCATCAAGCCTGCGGGAATCGACACGCTCTTCGTCGAGCACGCGCGAAACTATCTCACGCACGAGCCGAAGCTGCCGCAACCGGTCTATGCGCCCGAGGTGGTCGCTAAAGCGATATTGCATTGCGCCGAGGTGCCCGAGCGCGATGTCCATGTCGGTGGGGCGTCGCGCGCGATGGCGTCGTTCGGCCAGCGCGCACCGCGACTGTATGACAGGCTGGTCAGTCTCGTCGGCGTGAAGGCGCAACTCACGCGGCAGCCTCATGGCGAAGGCGACGCGTTGTATGAAGGGGCAGGCAGTCTGCGCGAACGGTCGGGCCGCAACGGCAAGGTGCGCGAGCGAAGCCTTTACACCGATGCGCGCATCGATCCGCCCGGCACGCGCGGCGTGGCGATGGGCGTCGCCGCCTTGCTGCTGCTCGACGCCGGCCGCCGCTATCTTCGGGCGACGCGCAAACCGAGGTTCGAGTAAGCGCGTCGTCGAGTCATCTTCGAGATCAGCGAGAGGACGGCGATGCGCCGGCGGGCTCGCCTCCCGGCAATTCGTTGCCGCCCATGCCAGGCTCGGTCGCCAGTTGCTGCTGCGCGATGATCCAGAACTCGTCCGAGCGGCCTTCAGGGCCGCCCGCTTCTTCCCAAAGCCGATAAGCGAGTGCCCGAATCTGTTCTTCGCTAGCCGGGACGTCCATGATGCTTTCCTCCTTTTCAGCGAACGAGCGATGCTCAGCGCGCGGCGAGCATGCCCACGACCACGCCGACCAGCGCGGCCATCGTGATCGCCTTCCACGGATTCTCGTGCACGAAGTCGTCGGTCGTATCGGCGGCGGCGCGGTACTTTCGGGTCATCGCGTCTTGCATGTCGGCGAACCGGGCCTTCGCATCGGAGCGCAGATTGCTCGTCGGCGTTGCATCGTTGCCTGCATCCCATGACTTCGATGCTTCGCGAAAGCTGCTGTGGTCTCCATTCGAGGATGTCATGTTGTCGCTCGTCGGGAATTCATAGGCGCTGTCGGCTCTTTCGGTCTTGATAGCGTTGACGGGTTCGAGCGCGCGGTCGTTGTCAGCCATGCTTGCCTCCACTGGAAATCGTTTGAATGCGATGAAGTCGCGGTGCGCGTCGAGAGACGCGCATGTGCGTGGCGCAATCGGCGTGCCGTCCTGACGAAACGAAAGTCCCGCGTGTATGGCATATCCGTTGCTCCATGATTCGCCGACTTTCATCGCTAATGGAGCGTACAAATGTTTCCTGTTCTGATGCAGCCTTTCTTCTCCGTCGCACGCACGAATCTCGAGACGGGCTTGCGCGCCGCTTCCAGTTTTGCGGTCGGTTTCCGGCAACTCGGAGAACTGAACGAAAAGACGATGCAATCCGCGCTCGCCGATGTGCGCGTTCAGTGGAGCGCGCCGCAGGCCAGCGAAGCGCAGCCTGCATTGCCGGTCGCGTTCCTGTCGTACGCAAGCGACCTGCTGTCGATCATCGCCGCGACAGGCGCCGATGTCATCGATGCAATAGGCGCCACGTCATCGCAGCCGGACGCGGGCGCGCCGAAACTCGTGCTCGCGGAATCGATCGAGCCGCCGGCATCGGTGAGCGCATCGGGCGAGACCGCAATCGTCGACGCGACCGGCGCGGTCGTGGCCCACGTCCCCAAGTAAAGCAAACGACAGGCACGACGACTGCTGCGTTGCCGGCAACGCATCCTTCTTCCATCGAATGAACACATCCTCCTCGCCGCCGCCCGCGCGGCATCGTTCGCCTTCGTCCGTGCCGAAGTGGATCACGATCGTCTTTCTCGTTCTGTCGGGGCTTTACATGGCCATCGGCGGCGGATGGCTGATCGCGGTGGGCGGCTCGCCATACTACGTGGTCGCCGGCGTGGCGATGCTCGTGATCGCGTGGCTCGTCTGGCGCGCCAACGGCCTCGCACTGTGGCTCTACGCGGCGCTGTTGCTCGGCACACTGATATGGGCGATCGTCGAGTCGGGCTTCGACTTCTGGGCGCTCGCGCCGCGTCTCGATGTGCTTGTCATCGTCGGCATATGGATGGTGCTGCCATTCGTGCTGCGCATCTTTACGTGGCCCCGGCAGTCCGGCGCACTCGCGCTCGGTGCGACCATCGTGCTGTCGGGCATCGCGCTCGCATATGCGGTGTTCAACGATCCGCAGGAGCTGGACGGCACGGTGCGCGCGGCGCCGTCGGCTGCCGCCACTGCGCCCGCGCAGCAAGATGGCGACTGGCGCGCTTACGGCAATACGCAGACCGGCACGCGCTATTCGCAACTCGCGCAGATCAACGCGGGCAACGCGCACGAACTGAAGGAAGCCTGGCGCTTTCGCACGGGCGACATGAAAGGCCCGAACGATCCGGTCGAGATCACCGATGAAGTGACGCCGCTCGCCATCGACGGCACGCTCTTCTTCTGCACGCCGCATCAGAATGCGATCGCGCTCGATGGCGCCACGGGCAAGGAGAAATGGCGCTTCGATCCGAAGCTCAAGCCCGATCCGAGTTTCCAGCACGTGACTTGCCGCGGCGTGTCGTACTACGAGACGCCCGCCGCCGAGCAGGCGCGCGCCGCCGGCAACACGACGAATCTGCCGATGTGCGCGCGCCGCATCGTGTTGCCCGTCAACGATGGGCGTCTCTTCGAACTCGACGCCGCGAGCGGGAAGCCGTGCCCCGAGTTCGCGACGAACGGCGTGCTGGATCTTCAGCATCTGCAGCCGGTCAAGACGCCCGGCCAGTACGAGCCGACGTCGCCGCCGATCGTCACGTCGAAAGTGATCGTCGTCGCGGGCGCGGTCACGGACAACTACGGCACGCGCGAGCCGTCGGGCGTGATCCGTGGTTTCGACGTGAACACCGGCAAGCTGCTGTGGGCCTTCGATCCCGGCGCGCACGACCCGAACGCGATCCCCGACGATCAGCATAGCTACACGCAGAACTCGCCGAACTCGTGGGCGCCCGCTGCCTACGATGCGAAGCTCGATCTCGTCTATCTGCCGATGGGCGTGACGACCCCCGATATCTGGGGCGGCAACCGCACGCCCGATCAGGAGCGCTATGCGAGCGGGCTGCTCGCGCTCAACGCATCGACGGGCAAGCTGGCGTGGTTCTATCAGACCGTGCATCACGATCTCTGGGACATGGACCTGCCCGCGCAGCCGACCATCGCGGATATCAGGGATCAGAGCGGCAACATCGTTCCGGCGATCTACGCACCGGCCAAGACCGGCAACATCTTCGTGCTCGACCGTCGCACCGGCAAGCCGATCGTGCCCGCGCCCGAGCAGCCGGTCCCGCAAGGCGCGGCGAAGGGCGATCGCCTCTCGCCGACGCAACCGTTCTCGCAGCTCACTTTCCGGCCCGCAAAGAACCTGACCGACGCGGACATGTGGGGCGCGACGATGTACGACCAGCTCATGTGCCGCGTGATCTTTCATCGGCTGAAGTACGAAGGGCCGTTCACGCCGCCGTCCGAGCAGGGCACGCTCGTGTTCCCCGGCAATCTCGGCATGTTCGAATGGGGCGGGCTCGCCGTCGATACGGACCGACGCATCGCAATCGCCAATCCGATCGCGCTGCCGTTCGTCTCGAAGCTCGTGCCGCGCGGCCCCGGCAATCCGATCGATCCGCCGCAAGCGGGCCAGGCGGGCACCGGCACCGAAGTCGGCATTCAGCCGCAATACGGCGTGCCGTATGGCGTGGAGCTGAATCCTTTCCTGTCTCCGCTGCGTCTGCCTTGCAAGCAACCCGCGTGGGGTTATGTCGCCGCGCTCGATCTCGACACGAACAAGGTGATCTGGAAGAAACGCATCGGCACGACGCGCGATGCATCGCCGATTCCGGTTCCGTTCCGCATGGGTATGCCGATGCTGGGCGGACCGATGACGACCGCCGGGCACGTCTTCTTCATCGGCGCGACGCAGGACGATTACCTGCGCGCCTTCAGCACCGACACCGGTGAAAAGCTCTGGGAAGCGCGTTTGCCCGCCGGCGGCCAAGCCACCCCGATGACCTACGAAGCGAACGGCAAGCAGTACGTGCTGATCGCGGCGGGCGGTCACGGCTCGTTTCTGACGAAGCTCGGCGATTACGTGATCGCGTATGCGCTGCCGGACAAGCATTGACCGCGACTCGTCCCGCCTGATCGATCGATTCGGGCGGGACGGCGGAGCCCGGCTAGTCGCCTTGCTCGTCGAGGTTCTTGCTCGATGAATTCGATCCTTCCGTGTCCGGTTTCGACGACTGGTCTTTTCCGGACTCGGTTCTCGATACGTCCAGTTCATCGAGCTTTTTGTCGATTTTTTCCTTGTCGCCGCGGTCCAGCGCTTCGCGAGCCGCGCGGTCTTTTTCGCGCTCGTCCTCTGCATTGGCTGCGTTGTTTTCCGGCTGGTTCATGCTTTCGTCTCGGTGGTCGATATCAGGGATGGGATCGTGCGGACGCGTCATCGCGTATTGAGCCGCACGAAAGCGTCGATCCAGTCGCGGGCCCAGATCCTTGCGTACGCGATCGCGTCTTCGCGCGTGTCGAATCCGGCAAGGTCGCCGCTCATGAAGATCTGGCCCTCGCTTCCGTTTTCCGCGGGCATGGTGATTCGCGCGTGGGCCATGAACTCGCCGTCTGCCCGGCGCGGGGTGGGATCGATGTCGAAAGTAAGGGAAGTGGGGCCCATGGCGTTGCTCCGGCTGACATCTGATCGGACGCGGCGACGTCGCGCTTCCTTACATCAGCATTGATCGGGCCTGGCAGGATCGGCTTCGGTACGCTCGCGCCTCACGACGCCGATCACCAGCGCAGCAGCCTGGGCCCGAGCCAAGCGCCGATGCCCGCGGGCAGCATCATGCCGATTGCGTACCACACGCTCCAGAACGCCGGGCTCATCTCCGGGCAATGCAGGCAATAGGCGACGGTGGCGATCGCGCTCGCGAGCAGACCGGCGACCGCGCCCACGAGGCGAAGGCGTGTGGGCGCGAGACTCTTCATCGCCCAGAACACGGCGGGAAAAGTCGGGACCGACAGCAGCAGAATGTTGAACGGACACGTACGCCACGACTGGCCGAGCACGATGGGCAGACGTTCGGCCGGCGCGGCGCCCTCGAGCACCAGCCAGCCCGCGAGCCACACCGCGACGAACGGCACGCCGACGAGCGCCCACGCATAACCCGCACGAACGCCCGGACGCCCGAGCCGCGTCACGGCGATGAACGCGCCGATCGCCACCACGAACGGATACGCCATCTTGGCCCAGAACACCGGCGTGCGCGCGATGCTCGCGAGATCCGGCCGCACGCCGTAGACGATGGCCATCAGGATCACCGAGCCGAGCGCGCCCAGCAGCAGCGCCCTGGCGAAGCGCCGCGCCACCGCGCCGCGATCGATGCGCGTCACCTGATTCGCGAGCAGCCCGATGAGGTCGTCGGTTTTCATCGCAATCCCCGAAGCCGTGCGGCGAGCGCCTTGAGCCCACGATGCACGCCGACCTTGACCGCCGATTCCGACAGCCCCGTGATGCGCGCGGTTTCCATCACCGACAAGCCTTCGAGTTTCATATGCACGATCGGCAGGCGCTGCTTGTCCGGTAAGTCCTCCAGCAATTTGCCTATGTCGCGCCGCGCTTGCGCGGGTTCGTCGTCGGAGACGGCGAGCAAGTCGGCATAGTCGTCGATGGGATCGTTCAGGGATTCGCGGCGTGCGCGCGAGCGGAAATAGTCCATCAGCTTGTAGCGCGCGATTGCGTGCAGCCACGCGGTCAGCGGTTCGTCGGTGCGATAGGTGTGACGCGCATTATGCACGGCGAGCAGAATGTCCTGGACGAGATCTTCGACATCGTCGCGATGCTGCGGAATGCGTCTGCGCAGATAGCCGCGCAAGTGCCGCGTAAGCGCCTGCAGAAAATCGCGGTATGCGTTCGGGTCGCCATCGAGTCCGGCGATGAAAAGCACTCTCAGGCGGTTTTCCGCTTCTTGCAAGATGGTTCCCGTATTGGCGAGACGGCCGGACGGCAATTCATACACGGCGCCTGACGTGCGCGTACGGGGCGCGGACGCGTCGTGTGTCAGATCGGGCGCTTCAGAATAGACGAAGCCGTGATGCGCCGCAATAGCGCTCACGAGGGTCGAAAACGCGCCGTCGCGGTCCATCTTTTTCATTGCGCAAGCGTGTTGAAAGCCGTGCGTATCCGCATGACGAACTCCTTGCATGTCTTGTGAGCTAGTTCGTCTTTGCGTGCCGATTGGTTACACGACGGGAAACAGAAAAAGAAAAACCCGTCTGTAACCGAACGCGGACTCGCGACGAATTCACCCGTATCCGACGCTTCATCACGGGGACCGACATGCAAACGACACTCACGCAGACGCGCGAAACCGCGCAACGCATTCCGCCCATTCATCCGCTCTGGCTGCGCATCACGCATTGGCTCAACGCGTTCGCCGCGCTGATCTTGATGCTTTCGGGCTGGCGCATCTACGACGCTTCGCCGGTGTTTCCAGGCATCGTCATTCCGACGTCGATCACGCTCGGCGGATGGCTCGGCGGGGCGTTGCAATGGCATTTCGCCGCGATGTGGCTGCTGGTCTTCAACGGCATCGTGTATCTCGCGCTCAATCTCGCGAGCGGCCGCTTTCTTGCAAAGTTCTTTCCGCTCTCGCCGCGCGCCGTCCTGCACGATCTGATCGCGGCGCTCACCGGCAAGCTTTCGCACGCGGACCTTCGTCAATACAACGCGGTGCAGAAGCTCGCTTATCTCTTCGTCGTGATCGATCTGATCGTGCTCGTCCTGTCCGGTCTCGCGATCTGGAAGTCGGTGCAGTTTCCCTTGCTGCGCGAAATGATGGGCGGCTATGACCGCGCGCGCGTCGTGCATTTCTGCGCGATGGCCTTGATGGCTGCGTTCGTGGTCGTGCATGTCGCGATGGTCGCGCTCGTGCCGCGTTCGCTGCTCACCATGCTGCGCGGCCGCTGATCCGGAGACTCGCGATGAACACGAACGACAGAAAGATCATGAAGCTCGACCGCGCCTCGATACTCGCGGACGCGCGCCGCGAACTCGACATGCCTTCGCGGCGTCTCTTCGGCAAGCGCATGCTGACGCTCGGCGGCCTGTCGCTGTTGGCCGGCTGCTCCATCACCGATGAAGACTCGGTCAACACGTTCCTGACCGCCGTCTCGCGCCTGAACGATCGCGCACAGGCGCTGCTCTTCGACCCGAAGCGTCTCGCGCCCACTTATACCGAAGCGCAGCTCACGCGACCGTTTCCGTTCAACGCGTATTACGGCATCGACGACGTGCCGCATGTCGATGGCGGCGACTATCGGCTGAAGGTGAGCGGTCTCGTCACGGGCAAGCGTGTGTGGACCTTGCCCGAGCTGTATGCGCTGCCTCACGCGGAGCAGATCACGCGGCACATCTGTGTCGAAGGCTGGAGCGCGATAGGGCGATGGGGCGGCACGCCGTTCTCCGAGTTTCTGCGTCGCGTGGGCGCGGACACGACCGCGAAATACGTCGGCTTTCGCTGCGCGGACGACTACTACGAAAGCATCGACATGCCGACCGCGCTGCATCCGCAGACCTTGCTCACGTTCGAATACGACGGCGAGCGTCTGCCCGCGAAATACGGTTATCCGATGAAGCTGCGCATGCCGACCAAGCTCGGCTACAAGAACCCGAAGCACATCGTCGAGATGTTCGTCACCAATACGTATCCGGGCGGCTACTGGGTCGACCAGGGCTACAACTGGTTCGGCGGTTCCTGATCGCCGCACCGCATTTTTTGCTTTTCAACCCACGAAGGAGATGCACCATGAAGCGACTGATGACCGCAGTGTTTGCAACCATGATGGCGCTCGGCGCTTCGTCCGCGTTCGCGCAGGCGAGCGGCGCGATGTCCAACGACGCCATGTCTCACGATGCCATGAGCAAAAACAACATGTCTCACGACTCGATGAGCAAGGACGCGATGTCGCACGACTCGATGAAGAAGAGCGACAAGATGAAGAAGAACAACGCGATGGGCATGGACCATCCGGCTTCGGGCGCGATGTCGCAGTAAAAGCGAAGGCCGGGTGCGCGCCCGGCCTTGCTTACCGTGATTAATCGGCGAGGAATTCCTTGATCGCCGCCGCGATCTGCGCCGCGTGCGTTTCGAGCGCGAAGTGGCCCGTATCGAAGAAGCGCACGTCCGCGTTCGGGATGTCGCGCTTGAACGCTTCCGCGCCCGGCGGCAGGAAGAACGGATCGTTCTTGCCCCACACGGCGAGAAACTTCGGCCGATGCTCGCGGAAATACGCCTGAAACGCCGGATAAAGCGCGACGTTGTTGCGATAGTCGGCGAACAGATCGAGCTGCACTTCGTGCGCGCCGGGACGGTTCAGGTAGTAGTCGTCGAGCGAGTAACCATCGGGTGAAACCGCCGACGCATCGGGCACGCCGTGCGTGTATTGCCACTTCGTCGTGTCCTTCGTGAGCATCGCGCGCAACGCATCGCGATTCGTCTGCGCCGGCGTCTGCCAATACGCGCGGATCGGACTCCAGCCGTCGCTCAGTCCTTCCTCATAGGCATTGCCGTTTTGCGAAACGATCGCCGCGATGCGTTCCGGATGCTTCAGCGCGAGGCGGAAACCGGTCGGCGCACCGTAATCGAAGACGTAGACCGCATAGCGATCGAAGCCGACCCGTTCCGTGAAGCGGTCGATCACGCCGGCGATGTTATCGAACGTGTATGCGAAGCTGTCGCGGCTCGGCATGTCGGAGAGGCCGAAACCGGGAAGATCGGGCGCGACGATATGAAAGCGGTCGGCCAGGAGCGGAATCAGGTCGCGAAACATGTGGCTGGAACTGGGAAAGCCATGCAGCAAGAGCAGCTTCGGCGCGTCTGCCGGACCGGCTTCGCGATAGAACACGTTGAAACCGTCGACGTCGATATGGCGATGAGCAATGGTGGACATGGTTGTTTCTCCGCGAGTGAGGGCGTTCGTTCGTGTAACCGTTAAACGTCTGCGATGAAGGTTACTTATCGACTGGGTAACTTGTCAAGTGCGTTTTTAGCGGTTACGATGAAGTCATCATAGAAACACCGCTGGACCGAAGAAATGGAATACCGCTCACTTCCCGCATTCTTCGTGGCTGACGCGCCCGGCCTCGACTTTCTCAACTCGGTTGCCACGCCGGTCGATGAACCCGTCGACTGGCTCGCCGACGGCGAGGGCTTTTTGTCTTGGCTCGAACAGGCGAGCCTCGTGCCCGCCGACGTGCTTGCGCACATGCGTTCGCAAATCGCAGCCGCCGAACTGGACGACGTTGCGGCGAAGGCGCGCGGCTTGCGCGAATGGTTCAGATCGTTCGTGCAGAAGAACAAGGGGCGGCCGCTTGCGGCTAAAGACCTGCGCGAACTGGAAGCGCTGAACACCGTGCTGAAGCGCGATGAACAACACGGCGCGATCGTCGCGGATGCAAGCGCGTCGAGCGGGCTTGCATTCGCGATGCAGCGCCGCTATCCGACGGCCGAGTCGCTGCTGATGCCGATTGTCGAGGCGCTCGCGAAACTCGTCTGCGAAGAGGATTTCACCTACGTCAAAGCGTGCGAAGGTCCGACATGCACGCTGCTATTCGCCGATCACACGCGCGGTCACGCTCGCCGCTGGTGCAGCATGGCCAGTTGCGGGAACCGCGCGAAAGTCGCCGCGCATCGCGCGCGGCTCAGGGAAGGAAAGGGCGGTTGAGTTCTAATGGCGTGACGCGAGATCGAAGGTCCGGCCCCTGCTCGAGGTTACCGGACGCCGGGACAAGGTCGCGCACTCATTGTTCGCCGCAGGTCTGGAGCTCTGGTGTCGCGTGCGACGGTTCACTGGATCGGCGGCACCACGCCGAGCTTTTCGGCCAGCATTCTCTCGTAGACTCCGAAGTGCAGATCGACCTCTTCCTGCGTGACCACCGTCACGGAAATATTGATCTTCGTGGGCTGCAGGCCGAGGACCGTCGCGATCGCCACCTCCAGTTGCGGCGCACATAACCGGTCGTCGGCGAACGTGGTGCCGACGGCAATCTCGTAAGCAGATTCCTGCTGGAAGACGACTTCAACGAGCCGCGCACGCGCGCTCATGTTGCTGTCGATAGCCAGCCGGATGACCTCGACCGCCGTACGCATCGTCTCGGTCGGAAAACCCCTTGTCGAGCGCAGCCGGATTCGGTGCCGGCCCAGGGTCAGCCAATCGTATTCGAATTCCATGATGTCCTCGCATGGTCCGTCGGAAGCGTCGTGAAGATAGGGTGCGAGCATTCCAATTCAAGAGCGGAAAGTCGCAAAAATCCCCTTGAAATTTCCGCTCGGGATCCTATCTTGAATTCCGCTCAGGCAGTCGCGCCAGCAGTCCGGCGCGCTGCGTGTTTCGATTTGTTTGCCCGCAGCATGGCAGACGAACTGGAGCGCGTAGGCCGGTTCGTCTTCCTGCTGGTTTCAAGGAGGAAATGACCATGAGCGATCTCTACTTCGGGACCGACCTTTTCAGCGAGTTCGACCGTCTGCAACAGCAGATGACGAGCCTCTTCGGCGGTTTCCCCTCCAGCATCCGTTCCGGGCGCTCGGGCGCCTTCCCGCAGGTCAACATCGGTTCGACCGACGACTCGATCGAGATCGTCGCGTTCGCGCCGGGTGTCGATCCGGCCAGCCTCGATGTATCGATCGACAAGGGGCTGCTGACCATCAGCGGCGAGCGCGGGAGCGCACAGCCGGAAGCCGGCGACGACACACGTACCTATGCGCAGGAGCGGTTCGTCGGCGCTTTCCGGCGCGTCATCGAACTGGCGCAGCACGCGGACCCGGACAAGGTCACGGCGCAGTACACCAATGGCTGCCTGACCGTGAGCATCGGCAAGCGGGAGACGTCGAAGCCGCGCGCCATCACGGTTCAATGAAACGCGTCGCAGAACGTAGGAGGACATCATGAACGACACGACCAAACTTGCCAGGAAAGACGACACGACGGTGGCTCGGCGCGACGACGAGCAGTCGCCACGCCGGATCACGCTGGCGCCGCCCGTCGACGTCTTCGAGGATAGCCAGGGCGTCACTCTGTGGGCGGATCTGCCCGGCGTGACGAAGGACCGGCTCGATGTGAAGGTCCACGACGGCAACCTGTACATCGAGGCCGAGGCGGTGGTGCCCACGCCGGCAGGACTGCGCCTGCAGCATGCGGAGATCCGCCAGCCTCATTTCGCGCGGGCGTTCTCGCTGGGGGCTGACTTCGACGCATCGAAAATCGATGCGAACCTGAAGAACGGCGTGCTGAAGCTGACGATACCGCGCCGCGACGAAGCCCGGCCGCGCCGAATCGAAGTGCGTACGAACTGAGGCCGGCGGGCGGGCAGCAACGACAGGAGAACGTGGGTGGCGGCCGTCTGCCGCCACCCTCCGACTGCGCAGACCCGGATGCGCACCGTCATCAAGGAGCGCTCGCGCGGACATACACGCGATTGCCGGCCATCGGCCAGGGCAGGCACCCAAGAAGCGCCTCTGTGGCGCGCGGAGATCGGGCGAGCCGGGCCGTTAGCTCAGTTGGTAGAGCAGCGGACTTTTAATCCGTTGGTCACTGGTTCGAATCCAGTACGGCCCATATCGGCATCACACGTCGGGGCTTTCGCCCAGGCAGGGCACATTCTTTGCGCAGCAAGGGGCATTGCAAGGAGATCCCAGCATGACCCAGAAATCCGCCGATCCGCAAGACAACCCCAAATCGCACCCGACGTCGAACGCGGAAAAAGACCCCGCCGACTGGACCACAGGCGATGAGCCGATGACCGGCGCGCAGGCGTCTTACCTCAAAACGCTCTGCGAAGAAGCCAAGGAGCCTTTCGACGAAACCCTGACGAAAGCCGACGCGTCCCGCCGCATCGACGAACTTCAGCAAAAGACGGGGCGCGGTAAATCAGGCTGACGGCACGCGTCCGAATCCGGCACGCGTGCCTAAATTTTCCGATTCTGCCGCCGTAAACGAGTCATGTCAGATCGTCTTCGGCCGGAAGAAGGCTTAACGAGCGCATGCGTGTCGACCTCATCACCCTTTACCTGTTAGCGATAGGAACGCTCCTCGCCAGCAGCGCGCTGACGCTCTGGGAGCGCCGGTCGTATCCGCGGCGCAGGCGCGAACTCGGCGTGCTCGCGGCCGGTTATGCGACGCTCGCGCTCGGCTGCGCCGCCGCGTCGATGCGGCACGGCGTGCCCGGCCTCCCCGGCGTCGTGGGGGCCGCGGTGTCGAATCTCATCATCGTCGGCGGGTATCTGCTCAATCTGCAAGGCGTCGCGCTCCTGAACGGACGCCGCTACGGCCGGTTCGCCGTCGGCATCCTGTCGATGCTCGCGCTCGCCTGGGCCATCGCGGGCAAGCGCGGCGAAGCGGTCATGTGGGCGTACATCAGCGCCATTCCCATTGCCGTGGTGTGCGGTCTGACTGCGCGCGAACTCCTCGGCACGCGGGATTCGAAATGGAAGCAGTCGCGCAACATCGCCGTGGCCGTCACGGGCGGCCACGCGCTCTTCTACGCATTCAGGGCCGCGATTCTGCCGTGGCTGGCGGCGTCGTTCGGACCGCAGTTGCTGGCGATCGCCGGTCAGGCGACGATGTATGAAGGCGTGCTCTATTCCGTCGTTCTGCCGATGACGCTCCTGCGCCTCGCGCGCGACGAAGCCCACGCCGATCTGCGACGCGAATCGCAGACCGATTACCTCACGGGTCTCGGCAACCGCCGATGGTTCTTCGAAGAAGGCGCACGCGTCATCCGCGAAAGCGACGCCTTTCCGCCGGCGTCGTGTCTCGCGCTCGACCTCGACCGCTTCAAGGCGATCAATGACCGCTTCGGCCACGAAGCCGGCGATGACGTACTGAAGTCGTTCGCGAAGATTCTGCGCAGCGTGCTCGGACGCGATGTGATCCTGGCGCGCATCGGCGGCGAAGAGTTTGCCGCGCTGTTGCCGGGGCACGAAAGCGCCCGCGCGAAAGACCTGGCCGAAGCCGTCGTTCGCCGCTTCGCGCAGACCGTCACGCGCACGGCCGGCGGCGTGGAGATCGAGGCGACGGTGAGTATCGGCATGGCGCGCATCGGCACCGATGAAGACACGCTGGAAAAAGTGCTCGCTGCCGCGGATCGCGCGCTCTACAGCGCAAAATCGCGCGGCGGCAACCGGCTTGAAATCGCGCGAGCCGCGACGGCCCGCGCGAATCTCGACGATGCGCCGGACCGCCGTCTGACGGCACTCTGAGCGTTCATTCGCCTGGGTCGAGCAGCCCGTTGCGACACCCGGACGATCACCGGCTGCTCAAGAGCTTGTCGAAGTCACGATCGAGTCCGGCCAACGATGAATCGATCGTCTTGCGCTTCTCGGCCACCCATGCGTCCTGCTGCGCGATCTTCGCTCTTGCCGCAGTCAGCATGCGTTCCATCTCCGCCGGTTGAGGCCCGCCGACGGTACGCCGGTTATCGACGATAGCCGCCGGATTCAGCGTCGAACGAAATTCCTCTTCGCTCATCGGCAGCACGCCGTTGCCGTAGCCTTTGGTCGTTTCGGCGTAGATGCGCTGCGCCTGATCGTAGGGGAAATCGCTGGGCTTGATATCGTTCGCTCGCGCGTATTCCACGACCTCCGACGCGAAGTGGTGGCCCAATCGGAAAGGCAGCTTGTATTTGCGCATCAGCACGTCGGCGACTTCCTGCGATGCGGTCCAGTCGCTGTTCAGTTCCTCCAGCGCCCGGCCCTGATCGATCACCAAAGCCTTGAGAATGTCGTCCCATTTGCGCAGGACGGTGATAGCGCTGTTCACCATTTCCTTGTTGTCCCTGACTTCCTTCGCGTCCGGCATGCCGGGCGGCAGATTGTGTGCGCGAATGACCGGTCCCATCGCGAGCGTGATGGCAGTCGATGCATCCGCGCGTGTCGAATTCAGCAGGCCCGGATTGCGCTTCTGAGGCATCGCGCTGGAAACGTAGGTGTTGTTGCCGCCTTCCTGAAGCAGAATCCACGGACGCGGCTGCGCATATTGCGTCATGACGTCCTCGATGAAACTGCCCGCATGAAGCGCGATGCTCGTCACGATCGAGCCGACTTCTACCGGATGATCGACCGCGGCGATCTGATGCGCGTCGTAGGCGTTGTCGACGATGTCGGCGAAGCCCAGATATTGCGCCATGCGAACGCGGTCCAGCGGCCAGCTCGTGCCGTTCAGCACCGTGGTTCCCATCGGGCACAGATCGATGCGTGCGTACGCTTCGCGGATGCGCTGCGCGTCGCGATCGAGGGCGGCAGCGTAACCGAGCAGATAATGCCCGTAGCTGTTCGGCTGGGCGGCGACGCCATTGGTGTAATTCGGCACGATGGTGCGCTCGTGCTTTTGCGCCAGCGTCACGAGCGTCGCGGATGTCTTGTTCAACTGTTCGGCGAGGCGCAGCATATCGTCGCGCAAGATGGCGGCGCGATACGTGGCATGCATGTCCTGGCTAGAGCGCCCGGCGTGCAGCAGCGTCACATCCATTCCTGCGGCTCGAATCAGCAGCGGCTCGAATGTGATGACGGTGGAAGGGCGCTTGCCGCCGGGTTGATTGCCGTCGTGAATCACTTTGGCGAGGCCTGCCGCGATGCCGGGCACCAACGCCTTGTCCAGCAACCCTTCCTGACTATTGATGACCGCGGTAGCCTTGTTGATTTCGCCGAGCCAGTAAAACTCGTCGCGGTTCGTCGTCTGCTGGGCGCTCGCGGGCAACGCATGGAGAAGAATCGCGAAAGCGAGCGGAATTACCTTCTTTCTGAGCATGGTCTCGATTGTCCTTGTCGCTGCAGTGACAGCGTTTGTTCGAATAGCCGTTGCGCCGATAGCGAAGAGCGCATTCTAAACGCGGGCCTTTTCATCCATCATCGCAATCGATGAAGCGGGTCATCGCGGTGTCTCCTCGATCTCGCAAGCGCGGCGGGTTCATCGATGCGAATCTGGAACCCGAGCTTTCGCGCCGCTTTCGATCGCGCGCGCCGCCGATGCGCGCTTCGTAAAGCTAAGATTGCGGTTTTAGCCCGGAATACGTGCATGTCCTTCGCCTCGCTTGGCCTGATCGGTCCGTTATTACGTAATCTGCAGGACCTCGAATATCGGACACCTACGCCGGTGCAGGCGAAGGCGATTCCTGCCGTGCTCGGCGGCAAGGACGTCATGGCTGCGGCGCAGACCGGCACTGGCAAGACGGCGGGTTTTGCGCTGCCGCTGTTGCAACGGCTGGTGCAGCACGGTCCGCCGGTGTCCAGCAACCGGGCGCGCGTTCTGGTGCTGGTGCCTACGCGTGAGCTGGCAGAACAGGTGCTGCAGAGCTTCATCGAATACGGCAAAGGCCTCGACTTGCGATATCTGGCCGCCTACGGCGGTGTGAGCATCAATCCGCAGATGATGAAGTTGCGCAAGGGCGTCGATGTGCTCGTCGCCACGCCGGGCCGTTTGCTCGATCTCAATCGGCAGAACGCGGTGCAGTTCGATCAAGTGCAGACGCTCGTGCTGGACGAAGCCGACCGCATGCTCGATCTCGGCTTTGCGCGCGAACTCAACGCTGTCTTTGCGGCGTTGCCGACCGAGCGCCAGACGCTGCTGTTCTCCGCCACCTTCACCGACGATATCCGCGCGATGGCGGCGGGCATTCTGCGCGGGCCGGTCAATATCAGCGTCAGTCCGCCCAATGCGACGGCCAGCAAGATCAGGCAGTGGGTCGTGCCGGTGGACAAGAGAAACAAGCCTGATCTCTTCATGCATCTCGTGGCCGAGAACAACTGGGAACACGCGCTGGTGTTCGTCAAAACCCGCAATGGCGTGGATTATCTGGCGGCGATGCTGGATGAAGCGGGATACGCCGTCGACACCATTCACGGCGACAAGCCGCAACCCGCGCGCTTGCGTGCGCTCGAGCGCTTCAAGACGGGCGAAGTGAGCATGCTGGTCGCCACCGACGTAGCCGCGCGCGGGCTGGATATCGATGACTTGCCGCTGGTGATCAACGTCGATTTGCCGATCGTCGCGCAGGACTATGTGCACCGTATTGGCCGTACCGGACGCGCGGGCGCCAGCGGTGTGGCGGTGTCCTTGGTGTGTGCCGATGAAGCGCCGCAACTGGCCGCGATCGAAGCGCTGATCCGGCAAACGCTGCCGCGTGAAGAAGAGCCGGGTTTCGAGGCCGAACACCGCGTGCCGCAAACCAGCGCGACGGGCCAGATCATCAAGAAACCCAAAAAGCCGAAGAAGCCCAAAGCCGCGCCGGCCTCGACGTCCCGCGTTGCGGACGCGGACAAAGGCATGATCTCGCCTGGCAGCAATCCTTTCGGCGTGCAGAAGCCACGCGGCAAATCCGCCGGCAAGCCAGCGGCGGGGTCGCGCAAGCCCGCTGGTAAATCCGCTGATGGGCGAAGCAAACGGCGACCCTGATCCGGTCTGAACCTCAGCGTGGCGATAAACGACCGCTAGTGGCCGAGAGCAATCAGCGAGACCCTGTCATGGCACGGCGGTCGAGCGTGACGTCATGGATGCGCCGCGCGGCCACGATCCGCTCTTCTTTAGCCTTTCAAATCCGCTGAACAACCGGCCGTTTTCGAGTCTGATCGCCGGATCGCGGTGCTGACGCTTGCCTTACGCTGATGACGTCGATGGTCGGCTTTCCGAAAGCCGCATCGGACACATCAAGCGCGGTTCATCGCCGCGCCCGCATCCTTATCGGTAAGGTCATCGTGAAGCCCATTCTTTTCACCGCCGCGGCGAGCGCGGCGTTTTCCCTGTGTCTGTCCGCGTGCGGCGGATCGACTCCGTCGACGTCGGGCGGCGTATACATGGGCCCGGTCGCGAACGCATCGGTGACCGTGCATGAGATCGCGGCCGACGGCACCGTCGCCGACAAGGCTTCCGCCGTCGCCACGACCGGCAGCGACGGCACGTTCAAGCTGACGGGCACGCTGCGCTATCCGCTGCTCGTGCGCGTGAAGGGCGGCAGCTTCGAGGAAGAAGCGAACGGCACGGCGACGACGCTCACCGGCGAACTCGACGCGGTCTATCTGAGCGCGCCTTCGCAGATGGTCGTCTCCGCGTATTCGAACGCGATCGTCGCCGATGCGCGCGCCGCGGGCGGTCTTATCGCGGGCAATATCGCGGCGGCTATGTCGCGCGTGAACGCGTTCGCCGGCGATATCGACGTGCAGCAAACCATGCCGGCACTCGTCGCGGCCGGCACGGCGTCGACGGTCACGGACGGCGCGAAGATGGCGCTCGCCCTCGGCGCGGAGTCCGAAAGCCGCACGGCCGACGGCAGCAGCATCGAGGCGAGCACGCAGGACATCGTCGCGCAGGCGGCCAACGGCGACACGCTGACGTCGTGTCACGCGGGCGCGGGCAACATCGCGGAAGACGGCACGGTGAGCGCGCCGGGCGGCGGCAACTGCTCGATCACGACGGGCGCGGCGACGTATATGTCGAATCCGCGCAACCGCTCGGGCATCACGTCGGTCGCACAGATCGAGCCGGTGATGCCAGGCGCGGTGCAGACCGCGAAGGGCAGCGCGAGCACGTGCGGCGACCGCGTCGCGCTTCTGACCGATAACCTCGCGCTCTTCGATGGCCGCCGAAACGACGTGCAGGCGAAGCTCACCGGCAAGCTGACGAAGACCAACTGGTCGACGCTCAAGACGCCGAGCAGCTGGGGGCCGCTCGCCGGCCAGTACGGCGCGATCCAGGCGCCCGCCGGGTGCGCGGATATCGGCACGTTCCAGCGTGAACTGGTGATCGCGGTCGAGAATTACTGGGTCGATCAGAACATCAACTATTGCCACCACCATATTCCGGGCTGGCTGCCGTTCGACGATTCGTCGGACGCCGATCCGAAATATCGCAACTCGTCCAAGGGCAGCACGTCGGGCGGAAAGACCGATCCGGCGCAGAAGTACGGCATGACGTGCACGGCGCAGCGCAGCGGCGTCGACGGCTCGCAGGTCGTGCAGCGCAAGGGCGAAACGAACGCGGCCGCGCTCGAGCCGGCGCAGATTCAGTGGCACGGCGTCGACTGCTCCGACTTCACCGCGTGGGTCTACAACTTCGCGGGCTTGACCACGGACAATCGCGAAGTCGAAACCGGCATCACGACGCAGGCGTGCATGACGCCCGCGGGCGCCACGACGACACCGAAATGGGCGGGCGTCAAGCAAATGGGCGTGTTGCTCGACATCAACCACGGCAATTTCGATGCGACGTCGAAGCTGCTGTTGCCGGGCGATCTGCTCTATATCACGCAGGCGCCGAAGAAGGTCAACGGCGTGACGGTGCCCGAAACGGCGACGTCGACGATCGCGTTGTCGCACGTCGTCACGTGGACGGGCAAGACGTGGTCGCAGTTGCGCAACGGGCCGGACGGCTGGCGCTACGATCCGGCGCACATCGGCGAGCCGGGTTCGCGTCTGGGCGGCGATCTCGCGTACATCCTCAACGACGACGACGTCGAGGCCGCGCTGAAGCGTCTCGATCCGTACATGATCATCGACAGCCATTACGCGGGTCCGGCGTATCGCCCGTTCTACGGCTGGTATCGCGGCAGCGTGTCGAACGCGCGACGCATCATCGATGCGGACGCGGCGCGCGCGAACCCCGAACTCGCCGATCTGATCATCGAGCAACGTTCGACGCGCGCGGCCACGACGACCACGCTCGGCCAGATCGTGCTGGCGTCCAATCGCGGTCTCAAGAACGGCTACACGCTGCAGTACACGCAAGGCAGCAACGGCGCGATCGCGGACTGCGAACGTGTGGGCATCGCTAAATAAAGCGGCGTAAAAGCCGTCAAGCAACGGCGCGGCAAGACCACGGACAGTCGCCTCTTCGGCGCACTGCTGGACGTTTTTGGCCGCGCCGCTTCGACTAGGCGAGGACGTCGCCGCGGCCGGATAGCGTGTGTTCGAGGCCGCCCGCACGAGCGACCCTGTGTGCGCGCCAAGCTACGGACATTACTTCCCGTACATGTCGAAATCGAAGTACCGTGCTTCGATCTTGCGATAGGTTCCGTCGCGCAGCATTTCGGCGAGGGCGCCATTCAACGCCTCACGCAGTTCCGGATCCGATTTGCGCACGCCGGCGGCGTCGCCGTCGCCCATGATCTTCGCGTCATAGACCACATCGCCCGCGAATGCGAAACCCTTGCCCGCGGGCGTCGCCAGAAAACCCAGCTTGCCCTGCACGGCATCCATCAGCACCGCATCGACGCGGCCCGCCGTCAGATCGGCATACGCCTGGTCGTAGCTCGGATACGCGACCACTTCGACGCCGGACGATGCCCACTTTTCCCGCGCATAGGTTTCCTGCACCGTGCCTTGTTCGACGGCCACCCGCTTGCCCGCGAGCTTCGACGCGTCGGGCAGCAGATGCGCGCTCTCCTTGGCGATGAGGCGCGTCTGGTTGCGGTACAGCCGGTCCGTGAAATCGATCTGCTCGCGGCGCTTCGCGTTCGCTGCCATCGATGACAGGATCACGTCGAACTTGCGCGCCTGCAGGCCGGGGATCAGGCCGTCGAAGCTGCTTTGCACCCAGACGCACTTCGCCTTGAGTTTCGCGCACAGTGCATTGCCGAGGTCGACGTCGAAGCCCACGACCTGACCGTCCTTCGCGACCGATTCGAACGGCGGATAGGTCGGGTCGACGCCGACGCGGATCGTGCTCCATTCCTTGGCCGATGCCATCGTGCTGACGGCCATCAGGGCGAGCGCGGCGGCGGTCAACATCGTCTTTGCGCGGGTGGTCTTCATTGGGGGCTCCGTGTGTGGGGTGTCGTTTCGTCTGTCGTGGATGGATTCAACTGGGAAATTCGCCGCGTGCGAAGTCGTCGTCGAGCGCGATGGACTCGGCGATTTCATCGACCGTGACCGGCTTGATCGGCGCGCGGATGCGGTAGTAACCGACATCGCCGACCGCGCGCTCCTGCACCTGCGCGATCAGTTCGCCGACCGTCGTGCCGCACCATCGGCCCTGACACGGGCCCATGCCGCAGCGTGAGAATGCCTTCATCTGATTGGGTCCCTGGCAGCCCAGCGCCGCGATCGCGCGAATCTCGCCCGCGGTGACTTCCTCGCACCGGCACACGATTACGTCGTCGGCGGGACGGCGCAGCGCGGCGGGCGGCGCGTAGAGCGCATCGAGCAGCGGACGCACGGCGAGATGGCGTTTCATCGCAAGCCGCGCAGGACGGCTGCGTGCATCGCGGGCTGGCGCATCGAGCGCGCCGAGTTCGCGCGCGATATCGAGCGCCGCAAGCGTGCCCGCGTGCGCGGCGGCCTTCGCCCCGCCGATGCCCGCGCCATCGCCCGCGATCCACACGTTCTTCACGCTGCTGCGCCCGCGCGCATCGGTGCGAGGCCGCCAGCAGGCCGACGGCGCATCCCATTCGTGCTCGCAAGCGAGCGCGCGCGACAGTTGCGTCGACGGAATCACGCCCTGATGCAGCAGCACGAGCGACGTGCCGATCGATCGGGACGCGCCTTGTTCATCGACGAAACGCACGCGTTCGACCCGTCCTTCGCCTTCGATCGAAAAAGCGCCAGCACGGCGATGCACCGGGATGCCCGCGCGCTTGACCGCGCGCATCATGCGCAGACCCTTGAGCAGATAGTCGGCGCCGGCGAGTGCGGGGAGCGCATGAGGCAGCGCGGCGCGCCAGGCATCGCGCGGTGTCGTGTCGATGATGGCCCGCACACGGCGTCCCGCATTCAGCAATTGCGATGCGAACAGCCACAAGAGCGGTCCGCAGCCGGCGAGCACGGCGTCTTGCGAGGGCGCCAATCCGGACGACTTCAGCAGCGTCTGCGCCGCGCCGACGCCCATCACGCCCGGCAAGGTCCAGCCGCGCACGGGCCACGGACGCTCCTGCGCGCCGGTCGCGACGAGCACCGCGCGCGCCGAAACGTCGAGCGTGCCGCCGGGCTCGCCGTCGTGCGCGCGGCGCGTGAGCATGGCGACGGCGCGGCCGTTTCCGGACTCGATCTGCCATACGACGCAGCGCGCGAGATGGGTCGCGCCGCTGGCCTCGAAAGCGTCGATCAGCGCGCGTCCCGCGAGATAGTCGTCGCCGAGCACGGATGCATCCGCGAGCGGAGACCGCGACGCGTTGCGATAGATCTGTCCGCCGGGCGCTTCGCCTTCGTCCGCGACGATCACATCGAGGCCCGCGCGGCGCGCGACGATCGCCGCCGACATGCCCGCAGGCCCGGCGCCGATGATCAGCAGATCGCACTTCGACTGTGCCGGATGCCGTGTCATGCGAGTCTCGCCTTGCCGGACATCGGACGCACACGCATGCCTTCGCGCACGCGCGTCATGCACGCCTGCACGTTCGGCACGCCGTCGATTTCGACCAGACAGTCGAAGCACACGCCCATCATGCAGAACGGTCCGCGCGGTGCGCCGCTGACCGGCGTGTTCCGGCACGCCAGCGTGCCGCTTTCCAGCAGCGCCGCCGAGACCGTGTAATGCGTCGGCACCTGCCGATGCGCGCCGTCGATGTCGATGCACACCAGCGGCGTCGACAGCGTGGCGAGGGATTCGAAGTGCGTGGGCATGTCTAATTCGAAAAGCGCGTGGCGACGAAAGGATGAAGAATCGCGGGCCGTGCGCCGCCCGCGATCCACGGTGCGATGACGTCCGCGTGCGCGGCGGCGAGCGTCACGCCGCTATGACAAATGGCGAGGAACGCGCCGGGATGCGCCGCCGATTCCTCGTAGACCGGCAGTCCGTCCGGCGTCATGATGCGCAACGCGCCCCATGCCCGCACGATGCGCGCATGCGCGAGTGCCGGAAACGCGGTGCGTGCGCGCCGGGCGATATCGGCCATGACGGCGCGTGTCTGGCCGTCGTCGAAGCCGACCTGCTCGGCGGAGTCGCCGAGGAGCACGGAGCCTTCGCGCGTCTGCCGCACGACCAGCGTCGGATAGTCGAGAAACGGCGCGAGCCGCTCGGTCACCATGATCTGACCGCGCAGAGGCGTGATCGGCGCGTTCATGCCGACCATCGGCGCGAGGCGCTTGTTGTCGAGACCCGCGGCGAGCACGACGCGTCCGGCTTGCAGCATGCCGTGCGTCGTGTCGATCTCGAAGCGGCCCGCGCGAGGGCGAATCTCGCGCACCTCGCTATGCGGAAGATACGTGCCGCCGTGCGACGCAAAGGCCTGCTGCATGGCGCGCAGCGTGTAGAGCGGGCTCGCGTGGCCATCGTGCGGCGAATAGAGCGCGCCCGCAAGTTCGTCCGATGCCGAAGGCACACGCGCCTTGAGCGCGTCGATGTCGAGCACTTCGTAGTCGAGCGATGCGTCCTGCGCATGAATCGATTGGAGCAGCTGCCGGCCGGCTTCGAGCTGCTCGGCCGTCTCGCACAACTCTATGCCGCCGGGCCGTTCGAATCCGGCGTCGATGCCCGTTTCGCGCTTCAATTGCGCGGCGAAAGCGCTCCAGCGCTCCGACGACTCGCGCGACCATTGCGCATACGGCAGGCATCGTCCGCCTTTGCCCTGCACCCAGACAAGGCCGAAATTGCCGCGCGCCGCGCGATGCGCGGAGTCGGCTCCGTCGCACACGGCAACGCGCCGGCCCGCACGCGCGAGCCCGTAGGCGATCGCCATGCCGACGAGTCCGCCGCCCGCGACCACGATATCGAACCGGCAGCATGTGTTATGGGCGAGATCGACGTGCATGAATTGCGCTTTGTGCCTGCATTGATGTATCGAGACGCAACTTTCGGCGGATAAAAAACGCCCGTCAAATGCCGAATGATCGGTCATCTATAATTCAATGTTATGGAAATGTCCGAGCTCAAAATCCGGCAGATCGAAGCGTTTCGCGCGGTCATGCTTCGACACACCGTCACGCGCGCCGCCGAGTCGCTGCATATCTCGCAGCCCGCGGTGAGCCGTCTTATCGCCGATCTCGAAAGCCGCGTCGGCTTCGTGCTGTTCGAACGGCAGCAGGGGAGGCTTGCGCCCACGGCCGAAGCGCGCGTGCTGTTCGAGGAAGTGGAGCGCGCGTTCGTCGGACTGGACCGGATCACGCAGGCGGCCCACCAGATTCGCGCGATGCGACGCGGTTCGCTGCGCGTGGCAGGGTCGCCCGCCGTCGCGCTCGATCTGCTGCCGGCGGTGATCGCGCGTTTCGTCGAGCAGCATCCGGGCATCGACGTGAGTCTGCTCGCGCACAGTGCGACGACGGTGGTCGACAAGGTTGCGTCCGGCCAGTGCGACGTGGGCCTGACCGCCGAGGCTATCCCGCATCCGGCCGTGAAGAGCGAGCGGCTTCCGAACGCGGTGATGCGATGTATCGTGCCGCGCGGGCATCGCCTGGCGCGCCGTGCATCGTTGAGTCCCGACGACCTGCGCGGCGAGCCCTTCGTTTCGTTCCCGCACAGCTTCGACGCCCGCGCCGCGATCGACCGCGTCTTCGTGGAAGCGGGCGTGACACGCAATCTCGTGATCGAGGCGCAGTTATCGCAAGCGATCGTGGCGCTGGTCGCCAATCGAGCGGGAGTCGCGCTCATCGACCCGGTGACGGCGGCCTACGCACGGCAACGTGTGGCGGTGAAGCGTTTCGCGCCTGCCGTGCACGATCATTTTTATATCGTGACGAATGCCTCCCGGCCCGTTCCCGTTGTGGCCGACGCGTTTTGCGACGCCGTGCGGGAGGCCTTCGGACGGGTTGTTGCTGAGGTCTGACTTCATGCGGAACTCGCCCCGGTTTCATCCGTGATGGATGTCGAGGCCAGCGCACGCTCATCACCGTGCAGCGACTGCCGCATCAGCCGCCAAGACGTCCGTAGCGAATCGAAACGTCAAGAATCTTAACGGTCCGCCGTTCCGACGTCTCGCAAAATCGCCCGAAGCCCCGCCCGACGGGGCTTCGGCCCATATGGCCCGGACCTTGCCTTATTGGCGGCTACACAACCCGGAGCCGCACATGATCGAACGAGGCCGAGCCGCCACGCTCACCCACACCGTCACTTCCGCGGATCTCGCATCCGCCCACGCGCGCGACGCGGACGAGCGCTACCCCGACGTGCTGTCCACGCCCGCGCTCCTGTCGCTGATCGAGCGCGCTTCTGCCGATGTGCTGCGCGACGCCATCGGTGACGGGCAACTGTCCGTCGGCGTGACGACGCATCTCAACCATCTCGCGCCGACGCCGCTCGGCGCCGAAGTATCCGCGACCGCGACCTTCCGCGACATCGACGGCGCGCTGTACTGGTTCGACATCGTCGCCACCGATGCGGGCGGGCCGATCGGCACCGCGAGCCACGCGCGGGCGATCGTCGAGCGGTCCGCGATCGAAGCACGCGCCGCCAAACGCCGCCGCGCCGAATAACGCCAACACGACAAAGGACCACACATGAACGTAGCAGTTCACTCGCCGGCGCACGGCGTCTACTTCGACGAAGCGTTCGAGACGCTCCCGCTCGACGAAGTGCGGCGTCATCAGGATGCGTTATGGGCGTCTCACTGGCCGTATCTGCGCGCGATGTCCGCGTTCTATCGCACGAAGCTCGAGCGCTGGGCCGGCCGCGACGACATCACGCTCGACACGCTGCAGGAGATGCCCTTCACCGAGAAGGACGACTTGCGCGTAAGCCAGGAGAACGCGTCGCCGTATGGCGATTACGTCGCGTGCACGGAGAGCGGCATCGCGCGGCTGCATCGTACGTCGGGGACGACGGGACGGCCGCTGATCCTCGCCAACAGCGCGCGCGATGCCGCGGATATCGCCCGCGTCGGCGCGCGCTCGATGTGGGCGGCGGGACTGCGCCCGGAGCATCGCGTCGTGCACTGCCTCAACTACTGCATGTGGACGGGCGGCTTCACCGATCACACGATTCTCGAAGCCGCCGGCGCGACCGTCGTGCCGTTCGGCGTCGGCAACACGCGGCTTCTGATCGATTCGATCCTGAATCTCGGCATCGACGCGATTTCGTGCACGCCGTCTTATCCGGCGCTGATCGAGCAGGTGCTGCGCGAGACCGGCGGCCCCGCGCCGCGCGATCTCGGGCTGAAGCTCGGGCTTTTCGGCGGCGAGGCCGGTCTCGACAATCCGGAGTTGCGCGCCGCGATGGAGGAGAAGTGGGGCTTCGCGGTGCGCAATGCGAACTTCGGCCTTTCGGAAGTGCTGAGCATTCTCGGCGGGCAAACGGACTGGACGACCGATCTGCTGTATCACGCGGCGGACGTGGTGTTCGCCGAGATCATCGATCCGCACACGCTCGCGCGTCTGCCGATCGAAGCCGGCACGACGGGCGAACTCGTCTGCACGCATCTGCGCAAGCAGTGCCAGCCGCTCGTGCGTTATCGCACGCGCGACGTCGTCACGGTGACGGCCACCGACGCCGGCCCCGATGGCCGCAGCGCCTGGCGCTTTCGCGTGACGGGCCGCACCGACGACATGTTCAACGTGCGTGGCGTCAACGTGTTCCCGGGCGCGGTGCGGCTCGCGGTCGAGGCGTTGCCGCAATGGGCGTCGGGCATGTTTCGCATCGTGCTCAAAGGGCCGGGGCCATACGACCGCATCGCGATGACGGTCGAGGCCGCGAACGGCTTGCCCGTCGCACGCTGGAACGATGCCGCCGCGCGCATCGAGGCGGCCGTGCGCGAACGCATCGGCGCGAGCGCGGCTGTGACCATCGTCCCGTTCGAGCACTTTCCGCGCACCGAAGGCAAGACACGCTGGATCGACAGGGAGCCCGCATGAGCTACGTCAGGACACGCACGGAAGGACCGCTTCGGGTGGTGACGCTCGACCGCCCGGAGCGCATGAACGCGATCGGCGGCGCGCTGCTCGACGATCTGCACGAGGCGCTGCAAGAAGCGAACGACGACGCCTCGTGCCGCGTCATCGTGCTGACGGGCGCGGGCCGCGCGTTCTGCGCGGGCGACGATCTTAAGGAGTTCGGCGAGCAGAGCGCGACTGACGCAAGCATTCGTCTGCATATCGAGCGCATTCAGCGCATCACGCGCGATCTGATGTTCAACGCGAAGCCCGTCGTCGGCGCGGTGCATGGCTTTGCCGTCGGCGGCGGCTTCGAATGGATGCTCAATTGCGACATGGTCGTGGCGTCCGACGATCTCGTCGCGTTCTTTCCGGAGATGGCGTGGGGCCAGTTCGTCACGGGCGGCGTCACGCATTTGCTGCCGCAGGCGCTCGGCCATCAACGCGCAATGGAATTGTGGCTGCTCGGCGAGCGGCAAAGCGCGCAATCGCTGATGTCGATGGGACTCGTCAATCGCGTCGTGCCACGCGACGCCATGCTCGATACGTCGATCGCGCTGGCCTCGCGCATCGCGGAGCAATCGCCGGGATCCATCGCGCGGCTGAAGCGCCTCGTCACCACGCAATTGAGCGAATCGCTCGCACGGAGTCTCGAACTCGAGTTCGACGCGACGATCGACGCCTTCGCCGATCCCGACGCCGCCGAACGCGTCAAGCAGTTCGCCACGAGAAAGGAGCGCGCGCAATGAACCCCAAAGCCCTGACGTTCGATTACTTCGGCACGCTCGTCGATGTGGATCGCGGCGGCACGCTCGGCATCGCGGAAGTGTTGCGGCGTCTGTCGATCGAGACCGGCGACGCGATGTTCGACATCTATCTCGACTGGGATATTCGCAATGTGCGGCTGTATCGCGGGCAGGCGTATGCGCGTTACCGCGACGTGGCGGGCGAGGCGCTCGCCGCCGTGCTCGATGCGCGCTGGCCCGGCGCGCGCAAGGGCCACGCGCTGGACGAGCTGACCGACCTGTTTCTCGCGCATCTCGTCGAGGCGTCGCCCGCGCATGAGGACGCCGAGCCGTTTCTCGACTGGGCGGCGTCGCGCTATCCGCTGATGCCGATCACCAACATGGACAGCGACCTGTGGCGGCGCACGCAGCTCACCCGCTACTTCGAGCATGTGACGACGGCCGAGATGGCGCAGGCGTACAAGCCGTCCGAGGCGATCTTCAGGCTGGCGCTCGACCGCCTCGCGCTGCCGGCGCATGACGTGTTGCACTGCTCGCTCGCGAGCTGGGCCGACATCGACGGCGCGAAGCCGCTCGGCATGGCGGTCGCATGGATCAATCGCGGCGCGGACACGCTCGGCGCGTGGCAGCCGCGCCCGGATTTCGAGTTCGACACCTTGTCGCCGGTACGGGACCTTCTTGAGAATCTGACACTCACTGCGACGGGAGAATCACGATGAAACCGATGAAGACGGCAATCACGTTCATTGCATGCGCGGCGATGCTATGCGGCGCGGCGCATGCGCAGGAAGTCGTGAAGATCGGCGTGGCCGGCCCGCTGACCGGCAGTGCGGCGTCGAGCGGCAAGGACGACGAGCGGGGCGTGCGGCTCGCCATCGACGAATTGAACGCGAAGGGCTTCGCGATCGCCGGCAAGCCGGTGAAATTCGAGCTGATTTCGATGGACGATCAGGGCGATCCGAAGGTCGGCGTGAACGTCGCTCAGAAGCTCGTCGACGATGGCGTGTCGGCGGTCATCGGCCATTACAACTCGGGCGTGAGCATTCCGGCGGCGCGCATTTACAACGACGCCAAAGTCGTGATGATGACGGGCGCCTCGTCGAACCCGGATCTCACGCATCTCGGCTATCCGTACGTGTTCCGCCTCGCCACCAACGACAACGTGATGGGCGGGCGCATGGCGGTCTATGCGTCGAAGGTGCTGGGCGCGCAACGCGCCGCCGTCATCGACGACCGCACCGCCTACGGCACGGGCGTCGCGGACGTGTTCATCAAGACCGCGCAGAAGGAAGGCTTGCAGATCGTCGCGCGCGAGTACAGCACCGACAAGGCGACCGACTTCAAGGCCATTCTCACGCAGATCAAATCGCGCAATCCGCAGGTCGTGTTCTACGGCGGCTATTACGCGCAGGCCGCGACGCTCGCGCGGCAAATGAGCGAGCTCGGCCTGAGCGCGACGCTCGTCGGCGGCGACGGCATCTGTTCGCCCGAATTCGACAAGCTCTCGGCGGGCGTCGCGGACAAGCGCATGTTCTGCGCGCAAGGCGGCGCGCCGCTCGACACGCTGCCCGAGGGCAAGACCTTCCGCGCGAAGTTCAGGAATGCGTTCAGCGCCGATGTCGATACCTACGCGCCCGCGTTCTATGCGGCGACGCTCGTCGTCGCGGATGCGATGCGCAAGGCGGGATCGGCGAAACCGGAGGTATTCGTGAAAGTGCTGCGCGATCAGTCGTTCGACAGCATTCTGGGCCCCGTCAAGTTCGATTCCAACGGCGACTGGATCGATGCGCCTGTCACGGTGTACCGGCTGAACAGCGGGGCGCTCACGGCGATCGCACAGAAGGACTGAGCGCACGATGCCGCGATGCGCGGGGCGGCGGGATTTTGTCCTGTTACATTCGAAGCCGTTGACCCACCGCATCGCAGGTAGATATGGCCACCGTCGCGCTCGATCCCAGCATCGCCACACTCGAGAGCGCGCTCGCGTCGCCCAGATGGCGCGATGCGCGCCGCCTGGCCGCGCGCGAGGCCGGCGCGTGCATCTTCACGCTCGATCGCAGTGGCCATGTGCTCGAACCGCTCGCGCACATTGGCGATGCCGCGCTCGATGCCTTCCTCGCGCGCTGTCCTTCGTCGGGGCTCGCCGCGCTCGCCGAAGCCGCCACCGTTTCATCGGACGGCCGCTGCGTGACGCTGGCGCTGCAGGACGCCGATGCATCGATCGCGCAGGCGTTCGCGCTGCGTGTCGATGCGCATGGCCGCCGGGTTTTTCTCGTCGCGTTGCGCTGGCGGAAGGCGGCGAATGAAGCGGCGAATGAAGCGACCCCCGCGCCCTGGATCACGCTGCTCGGCGCGACGCTCGACGTGCTGCTGCAAAGCGCGTTCGACCTGGCCGCCTACGACACGCTCGTCGAGGAACAGCGCGCGATCATCGATCATATCGGCGATGGGCTGATGGTCATCGGACAGGGCCAAGTGTTGCGCCACGTCAATTCGGTCGCGGGACGCATTCTGGGCATCGATCCGCGGACGAGCATCGGCAAGACGCTGAACGAAGTGATCGATTTCGAGCCGATCGTCGGGCCGATCTATCGGACAGGTGTGGGTTACGTCGATCGCGAGCTCATCATCGATTCGCCCGCGCGCCACTTGCACCTGCTCGATACCGCTATCCCGATCAAGAATCGTTGCGGCGAAGTCGTGTCGGTGGTGAACACGTTTCGCGAGATGCGGCGCGTGCGCAAGATGGCGGGGCGCTACGCGGGCAATCACGCGCGCTTTACCTTCGACAACGTGATCGGCTCCAACGCGGGCCTCAAGCGCGCGGTCGATGCAGCGAAAAAGGCGGCGCGCGGCGCGTCGAACGTGTTGTTGTCCGGCGAAAGCGGCGTCGGCAAGGAAGTGTTCGCGCAGGCGATCCACAATGCGAGCGCGCGCGCCGCGCTGCCGTTCATCGCGATCAATTGCGCGGCGCTGCCCCATGCGCTGATCGAAAGCGAGCTCTTCGGCCACGCGCCCGGCAGCTTTACCGGGGCGGCGCGGGAAGGCCGTCCGGGCAAGTTCGAATCGGCGGACGGCGGCACGGTGTTCCTCGACGAAATCTCGGAGTTGCCCATCGACGTGCAGGCGAAACTCTTGCGCGTGCTGCAGGAGCGCGAAGTCACGCGCATCGGCGACACGCGCGGCATTCCCGTCGACGTGCGCATCATCTGCGCGAGCAATCGCGATCTCGCTTCGATGGTGCTCGCGAAGACGTTTCGCGAGGATCTGTACTATCGCTGCAATGTCATCGAGATTATGATCGCGCCGCTGCGCGAGCGTCGCGAGGACATTCGCGCGATGGCCGCGTTCTTCCTCGATCGATATTGCGCGCGCATGCACAAGCCGAGGCCCGAAATCGCGGAGCGGGCACTGCGGCAACTCGAAGCGCATGACTGGCCGGGCAATGTGCGCGAAATCGAGAATCTCGTCGAGAAGATCGTCAACTTCAACGAAGGCGAGCCTGTCGCGGATGTATCGGCGTTTTTGGGCGGCGCATCGGTTTCGCCGGCGCGCGATGGGTCGGCCGAGCATCATGGCGAGCCGGTGTCGCTGAAGGAGGCGGAGCGCCTCGCCATCGAAAGTGCGTTGAAGGCGTGCCACCTCAATGTGACGCATTGCGCGAAGCTCCTGCAAGTGTCGAAGCCCGCGCTCTACGCAAAGATGAAGCGGCACGGCATTCGCGTCGAACGGTCGATTCGTCAACTGGGTTGAGCGAGCGGGCTTTTCACGGCAATCAAATGGTGCGCTGCGATTGCCCCTCTGCCAGATCGGCGGCGAAGTCGCGATAGGCGTGCAGGGGACGGCCCAAAATGCCGACAAGGCGCTCGGCATCGCCGAGTTCGGGCACCATCCCGTCGCTGACGTAACGCTCGGCCATCAGGCGCATCTCGTACGCCATCCACTTTGGCATGAAGCTCGCCAGATTCTGCTCGAAGCCAGTCGGGTCGTCGCCACCGTAGCCAACGGGACGACCGAGCACGTCGGTCCAGATGGCGGCGAGTTGGGGGCCGGTCAGCGTGTCAGGCCCGACAAGGTTGATGACCTCCAGTGGAAGGTGAGCGGCCGCCTCGTCCCGACGGATCAGTTCGAGGGCCGCGACCTCCGCAATGTCGCGGGTGTTCACCATTGCGACGCCCTTCGTTCCGATAGGCATCGGGTAGACGCCGTGCTCGATGACCACGTCCTTGATCATCAGTTCGTTATCCATGAAGTACGCGGGCCGCAGGATAGTGGCGCTGAAGCCCATCGCCTCGATCATATGCTCCGCACCGGACTTGACGGCGAAATGCGGCACATTGACGAAGCGCTCTGCGTGCATCACCGACAGATACACGACGCGTTCGACGCCGGACTTGCGGGCGATATTCAGCGCGATCAGCGCCTGCGTGAATTCATCGCCCGAGACCGCGTTGAGCAAGAACAATGTGCGCACGCCGGCGAACGCGCGGCGAAGTGAGTCGATGTCGAGCATTTCGCCCTGCACGACACTCACGGCGCTGGGAAAGTCGGCCTTCGACGGATCCCGCACGAGTACGCGCACGTCGGCATTGCGACGCACGAGCTGGTCGACGACCTGGCGGCCGACACGGCCGGTGGCGCCGGTAACGAGAATAGTCATGGTGTTGCTCCTTGGGCGTGGTTGGGATGGCTCAAAGGTACGTGATCCAAATCTGGTCCGGAAGATGCTATAAAGAGACGACGTGTCTCACCAATGGAACGCTGGAATAGCACGAATGGATCTTCTTGCACTTGCTGATTTCAACCTCGTCGCTCGTTACGGAAGCTTCGGCGAGGCGGCTCGCGCCGCGGGTCGTCCGAAGGCGACGCTTTCGCGAAGGGTGAGCGAACTCGAAAGCGACCTTCAAATCCGGCTTCTCGAACGGGGACCGCGAGGCGTAAAGCTCACGCAGGAAGGACTGGCACTCTATGAGCGCACCGGTGCGCTTCTCGCCGAGCTCAGCGCCAGTGCCGCAGCGATAGCATCGAGCAGCGAGCAGCCTCGCGGCCGCTTGCGAATCAGCGCACCCGCGCTTTTCTCGCAAATCGCCATGGGAAAACTGGTCGCCTCGTTCGCGCTGAAGTGGCCGGAGGTTCGATTGGAAGTCACGACGGAAGATCGCCCGGTCGACATGATCGAAGAAGGTTATGACCTGGTTATACGGGTCAACCCGGCTCCCGACGAGAATCTGGTTGGACGGATCATCCTGCACGACCGGCTCGTCGTCGTGGCGAAGCCCGGACTGGAGCCGCCCGAGGGAAAAGCGCGCGTGCCGGCAGTCATCCGTGGAGCGGCCGATCAAACGTCGTTCTGGGATGTCACCGGCGCCGAGGGGAGAAAGCGCATATTCGTCGAGCCATTCGCCACACTGTCATCGCTCGTCATGGTGCGCGACACGGTCCGGCTTGGCGTTGGGATCGCGTGCCTGCCGCTGTCGCTCGTCAGCCGCGATATCGCCGCCGGTCGACTTTCACAGTGGGGCGAGCTGGACGGGTCCGACATCGCGCTGTGGGCGCTTTACCCTTCAAGGCGCTTTCTGAGCGCGCGCGTGTCCGCTTTCCTGAACCACCTCAAAGCATCGTTTCCCTCCGGCGCTCCGGAGGAATTGGCGGCGTTGATCGACGGGTAGGAGCGTCAGCCGATGCGCTGATACGAGGGTCTCGCCGTTGCGTTCGTCTTCGAGCCGGCCGCAACAAGCTGCGCTGCGGTGAATCGCGCTCGGACGCTTCGCCCTCAAGCCTTTGCCCACGCTGCCGATAACAAACGCATGGTGGCGTCAGCGACGCAAGTGGATGATTATCGGTGCCGGACGACGGCGCGGCAGGATAGGAGTATGTCGGGGTTGCCCAACACATCGCGGGAGATTACGGAAGGCGCAACGATCGGCGTGGCTATCGTGGGCCGCGATGCGCGCGGCGGTCTGATCGTCAGGACCTGCAACGACGCGTTCATGCGCATGACGGACGCCTCGCGAGCGGACACGCCCGCGCTTCCCCTCGCGGTCGATGCCATGATGCCGGCCGAGGCGCATCCGATCCTCATCGAAAAGTTGAAGGCGTGCTTCGACGGCCAGACGCACACGCATCGATTCATCGACGGCGCGCGTTCGTGGCGTCTCACGCTCGAACCGCTCAGGGGGCCGGGCGCGCTCGAAGCCGTGCACGAAGTCATGATTTCGTGCATCGACGATACGTCGAAGAGGCCGCTCACGCGCGAAGTCGAATTCGACGCGTCGCGCTTTCGCGCGGTCGTGGACTCGGCGTACGACGCGATCGTGAGCATCGACGAGCGGCACGAGATCACGCTGTTCAATCGGGCCGCCGAGAATCTGTTCGGCTATACATCGGCAGAAGCGCTCGGGAGGCGCATCGAGATGTTGCTGCCGGAGCGCGCGCGTGCGCATCACGCGGACAACGTGCGGCAGTTCGCGAATTCGCCGATGACGAACCTGCGCGCGATGACCGCGCCGCGCATGGACGAAAGCAACAGCGTTTTCGGGCGGCATCGCGACGGCACCATCATTCCGGTGGAAATCGCCATCTCCAAGATCGACGTGGGCGGCATGGTCGAGTTCACCGCGGTCATTCGCGACATCACCGAGCGCGCGCGGCTCATGGAACTGCTGAAGCAACAGGCCGTCACCGATGCGCTCACCGGTCTGCCGAACCGACGCGAGTTCATCGACTTCGTCGAAAAGCTGCTCGCGACCGACGAGATCCTGTCCGTCTTCATTCTCGACATCGATTTCTTCAAGGCGATCAACGATAACTACGGCCACGATATCGGCGATGAAGTGCTGCGCGTGCTCGCGAATGTCGGAAAGTCGATCCCGCTCGAATCCATGCTGTTCGCGCGCTGGGGCGGCGAGGAGTTCGTCGCGGCGCTGCCGGGCGCGGACGCGAGTGCCGCGCCGCGGATCGCGGACGCCTTGCGCCAGCGTCTGGAGCGGCAGGATGTCGAGCATGTCTGGCGCGTCAAGGCGATTCCTTTCACCGTGAGCATCGGCGTGGTGACACGCGAGCCCGGCGAGCGCGACGTGGATGCGCTCATGCGCCGCGCGGACCGGGCGTTGTATCACGCGAAGGCGGCGGGGCGTAACCGTGTAGAGGTCAGATGAACGCGGGCAGAAGCCCGGCCTGCACGAAGCGCGGGACCGCGCTCAATCCGTGAACAACGCCTTGCGGATGATCGCGTGCACGCCCCAGTTGCCATCGACGACTTGCGTGACGCCGAAGTCCACAGCCACCGACATCAGCGAGATGGCTTCGTCTTCGGTGAGTCCCTTGGTGGACATCAGAAACCGCCGCGTCTTGATGAAGGCATCGCGCATGGCCTGATCCAGCGTGGACTTCTGATAGACCTCGCTTTGCGCGCTGGTGCCGAACTCGGCCAGATAGTCGGGATGGCTGAAGCCGTGCAGCACCCATTCATCGGCGGTTTCGACGAGCGGATACGTGAGGTCCGCGAACGACTGCGAGGCAAGCGTGTGCTTCTTGTGCAGGATCAGTTCGAAGTCGCCGGTGAGCGAGCATTCGATGGCCGTGCCGCACAACTCGGAATCGCCCTGCGACGCGTGCGGGTCGCCGATCGACAAGAGCGCCCCGGCCACGCCGACCGGCAGAAACACGCTCGCACCCGGACCGACGCGCCAGTTGTCGAGATTGCCGCCGAAGGCCGAAGGCGGAATCGAATCGATCAGACCGTTCTGCTGCGGCGCCACGCCGATCACGCCGAAGTGCGGTCGCACGGGAATGGTCACGTTCTTCAGCACGTCGTGATTCTCGACGACGCTCGCGTGATCCACCGGCACGCCCGGATAATCGATGATCGGATGCAGCACGCCGAAAGGATCGCGCTGCGGCGTCCAGCGGTAGTTGTAGACGGCGCGCGCATAGGCGCTGTCGTCGCGCGCTTCGTCCGTGTGGATCTCGTAGATGGTCACGACTTCGCGCGGCTTCGGTTCGGTGAGCAGTTCGCGATAATGAAAGCCCCACCACGCCGCGACGTTGCTGCCGAACGCGCGGCCGTGGAACTTCGGGTTCCTGCAGCGGCGAGGATGAATATCGACGATGCGCACTTCCAGGACATCGCCCGGTTCCGCGCCTGTCACCGCAATCGGCCCGGTGCAGATATGCACGCCGAAGCCTTCGCCCGCGCCGCGTCCATAGATGGAGGCGTTCATCGGGCCCGCGCCGCGACGGTCCACGTTCTTGCGTTCGGCTGTCCAGTGGAACACGCTCTCCGCGCCGGGATCGCCCGCGATCATGCGGTCCCAGTCATCCGACGCATGCTGCGTGAGCGCTTCGACCGTCACCGTATCGCCGCTCGCGACTTCGAGCACGGGCTTGAGATCGTGGCTGAAATAGCCCCAGTGCACCGTGTTCGCCGTTGCGCGCAGCAAATGATGCCGCGGCCTGCCGCCCGTCCGCGCGGGCCGCGCTTGCACGGCATCGCTTTCGTCGCGCGCGGCGACGAGCGTGTCGCCCGTCTCTTCACTGCGCGCCTGCGCGATCAGACTCGCGGCGTTCACCGGCAGCCCGCGCGATAGCGAATGCACGAGATGGCGCGCGAGTTCCAGGTTCGCTTCGTGCCGGAACGTGCGCGGCGATGCGCCATAACGCTCGCGGAACACGCGGCTGAAGTGCGCCGGATCGTTGAAGCCCCAGCGAAAGCAGATGTCGGATATGGAGACTTTCTCCGAGAGCGGATCGGCCAGTTCCGCGCGGCAGCGTTCGAGGCGGCGCGAGCGCACATACGTCGAGAAACTCTGTCCGGCGAGTTCGAACAGCTTCTGCACGTAACGCGGCGACACGCGTTCGTCTTTGGCGAGCGAGGCCACGCTCAGGGTCGAATCGGCGAGATGCGTTTCGATGAAGCGGCACAGTCGCGCGAACAACGCCGACTGCGGCGGCGTCAGCCCGTTGAACGAACCTTTGCGTTCCTGTCCGGCGAGACAGGCCACGAGCATTTCGGCGAGCGCGAGTTCGGTGGGACGCAACTCCTCCGCGCTCAGCGTTTCGAGGCTTTCCACGACCGAACGCAGAAAGCCCGAGAAGATGTGGCCGATGCCCGTCGCGCCCGGCAACAAGGCCACGCGCAGCGAGAGCGGCGAAATGAGACGCGCGTTGATGGCGCTCCTGGGCGCCCGCACGATGAACGCGCGAAAGCGTCCCGCGAAAACCAGCGATGCGCTCTGGCCCGGCGCGGCATAGACCATGTCATGCGGGCTCACGCGCTCGCGCAGACCATCGGCGACGAGCGTGGCGTCGCCATCGATCAGCAGCACGAGCATGAGACTGTCCGCGTGATCCGCGCTCATCTGCAGCGTCTGCGCGGCCGAGGCGATGGTCGTGAACTCGATCCCGCCCGCCGATACGCGCGATGTCAGCGTGCCGTGCAAACCGCGTTCGCCGCCTTCGATCTTGCCGCGCCATCCGAGACGTGCGAGCGCCGCGTTCCATTCATGCCGGCGCTCGAACTCGGGATACGACTCGGTAGTGAAGCGCGACAGATTCAACGAAAACTCCACGATAGGCGAAGCAGCAAGCGCTTTTCAAAAGCAACCTTCGCGCCATCGCGATGCTTACGGCGGCGGGTGCATCGCGTATCGAAGACAGTGCATACATGCGCCATCGCGGCGCACGCCTGCACTTGCGCGCATCACGCGACGCGCGGCCTCATGCGTTCTTGGACGAGCGTGCACGCCAATACCAGCAGTTGTGCGCAGCCAGTCAAGTTCGCGGGATTTCGGTCGCCTACGCTCTGGGCATCGCAAGTCAATCGTCATCAGCCGTCAGGAGCGTATCGATGCAAAGGAATCTCATGGGCCGTTTATCTCGCGCAGGACTTGGCGCGCTGTGCGCGGTGTTGTTCGCCTTCGCGGGACAGGCGCACGCCGCCGCGCCCGCCGAATGCAGCGCGTTGCAGGCGAAGTACCCGCAGTTCAAGGGCAAGACACTCACCAATGCGATCAATCCGCATACGCCGGGCTATGAAGCGCTCGACCCGAACGATCCGAGCAAGTACATCGGCTTCGATATCGATCTGGGCGAGTTGATCGCGCAATGCCTCGGCTTCACGATGGCCTACAAGCCCGTGACCTTCGCCGCGCTGCTCACGACCTTGCAGAGCGGTCAGGCCGATATCGTCATCTCCGATATCTACGCGACCGAGGAGCGCGCCAAGGCCGCCGACTTCATCACGTACTCGAAGGTGTTCGACGGCGTACTCGTCGCCAAGGGCAATCCGAAGAAGATCACCGGCATCAACACGTCGATGTGCGGTACGACCGCCGCCGAAAACACGGGCTATGTGGAAGTGCCGCTGATTCAGGCACTGGCGCCGCAATGCAAGGCGGCCGGCAAGCCCGAAGCCACCGTGCAGCTCTACGACAACAACGCCAACTGCATCCAGGCCATTCTCGCGGGCCGCGCGGATACGTACATCAACGACGTGAACACGGTCGACCAGGCGGTGAAGGCGTATCCGGACAAGCTGGAGAAAGCGACCGCCGTGACCTTGCCGTACTTCGTGGGCATCGGCGTGCCGAAGGACAAGCCCGATTTCCGCGATGCCGTGATGGCCGCGCTCGTCGCCATTCAGAAGAGCGGCGCGCAGTCCGAACTGCTGAAGAAGTGGGGCCTCGGCGTCGAGAATCTCGCGACGCCGCAACTTGTCGTTGCCAAGTAAGCGCGGAAGCATCGGCATATGGACCTGTTCCTTCACTATCTCGGCCTGCCTTATCTGCTCGACGGCATCCGCTTCACGATCACCGTCACCTTGCTCGGACTCGCGGGCGGGCTCGTGCTGGGACTCGTCCTTGCCGCCATGCAACTGAGCCGAATCGGACCGCTCGCGGCCATCGCGCGCGGCTATACGGTGATTTTTCGCGGCACGCCGCTGATTCTGCAACTCGTGTTCGCCTACGACGCCCTGCCGCATATCGGCATCAAGCTGAGCGCCATCGGCGCGGCGGGCCTCGCGCTCGCCGCGAACGAAGCGCCGTTCATCGCGGAGATATTCCGCTCGGGCGTGCTCGGCGTGGATCGCGGACAGACGCTCGCGGGGCAGGCGCTCGGCATGACGCCTTCCGTGCTGATGCGCCGGATCATCGCGCCGCAGGCCCTTCGCTCGATGATTCCCGCGCTCGGCAACGAAACCGTCAGCGCGTTGAAGAACTCTTCGCTGGCTTCGGTCATCTCGGTGGGCGAGCTGACCTTGCGCAGCACGCAGCTTGCTTCGTCGACGTTCGACTTCTTTTCGATCTTCTTTGCGTCGGGTCTCTTGTATTTGTGTCTGACGGGCGCGATCGCCGCCATTCAGCTGATGATCGAACGCGCGCTCGATCTGGACCGCGCCAGCTCGCGCGGCGGCTTCTGGGGACGACGCCGGAGCACGCCCGTATCGACGAAGCCCGCAGGCCCGACCGATCTGCCGCCGGTCTTCGTCCCGGCTCGCGTGACACCCGGCGACCGCGCACGCCGCTACGACGCGCTGTCTCGCAACGGCACCGCCGTGCAGATCAATGGCGTACACAAGCGCTACGGCGAGCAGCCGGTGCTCAATGGCTTCGATCTCGACATCCGCTCGGGCGAAGTCGTCGCGTTGCTCGGACCGAGCGGCTCGGGCAAGAGCACGCTGCTTCGCTGCATCAATCATCTGGAACAGTGGGAACAAGGCGAGATACGCGTGGGCGGACGGCGCCTGGGCTTTCGCGATGACGGGCGGCGCATGAATCCGCGCGAGCTTGCGAAGGAGCGCGCGAGTCTCGGCGTCGCCATGGTGTTCCAGCAGTTCAATCTTTTCGGCCATCTGACGGCGCGCGAGAACATTGCATTGCCGCTCGTCTGGGTGCACGGCGCGACGCTCGCCGATGCCAACCGACGCGCGGATGCCCTGCTCGAACGCGTAGGCCTCGCGCATCGCGCCGATGCGTTGCCGCGTCATCTGTCGGGCGGCCAGCAACAACGCGTGGCGATTGCGCGTGCGCTCGCGCCGAATCCGCGCGTGCTGCTGCTCGACGAGCCGACTTCCGCGCTCGATCCGGAACTCGCGGGCGAAGTGCTCGAAGTGATCCGCCGCCTCGCGCTCGACGATGGCCTGACGATGATCATTTCGACGCATCAGTTGCGCTTCGCCGATGAAGTGGCCGACCGCGTCGTGTTCCTGAGCGGCGGCAGCGTCGTGGAGGACGGACCCGCGCATCAGGTCTTGACGCGGCCGCATCATCCGTTGACGGCGCGCTTTCTCAACGTGATGGGCGCGGGCAGCACGCTTGAAACCGTGCACTGAATCGCATCGATAACACAGCCACTCGCCGAGGACGAATCAATGAAGCATTACACGCTGCCCGTTTCATCATCCACCGTGCATTGGGGATACTTCAGCAAACGGGTAGAACCGCGCCTCACGCTCAAGTCGGGCGACCGCGCCACCATCGAAACGCTGACGCATCACGCGAACGACGACCACGAGCGCATGATCGCGGGCGATCCGGGCGCGCAGAGCGTGTTCGAATGGACGCGCGAGCACAAGGCCGTTTCGCGGCGCGGCGCGGGTCCGACCGAAGGACCGTTCCGCCTCGGCGCTGGCGAAGGCGTGGGCGTGCATCTGCTCACCGGTCCGGTGGCAATCGAAGGCGCCGAACCCGGGGACGTGCTCGAAGTGCGCATCCTCGACGTCAGGCCGCGGCCGAGTTGCAGCGCGTGTCATGCAGGCAAGTGCTTCGGCTCGAACGTGGCCGCGTCGTGGGGCTTTCAGTATCACGATCTGATCGAGGAGCCGAAGCCGCGCGAAGTGGTGACCATCTTCGAACTCGATACTTCCGGCGAGCCGTATGCGCGCGCGGTCTACAACTATGTGTGGACGCCGCAGACCGACCCGGATGGCATCGTGCACGCGACGATCGATTATCCCGGCGTGCAGGTGGATCACCGGCTCGTGACGAAGCGCGAAAACATCTTGCCGGATATCCGCGTGCCGGCGCGACTGCATTTCGGCACCATGGGCGTCGCGCCCGCCGAAGCGGACTATGTCAGTTCGATTCCGCCGAGCTACACGGGCGGCAACATCGACGACTGGCGCATCGGCCGGGGCGCGACCATGTATTACCCGGTCGCGGTCGAAGGCGCGCTTTTCTCGGTGGGCGACCCGCATGCCGCGCAGGGCGACAGCGAACTGGGCGGCACCGCTATCGAAACATCGTTGACGGGGGACTTCGAATTCATCCTGCACAAGAAAGCGGATCTCGAAGGCACGCTCCTCGAAGGGCTCACGCATCCGCTGCTCGAAACGGATCAGCAATGGTCGGTGTACGGCTTCACGTTCCCCAACTATCTGGCCGAACTCGGGACGAACGCGCAAGTGGAAGTGGCGCAGCATGCGAGCCTCGACAAAGCCATGCGCGATGCCTTTCGCAAGCTGCGCCGCTTGCTGATGACGGTGCACGGCTTGAGCGAAGACGAAGCCATTGCGCTGATGTCGGTAGCGGCGGACTTCGGCGTGACGCAGGTGGTCGACGCGAATTGGGGCGTACACGGTTCGATCCGCAAGGAAGTGTTCAAGAACTACAAGAAGCGTTGATCGACGCGATTCAAGACCTCGTTATCTCCCCTGTCAATCCGGCGCGCACGCGCGCATCGCTTGCATGACTGAAGCGAGCGGCCTGTCCATCCATCCATAACGTTCACGAAACCCTCGCCAAGGGAATGCCGGGTCGCGTCCGTTCGTATCGGCGGGCGAGAAGAGGGCATCGCCTGCACTTCGGCGATGCGCGTCGCGCACCAATGTGTTTCGTCGCCTTACGTGCGTTTTTGTCCGTCCGTGTCGCTTCGGAACAGAACGGACATGCGCTCATGCACGCCGCGCCAAGTATCGCCCGATGGCGGCCAAGCGCGGGAAATCGGAACGGAAGCCGCTAAAGGGTAGGCGTTCCTAATCGACGCACGCGAAGGATAACCCTCATGCGACCCGCCAAAGTGCCTGCCACTGTCATTACCGGTTTCCTTGGAGCCGGCAAGACCACGCTCGTGAATCACCTGCTCGAATCCACGCGGCCGATGCAGATCGGCATCGTCGTGAACGAATTCGGCGAAGTCGGTATCGACGGGCAGTTGATCGTCGCCGATGAACGCGCCGTGATCGAGATCAACAACGGCTGCGTCTGCTGCACGGTCCGCACCGATCTCGTCGCCAGCGTGCGCGACATGTTGATGCGCTTCGGCGATCGCCTCGCGCGTCTCATCATCGAAACGTCGGGCCTCGCCGATCCCGCGCCGGTGCTGCAGACCTTTCTCGCCGATCCCGACGTGCGCGAGCGCGTGGAACTGGAATCGGTCGTCGCCGTGGTCGATGCAATGCACGCGCAGTCCCAGCTACATGACGACATCGCGCGGGAGCAAGTGGTGTTCGCGGACCGCATCGTCATCAACAAGACCGATCTCGTTTCGACCGATGCCGTCGATGCGCTCGTCGCCGGGATTCGCCGGCTCAATCCCACTGCACGCATCGAGTACGCGCAGCGTTCGAGGATCGACGCCCATGCGCTTTTCGGCACGCGGAGCTTTTCGGTCGACAACCTGCTCGCCATCGAGCCGAATCTGCTCGACGAAGACGGCCACGATCACGAACACGACGACAGCATTGCATCATGCGCGATCGTGGTGCCCGGCGGCATCGATGCGACGCGTTTCAACCGCTGGATCAATCAGATCGTGCAAACGCAAGGCACACAACTTCTGCGCATGAAAGGCGTGCTCAACATGCACGACGAACCGCGACGCCTGCATTTCCATAGCGTGCATATGTTGCTCGACACCACGTTCGGCCGTGCGTGGATGCGCGACGAAACACGAGAGAGCCGTTTCGTGATGATCGGCCGCAACATCGACGCCGCGCGAATGCGCGACGGCCTTCTGAGTTGCATGAACTGAAGCCTTCATTCATTTCTTCTTCAAGGAGCTACGCATGAAAAAGCCAGAGGCATACACGGTGAGCATCGGCGTATTGGCGGTCGTCGATACATGGCTCACCGGCACGATCTTTCCGGTTCCCGTCTGGGTGACGTTCATCGCGTGGGCGTCGTTCTTCGTGCTCGGCGGCGGGCGCGCGGGCTTCGTCAAGAGCGTGGCGTCGAATCTCACGGGACTCGTCATCGCTTCGCTTACCTTGCTCTGCATTGCGACGACGAGCGGCGGCGCGATCGCGGTGGCCGTGCTGGTTGGCATCGGCAGCGCGGCGATGGTTCAGGCGTCGAAGATCAAATTGCTCGATGTGTTGCCCGCGATCGTCTGGGGCTTCGCCTCGACGGTCGGCACGATGGTCGCAACGGGCAAGGCGATCACCACGGCGGGCATCGGCAATCCTGCGCTGGTCGCGGCCGCCGCGCTCGTTACCGGCGCAGTGTTCGGCTTCGTCTCGGAAGTGGTCGGCGAAGCCCTGCAATTCAGACGCGAGCATCGGCTCGGATAAGACCGTTTCCATTCAAGCGGAGCACAACATGAAGCTGCAACATCATCTCGGCGGCATCGAAAATTTGGGGCCGGTCAGCACTGAAAAGCGCGTATTCGTCGAGCCGTGGGAGAAGCGCATCTTCGGCATTCATACGGTGATGATGGCGGAGAGTGCGCATCTGTCGGACACGCCGCATCGCTATCCGGTCGATACGCTGCCCACCGCCTTCAAGAGCAACTGGACCTGGGCCTCGCTGCGCACCGGCGCCGAAGACATGCAGCCGTTCGAGTACTTCAAGTATCGCTACTACGAGAAATGGCTCGGCGGCATTGCGCAGTTTTTCGTCGATCAGGGGTATGTGTCGGCGGAGGAACTCGCTGAGAAAACCGCCCACTACAGCGCGCACCCGGACGCGCCTTTACCCGATCGCCCCAATGCCGAACTCGCGGCGCAGATCGACGCCTATTTGCAGCACGGCGACTCGGGCTATCACGCGCTCGACGGCGAGGCGCGCTTTCGAGCGGGCGATGCCGTGCGTATCGCCGATCCCGAAGCGGTGGACCACACGCGCTTGCCGGGGTATTTGCGCAACAAGACCGGCGTGGTGGATCTCGTCTATCCCGGCGCGTTCTCCTATTTCGTCTCGACGGGCGTGGACGGTATCGGCGCGCCGATGCCTGTGTATCGCGTTGCCTTCGACGCCGCGTCGATCTGGGGCGCCGGCAAAAGCGAGCCGAACACGACCATTTACGCCGACCTGTACGAAGCCTACGTGCAGGCCGCCGATTGAACTCGAACATAAGCCAACCCCGAGCGAACCCATGAGCCAACTCTTCGAATTTTCCGGCGACCGCGAAGCATCGAGCGCCGCCAAAGTGCGTGCGCTGGAAGCCTTGCTGATCGAAAAAGGCGTGATTGCCACCGACTCCGTCGATGTCGTGCTCAAGCACTTCGAGACGATGGCCGGCCCGTTCAACGGCGCGAAGATCGTCGCGCGCGCATGGGTCGATCCGGACTACGCGAGACGTCTCGTCGAAGACACGCCGAAGGCGATCGCCGAACTCTCGCTTCCGCTCGGCATGGCGGGCGCGGAAGGCGAGCATATGGCGGCGGTCGCAAACGACGCGAACGTGCATAACCTCATCATCTGCACGCTGTGTTCGTGTTATCCGTGGCCGGTGCTCGGCCTGCCGCCGTATTGGTACAAGGACCCTGTATTTCGCGCGCGCGGCGTGCGCGAACCGCGCGCCGTCCTGCAGGAATTCGGCGTACAGGTGCCTGCCACGAAGGAGGTGAAGGTGTGGGACAGCAGCGCGCAGATTCGCTGGTTCGTGGTGCCCGAGCGCCCCGCGAACACGGAGCATCTGAGTGAGGAAGAACTCGCCGCGCTCGTTACGCCCGAGTCGATGATGGGCGTCGCACTCGTCGAAGCGCCCGCAGCCTGAGGAGCGTGCCATGTTCACGCGTTTCGAAGAATACGCTGCCGCGTCGATGCTCGGCGCACCAGATTCTCCGCCGCGTCTCGACGGCAAGCTGCTGTTCACCAATCGCTGGGAGCGCGATGTGTTCGGCCTCGCGCTCTCGCTATCGAAGGCGGGATGTTTCGAGTGGGAGGACTTTCGCCAGAGCCTGATCGCGTCCATCGCGAAGTGGGAAGCAATCGAATGCGCGAATCAGCCGCGCTGGGACTACTACGAGCGTTTTCTCGAAGCGCTGCTGAACGTGGTCGAGACGAGCGGCGTGCTGTCGCGCCGCGAGATCGAAGCGATCGTCGCGGCGCGCAGCCGTTAACATTTTTCCGACTCTTTTGGAGGTACTTCATGAATCAAGCTGTCCTGCATTCCACTGACACGTTCGAACCGATTCCACTGCGCGAACTGCTGCCGTGGACGATCTTCGGCGGATTGCTGATGCTGCTGGCGCTGTATTTCGTCGGCGCGGAGCAGGGTGCTACCGCGGTCTTTCAGGGCACCGCCATTCACGAGTTCGTGCATGACGGACGCCATCTGTTGGGCTTCCCCTGCCACTGACGAGGAGACGACGATGGTCGGCAAACTGTTGATGCGCGGCATGCTCGCGGGCCTCATCGCGGGACTGCTGGCGTTCTGCTTCGCGCGGGTGGCGGGCGAGCCGCAAGTCGAACGCGCGATCGCTTTCGAGGCCCATGAAGCGCACGAGCACGCTCACGCCGGCGATGCGCCCGAGCCTGAAATCGTCAGTCGTGAAACGCAAGCGGGCGTGGGCTTGCTGACGGGCGTACTCGCGTACGGCGCTGCATTCGGTGGGCTCTTCGCGTTGTGCTTCGCCTATGCGTGGGGACGCGCGGGAAGCATGGGCGCGCGGCCGCTTGCAGCATGGCTTGCGCTCGCGGCTTTCGCCGCCCTGGTGGTGCTGCCGGCGCTGAAATATCCGGCGAATCCGCCTTCGGTGGGCGCGGCGGAAACCATCGGCGTGCGCACCGCGCTTTATTTTTTATGCATGGGGATTTCCGTCGCCATTACACTGCTGTCGATAGCTTTGCGCCAAGCCCTGTCGCGCAAATGGGGCGATGCCAACGCGACGCTCGCCGGTCTGCTGGCTTTCGCGATCATGGCCGCCGCGATGCTCGCGCTGTTGCCGGCTATCGACGAAGTGCCCGCCGAGTTTCCCGCCACGTTGCTGTGGCAATTCCGGGTGGCGTCGATCGGCATGCAGGCGATCATCTGGACGGTCATCGGCGCTGCGTTCGGCGTGGCGGCGGAGCGCATGGCGTTGCCCGGCGCTGCGCGCGTGGGTCGAGGCATGACCATGAGCAAGTCTGTTCTCAGAGGATCCGGATATCCGCGATGAAACGCATCAAGGTCGGAATGCTCGTCTTTCCTGGATTTCAGCTGCTCGACATCGCCGGGCCGAAGGATGCGTTCGCCGAAGTCAAGGTGCTGAGTTCAGGCGAGTGCGAGTACGAAATGATGATGGTCGGCACGACGCGGGGCACGGTGCAATCGTCGAGCGGCCTGACTACCGTGCCGGATCGTACGATCTTCGATCCGTGCCCGGAGTTCGACACCATCATCGTGCCGGGCGGGCTCGGCATCTTCGACGCCTTCGACGATCCGGCGCTGAGCAACTGGCTGCGCGCGCAGCATCGGCAGTGCCGCCGCGTGTCCGCTATCTGCAACGGGTTGTTCGCCCTCGGCTCGGCGGGGCTGCTCGACAACAAACTGGTGACGACTCACTGGATGGACGTGCCCCGGCTCGCCAGCACTTTTCCGAAGGCGCGCATCGAGCCGGATCATATCTTCGTTCGCGACGGCAGCATCTACACGACGGCCGGTGTCACGGCGGGCATCGACCTCTCGCTCGCGATGATCGAAGACGACTTCGGCCGGCAAATGGCGCTCGATGTCGCCAAGTATCTGATCGTCTATCTGCGGCGCTCGGGCGGGCAGTCGCAGTTCAGCCCGCTGCTGGAAACGCAGGCTTCGCCGGGTTCGCAGACTATCGAAGTCCAGCAATTCATGCTGGATAACCTGCATGTGGATCATACGGTCGCGTCGCTCGCGGAACGCGTGCATATGAGCGCGCGCAATCTCTCGCGCATCTTCGCCAAGGATTGCGGCATCACGCCGATGACTTACCTCGCCAATGCGCGCATCGATGCCGCGCGGCGCTACCTGGAAGCCACGGACTTGCCGCTGAGAGTCATCGCACACCGATGCGGCTTCGAGGACACCGACAAATTCCGCCGCACCTTCCTGCGCCGTCTGCAGATCAGTCCGGTCGATTATCGCAACCGGTTCAGATCGATGAACAAGCAAGAGTCGCTCAGTGCGGTCTGAAGAGACTCGCCACGCGGGGATGATGCGCTGAGCGTGACTTTTCCGGCACTAAACGCGTGCATGGCCATGCACTTCTTCGGGGCTAAAGCGGCGCACTAAGACTTTAATTAAAGGTTAATTTTGGCGAGCCGTAAGAGGCGTAATAGATAGGTGGGCGAACACGATCGCCGGCGGCCATTCGCTGCCCTGTGAACGCCCGCCTGCATGACTCTTCTTGCACGTTTCCAAACGTCTCGCCCATGAAACGGAATCCTTTCTTCAAGCTGCTCGCGCGTTTGCGCGTGGGGCACAAGTTGCTGCTCATCTACCTGCTCGATCTCAGCGCGGTGATCTACATCAGCGGGATTCTGATTCACGAAAAGTATCTGGCGATCGATTTTTCGAACAAGGAGATTGTCGGCAACGCGTATGTTCACGAGGTCGAACATGGCATCACGTCCATCGCGATGGCGGGCGCGGGCAAACCGCCGACGGCGGCGCAGCTCGATGCCGAGATCGACAGGCTCGTTCGTGCCGAGCAGCAATACGGCGCGCAAATGGGAAGCGCGGAGCCGAGCAACGCGCTGCGGACCGCTCTGCAGACGATGGCGCACGAACGCGAGGTCGGGATCGCGTCGACGGACCAGGCGCTGACGGCCTCCCGCGATCTGATAACGCGCATCGGTAATCAGTCGAACCTGATTCTCGACCCGGATCTCGACAGCTACTACGCGATGTCGCTCTCGATCTTGCGCTATCCCGCGCTGCTGACCGCGGTGAACAGCATCGGGCGCCATCTGCACGACGGCGCTCACGCGCGCTCGCGAGAGGAAGTGCGTTCGCGTTATCTGGTCCTCGAAGGGCAACTCGACGGGGTCATGCAAGGTTTGCGGTCGGACTACGCCGAGGCGGGGGCGGCCAATCGTCAATTCGAGCGCACACTCAGCCCGTCGTTCGATCGAATGCGCATTGCCGTCGAGGCATTCAGGCATGCGGCGCGCGTGGTGGTGGACGACAACGTGGCGCCGGATGCAGCTGTGCTGATGATCGTCGACAGCGCGCAGCAAGCGCTCGTTCAAAGCGTAGACGGCCTCTGGCGCGATACCGGCGAGCAGCTAGACGGCCTGCTGCATGCACGCGTGCAAGCCCTGTTTTCGCGCATGTGGCTGCATTTGGGCACGGCGCTTTTCCTGCTCTGCGCCATCCTGACACTGGTTTATTGCGTCGCGCAGCAGATTTCGTCGCCGCTACGCAAACTCGCGCGCGTGATGGATGTGGTGCGCCGCACCGGCGATCACACGAAGCGCGCCGACTGGGACAGTCAGGACGAGATCGGCCAACTCGTGCGCGGCTTCAACGAAATGCTTGCGCAACTGGATCGCGAACGCGTCGTGCAGAAGGAATTGGCGGCGACCGCCCGCGCGTCGGCCGCGCAATCAGCGCTCGTGGAAGCCACGCCCGTGCCGATGGTCGTCACCGCCATTCCCGGCCACGAGGTATTGCACGCCAATGCGCCTGGACTCTTCTGGCTCAATGGGAGCAGCACCGACCCGTGGGCTCAGGGTCTCGACTCCGCGACCCGCGCGCGCTTCTTTCAGCAACTTTCCGACCGCGAAGCCATCGACGAATTCGAAGTTCACTGGAAAGCGACCTCGCAGCCGAGCTGGGCGATGCTGTCGGCGCGCCGTCTCGACTTCCAGGGACGCGACGCCATTCTCACCGCCTTCACGCCGATCAATCAGATCAAGCTCATGGAGCAGCGGCTGGAACTGTGGGGCAAGGTGTTCGAGGCATCGTCCGAGGCGATCGTCATCCTGAACGCCGAGGCGCGTCTGCTCACTGCGAATCCTTCGTTCTTTCGCGCAACCGGTTATCGGATGGACGACGTGGCGGGCAAGCCGCCGGCCTTCATCGACACGCAGGCGCAGGAAGACGAAAACGGTCCGCTGGGTAACCTCTTGCAACGCGTCGGGCGCAGCAGCACCTGGCACGGCGAAGCGCAAATAAGCCGCCGCGAGGGCGGTGATTATCCGGCGTGGCTCATGATCAGCGCGGTACACGACAAGCGCGGCACCGTATCGCATTACATCTGCACGCTGATCGACATCACGGACCGCAAGAAGAGCGAAGCGCGCATTCAGTTTCTCGCGCAGCATGACGTGCTCACCGAACTGCCCAACCGTGCACTCTTTGCCGCGAAACTCGGCGTTGCCATCGCAGCAGCGCAGCGAACGCGGCAGCGCGTCGCGGTGCTGTTCATCGATCTGGACCGCTTCAAGAACATCAACGATTCGCTCGGACATCACATCGGTGATGGCCTGTTGCGGTCCGTGTCGCGACGCCTGCTCAATGCGGTCGGCACCCACGACACCGTGAGCCGCCTGGGCGGAGACGAGTTCACGGTGCTGCTCAACGGAGTCGGTCACGCGAGCGAAGTGGCGCGCAGCATCGAACAGCGGCTGCTCCCGCTGCTTCGCGAAGCGCATGAAGTGAGCGGGCTGACACTGCAGGTTGCGAGCAGCATCGGCGTCGCACTGTACCCGGATGATGGCGAAGACATCGATACGTTGATGCAGAACGCCGACGCCGCGATGTATCAGGCCAAGTCTGCCGGACGAAATCAGGTCAAGTTTTTCTCGGCCGACATGGCCGAACAGGCGAGGCATCGGCTCACGCTGGAAACGTGTTTGCGCACGGCTATCGAGTTCGGCGAGTTGCGGCTCGAGTGGCAGCCGTGCCTCGAAGCGCGGTCCGGTGCGCTCGCGAGCGTCGAAGGACTGCTGCGCTGGAAAAGCGCGGTACTGGGTGAAATCGGTCCGGCTGTGTTTATCCCGGTGGCGGAGGACACGCGCCTCATCGTTTCCATTGGCGCGTGGGTGATCGAGGAAGCGTGCCGGCAGCTTGCCGCCTGGCGCGACGAAGAGGGCCTCGAAATACGCGCGTCCGTCAACATTTCGGCGCTCCAGCTACGCGAGCCGGAGCTCGTTGCGGCGCTTGGCACGAGTCTGCTCGCGCATGGCGTGCCGCCGCATTGCCTGGAACTCGAAATCACCGAGACGGTTCTCATGGATGGCGCCGAACACTACGCGCAAGCCATTCACGCCATTCGCGGGCTAGGCGTCAAGCTCTCGCTCGACGACTTCGGCACCGGCTACTCGAGTCTCAGCTATCTGAACCGGTTTCCGCTCGACCGTCTGAAGATCGACCGCGCGTTCGTGCGAGACATGCTCGACGCATCTGCCGATCTTGCCATCGTCAAGGCGATCGTCGATCTCGGGCATGAGCTTGGTTTGCGCGTGGTGGCCGAAGGGGTGGAAACCGGCCATCAAGCGCAAGTGTTGCGCAAGATCGGCTGCGATGAGTTGCAGGGTTTCCTGTTCGCACCGGCGATCCCAGCCGAGGAATTGGTGCTGTGGAACAGGGCGCGGCAGGACGAGGCGCTCGATGCTTCGCCGGCTTGAGGCGAAGCATCGAGGCCGGCGCCCGTGCAGCCGTCGAACTCTGCTGGAATGACGAGCGGGATTGAGCAAACGGCCGAATTTGGCCGATCCCGCTCGAGACAGCGCGCCCCCTTTACTTGCCTAATTTCTCAGCCTCGCTCGGCTCCTCTCTGGGGTTGTAGCGCGGCGTGGGCTGTGGCAGCAGAAAGAAGGCGATGGACAGCAGTGCAATGGCCACGCCGATGCGGCACGCCGCGACCGCGACGGGAACTGCAGCGATCTGAACCAGCGTCGCAGCGCCGTAGCGGCGCGTCATCTGCTGGAGGAAATCCGGCGCGAGCCGTTCGTCCATCAGCCGGCGGCCTCGCATTGCATAGAACCACTTCGCCATCCAGGTGCAGGCGGTCAGGGCAAGACCGGCAACGAGGGTTACTGATGCGACGGGCTCGAAGCCCGTGCCCAAGTGAAAGCACCACACGCGGATCGGATAAGGAATGACGACGATCGCCAGCAGGAACAGGAGGTTGATCACGCCGAACCAGTGATCGCTCTTTGCATAAATGCGACCCGAATAATGGTGTTGCAGCCAGTAGGCTCCGATCACGACATAGCAGAGAACGAGCGCGAGATATTCGCGCCACTGCTCCGCCATGGCGCTTGCCAGGTCGCTGTAGTCATGCGTGCCCTCGGGGGATCCGGGAACCTTGATCTCGACGATCAGCAGGGTCAGCGCGATCGCGAACACCGCGTCGCTGAATCCCTCGAAGCGGTCGAGTCCGCGCTCGGCACCATGCGTTTCCGTGTCGGCAGATTTACGCCTGTTACATAGCATCATCTGAGTCCTTTCGCGCTCGGCAAGATCAGAATCACCGGCCGAAAAACGGCAACGCTTTTCCTTTGCGTGCCGCCTTATTGGCAGCCGACGAAGCACGGCCCGGACGACTCGCGCGTTCGCAAGGCTGACTCGAGCGCCGAACCCGTCTGACGCGGCCCCGCTACGACGGCGTCGCGGCGGAAGACTCGAAGCATTCGGTGTGCCGCCCACGCGTTCGCAAGCGGGGGTTGGGCATCACGATACCGGCCGAGCAGACGAAGTTTGGCTTGAAAGGGGTCAAGTCGACCTTTGAACACGTCCGACGGGGGAACGCTCGCGTACCGCGGCAGCGTGTCCGCAGCGCGTCCCGCGGTCGGCCAGACGAAAACCGGATGTCCGCCGCGATCCTCGACTCAAGTGCTTGCGGTTAGTGCCGTTAGCAGGGAGGACGCCGCGAATTGCCGCGACCACAACCATGCACACGGAATCTGCAATGAAAGTTTCTACTCGGCTGACACTGTTAGCCGTCACAGCGCTTATCGCTTTGCTCGCAGTCGGAGGATACAGCGTCTATAGCGAGCGACGCGCAATGCTCGATGCGAAACAGGCGGAGATAGTCAACCTGTTGAAAATGGCCGAGCACCTCGCTGAGTATTATCACAATCAGGAAGTTGCCGGTGCGATGACTACGGAGCAAGCGCAGTCCGCAACGAAGACCGCTTTGAACAGGATGAATCATTCCGATCAGAGTTACTTCTGGGCCCGCCTTCCGGATGGGACCTCGCTCGTTCATCGCAAACAGGAGAACATCGGCAAAATCCTGCTGGGCAAGGCGCCGGACGGACGGCCAGACACAGAGTTCTATCGCGAGATGCTCGCCAAGGAGCACATCCCCGTGGTGATGGTGGTTACCGCCCACCCATCGACCGGCGTCATGACAGGCAAGATGAACGGCATTGTCGAGTTCAAGCCTTGGGGCTGGTGGATCGGCACCGGATTCTTCACCGACGATATCAGCGCCACCATCCTGCATACGACGCTTCAGACTGCCGGCTTGATAGGCGTAGCGCTCTTGGTCATTGCTGCGTTGGCGTGGAAAATCATACGCAGCGTCACCGGAGCCCTCGGCGGAGAACCAGAGTTTGCCGCGCGCGTTGTTCGGGAGATTGCAGGCGGAGACCTCGGTTCGCCAACGCCCTTGAAGGACGGTGATGACCGCAGCCTTCTCGCGGCAGTCGAAAGCATGCGCCGTGGTCTGCAAGACATGGTTATCACGATCCGCACGAGTTCGGAATCCGTATCATCTGGCGCCGTTCAGATTGCGGCTGGCAATACCGACCTCTCGAGTCGCACAGAGCAGCAAGCGGCATCGCTGCAAGAAACCGCCGCGAGCATGGAGGAACTGACGGCGACGGTTAAGCAAAACTCGGAGAACGCCCAGCAAGCGAGCGGACTGGCGGACAACGCGAATGCGGTCGCCAACGAGGGAAGCGCCATCATCGGTCAGGTGATTCAGACGATGGATGGCATCGAGCAGAGCTCCGAAAAGATCGCCGAAATCATCGGGATTATCGAAGGCATCGCATTCCAGACCAACATCCTGGCGCTCAACGCTGCAGTCGAAGCAGCACGCGCAGGCGAGCAGGGCCGCGGCTTTGCCGTCGTTGCGAGCGAAGTGCGCAACCTTGCGCAGCGGTCATCGACGGCCGCCAGGGAGATCAGGGATCTCATCGAAACGTCAGGCGGAAGAGTCCAAGAAGGGACCGTACTCGTCGCACAGGCAGGCGAGACGATGAAGCGCGTGGGCACGGCGATCCAGCGAGTCACCGACATCATGGGCGAGATCGCGTCCGCATCCAACGAGCAAAGCCGTGGCATCGAGCAAGTGAATCAAGCTATCTCGCAGATGGACGAGGTGACGCAGCAGAACGCCGCGCTCGTTGAAGAGGCAGCGGCCGCGGCAGGTTCGATGGAGGATCAGGCGAAGCAACTGACCGCCGCCGTAGGCGTGTTCCGCACCGGTCAGACGCTCGCCGTCAAGCCAATCAGTCATCGCGCTCCTCAAACGCCGCGACCCGCACTCGCCGAAAAGAGCGGGACGACGCCGCGCGTGCCGAAGCCTTCGAGCGGGCAGAAGCCGGTTGCAGTCGCGGCGGCGGCTGACGGCGACTGGTCGACGTTCTGAGCGTGGCGGGCGGCCGATGCCTTGGCCTGAGTCGGCGGCGAAGGCTTGCGTCGAATTCGACGCGTTGTCTCGATCGGACGTCCTTGGGCTCGCTCAACACCGTCGTCTCGAAAGGCGGCCGTTGTAGTGAATCAATAGTGCGAAGCATCTTGCAGGGGCGATAGCCAATACTTGCGAGCGCTTCTTTAAATGAAGGAGAAGGAAAGGGTGGTAAATGCTCACACGCGTTTGTTGGTGGTCGATGACATGGCCACCATGCGCAATCTGATCCGGAAAATGCTGAGAGCGATCGGTTATACGACCATCGACGAAGCAGAGGACGGAGTGTCAGCGCTCGAAAAGTTGCGCACGCAACAGTTCGATCTCGTCATAACTGATTGGAACATGCCCAATATGGACGGGCTGACTCTCCTGCAGGAGATCCGCAAGTCCGATCTGGCCGAACTGCCGGTATTGATGGTGACCGCCGAAAAGCGGCGCGAGAACGTGCTCGCCGCGATCAACGCCGGTGCGAGCGGCTATATCGTGAAGCCGTTTTCAGAAGCCGCGCTCGCAGACAAGCTGGCTCAAATTGCGCCGCCTTTAGCCAGCGCCGCGCCGACAGGTAAGGACACATCCGGATTCGGCGCGATCTTCGAGAGAACCCTATGATGGCGCGAGCGCTCTGCTTGGTCGCTCGCAAGCGACACAAGAGGATTTTTTCGGCGTCTGCGAGAAGCGCTCGAGCGTGTTTTCTACATGAACGGCGGCGTAGACGGCAGGGCGCTGAGCATGGAGCGCGGCTGGTGGCCGGATGCTGACTCGCGTTTAATCGACTACGCGATGCGTCTGGCTGGCCGTCGCTGGGACTCACCATCCGCCTCGGTGCGCGCGTGAGGGCCGTGCCGATGCTGCGGATGTCGCGCTGAACCTGCATCGAGTGCGCCCACCCGAGCAGGTGCGCCCGCCGTTTGCATTCGACGATGGACCATGACCAGTCTCCGTGAGCCGGCCGTCAACGTTGTCCTTCATTCGCGCCAGTGGACGGCACGCCGGCCGGACTTGGAGGATCGCGTAATTCAGCGTCTTCGTTAGCGCGGTGGGGCGGGTTCTTGGGCTGTGCCGGACCGAGATCGGTGAGCCCGTCGAAATCGATCGGATTCTGAGGCGGCTTGCTGTTTTCCGTTCGTGCGGCGCACATGATCGGCTCCATCGTTGTCTTGATTCTCAAGAACAGCAAACGGTGTTCCGGCCGTTTGGGCATTCTTCGTGCTGCAGTCGATGTTGCGCGCCTCGAGGCGCTCACATTCACGTACCGATTGGAGCCGATCATGACCATTCCGCAGAACGAACCCGGCACTGACGTTGTCGATACCGACAAGACGAAGCAACCCGATACGAAGCCCGCCGAACCGAAACGGGATTTGCCGTTGACGGAGGCTGATGACGGCAACACTCGGACGCCGCCGAATCCATCGTGACCGGCAAGGAACCGGCCATTAGCAAGCGCCCGAAACGCCCTTTGCACGTCATTCCCGCACCAGGCGCGCTTCTCGATCAGCACCCAAAAACTCGATGCGGAAATCGTGATGGATGACCGCCCAATCGATCCGTTCGAGGTCGCATGACGCGATCGGCGCGGAGGCGCTACGGCGCATCACGCGTCTTCAAAACTCTCGCCGCGCTCGGCGATCAGCTTGCCCAGTTCGCGCGTCGATAAGACGCGTCGCATGGGATTGGTCGAGCCCGACTCATCATCCGCGAGATTCTCGATGATCGTGAGCAGCACCTTGCGCGCTGTCTTGATTTCGCGGTCAGTCAAACCCGTCACGCTGATCTCGTTAACTTCCTCGGCAAGCGGAACCAGTTGGTCTTTCAATGCGCGCCCTTCGGCGGTGAGGAACACATGCGTGTTCTTCTTGTTGTCCGGCCGCTGCTGACGCTCGACGAGTCCCAGCTTCTCCATCGCAGTGACGGCGGCGAAGGTCGTCGGCGCCATCACGCCGGCCTGTTCGCTCAATTCGCGCTGCGTCAGGCCGTCTTTCTCCCACAGAATGCGCAGGAAAGTCCAGTGCCCGAACGACACCGAGTGCTCGGCGAGCCGCATCTGCAGTGCGCGCACCATCGAGCGCGTGGCGTCCTTTACAAGGTGCGCGAGGCGATCGTTGGGCACCGATTCGTGCCAATGGCGCAGCATCTCCGCGGTCTCGCGGGGCGCGCCCTCCACAGCCTTCTTTCGTGTCATGGCGGTTCGTTCCCGAATGCAGTTGGTCTTCCCGACATCATAGCCGCGCAGCCGTCGCGCCCGCATCCGTTGCAAAGCGCGCAGAACTCCGTGCAAACCCGAACTTGTCCGCGCGCGCCGGTCTCCTTACCATAATGATTAGATATCGAATAAAAATAAGGTATGTCCGGGTCGCGGGAGGCATCTTTCTGCGCCAGGGCATCGTCCTCATGAGCATGGGAATCGGAGACGCTTTGTGGCCAAATCCACAGTCACGCAATTCATATCGGAATCGGACGCGGCGGCAGCGCGTGTAGAGGCCACGTATCACAAGGTCACCTGGCGGCTGATGTCGTTCATCTTCGTCTGCTGGGTGCTCAATTATCTGGATCGCGTGAACGTCAGCTTCGCGCAACTGCATCTGAAGCAGGATCTCGGTCTGTCCGACGCCGCTTACGGTCTCGGCGTGAGTCTGTTCTTCATCGGCTATATCCTGTTGGAAGTGCCGAGCACGCTGTGGCTCAAGAAGATCGGCGCACGCCTCACGATTTCCCGCATCATGATCCTGTGGGGCGGCATCTCGACCGCGATGGCCTTCATGACCACGCCGGCGCAGTTTTATATCGCGCGCATCCTGCTCGGCGCGGCGGAGGCCGGGTTCTGGCCCGGCATCATTCTCTATCTGACGTACTGGTACCCGGGCGCGCGGCGCGCGCGGATCACATCGCGCTTCCTGCTGGCGATTGCCGCGGCGGGCATCATCGGCGGGCCGCTCTCGGGCTGGATCCTGCATAACTTCGTCGACGTGCTCGGCTACAAGAACTGGCAGTGGCTCTTCTTTCTCGAAGGCCTGCCTGCGCTGCTGATGGGCATCGTCGCGTTCTTCTATCTCGTCGATCGCCCGCAAGACGCGCGCTGGCTCGACGAGGAACAGAAGAAGATCATCCTCGATGCGCTCGCCGCCGACCGCGCCGAGAAAAAGCCCGCCAAACATACGCGTCATCAGTTGCTGGCCGCGCTCAAGGATCCGCGCGTGTATATCCTCGCGGCGGGCTGGGGCACGGTGCCTTTGTGCGGCACGATCCTCAACTACTGGACGCCGACCATCATCCGTCAGGCGGGCGTGTCGGACGTGCTGAACGTCGGTTTGCTGTCCGCGCTGCCGTACATCATCGGCGCGCTCGGCATGTTCGCGGTCGCGCGCAGTTCCGACGTGACGCTGGAACGCCGCTGGCATTTCTTCCTGTGTACGGCGGTGGGCGCGCTGGGCGGCTTCCTGCTGCCCGTGCTGGCCGGCAATACGACAGCGGCCATCGTCTGTCTGGGCATGATCTCCATTTCGTACTTCGGCGCGGCCGCGATCATCTGGTCGATTCCGCCGGCCTATCTCTCCGATGACGCCGCCGCCGCGGGCATCGGCGCGATCAGTTGCCTGGGGCAAGTCGGCGCGTTCTGCGGACCCATCGCGCTCGGCTGGATCAAGACGATGACGGGCAGTCTGGCCATCGGGCTATCGGCGATCGCGGCCATCGTCATGCTGGGCGGACTCGCCGTGCTGATCGGCGTGCCGGCCAACACGCTGCGCGAGCACGCGGAAAAGCATTCGTAAGCATCGATTCTCGCAGCAGCGGCGGCGCCTTCGTCATGAAGGCGCCGTTTTTTCTTGTAACGAGGTGACGCGCTTCAGGGAAAACCCGCTTGCCGATAAATGATTAGATATCTAATATAAACGTCATGGTGATCGACGCTGGGAAGGCTCGATCGAATGAGGCGACAAGCAGGGGAGCCGGTGCAATGAACGACGAACTGTCATTCAGGACGCTCGTGGTGACGAAGAAGGATCAGGTGGCGGAAGGCATCTTCCGTTTCGAGTTGCGTGACGGCGCAGGCGGCAAGCTGCCTGCGTTCACGGCCGGCGCGCATCTGACGGTGCGCGTGCCGAACGGCGCGAATCGCAGCTATTCGCTCTGCAACGATCCGGCCGAGACGGACCGCTATGTGATCGCCGTGAAGCGCGACGCGGCGGGTCGCGGCGGCTCGGTCAGCATGGCGGACGACCTCGCGCAAGGCGATCGCATCGACGTCTCGGAGCCGCGCAACGAATTCGTGCTCAACGAGCGCGCGCGCAGTTTCGTATTCGTTGCGGGCGGCATCGGCATCACGCCGATTCTCTCGATGATGCGTTATCTGAAGGCCATCGACGGCCCGCGTTTCAAGCTCATCTACGTCTCGCGCAGCCCTGAGACCACCGCTTTCATCGACGAACTGTCGGGCCCGGAATGGAAGCCGCATGTGGTCATTCATCACGACCACGGCGACCTCGCGCAAGCGTTCGATTTCTGGCCCGTGTTCGAGAAGCCCGCGAGCGGCGCTCATGTGTATTGCTGCGGCCCGCGCGCGTTGATGGACGGCGTGCGCGACATGACCGGGCACTGGCCGACCGGCAGCGTGCACTTCGAGAGCTTCGGCGTGGATCAGTCGCGCGCAGCCGACAACGCGCCTTTCAGCGTGAAGCTGGAACGCTCGGGCCGCTCTTTCGAGATTCCGAAGGACCGCTCGATTCTCGAAATCTTGCGGGACAACGGCATCCGCGCGCCGAGCTCGTGCGAAAGCGGCACTTGCGGATCGTGCCGCACGACGCTGTGCGCGGGCGAAGCGGATCATCGCGACATGGTGCTCGGCGAGGACGAGAAGCGCGATCAGATCATGATCTGCGTATCGCGTGCGAAGAGCGAAGAACTGGTGCTGGATCTCTGAAGAACATTCCCCACTGCATAGGTTGGTCAGGAGAAGCGTAAATGCTCACGCATGAAGAAAATGAATTGCTGTGCCGCGTCGAAGGCGATGCGCCGATGGGTCAGTTGATGCGCCGTCACTGGACGCCGGTGTGTCTCATCGAAGAAGTCAGCGAACCTGACGGGGCGCCGGTGAAGGCGCGTCTGTTCGGCGAGGATCTGGTCGTCTTCCGCGATACCGACGGCAATGTCGGCGTGATGGACGAGTACTGTCCGCATCGCCGGGTGTCGCTCGTCTATGGACGCAACGAAGATTGCGGTCTGCGCTGTCTCTATCACGGCTGGAAGATGGACGTGAAGGGCAATGTGATCGAGATGGTCTCGGAGCCTTCGTGCAGCGACATGACGAAGAAGGTCAAGCACAAGGCCTATGAAACGAAAGAGTGGGGCGGCTTCGTATGGGCTTACATGGGCCCGCAGGACGCCATTCCCGAGTTCGTGCCGCCGGCATGGGCGCCGACCGAAGACACGCGCGTGAGCATCGCCAAGGCGATCCTGCCGTGCAACTGGGCGCAGATTCTCGAAGGCGCGATCGATTCGGCGCACAGCTCCAGTCTGCACTCGTCGGACTTCGTGCCGGCGCGTGTGGGCGGCGCGGAAGCGACCTCGAAGAACTGGCTGCGTCCATCGACGGACAAGGCGCCGCGCCTCCAGGTGCATCGCACCGAATACGGCTTTCGCTATGCCGCGCTGCGCCGCCCGATACAGAACGCGGCTACGCATGACTACGTGCGCTCGACCGTGTTCGTCGCGCCGGCAACCGCGCTGATCCCGCCGAACAACCTCTACAACGTCGCGAACATCAACGTGCCCTGCGACGACCACAGCACGGCGTTCTATTTCATGGCGTGGGGCCATCCGGACAAGACGCCGGAAACCGAGACGTGGCGCAAGTTCCTGGGGCAGCAGGTCGGCATCGATCTCGACGAGTACTATCGGCCGCTGCGCAATCACGACAACCGTTTCTGGCAGGATCGCGAAGCCATGAAGGCCGGCAACTTCACCGGCATCAAGGGCTTCCCGAATCAGGACATCGCCATGTGGGTGACGATGGGCGCGATCGCGGATCGCACCGAAGAGCGCCTCGGCGCGAGCGATGTCGCCGTGGTCGAGTTCCGCCGCCGCATGCTCGATGCGCTCGAGGCGTTCAAGTCCGGCGAGGCGGCCATCGGGACCGGCGAGAAGGCCATTCCACGCAGCGTGTGCTCGTTCCAGGCGATGGTGCCGAAGGACACCGACTGGAAGCAATACGCGGCGCATCCGGTCTGGATGGAGTCCGTCGACAAGGAAGCGCCGGAACTCGAATCGAACTATCAGGTTCAGGTCTGATGACCACGATCAGACTCGGCATCGTCGGCCTCGGCCGCGCCTTTTCGCTGATGCTGCCGACGTTTCTCGCCGACGCGCGCGTGCGACTCGCCGGGGCGTGCGATCCGCGCGAGACGGCGCGCGCGCAGTTCGAAGCGGATTTCGACGCGCCCGCTTTCGACGACATCGAAGCGCTCGCGCGCCGCGCCGATATCGATGCGCTTTACATCGCGAGTCCGCATCAGTTTCATGCGGCGCATACGCGAATCGCGGCGGCGCACGGCAAGCATGTGCTCGTCGAGAAGCCGATGGCGCTGTCGCTCGCCGAGTGCGACGACATGATCGCCGCATGTCGCGAGGCGAAGGTGCATCTCATCGTCGGTCACTGCCATAGCTTCGACACGCCGTATCTGCGAACGCGCGAGTTGATCGCATCGGGCGCATTCGGCGACGTGAAGATGATCCAGGCGCTCAACTACACCGACTATCTCTACCGGCCGCGCCGTCCGGAGGAACTGAAAACGGAAGAGGGCGGCGGCGCGGTTTTCAGCCAGGCGGCGCATCAGGTGGATATCGTGCGAATGCTTGCCGGAAGCCGTGCTACGCGCATCCGGGCTGCCGTCGGCAACTGGGATACGGCGCGTCCGACCGAAGGCGCGTACACCGCGACGCTCTGGTTCGAGAACGGCGCATTCGCGACGCTTGCCTACAACGGCTATGGACATTTCGATTCCGACGAGTGGACCGGCTGGATCGGCGAAATGGGTCAGACGCGCAACGCCGACGAGTATGGCGCCGCGCGGCGCAAGCTCGCGAAAGTGGCGTCGCGCGAAGAAGAGGCGCGTCTCAAGGCTGCGGGCACGTACGGCGGCAACGCCTATGCGCCCGCCGCCAAGACAGCCCATACCCGCAGGCATCAGCACTTCGGGCCGCTGATCGTGTCGTGCGAGCGCGGCGATCTCCGGCCGATGCCCGATAGCATCGTCGTGTATGGAGACGAACGGCGCGAGCGCATCGAGCTCGATGCGCCCGAGGTGCCGCGCGCGGAAGTCATCGACGAACTCATGGCCGCCGTGCACGGCGAGACCGCTCCGCTGCACGACGGCGTCTGGGCGCGCGGCACGCTGGAGATCTGCCTCGCGATGCTGCGTTCGAGCGCCGAACAGCGCGACGTGCTCATCGGCGGCGAAACGTCAATCACAAAGGAAAGTTGAATATGGGCAAGCTCAATCTGTCGGTCGCGGTGGGGAACTACGATCGCATGCGGCCGCTGGTCGATGGCGAAGTGCAGATCGACGGCGTCGATCCGACCTTCATGCTGCAGGATCCGGAAGAGATCTTCTTTCGCGCGTTTCGCCACGCCGACTACGATATCTGCGAACTGTCGCTGTCGAGCTATAGCGTGATGACGGCGGCGGGCACGAGCCCGTATATCGGCGTGCCGATTTTTCCGTCGCGCGCGTTCCGGCATACGTCGATCTATGTGCGCAACGATCGCGGCATCGAATCGCCTGCCGACTTGAAGGGCAAGCGCATCGGCGTGCCGGAATATCAGCTGACGGCGAACGTGTGGGCGCGGCTCTTTCTCGAGGAAGATCACGGTCTGAAGCCGTCGGACGTCACGTGGGTTCGCGGCGGCTATGAGGAAGCCGGCCGGCTCGAAAAGATCAGTCTCAAGCTGCCCGGCGACGTGAGGCTCGAAAACGCACCGGAGAACCAGACGATCTCGGGCATGCTCGCATCCGGCGAGATCGATGCGCTCATCGGCCCGCGCGCGCCGTCGTGCTTCGCGAACGGGCATCCGAACGTCAAATACCTTTTCGACGATCCGCAAAAGGCCGCCGCCGACTGGTACACGCGCACGAAACTGTTCCCGATCATGCATCTGCTGGGCGTGCGGCGCACGCTCGCCGAGCAGCATCCGTGGCTGCCCGGCGCGGTGGCGAAGGCGTTCGAGAAGAGCAAGGCGCTGGCGCTCGCCAGACTCAGCGATACGTCCGCGACCAAGGTGACGCTGCCGTTCGTCGAAGAACAGCTGCGCAATGCGCGGCGTCTCATGGGCCACGATTTCTGGTCGTATGGCTTCGAGCCGAACCGGCACGTGTTGTCGCGGTTCCTTGAGCGGCATCATCAGGAAGGCTTGTCCAGCCGGCTGCTGCAGCCCGAGGAACTCTTTCATCCCGCGACGCTGGAAAACTTCAAGATCTGAGCGTGACATGGCCGCGGCAACGCGGCCTCACATCTTCGATAGCGCCTCACATGCCGGTTCCGGCATCTTCCGTTCAGTCTGGACTCACCGGATGACGGCCGTCGCGGCCGTCCATTGTCGCCACTCAGGCAACACGGTGTACGCACTCGCGACCCTACTGGCCTTCGCTACCGCTTCCTACAATCCGTCACACGCTCGGTCGAACGCGAGCGAAAGGAAGCGCAACGCGCGCTCACGCCATCAAATTTCCAGGACTATCGAAGATGAGCCAGACAACCCGCAATGTGCAGCCCGTTATCGCCAAGCTCGGCAAAGAAGGATCGGGCGAGCTCGTGTCTTCCCGATACGCAGTTCGCATAGGCGATATCGATGTCGTGCTGATCAGCGACGGCGTGCTGCCGCTGCCGACCTCCACCATGTCCACGAACGTGAGCGAAGCCGATCGCAACGAATGGTTCGATGGCCGTTTCCTGCAACGGGACACGTTCGACTGGGCGTTGAATATCGCGCTCGTGCGCAGCGGCGAACGCCTGATCCTGATCGACTCGGGCGTAGGCGATGGGTTCGAATACTTCTCGCGCGCCGGTCAGTCGGTAATGCGCCTGGAATCGGCCGGTATCGACCTGGCTGCCATCACCGATATCGTGATTACGCACATGCACATGGATCACGTCGGCGGGCTGAATGTCGATGGCGTCAAGGCGAAGCTGCGTCCCGACGTGCGCATTCATGTGTCCGCCGCTGAAATCGCGTTCTGGAAGAATCCGGACTTCAGCAAGACGGTGATGCCCGAAGCGGTTCCTCCGGCGCTCCGCGAGGCTGCTGCGAAGTTCGCCAAACGCTACAGCGAGAACATCGTGCAGTTCGATCAGACAGTTGAAGTCGCACGGGGCGTGTCGGCGCGGGTGACGGGTGGCCACACGCCGGGGCACTGCGTCGTGGATGTCGCATCGAACGGGGAGAAGCTGACGTTCGTCGGCGACGCCATTTTCGAAGTCAACTTCGACAACCCCGATTGGCAGAATGGCTTCGAACATGATCCCGAAGCCTGTGTGGACGTGCGTATTGCGCTGCTCGACGACGCCGCTGACACCGGCACGCTGCTCGCTGCTGCGCACGTCGCGTTTCCGTCGATCGGTCATGTTGCAAAGAGCGGTGAGCGTTACCGCTTCGTGCCGGTGCAGTGGGACTATTGATCGATACTTCGCGGCGCATTGCGAGTTGGATTCGAGGACATCCGCGTCACTGGCAATGATAGTCAGTGAGCGGCCTTCTTCTACTGGTTCTATACAACGGACTCGATATGGAACTCAACGGTCTCCTGCCAGCCGTGTGCTGCACGGCTTTGCTTGCAACAGTACCCGCCATTGCGGTTGCAGACTCCTTCACTGTCAAGGTCGATGGGCTGAATCGCGGTCGGTTCGAAAATGAACAGGTGTACGGTCAATTCGGCTGTCATGGCGAAAACGTCTCTCCGCGCATTTCGTGGTCGCATGTTCCGGCCGGCACGAAGAGCATCGTCATCACCATCTACGACCCGGATGCACCCACCGGCGGTTTGGGCTGGACGCACTGGCAAGTGGCAAACATTCCGCCGTCGCAAACATCGATTGAAAAAGGCGCGTCGGGCAATGCCCGAGTGCTGCCGATAGGTGCAATCGAGACGCTGACCGATTTCGGTGCTTCGGCGTATGGCGGACGGTGCCCGCCGCCGGGCAAAGCGCATCGATACATCGTGACGGCTTCGGCTTTGACCGTTTCGAGCCTCGATGTCAAAGCGGATTCAAGTCCCGCGCTTGTCGCCTATCAGATGCATGGGAAAGTCATCGGCCAGGCGCGCTACGTGGCGCGCTATCACCGTTCGGCGGACTGAGCAGACCTGCAAGGCGATAGTGATCACCGGTCCGGCTGTACACGCTTGGTCCATCCGGCGGCTCTCCGATGCGAACCGGCACGCGGGTTGCGGAAGATACGCGATCAACCCACGGAGAGCACCATGAGCCAACTGACTTTGCACGATCTCGCAACCAAGATGGCGGAGATCGACTTCGCGATGCTTTCGACGCGCTCGCTGAACGGCAAGATCGCCGCGCGGCCGATGAGCAATAACCGCGATGTCGAATACGACGGCGACAGCTACTTCTTCACGCTCGAAGAAACGCATACGGTGCAGGAGATCAAGGCCGATGCGACCGTGGCGCTGACTTTCACGAGCAGCGCGAACCCGGACGGCGCGCCGCCGCTTTTCGTGGCCGTCGAGGGCCGCGCGGAGCTCATTCGCGAGAAACCGGCGATGAAGGATCACTGGAACGAAGACATCGAGAAATGGTTCTCGAAAGGCTTCGAAACGCCGGGGATCGTACTCATCAAGGTTCGCGCCGAGCGCATTCACTACTGGATGGGCGAGGAGGATGGCGAGATCACGCCTGACTGATTGCCGTAGCCGCTGACAGAATGATCTTGCCGACATTCGTCGACGATTCCATCCGCCGATGCGGGTCGGTTGCACGCGCGAGCGGATACGTCGAGTCCACGACGCGGATTGCAGCGAGCGAGGCTGCGCATTCAGCGGCGCTTCGACAGAAAGGGCACAACCAGTCCCGCGCCGAACGCCAAATAGACAGCGGCGATGTGCGCCGCGGGCAGGTGATATTCGAAGCCGGGCGTGAAGCGTTTGGGGACGACGATATAATCGCCGGCCGCTGCGGCAAGCGTCGTCGCTGCGGCGAGTGCGACGCGTTGTCCGTGAGTCGGCGCGGCACCGCCGCGCAGTCTCGGCGATGTGCGCGCGGCCGCGACAGCCAGCGCATTGCAGGCGGCCCAGCCGATCGACATCGACTGGTGAATGGCGAGACCGGCAAGCAGATGGCGCCATTCCGGCCGCGCGGTCTGGTTTGCTTCTTGCGGCCATAACCAGTGGCTGACGGCGCTGATCGGCGCGCTTGCGCGTTTGCCGTGCAGACGCCCACAGATCGCAAGGGCCGCCGTCGATAACAGTCCGGCAACGGAGCCGGGAATCAGAATATCCGTCACAGGGTCGATGTCTTCAGTCATGGTCATTTTTCTGACAGGCGCCACGGGGCTCCTCGGCTCGCGCATCGCGGCGGCGCTGGTTGCGCAAGGACACGCGGTGAGGTGCGCCGCGCGCCATGCGCCTGGCGGCGAAGGCGCCGTGAGAGGCTGCCGTTTCGTGGCGCTCGATTTGAGCGATGAACTCGACCCAGCAAGCGTGATGCCGCTGCTCGAAGGCGTCGATGTGGTCATCAATGCCGCCGGCATCTTCGAGGACCGGACCGGACACGACTTCTCGCGCATCCATACGCGTTCGCCGATCGCGCTGTTCCAGGCGGCCGTGATGGCGGGAGTCGGCCGCATCGTGCAGATATCGGCGCTTGGCGCGGATGGGGGCGCACAGACGCCTTATCACCGCTCCAAGAAAGCCGCCGACGACGCGTTGCGCGCGTTGCCCATCTCGTCGTTGATCGTGCAGCCTTCGCTCGTGTTCGCCGAAGACGGACGCAGCACGCAGTTCTTCGCCGCGTGGTCGACGTTGCCGGTCGTGCCGCTGCCGGGGTCGGGCGCGCAGGTCGTGCAGCCGGTTCATGTGGACGATGTGGTCGAACTCGTGACGCGCGGCGCGTTGACGCGCGCAAGCGCAGCCCCCGCGAGCGAGACGGTGGCGGCTGTCGGTCCGAGACCCGTGACGATGAAGGAATACTTGCGTCTGCTGAATCGGCTTTGCTCCGCCGGTGCGCCCTTGTTCATGCCGGTGCCGATGCCGCTCGTCAAGACGGCCGCCGCGTTATGCGCGCGCTTGCCCGGCGCGCTGATGAGCCCCGATGCACTCGCGATGCTGGAACGGGGCAACGCGGCATCGGCGGATGGCATGCAGCGATGGCTCGGCAGGCCGCCCCGATCGCTCGGCGACGAGCCGTCGAAACGCGCCACGCTTGGCCTGCGTGCGAAGCTCGCGTGGCTCGCGCCGCTGCTGGCGGGCGCGATCGGTGCGGTGTGGATATGGACCGCGATCGTGTCCGCCTGGCTTTATCCGCGAGCGGCGAGCCTCGACTTGCTGGCGCGAGTCGGCGCGCCCGAAGGCACGCGCCTCTTCCTGCTGTATTCGGCCGCGCTGCTGGACCTGCTATTGGGCGTGCTGTGCTTCGCGTGGCCCGCGCGGCTCGGACCGCGACGCCGTCTCTGGTGGGCGCAGATCGGGCTGATCGTCGTCTATTCGGTGCTGATTACCTGGCGCTTGCCGGAGTTCTGGCTGCATCCGTATGGCCCGCTGTCGAAGAATCTGCCGATGATCGCCGCACTCTTACTGCTGATGAACATTGATGGAAAGGGCTCGACGTGACTTATCTGACGATCAAGTGGATCCATGTGATCTCGTCGACGATCCTGTTCGGCACCGGAATCGGCTCCGCGTTCTATCTGCTCGCCGCGAGCATCGGACGCGATGCACGGACCGTCGCGCGCGTGTCGCGGCTCGTTGTGCTGGCCGACTGGCTTTTCACGACGCCGACCGCCATCGTTCAACCGCTCACCGGCTATCTGATGATGCGGCTCACGGGCTTTCCCGTTTCGAGTCCCTGGCTCGCCTGGTCGATCGGCCTCTACGTTTTCGCGATCGCGTGCTGGCTGCCCGTCGTGTGGCTGCAGATGCGCCTCGCCGCCGAGGCGCAAGCCTGCGCCGTATCCGACGCCGGGCTGTCGAGGCGCTACTGGCGCCTCATGTCCGCATGGATCGCGCTCGGCGTGATGGCGTTCGTCGCGTTCGTCGGCATCTTCTGGCTGATGGTCACGAAGACGCTCTAGGCACGCGGTTCAATCCGTCCGGCTGTAATAAACATACGAAGGTTGTCTCAGCTCGCCTTCCTTCCCGGCGACATCGCCGGAGTTCGGAAACTGTGGAAGCTTGTCCCACAGCAGCGCGCGTCCGAGCATCTGTTCGCGATCCAGTTCGGGATGATCGTGCTTGAGCCGATTCAGAAACTGCTCGAAGTCCGACACATAGAGATCGGTTTTAACGGCGTGCTCGCGCCGATGAAAGAGACGCTGCAAGAAACTCATCGCTTGCTCCTCGGGGTGCGGCCCGGGCTATTCGCGCTCCAGCCTGAACACGTGCGATGCGCGTGAACCGTTGCGCTCTTCGGCGTACACCGTTTCCGTAACGACGACCCGATAGCCCGGCTTCGGCAAGATGGAAGGGAGATTGCCCGTCACGCGGCTATCGATGCCGCCCAGTCCTGCGGCCGGCGCCGGCACGTTGTTTTCGAGCGTCGCGTTCGATGTGATGACGTTGTCGTGCCAGCCCGACAGATCGCGGCGCGCCTCGATCGACTTCGCGTCCGCGTCCACGGTATCGTCCGTCGAGCCCATGCCTTGCGAATCCACGCCGACGATGCGGCTGTTCGCCCGCTGCACCGGATCGCCGGAATCCCGCGCGATCGAAGCATGGTCGATGTCGGGCAGCGGCGACGGGTCATTGCGCTGCCCGGGCTCGGCCGAGCCAGCATTGCGGTCGCGGCCGAACTCCGCTGCCTGCGTGGCGGCATCGGGCGATGCGGTGCCTGTCGCTGGTGTCTTGGCGGGGCTTTTTGCCGCCATCTCGTTCTGCTGGGCCTGGGTCGGGTTGCCTTCGGCGTTCTGCATGCTTGCTCCAAGTCGTCGTTTCTCGCTGCACGACTCGGTCTGCGCATGGCGCGTGCCTAGCGCATGACGGACTCGCTGGCGGCATCCGTCTGCCGCCGTTGCCGCTTGCGCGAAGCGCGGATAGACGCTGCGAGTTCCATCGCGTACGGCACGACGCCGAATATCGCGCAGAGCATCAGCACGGCTGTGACGGTCGTCGAGGACAACGGAGGATCGCGCCATGCGGGCGTGTAACTAGCGGCGTTATCGAACAGTCTGGCGAAGACATCGGGATGGGCGAGACAAATGATGGCTAGCCCGACGATCGGTGCCATCTCAAGAACGCTATGTACCATTTGCTCGACGGGTGTAATGACGCGCGTCGCCGATGCGTAGCGCAGATCCGCATACACGGTGAGATGGTGGACGACGATGAGCGCGGCCATCGCAACGATCGCGAACGCGTTGATTTGCAGGAACAACGCGCACAGCACGACACCGGCGCCTTCGGTTAGCTGGGCGATATGCATCAGCGATTCGCGCACGCCGGCAGTCTCGGGAAGATTCGCCCAGCGGTGACAAAGCGCGTCCGCGGTGCCGGCGGCGAGCCACAACGGAAGCACGCCGTAGAGCAGGAAGTGCTGCGCGAGCGCCGGATTCATGTTCCGCTGCCGCCGGGCGATGCCGCGGCCTGACACAGTTGAAGCGAGACGCCGCCGACTAAGTAAAGCGACGCGTGTTGCTCGGCGCTGCGCCTGAGCGCGCCGACGTCGGCCTCGCAAACGAAGTTGATGCCATCGGGTGCGACGCGGGCATCGAGAACGGCGACGTGGCGCTGCATCAGTGCGGTTATCAGGTCGTGCTCGGGAAGCGGCTCCGCTGTCATGGTTCGAATAGTGATGTTGGCTTTCGGCATGTTCGACTGGTTTCACCACAGGTACGTGCTCATTGTCACGGGCACTGCCGCGCGTCACGACTCAGCGCGCATGTACGAAATGCGAGGAAGCGGAACGTCAACGCGGAAGTACAAACGCGGGCGTCCACAAACCGCGCGATCCGAACACCGAGGGTCTGCCGGGCAGCAGAGCGCTCGCGGATGACAAGGCGACCGGCGTCAGCCTGCCGCTGTTTCAAGAAGTGAACCCGGCCTCTTATATTCAAGACGCGTGCTGAAAGTTGCACGGCCACCGATCCACAGACGGTTGGCCGACCGGCTCGCGACACAATGTCCGAACATCGGTGCACCGTTCAGTGTGAAACACAGTCGGTCGGAACGCTGTGACAGGCGGACGGCGGGTTGCCTTTGGCCACCGAACCGCGCACCCGTTCTGATTGCTGGTTGATCTGGCGTCGCGATCATCCCACCCACAAGCGGGCGGCGGCGCTGCCCGCGCGAACGTCGGTGTCCTTCCCACGAAGCGCTCTTTCGGTGCCTCGACCTGAGACTGAGACGAAAGACGAGATTCGCTTTTCGACGAAGTCGACGGCTGCCTGGGCTGCCACGCACGAGACCCGCTTGCTAACTCCGGGCATGTCGTATCGGCAGCGTGGCTCGACGGGTCGGGTGCTTGCGACCCGCACGCACTGTCGCGATCACTTTGATTGTCGGGTTTCAACATGGGATTTTTGGGAATCGGAATTGCTCAACCCTGCCACGAAGGCTTGTTAATGAACCGCGCACCGTGTTGATTCGGCTATGTCGGTTGTGCAAGAAGGAATCGATGATGGATCAGGCTTTTGACTGTGTTGTTATCGGCGGCGGTCCGGCTGGGTTGACCGCTGCACTCTATCTTGCCCGGTTCAGGCGCTCGACCCTGGTTATCGATGCCGGTCAGAGCAGAGCGTCGCGGATCCCGATCGTGCGTAACCTTGCTGGTTTTGAAGGCGGCATCAGCGGCAAGGAACTCATCGTCAAGATGCGTCGACAGGTCGATTGCTACCCGGTGCCGATAATCGCCGGCCGAGTCGTCGCGATACGACAGGTGTCCGCCGGCTTCGTCGTGGACTACAGGAGCAGCGGCGATGCTGACAGGCAGAGCGCTCTGGCACATCGTGTCCTGCTCGCGTTCGGGATCCGCGATAGGCTACCGCCGATCGTCGGAGCCGAACGGCTTACCGAAAAAGGATTGCTCAGGCTGTGCGCGATATGCGATGGCTTCGAGGCGCAAGGCAAACGGGCGGCGATGCTAGGTTCCGCGTCACGAGCGCTGTCGCACGCTTTGTTCTTCCGAACGTTTTGCAGGCAGGTAGCTGTCGTCGCGCCCGACCTTTCGGCGCTGACGCAAGAGGAGCGCGCGTCGGCCGTAGAGAACGCCATAGAATTGGTGCCGTTGGGTGCGCTCGAAGCTTCGGCTAACGCTGACGGGCGCTTGAGCGTTGTCTGCCCGGATGGGCGGCGACAGAGGTTCGATATTGTCTATCCTGTGCTTGGCTCTCGCGAAGAAACTGAGCTATTGAGTGGCTTGAACGTCGAACGGGATGAGGACGGCATGATCGTGGCGGATAAGCGGCAGCGCACTAGCGTGGCCGGCATATTTGCCGCGGGCGATGCAGTCAATTCGTTGAATCAGATCTGCGTGGCAGTCGGCGAAGCCGCGATCGCGGCGACGGCTATCCATTGCAGCTTGCCAGGCAATCCGCTTTGAAGCGGCGGCAGGCCGCTGCGACATCAGCATCGGCGTGAGTAGGCTAGCTGCGCCGTATCTTGCTTCGCACTGTCGCGGCTCAGAGCGAGGGAATCTGTGAAAAGATGGTCTGGCCGGGCCGGGCCGGGACGCTCACGGCGCGGCTCACCCAGCTTCATGGTAGCCTGATCACTTGTCACGCAACGCGTTACGCTTGCCACCATGGCTTCCACGTCGATTCCCGGCACCACCCGCTATCAGGACGAGGCACACCATCCAGGGGATCTTCTCAAGATCTTTGTGCTGCCCCATTTGGGCCTCTCGGTGAGCCAGGCGGCCCGAGATCTGGGCGTGGCTCGTCAAACGCTTCACCGGATCTTCGACGGCAGCGCGAGCATCACGCCCGAAATGGCGGTGCGTCTCGAGGCCTTTTGTGGCGTGCCGGCGATGCACTGGTTGGAACTGCAATCCGCGCATGATGTCTGCGACGCTCGTACTTCGCTCGAGCAGGCGCTGACGAAAATTCCGAAACACAGGCTCTCCCGTCTTGCAATGAAGCAGCTTGGAGCAACAGATGAACGATAGTACCGTAATGCCCCAATACGCTCGCACGGGCGTCCCGGGGCTCGACGACATTCTCGTTGGCGGACTGAGCCGGGGCAACTTGTTCCTTCTCGAGGGAAGTCCGGGCACGGGCAAGACAACCATCGCGCTGAGTTTCCTGCAGGCTGGCGCCGAACTGGGGGAGCCATGCCTTTACATCACGCTCTCCGAGACGATGGAGGAACTGCGCAACGGCGCCTTGTCGCACGGATGGCGGCTCGGTCCACAGATCAGCATCTTCGAAGTCAGCCCGTCCGAAAATCTGCTTGACGCCGATCAGCAGCAGACGCTGCTCTATTCCTCCGACCTCGAGCTGGGCGAGACGACGCGGCTCATCCTCGGCGAGTTCGAGCGCGTGAAACCGAAGCGCGTGGTCATCGATAGTCTTTCGGAGATTCGCTTGCTTGCGCAAAGCTCGCTGCGCTACCGCCGGCAGATCCTGGCATTCAAGCATTACTTCGCGGGCCGCGACGCCACGGTGCTCATGCTGGACGATCTCACCTCCGATGCGGCGGACAAGACTGTGCATAGCGTGGCGCACGGCGTCATCAAACTGGAGGAGTTATCGCCGCAATATGGCGCCGAGCGCCGGCGCCTAAGGGTGCTCAAATACCGCGGTCAGCATTTTCGTGGCGGCTATCACGATTTTGCTATCCGACACGGCGGGGTGGCGGTGTTCCCGCGACTTGTCGCCGGTGAGCACCGAACCAGTTACGCGCGCACGCAAATGACAAGCGACGTTGCGGAACTCGACGCTTTGCTCGGCGGGGGTGTCGAGCAAGGATCCAGCACGCTTATCCTTGGTCCCGCCGGGACCGGCAAGAGCCTCTTCGCGATCCAATTCGTCACGGCGGCCGTGCGGCGGGGCGAAAAGGCTGCGCTCTTCGTCTTCGATGAAGAGCTCGGCCTTCTGTTCGACCGTGTGCGCCCAATGGGCATCGACCTCGAAGCCATGAGAGATGCCGGTGACCTGCACGTCGAACAACTGGACGCGGCAGAGCTGTCGCCGGGCGAGTTCGCGCATCGCGTGCGTGCGAGTGTCGACCGCGCGCGTGTAAAGACGGTTGTCATCGATAGTCTGAACGGGTATCAGGCCGCCATGCCTGAGGAAAACGCGCTCGTACTGCACGTGCACGAGTTGTTGCAGTATCTGAATCGGCAGGGCGCGAACACCTTTTTGACTGTCGCCCAGCACGGCCTCGTCGGCGACATGAAGGCGCCGGTCGACGTGACCTATCTTGCTGACACGGTCATCCTGCTTCGTTACTTCGAAGCGATCGGGCGCGTTCGACGTGCGGTGTCGGTCATCAAGAAGCGCACCGGGGCTCATGAGGAATCGATCCGCGAGTTCCGTATCGGTTCGGAGGGGCTCACGCTCGGAGAGCCGCTGGAAGATTTCCAGGGGGTGCTTCGAGGCGTGCCGACGTTCGTCGGAAAGTCGGCGCCTCTGCTGACGCCGAAGACTGCAACCAAGGACTGACGATCGCATGGCCGAAACCGAGCGATGTCCCGTGCTGCTCCTTACCCCGTCGGGACGCGACTGCGTCGTTGCGCAGGCGCTGTTGGGGGCGGCCGGGATCGACGCAGAGCCGTGCAAGAACGTAGCGCAACTCGGCGAGACGTTGAGAGACGACGTCTGCTGCGTTATCGTCGCCGACGAAGCGTTGAACGGCGCCGACCTCGCCACGCTGGCGGGATGGGTGTCGTCGCAGCCGCCGTGGTCGGACCTTCCATTTGTCGTACTCACACAGCGCAGCGGTCCCGTTCGCAGACCGATGGCCGAGCGGTTGATTACGGCACTCGGCAACGTCACGTTCATCGAGCGTCCGTTTCACCCGACGACGTTCGTAAGCGTCGTCGAAACAGCGGTGCGGGGCCGGAATCGCCAGTTCGAGGCTCGGGCTCGAATCCGAGAACTCGATGAGGGCGAAGCGCATCTTCGCATAGCACTCACGGCCGGACACCTCGGCTCCTGGAGCCTCGATCTTTCCAGCAACACGCTGACAGCATCGACGACTTGCAAAGCGATATTCGGCCGCTTGGAGACCGACAACTTTACTTATGAAGAACTGATTGCAAGCACTCATCCCGAGGATCGCGAGCGGGTGCAGGCAGCCATCGCGGTCAGCGCGGAAACCGGCTGCGACTATGCGATCGAGTATCGCAACGTCTGGCGCAACGGGACCGTGCACTGGGTTGAAGTCAGGGCGCGTGTCGTGCGCGACGACCGGATCGTTCGGCTCGTCGGCGTTTGCTCCGACGTGACGCTGCGCAAAACGTCGGAAGATCAGCTGCGCCGGGTGAACGAATCGCTCGAAGTCAAGGTGCTGGAGCGCACCGCGCAACTGGAAGACGCGCATCGAACGGTGCTCGAGGAAATACGGCAGCGCGAGCACACAGAGAAGCTGCTGCGGCAGGTCCAGAAGCTCGAGATGATCGGCCAGTTGACGGGCGGCATCGCGCACGACTTCAACAATTTGCTGATGGCGATCATGGCGAATCTCGAACTCGTGCGAAAGGAAGTGCCGCCGGAAGAGCGAGTGGGTCGGTTGGTCGATGGCGCGCTGAAAGGCGCTCAACGCGGCGCCGCGCTCACTCAACGGCTGCTCGCGTTCGCGCGACAGCAGGTCCTTAAGGTCGAGCCTGTCCAGATGTCTGCGCTGGTTCACGGCATGGCCGACCTTCTGGACCGGTCGATTGGCTCTATGATCGAACTGGTCATCGATACGCCCGAAGAAGTGCCGTTCACTCGCGTCGACACAAATCAGATTGAACTGGCGATACTGAACCTGGTAGTCAATGCGCGCGATGCGATGCCCGACGGCGGCGCAATCCAAATCAGCGTCGATACCGCGCATTCTGCGGGCGATGGCGACCTGCGAGCCGGCGACTACGTGCGGGTGACAGTGAGGGACACAGGCACTGGCATGGACGCCGCGACACTCGCCAAAGCGACGGAACCCTTCTTCACGACCAAGGAAGTGGGGAAGGGCACGGGGCTTGGCCTTTCGATGATTCACGGTCTCGCGCGTCAGCTACAAGGCGCGCTTCGTCTAGAAAGCACGTATGGAAAGGGCACGCGTGCATCGCTCTGGCTTCCTGTCACGGGTCGCCCGGCTGCCGAGGAGCGTATCGCCGATGACCCGAAGGACGACGGTCCGGCCGACGCCAGCGAGCTGCGCGCCACCGTACTAGTCGTCGATGATGACCCACTTATTTTGTCAAGCACATCTTATCTCCTGCAGGACCTTGGACATGAGGTGATCGAGGCCGCATCAGGGGACGCCGCGCTCCAAGTCCTTCGCGCAGGCCAGAAAGTTGACGTTCTGCTGACTGATTTCTCAATGCCCAAGATGACCGGCGTTGAATTAGCCAATGCGGCGCGGGCACTCAGGCCCGTCCTGCCTGTCATACTCGCAACCGGCTACGCGGAACTGCCGGAGGGCACCGGAGCGGATCTACCGAGACTACGCAAGCCGTATCAACAGAGCCGGCTTCTGCAAGAGATCAGGAACGCCGTGAAAAGCTTGGAATCGCCGCAATCCGGGGCGCAGTAAGCTGTCCATCGCACGAGCCAGCGAACGGGCCGCCTTCCGGACACGTAACAGCCTTGACGGACGAACGACGTCTGCAGAGATGGTTGCCGCTTAACGCATATGGCTGCACGGATTTACTTCCTCACCCTTTCGTTAGCTGGTTGGCCGTTGTGCTAAATTCCGCAACCGGCCGGTTTCTGCCGTTCGACCAAGTCGCAGTGTGACCGCTCCAGCGGCCGGTTCAGGTCGAGACCGGACCGACGCCGGACCGGTGTACATTGGGTTGCATCAACCGGTTGAAACGGCCCCGAACGCGTTCGTTGACAGACGACTGCCAGCTAATCAGCGGATCGGCACGCCAAGATCCTCCTCCAGGAAGCGCAGAATCGCCTCTGCCAGCGCCTCACGAGGATACGCATTCTGTGTAACGAAGAGCGCCCCGATCGTAGGGTGGGTCCGCGCAACAGGCACCGCGAGCGCCCAGTGATCCGCATTGACGTAGGCGAGCAGCGTGCTTCCGGGGACAACCTGATCGTAAAAGATGACCTGACTGTCGTTCCGCGAGTCGACGCGCGCGAGCTTGTCATAGCTCGACTTCAGGATCGAGGAGATTCGCTCGGGCTGCGGGAACGTCACGACCGAGTAGTAATGCAGATCAGCCGGAAGCGGATGCTGCGCGAGCCACGCTTTGCGAGTCGCAGGTCTCAAACTCTCTACGGCACCACCATCGCCCGATGTGCAGGTTGCGCCCGGAACATATCGCAACAAGTCGGCCTGATATTGGTCGGCGTCGTTGGCGAGCGGGGAGCCGCCGATTGCACCGGCGGCACTCACCACCGCCGCCACGCGGCTTCGTATCTCAGGATAGGCGACCAGTGCTTCCAAAATGTCGGGCGCCCCCTTCGAATAACCAATCAACACGAGCCGCGGCGCGTCCTCCGATGCCGGCATAGCCATGATCGCGTCGCGAATTTGCCGTGCATTGTTAGTGGAACTCGACAGCGCGTCGACGTTGATGAGCGCTGCATCGAAGCCATACTCGCGAAGATGCGTCACGACGGTATCCGGCGTATCCAGCCAGGGATCGAAGCAATCGTAGCCGACGCCATGCACCACCGCCCCAATCAGGTGCCGCCTGGACTGGCCAAGTTCGACGGGCTCGCCGGTGCCAGGGGACTCTGCGCCGACCCGCGTCAGCGCTTGCTCGCACGGGCGGTAGTCGGGTAGCGCTGCACCGCGTGCTTCGAGGACCGCGCAATATATTTCCCGAAAGCGCCCTCGCTTATCCATGACGCCAGCCTGAGACGCGGGCATGAGAACCATCGGGGGTGTATCGGCCGAGTACGGGATAAGCGGCTTCGCCGCGCATGCGCCGAAGAGAACGCACGACGTGATCGTCGCTAACCAAGCGCTGATCTGGCGGCACGCATCGAAGGCAGCGGCAACCTGACGCTTGAATTGAATGAGCGCCCATCTCGATCTCGAGTCACTGACTCGCATTGCCGGTTGCTCCAGTTTGACGAGTATCTGGCTCTTCCAGATAGGGGACCCACTCAAGAAAATCGACATCCGACAGACTCCGCGGCCGGGTGGCGAAGAACACGACCGCGCGCAATCCGTCCGTATAGTAAGTCGCACCGTCAAGGGTTATACGAGGACGAGTCGGCGGTGCGGGGCCAACACCGTTCACAAATCCGAGCTTTTCGAGGCCGCTCGAATACATCAGGTCCTGCATCAGAAAGTTGCGTGCCTCGTCGACGTTCTCGTGGAGAGTGAGGCGTTTTTTATCGCGGGGCGCAAAGCGCCCGCCGACAGGGCGGCCGACCTGCGCGACGTAGACCAGTTGTCCCTGAAAGCGGATCGGAGCGAGCCATCCCCGGATCCAGTTTGCGGGCGCCCCGGCCTGCGCCTGCTTGCGCATGACAAAGTCCGGTTCCCGACCGAAGACGCGCTGCGCGAGGTCAAACTCCCGCGCATCGCGCCGATAGTCGCGCCGCACCAGCGCTGCCCCGATGTCGGTGAGCTGGCCAATGCCAATGGCATTTAGCGGATCGGCCTGAATAGTCCCGCTCGGGTCGGTGGCACAGCATGGTAGGCGCTCGAGCGCCGCGCGCAGCGACGCCAGGTCCTGGTAGTCCGTGATTCCAGTGGCAGAGGGTGGCAGAGGGATCTGCGACAGCCGTGGATCCATCGTGCCGCCTGGCACACGCAGAAAGATCGAGAAGGGCATCAGCGTCTGGTTTCCCAGCAGATCGACATTGACGAGCTTGATGCCTTGATCGGGGTTGGTGAACAAAATGCCCGATCGTGTCTCCCCCGCCGGGATGGGGTTGTTGAACCTGAGATCACGGAAATAGTCGTCCATGCGCTTGTTGCTTGCGCCGCCAAACAGCGTATGCATTGACCATGCGACTTCATGAGGTGAAAAGTAGTCCGGGTCCGTGCCCGAGCGTAAAAGCCACAGCGCCTGCGACGTCCCATTCTGCACTTCGAGCCAAAGCGGCTGCACTCCCGTTCTGTTGACGTCGGCACCATACATCCGCTTGCTGTCTTCTTCGCTAAGCACCGTTGCGCTCACGCGTACGCCGCGACTGGAGGCGCTGACCTCGCGCTGACGCAACGGCTCAGCGTCCGCCTCGGGCGGAACTTGCCATGTCGAGCAGCCGGCCAGCGCGAGCGCCAGGCATAGCGCGAGTTCTGCATTAGACCGTCGCCTGCGCAAGGTCTGCTGGATGGTCATGGCCTCGCTCCTGGCGTCACCCGCAGTACCTTGTACGGAGTGATCCACGGGAAGATTTCGATCTGCGATAACGGCCTCGGCGTGCGATCGAACACCAGCACGACGCGGAAGCCGTCGGTGTAATACGGGTCGGTCGTCAAATTCCTTCGCGGCGCAGCTTCCAACACGGCACCCACTCCCGTCACTAGTCCCATCTTGAACAGGTTCTGGGAATACGCCATGTCTTCGGTCAGCGCAGTGCGTGCCTCATCCACCTCCGGGTCGATCTTGTGTGTCGTGAACGTTGACGAGTGCCACGTCAGGCGAATCCCGATATCGCGGCTGATCTGTCCAACCCACACAGGCTTGTCGTGATAGCGCATCGTGCTGAGCCAGAGCCGCATATGGTTGCGCTGGTGAATGTCGCCCCGCGCCTTTTGAAGCGCGAGGTCTTGGGCGCGTCCGAACAGGTAAAGGTCGCTCACCGGCGCGTTGACGTACGCTTGGCCCGACAACGCGGCGCTGATCATCCGCTCGATTGCCCCCGACCACTTTCGTTCCGTGAGGCTCCAGCCCCGCCGCACGAGTGCGGGAAAGGCGTCGTCGAGGCTGCCGACGATCACCAGGTTGAGCGGGTCGCCCTTCTTTGAGCCGTCCTCGTCAGTTGCGCAACAGGGCAGTGCTTCGAGCGCTTCTCGAAAGCTCGCGTCGTCCGTGTAATTTACAGTGGGCTCCTGCGGATCGGTCGCCCGTCTGAAGACCTGACTACGCTTGTAGTCGGCTTCAAACCCAGGTACGGATACGAAAACGGAGAACGTCCGAGCGTGTCCGCTCGCGACGAGATCCAGTTGGACCAGCTTCGCGCCCGCGTTGAAATTCGTCAGCACAAACCCCGCGACCGTCTCTCCGGGACGCACGGGGTTATGAAAAGCGAGACTACGGAAGCGGCGCGCGAGCTCGGAACGCTGGTCGGGCGAAGCATCGCTGCTGAAAGCCTCTGCCGCCTCCGATGCGGGAAAGAAGTTTGGATCCAGGCCGGGTGACAGGAGAAAGTAGTTGTGGTCCTCGCGATTGCGGACCTCGATCCAGACGGGCTGAATTCTTCTTTCGGCAAGCGGGACACCGTACACCGCCGCGCTTTCCTCTGAGGACAGCACGGCTGTTGAAACCTCGATGCCGGCCTCGTCGCGTGTCACGGCCCGGTTTTGGTAAGCCGGTATTGCGGCTTCTGGCGGAACCGCAGCGCAACCGACCACTAGATAGCCGACGGAAATCGCAATCAGCATCCTGGTAACGACGCTGTTCATCAAGTCAACTCCGGGGTTGACACCGTGGCGTTCGGTCGCGCGGATCAGCTAGCTAACTGCGCGCCGCCCTCACTGAGCTTGCAGGAGTACGCTACCCAGTTTAGTAGAGGTTGAGGCGCCGATGGGGTAGCGACCGCGGATCGCATCCGTGCAGCACGGAGTTGATGATCGCAATGTCTTGATTGCTTTCCGGCCGCGTCCCTAAGCGGCTTGCACGGATCGGCGCCGGCCAAATCAAAGCAGATGGCCCGCCGCGATTTCCGGGGGCGGAAGCACCGCAAAAAGATCGATCTGACAAATTCACTCACTAAGCACTGGCAAAACGCCGCCGACGCGACAGGCGTCGGTTGTCGTGGCTATGCGACAGACCGTCTGCGGATAGCAAAGCGTTGAGAGGGCGAGTGCAGGACGGCGAGTTCGCCGGCTTCCCGTCCCGACTCTGCTACAAGCATTCCTGCGCTTGCTCAGGTAACGCGCACGAACTACCCTTCGGCGAAGAACCACTCCGACATCGTCCGCGCTAGTTCGCGCACGACCTCCGCGTCGGTCCGGCCGGAGGATGCGCGCACGTGAAACGAATGATCTGCGTCGTCCACCACATGCAGCGTGGCGCGCGGCCCCAGCGTCTCGACGACCGACCTCAGCAGGTGAAGCTCGGCCAGCTTGTCGCGCGTGCCCTGCAGGAAGAGAATCGGCACCGTGACGTCCGCCAAGTGCCGCGCCCGCCCGACGCCGGGCGCCCCAGCCGGGTGCAGCGGGAACGCGACGAAAGCGAGGCCACGCACGCCATCGAGCGCGGAGATGGCTTGGGCCTGGGACGTCATGCGGCCGCCGAACGACCTGCCGCCCGCGAAGAGCGGCAGGGCTGGCAGCCGCCGGCGGGCCTCTGCGACGGCTGCCTGCACGGCAGCATGTGCCACGGCCGGCGAGTCCACCCGCCTGGAGCCCCGCTCCATGTACGGAAACTGGTAGCGCAATGTGGCGACGTTCGCCGCGGCAAGCGCGTCGGCCAAAGACGACATGCCGGCGTGCTGCATGCCCGCCCCAGCGCCGTGCGCGAAGACATATAGCGCTCGCGCGTGCTCTGGCACTTGAAGGAGCGCAGAGACCTTAGAGCCGTCGGGTAGTGCGAGCGAAAGCGATTCTGCGTCGTCCATGGTATTCAGGTCGTGTCGGTGTGGTCTTTGCGCCGATTCTGCATCAATGAGGCATCGGGAGACGCTTGTGGCAGCTTCCGGCAAGGCATTGCTCGGGCGGACTTTGCCGGCCGATCCATGGAGCGCGCCCATTGCGAAGGGCGCCGCAGTCGCGATGTGTCGGTTGACGACCGAAAGCCCGACAGCAATGTGATCTGCGCTTCGAGACGTTCGCGTAATAGCACGCCTGCATCATTGTTAGCGAGCTGTTACGACACTGCAAGCAGCGTCAAAGGAAGTTCCCGGAGAGCGGTTCATTTATCGGGCTCCCTGAAAGAGCAGGTCCGGCAGCAAGAAGCTCTTAGTCGACGCATGGTTGGCCGCGTATGGCCGCGACGCGGGTACGTCGCTCGCTAACGCCGGGACCATCGAGCGGCAGCGCGTTCGACGCTGCGCTAGCGTCGGCTCGATCCCGCCTGACGTGCCGCGAACAGACACAGCATCTCGTACATCATCGTTGCGGCGACGAGCGCGGTGTTGCCGCTCGGATCATACGGCGGCGACACTTCAACCACATCGCCGCCGACCCAGTTCAACCCGTCGAGTCCGCGCAGCAACGCAAGCGTTTCGCGCGTCGTCAATCCGCCGATTTCCGGCGTGCCGGTGCCAGGTGTGAACACCGGATCGAGCCCATCGACATCGAGCGAAAGATACACGGGCGCATCGCCGACCACGCGCCGCGCTTCTTCGACGATCGCCGCCGGGCCGCGTTCCTCGAACTCTTCGATGAACACCACGCGCATGCCGTGATCCAACGAATAACGCCAGCCTTCGTCGGTATTCTGCGCGCCGCGTATGCCGATCTGAATCGTGCGCGTGGGCTCGAGAAGACCCGCTTCGACCGCGCGTCGGAACGGCGCGCCGTGCGTGAATTTCGAGCCCTTGAACGCGTCCCACGTGTCCGTGTGCGCGTCGATATGCACGAGCGCGAGCGGCTGCTTCGGCGCGATCGCCTGAAAGACCGGATAGGTGATCGAGTGATCGCCGCCCGCGATCAGCGCTATCTTCCCCGCGCGGAATACTGGCTCGAAAAAGCGGCGGATATCGGCGTGCGCGGCTTCTAGATCGTAGAGATGCTCAAAGGGCACATCGCCGATATCGGCCACGCGGCACGCTTCGAACGGATTGAATCGCGTGACGTGATGAATCGCGCGCATCATCGTCGACATGTTGCGGATCTCGCGCGGCCCGAAGCGTGCGCCAGGACGCGCGGTGACACCGCCATCGAAGGGCACGCCCGCCAGCGCGATATCGAGCGCCGCGAGGTCGCGCTCGAACGGCACGCGCATGAAAGTGGGAATGCCGGCGAAGCGCGGCAACTGCATCTGCGAAACATCGGTGCTGGCCATGATGAGTTCCCGCTGATCAAAACGTGGGCGGCGTGTTGACCCAGAGTATGCGCGTGACCGCATCGCCCGGATTGCGATAGCTGTGCGGCTCGGTGCTCGGAAAATAGAACGAATCGCCCGCCTTGAGCGAATAGCTCTGATCGCCGAGCGTGAGTTCCAGTTCGCCTTCGAGCACATAACCCAACTCTTCGCCGACGTGATGAATCTGCTCGTCGCTGCGGGCAAGCGGCTCCAGTACGTGGATGTCGCCCTGAAGCAACTGGCCCGGACTCGGCACGACAAGGCGTTCGAGCATGATGGAGCCCTCGGCACGTCTGCGTTTGCCGGCCGCCGGAGCGGCCCGCGCGCCCGGAAAGCGCACCGAGGGCCGCTCGCTCGCACGCTGAACGGGCGAAGCCGTGAGGGTCGGCGCGGACAGCAGCGCCGCGATGTTGGTGTCGAGCGCAATGGCGAGCTTGTGCAGCATGGCGAGCGAAGGCGTCGCGTGGCCGCCTTCGACCTTCGACAGAAGACTTTCCGAGCAACCCGCCGCTCCCGCGAGCACCTTGAGCGTCATCTGTCGCACCATGCGCGCATGACGCAGACGCGTGCCGAGGCCATCGGCGGCGGACGCCGGCGCGGCGTTGGCTTTAGGTGAAGTACGCGCTGCAGTTGAGGAAGGTCGTTTGCTGGCCACGAATGAACACCATCGAAAAGAAGAAGGGCGCGCTTATGCGAGCACCGTGAACTCGACTTCGAGCGGGTTGAGCGCGTTGATCGGAATGATATCCTGCGGGCACGCCGACATGACCACGACGCAGTCCATCGCGGCCCTGATATCCACGTAATCGCCGGACTTCGACACGGGCGGCAGCCAGTCAATCGAATAATCCGGCTTGACGGGAATGTTCATCCAAAGATTGAACGGCTGGGGCACTTCCTTCGTGCGCAGGCCAATAGCCTTCAGCGCAAGCCGCAGGTTGTCCGCGCAGTTGTCGTGATAGTGCTCGACGCCGAGATTGCGATAGCGGTACAGGTCGCACGCGGCGATGAGCGTATCGTGCACGCCCGGCGACGTATCCGTGACGAGTTCGGCAATCGGGCGGCGCTGGTTGGTCACGAGCGGATCGCCCGGCTGCGGAATGATCTTGTCGATGAACGCGCGCGTATGTTCGAACGACAGAAACTCGTTCAGATGCTGCGCGTTGAAGATCCACGTATCGCACACTTGCGTGCCGTGCGGATTGGCGATGCGGATGGTCTGCCCGGCCTTCACGCGCACCGCGCGGCCGCAGCGCGCGGGCACCGTATACGTCATGCCGATTTCAGGCGTGCCGTCCGGCGAGATGGGTTCGTTGAGCGTGGCGTTGACGCCGGTTTCCTGGCCGTTGTCTTCGGTGCTTGCAAAAGTCGTTGCGGATGCGTTCATGTGGGCTCCTTCAGTCGTTGCAGAGTGTGGTGAGGCAATGAGCGAGCGCGCGTGCGCCGAGCACGAGATGTCCGGCGTCCGTCGCTTCGGCGGGGTTGTGGCTGATGCCGTCTATGCTGGGCACAAAGATCATTCCGCTCGGGCAATGTTTCGCGAGATACATGGCGTCGTGGAATGCGCCCGAGGTCAGATGCAGCGCGCGGGTATCGAGCGCGCGGCAGGCTTCGTCGATGCGCGACAACACGGACGGATTGAACGCGACGGGCGCATGGGCGAATAGCGCTTCGATGCGCGCGCCATGAGATTGCGCGATGGCCTGCGCGTGTTCATCGAACGCGCCGAGCACGCGCGCGTCCGGATGGCGGAAGTCGACGGTGAAACTCACCGCCGACGGAATCGTGTTGATCGAATTCGGCGCGATGTTCCAGCGGCCGAACGTGACGCGCGTATCGGCGCGGCCGAGTTCATGGGCGATGACATCGAGTTCCCGATGCAGCGCGATGGCGAGCGTCATCGCGTCGCGGCGCAGTGGCATCGGCGTGGTGCCCGCGTGGGCGGCGATGCCCTGCACATGGAACGCGTACCAGCGCACGCCCTGAATGCCGCTGACGACAGCGAGCGGCACCTCGGCCTTTTCGAGTTGCGGACCTTGTTCGATATGCAGTTCGACGAAGGCATGCGCGGCGTCTTGCTGCGCGCGCGGCGGCAGTTCGGGGAACGCGCTGACGTGGCGTTGCAGCGCCGCGCTCAGGGTTGTGCCTTCGGCGTCCTGCACGTGCGCATAACGCGCCATCCGCGACGGCTCCACGAAGGCGCTCGATCCCATCGCGCCCGGCGAGAAGCGCGTGCCTTCCTCGTTGGTCCAGATCGCGACTTCGAGCGGGCGGCGCGTGGGCACGTTCGCATCGTTCAACGCGGCGAGCACTTCGAAGCCCGCAAGCACGCCGTAACATCCGTCGAGCTTGCCGCCGGCAGGTTGCGTGTCGATGTGGCTGCCGGTCATCACCGGCGCAAGTGCTGCGTCGCCCTCGCGGCGGAAAAACAGATTCGCGCACGCATCCACATGCACGCTGCAGCCGAGCGCACGCGCGCGGTCGATCAGAAAGCGCCGCGCTTCGATATCGCGTTCGCCGAGCGCGGGGCGGTCCACGCCGCCGTCATCGCGCGCGCCGAATGCAGCGAGGGCTTCGATCGATTCGAGCAGGCGCGCCGCGTTCACGGCATCCGCCACTTGTCTTGCGCTCACGATGTCACTCCTTCGCTCACGAAATCGAGGCTGCGTTCCAGCCACGGTTTGAGAAACTGCTGCAAGCGCGGTGTGCGCGTATTGCCGAACAGTTGCGCGGGCGGTCCGGCTTCGACGATTTTCCCGGCTTCCATGAACACGACCTTGTCGGAGATCTTCGCGGCGAAGCTCATCTCGTGCGTGACCATCACCATCGTCATGCCTTCCTGCGCGAGCGAACGGATCACGTTGAGTACTTCCTCGACGAGTTCGGGATCGAGCGCGGATGTGGGTTCGTCGAGCAGAATCACTTCCGGTTCGATGGCCAGCGCCCGCGCGATGCCCACGCGCTGCTGCTGCCCGCCGCTCAGCCGCGCGGGATACGCGTCCGCCTTGTGCTCGAGACCGACACGCGTGAGCGCGGCCAACGCTTTCGTGCGCGCGTCGCGCCTGCTCATCTTCTTGGCGAGCACGAGCGGCGTCGCGACGTTGTCCAGCGCGTTCATGTGCGGCCAGAGATTGAATTGCTGGAAGACCATCGAAATAGGACGGCGCACGTCAGCGATGCTGGCTTCGCTGTCACGATCTTTCGCCGTGCGTCCTGTCGATCGATAGCCCAGCAACTGGCCTTTGATCCACACTTCGCCTTCGTCATAGGCTTCGAGAAAATTCATGCAGCGCAGCGCGGTGGTCTTGCCCGAACCGGACGGCCCGATCAGCGTGACGATCTCGCCGCGCATCACATCCAGGTCGATGCCCTTGAGCACGCGGTTCTCGCCGTAGGACTTGCCGACGGCGCGCAGCTTGAGTATCGGAAGGTCGCTCATGATGTCTTCTTCAGAAACGGAATGCGGGAAGTCGCGGCCTGCGCGATCAGCGACACGGCTTGCGTCAGCAGCCAGTAACATGCGATCAGCAGCGCATACGGACCGATATACGTGTAGCTCGATGCGACGATATCGCTGGCCGTCATCGTCAATTCGGGCACCGTGATGATCGACGCGACCGCACTCTCCTTGATGACGAGAATCGTCTGGTTCGCGATCAGCGGCGCCGCGAACGCGAGCGCCTGCGGCAGTTCGATGGAGCGGAACGCGTCTCGCCGGCTCACGCCGAAAGCGGCGGCGGCTTCGAGCTGACCGCGCGGAACGCTCGCCCATGCCGCGCGAAAAAGCTCCGCGAAATAAGCGCTCGAATAGAACGCGAGCGAAAGGATCGTGGCCTGCACGGCCGACAACGTCACGCCTAAAACCGGCAGCCCGAAGTACACGATCACGAGTTGCGACAGATAAGGCGTGCCGCGCACCAGCCACACGAACGCGCCATAGACGAGCGCGAACGGACGGCCGAACGCGAGCCGCATCGCATTGATCGCGAAGCCCGCGACGATGCCGATGAAGGCCGCCAGCACGCTCACTTCGAGCGTGATGCCCATCGCTTCGATGAAGCGCGGAACGAGTGCGATGAAGTTGTTCATGCCGATGCCTCACGGACGCCGTGCCACACGCAGCGCGTACACATGACCCGCGCCCGCGAGCAGCGACGTGATTGCCAGATAGAACATCGCCGCCAGCGCGTACACTTCGAGCGGCCGATACGTCGATGACGAAAGCTGCTGTCCTACGCGCATCAGATCCGTTACGGATATCACCGACACCACCGCCGACGCCTTGACGATATCGATCATTTCGGAGACGAGCGCGGGCAGCGTCGCGCGCACGACTTGCGGCACTTCGATATGCCACAAGGTCTGACGCCGCGTGAGATTGAAGGTCGATGCCGCCTCGATCTGCCCCGGCGCGATGGAGCGAAAACCCGCGCCCAGAATCTGCGACTGATACGCGCCCGTGTTGAGCGACAGCCCGATCACGGCGGCAGCGAGCCCCGGTAACTCCAGCCCGAGCGCGGACGGCACGTAGTAGAACACCAGCAGTTGCGCGAGTACGGGCGTGCCGCGCAGCAGGCTCACATACACGCGCGCCGTGCCGCGCATCAGCCGGCTGTCGCTGACCGACATCGTGTGGACGAACACGCCGACGAAGAAGCCGCAGCAGACAGCAACCGCCGACAGCACGAGTGTCGTCAGCGCGCCGTCGAGCAGTTGCGGCAAGTAGCCGATGCAGCGCGTAAGCAGATCGGGACCGTTCATCGCGATGTCAGATAGACGGTGCGGGAAGCGTGGCCGGAACGTCCATCGTCGAGCCGAACCATTTCTCCTGAAGCTTCTTCATGGTGCCGTCGCTGTTCGCTCTCGCGATGCCATCGCTGAAGAGCTTGAGCAGGGCAGCGCTGTCGGCGTCCTTGCGTGCGACCCAGGCGAAGTAGCTCTTCGGACCGATGGTCTGCGGCAGCACCGCGAAAACGCCTGGACGCGACTTCAGCAATGGCCCGAGATTGGCGACGGACTGCGCGACGGCATCGAGCCGGCCGACGGCGAGGTCGGCATAGGCTTCGTCGAACGCGACGTATTGCTTGATCTGCTTGATGCCGGGACCGCCTGCTTCCTTCAGCTTCTTGTCGAGCGCCATCAGCGCCTGCAATTGTGCAGAGCCGGTCTGCGAGCCGACCACCTTGCCGTTCAGATCGTTCGGCGCTTTGATGGAGGTATCGGCGGACCGGGTGAGTACGCCGGTGGTCGCGTCGGCGACGGGAACAGTGAAGGCGAAATGATCGGCGCGGTCCTTGTTGACGGTCACGGCCGTCACGACGACGTCGAAGCGCTTTGCATCGAGACCGGGCAGCAGACCCTGGAAGGGCAGGTCGAGCTGCTTGACCTTCACATCGGGCAGAGACTTGAGGACGTAGGCCATCAGATCGGCGTCATAGCCGACGATCTTGCCGTTATCGACGTATTCGAAGGGCGCGTAACGCGCTTCCGTCGCGATCGTGATTTCCTTGTTCGATTTGATGCGGGCGAGCAGATCTTCCGCGTGCGCAAGCGACGGCGCGGCGGCGTTGAGCGCGAGCGCGCCCGTCAGTGCGGCCAGCAAATGGCGAAGACGTTTGTTCATGACACTCCCCTTGCGTATGGGCTATGTTGAAGGCAATCGGAATTTCATTCAAGCAACTTGAATGAAATTCATTAGGCATGAAGTGTGCCAACGCGAAGCGCCCGGACCTGCGGGGCTTCGTCTTCCGACATGCACTGAAAGGGGGGTGTAGAAGCGGGCGAATGCACCGCCGCGCACGGCGATGCACCGGTTTGAAGTATGAAGGGAGTGATTGCGAGAGTCAGTGGGGTCCGCAATAGGGACGCAAGACGTCACACGAGCGACAGGGCGTCCGGCGGCCGCGGCTTAACCAGCAGCGGGGACATGGAGATGGATCCTCGATGCGTCGCGCGCAAGGGTTCGACTAGCAAGCTCGCAACGTTTCGTCAGTCTGGAGATTGCGAACTCGGGTACCCGGCGTACGATCGTACGTTCCGCGCGATCGACGCCCATCGTCCTGCTGCAAAATTGGCACTCGGCCTAAAGCTCGGCCGCCGCCAGGGCGGTCGCGACCAGCCGTGCTTGTTCCCGACGATGCGCCGCGACGGAAGAATGCGCGCCGGCTGGTGTCGCGGTGCGGCAGACATCGCGTAAGGCGCAATCGGCGGGAAGCACGGTCTCCAGTTCGTCGCGAACGAATCGCCATGCGCCCTGATTGCGGTCTTCCTCCTGCGCCCAAACGATGCTGCGCAAGCTGGTGAACCGGGCGAGCACGCGCCGGAGTGGGTCATGCGGAACGGATAGAGCTGCTCGATGCGGATGATCGCCGTCGATTCGTCGCCGGACCCGTCGCGAGCATCGCGCAATTCGTAGTAGAACTTTCCGCTGCATAGGACGACGCGTTCAACCGCACTTGCATCTGCGATGCGTTCGTCGCCCAGTACGCATTGAAATGCGCCATCGATCATCTCGCGCAGCGTCGAGTGCGACGCGACGTTGCCGTAAAGCTTCGACTTCGGAGACATGACGATGAGCGGCGTCCGACGTTTGGTCGTCGCCTGCTGGCGAAGCAGATGGAACCATTGCGCCGAGGTCGAAGGTACGACAATCCGCATGTTTTCGTCCGCGCAAAGCTGCAGGAAGCGGCCGAGATAGCCGCTCGAATGCTCCGGACCGACGCCCTCATGGCCATGCGGCAGCAATACGGCGAGCGCCGACTCATAACCCCACTTGAACTCACCGGCCGCGATGTACTGATCGATGAAAAGCTGCGCGCCGTTGACGAAGTCACCGTACTGCGCTTCCCAGACAGTCATCGTGGTCTTCGTTTGAACACTGTAGCCATACTCGAATCCAAGCACGGCCTCTTCGGTCAGCGGCGAGTTCACGATGTCGAACCGTCCCTGCCTTGCGGCGATGCCACTGAGCGGCACATGACGGTGGTGAGTGCACGTCAAGCACGAAGACGCGGCCGAAGCGCGCGCCCAAATCGCCATAGAGCTTCCCGGTGAGCAACAATTTCAAACAGGAAGCGCGGCTGATTTCCATTCTTGGATTTACATAATCAACATTATCGGCGTTTTTGATGTAGGAGCAACATGAGAATGTCGTGTTCTAGCAAGATACAAATGTCGTGTTTTTGCGACCACTGGCAAGCTGGCGACTGACTGCACCACTGCAGGAGC
>NZ_JARUXN010000012.1:0-301 GCF_031451415.1 Caballeronia sp. LZ028 | reverse complement strand
CGGCTGCGCTGACGGCAGGTTTCGGCACGCAGCCGGCGGGCGCGGCCACGCCGAAGGACATGTTCGTCATGGCGACCTTGCTCGACGAATTCACGTCGCTCGATCCCGGCGAGATCTACGAACTGGTGCCGGAGGAATACGTCGCGAACACGTATGACCGGCTGGTGCGCGTGGACCTGAAGGATCCGTCGAAATTCAATGGCGATGTCGCCGAGTCCTGGACCGTGAGCCCCGACGGCCTGACTTTCACCTTCAAGCTGCGTCCGGGCCTCAAGTTCCACTCTGGCAATCCACTCACCGC
>NZ_JARUXN010000011.1:0-316 GCF_031451415.1 Caballeronia sp. LZ028 | reverse complement strand
GGTGAGCTGGCAGCAGGTGCCAGGCTGGCAGGACGATTCACTGATCGGCGCCACAGCGGCACTGCGTCAGAACTGCAGCCGGCTTGCGCGTCAGGCTGGCTGGCAGAAGGCTTGCGCGGCGGCGCAGCAGCTCGACGACCTCGACATGTCGGCGGCGCGCAGTTTCTTCGAGGCCTATTTCACGCCCTTCCAGCTCGCCAATAACGACGGCACGCTCGACGGCCTCGTGACGGGCTACTACGAGCCCTTGCTGCGCGGCTCGCGCACGCGTCACGGGCCGTATCAGTACGCGCTGTATCGCTGGCCGTATCGCTAC
>NZ_JARUXN010000010.1:0-323 GCF_031451415.1 Caballeronia sp. LZ028 | reverse complement strand
ATCCTCATGCATCGCTCGGACAAGTTCGGTCTCGCGCAGTTGCATCAGTTGCGCGGACGCGTGGGGCGCTCGCATCACCAGGCGTATGCGTATCTGCTGGTGCACGATCCGCAGTCGCTGACCAAGCAGGCGCAGCGCCGGCTCGAAGCGATCCAGCAAATGGAGGAGCTCGGCTCGGGCTTCTATCTCGCGATGCACGACCTCGAAATTCGCGGCACGGGCGAAGTACTCGGCGACAAGCAGTCGGGCGAGATTCACGAGATCGGCTTCCAGCTCTACACCGACATGCTGAACGACGCGGTGCGCGCGCTGAAGGAAGGCCG
>NZ_JARUXN010000009.1:0-323 GCF_031451415.1 Caballeronia sp. LZ028 | reverse complement strand
CCGGGCTTGGCTCGCGCACGGTCTGACGAGCCATTCCCTTTACCGCGCTGGTTCAGCACGAAATAGCTTCGGCACAGCGCTACGCGCTGCCGCCGGGTCTGCAAGGGAAACCATAGGTTTGCATGTGCGGTGCGAGAGAGAATTTAGTAGCAAAGCACACGCAGACCCGATTGACCGGTCGGCCGCGAAGCGGGCTGGAGCTATTTGGTGCTGAACCGGTTTGTTGTGTGGTGCGATGAGACGGACCGTGCGCGAGCCAAGCCCGATGGGGCCTATGAGGGCACTCTTTAGGCAGCCCACGATGGACGAGAGGACTACCCAAA
>NZ_JARUXN010000008.1:0-397 GCF_031451415.1 Caballeronia sp. LZ028 | reverse complement strand
TGAGCCCATGTAACACAAACGGGCTACCGCTTCGAGCGAACGGGAGAGATCAGCTTCCGGACGCCAGATTCAATATACAAGTAACCAAAGAAAGCAGCTTTTCAGGCCCGCGGTCACACGCGCGTTGGGTAATTCTCTCGTCGCGGATGGCACTCGCCTAAAGAGTGCCCTCATCACAATAACGGGGCTTGGATCGCGCACGGTCTGACGAGCTAGTTTTCCAAGGACACTGGTTCAGCCCGAAAGAGCTTCGGCACAGCGCTACGCGCTGCCGCCGGCTATGCAAGGGAAACCAAGGGGGCGGCGATTGCAGTGAGATGGAGACGTTAGTAGAGAAGCACGCGCGGACCCGATTGACCGGTCGGCCGCGAAGCGGGCCGGAGCTATTTGGTGCTGA
>NZ_JARUXN010000007.1:0-398 GCF_031451415.1 Caballeronia sp. LZ028 | reverse complement strand
CCGAAGGGAACGGTTGAACTGGTGGCAGGAAATCAGGTGCTATTGCAGGACGCGGCTGGCGGCCAACAGGTTTTCGTGCAGGCGGGAAGCGGCGGCACGGTGATAAACGCGGGCACGATCGAGGCGGCGCAAGCCAGCTTGCAAGCCGCCGATGGCAACGTGTATGCGCTCGCCGGCAACAGCGCTGCGATTCGCGTGACCGGCACTGCGACCCGCGATGGTCACGTGTGGCTCGTCGCCGACAAGGGCGAAGTTCATGCGGACGGCACGATTATCGCGACGAATGCGAACGGTCGCGGCGGCGCCGTCGACACGCGCGCATCGACGCTCGATATCGGCAACGCGACCGTGCTTGCAGGCCATTGGACGTTGAGCGCACCGATTTTCACGGTCGACAC
>NZ_JARUXN010000005.1:0-158539 GCF_031451415.1 Caballeronia sp. LZ028 | reverse complement strand
CGTGGATTCAAACCGTTGAAAACAGAGCCAATCACACATCAAAAACACGACATCTGTATTTAGCCGGTGGTACGACATTTCAATTTTGCTTTGACATTAAGTGTAGGTCCCAAGTTCAAATGTCGTGTTTCTGCTAAGTAGAGATGTCGCGTTTTGGCGTAGGTTCGTCGCCACACAAGCGTTTCAGGAGCGCGGGCGATGAACACGATTGGGACCATCACGATGTCGATGCGTGAACTGGACCGACTCAAGGCGATTCAGGCGGTCGCCGACGCGCGACTCAAACCCGAGCGTGCGGCCGAACGGCTGAACTTGAGCGTACGGCAAGTCGAACGCCTGGTGTGGCGTTACCACGCGGCCGGCGTGGCCGGTCTGGTGTCAGGCAAACGCGGACGCCCGAGCAACCATCAATTGCCCAACGGCGTGGCACAGCGCGCGCTGGCGTTGATCCGCGAACGCTACGAGGACTTCGGGCCGAGCTGGCCGAGGTCGAAGCGGCCTTCGACGCGTACGAGACCGCACTCGTCACGAACGACGTCGCGATGCTCGACGCGCTGTTTTTCGATACGCCGCATACGCTGCGCTACGGCGCCACGGAAAACCTCTACGGTTACAAGGCGATCCGCGCGTTCCGGGCTGCACGACCGGGCAAGACACTGGCGCGCACGGTGACCGCGCGCGTCGTGACCACATGCGGCGATGCCTTCCCGTCGCGAACATCGAGTTCCGGCGCGATGGCGATCCGCGCATCGGCCGGCAGACTCAAACGTGCGTGAAGATGCCCGAGGGATGGCGCGTCGCCAGCGCGCATGTAAGCTCGATGGGCGCGTAGCGGCGCGCCTGGCCGACTGCCTGACCAGCAGCGGCCGTTGCGCATCACCGTGAAATGCGTCATTGCGAGGTCAATTCCGTTCGCGCGACGCAACCCGATGAATATTCGATCTGCATCGGAAGCACGTCACTTGCTGCGCAAAGTCCAGCGACGATCGGAAAGAGGGTCGACGTCCGGCAAGTCACGTCGATGCTGTGGCCGATGACCGGCTCGCCGACGTCAATCCAACGCCACGACCGCATCGAGCGCGCCGCCGACCATCGCGCGCAGCGTCGGCTGGATAGCGTCGGCTTTCTCCGGCAGATACACGAACGGCGGCGCTTCATCCATATACGCGGACTGACACATTTCCAGTTGGACCGCGTGAATCCCGTCCTGCGGCGCGCCGTAATGGCGCGTGATAAAGCCGCCCTTGAAGCGCCCGTTCGCGATCCACGTGTAATCGCTTTGCGCGGCCGCATCCGTCACCGCCCTCGTCACCGATTCCGCCGCCGTCCTCCCATCCTGCGTGCCGATGTACAGGTCTGGCAGCTTGCCGTCGAAAAGACGCGGCAGCACGCTCGCGATCGAGCGCCCTTCCCACAGCAGCACGTTCCCGTGCATGTCGCGCAGACGCACAAGCTCGGCGGGGATCGCATCGTGATACGGCTGCCAGTACGCTGTCACGCGACGCTGCTTTTCGGCGGCATCGGGAGCGCAGCCTTCGCGATTCACCTGCTCGCCGCGAAACGTCAGATCGGGGCACAGGCCGGTCGTCGTCTGGCAAAACCTCATCCCGCAGCCACGCCTCGATTGCGCGGTCACGCTCGCGTAGTGCACCAAGCGCAAGGCACATGACTACTTCGGCCGAAAAGAAACGTCGGCGCGTCAGAAAATATGCATCATGCCGATGTACGCGCCCGTCTGGGATTGCCCCGCGAGCGGACTCGTGCCCGGATCGGCGTCGCGCGGCGTGGCGAAGACGGAGAACGTACCGTTCGCGCTGTTGCGCACGTAAGCGACCGTGCTGTACAGAAATGTGCGCTTGGTGAAGTTATAGGTCGTGCCGAGCACATAGAGCATCGCGTGGCTCGCCGGGTCATGCGATGCGTCGCCGCCGCCCTCGCCCACGTGGACATAGAAGCCCGCCGCCGTGACGGCCCAAGCGGGCGTCGCCTGATAGGTCGCGCCGAGCCAATAGTGATCGGCGGTGCTGGAGAGGCCCGCGGGCGTGTCGGGCGCGGAATAGTGCGTGTAGGCGGCCTGCACTTTCCATCGATCCACCTTCAGGTTCGCGCCCACGAAGAGTTCGCGCGACGCCTGAAATACGTTGTTCATCTGGCCATTCTGGCTGCGCAGTTCGTCATAGATGCCGCGCACGTCGAAAAGCGGCGAGTGGTAAGTCAGCATGATGCCGTCGGAGCGGCCGAACTCGCCCGCCGCGCCGGAGTTGAACGCGCCCGCCTGACCGCCCAGCGAGTACTGTCCTTGCACGTCGAACCCATGAAACACGGGGCTGTGATATTCGACGTTGTTGCTCGTCTGCTGCCAGTTGCGTCCGCGCACGAGTGATGCCGATGACACCGCCTGTTGCACGAAGGGATCGAATTCCCAGACGCCGTCGCTGTCAATGAACAGATTGCGGCCCGCCTGCAACTGCCCGTATGTCTTCGAGCTCAGTCCGACATAGGCGCGGCGCGACCAGAGACGTCCGCCCCCCGTGGTGCCGTTCATGATCTGGATCGCAGTTTCGAGATTGAACACCGACGTCAGGCCGCCGCCTAGATCTTCGTTGCCTTTGAGGCCCCACATGCTGGTGCCCCAGTCGCCGCCCTCGGCGCTCCATCGCGCGGATGTGCCGCCGGTACCGTTCGCGATGTGATTCAGATATTCGATGCCCCCGTCGAGGCGTCCATACATCGTGACGCTGGATTGCGCCATGGCGCCCGACGCGACAAAGGTGAAACCGACCACCGCTTTCCGTACACAACCTTTCATGTTCGGTTCGACTCCGTTGGGGGTCCGCTCGGATGCGCGGAACCGATGCACGCGAACATAGCACCATCGCGAGAACTCGGCACAGATCCAGTAACCGCAACGGTCAAGAACTAGAAGATGATCTCAATCGAAGTCCGTTTGCTGCGTCCCGCGCAGCTAGCGATCCAACGGGCAGCCGCGAGCAGCCATACTTCAGCCGGTCGAGGTCGCCATCGGCGATGCTACTTGTTTCGCCAAGCAAGCTCGCTTTCAGTCCCGAACGTCGCTAAGACCTTAGCGCGCACGTCGGACCTCATAGTCGACACAGCTACGAAGGTAAGAGCGTTCCATCCACCCTTTCGTGCTCAAGGGGACGAACCGCTATCAGGCCGGCTCGGTTGACTATCTCAATGTCGCCAGCGCGCAGACCATTGCGCTCGAGAACCAGCGCAACGGCGAGACGATCGAAGCGCGCCGACTGAATGCTAGCGTTCGACTGCTCAAGGCGCTCGGAGGCGGCTGGGATCGCACCGCGCTGCGCGACACGGCGCCCGCAGCGCAATGACACCGTTGTCGTTTTGGCACTAGCTTCTCCGACCTTCAAACCTCCGTACAGACAGGAATTAGCAAATTCCTGCTGTACGTGGAATCGAGGCATGGTCATCGGATCGACGCCTGCATTCGCGTACGCCCTGATGCGCGCCAGCGGCCTCTGACTAAGCAACCTCGGCTTTCGACGGCGCCTCAAAGAAAGACCGTTGATATTGAGGGAATGAAGGCGATCGCGATCAATCCGAGAAGCAACATACCGAGGTAAATCCAGATTCGCCTCGAAGCGCAGGCGAGCTCCAGAAAGCCGCGCCGCGCGAGATTTTCATGCTCAGGCTGCCTCCGTCTTGCCGACCATGTGCCCGGATCGCCCTTTGCGCGTCAAGAGCAGCAACGTTGCGACACTGACGAGCGTAAGGATGGCAAGCGGCATGAGCGCGAGGGAGTAACTGCCCGTTGCCTCCTTAACCCAGCCGTAGACGTTCACCATGAGGCCGCCACCAAGCAGATTTGCGATGGCGTTAATCGTTGCGAGGCCCGCCGCCGCCGCGCTGCCGGAGAGCATGTCGCCAGCGAGCGCCCAGAAAGGCCCTTTGAACGCATAAGCACCGACCAAAACGGCACAGAGCAGGCAGATCGTCGGGAGCAAGGCGCCGCTAAGCGACGTGGCGAATAGGCCCATACCGATAAGAAGCATCGGAATGACTGTGTGCCAGCGACGTTCCTTTACTCGGTCAGAGCGTCGGCCCCAATAGACCATCAACACGCACGCCAACGCGTAGGGTACAGAGTTAATGAGGCCTGTCTGCATAACGGTCAGGCCGTACGACTTGAGCAATTGTGGCTGCCACACGTTCAGGGTGCTACCCGCAGCCGACGCACAGCTATCGACAAGAGCAAGGCAAAGGACGTAGCGGTTTCGGAAGAGCTTCGTCAGCGGCATATCCAAGACTTTTTTTGGCGCCTTCGTCTCTGTCGCAAGTTCATTGGCGAGCCACGTGCGCTCGTCCTCCTTGAGCCATCTCGCTTGCTCTGGCTTATTCGTCAAGAAGAACAGGCACATCAGACCAAGAAGCACAGTCGGCAGGCCTTCAAGGATAAAAAGCCAGTGCCATCCGCGCATCCCTGCGATTCCATCCATCTGCAGAAGCAGTGCGGACAGTGGTGAACCGACGAAGTTACCAAGCGGGATCGCCACCATGAATATAGCAACGATGCGAGCGCGGTACGACGCCGGAATCCAGTACGAGAGGTACAGTAGGACCCCCGGAAAGAAACCCGCCTCGGCAGCACGCATGGTGCCGAGATTCCGTACGTATTCAACACCCTTTCGTTGACGCGCTTGAGTTCATCGGCGTGCACATGGCTGTTCGGTTCGCTCGGCAATCAGAACGCGCGGCTCTCACCTCGCTGCCCGCGTCAAGTTTCTGGATTGACCTCGCCCAGAACGGTCAAATGCCTCTTCCTCCGCTGGTAGCACGCGCTATAAAATGCGCTGTCGCGTCTCGCGGAGAATCATCGATACGGGATCGAACAAATCCGTCGTGCCCATGCGAACTGGTTGCGCCGCTCGCCGAAGCTCCGCTGGAAGTGTTTCGGAAGACGGGTGCGGACTGCGCCGTGTCGATGCCTCGCGCCGACGCTCACAGTGAGGCTTGCGGATGCGCGTGTCGCCCAGTCGCGGCGTTATCGCGCGTACTGTTCGAGCGCGTCAGCAAGGGCATCGAAGGTAGCGCGGCAGCGCGGGCTCGCGCGCAGATCTTCGTGCATCGTCACCCACGTTTCGAGCCGGAGCGCGAACGCTTTCGACAGCACGCGTACGAGACCATCACGGCGCGCAATCGCCACATGACATCCGCCGATTCCCGCACCCGCGCGGATCAGTGCGAGTTGCGCGAGATCGCTATCGGCGCGCATCGAAAACAAGGCGTGACGAAAACCCGGCAACGTGCGACTCACATCGCGAATGAACGCGTTTGGCTGGTCGTAGCCGATGACCGCGTGTTCTGCGAGCGCCGCCATGCTGCGCGGCGTGCCGTGACGGTCGAGATAATCGCGCCGCGCATGAAGTCCGACCTCGATCACGCCGACTCGCCGCGCGACGAGTTGCGTCTGGCGCGGGCGCACCATGCGCACGGCAATATCCGCTTCGCGCCTCAGCAAGTCCTGCACGCGGTTCGACAGCACGAGTTCGACGATCAATCGCGGATGCCGCTCGCGCAGCGCGGCGATGACCGGCGGCAGCACTTCGACCCCGACCACTTCGCTCGCGGATACGCGCACGACGCCCTGCACGCCCGCGCCGTCGTCGCCCGTGTGGCCGCTCGCCGCGCGCTTGAGCGATGCCGCCGTACTCTGCATCGCTTCGGCGTGCGACTGTAATGCAAGCGCAACGTCGGTCGGCTGAAGCCCGTTCTGCGAGCGCGTAAATAGACTTACCTTCAGCGCCCGTTCGAGCGCTTCAACGTGCCGCCCAGCCGTCGGCTGCGTGATGCCGAGCGCGCGCGCTGCACCCGACAGCGAGCCCTCGCGCAGCACTGCGAGGAACGTTTGGTAAAGCTCCCAGCCGATGTCGTCTGCCATACGTTTTTGAATATCGGATCAACGAGGTTCGCCAATTTTAATGTGTCCGCGAAGGGCGGAGAATGGCGTCATCGACAACCTGGGAGGCGTGACATGGCGCAAGGCGAAACGGTTCTGGTACTTGGGGCGACGGGCGGCATCGGCGGGGAAGTTGCGCGGCAATTGCGCGATGCGGGCTGGCGCGTGCACGGGCTGCGGCGTGGCGCGGGGGCATCGAAGGGCGACGGCATCGAATGGATTCACGGCGACGCGATGAACGCGGCCGACGTGATGCGCGCGGCACAGGGCGTATCCGTGATCGTGCACGCGGTAAATCCGCCAGGCTATAAGCGCTGGGCCGAACTGGTGCTGCCGATGATCGACAACACCATCGCGGCGGCGAAGGCGCAGGGCGCTACCATCGTGTTGCCGGGCACGGTCTACAACTTCGGGCCGGACGCGTTTCCATTCATCGACGAAGACGCGCCACAGCATCCCGTCACGCGCAAAGGCGCGATTCGCGTGGAAATGGAAGCGCGTCTGCAACGCGCGAGCAAGGAAGGCGCGCGAGTGCTGATCGTGCGCGCGGGCGATTTCTTCGGGCCAAGAGCGGGCAATAACTGGCTCGCGCAAGGACTCGTGAAGCCAGGAAAGCCGGTGGCGAAGGTCAGCAATCCGGGTGCGCGTGGCATCGGGCATCAATGGGCGTATCTACCCGATGTCGCTCGCACGATGGTTGAACTGCTTGCGCACCGCCATTCGCTCGATGCGTTCGCGCGCTTTCACATGAGCGGTCATTGGGACGAGGACGGCACCGGCTTTGCCGACGCGATCCGTCGCGTGGTCGCGCGGCGCACCGGGCGGGCGCCCGCTGTCGTCGGCTTTCCGTGGTGGCTGCTCGCGCTTGCCGCGCCGTTCAACGTAACATTCAGGGAGCTTCAGGAAATGCGCTATCTATGGACGACGTCCGTGCATCTGAATAACGCGCGGCTCGTGCAGACGCTCGGGCACGAGCCGCATACGCCGCTGGACGTGGCCGTCGAAAAGACGCTAATCGGCCTCGGATGTCTCGCGCCTGATGCGCTCTGTGTTTCCTCGCGATTGTCGCCGGTTCACCAGCCATGGCCGAGTGGCAGGCGCCGGGCTGTTTCGACCGGCACATGCCTTGTGTCCTCAAGCGAATCGCCGGTGGAACTACCTGGCCCCACACGAGAGCGGACGTTGAACTGGAATCGACGCAATCGCGCCCTCGGAGAATCGCCCGTCTCCGCCCGCCACGTCTCACCGGTCATACCCCGGTGGCCGGCTCAAATCCACTGGTCGTTCGCGACAGTACGCTCGCTTGCCGCGCCGTCGCCTGTGTTCACGACACCTCGCGGCTCGATAAGCAGCAGCTTGACTTCTGCGTTTGCACAGGGCTTGTGCTCGACTCCCTTCGGAACGACTCCCAACTGTCCGGCACGTAATACGATCGAACCATCGCCTGAAGGCCCTGCCCGAAAATCGATACGCAGTTCGCCATCGAGGACGATGAACGCTTCGTCGGTATCGGCATGTCGGTGCCACTCGAACTCGCCTTCGACCTTGACGACCTTGAATTGATAGTCGTTCATTTCAGCGACAACGCGCGGTTGCCAGTGATCGTTGATCTGCGCGATCTTGCCGATCAGATCGATGGTGTCGCACTGGCCGCGCTTGACCGGAGCGGTGGAATGGTTCGAGGATTGGGACATCGTTCTCTCCGTTCAAAGGTTGATGCGTTGAGGATACGCATGCTCCTTCCGGTCGTATTGAACGATCGTGGTGCTTTTAGCCGCGCGGAACGCCGCCCGCGACTTGTAACCAGCGCCCTGGCGTCAGTCCAAATGTCTTCGAAAAGTGTCGCGTCATATGACTCTGATCGGCAAAACCCGCGGCTGCAGCAGCGCAAGCGAGCGAGGTGCCAGCGAGCAGCATGTGGCGCACTGCATCGAGGCGCCGCATCGTCAGATATCGATACGGGCTCGTGCCGTAGAACCTGCGAAAATCGTGCGACAAGCTCCAGCGATCGCGACCCGTCACCGCTTCGAGTTCGTCGAGCGCGACAACGCGCGAGCAATTTGCGTGCAGATAGTCGCGTGCACGCCGCGCCGCGAGGAAGTCCCCTTTGGCTGTTCTTGCAGGCGTACCAGTGACGGCGGCCAAGGCATTCGCCAACTCGGCAAGTGCATCGCTCTGTTCAAGCGGCTCGAGCGTATAGCTGACATGCTGCAGCAACGCTACGGTCGCAACCTCGAGGCGCCGATCGGTAGTCACGCCGCCTTCGAGGAACGGCAGCGCTTGTCCGCCGAGCACTTCCTGAAAGAGAGCGGGTTCCACGTAGACCATCCGGTATTGGAACCCCTCATCGGTGCCCGCCTGGCCATCGTGAGCCTCATCGGGATGCAGTACGAGCGTGTTGCCCGGCAGGCTGTTCCGCTGGCTGCGCCGATAGTTGAAACTCTGAACGCCAGCGAGCGTGCGGCCGATCGCGTAGGTGTCGTGGCGGTGCATGGAGTATGCGCTGCCGTGAAACCACGCTTCGATGCGCTCGACGCCTTCTATCGGCTCGGCGCGCCTTACCCAGTCGGGGGGTAAGACCGCTGCTCGTAGATTCATGATATATGGCCCCGGATGGCCGCCCTGTGCTGATGCGGTGCAGATCTCAAGGCGGTGCGCGCGCAGGCGAAAACCGAATTGTCGCACGTGCGACGACGCGCTACATGCGCCTAGCGCATTCCTACGCAGTGGGACTTCCGCGGCCCTAAACGTCGGCTTGAGGAACGTGGACGGCCGTTCGGTGTTGTGAAGATCCGCTGCCGGCTGGGAGCTTGTGGGCAGTTGCAACCACTGACTGCTTTCCAGCGACGGGTTTGAGGAGGTGACGGGCGCAAACCGACCCAGAACCGCCGTTAGCTGGACAGGGTTTTGGCGTCGGGTAACGAAAAACACCGGTCATTCGACTGCAGGTCCGAAATCTAAAGATGACTGAACGCGATGTCATGTCGGCCGCAGCCTGATCGAACGACGCGTCAAACGAGGCAATGTGTTCGAACGACCATCGCTGCTTCGTCCGACCAGTCGACTAACCCCGCGAGTGTCTCAAGCTGACAGCTCCAAACTCAGGAGAGAGCTAACAGCGCCTAGCGGCGTCCGGTCGAAGCGACATTGGCGCTGCCCCGCCAAGGTACCGACTGCGACCTTCGCATTGCGATACTGCCGCGCCTGAACATAGCCTTAGGTAAGCGATAGTGCAAACCCTCTCATCTCGGCACGCACATTCCCGACGCCCTGCGCGACCGGTACACGGATATCGCGCTGACGGTCGCGGATACTGACTGGCACCTCGACCGCCTCTACGGCTTCGCCCGCGCACTCGGCGCGACGATCCTCGGCGCGCGCGTGTCGCGCTACGTGATCGACCTGAACCGGCCATCGAACGACGAGAGCCTGTATCCCGGGCAGATCGCCACGTCCCTGTGCCCGACGGAAACGTTTCGCGGAGCGCCGCTGTATCGCGAAGGCTGCGCGCCCGACGCGACCGAGCGCGATCGCCGGGTGGCGACTTACTGGCAGCCGTATCACGACGCCCTTCAGGAAGAGCTGACGCGCCTGCGCAGCCAGCATCGGAATGTGCTGCTCTGGGAAGCGCACTCGATCGCGAGCGTGCTGCCGCGCCTTTTCGAAGGCAAGCTTCCGGACTTCAACATCGGTACGCAGGATGGCCGCACCGCCGCGCCCTCCGTGCAGGAAGCAATACAGCGCGTCGCAGCGGCGAGTCCGTTCACATGGATTGCGAACGGCCGCTTCAAGGGCGGCTTTATCACGCGGCACGCCGGCGCGCCGCAGGACGGCGTGCATGCGGTGCAACTGGAGATGTGCCAGTCCACCTATATGAGCGAAAACGCACCGTTCCACTATCTGCCCGAGGTCGCGAAGAAAGTGGAGCCGGTGGTACGCGGCATGGTGAATGGCGCGCTCGACGCAATCGTCAAGCTGACTGCGAACGCCTCGCGGGCGAAATGAGCGCGAGACGTCCTTGCCGCAGGACGTCTCGGCAATACCTTCTGAACACCACGAGCAGAGACGCTCTGGCCAATACACGCTTGCCGAGCTTCATCAGCGCTCGGAGCAGGCGATCAGGCTGGCGGGCGACGAGCCAACCGCATTCAACGCGCCGTGTACCCGCAGATTCATTCGTCGTGTTTCCATCTCCGATGATACGTGCCTACTTCTTCCCATCCACGACGGCGACGACCTCGTCGCGCGTGTACTCCTTGTTCGCCAATGCACCAACCGGCGTTTTGGCCAGCACCGCGTCGAGTTCCTCCGGCTTCACTTCCAGAACCGGCATACGGATGTCGTGCGGCATCTTCTTGCCGGCGAGAAGCTGCTGCGTCACCCAGAAGGCGAACGAGGACGCGCCCGGCGGAATCGTCACCGACATCGTCTCGTAACCGCTCTTCTTCTGTTCGGCCCACCAGGCGAGTTCTTCCTGCCGGTTGCCGAGAATGATGATCGGCGTCGGCCGCCCCGCGGCCTTGAGCGCCTGCGCGGTGCCGAAGCCGTCGCCCCCTTGCGTGAGCACGCCGTCGATCTTCGGCAAAGTCGGCAGGATGCCCGCGACCTGCTTCTGCGCGACGGTCTGCGTCCAGTCCCCGTGCACCGAACCGACGATCTTCATCCCCGGATACTTCTTGAGTTCGTCGACGATTCCCTGATGAATCTCGTCGTCCACGGAGACGCCCGCGAGTCCGCGAATTTCGAGCAAGTTGCCCTTGCCGTTCAGCCGCTTCGCCAAGTAATCGACCTGCATGCGGCCCATGCCCTGAAAATCCACGGCAATGCGATACGCGCACGGCTCGGTTGCGATGCCATCGAACGATACGACCGTCACGCCCGCGCCGCACGCCTGCTTGATGACGCCGTTGAGCGCCGTGGGCGAAACGGCATCGACGGCGATGGCCTTGAAGCCTTGCAAGATGAGATTCTGAATCTGCTGAACCTGCTCTGTCGCCTGGCTTTCGGCTGTCGTGAAGCTGGGCGCCGCCGCGACGACCTTCTGCTTCACGGCCGGATCGGCGACGTTGGCCCAGCTCTTGAGCATCTGCTGGCGCCAGCTATTTCCCGCGTAGTTGTTCGACAGCGCGATCTTCATCGACGACGTATCGCCCGTCGCGACCTGCGCCGACGCGCCCGCCGATGCCGCGACCAGGCACAGCGCCACGGCCAGTGTTGTGATTCTCATGCTCGTCTCCTGTTATTGATGTTTTTACCGTCCCGCGCCACGCACGCCGACATGCAGCGAATAGATCGATGACGTCGCCGTAATGAACAGGCGATTTCGATGGATGCCGCCGAACGTCAGGTTCGCGACGACCTCGGGAATGAGGATCTTGCCGAGCAGCGTGCCGTCGGGTGCGTAGCAGTGCACGCCGTCCTCCGCGCTGGTCCAGACATTGCCGTGCTCGTCGACCCGCATGCCGTCCGGCACGCCGCTCTGCATCTCGATGAACACGCGTCCGTTACGCAATACGCCATCGCCCGATACATCGAACACGCGGATATGACGCGGCGCTTCTTCGTCGTGGGAAGCGGCCGAATCCGCGATGTAGATCTGCGATTCGTCCGGAGAAAACGCGAGGCCGTTGGGCTTCGCGAAGTCGTCGCAGACGAGATGCACACGCGCGCCGTCGGGCGATAGGCGATACACGTTGCATCGGCCGATCTCGCTCTCTGCGCGATAGCCTTCGTAGTCGCTCAAGATTCCGTAGTCGGGATCCGTGAACCAGATGTCGCCCTTCGAATCAACGACGACATCGTTCGGCGAGTTCAGCCGCTTGCCTTCGAAATGCGATGCAAGCACGGTCACGCTGCCGTCGTGCTCCGTGCGCGTCACGCGCCGCGCGCCATGCTCGCAACTCACGAGCCGCCCTTCGCGGTCGCGCGTGTTGCCGTTGCTGTAGTTCGACGGCGCGCGAAACACGCCGACGCCCATTCCCGGCGCCCAGCGCAGCATGCGGTTGTTCGGGATGTCGCTCCAGACGAACAGGTCCGTGGCCGGAAAATAGACCGGTCCTTCCGCCCAGAGGCATTCGTCCGTCACTTTGGAAAGGAACGCGTTCGGCTGCAGCAGCAGCCTGAAACGCGGATCATGCACTTCGAAATCGCTGGGTTTCATGTCTCCTCGTCCTTTGTGGATTGCGTGTCAGCGCGCCGGTTTTCCGCCGGCGGCGACCGTCACCGCGATGATGAGCACGCCGTACACGATGGAGCGCACGCCGGCATCGGCGCCGACCGCGTTGAGCGCGGCGTTAGTGAGAAACAGGAACATCGAGGCGCCCCATACGCCGACGATCGTCGCCTTGCCGCCCGTGACCAGCGTGCCGCCGATCACGACCACGGCGATCGAGATCAGCATGTACTCGACGCCCATATCGAGCGACGCGCCGCCTGATGTCGCCGCGAGCAGCAGCGCCGTGAGCGCCGCGATCATCGACGAAAGCACGTAGGCAAGGCAGCGCGTGCGATGCACGTTCACGCCCGCGAGCCACGCGGCGCGCGCGTTCTGTCCGATCGCCGAAAGCCTGCGGCCATACACGGCGCGATGAAGCAGCACCGCGAGCGCGACCGACAAGGCGAGCGCAACCAGCGCGATATACGGCACGTTGAAGAGCCGGCTCGTGGCGAATGCGCCCAGCGCGGGCGGCGGCGGCGGAAGCTGGCGCCCTTGCGTAATGGCGATCGACTGGATGATGAAGCTCGACGACAGCGTCGCGATGATCGGCGGAATGCGCAGCAGCCGGATCAGCATGTAGTTCGCGATCCCGACCGCGACGCCCACGCCGAGCGCCGCCGCGACGCCGAGCGCAATCTGGCCGTTGGAGCCGCCCATCGCGTGCATGCCGACGACGCCCGCGAGCGCGATCGTCGACGGCACCGAGAGGTCGATGTTGCCGACACCCGACGTGATGACGAGCATCTGCCCGAGACCGACCAGCACCATGAACACGCCGTAGGTGAGGGCCGTCTGCGCGACATTGCTCGCGATGCCGAAGCCGAAGATGCCGACGATACCGAACCACACGAGCACCGTGCCGACGAAAGACCACGCCCAGGGTGCTTGAACGCCCTTCAGCCGTTCCCACGCGGTATCGTTGTTGGCGAGCGCTTCACCGGAAGTCTGCGATTTCATTGCCGTTCCCCGCGTTGCAGCAGCACGCGCAAGGACAGCACGACGATCAGGATCGCGCCCTGCATGCCGACTTGCCAATCCGCCGAGATGTTGAGAAAGGCGAGGAACGACGCCGCGAGCGTGAGCGTGATGGCACCGAGCACCGCGCCGATGACCGATACGCGCCCGCCGACGAATTCGCCACCGCCGAGAATGACCGCCGCAATCGAGAGCAGCGTGTAGCGCAGCGCAAGGTTCGCGTCGGCGGAGGTCGTGAGCCCGAGCAGCGAAAGACCCGACAGCACGCCGAACACGCCCGCGATGCCGTAAAGCGTCGCCTTGCTGCGCACGAGCGACCAGCCGAAGCGCCGCATCGCGCGCGGATTGCCGCCCGCGCCGCGTATGCGCACGCCGGCCGAGGTGCGCATCAGCAGAATGTGCCCTGCGATGGCAATGAGCACCGACCACACGATCGGCGCGGCGATGAACGGCGTCTGATAGCTCATCGCCGTGCCGAGCCAGCCGGGGCTCGCGCCGCCCGGCGAAGGCAGCAGCACGATCGCGAGCCCGCTCCACACGAACGACAGCCCGAGCGTCACGACGATGGACGGAATCTGCCGCAGTTCGATCAGCGCGCCGACGGCTGCATACGCGAGCACACAGGCGACGAGTGCGAGCGCGCCGAGCCACGGCTCCTTGACGAGCAGCGTCGCGCCGATGCACGCGACGAGACTCACGAATGGACCGATGGACAAGTCGAGATCGTTGACGGTGATGATCGCGAGTTGCGCAAGCGTGGCGAGCACGATCGGCACGGCCAGATTGAGCAGCAGGCTCGATCCGAAATAGCTCATCACGGCGGGTTGCATGACGAGAATCGGCACGAGCACCGCGACGAGCGAGATGGCGGGAAGCAGCGCGCGAAGACGCGCTTGCGTGTCCCGGAACGTGATGCGCGCGGGGGTCATGCGGCCTGCTCCTCGAAGCTCGCAGCGAGCAGCGCTTCTTCCGTGCATTCGTCCGCATGCAAGACGCGCGTGACCGCCGACGAGCGAAAGACATACGTGCGGTCGCAATGCGACAGCTCTTCGTTTTCTGTCGTGTACCAGATGAACGTGCGGCCTTTCGCGGCTTCGTCGTGAACGAGCCGGTAGATGTCGCGCTTGGTGCCTACATCGACGCCGCGCGTCGGATCGTCCATCAGAATGAGCTGCGCGTCCGACGACAGCGCGCGCGCAAACAGCACCTTCTGCTGGTTGCCGCCCGAGAGCGACAGGATGCCCGCGCTTATCGGCGCGCCGCGTATGCCGATCTTCGTGCGCCACGCTTCCACGAGCGCGCGCGCCGCCGCGCGATCGACGAGTCCGCGCTTGCGCTTCGCGCCGCCGAGAAGCCACCGCAAATCGAGATTTTGCGCGATGGACCACACCGGGAACACGCCGTCGCGCCCGCGATCGCCGGCAACGAATGCGGCTTTCATGCGGCCCGCGCCGTGGCTCGTCGCTGCCTCGTAGATGGCGAGCAGCGCTTCGGTCTGACCTTGGCCCGCGAGTCCGGCGAAGCCGACGATCTCTCCGCGCGATGCCTCGATCAGCGTATGTTTCCTTCCGCCGACGTTCCAGCGGAACGGTTTGTCATCGCTTTGTGCGTTGCGTATGCGTGCGGCGGCCGGCGTTTTCTCCGCTTCCAGATGCTGGCCCATCGCCTGAATGATCGACGCACGGTTCGCCTCGTTGCCCGGCAGCACGCCGACGATGCCGCCGTCGCGCATCACCATCACACGATTCGCGACGCGCTCTATCTCGCCGAGCATGTGCGTAATCAGCAGACAGGTGATGCCGCTCTCTGCCGCGCGCCGGACGAAGGCAAGCAGTTGATCGGCGGTATGGGCATCGAGCGACGAGGTCGGCTCGTCGAGGATCACGAGACGCACGGGCGCGTCCGTCACCGTGAACCCGCGCGCGATCTCGACCATCTGCTGTTGGGTGAGCGTCAGATCGGACACGAGTTCGTTGCCCTTCAGTCCGTTGCCCGGAAAAATCTCTTCGAGCTTGTCGCGCATGAGCGCCGTTGCCGTGCGCCGCCAGCCGCGCCCGCGCAATTGCGGATGCACGATCGTCATGTTTTCCGCGACCGTCAGGTTCGCGCACAGCGAGAGTTCCTGAAAGACGCAGCGCACGCCGGCCTTGCGCGCGGCGTTGGCGTCGTAGTGCGGCGCGCTTTGGCCGTCCACTTCGATACGGCCCTGCGTCGGCGCATACACGCCCGCGAGCACGGCCATGAGCGTCGATTTGCCCGCGCCGTTGTGTCCCGCGATGCCGACGCATTCGCCGCGCATGAACGCGAAGTCGATGTCCGCGAGCGCGCGCACCCGGCCGAAGGTCTTGCCGACGCCTTCGAAGCGAATCAGCGTGCGCTCGCCCTCTGTATTGATAGTTGCGCCCATTCACATGCCTCCATGCGTGGCGTCATCGAATGCTTACTTCTTGTCGAGCAAGGCCACGGTCTGCGGCAGCGTATAAGTGACGTCGGCGATTCCACCCGGCGGCGTCGCGGCGAGCCTCGCCGGCAACTCCTGCTGCGAGATGGCGAGCAGCGGCACGTTAATGGTGACTTCCTTCGGAATCTTCTTGCCCGCGAGCACTTGCTGCGCCACCCAGAACGCGAACGAGACCGCGCCCGGCGGATTCGACAGCGAGCGCGACTGATAACCGGTCTTCGCCTGCTCGCTCCACCATTGCAGTTCGGGATAGGTGCTGCCGATGACCATCGGCGGCGCGGGACGATTGGCGGCCTTGAACGCCTGCGCGATGCCGAACGACATCTCGCCTTCGGTCGCCACGCCATCGACTTGCGGTAGCGTCGGGAGAATGCCGGCCACAGCCTTCTGCGCGACCGATTGCGTCCAGTCGCCGTTCACCGAGCCGACGAGCTTGAGCCCCGGATGCTTCTTGAGCCCTTCGAGCACGCCTTCGTGCATGAGGTTGTCGACGGAGATGCCGGCCACGCCGCGCACTTCCAGTATGTTGCCGTGGCCATTGAGCTTCGTCGCCAGATAGTCGACGCCCTGCTCCGCCCAGCCCTTGAAGTCGAAATTGACGCGATACGCGCACGGCTCGTCGACGACGCCGTCGAACGAGACGACGACGACGCCCGCGGCGCATGCCTTCTTGATGGTGCCGTTGAGCGCGGTCGGCGAAACGGCGTCGATGACGATCGCGTTATAGCCTTGCAGGATCAGGTTCTGAACCTGCTGCGCCTGCTCCGTCACCTGATTCTCGGCGGTCGTGAAAGCGGGCGCGGCCGCGATCTTCTTGTCCGCCACCGCTTGCTGGGCGACGGCGTTCCAGCTCTTGAGCATCGACTGCCGCCACGCGTTGCCCGCGAAGCTATTCGACAGGGCGATTTTTTTCTGCGTGGTGTCGCCCGTTGCGACCTGCGCGTGCGCGGCGCCTGCGAGCATGCAGACGGCGAGCGCGAGCGCGGCTCTTGCCTGCACTCCTTCACGGAACATCGGGTTGTCTCCTTTCATTTTTCTTGTGGAGAGGCGCTGCGCGACTTCATCTACAGCACGCCCCTTCCGGGCGCATCGGGCGCGGTGCCGATGCGACGCTTCCAGTCAGTCTGCTTGATTCGTCCTGCGGTCAGGCCAATCGCGGTGGTCAGGCCACTCGATCGCGGAGCCAGTATAACGACAGTTTCGCGATTCGTGCAATTGCGCGCGTTACCGGTAACAGCGTGGCGCAGCGGCTTCGCCCCGGCTCACCAATCCCGCGGCATTGACGACGTGGATATTCTTCAGGAACGATGCCTCGCCGGGCCGCTTCTCCACATATTCGAGCGCATCGTCGCGTTCGTCGGATGCGGGCGGTAGCGGTCGCGCCAAAGCAGCACACGATGGGCGATGCCGGCGAGTTCGGGCCGCGCATGCAGATCGACCGTGTAGCCCGTGCCGCGATCACGAAATCGAATTCGAACGTGCCGTCTTCCGCACGCGCGCGCACGCGGTTGTCATCGACGACGGCTTCGTGCCAGGGCGCAGCCAGATGCAGATGGAAGTTCGCATGACGCGCCACGCGTTCGATGGCGTCGGCGGGTGCAGTCGAGCCCGCGCGACGGAACCGCAGCGCCTGGCGCCAGCGCACGGCATCGCGGAAAGTTGTCGTATGCGCCGGGATACGCGCGTGCGCGGCTCACCGGGACCGCAGTCCATGTTTGAAGCACTCACAAACTCGGGCGAGGTGCACAGCGCACGCTCTTTCGAGTTAAGACCGAGTCTGTGCCCGTCTGCATGCAAATGCCGGGCGCTTTGGATTAGAAACCAATCCTTGATACGCTTCTTTTATTGCGATCGAGGCCATCGGGAAGCGCTTCCATAGCTGCGTACCTCGTCCCCCAAGGGCAGCACACGCGTCACAAGCAACTCGACGTGCCTTGCGCCGAGCGCGATGTGGGCATCGCGCAAAGCACTCGTCACGCGAGACATATCGAACTCGGTAAGGCCCCCGCAATTTCCCTTGCTACCAATCCGAAGCCGATATTAAATAGCGATGCATTCCTCACGTCTTTTGCAAGGTGCTCGTCGCATCGAGTGCGCGCCACGCTCGACGCACGCTATGGCTCTCGCGACACCTCATTCAATGCTAACTCCCGGCGCCTATATTTCGTTGCAATCCGAAGCACGAACGAAGGGAGCAACAGCGTGGACAATCCATTCGACGACGATCAGGGCACATTCCGTGTGCTGATCAACGAATTGCAGCAGCGCTCGCTTTGGCCCGCTCATCTCGAGGTTCCGGACGGCTGGACGGTGGAGTATCCAGATTGTTCACGCAGGCAATGCCTGGACTACATCGAACAGAACTGGACTGCACGGTCCTGATGATTCTCGATCTGGGAGTGGGAAATGGCCAAGCGCATTGTGAAAGTGATCGACCTCGTTCCGGGACGCAGCGTTCAGCTTCCGTCCATCGATAATGAAACGCTCAGACACGGACAATTCTGGAGCGACCATGTCTGCGCTCAGAAACCTGTTGTCATCAGAGGAGCGGTGCGCAACTGGCCTGCTCTCCGGAAATGGAACGCACCCGGCTATCTCGAAGCATTGACGGATAGCGAAGTCGGCATCTCGGATGCGTTCAACGCCTCGCCCACCGGTCTCTGGTATGCAAATCTCCCGAAGCTGAAACTCAATCAGGCCATTGCGCGTCTGCGCGACGCAGGGCCGGACGAGACGCATGCGATCCGCGCGCTCCCTATTCCGTCGGAATGGAAACCCGATCTCGGCCATCATGAGTTTCTCGAAAGAGAGCACGATCGACCGCCGCGCGCATATGCACAAGACAGGCTCTTCATCTATCGGAATGCTTCGACCGAATGGCACTACCACACGACCGACGAGACGCTAACCACGCAGATCATCGGCACCAAGCGCATTTCCATGTTCAGGCTGTCCAGTGAAAACTGGCAAGCGTATGCCGTGCCGATCAAGTCCAATCTTCATCACATGAATGATGGCGCGCGCTTCTTTCCCGCGGACGGTGCACTGACGAAGTTCGAAACCACGCTTGCGCCCGGCGACGTTCTCTATATCCCACCGTTCTGGTGGCATGGCGTCGATCCCGCCGATAACGATTTCGGCATCACACTCGCTCATTGTTTCAGAACGCCGCTCAATCGCCTCGGTTCACTGAGCGATCCCGCGGTGAAAGACGTCATCCGCGCGCAGCAAAGCGCCATGCTCGCGTTCCGGATGAGAGCGTTCGTCGCCCTCGGTTCGCTTTCGAGGCTCGTGACTCCCTGAGTTTCACATTCCTACCCGCGGCCAATCGAGGCGCGTTTGCGTCGCTTTACGCCGCCGCATCAGTCTGACGAACACGCAAGGACCTGTGCCAGATGCAACCACGCGCGAACGCGCGTGCGCTTCTTCCACGCGTTCCGATGACGACGTTCTCGACTATCGCTTTCAGAGCACGCGCGTGCTCTCCACTACGGATCGACGCCATGCACGGTTTTCCCATCACGCCCGCTCAATCGGGCATCTTCTTTCGACAGCAACTCGATTTGCGCGATCCGCGCTTCAATCTTGCTCAACTCACGGAGATCATCGGACCGCTCGATGTCGATGCGCTTCAGGCAGCGCTGCGGCAAACCATCGACGAAGCCGAAGGCATGCGCGTGCGCCTCTTCGTCACCGACGGCTTGCCGCGTCAGACCGTTCCCGATGAGCCGTTGCACTTCACACTGCGCGTGGTCGATGTAAGCGATGCACCCGATCCGCTGGAAGCGATCGATCGCGCTGTGCAGATCGCGCTGGCCACCGCCTTCGACCTCGGCCATTGGCCGCTATTCGATGGGCAGCTCTTTCAGGCGAGCCCCACGCGCTTCTTCTTCTTCCAGCGGATTCACCATGTAGCGTTCGATGGCTTTTCGTTTTTGCTGTTCACGCAGCGGCTCGCAGCCATTTACTCGGCACTGATCCAAGGAGACGATCCCGCACCGTCCGGCTGGGCGCGTCTTGCCGATCTCCTCGATAACGACGCCGCGTATCGCGCGTCCAGCGCCTTCGAAAACGATCGGCAGTTCTGGCACGAATACATGGCGGGTTGCCCCGAGCCTGTGATCCTCTCGGCATGCATGGCGCCCGAGCCGATGCCCGCAGAAGCCTATTCGCAGGCGAGCGCGCGGATCCGTTTGTCGCCCGACACGACCGCGCGCATGCGCGATATGGCCGAACGCAACGGCACGACCTGGCCGCAAATCATGACGGCGGTCATGGCCGCCTATGTCGCACGTCTGAGCGGCCAGCCCGAAGTGGTGCTCGGGTTGCCCGTCACCGCACGCGTCGGACGTCTGGCGAGAAGCGTGCCGGGCATGTTGTCGAATGCGCTGCCGTTACGAGCGATCGTCGACGAACGCACGACCATCGTCGATCTTCTCGATGCCGTCGCGCGGCAAAGCCGCCGCGTACTGCGTCATCAGCGTTATCGCGTGAAAGATATCCGGCGCGATGTCGGCCGCATCGAAGCCGACAGGCCGCTCTTCGGTCCCACGGTGAACATCATGCCGGAGTACAGCCGTGCGCTGAACTTCGCGGGCTGCGTCATCGGCTCGAATCGCTCGTTCTATGGCACGCCCGATGATCTCGCGCTGATCGTGCATGACCAGGGCGATGAACTTGGCATCGAATTGATGTTCGATGGCAATCCGTTGCTCTATACGCCCGAGTCCGTCGAGGCGCACGCGCGCCGCTTCACACGTCTCCTCGAACAAGTGCTCGATCGGCCCGATGCGCCGCTGCATACGCTTCAGCTCGTGTTACCTGAAAGGCAGGCGCTCCTCGAACGCTGGAACGACACGACCGCGCCGTATCCGGAGCATGAGTGCATTCATCGGCTTCTCGAGCAGCAGGCACGGCTCACGCCCGACGCCGTCGCACTCGCCTGCGATGGCGCATCGCTCACGTTTGCGCAGCTCAATGCGCGCGCGAACCGGCTCGCGCATCGGCTTATCGCGCTCGGCGTGCGTCCCGAAGATCGCGTCGCCTTGTGTATGGAGCGCGGCATCGGCGCGATCGTCGCGTTGTTCGGCATACTCAAGTCGGGCGGCGCTTACATCCCGCTCGATCCAGCTTATCCGGGCGAACGTCTGAGTTACATACTCGGCGATGCCTCGCCTCGGTTGCTCGTCGCCGATGCAGCGGGCCGTCACGCGCTCGGTGATATCGGCGCGCTTACGGTGCTCGATCCGGATGCATCGCTCGACGATGCGCTGCCGAACGACGATCCGCATGTGCCCGCCCTCGCCTCGCATCATCTCGCGTATGTCATCTACACGTCGGGGTCCACCGGCAAGCCCAAGGGCGTGATGGTCGAGCACCGGCACGTGATGAACCTGCATCATGCGTTGCAATCGACCGTGTTCGCGCAGTGCGCGCCGCATGCGGGCGTGACGCTGAACGCAAGCATCGCCTTCGATGCGTCCGTGCAGAATCTCACCGCGTTGCTGTCCGGGCATCGGCTCGTCATCGTTCCCGCCGATGTGCGCACCGACGCGATGGCGCTCGTCGATTTTCTCGACACATCCGGTATCGACGTTTTCGACTGCACGCCGACGCAACTCGAATCGCTGTTCTCGGCCGGTCTGCTCGAACGACGGCAAGCGCCACTGACCGTGCTCGTCGGCGGTGAACCGCTCACGCCGCAGACGTGGAGCCGTCTTGCGCGCGCACAAGGCATACGTGCGTTCAACGTCTATGGTCCGACCGAATGCACGGTAGATGCGACTTTCGCGGAGATCACGCATGAACAGGCGCGACCGGTTATCGGCAAGCCGCTCGCCAACACGCGCACGTATGTGCTCGACGCACGGCGTCGCACGGTGCCGCCTGGCGCGGTGGGCGAGCTGTATATCGGCGGCGCGGGTGTCGCGCGCGGCTATCTGAATCGTCCCGAGCTCACGGCCGAGCGCTTTCTCGACGATCCGTTCGTGCCCGGCGCACGCATGTACCGCACCGGCGATCTCGCCCGCTTTCATCTCGACGGCAATATCGAATTCCTCGGACGCAATGATCTGCAAATCAAGATTCGCGGCTTCCGCATCGAGCCCGGCGAGATCGAGACGCAGATCGCGAGTCATCCGGCCGTGCGCGATGCGGTGGTGATTGCGCGTTCGCGCACGCCCGGCTCGCAGGATCAGCAACTCATCGCCTATGTCACCGCACGCGATGAATTCGGCATCGATGCCAGCGACTTGCGCGAACATCTGAGCACGCGTCTTCCCGACTATATGACGCCCGCCGCGTTCGTTGCGCTCGATGCGCTGCCGCTTACGCCGAGCGGCAAGCTCGATCGCCGCGCGTTGCCCGATCCGCAAGCCGACGCCTTCGCGCTGCGTCCCTTCGAAGCACCGCAAGGTCGCACCGAAAGCGCGCTTGCCGGACTGTGGGCTGAACTGCTGGGAATCGAACGTGTCGGTCGGCATGACAATTTTTTCGCGCTCGGCGGCCACTCGCTGCTCGCGGTGACGTTGATCGAGCGCTTGCGGCGCATCGGGCTGCAAGCGAGCGTGCGAGATCTCTTCGCGACGCCCGTGCTCAGCGCATTCGCCGATGCCATCGATTACGCCGCGCCGAAGTCCGACATTGTCGTGCCGCCCAATGTCATCACGCCCGCGAACAGCGCCGTCACGCCGGACATGCTGCCGCTCATCTCGCTGACGCAGACGGATATCGATCGCATCGTCGATCAAATGCCTGGCGGAATCTCTAACGTTCAGGATATCTATGCACTCGCGCCGCTTCAGGAAGGCATCCTGTTTCATCACATGCTCACGACGGAAGGCGATCCGTATCTGCAAACCGCGCGCCTCGCGTTCGACAGCCGCGCCCGTCTCGATGCATGGGTCGATGCGTTGCAACAGGTCGTCGCGCGGCATGACATTCTGCGCACTGCGTTCGTTCACGAAGGCGTGACGACGGCGGCGCAAGTCGTCCTGCGTCATGCGCCCGTGACGATCGTCGAAGTCGACGATCTGACGCATCATTTCGATGCGCGCACGCAGCGCCTCGATCTCGCTCGCGCGCCCCTGATGCAGATTGCAATCGCACGCGACGCGAGCGGGGATCGCTGGCTGATGCAATTGAACTGGCATCATCTGATCGGCGATCATGCGACGCTCGAGGTCATGCATGCGGAAATCGGCGCGATTCTCGATGGCCGCGCGCACGCGTTGGGCGCGGCGCAACCATTCCGCGACCTTGTCGCGCAGGCCCGGCTCGGGGCGAACCATGACGCGCAGGAAGCCTTTTTCCGCGACATGCTCGCCGATGTCAGCGAGCCCACGTTGCCGTTCGGCTTGACCGATGTGCATCACGACGGCTCGGCCGTCGCCGAAGCGCAGATCACGCTGCCCGCCGAACTCGATGCGCGTCTGCGCGCGCAGGCCCGGCATATCGGCGTCAGTCTCGCGAGTCTCTGTCATCTCGCGTGGGCGCGCGTGTTGAACGCGGGCAGCGCACTGGATTCCGATGGGTGCGTGGTATTCGGCACCGTGTTGCTCGGACGCATGCAGGCGGGCGTCGACCAGGCGCTCGGGCTCGTAATCAACACCTTGCCGGTTCGCTTCGACATCGACGACGCTTCCGTCGCTGACAGCGCGCGTATTGCGCATGACCGTCTCGCCGCGCTGCTGCAGCATCAGCATGCCCCGCTCGCGCTCGCTCAACGATGCAGCGGCGTCGCCGCGCCCGCGCCGCTCTTCAATGCGCTGCTCAACTATCGTCATAATCGCGCATCCGACGACCGGCACACGGCCTTCGACGGCATCGAACTGCTCGGCGCCGAAGAGCGCACCAATTATCCGCTGACGTTGTGCGTCGATGACAACGGCGATAGTCTCGGTCTCATCGCGCAGACCGTTGCGCCGCTGTCGCCCGCACAGCTCTGTGGATATATGGCGCAGGCTTTGTCGAGCCTTGCGCACGCACTCGAAGAAGCGCCGCAAACGCCGGTGAATCAGCTCGACGTCGTGCCGCCCGACACGTACGAGCTGCTGGTGAAGACATGGAACGACACGGCTTCGTATCCATCGGACATGTGCATTCACCAGCTTTTCGAGCAGCAGGTCAGGCGCGTGCCGGACGCGGTCGCGCTCGTCTTCCAAGATCAATCCATGACCTATGCGAAGCTCAATGCGCGAGCGAACCGGCTCGCGCATCGTCTGATCGCGCTGGGCGTGGGACCGGAAGATCGCGTCGCGTTATGCGTGGAGCGTGGCATCGGCATGATGGTCGCGTTGCTCGCGATCCTCAAGTCCGGTGGCGCTTATGTGCCGCTCGATCCCGCTTATTCGGGCGAGCGCCTGAGCCACATTCTCAGCGACTCGACGCCGCGCCTGTTGCTCGCCGACGCCCCCGGCCGCGCGGCGCTCGGCGATACGGGCGAGCTTACCGTGATCGATCCCGATGCATCGCTCGACGACGACATCTCGCAAGACGATCCGGTCACGGCCGTCGCTCCGGCGCATCTCGCATACGTGATCTACACGTCCGGTTCTACCGGCAAGCCCAAGGGTGTGATGATCGAGCACGCGCAGATCGTTCGCCTCTTCGATGCGACGCACGACTGGTTCAATTTCGATGAACGCGACGTATGGTGCCTGTTCCACTCGTTCGCCTTCGACTTCTCGGTCTGGGAAATGTGGGGCGCGCTGCGTTATGGCGGCAAGCTCGTGATCGTGCCGCAACAGTTTGCGCGCTTCGCGCCCGACTTTCTTCGACTGCTTCAGCGGGAACGCGTGACCGTACTGAATCAGACACCGAGCGCGTTTCGCGCATTGATTCAGGCGCAGGAGACGAACGATGCGCCCACCGCGTTGCGCTATGTGATATTCGGCGGCGAGGCGTTGAATCCTTCGATGCTGGAGCCGTGGTACGCGCGTCATTCGGATCGGCATCCGCGCCTCGTCAACATGTACGGCATCACCGAGACGACCGTGCATGTGACTTATCGACCGCTCGATCGCGAAGACTGCGCGGACAGCCACAGCCCGATCGGCGTGCGCATTCCTGACCTCACGATCTATCTGCTCGATGCGCAACAGCGGCTCGCGCCTGTCGGTGCGGTCGGCGAGTTGTATGTCGGCGGCGCGGGCGTGGCGCGCGGCTATCTCAATCGGCCCGAGCTGACCGCGGAGCGTTTCATCGACGATCCCTTCGTTCCGGGCGCGCGGCTCTATCGCACGGGCGATCTCGGACGGTATCGTCCCGATGGCAGTCTGGAGTTTTTCGGGCGCAACGATCATCAGGTCAAGGTTCGAGGCTTTCGTATCGAGTTGGGAGAGATCGAAGCGCAGATCGCCAGTCATCCGGCGGTGCGCGAAGCCGTCGTCATCGCGCGCGCACGCGATGAAGCGACGCAGGATCAGCAACTCATCGCCTATATCACCGGCGTTTCCGACATCGACACGAGCGACCTTCGCGAGCATCTCGGTTCGCGTCTGCCGGATTACATGGTGCCGTCCGCGTTCGTGACGCTCGATGCCTTGCCGCTTACGACGAACGGCAAGCTGGATCGACGTGCGCTGCCTGATCCGCAATGGCAGAACCTCGCCGTGTATGTCGCGCCGCGGACATCGCTCGAGACATCGCTTGCCGAGTGCTTTGCCAGCGTGCTCGGCCTCGAACGCGTGAGCATCTTCGATGACTTCTTTGCGCTTGGCGGACACTCGCTGCTCGCCACGCAACTCGTCTCGCGACTGCGCGAAGCCCTGTCGATCGAATTGTCCTTGCGCACGCTGTTCGATGCGCCGAGCGTCGCCGCGCTCGCCGACGCGTTGGAGGACACGGCTCATCGCGCCGGGGCGCGCCCGCCGTTGCAAGCGTTGCCGCGTCCCGCGCAAGTGCCGCTGTCGTTCGCACAGGAACGCTTGTGGTTCCTCGATCAACTCGATCCGGGACAATCGACGTACAACATACCCGTCGCCGTGCGCCTTTCCGGCTCGCTCGATGTTCACGCATTCGAAACCGCGTTGAACGCGCTCGTGGCACGTCACGAGAGCCTTCGCACATCATTCGTGGAGCACGACGGCCAAGCGATGCAATGCATAGCGTCCAGCCTGAAGATCGCGCTGCCGATCATCGAACTCGATGAACGCGTCGCCGATGAGCAAAGCGCCGAGGTCCGCCGTCTCGCGCAGATCGAAGCCTCGCGCGCCTTCGATCTTCAACATGGACCGCTGCTTCGCGCGCGATTGCTGCGGTTGTCATCCGCTGAACATGTCCTGTTGTTCACGATGCATCACATCGTCTCGGACGGCTGGTCTATCGGCGTGCTCGTTCGCGAACTCGGCGCATGCTATACGGCTGCCGTGCGCAAGGAGCCGGTTGCGCTTCCGCCCTTGCCCGTGCAGTACGCCGACTTCACGATTTGGCAGCGTGCCTGGCTCGCCGATGCGGAACTGGAACGCCAGACGCAATACTGGCGCGGTCGTCTTGCCGATCTCGCGCCGCTGGACTTGCCTCTCGACCGTCCACGCCCCGCACAGATCAGCGGACGCGGCGCGACCTTGCCTTTCGCGCTCGGCCCCGCGCTGTGCGAACGGCTGTATGCGTTCGCGCAGCGGGAAGGCGTCACGCCTTTCATGCTGCTACTCGCCGTGTTCCAGACGCTGCTTGCGCGCCTTTCCGGACAGAACGATGTCGCCGTCGGCTCGCCCATCGCCAATCGCACGCATGCACAGATCGAGCCACTCATCGGCCTCTTCGTCAATACGCTCGTGCTGCGCGCCGATCTTTCGGGATCGCCGTCGTTGCGTACGTTGCTCACGCAAGTCCGCGAAACGACGCTCGCTGCTTACGCGCATCAGGATTTGCCGTTCGAAAAGCTCGTCGAAGCACTCGCGCCGGTTCGGGACACTAGCCGCCCCGCGTTGTTCCAGGTGATGTTCGTGTTACAGAACGCGCCGCTCGAACCACTCGCGCTGCCCGGCCTCACGCTGGAACCGCTGCCACCGGCCGAAGCCGGCGCCAAGTTCGATCTCACGTTGGACCTGACTCATACGCAAGACCATCTGACCGGCAGCCTGAACTACGCCACCGACCTCTTCGATGAACGCACCATCGCGCGCTTCGGCGAGCGCTTCGCGCGCTTGCTCGAACAGGCGCTCGATCAGCCCGATGCGCCGCTCTTTGCGCTCGACATCGTGCTGCCCGAGGAGCACGCGCTCCTCGAACGATGGAATGACACGGCAACGGCTTATCGCGACGATGTTTGCATTCAGCAACTCTTCGAAGAGCAAGTCCGGCGCACGCCGGATGCCCTCGCGCTCATCTTCGCGGACCAGTCGCTCACGTACACGCAGCTCGATGCGCGCGCGAACCAGCTTGCGCATCGGCTGATCGCGCTCGGCGTGCAAGCGGAAGATCGCGTCGCGTTCTGCATGGAACGCGGCATCGGAGGAATCGTCGCGTTGATGGCGATACTGAAGGCAGGCGGCGCGTACGTGCCGCTCGATCCCGCTTATCCGGGCGAACGCCTGACGCATATCCTCACCGATGCGATGCCTCGTCTGCTCATTGCCGATGCCGCCGGTCGCGAAGCATTGGGCGACACGGGTTCGCTCACTGTCATCGATCCGCAAGCAGCGCTCGACGACGCGTATCCGCAGGATGATCCGCGCCCGAACGTCAGGCCGAGCAACCTTGCTTACGTGATCTACACATCGGGTTCGACCGGCAAGCCCAAAGGCGTGGCGATCGAGCACGGAACGCTCGTCGCGTCCACCTTCGCGCGGCACCGGTTCTATGAGCGCGCACCGAACGAACGCTTCCTGCTGCTGTCGTCGCTCGCGTTCGACAGCTCCGTCGCGGGCCTCTTCGGCACGCTCACGAACGGAGGCTGTCTTGCGCTCGTCGATCTCGATACCGCGCGAGACCCGGACGCGATCATCGAACTGGTGCGGCACCGCGACATCACGCGTGTGTTGTGCGTGCCGTCGCTCGGTCAGGCCATTCTCGACAGTATGTCGTCGAGCGATGATCATAAGCTTCGCGAGATCATCGTAGCGGGCGAGGCGTGCCCGCCCGGACTCGCGAAGCAAAGCTCCACGCTGCCTCGACCGGTCGCCCTCTACAACGAATACGGTCCGACGGAAGCGACGGTTTGGGCGACCGCGTATCGGTGCCTGCCGGAAGAGTCGAACCCGGTGCCGATCGGCGGTCCCATCGCGAACACGCGCATCTATCTGCTCGACGCCGAGCGCCGCCTGATGCCTATCGGCGCCGTGGGCGAACTCTATGTCGGCGGCGCGGGTGTCGGACGCGGCTATCTGAACCGTCCCGAACTCACCGCTGAGCGCTTCCTCGACGATCCCTTCGTACCGGGCGGGCGCATGTATCGCACCGGCGACATCGCACGCTATCGCGCCGATGGCAACATCGAATTTCTCGGACGCAACGATCATCAAGTCAAGATTCGCGGTTTCCGTATCGAACTCGGCGAGATCGAGGCGCAGATCGCGAGTCATCCGTCGGTGCGGGAGGCTGTCGTCATCGCGCGCGCGCGGCATGAAGCGACGCAGGATCAGCAACTCATCGCGTACGTCACCGGTACGGACGAGATCGACGCGGGCATGTTGCGCGAACATCTTGCATCGGGCTTACCCGATTACATGGTGCCCTCGGCGTTCGTGGTGCTCGATGCCTTGCCGCTGACGCCCAACGGCAAGCTCGATCGTCGCGCATTGCCCGATCCGCAGTGGCAGGATCAGGCCACATATGTCGCGCCGCGCACATCGCTGGAAGAAACCCTCGCGCAATGCTTTGCCAGTGTGCTCGGCCTTCAACGTGTCGCCGTGTTCGATAACTTCTTCTCGCTGGGCGGTCATTCGCTGCTGGCCACGCAACTCGTTTCGCGCGTGCGCCAAGCGCTCTCCATCGACTTGCCGCTGCGTGCCTTGTTCGATGCGCCGAGCGTTGCAGCGCTTGCCGAAGTGCTTGCGCTCGATGAGTCACGTCGCGTCGCGAGCGCCTTGCCGCCTCTGCAAGCACGCGAGCGACCCGCTCATCTGCCGCTTTCCTTCGCGCAGGAACGTATGTGGTTCCTCGAACAACTGGATCCCGGACAATCCGCGTATAACATTCCAGTCGCGGTGCGTCTGAACGGATCGCTCGATGTGCCGTCATTCGAGACCGCGCTGAACGCGCTCGTGGAGCGTCACGAGAGCTTGCGAACCACGTTCGCGCAATACGACGGACAGGCCGTGCAATGCATCGCGCCGCACTTGCACATCGCGCTGCCGGTCATCGCGCTCGATGCGCTTGCATCTGGTGCGCACGCCGCCGAACTGCGTCGACTCGCGCAGGACGAAGCCACGCGGGCATTCGATCTTCAGCGCGGTCCGTTGCTGCGCGCACTCCTGCTGCGCGTTGCACAAGACGAACATGTGCTGCTGTTCACGATGCATCATATCGTCTCGGATGGCTGGTCGACGGGCGTGCTCGTGCGTGAACTCGGTGCGGGCTATGCGGCTGCGTTACGCAATGAGCCTGTTTCACTGCCGCCGCTGGCCGTGCAATACGCCGACTTCACCTTGTGGCAGCGCGATTGGCTGGCGGGTGCAGAACTCGACCGTCAGACGCAATACTGGCGCAATCAGCTCGCCGAACTCGCACCGCTGAACCTGCCCGCCGATCGCCCACGTCCATCGCAAATGAGCGGACGCGGTGCGAGTGTGCCATTCGCGGTAGGTGCCGCGTTATGCGAACGGATCGACGCGCTTGCGAATCGGGAGGGCGTCACGCCGTTCATGCTGCTGCTCGCCGTCTTCCAGACGCTGCTCGCGCGGCTGTCCGGTCAAAACGACATCGCCATAGGGTCGCCGATCGCAAACCGCACGCATGCGCAGACGGAACCGCTCATCGGCCTGTTCGTCAACACGCTCGTCTTGCGCGCCGATCTTTCGGGATCGCCGTCGCTGCGTGAACTGCTCGCGCAAGTGCGTGAGACCACGCTCGCCGCTTACGCGCATCAGGACTTGCCGTTCGAGAAGCTCGTCGAAGCGCTCGCGCCGGTTCGCGACACCAGCCGCACGGCGTTGTTCCAGGTCATGTTCGTCCTTCAGAACGCGCCGATGGAGCCGCTCGCGCTGCCCGGCCTGACGCTGGAAGTGATGCGCCCCGCCGATGCCGGCACGAAGTTCGATCTCACGCTGAATCTGACGCATACACAAGATCGATTCCAAGGCACGCTCGCTTATGCGACCGACCTGTTCGATGAACAGACGATCGTGCGCATGGGCGAACGCTTCACGCGTCTGCTCGAACAGGCGCTCGATCAACCGGATGCGCCCTTGCACGCGTTCGAACTGGTGCTGCCTGACGAGCATGCGCTGCTCGAACGATGGAACGACACGGCCGAGGCGCATCCCGAAGATGCATGCGTCCATCGTCTGTTCGAGCAGCAGGTACGACGCTCGCCTGAAGCGACCGCGCTGGTATTCGAAGGCGATTCGCTCACGTATGCCGAACTCAATGCGCGTGCGAATCGGCTTGCGCATCGGATGATCGCGCTCGGCGTCCGGCCGGACGATCGCGTCGCGCTGTGCATGCAGCGCAGCATCGGCATGATCGTCGCGTTGATGGCGATACTCAAGGCAGGCGGCGCTTACGTGCCGCTCGATCCGGCTTATCCGGGCGAGCGCCTGAACCATATCCTCACCGATGCCGCGCCGCGTCTGCTGCTCGCCGATGCCGCGGGCCGGGAAGCATTGGGCGACACCGGCGCGCTCGGCGTACTCGAAATCGATGCATCGCTCGATGACGAGCTCCCACAAGAGAACCCGCAAACGAACGTCGCACCGCATCATCTCGCCTACGTCATCTACACCTCCGGCTCCACCGGCAAGCCCAAGGGCGTGATGGTCGAACATCGCCATGTCGTGAATCTGCATTACGCGCTGCAATCGACGGTGTTCGCACGTTGCGCCGCGCGCTCCGGCATCGGTCTGAACGCGAGCATCGCGTTCGACTCTTCATTGAAGAGCCTCACGGCGCTGCTTGCAGGTCATCGACTGATCGTGATTCCCGCCGACGTGCGCACCGATAGTGCGGTGCTCATCGACTATCTGAACAACGCCGATATCGACGTGCTCGACTGCACGCCCACTCAACTCGATGTCATGCTCGCAAGCGGCCTGCTCGAACGCCGGCGGTCGAAGCTGACCTTGCTTATCGGCGGCGAAGCGATCACACAACAGACGTGGAATCGACTGGCGAACGCTGAACAGATTCGCGCGTTCAACGTCTACGGTCCGACTGAATGCACCGTCGATGCGGCGCTTACCGAGATCACGGCAGACCAGGTGCAGCCGGTCATCGGCAAGCCGATTGCCAACGCGCGCATCTATCTGCTCGATGCGCACCTTCGGCGGGTCCCGCCGGGCGCGATCGGTGAGTTGTTTATAGGCGGCGCGGGTGTGTCGCGTGGTTATCTGAACCGGCCCGAACTCACGGCCGAACGTTTCATCGATGATCCGTTCATCGCGGGCGCGCGCATGTATCGAACCGGCGATATCGCGCGTTATCGCGCCGATGGCAATATCGAGTTCCTCGGACGCAACGATCATCAAGTCAAGATACGCGGCTTCCGTATCGAGCTCGGCGAGATCGAAGCGCACGTCGCCAGTCATCCGTCGGTGCGCGAGGCTGTCGTCATCGGCCGCATGCGGCATCAAAAAACGCTGGATCAGCAACTCGTCGCTTATGTTACGGCAACCGGCGATATCGACATCGAGGCACTTCGGGAACATGCACGTTCTCGTCTGCCCGACTATATGGTGCCGTCGGCCTTCGTGCTGCTCGACGCGCTGCCGCTGACACCCAACGGCAAGCTCGATCGTCGCGCGTTGCCCGATCCTGAATGGCAAAACCTTGCCGCGTATGTCGCGCCGCGCACCTTGCTCGAACACACGCTCGCGAAGTGCTTCGCCGATGTACTCGGCCTCGAACGCGTGAGCGTCTTCGACAACTTCTTCTCGCTCGGCGGCCATTCGCTGCTTGCTACGCAACTCGTCTCGCGTTTGCGTCAGACGCTTGCGATCGAGCTGCCCTTGCGGACGCTGTTCGATGCGCCTGGCGTCGCTTTGCTTGCCGAAGCGCTGACGCTCGATGCGCCTTCGGATCGCGCGAGCATCTTGCCGCCTTTGCAGACGCGCGAGCGCCCCGCGCATCTGCCGTTGTCCTTCGCGCAGGAACGTTTATGGTTCCTCGAGCAACTCAACCCGGGTCAGTCCGCGTATCACATTCCAGTGGCCGTGCGTCTCACCGGATCGCTCGATGCTCGGGCGTTGCAGACCGCGATGAACGCGCTCATCGATCGGCATGAAGTCCTGCGCACTTGCTTCGCGCAACACGACGGCGTTCCGGTTCAACGCATCGCAATGCAAGCGCAGGTCACCGTGCCGCTGATCGCGCTCGATACGCTCGATGCCGATGCGCAGGCCACCGAAGTCCGCCGCCTCGCACAAGATGAGGCAACACGCGCATTCGATCTTGAACAGGGTCCGCTGCTCCGAGCGAGATTGCTGCGCCTGTCCGCGCGAGAGCATGTCCTGCTGTTCACGATCCATCACATCATCTACGATGGCTGGTCGACGGGCGTGCTCGTGCGTGAACTCGGCGCGTACTACACGGCGGCGTTGTCGAACGCGCCTGCTGCGTTGCCGCCGCTCGATGTGCAGTACGCCGACTTCACCTTGTGGCAGCGCGATTGGCTCGCCGGCGCCGAACTCGAACGACAGACTCGGTACTGGCGCAATCGGCTCGAAGGCCTCGCGCCGCTCGATCTGCCGACCGATCACCCCCGGCCCTCGCACATCAGCGGGCGCGGTGCCAGCTTGCCCTTCGCCCTCAGCCCGGCGCTTTCCGAGCGGCTGATCGCGCTCGCGCAACGCGAAGGCGCCACGCCCTTCATGCTGCTGCTCGCCGTCTTCCAGACGCTCCTCGCGCGTTTGTCCGGGCAAACGGATATCGCGGTGGGCTCGCCGATCGCCAATCGCACGCATGCGCAAGTCGAGCCGCTCATCGGCCTGTTCATCAATACGCTCGTCATGCGCGCGGATCTCTCCGGCTCGCCTTCGTTGCGTACATTGCTCAGGCAAGTTCGCGATACGACGCTCGCCGCGTACGCGCATCAGGACTTGCCGTTCGAGAAGCTCGTCGAAGCACTCGCGCCCGCTCGCGATACTAGCCGTACGGCGCTCTTCCAGTCGATGTTCGTGTTGCAGAACGCCCCGGCGGAGCCGCTCGCCTTGCCCGGACTCACGCTCGAATTGCTGCCTCCTTCCGAAGCCGGCGCGAAGTTCGATCTCACGTTGAAGCTCGCGCACACGCAAGGGCGCTTTACCGGCAGCCTGAGCTACGCATCCGATCTTTTCGACGAGCACACGATTGCAAGGCTCGGGGAACGCTTCGCGCGTCTGCTCGAACAAGCGCTAGAAAAACCCGATGCGCCTCTGCACGCGTTCGACATCGTGCTACCCGAAGAGCATGCATCCCTCAGGCGATGGAACGACACCGCTGCTGCGTATCCCGAGCACTTGAGTATCCATCAACTTTTTGCCCAACAGGTCCGACGCTCGCCCGATGCGATCGCGCTCGTTTTCGAAGACGAATCCCTCACGTATGCGCAACTCGATGCGCGCGCTAATCGGCTTGCGCACCATCTCATCGCGCTTGGCGTCGAACCGGAACATCGCGTCGCGTTGTGCATGGAGCGCGGCATCGACATGATCGTCGCGTTGATGGCGATACTCAAGGCAGGCGCTGCGTATGTGCCGCTCGACCCCGCCTCGGTCGCCGAGCGCCTCGCGTACATGCTCGACGACGCCGATGTATCGCTGCTCGTGACTCAGACATCGCTGCTCGACGGTCTTTCACGGGTCGCGCTTAACGTCTCGATCGTTTGTCCCGACGACGAAGCGTGCCGTATCGAAGCATGTCCCGATATCGATCCCGCCATTGACCTGCAGTCGCACAGCCCCGCGTATGTGATCTACACGTCCGGCTCGACCGGCAAGCCCAAGGGCGTCGTGCTGAGTCATCGGAATCTATCGAACTATCTGAGCGGCGTGCTTGCGAGGATGAACGTGCTCGCGCCGTGCAAGATGGCCCTCGCTTCGACCATCGCGACCGATCTGGGCAATACGATTCTGTTCGGTGCGCTGGTCGCTGGCCACGAGCTGCATGTGCTGTCGAACGACCGCACCACTGATAGCTATCTGTTCGGGCAGTACATGCGTCAGCGCGGAATCGATGTGCTCAAGATCGTGCCCGGACATTTGCGCGCGCTCGTTGACGTTACGCTCGACACCGCGCCTGCATTGCCGACGCAATTGCTCGTGCTAGGCGGGGAAGCGACGCGCTCCGACTGGATCCGCCGCGTGCAGGCACTGAAGCCCGGCATGCGCATTCTGAATCACTATGGCCCGACCGAGACGACCGTGGGCGTGTTGACGCATGCCTATCACGATGACATCGCATACGGCATGTCGATTCCCATCGGGAGACCGCTGGCCAACACGCGAGCCTATGTTCTCGATGAATTCCTGCGTCCTGTGCCGCTCGGCGTGACGGGTGAGTTGTATATCGGCGGTACGGGTCTCGCGAGCGGCTATCTGCGGCGCGCGGCGCTCACCGCGCAGCGCTTCGTCGCCGACCCCTTCGCTTCTGGCGAGCGCATGTACCGCACAGGCGATCTCGCACGTTATCGTGCCGATGGCAACATCGAGTTCCTCGGCCGCAACGATCATCAGGTGAAGGTGCGCGGCTTCCGTATCGAGCTCGGCGAGATCGAAGCGCAACTCGTGGATCATGCCGCCGTGCGTGAAGCGGTCGTCATCGCGCGGGCCCGCAGCGAAGCCTCCCAGGATCAGCAACTCATCGCTTATGTCACGCTGCTCGCCGATGTCGATGCCAGTGTCTTGCGCGAGCATCTCGCCGAGCGCTTGCCCGATTACATGGTGCCCTCAGCGATCGTCATGCTCGATGCACTGCCGCTCACGCCCAACGGCAAGCTCGACCGTCACGCGCTGCCCGATCCGCACGCCGATGCCTTCGCGTTGCGTCCCTTCGAAGCGCCTTTGGGCGAGACCGAATCGTCGCTCGCCGATCTGTGGGCCGAATTGCTGGGCCTCGATCGCGTCGGCCGGCAGGATAACTTCTTCGCGCTCGGCGGCCATTCGCTGCTGGCCGTCACGCTCATCGAACGCATGCGCCGCATCGGCCTGCACGCCAATGTGCGCGATCTCTTCGCCACGCCCGTGCTCAGCACGCTTGCCGCATCGATCGAGCGCGGTGCGATTGCGCACGATATCGTCGTGCCGCCCAATGTCATCACGCCCGACACGACCGCGCTCACCCCTGCCATGCTGCCGCTCATCGCCTTGACGCAAGCGGATATCGACTCCATCGTCGAACAAGTCCCGGGCGGCATAAAGAACGTGCAGGACATTTACGCGCTCGCACCGCTGCAGGAAGGCATTCTGTTCCATCACATGCTGAGCACCGAGGGCGACCCGTATCTGCAAACCGCGCGCATCGCCTTCGATAGCCGCGAGCGTCTGGATGCCTGGCTCGATGCGCTGCAACGGATCATCGCACGGCACGACATCCTGCGCACCGCCTTCATCCACGACGGCATCAGCACGCCCGCGCAAGTCGTCTGTCGCCAAGCGCCTGTCACCATCGATGAGATCGAGCTCGATCCCGCACACGGTCCGGCTGTCGATCAACTCGCGCGTCTGTTCGATGCGCGCTCGCAACGCCTGCCTCTGCATCGGGCGCCCCTGCTTCGGCTCACCCTCGCGAAGGAACACGATTCGCCGCGCTGGCTCGCGCTGCTCGTGTGGCATCACCTGATCGGCGATCACGTTACGCTCGAAGTGATTCAGAAAGAGATCAGCGCATTGCTCGAGGGCCATGCCGATGCGCTCGATGTGGCGCAACCGTTTCGCGATCTGGTCGCGCAGGCGCGGCTCGGCGCCACTCAGCAGGAGCATGAAGCGTTCTTCCGCGACATGCTCGCCGAGCTCAGCGAGCCCACGCTGCCCTTCGGCTTCACCGATGTGCATCACGACGGCTCCTCGGTCGCCGAAGCTCGCGTGACGTTGCCCGCGGCGTTGAACACGCGTCTGCGCACGCAGGCGCGAGACCTCGGCGTCAGTCTCGCCAGTCTCTGTCATCTCGCATGGGCGCGTGTGCTCGACGCGGCAAGCACCGGCGATGGCCGCATCGTCTTCGGCACCGTGCTGCTCGGGCGCATGCAGGCAGGTGTCGATCAGGCGCTCGGGCTGCTCATCAACACCTTGCCGATTCGCCTCGATGTGAACGATGTCTCTGTTGTCGATAGCGTGCGTGACACGCATCAACGTCTCGCGGCCTTGCTGCAGCATCAGCATGCTCCGCTCGCACTCGCTCAGCGATGCAGTGGCGTGGCCGCGCCCGCGCCGCTCTTTAGCGCGCTGCTGAACTATCGCCACAACCAGGCCGTCGCCGATGAACAATATGCCTTCGAGGGGATCGAGCTGCTGGGCGCCGAAGAGCGCACCAACTATCCGCTCATGCTCGCTGTCGAAGACAACGGCGAGAGCCTTGGCTTGACCGCGCAAACGCTCGCGCCGCTCTCGCCCGATCAGTTGTGCGGGTACATGGAGCAAGCGTTATCGAGCCTCGTGCAGGCACTCGAGCAGGCACCGCAGACGCCCGTCGACCAACTCGATGTGCTGCCGCCCAAGACGCGTCAGTTACTGGTCCAGACGTGGAACGATACGGCTGCGTCGTACCCTGTCGATCTGTGCATTCATCAGTTGTTCGAGCAGCAGGTCGAGCGCACGCCCGATGCGATCGCGCTGATCTTTGGAGATCAGACGCTCACGTATGCGCAACTCAATGCGCGCGCCAATCGGCTCGCGCATCATTTGATCAAGTTGGGCATGCGTCCGGAAGATCGCGTGGCGCTGTGCGTGGAGCGTGGCATCGGCATGGTGGTGGCGTTGCTCGCGATACTCAAAGCGGGCGGCGCCTATGTGCCGCTCGATCCGGCTTACCCCGGCGAACGCCTGACTCACATCCTCACTGACTCGACGCCGCGCCTCTTGCTCGCCGATGCCATCGGCCGTGAAGCACTCGGCGATACGGGTACGTTGAGCGTGCTCGATCCGGACGCATCGCTCGATGCATCAGAGGACAATCCTCAAACCAGAATCGAACCACATCATCTCGCATACGTGCTCTTTACATCGGGCTCCACAGGCAAGCCCAAAGGCGTGATGATCGAGCATCGCCAGATGCTGAACTTCCTGTGCTCGATGCGCGATATCACCTCGATGAACGCCGCCGACACACTGCTCGCTGTCACGACGATATCCTTCGATATCGCGGGCCTGGAGTTGTATTTACCCTTGAGCGCCGGCGCGCGCATCGTGCTCGCATCGCGCAACGATGCGGCCGATCCGCTCGCGTTGCAAGCGCTCATCGATGCACACGCCATCAGCTTCATGCAGGCGACCCCGGCCACCTGGCGCATGCTGCTCGACACGCAGTGGAGCGGCAGCGCGAAGCTTACCGCGCTGTGCGGCGGCGAAGCGTTGTCCGCGAACCTCGCGGCGCGTCTGAACGAGAAGGTCAAGGCGCTGTGGAATCTCTACGGTCCGACTGAAACGACGGTCTGGTCCTCGTGCTATCGCACGGGCCGCGACGCGCATAGGTCATCCACGGTATCGGTCGGCCGGCCGATTGCCAACACGCGTCTGTACGTGCTCGATGCGCACTACCGGCTCGTGCCGCCGGGTGCCGTGGGCGAGTTGTATATCGGTGGCGCGGGGGTGGCGCGTGGTTATCTCAATCGTGCCGAGCTCACCGCCGAGCGCTTCCTCGACGATCCGTTCATTGCCGATGCGCGCATCTATCGCACGGGCGATCTCGCGCGCTATCGCGCCGATGGCAATCTCGAGTTCCTCGGACGCAACGATCATCAGGTCAAGATTCGCGGCTTCCGGATCGAACTCGGCGAGATCGAAGCGCAGCTCGCGAGTCATCCGGCCGTGCGCGAAGCCGTCGTCATCGCACGGGCGCGGCGTGAAGAGACGCAGGACCAGCAGCTCATCGCCTATGTCACTGGCGCCACCGCTATCGATACGAATGCGCTTCGCGAGCATGTGACTGCGCGCTTGCCGGATTACATGGTGCCATCGGCGTTCGTCACGCTCGATGCGCTGCCGCTCACGCCCAACGGCAAGCTCGATCGGCGCGCATTGCCCGATCCGCAGTGGCAGGATCTCGCCGCTTATGTCGCGCCGCGCACCTCGCTCGAACATACGCTCGCGCAGTGCTTTGCCAGCGTCCTCGGACTCGAGCGCGTGAGTGTCTTCGATAACTTCTTCGCGCTCGGCGGGCATTCGTTGCTGGCCACGCAACTCGTATCGCGCTTGCGTCAGGCGCTTTGCATCGAATTGCCCTTACGAACATTGTTCGATGCGCCGACGGTGGCTTCGCTCGGCGAAACCTTACAGCAGGAAACGGGTCGCGTGAGCGCAATCCCGACACTGCAAGCACGCACGCGGCCGCAGCATTTACCGCTGTCTTTTGCGCAGGAACGCTTGTGGTTCCTCGAACAGCTCAACCCCGGACAGTCGACCTATAACATTCCGGTAGCCGTGCGCCTGAGCGGGTCGCTCGATGTTCCGGCGCTCGACACTGCGTTGAATGCCCTCGTGGAGCGTCACGAAAGCCTGCGTACTTCCTTCGTGCAACAAGACGGGCAGGCGGTTCAATGTATCGCGACGCAATTGCGGATCGCACTGCCTCTCGTCGAACTCGGCACGCTCGCCTCCGACGCGCAAGCCGCCGAAGTCCGCCGGATCACGCAAGCCGAAGCCACGCGAGCCTTCGATCTTCAGCACGGGCCGCTTCTTCGCGCGCGGCTGCTTCGCCTCGCCGAAGACGAGCATGTGCTGCTCTTCGCGATGCATCACATCATCTCCGATGGCTGGTCCATCGGCGTGCTCGTGCGTGAACTCGGCGCGTGCTATGAGGCCGCGTTGCATGACGAAGCGCTCGCTTTGCCGCCATTGGCCGTGCAGTATGCCGACTTTACGTTGTGGCAGCGCGATTGGCTCGCCGGCGCGGAACTCGATCGACAGACGCAATACTGGCGCACTCAGCTCGCCGAACTCGCACCGCTCGATCTGCCGACTGATCGCCCTCGCCCTGCGCGGATCAGCGGACGTGGCGCAACATTGCCCTTTTCGCTGAGTCCCAACCTGTCGGAGCGCGTGACCACGCTCGCGCATCGAGAAGGCGTGACGCCATTCATGGTGCTGCTCGCCACACTCCAGACGCTTCTTGGTCGTCTCTCCGGGCAATCGCAAGTGGCAGTCGGCTCGCCGATCGCCAATCGCACGCATGCACAGATCGAACCGCTCATCGGTCTGTTCGTCAATACGCTCGTATTGCGTGCGGATCTGTCGGGCGCGCCCAGCATGCTCGAATTGCTCACGCAAGTGCGCGATACGACGCTCGCCGCTTACGCACATCAGGACCTGCCTTTCGAAAAACTCGTCGAAGCGCTCGCGCCGGCGCGCGACACGAGCCGTACGCCGCTCTTTCAAGTGATGCTCGTCTTGCAGAATGCGCCGCTCGAGGCGCTTGCTTTGCCCGGTCTCACGCTGGAACTTCTGCCCCCGGCCGAAGCCGGCGCCAAGTTCGACCTCACGCTGAACCTGACTCACACGCACGACCGCTTCGCGGGCAGCATCAGCTACGCAAGCGATCTTTTCGATAGGCAGACTATCGTGCGTTTCGGCGAACGCTTCACGCGCTTGCTGGATCAGGCGCTCGCGCGGCCCGATGTACCGTTACATGCGCTCGAACTCGTGTTGCCTGAAGAGTATGCGTTGTTCGATCGATGGAACGACACGGCAGCCGCCTACCCCGAGCACCTCTCCATGCATCAGCTTTTCGAGCAACAGGTTCGACGCACGCCCGATGCCACCGCGCTCATCTTCGAAGACCAATCCCTCACGTATGCGGAGCTGAATGCGCGTGCGAATCGGCTTGCTCATCGACTGATCGCGCTGCGCGTGCGTCCGGAAGATCGCGTCGCGTTATGCATGGAGCGGCGCGTCGGCATGATCGTCTCGTTGATAGCCACGCTCAAGGCGGGCGGCGCATACGTGCCGCTCGATCCTGCGTATCCGGGTGAACGGCTGAATCACATTCTTGCCGATGCCGCGCCTCGATTGTTGATCGCCGATGCAGCCGGCCGTCATGCGTTGGGCGACACGGGCACTCTGACGGTACTCGATCTTCATGCATCCGACGACGAAACGCTCTCGCAGGCCGATCCGCAAACACCGGTCGCGCCGCACAACCTCGCGTATGTGATCTATACGTCGGGATCGACGGGCAAGCCGAAGGGCGTCGCCATCGAACATAGAAACGCCGTCAACTTCCTGAACTGGGCGCAGAACGCCTTTACATCGAAAGAGCTTTCACACACGCTGTTTGCCACATCGATCAATTTCGATCTTTCGATCTATGAATGCTTCGCACCGTTGACCTGCGGCGCCACCGTGCATCTCGTCGACAACGTCCTCGCACTTTCCAGGAAGCCGCACGATGTGAGCCTGGTCAACACGGTGCCTTCGGCGATCACTTCTCTACTCGATGCAGGCGCATCGCTCGCATCCGTCGAGACTATCAACCTTGCGGGCGAGCCGCTCAGGCTCGCGCTGATGAAACGCATCTTCGCCGAGACCGACATCGAACGATTGTGCAATCTGTATGGCCCGTCCGAGACGACCACTTACTCGACGTGGATCGAGATGCATAGGGGCGATCACCTGAAGGAGACCATCGGCAAGCCGATCGCCAACACCAGCGTCTATCTGCTCGATGCGCGATGCAAGCCGGTGCCGCTCGGCACGGTGGGCGAAGTGTATATCGGCGGCGCGGGCGTGGCGCGTGGCTATCTCAACCGGCCTGAACTCACCGCCGAACGCTTCCGCGACGATCCGTTCATGCCCGGCGATCGCATGTACCGCACAGGCGATCTCGCACGTTATCGTGCCGATGGCAACATCGAGTTCCTCGGCCGCAACGATCATCAGGTGAAGGTGCGCGGCTTCCGTATCGAGCTCGGCGAGATCGAAGCGCAACTCGTGGATCATGCCGCCGTGCGTGAAGCGGTCGTCATCGCGCGGGCCCGCAGCGAAGCCTCCCAGGATCAGCAACTCATCGCTTATGTCACGCTGCTCGCCGATGTCGATGCCAGTGTCTTGCGCGAGCATCTCGCCGAGCGCTTGCCCGATTACATGGTGCCCTCAGCGATCGTCATGCTCGATGCACTGCCGCTCACGCCCAACGGCAAGCTCGACCGTCACGCGCTGCCCGATCCGCACGCCGATGCCTTCGCGTTGCGTCCCTTCGAAGCGCCTTTGGGCGAGACCGAATCGTCGCTCGCCGATCTGTGGGCCGAATTGCTGGGCCTCGATCGCGTCGGCCGGCAGGATAACTTCTTCGCGCTCGGCGGCCATTCGCTGCTGGCCGTCACGCTCATCGAACGCATGCGCCGCATCGGCCTGCACGCCAATGTGCGCGATCTCTTCGCCACGCCCGTGCTCAGCACGCTTGCCGCATCGATCGAGCGCGGTGCGATTGCGCACGATATCGTCGTGCCGCCCAATGTCATCACGCCCGACACGACCGCGCTCACCCCTGCCATGCTGCCGCTCATCGCCTTGACGCAAGCGGATATCGACTCCATCGTCGAACAAGTCCCGGGCGGCATAAAGAACGTGCAGGACATTTACGCGCTCGCACCGCTGCAGGAAGGCATTCTGTTCCATCACATGCTGAGCACCGAGGGCGACCCGTATCTGCAAACCGCGCGCATCGCCTTCGATAGCCGCGAGCGTCTGGATGCCTGGCTCGATGCGCTGCAACGGATCATCGCACGGCACGACATCCTGCGCACCGCCTTCATCCACGACGGCATCAGCACGCCCGCGCAAGTCGTCTGTCGCCAAGCGCCTGTCACCATCGATGAGATCGAGCTCGATCCCGCACACGGTCCGGCTGTCGATCAACTCGCGCGTCTGTTCGATGCGCGCTCGCAACGCCTGCCTCTGCATCGGGCGCCCCTGCTTCGGCTCACCCTCGCGAAGGAACACGATTCGCCGCGCTGGCTCGCGCTGCTCGTGTGGCATCACCTGATCGGCGATCACGTTACGCTCGAAGTGATTCAGAAAGAGATCAGCGCATTGCTCGAGGGCCATGCCGATGCGCTCGATGTGGCGCAACCGTTTCGCGATCTGGTCGCGCAGGCGCGGCTCGGCGCCACTCAGCAGGAGCATGAAGCGTTCTTCCGCGACATGCTCGCCGAGCTCAGCGAGCCCACGCTGCCCTTCGGCTTCACCGATGTGCATCACGACGGCTCCTCGGTCGCCGAAGCTCGCGTGACGTTGCCCGCGGCGTTGAACACGCGTCTGCGCACGCAGGCGCGAGACCTCGGCGTCAGTCTCGCCAGTCTCTGTCATCTCGCATGGGCGCGTGTGCTCGACGCGGCAAGCACCGGCGATGGCCGCATCGTCTTCGGCACCGTGCTGCTCGGGCGCATGCAGGCAGGTGTCGATCAGGCGCTCGGGCTGCTCATCAACACCTTGCCGATTCGCCTCGATGTGAACGATGTCTCTGTTGTCGATAGCGTGCGTGACACGCATCAACGTCTCGCGGCCTTGCTGCAGCATCAGCATGCTCCGCTCGCACTCGCTCAGCGATGCAGTGGCGTGGCCGCGCCCGCGCCGCTCTTTAGCGCGCTGCTGAACTATCGCCACAACCAGGCCGTCGCCGATGAACAATATGCCTTCGAGGGGATCGAGCTGCTGGGCGCCGAAGAGCGCACCAACTATCCGCTCATGCTCGCTGTCGAAGACAACGGCGAGAGCCTTGGCTTGACCGCGCAAACGCTCGCGCCGCTCTCGCCCGATCAGTTGTGCGGGTACATGGAGCAAGCGTTATCGAGCCTCGTGCAGGCACTCGAGCAGGCACCGCAGACGCCCGTCGACCAACTCGATGTGCTGCCGCCCAAGACGCGTCAGTTACTGGTCCAGACGTGGAACGATACGGCTGCGTCGTACCCTGTCGATCTGTGCATTCATCAGTTGTTCGAGCAGCAGGTCGAGCGCACGCCCGATGCGATCGCGCTGATCTTTGGAGATCAGACGCTCACGTATGCGCAACTCAATGCGCGCGCCAATCGGCTCGCGCATCATTTGATCAAGTTGGGCATGCGTCCGGAAGATCGCGTGGCGCTGTGCGTGGAGCGTGGCATCGGCATGGTGGTGGCGTTGCTCGCGATACTCAAAGCGGGCGGCGCCTATGTGCCGCTCGATCCGGCTTACCCCGGCGAACGCCTGACTCACATCCTCACTGACTCGACGCCGCGCCTCTTGCTCGCCGATGCCATCGGCCGTGAAGCACTCGGCGATACGGGTACGTTGAGCGTGCTCGATCCGGACGCATCGCTCGATGCATCAGAGGACAATCCTCAAACCAGAATCGAACCACATCATCTCGCATACGTGCTCTTTACATCGGGCTCCACAGGCAAGCCCAAAGGCGTGATGATCGAGCATCGCCAGATGCTGAACTTCCTGTGCTCGATGCGCGATATCACCTCGATGAACGCCGCCGACACACTGCTCGCTGTCACGACGATATCCTTCGATATCGCGGGCCTGGAGTTGTATTTACCCTTGAGCGCCGGCGCGCGCATCGTGCTCGCATCGCGCAACGATGCGGCCGATCCGCTCGCGTTGCAAGCGCTCATCGATGCACACGCCATCAGCTTCATGCAGGCGACCCCGGCCACCTGGCGCATGCTGCTCGACACGCAGTGGAGCGGCAGCGCGAAGCTTACCGCGCTGTGCGGCGGCGAAGCGTTGTCCGCGAACCTCGCGGCGCGTCTGAACGAGAAGGTCAAGGCGCTGTGGAATCTCTACGGTCCGACTGAAACGACGGTCTGGTCCTCGTGCTATCGCACGGGCCGCGACGCGCATAGGTCATCCACGGTATCGGTCGGCCGGCCGATTGCCAACACGCGTCTGTACGTGCTCGATGCGCACTACCGGCTCGTGCCGCCGGGTGCCGTGGGCGAGTTGTATATCGGTGGCGCGGGGGTGGCGCGTGGTTATCTCAATCGTGCCGAGCTCACCGCCGAGCGCTTCCTCGACGATCCGTTCATTGCCGATGCGCGCATCTATCGCACGGGCGATCTCGCGCGCTATCGCGCCGATGGCAATCTCGAGTTCCTCGGACGCAACGATCATCAGGTCAAGATTCGCGGCTTCCGGATCGAACTCGGCGAGATCGAAGCGCAGCTCGCGAGTCATCCGGCCGTGCGCGAAGCCGTCGTCATCGCACGGGCGCGGCGTGAAGAGACGCAGGACCAGCAGCTCATCGCCTATGTCACTGGCGCCACCGCTATCGATACGAATGCGCTTCGCGAGCATGTGACTGCGCGCTTGCCGGATTACATGGTGCCATCGGCGTTCGTCACGCTCGATGCGCTGCCGCTCACGCCCAACGGCAAGCTCGATCGGCGCGCATTGCCCGATCCGCAGTGGCAGGATCTCGCCGCTTATGTCGCGCCGCGCACCTCGCTCGAACATACGCTCGCGCAGTGCTTTGCCAGCGTCCTCGGACTCGAGCGCGTGAGTGTCTTCGATAACTTCTTCGCGCTCGGCGGGCATTCGTTGCTGGCTGTTCAGTTGATGGCATCGATTCACGCGAAGCTCGGCCAGGACATTTCGATTCGCGTTCTCTTCAATGCGCCATCGGTCGCGGAACTCGCCGATCAACTGAACGCCGCGCCTTCGAACAACGAATTCGATCCGATTCTGCCTATCCGGGCATCGGGGAGCGGCGCACCGCTCTTCTGCATTCATCCGGTCGGCGGACTGGCGTGGAGTTATGCGGGTCTCGCGAAGATCATCGATGACGACCGGCCCCTCTACGCCGTCCAGACGCCGGCGTTGAAGGAGCCCGGCTACCGTCCCGCGAGCATCGTCGACATGGCGGCGGACTATATCGCGCGCATCCGCACGGTTCAGCCTCACGGTCCCTATCACCTCCTCGGCTGGTCCTTCGGCGGACTGCTCGCGTACGAAATGGCGACGCAACTGCAAAACCTTGGCGAGAAGATCGGCGAGCTCGTGTTGCTGGATTCGCGTCTTCCGGACGGACTCACTGCATCCGAAGTCGATGAATGGGCGCTGTTCGCCGCGACGTTCCCGGACATGTCGCCCGATCTCACGCTCACGCTTCAGGCAATGCAATCGACCACCGAACGCGTGGTCGCGCTACGTGAGCATCGGCTGATACCGGCGTATATCACGGACGAGCACGTCACAACGCTGATCGGCACGACGCAACGGAACATGCAGTTGCAATCGATGTACGCGCCCCGGTCGTTCCATGGCGATATCGTCTATTTCACGGCGACGCGTTCCGAAGCGCCCGGACAACCCCGACGTAGCGCGCAATGGCGAGCGTGTGTGAACGGTTCGATCGTGAACTACGACATCGACTGCATGCATGGCGAGATGTGCCTGCCATCGTCGCTCGCGATGATCGGACAGAACCTCGCATCGATGAATGTGATTGGTGCATCAGCGAAGTAGAGAACGAACAGCGCCACGGGCTTATAGGCCGGTGGCGCTGCCATCGAACGAAGGAATAGAAGGAGTGAAAAGAGTGCGCCGAGGCCGCCGATATGACGATCGCTCAACCTGCGCGCCGCTGCTTGCGATCGGTATGCTTGCGCACGTTGCTGGCGAGTTCCGAAATGATTTCGGTGGCTGCGCCGATGATCTGACCGAAGTCGAATCCCGCGCGCGTCATCTCCCGATAGAACGATCGTGCAAGCATCTTCGAGAGCTGGCTCGGGTTCTGTACGGATTGCGCGACGATGTCGCCGATCGTCTGATCCGAGGATCGCTTGATCGTTGCCTGAGCGAACGGCGAGGCGACGAGCTTCTCAAGCCGGTCCGCCTCGACGGATCGCGTGACGAACGTGCCGAGAATGCGAAGCAGCTTCAGATCATGTTCATCAAATTGCCGTCCGAGCCGCGGTCCCGATACTTGCACGACGCCTATCGTCTTTCCGTTCATCGCGAGGACGGCGAACATCTTGTCGCGCGCGTCCGAGTATTCGACGATGGCCGTCTTCTCTCCGATATGCACTTCGCCGAATGCCTCCGTGCGGGCCGCGCACAACTCGACAACGCGATCGTCGACGGGTATCGAAACGACGCATCGCTTCACGCGCATTGCCTCGGCGACCATCGCTGCGAGTGCTTCCGGCGATACGTCGGTCGTCTCGGTGTCCGCAAACTCGACGAGCAGCGAATCCTGCGCTTCATAAACATGTTCGGCGCTTTTCATGAGCACTCCACCGGTAGGTTTGGATGTGCGTCAGGGTATGCGTCGAGAGTTAGTTCGCAGTTAGCCCATGACCGTGATTCGAACCGATCCGCGTCCTCATCCCACGCTAACTTTCGAAAGACACACTAAGCGTCATTCCTGACAGGTGCTCACGATGAAACGTCCCTTATTCATGCAGCGTCGCAGCATCAAGGTTCGCGACGGCCGTTTTGATATTTCCGTCGAAGAGTCCGGAAGTATCGGCACGCCCTGCGTCTTGCTGCACGGCCGCGGCGAGTGCAGCGGCGTATGGCGAACATTGACCGACGCAGCGTCGGCCGAACATCGTTTCGTGTCGATCGATCTGAGGGGCCACGGAGATTCGAGCTGGGACCCGGAGCGCGCTTACGATTCGCCAACCCTCGCGGGCGATGTATTGCAGGTTCTGCTTGCAATGAACATAAGAAAGCCCGTTCTTATCGGTCATTCGCTCGGCGGCAGTGTCGCACTGCAATTGAACGCACTGCTCGGACACCATGTTTCCGGACTGGTCATGGTGGACTTCGGACCGGAATCCGATGCATCGGGTTCACAACGCGTTCGTGCCGACATACGCGAGACGCCGGCTACATTCGACACGGTCGACGGATATGTCTCGTGGTTGCTCGAACGGCGTCCGCTGGCCAACGGCCGTGCGCTTCGCAATCTCGCGCTGCATGCGTTGCGCCGCACGCCGGCCGGAGTGTTCGAGCCGAAGCTGGACCGGCGCGTCGCCGATGAGTCGCCGCAAAAGAGGGAGCCGCAGGCGGAACAACTGTGGCAGATGCTGGCGTCCGTGCGCTGCCCGACGCTCGTCGTGAGAGGCGTCGGGTCAGCGGTGCTAAAGCCGCAGGTTGCGCAACGCATGGCGCATCACACGCTATGTGAAGGGCAACTCGCCACGATATCCCGCGCCGGCCATGCGGTGATGACCGATAACCCCGACGAATTCAATCGTACGATCGACGCCTTCCTTGCTTCGCTGCCGGATGCCGTGAGCGGAGGTCAGTGATGTTCTCGATCATTCCCGCGCAGCTTCGCCGACAGTCGATGCCGCGACTGGTCATTGCAGTCATCGCCGGGTTCGCCGGGGCGCTGTGCAGCGCGGAGATCGCGCGTCTCATCGGCCAGGTCGCCGCCGGCCAGATCGAAACGCGCGGACTGGTGATCGTTTTCTTCGCGGTGTGCGCGGCGCAATTGCTGTTCAGAACGAGTTCGCAGATCATCGTGCTCGATTTCGGTCAGCAGGTGATCTGCAGTCTTCGAATCGAGCTATGCCGCAAGATCCTGCGCACGCCCTACAAGAAGCTGCAATCGCTCGGGAAGCCGCGCCTGCTCGCCATTCTTACCACGGACATCAACACGTTCGCGCAGGCATCGCAAATGCTGCCGCTCGCGTTCGGCAACGTCGTGCTCATTGTCGTATGCCTCGTGTATATGGCCTGGCTTTCGTGGCAGGCGTTCGCGTGCTTTTTCGTCTTTCTCGTCGTCGGGGGGGCGATCTATCACAGTATCGAACGCTGGCCCTTGCGCGAAATGCAAGCGGTGCGAGATCAGCTCGATGTCATCTTCCGGCACTTTCGTTCCTTGCTGGAAGGGACGCGGGAATTGCAACTCAACGACGCGCGAGCCCGATACTTCACCGAACACGTCGTCCATTCGACCGCACACGCATTCCGCCGATCGTTCACCCGCGCGATGCTCATCTATTCGCTCGTCGCCAACGCCGGTGGCATGCTCTTCTATGTGGCGATCGGCCTGATCCTGCTCGTCGTGCCGCACTGGTTTCCACAATCCCACGGCGTGCTCGTGACGCTCACCCTCCTGCTTCTTTTCCTGATCCATCCGGTCAGCGAAGTCATGACGATCTTGCCGATTCTTCGTCAGGCGTCGATTGCGCTTCAGCGCATCCGCATTCTCGATGCCGAGCTCACGCAGCAAGCGGACGATGACGGTCATGGGTCCGCAGACGATCCCTTCGGGGCCGCAGTCGAAGGCGTGCCGCTGATCCGGTTTTCCGCCGTATCGCATCGCTATCCGGGGCTGACGGAAGATCATCCGTTCACACTCGGACCGATCGATCTGTCGATTCGTCAGGGCGAAGTCGTTTATCTGATCGGCGGAAACGGCAGCGGCAAGACCACGCTCGCGATGCTGCTGCTCGGTCTGTACGAGCCCGAGCAAGGGCACGTAGAACTGAACGGTGTAAAAGTCGAGAGAGACAACCTTGCGCATTATCGCGAGCGCTTCTCGGCCGTGTTCGCCGACTTTCATCTGTTCGATGAAGTGCTGTGTGAAGACCAGTCGCAAATCGCGAAGCAGGCGGCACAGTATCTTCACAAGCTCGAACTCGACCACAAGGTCAACATGAAGGGCAACCGGTTCAGCACGGTCAATCTCTCTTCCGGACAACGCAAGCGCATGGCGCTCATAGCGTCGTATCTGGAAGACCGCCCGATCTATCTCTTCGACGAATGGGCCGCCGACCAGGATCCCGTATTCAGGCGCGTGTTCTACACGCAGTTGATTCCCGAGCTCAAGCGCAAGGGCAAGACGGTCATCGTCATTTCTCACGACGATGCCTATTTCGAATGCGCCGATCGTCTCGTTCAGGTTGCGAACGGGCGCCTCATCGACGTCTCTTCCGAAGCACTGAAAGAAGGCCTCTTCGCCGGACGCAGCGGCTCGGCAGTGGCCGAATAAGTTCGCCGTTCCCTCGAACACGACGTCCCCACCTACGGCGTTCGACAGCGACGCCGGCAAAGTCAGCCCCGAACAAGCAAACGTTTGGCGCGTAATTCCTTCCGCAAAAACTTAGGGCTGCGCAACCAGTGGAAGGCAAGCGCGCCGCGGAGACGCTGTGCTTCGCCTATCGCCGCATGTACGGCACCGATGTGCGCGTCGCGCGCATCTTCAACACCTACGGTCCGCGCATGGACCCTCAGGACGGACGCGTCGCGTCGAACTTCATCGTGCAGGCGCTGCGCGGCGATCCAGGACCGCGCGGCTCACGCCACTTGAAACACCGCGACCGCCCGACGCAACGCTTCGGCCTGCTCGGCGAGCGATTGAGCGGCGGCGGACGCCTCTTCGACGAGTGCCGCGTTCTGCTGCGTGACCTCGTCCATCTGCGCGACGGCCACATTCACCTGATCGATGCCCATGCGCTGCTCGCCGGATGCCGCCGCCACTTCGCTCATGATGGCCGTCACGCGATTCACTGACGCGACCAGGCCTTCGATCGTGCCGCCGGCATGCTCGACGAGCGCCGAGCCGTTCGACACGCGCGCGTTCGAAGCATCGATGAGCGTCTTGATCTCCTTGGCGGCCACGGCGCTGCGTTGCGCCAGTGCGCGCACTTCGCCGGCGACGACCGCGAACCCGCGGCCCTGATCGCCTGCCCGCGCGGCCTCGACGGCCGCATTGAGCGCGAGGATGTTGGTCTGAAACGCGATGCCTTCGATCACGCCGATGATGTCGGCCATCTGCGACGAAGCCTGCGCGATGCTGCGCATGGTCGCGACCACGTCGTTGACCGTGTCGCCGCCCTGAGTCGCGTCGCCGCATGCTTTCGTCGCGGCGTGCGTGCCCTCGGCGGCGTTGTCGGCATTCTTCGCGACCGTGCTCGCGAGTTCTTCCATGCTCGCCGCCGTTTCTTCGAGCGATGCCGCCTGAGACTCCGTGCGTTTCGACAGATCGACAGTGCCCTGCGCGATTTCGCTGGCCGCTTCGGCAATCGCCATGCTCGATGATTGAATGCCAACCACGATCGTGTTCAGACGCGCGCGCATCGTCTCGAGCGAGACCATCAGGCTGTCGGGGCTGCGGCCTTCGAGCGGGATCGCATCGCGTAGATTGCCTTGAGCGATGCGTGCCGCAAGCGCCATCGCTTCGCCCGGATCGCCGCCGAGCGCGCGTGTAAGACCGCGCGTGATGACAAGCGCGGCTACGATGCCGGCAAGCAAGGCTGCTACGCCGAGCGCGAGCATGATCGCTTTGGCGCGGGCGTAGGCGGCGTCGGCGTCGCGGTTGGCGATATCGTTCTGTTCATCCTGCAGCGCGATCATGTCCTTCGTGGTACTCATCCAGTCCCGTTGCACAGGCCGCAACTCGTCGATCAGCACGCGAATTGCCGCCTGTTGCTCGCGCGCTTCGGCAAGCGAGATCGCCTTTTCGACGATCGGCGCGGCGGCGGCTTCGTTCGCGCGAAGCTTCTCGAATACCGCGCGTTCGCTTGCGGAGGTCTGATCGCTTTCCTTGAAGCGCGTGCCGAGTGCGTCGTAAGCCTGCGCGTAGCCTTGCGCCTGCGTACGGATGCGCGCTTTCTCCGTCTCGACCGCGGCCGCATCGGTCAGGAGCGCGATGTTGCGCAGTGCAATCATCCGGTCGCTCACCGACAGGCTCAGCACGTGCGCGAGCTTCGCCTCCGCATTGTTGACTTCGACGACTTCATCGAAGCGCGCCTGGATTTGCGACATGCTCACGAGACCGAAGACGAGCACGGCGAACAACGTTGACAGCACGATGCCGAAGCCCAGACCCAGTTTGGTGACGACCTTCATGGTTGTGATTCTCCGTAGACAGATGCGAGCGGGTTTCCCAGGATGAGAAATCCACTGCTTTCATACTGTTTACGGATAGCATTCGGTTTACTTTACGGTGCTTTCGGCGTCTTTTGACGAGTGTGCCGCGCAAAGCAACGGGCTAGCGCATCGCCTTGGTTTTGCCGTCGCTTGTACTTCCTCATTCGGGCAAATCACACCCTCAGGCATCGGGCGTCTCAAGTCTTGCGCTTCCACTGCCGATATGGCGAGATCGCTTTCGCCTCTTTAGCTCCGGACGCCACCGCTGCGCGCGAAGTAGAAACTCGAGAAGATAACTGAATGCGCTACAAAATATGCGATACATGCGGCGCCGAAGTAAGCGCTATGGCCTCTCTATGCAAACGCTGCCAGACACATTTGCCGCCGAATCCGCCTCCGGATGAAGCGACAGGAGAATCTCTGACGTCCTCGTCACAAAGCGTCAGCCGGCAGATGTTGCTCGCGTCGAGCATCGCCATCATCGGCGCGATCGCTGTTGGAGGGGTTCTCGCAACCGCTCCACGCGACGAGAGTCGAACGCAGCACAGAGCCGACGCGACCTCGGTAAGCGGTCGTGTGATTCCGGCTGAGCAGGCCGAACACCCGTCTTCGGAAAGTACATCGAAGTGAAGTCGGACCACGACGACGCAGGCCGACGCCCACCATGTCGTGACGTTACGGAATGACGGTCCCGATCGTACGAAGCTCGTCGGATTGCCCATCTGCGCAGTAGTCAGTCCGTTGGTCACGGGCGTTAGTTAGCTGCGTGCCTGTTGTTCCAGCACGGATGTCCCGACATCTGTGTCTGCGTAGCTTTTGAGTTGGCAGATCTGACCGCGATCGCATAAAGTCAGGTAAAGCACATCGCGCCTTTTCGTATCGATGACTCGCAAGGCTAAGCACCCGTAAGACATCTAGCTCCATGTAGAAAGCGTTCCCAGAGAATGTATCTCCCGGTCTTGGCTGCTGGAGCAGGCACATGAACAAGATGCTTAAGATAGGTGCGACGACGATCCTCACACTCGGCGGGGCAGCGCATGCGCAAGGCAGCGTCACGCTCTACGGGCTAATCGATGCGGGTTTGACCTATACGAACAGCCAGATCAGCGGGACGGGCGGCGGGCACAGCAACTGGGAAATGACGAGCGGCGCAGTCCAGTACAGCCGCTGGGGTTTGCGCGGGGCCGAGGACCTCGGCGGGGGCGTGAAGGCAATCTTCACACTGGAAAGCGGCTTCAATTTGAATACCGGGCAGTACTCGGCAAACATGCGCCTCTTCAATCGCCTGGCGTATGTCGGCTTGTCGAGCCGCGATTACGGCGCGCTCACGCTGGGCCGTCAGACCGACAGCATGGTCGATTTTGTCGCGCCGCTTTCATTGACGGGTACGGAGTTCGGGGGCACGCACTTTGCGCATCCGCTAGACAACGACAATCTGAACGACTCGTTTCAGATCAACAACGCGGTGAAGTACCTGAGCCCGAACATCGCAGGCTTTCGGTTCGGTGGGCTGTACGGCTTCTCCAATCAGGCGGGCGGATTCGCGAACAATCGTGCGTATAGCTTCGGCATCTCATACGTCGCGGGCGCGTGGAACTTCGGTGCGGGTTATCTCGCGCTCAGCAGTTCTGCGCGCACGCCGGCACAGTTGAATACGAACGGCGCAGTCACCGATACAACCGGCGCGTCCCTGCAAGGCGCGCTGACGCCGACGGGTGTGCCTTTGGGCGTGCTGGCCAGCAGTCAGAAGACCTTCGGCGCCGGTGTGAACTACACCTTCGGTCCGGCTGTGGCCGGCTTCGTGTACTCGCACACCAAGCTCTCGCAATTCTTTCAGACTGGGCTGAGCGGAACTTTCCAGAACTTCGAAGGAAACATTCGGTATGCGCTGACGCCGGCGGTCGAACTTTCGGGCGCGTACACCTATTCGCGCGCAGGCGGAAATGGCGGCGGCGGCATTCCACATTGGAATCAGGTAAGCGCGATGGCCGATTACCGCTTCTCTCGGCGCACCGATGTCTACATTCAGGGCGCGTGGCAACGGTCGAGCCCGAGCGGCACTTCGCCCTTGGGCGTGGCATGGATTAACGGCGTGACCGCCCCGGCTTCCACGGCGAATCAGCTCGAAGCGGCCGTCGGCTTGAAGCATCGCTTCTGACGCCCTCGAAACAGCCTTAAGCGTCAAACCGGACGAAGGACACTATCCAACGACGAATCTATCGATGACGGATGACCGCGCAAAGCGGTCCTCCCGGTCGTGTGCGGCCACCGATCGCCAAGAACGGTGGAACAACGGCGCACTGTGCGCTAATTGCATCGTCGCGCGCGGAGCCACTAACACATTGCGAGGCCGCATCGTAGCGATCGGAACGGATGAAGAACAGCCGCGCGCCTTTAGGCCCCATCCTTGTCGCCACCGGCACCTGAATAAAGCGGCGTGACGCTCAAAAGAAGAGAGACCACAATGTCGAGCAAGCGACGCATGCGTATCTCCTTCGAATGACAGCGCCGCGTATGGCGCGCGGCTCACCTTCAGTTAAGAAGAGTAGATTCGCAATGCGTCCAATTCAAGAAGCATCGGTCGACGTCAAGAATACAGCGGCGAAACCTCTATCGCGCCGGACCCAGGAAGCCACGAAAGCCGGCGCCACTTTATTTATTAGGATCGCTTACTTGATACTCGACGGTGGCGCCGCCTTATTTGCAGGCCAGGCCAGGCCCGGCCGACTAGTCACATTCAGATCTGACGTGTAGTGCACCACTTCCCGCGCTGCTTCCGCGACCGTCGGCTGTGTCATTGCCGGGCTGGCGTCGATCCGCGGATTGTGCAAAAGATTTCCCGGCGCATACGCAATTATTACCTATTACGCAATTCAAAGCGACTGCGTTTCGGTATCCCGTTCCGAATAACCTAAAGAACGCACAAAGCTTGCCGTAAAACTGTTTATAAGGCTCATCCATTCGGTAATTTTGGCTAGCCCTTATGCGTCCTCAAAGGTCGACGGGGTAGCAACATCGCGGAGCGACATTGCGGCCGATTTGCGAACCCGGCTCCCTTGCCGTGCAAGTCGTCCTCATTAATCCCCTAACGCTCCGGTCCATACAGCGTAACGAACGAACTGCAGCAACCGGGCGTTTCAGTCCGAAGCCTGCATTCCATCGCGGTCTGACTACCGACTTAGAGAAATAGGCGTCATCAGTCCGCACGCCCACGGCTTCGGAACACATCAATTCGTATTGCTAACTACCATGACAAACCACAGAAAACCTGGCCATTGCTTGCGTGACCGTTTCCGCCTCGTCAATATCTCGGCGGCCGTCGTTGCCGTCGCCACCAGTCTGATGCTCGCGGCATGCGGCGGCGGCGGCGAAGGCGCCGTCGAGGCCGCCACGGCGAAAGCCACCGATATGCCGGAGGCGACCGCAAAGGCGGCCACCACGGCTTCAATCTTTTACGGCATGAACGGTCACATTACCAACGGCGGCGCCTATGACAACACGCCTTACGCGACGCAGCTCTCGCAGCTCCAAGACCTTGGCGTGAAGATTTTCCGCAACGACGTGTACAACTTGGCATCCGCCAAAGTGCTCGCTACCGTTGCCAAACAGTTTGCGGCAGGAGGGGTTCAGGTGTATCCGGTGATGCTGCTCGGGCTGGGTTTTGACAGCGAGGAAGCGGCTTACAATGCGGGCTTCGTAATGGGTCAGCAAACGGCACAGACCTATAAGTACACGTACTACGAAGTCGCCAACGAATTGGATTCTGCCGCGCTGGCTGGAAACTACGACGGCAACATCTGGTGGCAATACAGCAACCGGCCGTTCACGATCGCGCGCGGCGTGATCCGTGGCATGATCGCGGGTGTGAAGTCGGTCGACAGTTCCGCGAAGATTATCGTCGATGGCACATGGAAGCACATTGCGTTTTTTCAGATGCTTCTCGACGGCTCACAGCCCGACGGAACACACGGTCACCCGACCGTCAGCTGGGACATCACCGCATGGCACTGGTACTCCGACCAGGGCGACATGACGAATGCGTGCGGGGGCACGGGGTGTCACGACATTCTCGGTATCATCAGTTCCTTTGGCAGGCCCGTCTGGATCAACGAGTTCGGCGTGCGTCCGGAATATGGCGCGAATGACACTATCGCTTCTTACCTGACCGGTAACCTGATGATGCAGCAGTACTACACCCAGGCGTCGAAGTACAACATCCAGTCGATTCAAGGTTTCGAGTTGTACGACTCCCAGGAAGGCAACTACGGCATGCTGCAAAGCGATGGCAAGACGAAGAAGGCCTCGTACATGGCAGTCAAGAATTTCATTGCGAGCCACCCGAAGTAATAAGCGGCAGGGCGGTCGCCAGCTGAAATTCGCCGCGTCGGGGCTTTCGATGACGCGGTCATCGAAAAACCCGGCGAACAAGGGAATCGCTCACTTCGAAAGATATTCGATTCCCTCGGATCCTCCACCGACTATTAACGGCTCGAGTTGGCCGGCTAAGACCGTCTAGCACAACCTCTCGATCTTTCGCCAAGGCAACCATCGGTCCAGCGCTTACGAACCGGCGACAACAACCTCGGCGACATCCCACTGTCGAGGCGTCTGCGGTCTCGACAACATTCTCCGAGTGGGCAAGGACGTCTGGCGCACAAGTGCCCCTCAGCCCCCTTTGCGGTATCACCGATTCCACTCAAGAACTGCCGATGCGACCGGAAGAATTTCGCAGACTCGTGCAAGCGCGCTCACCACGGGCTTAGCGCCGCAGCGGTCCACGCGCCGTTTCCATCACTTCCCGACCGTCGGGCCTCGGCTCGGCGAGCAGGAATCGCCTATGCCGCGAAATACTGGTTTTCCCGTATTAACTCGTCTCGTCAAATTGCCGTTATCCGCTGCAAGCAACAGGTCATAACGGCACGCAAGAGCGCCAACGTTTGCGTGACCAGGCGTTTCGAGCAGCCGTACATGGCGCTTTGATGCGTCGCATATCCCGAATCGGGATTGCAGAAGCCGGTCCGAATCGATGCGCCGGACTTGGCAAAAAGATGACTGATTCGATGAGAAAAGTACCGCTTTCCGATGCAAACGCTACCTCGGTAGTACGTTCGGGGACGCGGTTTCAGTTCATGCACATGGCAGGAGGCTGGGGTGATCCTCGAAAATGAAATTCGGCAACTTGAACGGTCCGTCAACACCCTGATATGCCGACCCACATTGATCCGCCGTGAATACTGGGCTGCTCAGACGGAAAAGCTTCTGGTGTTTCCGGGACTGTCCGCCCGCGATCGCTGTCGCTTGATCGCGTTACTGGATCTTCTTGGAATTTCAACCCGCGAAGAAGTCGCTCCGTTAGGCCCGCCCACGATGGTCTTCAGTATGTCCGGAGAGCCGACTGCGACGTGATTGATCCGCTTGCACCCTCTTCCGGTCTCTCAACGAAACGACAAGACGGACAATTCTCCTGAGCTGCCCGTGTTATGCCGATTGCGGGTGTTCATCATTGGCGATAATCCCGGACGTACCTGTCTGTTGCGCCAATGCATGCTCTCGTAGAAGGGCACGAAATCTGTCGATCGACATGGGCGTGCCGGTGAAATAACCCTGGACGACGTCGCATCCCGCTTCCATCAGCCACGCGAGCTGTTTCGCGTCTTCCACCCCCTCGGCAACCGCGTCAAGCCCGAAGCTATGAGCCATCGACAGGATCGCCGTCACGATGGGCTGTCCATGTTCTGGAAGCCTTTCGATGAATGAACGGTCGATCTTGATCGTATTGACAGGGAAGGCATGCAGATACGACAGCGACGAATACCCTGTGCCGAAGTCATCGATGGATAACAGCACACCCGCAGTGCGCAGACGATTCATCACGTCGAGCGCCGTCTCGCGGTTGGCAATGAGGTGGCTCTCGGTAAGCTCGAGCTCGAGCAGCCCGGGTGCGAGGCCGCTCGCCGCGAGCGCCGCGAGGACGTCGTCGACAAAGGCCGGATGCCGCAACTGCCGCGCCGACACGTTCACCGCAACGCGAACGCTCACGTTCTGATGGTCGGCGCACCACGTCGCCGCTGCAACGCACGCGCGCTGCAGCACCGAACGCCCGAGCCGCACGATCAGATCGCTGTTCTCTGCGATCGGAATGAACTCTGCCGGCGATACGACGCCTTCGTCCCTATGCGTCCACCGCGTCAGCGCTTCTGCACCGACGAGCGAACCGTTGCGGCAGTCGAACTGCGGTTGATAGACGAGATCGAGCGCACCGCCGTCGACGGCCTTGCGCAATTCCGCTTCGAGATACGCACGGCGATGCGCTGCATTCATCAGTTCACGAGAGAATCCCACGACCATGTTCTTGCCGCGCGTTTTCGCTTCGTATAACGCGATGTCCGCGCTGGCGACAAGGCTTCCGCTGTCGTGCCCGGCCTCCGGAAAGCTCGCATAGCCGATGCTCGCCGTCACGCTGATCTCGTCGCCGTCGATTATCGCGGGCTGGCAGAGTGCGTGTCCGACTTCATTCGCGACTTCCTGAACCGCGCTCCGTTTCCAGGAGCACTCTACCGTTACGGCGAATTCGTCGCCGCCCATCCGGCTCACGATCCCACGACCGCGCACGGCACTCGTCAGCACGCGCGCCACATGCTGCAGCAGTTCGTCGCCGGCCCCGTGACCGAGCGTGTCGTTCACCGTCTTGAAGTCATCGAGATCGATCAGCACGAGACCAAGATGGCGATGCGGGTCCTTTGCCGCCCCGAGCCGCGCCTCCAGCGTTTCATAGAACGTACGCCGGTTCGACAGGCTCGTGAGCGGGTCCGTGCGCGCCAGGTGCTCCAACTCGCGTTCCGCTTCCGTCACTCGTCGCCGCATCCGGCGCATGACGAGTGTCGAAACCCAGAGCGCACCCAGACACGCGACGCCGAGAAAGCACGCATATTGCAGGAGTTGTCGACGCACCAGGTCGCTCGTTGCTACGAGCACCACATGTCCCAGCTTGTGGCCTTTATGCTCGATCGTCGCGCGCACGTAAACGTCACCGAGCGAGAGTGTCGTGCGATGCTCCGTCGACGCGAGCGTACCCTCGTCGATGTGCTCCGCGCTAATTCCTGCGCGCGCGTAGCGAGTGAAGATCCGGTTGTCGTCGCGATATACGCTGACACTCTCGACGTAGGGAACGCGGCGCAGCGATCGCAAGACGTCTGTCATCGACGCTTCGTCATCGAACATCAACGATGCGCTGACGTTCTCTGCGATGACGGACGCTTGCAGCGACGCATCGTCATAGAGAGCGCTGCGGAATGCCACCGCCTGGTACACGAGAAGCACGATGCTCGCGACCACCAGCGCAATGCCGACGCTCACGAGATTCGCGTGCACCGTCAGACGCTCGGCGCTCCGACTGCTGCTCCGCATGGTCATTTGAGTCTCCTTGCAAGCCGCAGCAGTTTCGAGCTAAGAACCAGCTTTCGGCGTAAGGCCTCGGTGTTGCTGATGTCGAAGCGCAAATGTTCGTCCTCCGCGATCAGCTTGATGACCGCCTCACCGGGCGCGGTCGCGCCGGCGCCAGCGATGACGAGCACTGCATCGTCCGACCGCAATGCCTCGCGCATCTCCGCGCTCGTGCTGTCGCCGTCGTCCAGGGCAAGCACGTCGCATTCGCCGGCCCCCTTGCTGCCCACGGTCATAAAACGCCACACGCGCGCACCCACCAGTCGCCCATTGAGTCCAGCCAGCGCGTCGCGCAGCGAACTACGCTCGCTCGCACAGACGCGCAATTCGGCGCCGCGAGCGCGCTCAGCGGGCCATTGCGTGAATTGCGTGAAGTTGAAGATGTAGGCGCTCTCGAGCTTTGGCAGATCTACCTGCGCGTGCGCACACCATGCCGCGAGCGAACCGGCCGTGCACAAACAGAGCGCTATGCCTCGACGGATCCACATCTTCAGAACCCGTAGACCATTTTCGCCAGCAGCGTGCGGCTCTGCTGCACGATGACGTTCTGAGCGAAGCCGGGGCCGGCCGGATCCGCATATCGGCGGTCGAAGACGTTATAAACCGACAGCGACACATCTGCCGGCGCAATAAGTTTCCGGCTGTGGAGCGACACGTTGACGACGCAGTAGCCCCCCGCCGAACCCGCTTGTGCGAGCCGGGACGACAGACACTGCGCTTCCGAACCTGCGCGCGCCGACATGGCAAACAGCGGGACGCTCACGTTGACCTTGGCCATGTGGCGCGGCGAGTTTTGAAGCGCGCCGCCCGACACGGAATCGCGCGAGAACTGATAGGCGTAACTGGCCCGCGCGCGCACGCCCGAGGCAAACTGCTGCTGCCATGAGAGTTCCGCGCCGCGTGCCTGCGCGCGATCGACGTTGCGAAACACATAGAGACCCGAATCCGGGTCGATGGACTCGGTGATGAGGTCCCGAAGCGAGTAACGGAACAACGAGAGGGTCACGCGTCCCGTGCCGCCCAATGCACGCTCGTAGACGAACTCCTGCGTGCCGATACGTTCCGACTTCAACCAGGGATTCGCAAGCTGCCCGCCTTCGCCGGGAATTGCGTAATACATCTCGTAGGCATTCGGCGCGCGATATGCGGTGCCGTAGACGAGCTTGAACGTATCGCTTGCGGTCGGCCGCCAGATCAACGCGATACGGGGACTGAAATTGCCGCCGATGCGCGTCTCGCTATCGAAGCGGCCGCCGATGTCGAGCGTCAGCGGCTCGGCAAGTTTGATTTCGTCATCGACATACACGCCGACGCGCTGACTGACGCGATGGTCGTCGAGCAGGCGCTCATACGGCCCAACGTTGTAGTTCCACTGGTCGCGTGCCGTGTTTATCGTGTAATCGACGCCGGCTACGATGCGATTGCGCGGCACCGTGCGCATGGTCGCATGCACATCGCCGCCGTACCACACGGCATGATCGCCATCGACGTTGCTGATGCCCGGCGCGGGGGAGACGAGCTGACGGCTCGTGTAGTCGTAACGCCCCGAATAAAGCTCATAGTCGATCGCAATGTCGTTGCGCAAATGATGCGTGTACGTGGCATCCACGAAGGAATGCGTGTCCGTTACGCTGAAGGGTGCGTTGAAGACAGCGTCGTAAGGCGCGCCCGGAACGTCCTTCGTGCGGTTGCCGTAGCCCGCGCTGATGCGCAAGCCGCCGATGCCGAACTTCGCGAACAACTTCTGGTTGCGCTCGCCATCGAGTCCGTTTGCTACGCCGTTGTTGTTGTCCGGCGTATCGAACTCGGGAAAAAAGAGGTCTTGGCCGTGGCGCTCGTAGGCCGTCGCGGACAGCACGAGGTCCGCGCCGTGCGCGCCATGCCAACCATACGTCGCTCGAGCTTGTTTCTCACCGAAGCTGCCGACAGCGCCGGCGAGTTGAACGCCACCGATCTCGCTGCCCTTCTTTGTGATTACGTTGATGGTGCCAAGCAACGCATTGGAACCATACACGGCCGAGCCGGGGCCGGGTATGTATTCGATACGCTCGACGAGATCCATGTCGATCGGAAAGTCCGAGCCGACGGGCGCCTGATCATAGACTCCGTCGTTCAAACGCATTCCGTCGACGAGCAGCAGGAAGCGGCTGTTGTAATCACCCGGGCGCTGGAAACCGCGTGCGCCGAGATACGAGTACATGCGATCGGAGGTGATATACAGTCCGGGCAGCGTTGCAAGCGCATCGGCCAGCGTGCGCCAGCCGTAGTCGCGTATGTCACGGGCGGTCAGTACGATGACGGCGGCAGGCGCGCTCGCCGCGGACTGTGCGACCCGCGTCGCACCACTCACGGTCATGCTCATCAGCGACTCGAGCGGCATCGAAGCCAGGTCTTCGTTCTCCAGTTGGAGCGATGCGCGCGCGAGCGACGGAGCGGTAGCCGCGCACGCGGGCGTCACGCACGCGCCGACGAACGCGGCCATGAACAGTCCGGCGACAAAGTGCAGCGGTGCATCAGCGGAACAAAGACTTGGCGGCTGGGTGAAGATCGACATCTGTACGGCATGTTCTAATGAATTCGAGGGTTCTTTTCTTATCGGCATCCGCACCCGGCCGCTTGAGTCGGACTCCATGCGTCGGCGCGCTTCAGCGGCCGCGTGTCGGTAATATTTTCGCGGCACCCCGCACCGCGCTGTGTGCCGGCGTGAGCGCACGCCAGCGCCGTCGTCTGATCGCTTACCCTGAAGCGGCGGCACGGATGTTGCGCAACTGCCTTCTCCATCCTCCGGAGAATTCAAGGCGTCTCCTGCCGCGCCTCCGTCCCCATGGCCTCCCCTGAGATCTTCGCAGAAATTTTCAACACGGCGCCCATCGGGAGCTACTTGCTCTCCCCCACACGGGACGCAATCATCCTTGCGGTCAACGATGCGTTCCTCAAGGCCTCGACGCTTCGTAGAGAAGAGATGGTCGGACGGAGCCTTTTCGATGTGTTCCCGCACAATGAAGCTGATCCGGAAGACACAGGAGTCGAAGCGCTGCGCCAATCGATTGCTCGTGCAATCGAGACGGGTGAACCTCAGACATTGCCGCTACAGCGATTCCCGCTCTGGGTGACCACCGACGACGGGAAGACACGTTACGAAGAACGCTTTTGGAGTGCTGTCAACACGCCGATTTTCAATTCAGAGGGCACGCTGCTCTGCGTCTCTCATACCACGACCGATGTCACGAATGCGCATTTGACCCGGCAAGCGCTCGCCGCAAGCGAACAGAGATTCCGAAGCCTCTTTGATGCGATCAATCAGGCGTTCTGCGTCATCGAGCTATCGTTCGATGAGGGCGCGGAGCCAATGGACTACAAGTTCGTCATGGTGAATCCCGCATTCCAGGCGCACACGGGGTTGGTGGACGTCGTGGGAAAGAACGTTTCCAAAGTGATTCCCGGCCACGACCGCCACTTCTTCGATATCTATGGCGCCGTCGCCAGGAATGGCCTCCCGATTCACGCACAGAGGGAGGCGTCGCAGCTAGGACGCTGGTTCGACATCTATGCATTCCGCCCTGACGCTGCAACGCCTCATCAGGTGGGAGTCCTCTTTTCTGACATTACCGAGCAGCGAGAAGATGAGCAACGTCTGGTCGCCAGCGAGCGGAACGCAAGAAGCGCCGCGCGCGAAGCACTGGACGCTACCCGCCGCCTGGACGCAGTATTGGAAGCCGCGCCGATCGGCATTGTCGTCAGCGACAAAGGCGGTGCGATCGAACGAGTGAATCGATCGTTTGCTCAGTTTTGGGGCGAGAATCATCCGCGCCCACAAAACATCGAAGACTTCGAGATGTGGAAAGGACGCTGGGCCGATCATTCAGACAGACACGGCCATCCACTCACCGCCCATGAGTGGACTACGGCGCGCGTTTTAAACGGTGAAGCCGCCGCCAGGGATATCGTCTCCATCGAAAGCTTCGATGACCCGCCCAATCGACGGACATTACTGAGCACGGGGGCCCCCATCAGGGACGATCATGGCGCCATCGTCGGCGCCGTTGTCGCACAGTTGGACATCACCGATCGCGTCAACGCCGAAGAGGAGTTGCGTCTCGCCGATAGACGGAAGGACGAATTCCTCGCCATGTTGTCACATGAACTCCGCAATCCGCTCTCGCCTATCGCAAGCGCGGCAGAACTGATGAGGGTCGCACCTAACGATGCGCGACGGGTCAGCAAGTCGTGCGAAATCATCTCGCGACAAGTAAAACACATGACGGGACTCATCGATGACCTTCTCGATGTGTCACGGGTAACGCAGGGACTGATCAACCTCAACGTCGAGGTGCTCGACGCAAATCGGGTTGCGGCTGACGCAATCGAGCAGGTCAGACCGATCATCGAGAGGAAAAGGCATCGTCTTTCGCTGCGTACGTCGTCGACGGCGGCGCTGGTACGGGCAGACGAGAAGCGGCTGACGCAAGTCTTCGTCAATCTGCTCAATAATGCAGCCAAGTACACGCCGGAAGCAGGCGTTATCGACTTCACCGTGAGCTTGAACGACGACTGTGTCAAAGCCGTCGTAGCTGACAACGGCATCGGGATGACGCCGGAAATTGCCGCGCGCGCCTTCGACTTGTTCGCGCAAGGCGAACGCAGTTCCGATCGCTCTCAAGGTGGACTGGGGATAGGACTCGCACTCGTCAAGAGTCTGGTCCAACTCCATGGAGGTACCGTCACCGCGTACAGCGCAGGTCCCGGCGAAGGCAGCACGTTTGTTGTATGCCTGAAGCAGGCTGAAACCTCGAATGTCCAACGAAATGACAAGACGGACAATTCTCTTGAGCTGCCTGTGTTATCCCAATTGCGGGTGTTGATCGTTGACGATAACCCGGACGCGTCGGAGACGCTTGCCATGCTGATGCAAACCTTGGGAAATGAAGTACGTGTCGCGGCAAACGGCAATGGAGCCCTGAAGGAAGTCGAACAGTGGAATCCCGACGTATGCCTTCTCGACATCGGCTTGCCCGACATGGACGGATATCAGTTGGCGTCCAAACTCAGGTGCCGCCCGGAGACCGCGCGCAAAGTTCTCATCGCAGTAACTGGATACGGCTTGCAACAGGACAAAGAGAAGGCGATCGCCGCCGGGTTCGATCATCACTTTGTCAAGCCCTTGGACGTGCGGAGACTTTTTTCCCTGCTTGGCGATGTCGCTTCGCGCGCGGATCGCGAATAGAACACCATCGCCCGACAGGCGAATTGCGTTGACAGGCAGGCGTCTGCCGACCCGTCATGGCGGATCTGGCGAAGTTGGTAGATCAAGTCCTGCGCTCCTCCCGATAACGCAGTGCGGAGTTCGGTACTCGGCCCATGCTGTCTATGAAATCGGCACCGCATCGCGGGCGGCGCTTCTCAGCCCGCGCGATAACGCGCGCCGGGATGCGTGTCACGCAGATGCGGCCCGCGTCCCGCGAACAGCTTCTCGCGCAGGGTGCCGTCCGCATACGCCGTGCGGTATCGGCCACGGTTCTGCAACTCCGGCACGACCAGATCGACGAACGCATGCAGGCTCTCCGGCATGACCGTGCGACGCAGATTGAAGCCATCGACGCCGGTTTCATCGGCCCACGCGACGAGTTGATCCGCCACTTCTGCGGGATCGCCGACAATGAACGGCCCGCGCCCGCCGATCTGATCGAAGCGCGTCATGTCGCGCGGCGTGATCGGCCGCCCGGCGCGCTTCGTCAGGTTTTCGACGGTCGATTGCAGCGCATTGCTTTTGACATAGCGGATCGGTTCGTCGAGATCCATCGCCGCGAAGTCGATGCCGGTCCATCCCGACACGAGCACGAGCTGGCCGAGCGTGTCGACATATTCCGCGTATTCGGCGTGGAGTGCCCGAGCTTCCCTGGACGTGCGCGCCACCACGACGGTCGCGCCGAGATAAAGCAGCACGTCGTCAGGCGCGCGGCCGGCATCGACCGCATGCTTGCGGATGTCACGCGCCGCCGCCGCGACGATGGCAGGCGTCTGGCCTTCGAGGAACACGCATTCGGCATGCTTGCCGGCGAACGCCTTGCCGCGTCCCGATGCGCCGGCTTGATACAACACCGGCGTGCGTTGCGGCGACGGCTCGACGAGATTGAAGCCATCGACGCGAAAGTACGGCCCTTCGTGCAACACGCGGCGGATCTTCGACGGGTCCGTGTAAGGCTTGCCCGCGCGCCTGTCATGCACGACCGCGCCCTCCGTCCAGCTTCCTTCCCATAACTTGTAGACGGCTTCGAGGAAGTCCTCCCCCGCCGCATAGCGCTCGTCGTGCTCGCGCGCCTTCTCCAGTCCCATGCCCCGCGCCGCGCTCTCCAGATATCCGGTGACGACGTTCCAGCCAGCGCGCCCGCCCGTCAGATGATCCAGCGTCGAGAAACGCCGCGCGAACTGATACGGATGCTCGTACGTCAAATTGGCGGTCACGCCGAAGCCCAGGTGCTTCGTCGCATGCGCCATCGAGGGCACCGTCAGCAGCGGATCGTGCGATGGCGATTGCGCGGCGGAGAACAGCGTCGCGTCGACGCCGCCGCCGTAGACGTCGTAGATGCCGAAGACATCGGCCAGAAAAACGCCGTCGAACAGGCCGCGTTCGGCAGTCTGCGCAAGTTCGATCCAGTAGCCGAGCGTGTTGTGTTCGAGAGAACGGTCGCGCGGATGCCGCCAGAATCCGGCCCACGAATGCGCGGGCGCGTTCATGTGGAACGCGTTGAAATGCAGATGTCTGTTCATGGTGCGCGCGCTTTCTCGCGGCCGGCATTTCGGAGCGATACACACTAGGAGAGAGGCCGCGTCGCGCCAACCAAGTTAATCAGCTAAGCAAATTGACCGGTCGCTGGCAAGCCCATTACGCCCATTGTGCAGAGCTTTCGCGAAATGATCCGTTCGTCCTGACGACACGAGGAATCAACATGGAGAGCTTCCATCCCATGTGCATCCGTCCATGTCCAGTCACGATCAGTTCAATGACCGGGTTTTCTGGGTCACAGGCGCATTCGGCGCGCTCGGCGCGGCCGTCGTGCGAAGACTCGCTTGCGCAGGCGCGCATGTGGTCGCGTCCTCGCGCAACATCGATAATCATTTCCCCGGTTCGAGCGTCAACGCCGCGCTGGACCTGCTCGTGCAAGGTCTCGGACGCAAGTACGGGCCGCATGGCGTGCGCGTCAACGCGGTCGCGCCCGGTCCGATCGAATCGCCGCGCTTCGCGTCGATGACGACCGGCCAGGTCGATGCCGAACCCACGCGTCTCACCGCGCTCGACGGCCCCGGCACGCCCGACGACGTCGCGGCCGCGGTCACGTATCTGCTCTCCGACGATGCCCGCTTCGTCACCGGGACGCGTCTCTATGTGGATGGCGGCGGCCCGCCGTACGCCTGATTTCTCGATTCCGCTTCCTACTTTCAAGGACTTCTCTCTCATGTCCCGTTCCGTATCCGCCTCGCAGTTGCGCACGCTCATCGCTCAACGCTCGGAACTCGCCGTGCTCGACGTGCGCGAGGAAGGCGTCTCCGCGCGAAAGCGTCTGTTCTATTCGTCGGTTGCGCCGGTGGGCCGGCTCGGACTGCTGATCGATCGCCTCGTGCCGCGCCGCGGCACACCCATCGTTCTCGTCGATACCCACGGCGAGTACACGCCGCGCGCAGCCGCCTTGCTCGAACGCTGGGGTTATACCGACGTCGCGATCCTCGAAGGCGGCGTCGAAGGCTGGGCGCAGGCGGGCTTCGAAGTTTTTTCGGGCACCAATGTGCCGGGCAAGGCATTCGGCGAAGTCATCGAGCACAAGCTGCATACGCCCAACATCGACGCCTCGACGTTGAAGGCCCGCCAGGATGCCGGCGACGATCTCGTCGTGCTCGACTCGCGTCCGTTCGGCGAATTCAACACAATGAGCATTCCCGGCGGCATCGATTGCGCGGGCGCGGAACTCGTCTATCGCGCGCTCGCTGCCGTGCCGTCGCCGGATACGCTGATCGTCGTGAACTGCGCGGGCCGCACGCGCAGCATCCTCGGCGCGCAGTCGCTCATCAACGCGGGCGTGCCGAACCCGGTCGCCGCGCTCACGGGCGGCTCCATGTCGTGGCTGCTCGAAGGCTTCGAACTCGAACACGGCAAGATCCGCACCGCGCCGCGCCCCGAAGGCGAGGCGCTCGCGACCGCGCGCGAGCTCGCCGCCGCCGCCGCGCGCCGCGCCCGTGTGCCGGTCATCGACCGCGACACGCTCGCCGCGCTCGAACGCGAAAGCGGGGAACGCACGCTGTATCGCTTCGACGTGCGCGATCCGCTCGAATACGAAGCGGGTCATCCGGCAGGCTGGCAAAACGCGCCCGGCGGACAGCTCGTGCAGGCAACCGACGAATACGTCGGCACGCTGCATGCGCGCGTCGTGCTGCGCGACGACGACGGGGTGCGCGCGCGCATGACGGCGTCGTGGCTCAAGCAACTCGGCTATCTCGATGTCCGCGTGCTCGACGATGCGGGGAGCGCATCGCTCGTCGACGAGCACGTCGAAGCCGGTGCGCAGGCCGTGCGCGTGCGTCCGCACGGCGCGCGCACGCGCTGGATAGAAGCCGATGCGTTGTTGCGCGAGATCGAAGCGGGCGCCGTGCAGACCATCGATATCGACAGCAGCCTCGCGTTCCGCCGCGCCCATGTGAAGGGAGCGCGCTTCGTCGCGGCGAGCGCCGTTCTCGCGCATCTGAGCGACTTGCCGCGCGACACGCCGATCGTGCTCACGTCAGAAGACGGCGTGCTCGCGGGACTTGTCGCGGCGGAAATCGCGCAGACGCGCGGCGGCGTATCCGCGCTCATCGGCGGCACGCGCCGCTGGCTCGCGCTCGGACTGCCCCAGGACGCCGGCGACGCGGGCAACCTGACCGGCGACGACGACGCGTGGTACAGCCCGTATCACGCAAAGGCGGATCAGGTCGCCGCGCAGATGAACGCGTATCTCGCCTGGGAGTTGCAACTCGTCGAACAGGTGGACCGCGATGCGATCGCGTCCATCGACGTGCTCGACTTCGAAACGCCCACCGCGCGCCGCAGCCGCGAACGGCTCGCCGACATCGCGGGGCGCGCGGAATGAGCCCCACGTTCGACGGCGCATCGAGCCCGGCGGACATCGAAGGCAGTCCGCTGCACGCGGCGTTCCAGCAACCGCTGATCCTCGGCCTCTTCCTGCCGATCCAGAACGGCGGCTGGTCCATTTCGACGCTGCCGCGCGGCACCGACTGGCGCTTCGACTACAACGCGCGTCTGACGAAGCAGGCGGAAGCGCTCGGCTTCGATCTCGTCTTCGGGCTCGCGCAATGGCTCGGCAAGAACGGTCACGGCGGCGAGATGAAGTATCGCGAGCAGTCGCTCGATGCATTCATCGCGACGAGCGCGCTCGCCGCGATCACCGAGCGCATCCTGCTGATCTCGACGGTTCATGCGCTCTACGGGCCGTGGCATCCGCTGCATCTCGCGAAGTTCGGCGCGACGCTCGATCACATTTCGAACGGGCGCTGGGGCATCAATCTCGTGACCGGTCACGTCTCCACCGAATGGGCGATGTTCGGCCAGCCGATGATCGAGCACGACGAGCGCTATGCGCGCGCGGCGGAATTCGTCGGCGTGCTCGACACGCTCTGGCGCAGCGACGCGAACCTGACGATCCGCACGCCGCGCTGGCAGCTCGACGATGCCTTCGTGAGCCCGCGCCCGCGCTATCGCCGTCCGGTACTCGTCAACGCGACCGGCTCCGATGCCGGCATCGACTATGCGGTGCGCCATTCGGACCTCGTCTTCATCACGAGTCCGGCGGGCGCGGATTTCGACGACGCCATCGGCGCCTTGCCCGCGCACACCGCAAAAATTCGCGAAGGCGCGGCGCGCGTCGAACGGCGCGTACGCACGCTCATTAACCCGACGATCGTATGCCGTCCGACAGAGCGCGAGGCGTATGCGTATCGCGACGCCATCGTCGCGCACGCCGATGAAGGGGCGCTCGACGGCTTCGTCGCGCAAGGCAGCCGCAGCGACGCGAAAGCGTGGTCGAAGCACAAGCGCGAGCAGCGCATCCTCGGCGGCAATCTGCATCTGATCGGTTCGCCCGAGCAGATCGTCGACAAGCTGCTCGCGCTGAAACGCGCCGGATGCGACGGCGTGCAACTGACCTTTTTCGACTTCGAACCCGATCTCGCCTATTTCGGTGAAGCGGTGCTGCCTTTGCTCGTCGAAGCGGGCCTGCGTCGCGACTTCGCCGGATCCAACTCTCTGCAAACGACGACATGACCACCACGCGGCCACGGCAACTCCATCTGAACACGAACGTGACCGGCACCGGGCGGCATCCGGCGGGCTGGCGCACGCTAGACAATCCACGTTCGATCATCGATCTGAGCTTCTTCAAGGCGATCGCGGCGACGGCCGAGCGCGGCAGGCTCGATGCGGTGTTTCTCTCCGATACCCTGTCGCTGCGCAATCACGCCGAAGGCCCGTCGCAGGCGCTGGAACCGACCGTGCTGCTGACCGCGCTCGCGGGCGCGACGCAATATGTCGGCCTGATCGCGACGGCATCGACCACGTTCAACGATCCGTTCAATCTCGCGCGCCGCTTCGCATCGGTCGATCATCTGAGCGGCGGACGCATCGCGTTCAATGCGGTGACGACTTACGACACGCACGCCGCCGCGAACTTCAGCCACGAGATTCCGCTCTCGACCGAAGAGCGGTATGCGCGCGCACAGGAGTTCGTCGAGGTCGTGACGAAGCTCTGGGACAGCTGGGAAGACGATGCCTTCGTCGCCGACCGCCCGTCGGGCCGCTATACCGATCCCGCGCGCGTGCATACGATCGAGCATCGCGGCAAGTACTTCTCCGTGCGCGGGCCGCTGTCCGTGCCGCGCAGCCCGCAAGGGCGGCCCGTGCTCGTGCAGGCCGGCTCCTCGGAAGGCGGACGCGCGCTTGCCGCACGCTTCGCCGACGCCGTCTTTACCGCGCAGACGACGCTGCCGACGGCGCAGGCTTTCTACGCGGAGATGAAAGACCGCGTGCGCGCGCATGGCCGCAATCCCGATCATTTCCTGCTGCTGCCGGGGCTGTATCCGGTCGTCGGCGGAACCGAGCGCGAGGCGCGCGAACGCAAGGCCGAACTCGACGCGCTGCTCGATACCGATCGCGAAATCGCGCGGCTTGCAGGCGCACTCGGCCTCGCGCCCGACGATCTGTCGATCGATGCGCCCTTGCCCTACGAGCTTATCGGCAAGGTCGCGCGTTCGGACCTGCCGCGCGGTTTCATCGACTCGACGGTCGCGCTCGCGAAGAGCGGGAACCTCACGGTGCGCGATCTGCTCGACCGCAACCCCGGCGCCCACCGGATGATCGTCGGCACGCCCGAGCAGATCGCCGACGATATCGAGCAATGGTTCCAGGCACGCGGCGCGGACGGCTTCAATCTCAACGCCGACGTGTTTCCTTCGGGCCTCGCCGCCTTCGTCGATCACGTCGTGCCGATCCTGCAGCGCAAAGGCATTTTTCGCCGCGACTACGAAGGCACGACGCTGCGCGACCATCTCGGCCTGCCGCGACCGGCCAGCCAGTATGCATCGTCGGCGCATGCCGCATGAACATCGAGAGGACAGGAACCGCATGACACAGGACAAGCAACTCACGCGCGCGGCGCTCATCCGCTCGGACGACGAAGCCCTCGACACCGCGCGGCGTCTGGCCGCCGAATTCGCCGTCGACGCCGCCGCGCGCGATCGCGATCGCCGGCTGCCGCTCGACGAGATCGAAGTGTTCAGCGCGAGCGGCTTATGGGGCATCGGCGTGCCGCGCGCATTCGGCGGCATCGATGTCTCCGTGCGCACCATCGCGCAGGTGTTCGATACGATCTCGGCGGCGGATTCGTCGCTCGGGCAAATTCCGCAGAATCACTTCGCGACGCTCGAACGTCTGCGACACGACGGCACGCCGAGTCAGCAGGACTTCTTCTTTTCACGCGCGCTCGCCGGAGAACGCTTTGGCAATGCGACCGCCGAACCGGGCGACCGTCTGCCCTCGGAGCACGAGACGCGCGTGCTCCGCCGCGCCAATGGCAACGGCTTCGTGCTGACGGGCCGCAAGGTGTATTCGACGGGCGCGCTTTTCGCCCACTGGATTCCTGTCGCCGCGCGCGATGACGACGGTCTTCCCGTGACCGCTTTCGTCGCACGGCATGCGCGCGGCGTCGAGGTCATCGACGACTGGTCGGGATTCGGTCAGCGCACGACGGCGAGCGGTCAGGTGCGGCTCGACGAGGTCGAACTCGATGCGCTGCAGATCGTCGCGCGCGGGCGCCGTCCGAATATCGATACGGCCAATGCCGTGTCGCAGGTGCTCCATGCGGCGATCGATCTCGGTATCGGCCGGGCCGCGCTCGATGAGACGAAGCGCTTCCTGCACGCGTTCGCGCATCCCGCGCGCGGCAGCGGCGCATCGCATGCGACGGACGACCCGTACACGCTGCGTGACATCGGCGCACTGACGGTCGATTTGCATGCGGCCGAGGCGCTGACCGCACGCGCCGCCGAGTCGATCGACCGGGCGCGCGACCCAAACGCGCCGCGCGAGGCCGTCGCCGCTGCCATCGTCGCGACGGCGGAAGCGAAGATCGTCACGACGCGATTCGCGCTCGATGCATCGAACAAGCTGTTCGAACTCGCGGGGACGCAATCGACGCGCTCCGAACACAATCTCGACCGGCATTGGCGCAATGCGCGCACGCACACGCTGCACGACAGCGTGCGGTGGAAATATCACGCGGTCGGGCAGTATGCGTTGAACGATCTACTTTGCGATCCGTTCACTTACGCGAATCCTTATACGAAGCTCGACGTGTAAGTCAAACGGCGTGCCTTCAGCACGAAAGGCACGCCGTTTCCGCGAAGCTTCAGTGCGATGCGACGGCCTGCCTGTCGAACACCGGGTTGAACTCTACGTCCACCTTGATCTGATTCTTGATGTCGCCGGATTTATAGAGCGTGTCCGCGATCTTCTGCTCGCGCGCCACCAGTTCCTTGTCGAGCGGATAGAACCGGGAACGTCCGTTTTCGGCGGAGAATTTCGCGCGCGCCGGGCTTTGCTTCATCTTCTCGAGATAGATCTTCTCGACGGCCGGCACGTTCTGCGCCCACCACGTCCACGAGTTCTTCAGGCGGCCGAGGAAGTCGCCGAGCGCCTCGCTCTTCTTCGGATCGCGCAGCACGTCGGTGCGGGCGGTGAACACGGACAACGCCGGTATGTCGAGTTCGTCGCTCCTGATGATGACGCGCGCATCGCCCTTGTCCACCGTTTCCTTGACCGGGCCGTAGCCGCCCGAATACACCGCGACCTGCCCCGCATTGAACGCGGACGCGGACACGTTGCCGTCGCCGAACTTGACGGCTTCGAAGTCCTTCGGCTTGAGTCCGGCCTTCACATACGAGAGCACGTATTGCAGATAGTTGAAGCCGCCGAAGTTATAGCCCCACGTTTTGCCCTTGAGATCGGCGAGGTCCTTGACGTCGGCGCTCTTGCGCACGACCGTGACGATAGGCGGATAGCTGCTATCCGGATTGCGCCAGCCCGCGATGATCTGCAAGGGCGCGGTGTCCGCGGTCCACGGCGTGCGTGCGTTGCCCTGTTCGATGATGAGCGACGTATCGCCCATCAGCCCGACATCGAGCACCTTCGAATACAGCGCGGACAGTTGCGCCGCCGGACCGGTCAGCACGGCCCATTTGACTTTGTACGGCGCGCCGTCGAGCACGTGCGACGCTTCGACGATCAATGGCCATGCGGCGTCCTGCGTGCCGATCGTGAGCGTCAGCGGTTCGCCTTGCGCGAACGATGCCGACGACCCCGCGACGAAACTCGTCACGAAAAAAGCGATGAAGCGTTTCCTGATGCGCATGAACGTGTGGTCTGAGTGAATGAAGTCTTCATGCCGCGTTTCGGGACGCGGCTTGCAATGCAGCGTCGTCGACGCCGAGTTCCGCGAGCAGCCGCGCGCGCAACGCGATGGCGTGCTCGTCGCCGCGCGAACGCGGACGCGGAGAATCGACCGTCACATCCGCGTTGATCTCGCCTTGCGATAGCACGACGATGCGATCGGACAGCAGAATCGCTTCGTCGATGTCGTGCGTCACGAGCACGACCGCAGGCGTATGCGCGCGCCACAGACGCGCGACGAGTTCGTACATGCGGATGCGCGTCAACGCATCGAGCGCGGCGAAGGGTTCGTCGAGCAACAAGAGCTTCGGCTCGCGCACGAGCGCACGCGCGAGCGCGACGCGTTGCGCCTCGCCGCCGGAAAGCGTCTTCGGCCAGCCTTGCGCGTGGCGCGACAAGCCGACTTCGTCGAGCGCGGCGAGCGCGGACTGCTTCGCCGCGCCCAGGCGGTCGTGGCCGATGACGACGTTTTCCCATACGCGCTTGGCGGGCACGAGACGCGGCTCCTGAAACACGACGGAACGCGCGCCCGCGACGCGCACGCGACCGCTGTCGGCGCGATCGAGCCCGGCGAGGATGCGCAACAGCGTCGTCTTGCCCGCGCCCGATGCGCCGAGCATCGACACGAACTGGCCGCGCCTGATGGTGAGCGAGACGTCCTTCAGCACCGCGCGCCCGGCGAACACTCGGCTCACGCGGTCGAGTTCGAGCGCGGCTTCGCGCTGTTGCAACGCGTCGAAGCGTTCGATGTCAGGCGAGTTCAAAACGCGGCCTCCACGGCAGGGCGAGATGTTCGAGCGCGCGCATCACGAGATCGGTGACGATGCCGAGCGCCGCATACACCAGAATGCCCGCGATGATGATGTCCGCGCGCTGATTCTGGTTCGCGTTCACGAGGATGTAGCCGATGCCGTTCTGCGCGTTGATCTGCTCCGCGACGACGAGCGCGAGCAAGGCGACGGCGCTCGAATAGCGCACGCCGACGAGGATCGATGGCAGCGCCGTCGGCAGAATGATGCGCAGCGCCATCTGCCGGCTCGACAGCCCGAAAACGCGCGCCGCTTCGAGCAGCTTCGGATCGACGCCGCGCACGCCGGCATACGTGTTGAGATACATCGGAAAGATGGTGGCCGCGAGGATCACGGCGACCTTCGCGCCTTCACCGATGCCGAACCAGGTGATGAAGAGCGGAATCAGGGCAATGAACGGAATGGTGCGCAGCATCTGCAGTGGCGCATCGACGATCTCTTCGCCGACGCGCCACAGGCCCGCAAACAGGCCCGCCAAAAGACCGATGCCGCCGCCGATGGCCAAGCCCGTCGCCGCGCGCACGAGCGACACGCCGATCGCGCTTTGCAGTTCGCCGTCCGCGATCAGTTCCTTCAGTGCCGCGACGATGACGGTCGGCGGCGGCAAGGTTTCGGGCGCGACGAGTTGCAGCGAGGATGCGAGCTGCCACAACACGATCAACGCGAGCGGAACGCCGATGCGCAAACCCCGCGAGCGCAGCACGCTCAACGTGCGCGCGCGTGCCTGCGCCGCTTCGCGTGTGGGCAGGTCGACTAGCGCGCGCGTATCGTTTGTGCGCTTGTCGTCCCGTTCGGGGGGCGCGCCGGCATCGAGCCGTAGCGCGGCGGAAGGATAGCGGGGAACGTTCATGGGCAGGCGGGCGGGAATGACCGGGAGCGGGTTGAACGAATGATGGTACGTTCGCCCCCATTGCGAGCAAACGAAGCGTTTGCCGGATGCTATGCGCGCTTTCCCGAATAACTATTGCAGTCGAGGGACTATCCGGATCCGGCGAGCCGCGCTGTTCCACCTCTTCATCTGTCAGGCCGATGCGGATCGGTCCGCCGACCAGCGCGAGCGTCGCATTTCACGCAGCCGCGTGTCCCGAGCTGAAGATCCGCGATGCGCTTCCGAAGCACGGAGCACGAGCCCGCCGCGGGGCTGCCATCCATCCACGCGCGGCCTGCCTGACCCATGCCGAAATCTGATGCGCCCCATGAGATCTTTTCGATTGGCTTCGCGACGGGGCCGCGTCGAGAATGATTGCACCCCAGCCGCCTCCGCAGTCCAACCAATCAGGAATGCAACGACCGATGAACCTTCGTGAATCCACCAGGCACTTCGACGATCGCAACGTGAGAACGGCAAACGGCCAGGCCGGCTCGCGCCATCGAACCTGTGGCGAATCGCTCGTCACCTTGCTCGAGATTTACGGGGTCCAGTATGTCTTCGGCATCCCGGGGGTGCACACAGTAGAGCTCTATCGCGGTCTTGCGCGCTCGTCGATCCGGCACGTGACGCCCCGTCACGAACAGGGCGCGGGCTTCATGGCCGACGGATATGCGCGTGTCACCGGCAAGCCCGGCGTGTGCTTCATCATCACCGGTCCGGGCATGACCAATATCGCGACCGCGATGGCACAGGCCCATGCCGATTCCATCCCGATGCTCGTGATATCGAGCGTCAATGCGCGCAGCGAGCTCGGCAGCGGCGACGGACGCCTGCACGAACTGCCCTCGCAGCGCGAAGTATTCAACGGGCTCGCCGCGTTTTCGCACACCTTGCTCGATGCCGCCGATCTGCCTCAGGTGCTGGCCCGCGCGTTCGCGGTGTTCGAGAGCGCCCGGCCGCGGCCGGTGCATATCGAGATCCCGCTCGACGTCATCGTGTCGCCGGCGGGCGTCATCGAGGCGTCGTGCGCCGTGCGTGCGGCGAAACCCGCTGCACACCCCGCCGCGCTCGCCGCCGCCGCGGAACTGCTCGCGGAAGCGCGCCGCCCGCTGATTCTCGCTGGCGGCGGCCCGGCCCACGCTGCCGCCGAACTGCGCGAGCTCGCCGAGCGGCTGCAGGCGCCGGTCGCGCTCACGACCAATGCGAAAGGTCTGCTGCCGTCCGGACAGCCGCTTCTCATCGGGTCCACGCAGTCGCTGCCGCACACCCGCGCGATGATCCGCGAAGCCGACGTAGTGCTCGCGGTCGGAACCGAACTGGGCGAAACCGATTACGACGTCGTCTTCGACGGCGGCTTTGCGATCGCAGGCAAGCTCATCCGCATCGATATCGATGCGCAACAACTGATGCGCAACGTTCGTCCGGATGTGGCCATCGTCAGTGACGCGCGCGAGGCGTTGAGCGAGCTGTCGACGAGACTGCACGAGCGTCCCGTTCGCCCGCCCGCGACGGACTGGGGCGCGGCGCGCGTCGCCGCGGTGCGGGCCGCCAACCTGGCCGGCTGCGACGCCGCGATGCGCTCGCAGCAGCGCCTGATCGACACGATCGTCGGCACCTTGCCCGGCGTCGTCATTGCAGGCGATTCGACGAGCCCGGTCTACGCGGGCAACTTTCTCCACGATGCACCGGCGCCGCGCTCATGGTTCAACTCGTCGACCGGCTACGGCACGCTCGGGTATGGACTGCCCGCCGCCATCGGCGCGAAGCTCGCCGCGCCCAGGCGGCCGGTCGTCTGCCTGATCGGCGATGGCGGTCTGCAGTTCACGCTGCCGGAACTGGCGAGCGCCGTGGAGGCGCGCGTGCCCGTGATCGTGCTGGTGTGGAACAACTTCGGCTACGGCGAGATCCGCAAATACATGGCGCAACGCGATATCACGCCCGTCGGCGTCGATATCTACACGCCCGACTTCGCCGCGCTCGCCAAAGCCTTCGGATGCGAGGCCGCAAGAGTCGACGACCCGCGGACCCTCGAAGCCGAGCTGCGGCGCGCAGCATCGCGCGACGTCCCGACCGTGATCGAGGTCCGCGAAGCCGACTGGTTTGCACGGGTGCCGTCATGAACGCGGACGCACGCCCCGTCTTCGACTTTCCGCTGCGCACCCAGCTCTTCATCGACGGCTGCTGGTGCGCGCCCGAAACGCGGCAACGCTTGCCCGTCATCAATCCATCGACCGAAGAGACGATCGCCGAAGTGGACGCGGCCGGTCCCGCCGACGTCGATCGCGCGGTGCGCGCCGCGTCGCACGCATGGCGCGCCTGGAAACAGACTTCGGGCGCCGCGCGCGCCGCCTTTCTGCGAGCGATCGCACGCGGCGTGGAAGCCAGTGCCGAGCATCTCGCCGCGCTTCAGTCGCTCAACAACGGCAAGCCGATCGCCGAATCCCGCATCGATGTCGGCGACGTGGTCGCCACCTTCGACTACTACGCCGGGCTGGCCGAACGGCTGGATGAACCGGGCGAAGCGATCGCCATCCCGAGCGACCGGCATCGCGCGGTGATCCGCCGTGAACCCGCGGGCGTGGTCGGCCTGATCGTGCCGTGGAATTTCCCGATGGTGACCACGGCCTGGAAACTCGCGCCCGCGCTCGCCGCGGGATGCACGGTCGTGCTCAAGCCTTCCGAATTCACCCCGCTGCCGGAACTGGCGCTGGCCGCGATCGTCGAGCAGGCCGGCCTGCCACCCGGCGTGTTCAACATCGTGACCGGCACCGGCACCGATGTCGGCGCGGCGCTCACCACGCATCCGCTCATCGCCAAGGTCTCGTTCACCGGCAGCACGGCGGTCGGCGAGCAGGTCATGAAGGCGGCGGCGCAGTCCATCAAGGGCGTGAGCCTCGAACTGGGCGGGAAGTCGTCCATCGTCGTTTTCGCGGACGCCGACCTCGATCTCGCCGTCGATCTCGTCATCGGCGGTGCGTTCTTCAATGCCGGACAGATGTGCTCGGCCACGTCGCGCGTGCTGGTCGAACGGCCGCTCGCGCAGGCGCTGATCGCTCGCCTCGCCGACCGGGTCGCGCGCACCGTCGTCGGCGATCCGTTCGCCGCCGCCGTGCAGATGGGGCCGCTCACGAACCGCGCGCAGCACGAACGCGTGCAACGCTTCATCGCGCGGGGCAAGGCGGACGGCGCGAGCCTCGTGGTCCAGGGCGAGGCGCCCGACGGACCCGGATACTTCGTGCAGCCAACGATGTTCGTCGACGTGCCCGCCGGCAGCGCCGTGTGGCGCGAAGAGATCTTCGGACCCGTCTTGTGCGTGCGCAGCTTCGACACGGAAGACGAAGCGATCGCGACCGCCAACGACACCGAGTTCGGGCTGGTCGCAAGCGTCGTCACGCGCGACGCGGCACGCGGACAGCGCGTGGCGGCCGCGTTGCAGGCGGGCGTCGTCTGGATCAACGCGCCGCAACTGATCTTTCCTCAGACATCCTGGGGCGGCTTCAAGAAGAGCAGCATCGGCCGCGAACTCGGGCCGTTCGGACTCGCGGCCTTCCAGGAAATCAAGCAGGTGCTGACTGCGGCCGATTCCGACTGAAAGCTTTTGTTAAGGCCGAGCCATGCGTTCGGCTCATGGCAACCATGCCGAGATTTCGATTGTTGCCGAAATTTTGCGTACCTAGAGTGCTCTCACAACGCCGCTGTTGATCGACCGACCGCATTGACCGACTGCTGCACGTTCAGCGAGGAGTGAACCATGCATGACATCAAACGAGGCAGAAGGCAGGCCATCAAGACCATCGGCATGGCGCTCGCCGCATCGAGTCTGCCGATGCCGTTCATCAGCACCGCGAAGGCGCAGGAGAGGAGCTTCGCCGGCAAGACGCTGCGCCTGCTCACATGGTCCGACGACACCGGCGCGGCGGCCTTGCGCAACATTGCCGCGACGTTCAGCCAGAAGACCGGCGCGCAGGTCATCGCCGATCGCGCCGACGGCACCTCCGGCATGGTGGCGAAAGTGAAAGCGGCCGGAGACCGCCCGACCTACGACGTCATCACGCTCGCGGGCGTGGGCGCCTCGGGTCTCGCGGATGCCGGTCTGCTGATGAAGCCCGATCTGAACAAACTCCCCAACCTGAAGGATGTCGCCGCGCGGTATCAAACGGGCGCCAACGGCTTCGGCATCGGCTATCTGTTGTGGTCGGACGGTCTCGTCTACAGCACGTCGTCGGTCAAGACGGCGCCCACGACCTACGAAGCGCTTTGGGATCCCAAGTATGCGGGGCGGATTTTCCTGCCGCCGCCGGAATGGGCCGAAGCGGTCGATCTCGCGATCATCGCCGCCAAGATGGCGGGCGGCTCGCAGCAGAACATCGAACCGGGCTTCGCGAAGCTCGCGCAACTCAAGGACCGCGTGCTCACGCTCGGCGAGAATCCGAATCAGGTCGCCGACCTGTTCCGCACGGGTTCGCTGGATATCGGCGGCATCTACTCGCCGGCGTTCTTCCCCGATCAATTGCGCAAGCCCGAGTACAAGATGGCCGTCACGTACGGGATGAAGGAAGGCTTCGCCACCCAGCTGATGTTCACGGTCATACCGAAGGCGCATCCGGGCGACATCGACCTGATCCACGCGTTCATCAACCATTCGCTCGACGCAGGCGTGCAAGGCCGCATGGCCGCCGACGTGCTGAACGGTCCGGTGAACTCGAAGGCGGCGATTCCCGCCGAAAGCCGCGCGTTCGTGCCGTCTCCCCAGCAAATCGCGGAGAACGCCGTGCTGCACGACGACAAGGCATTGGCGGCGGTGCAACCGGCGTGGATCAAGCGCTATACGGAAATCTTCTCGGCCTGAGCTCCATGTCCGCACTCTCCTTCCGCCGCAGGACGGCCACGCTGGCAGACGCCGCCTCCGGACAGACGTCGGCTCCCGCGCTACCCAGGGTGCCGCCGTGGGTGCTGCTCGCGCCGATCCTCGCGTTTCTCGCCGTGCTCGTCGCGGCGTCGCTCGCGGTGCTGCGCATGAGCTTCGGCGTGCCGGGGAACGAGTGGCGCGCACTCACGCTTCACAATTACGCGGACCTCGCCGATTCGTACTTCCTGCGTTCGCTCGGGCTGACGCTCAAGCTCGCGTTTGAGAGCATGGTCTGCGCGGTGGCGCTGGCGATTCCGGTGGCGCTCGCGATGGCGCGCACCGAATCGCGGCTCGCTCGCCGGCTCCTTCTTGCCGGCGTGCTGCTGCCGCTGCTCGTCAATCTGCTGCTGCAGGGTTACGGCTGGCTCGTGATGCTCGGGCCGGCGGGCATGCTGAATAACGCGCTGCTCGCGGCCGGCGTCGTGCGGCGTCCGGTGCAGTGGCTTTATCGCGAGAACGGCGTGCTGCTCGGCCTGATCCAGACCGCGTTCCCGCTCGCCGTGCTGCCGCTCGCGAGCGCCATGCGCGCCATCTCGCGCTCTTACGAGGAAGCGGCCGCTACGCTCGGCGCGACGCGCTCGCAGACGCTGCGCCACATCGTCCTGCCGCTCGCGATGCCCGGTCTCGTTTCCGGCGCGCTGCTCGTCTTCGCCTACAACGCGAGCGCGTTCGCCGTGCCGCTGCTGCTGGGCGGCCGCCGCGTGCCCATGCTCGCCGTGCTCGTGCACGACCAGGTGGCGCCGCTTCTGAACTGGCCCGCCGCGTCGGCATCCGGCGTGGTGCTGATGGTGGCGACGCTCGTCGTCATGTCGGTATCGCAACGGCTCGTACGCGGCATGCAAAGCACGGAGGAAGCCCGTTCATGAGCGCCCTGCGCCTTTCCGCGATCATGCCGGGACGCCTGAGCCGCGCCGCCAGCCTGCTCGCGACCGTCGTGCTCTTTCTCGCCGCCCTGCCGATCCTCACGATGGTGACGATGTCGTTCGGCAATTCGGACACGCTCCAGTTCCCGCCGCCGAGCTTCGGGCTGCGCTGGTATCGGGCCGCGTGGCACACGTTCGTATCGCCCGACGCAAGCGATGTGCTCTCGATGGGCACGGCCCTCACGACGAGCCTCGTCGTCGCGGTATCGACGATGATCATCGCCACCGCCGTCTCGGTGCCCGCCGCCTACGCGCTCTCGCGCTATCGCTTCCGCGGCAAGGCGGTTATCGAGCAGCTCGTCGCGCTGCCGCTGGTCTATCCGCTCGTGATGCTCGGGCTCTCGCTGCTGCTCGTGTTCAACGTGCTGCCCGTCGAGCTAGGCATTCTGCGGCTCATCATCGCGCACGTGATCCTCGCCTTGCCGTTCACGGTGAAGAACTGCGCCGCCTCGGTCGCGGCGATCGGCCCGGAGTTCGAGGAAGCCGCGTGCCTGATGGGCGCGAGCCCGCGCCGCGCGATCGTCGATGTGGTCCTGCCGCTCATGCGGCCCGGCATTCTCGCCGGCATGCTGTTCGCCTTCATCGTCTCGTTCAACGAGTTCACGGTCACGTTCTTTCTGTACGGCATCGACACGATGACGCTGCCCATCTGGCTGTACAGCCGCACCGTGTCCTCGCTCGATCCGACCGTGTTCTCGTTCGCGGTCGTCATCGTGCTCATCGACTTTGCGTTGATCTGGCTGCTCGAAAAGCTGGTCGGCGACGAAGGCGTCGCGCTGTAACCGGGGAACCCTCATGACTCATCTGACACTTCAGGCGGTAACGAAGCGCTTCCACGCCGCATACGCCGTCGATCATGTCGATCTCGCCGTGCCCGACGGCAAGCTGGTGTGCTTTCTCGGGCCGTCCGGCTGCGGGAAGACGACGCTCTTGCGCATCATCGCGGGGCTGGAAACGGCGTCGTCCGGAACGGTCGCCTTCGCCGGCCGCGATCTGACTGACGTGCCCGCGAACCGACGCGATTTCGGCATGGTGTTCCAGTCGCTCGCGCTCTTTCCTCACATGACGGTCGCGCAGAACATCGCCTATCCGCTGCGTCTTCGCCGGGTCGGCAAGGAGGCGGAAGCCAGCCGCGTCGCCGAGCTGCTCGATCTGATCCGGTTGCCGCACATGGCGGACCGGCCGGTCTCGCGGCTGTCGGGCGGACAGCGCCAGCGCGTGGCGATTGCGCGCGCCATCGCGTCGTCGCCGAAGCTCTTGCTGCTCGACGAGCCGCTCTCCGCGCTCGACGCGAAGCTGCGCGAGGCGATGCAGGTCGAGATCCGTCTCCTGCAGCAGCGCCTCGGCATCACGACGATCATGGTGACGCACGACCAGCGCGAAGCCATGACCATGGCCGACGAGATCGTCGTCATGGAAAAAGGACGCATCGCGCAGGTCGGCAAGCCGCTCGACATCTATCGCAATCCCGTCAGCGAATTCGTCGCCGACTTCATCGGCCTCGGCAACATCCTGCCCGTCACGCTCGAAGGCGGAGACCGGATCGCGCTTCCGGGCGGCCAGCAGATCGTCGTCGATGCCGCACCGCCCGCGCGCGGCGCGGCGGGCGACGTCCGCCTGCTGATTCGTCCCGAAGACGTCTGCATGCGGACAGCCGTAAACGGCGCCGTCGATCCCGGGCCCAACGTGCTCGCCGGAAAGGTGGCGTTCATCCGGGATGTCGGCGCGTCGCTCGAAGCGACCATCGATTGCGCGGGCTTCACGCTCACCGCCGCCACGACGCCGCGCGAGACGCCGGACCTGCGAATCGGCATGCCCGTCTTCGCGGAACTTCCGCCGCACGCCTGCAAGCTCATCGCGGCACGCACCGCGCACTGAATTCACGCCGCCCACCGTATCGACACAGGAGAGACCTTCATGCACACGACGACTTCCGCGCAGCGCTTCCTCGCCCGCACCGCCGCCCTCCTCGCCTTCTCGGGCATCGCGGGCCTCGGCGCATTCGCGCCGCTGGCGCACGCCGACGCGCTCGACTCGATCAACAAGTCCGGCGTCGTCCGGATCGGCGTCTTCGAGGACTATCCGCCGTTCGGCTCGATCGGGCCGGACATGAAGCCGCAGGGCTACGACATCGACGTGTCCAGCCTGATCGGCAAGACCCTCAACGCGAAGGTCGAACTGATTCAGGTCACCGGCGACAACCGCATGGCGTATCTCGTCGACCATAAGGCCGACATGCTGCTCTCGGTCGGCAAGACGCCCGAGCGCGAAAAGGTGATCGACTTCTCGCAGGCCTACGCGCCGTACAACCTGGCCGTATTCGGTCCGAAGTCGCTGCCCGTGAAGAACGCGGGCGACCTTGCCGGCAAGAGCGTGGCCGTCGCGCGCGGCACGCTGGAAGACCTGAGCGTGAGCAAGGTCGCGCCGCCGTCCGCGTCGATCAAGCGATTCGACGACCCGAACGGCGCGATCTCCGCGTTTCTGGCCGGGCAGGCGCAACTGCTCGTGGTGGGCAACGACGTGGGCGCGACGATCATCGCCCGTCACCCGTCGAACGATCCCGAGCAGAAGTTCTCGCTCTTCAGCTCGCCCGATCACGTGGGCCTGAACAAGAACGAGCCGCGCCTCAAGCAGAAGGTCGACGAAGCCATCGCCGCGGCGAAGAAGGACGGCACGATGAACGCGATCTCGCAGAAGTGGCTGCGCGCACCGCTGCCGGCCGACCTGTGATGCGCGGAGCGCTCCGTTCACTCGCACGCGGGAGGATCGCTCGATGACCTACACGTTCGACTTCAGCGACGTCGGCCTCTATGTCGATGTGCTCGCGCATGGCGTCGCGGTGACGCTCGGCCTGACCGCCATATCGACGCTGCTGGGCGGCCTGGTCGGCATCGGCGGCGCGTGTCTCGCCGTGACGGGCCCGAAGCCGGTCCGCGCGGCGATCACCGCATATGTCGAGCTGATTCGCAACACGCCGTTTCTCGTTCAGCTCTTCTTCGTGTTCTTCGGGCTGCCCAGCCTCGGCGTGCATATCGGCGAAATCGAGGCCGCCGTGCTGGCGATGACGGTGAACCTCGGCGCGTACGCCACGGAAATCGTCCGGGCGGGCATCGACTCGATACCGCGCGGACAGCTCCAGGCCGCGATGGCGCTCGGCCTGCGGGGACCGCACGTGTTCCGCCACGTCGTGTTGCCGCAGGCGCTCGCCAACGTGTTTCCCGCACTGCTCGGGCAGGTGCTGATCGTGATGCTCGGCTCCGCGGTCGTATCGCAGATTTCGGTGCCTGACCTGACGCACGCCGCCAGCTTCATTCAGTCGCGCAACTTCCGTTCGTTCGAGTGCTACGTGATCGTCACCGCGATCTATCTGCTGCTGTCGATCGTGCTGCGCATGCTGATCAACCGACTCGGCAAGCGGCTGTTCGCGGGACGGGCCGGCCGCGCGGCCGCGACCACTTCCCGGCGCGGTCTGCGCAACCTGATGTCCCTGCGCATCGGCGCGGCCGAACCCGGCCTTCCGAAGGAGCGTTCACGATGATCGAGTTCACGCTGTGGGATATCGCCCGCAACCTGACGCTGGCCGCGCGCTGGACGGTTGTGCTTTCGGTGATCGCGTTCGTCGGAGGCGGCCTCACGGGACTGGCGCTGCTCGCCATGCGCGTGTCGCCGCTGCCGTGGCTGCGCCGGACGGTGGTGCTGTATGTCGAGGTGTTCCAGGGCACGCCGCTTCTGATGCAGCTTTTCCTCGGCTTCTTCGGCTTGCCGCTGCTGGGCGTCGAAGTGTCGCCCTGGGCTGCCGCGACCGTCACGCTCACGCTGTACACGGGCGCCTGTCTCGCCGACATCTGGCGCGGCTGCGTGGAGGCGGTGCCGCGCGGCCAGTGGAGCGCCGCGGCGAGCCTCGGCATGACGTGGACGCAGCAGTTGCGTTACGTCGTCTGGCCGCAGGCATGGAAGATCGCCGTGCCGCCCACCGTGGGATTTCTCGTGCAGGTCGTGAAGAGCACGGCGCTCACGTCGATCATCGGTCTCACGGAGCTGACCAAGACCGGCACCATGATCACCAACGCAGTGTTTCGTCCCTTCCCGATCTACGCCCTCGTCGCGTTGCTCTACTTCGCGATGTGCTTTCCGCTGACCTGGTATGCGCGCGCGCTCGAGCGCCGGTATCGCGTCGGCAGACATCGCTAAACGCCGCGTCTCAATGGCTAACGCACTTTCAAAAAGGTTTGCGCATGATTTCCATCGGTAACGTGTCGAAGTGGTACGGCCAGTTCCAGGTTCTGGCCGACTGCACCACCACCGTCGGCAAAGGCGAAGTGGTCGTGGTCTGCGGGCCGTCCGGGTCCGGCAAGTCGACGCTCATCAAGACCGTCAACGGGCTCGAGCCGTTCCAGAGCGGCAGCATCACGGTCAACGGGGAGTCCGTCCACGACAGGCGCACCAACCTGTCGAAACTGCGCTCGAAAGTGGGCATGGTGTTTCAGCATTTCGAGCTGTTTCCGCACATGTCGATCACGGACAACCTCACGCTCGCGCAGACGAAAGTGCTGGGGCGCTCGAAAGACGAAGCGTCCGACAAGGCGCTGCGTCTGCTCCAGCGCGTCGGCCTGCGCGCGCACGCCGACAAGTATCCCGCGCAGCTTTCAGGCGGCCAGCAGCAGCGCGTGGCGATTGCGCGCGCACTGTCGATGGACCCGGTCGCGATGCTGTTCGACGAACCCACTTCCGCGCTCGATCCGGAGATGATCAACGAGGTGCTGGACGTGATGGTCGAACTGGCACAGGAAGGCATGACGATGATGTGCGTCACGCACGAAATGGGCTTCGCCAGAAAGGTCGCGCACCGGGTGATCTTCATGGATCACGGGCGCATCGTGGAAGACGAAAATAAGGACGCGTTCTTTGCGCATCCGCGGTCCGACCGGGCGAGGGATTTTCTGGGCAAGATACTGCATTAGCACCGCGCCCGGCTTGCTACACTATTTCCGGCTGACGTGATTTTCATGATCGGAGACACGCCCCGATGCGACGACTTCCTCCGCTCAACGCACTGCAGATCTTCGAGACCGTCGCGCGTCACCGCAGCTTCACGCGTGCGGCGGAACATCTGTGCCTCACGCAGGGGGCGATCAGCAGACAGATTCTCGCGCTGGAGGAATACTTCGGCTTTCCCCTTTTCATCCGCGGCGCAAGGGGCCTGACCTTGACGGCGGAAGGCGACGTGCTGTTGCCCGTCGTGAGAGAGAGCTTCGGGCGCATCGAAGAGGTATCGCTGCGTCTCACGCGCCAGCGCACCGATCTCGCGCTGAAAGTGCCCACCTGCGTGATGCGATGGATGCTGCCGAGGATCATGCGCTTCCAGAGCGAGCATCCCGAACTGCAATTGCAGATCACGACGACCTGGCAGCACGATGTCGATTTCGAGGTCGAATCGTTCGATGCGGCGATCATCTACGGCTCGTCGCCCGGTGCGGACGTGCACGCCGTGCCGCTCTTCGACGAGCAGCTCACGCCCGTTTGCTCGCCCGAACTGCTCAATGAAAGTCCGCTCGCCGCCGCGGCTGATCTCGCGCATCATGCGTTGCTGCATCCGACGCGCGATCACCGCGACTGGAAGCTCTGGCTCGATTGCGCGGGTGCGAGCGAGATCGACGCGACGCTCGGACCGACATTCGAAACGCTCGATCTGGCGACCAACGCCGCCATGCAAGGGTTCGGCGTCGCGATCGGCGACCGGACGCTGGTCAGCGAAGACGTGGCGGCCCGGCGGCTCGTCATGCCGTTCGACACCGTGCTCGAAACGGGCTCACGCTATTACTTCGTCTATCCGGAGTGCGTCGCGAGTCAGCCGAAGGTCAAACTCTTCAGCGAATGGATCATGCGCAACCGTGAGGCGGCTGCGACGGCCGGGTAGTTCGAGGCCGCCGTACGCAACGCCACGTCGCGAGCGACTGTGTTTTGTGGAAACAAGCGCCTTAGTGGCCGCGTTCCAACGGTTGACGCGCACGACCGGGAACGTCGCTGCGTGTGCCGAACAGCGTGTCGCAGATCGGGAACGTGAGGTTGAAATTCTGTGTCGCCATCACTTCGGGATCGTGGTGTGTAGCGTGCAGGCGCCGCACTGTGTTCACGAACGGAACGCGGTCGAGGAACGGGCTGTCGGTGACGTGCGAGAGCGTATGCAGGCCCTCGTACATCAGAAAGTATGCCGCCATCGTGAACAGCGCGATGTAGCCTGCGTTGCGGGAGAATACGAACCCGATCAGGAGCGCGAACGGCACGGCCGCCAGCACGAATGCAACCGGCGCGAAAGGCGGAAACAGCAGCGCGCGCCAGTGGCGGTGACCCTTGTATTCAAGCGTCACATGCGTGAAGAACCGGTGATGAACCGCGCAATGGCGCTTGTAGATCATGCTGAAATACTTCGTCGGACGATGCAGCACATAGCGGTGCGCCGCCCATTCCGCCCAGTTGCCGAACAAAAAGAGCGGAATGACGGCCAGCCATTCGGCGAGCGTCGGCGCATGAAGCTGCATCAGGCAAAAGACGATCACGCCGCCCGTGAAGAGCAATGTGAAGCCGAGGTGCATTTCGCCGCGATACCACCATGGCGTGGCATCGACATACCCGTCGCGGAACTTGTAGGAACGCGCACGAACGTCATCTTCGTATTTCATCAATGTCTCCGGCTGTTGTGAAAGGCGTGTGCCCGTTGGCGTCCGCCGTTATGCGCAATGATTCGGGAGGGAGTCCGCGCGTAGCCGCCTTCGAGCTTGTCGAGCGTCTCCGACACCACGAATAACGCTGATCCCGAAGCCGATGCACGCGCTCGTTCTGGGAAGATCAGCACGGGCGCATGATCGGCGCTGCCGCGCGCGGACGACAACACCGGCTAGACGAATGCGGTATTGCCGTTCGCTGCGGCAGCGCGTGTTCATCAGCGTCTCCATCTGTGCGCGCCGACTGTGGTAAGCGAGCGCATTGGATGAAGCGTAGCGAGATCGCACCATAACGCCTAATACTGTTTATTGATGCGCCGGATAATTCGGGCTTATATCGGTGCTAGCCCGGATGACACTGTCCTTACGGTTCCGTATCAATGGGACGCGCGGGAATGGGCGGTTAAGCAGCAAGCCTGAATAAATGCCCGGCGCGCTCCGTCAAATCGATCTGATAACGGCGTCTTCGTCTATTAGCATCGCTGATGCCGCGAGGGACGGCTGATGTACCGCCCGTCTTTGCCGATCGTGCGAGAGTTGGCGCACGCGCGGGGCGGGCCACGGCGAAAGTGCTTCTTTTTCTGCGGGGGATCAACCTGTTGTTTCAGAGGGGCGCGTTCACGCCGGAGACACCGTCGCTGTGACGAAACTGTTCCGCTGCGGACTCGCGAATCAGTTCGCGAGCGAAACGCGCTATCGCATGATCTCTGAGGCTTCGCGGTGAAGATTCTCGCCAACGTCGTGCTGGCCAATCCTTACCGCGCACAAGGCGTCCACCTCGCGACGGGCGTCAACGCGGCGAGCGTGCTCGTGCGCTATCTCTTCCGCACGCGCCGCATGCCACCCGTTCGCAACCGATCAGAAAGTCTCTTCCTGCGGCTCCGGCCCGCGCGTCGGCGCATCCGGCTGGGCGAGCTTCACGGCGCGGCCGGTGCGCGCCGATTCGTAGATCGCGTCGATGATCCGCTGATCCTGCAAGCCTTCCTCGCCCGGCGTGTGCGGCACGAGATCGTCCTTCACGCAGACCGACATGTGATCGATTTCGCGCGCGAACTGGTTCTGCGGATCGATCTGCACTTCGGTCGTCGCGCTCTTGCCGTCGACGAGCATGCCGTGACGCAAGCGCAATCCGTTGTAGCCGAACGCCGGATCCATCTCGACCCAGCCTTGTGCGCCTTGCAGCCTGAAGAAACGGGATTCGTGGCTTGCATAACTCGACATGCACGTCGCCGTGAGTCCGCTCGGAAAGCGCAGGATGAAGTGCACCGATTCCTCGACCTCGGCAAAGCGCGGATCGCCTTGCGGGTGATGCACCGTCGCGACGACTTCCATCGGCTCTTCGTTCGACAGAAAGCGCGCCGCGTTGAGGCAATAGAGGCCGATGTCGGGCATTGCGCCGCCGCCCGCGAGCGCCTTCTTCAAGCGCCATTGCGATGGATCGCCCACATTCTGCGAATTTCCCGCGATGAACTCGCGCAATGTGCCGAGCTTCTTCTCCTTGACCATCTTCGCAACCATGCGATCCATCGGCTCGTACTGGCTGCGATACGCGATCATCAGCTTGCGATTGGCGCGCTTCATCGCTTCGACCATCGCCTCGCAGTCGGCGGCATTGTTCGCCATCGGCTTCTCGCAGAGCACATGCTTGCCGATCTTCGCCGCGCGCAGCGTGAACGCCTTGTGCATGCCGTTCGGCAACACGATATACACGACGTGCACGCGCGGATTGTCTGCAAGACGCTCGAAGTCCTGATAATCGTGGATGTCGGCATCGGCGATGCCGTATTGACGCGCGACGCGCCGCGCCTTTTCGCGATCGCCGGAAACCAGCGCCGCCACCTTCGAGTATTTGCATTGCGCGAGCGCGGGCAGAATCTGATTCAACGAAAGACGTCCGAGCCCGACGATCGCATAGCCGATGCGCGCGTCGGGCGGCAGATTCGCGTCGGGCGTTTCTTCCTTCTGCTCCGTGTTCGGGTCTTGAATCAGCGGCAGCTTGACCTGATTGGCATCGGCACCTGAAGGACCGGCGGCCCATGCGCTGCCCGTTCCGGCCGCGAGCGCGACTGCAATGCCCGCGCCGCCGCGTGTCAGAAACGAACGGCGCCCCGCTTCCGGTTCGGCGGGCGCGGCGTTGGGCAAAAGCTGATCGGGTTGGCCGCGAAAAGGCATGGAGAACTCCGGCGGGGAAATGTGATGCCTGCGTTCAGCATTGCGCGTGCCATCCGAAGTAAGCTTGTTAGTTAGCGAGTCGTCGATGAGAATTGAGCGCTGCGCGCGTCGGTTCACCGCCGAACGCACAACGCTACGATAAGCGCATCACCATTCCTTTTGGAGCGCACACGATGCTTTCAGATATTTACAGGCAATACATCGCTTGCCTGAATGCGCGCGACTGGCCGAATCTCGGCGCGTTCGTTCACGATGCGCTGCAGTACAACGCGCGCGCGCTCACGCTCGATGACTATCGCGAGCTCCTGAAGAAAGATGTGCGCGAAATTCCGGACCTCCGCTTCGATATCGAACTGCTGATAGCGGAGCCGCCGCGCGTCGCTTGCCGGTTGCGCTTCGAATGCACGCCGAAGGCTGACTTCCTCGGCCTGCATATCGATGGAAGACGCGTCGTGTTTTGCGAGAACGTCTTCTATGAGTTCCGCGATGGCAAGATCGAGCGCGTGTGGTCCGTTATCGATAAAGCGGCGATCGAAGCGCAGCTTTAGGCCGCTTCGGTAAAGAAGCTGTCCACGATATCGTCGCGCAACCTGGCGACCTTGCTATCTCCAACCTTTCGCGGCCGCGGCAGCGATACATCCACCACTTCCCCGATGCGTCCCGGCCGCGCCTGCATCACCACGATCCGGTCCGACAGCAGCACGGCTTCCTCCACATCGTGCGTGACGAGCACCATCGTGATCCGTTCATGCTCCCATATCCGCTGCAATTCGAGCTGCAAGCGGCTTCGCGTAAGTGCGTCGAGCGCACCGAAGGGTTCATCGAGCAACAGCAGACGCGGCCGGTTCACCAGTCCTCGCGCAATCGCAACGCGCTGCGCCATGCCCCCCGATAACTGATGCGGATAAAGCCGCTCGTAGCCCTTCAATCCGACGAGCTCGATATGCTCGGCCACCGCGCGCGCCTTCTCGGCCTTCGATAACGGCGCGTTGCGCAACGCGACCGCGACGTTCTGCGCGACATCGAGCCACGGAAAAAGCCGATGATCCTGAAACACGATGCCGCGCGACAGATCCGTCGTCACGACGCGTTCGCCGCCGAAATCGATCTCGCCGTCGTAATCTCCATCTAGGCCCGCGATCAGCCGCAGCAACGTCGACTTTCCGCAACCGCTCGCCCCGACGATGCTCACGAACTCGCCGCTCGCAATCGACAGCTCGATGCGATCGAGCACCGGCGGCCCCGCATCGCCAGCGAAGCGCTTGCTCACGTGCCGAAGCGTCAGGCCACTGTCTTGCTCTATTTGCGTCGTCATATCCGGATTCTCCTCAAGCCGCGCGCGACGCGCCGAACCAGCGCCGCTGCACGCCGCGCGCGAAAGCATTCAACGCCCACCCCGTCAAACCGACCACGATCACGCCGAACACGACGAGATCCATACGAAACTGTTCGCTGCCATCGACGAGCGTATTGCCTATGCCGCTGCCCGCAACGAGCAGATACTCCGCGCCGAGCGTCGCGAGCCACGAATAGATGAGCGCCAGATACACGCCCGTGAAGATGGACGGCAACGCTGCGGGTACCACGACATAGGCCACCGTTTGCAGCCTGCCATAGCGATATGCGCGCGCCACGTCGAGCCAGTTCGCGGGAACGGCGCGGATGCCGTCGCTCGTATGCATCACGACGGGCACGAGCGCGGCAAGCGACAGGAACACGACCTTCGCGACATCGCCGAGTCCGAACCACACGGAGATCAATGGAATCCACGCGAACAGCGACACTTGCTTGAACGTGTTGAAGCTCGGTGCGATCGCGCGATTCGCGAGCTTCGATATGCCGAGCAATGCGCCGAGCGCGAGGCCGAGACTGGTGCCGATCGCAAAGCCCGTCAACTCGCGCGCAAGCGATGCCGACAACGCACGCGCGAGCGCCCCGCTGCGGACCTGATCGACCGCCGTACTCCACACGTGTGCAGGCGAAACCATCACGCCTCGCCCCACTTGCGCATCGCGCGACACGTACCACCACACGGCGAGCGCGGCTATCGGCAGCACGAGTCCGCGCCACGATCCTTTGACTGTTCCCGCTTCCCAATCCAGAGTCGACATGGCTGATCCTCAATTGACGCGGCCGCGTTGCAGCTTGCGCTCGAATGCATCGAGCAGGCGATCTGCCGCATAGCCGATTGCGCCGACGATCAGCACCGCGGCCAGCACGAGATCGAGCTGAAAAAGCTGACGTCCATACACGATCAGATAACCCAGCCCTTCCGACGACGCGACGAGCTCGACGACGACGAGCGTCAGCCACGCTTTCGTGAACGCGAGCCGCACGCCCGTGCCGATGACCGGAATCGCGGATGGCAAAGTCACGCGCGTGATGACTTGCCAGCGCGTATAGCGATACACCGACGCAACTTCCTGCAACGCACGCGGCGTGCCGCGAAAGCCTTGCAGTGTCGAGAGCGTGACGGGCACGAGCGCCGCATGCCCGATCAGCAGATACTTCAGCGGCTCGCCGATGCCGACGACGATCATGAGAAACGGCAACCAGCCGAGCACCGGCACTTGCACGATGGCGTTGAAGCTCGGCAGGACGTAGGCTTCCAGCGTGCGCGACAGGCCGAGGAATCCGCCGAGCGCGATGCCGAGCAGCACGCCGCCGCCGAATCCGACAGCGGCGCGCGTCGTGCTCGCCAGCAGATGCGTCCACAACTCGCCGCTCTTCGCGAGTGCGCCGAGCGTTTCGAAGACGAGCGCGGGCGCCGGCAACACTTGCGCGGAGATCCAGCCGTAGTGCGAGCCGAGCACCCACAGCAACGCGCAGACGCTGGGCACGATCCACGGCAACGCAGTCCAGCCGATCGTGCGCCACGCATCAGTCGATGACATTCCGCGCGCACGATCCGCGGGCTGAAACACACGCGTCAGTGCATTGGCCATTTATCTGTTCTCCGCGAGACGTTCGCCGGAAGGCTTGCCCGTTGCATCGAAACGCGGCCAGTAGGCTTCGAGCTTCAGCGACTTCAGCGCCTGATCCAGATACTTCGGCTCGAACCATCCATTCACGCTGACGGGCTGACGAATCAGATTCAGACGCAACGCATCGTCGGCGACGGCCTGATAACGCGCGACCAGAAACGGATCGATGAGCGGCGACATGCGGTCCTTCATCGATTGATTCGCAAACTCGGACGACCACGATTCGACCGGCACGCCGCTCTTCGCCCACAACGCGAAGAGTGCATTGCGATGGGTTTCATCGGACGACCATTGCGCGGCCTGCACCACGGCGGTCACGACCTTCTGCACCGTGTCGGGATGCGCGCGCTCGTAGTCTTCGAGCACGAGAAGATGCGCCTGGCGCGTGAACTGCACGCCGTCATCGCGCGATGCATAGACGATCTTCGCGAGCCCCTGACGTTGCAGCTTGAAGAGCGAGTAGTCGAGGAACACCGCATCGACGCCCTTCGACGCCAGCGCGGCCTGCGAGGCAGCGGTATCGAGATTGATGACGCGCAGATCGCGTTCGCTGAGGCCGTTTTGCTTCAGCACGTTATCGGCGACGAGTTGCAGATTCGTCCCGCGAAAGATGCCGACGCGCTTGCCCTTCAGATCCTTGACGCTCTTGATGTCCGAATCAGGAGGCACCGCGAGGTACACACCCGTCCGGACGTTCGACGCCAGCAGCAGATGCGTCTTCAATCCGTTCGCGCGGCCGAGCACGGAAGGCAAATCGCCCTGATACGCGAAGTCGAGCTGTTTGTTCGCGAGCGCCTCGTTGACGGCGGGTCCCGCGCCCTTGAAGAAGATCCACTCGACCTTGATGTGCTCGGGCTGCAACGCATCTTCGACGCGATGCTGCAAAAGCGCGGTCGCCGCGGGCGAGCCGCCGAAAACGGGCGGATCGCCGGTTCCCTGCTGCGCAACGCCGATGCGCACCACGGCCGGATCGGCGGCCTGCGCGGGACCGATGAGCGCAGCGAACAGCGTCGCCGCGCCGACGAAGAGCTTGAATCGTAGTGTCATCGTGCAATGAGAAAGAGTGGATCGCCGGCGATGCGATCGCCGGTGCATGGGGTATCGCGCCACGCGTCAGGCGGTGCGCGTTTCCTGCTTGACGATGCGGCTCTTGCGCCCGTCGATGCCTACGGGCACATCGCCGTGCACGGTCGCGCGACGCACGACGCGATGCGCATCGGCGTAATCGGCCACCGCGTAATGCTGCGTCGCGCGGTTGTCCCAGATCGCGACATCGCCTTGCGTCCAGCGCCAGCGCACGGTGTTTTCGAGGCGCGTGACGTGATCGTGGAAGATTTCGGCGAGACGGTCCGAATCGCGCTGCGAAAGACCGATGAAGCGCTGCACGAAGTGACCCAGCACGAGCGTGCGTTCGCCCGTTTCCGGATGCACGCGCACGACCGGATGCTCCGTTTCATAGAGCGTCGAGGTGAATTGCTTGCGGTACTCGCGCTCGGATTCCGTATCGGGCACGTTGCGCGTGGCGGCATAGTCGTAGGCGTTCGAATGCAGCGCCCAGAGTTTGTCGGCGAGATCGCGCAGCGCTTCCGGCAGGTTCGCATATGCGGCGGCCGTGTTGGCCCATACCGTGTCGCCGCCGGCGGGCGGGATCACGACGCCGCGCAGAATCGAAATCTTCGGATAAGCATCGACGAACGTGACGTCCGTATGCCATGAATTCGCGCGCGTGCCATGCTTCGAATCGAGTTCGAGCAGACGGCTTCCGCTCGAAAGCGACGGCACGGTCGGATGCGCGACGGTCTCGCCGAAACGCGCGGCGAAGGCTTCCTGCGCGGCGTCGTCGAGATGCGACTGGCCGCGGAAGAACAGAACCTTGTGTTCGAGCAGCGCATTGTTGATCGCGGCGATGGCGTTATCGTCGAGATCGGCGGAAAGCGTCACGCCGCGCACTTCGGCGCCGATGCGCCCGCCGATCGGGCGCACCTGGAACGGTTCATTCGACGTGACGGGAGACAGCGTGGATTCGGCGGCGAGCGTGGAAAGTTCGGACATCGAAAATCTCCGTTGTGGTTTGCGTTTGTCGGATGCAGGCCGCATTCAATGCGACGGAAACATTGAAGCATCGACAAGACGCGTCGCCAACGAAGCGTTTCGACTATGCATATCGCTGCAATCCCGCGATGCTTTCCCGCAGCTCGCCCATTGCGCGCCGTAGCCGAATTCGTTCGTTGCTTTCGCGGCCGCGTGCGATGCCTTCCTCTGCGATACCGAGTTACCTTTTCGTATTTGCAGCGCGTACCAGGCTTGCTCGGCAGTACCTCAGAAGAACAGCAGGCTGCGCAACTCGATGCTGCGGCGTGGCCGTGCATCGGGCGGCGATGCGGGATCGTCGAAGGCCGTGTGCGCGGTGAAACGCGCAACGCCGTCGCCGGCCGAGTCGTAGATCTTGATGAGCAGCGCCTCGTCGGGCGACATCAGCGGGAAGTAGTACCAGCGATGCAGCGGGTTATGCACGAACGCGTAGGTTTCGCCCGTCATCGTCGGATAGATGAAGTCCTGCGCGACCGCATCGCGTTCGTCGATGCTGCGCGAATCGCACAATGCGAGCGGTGACGATTCCACGACCTCGCCCACCGGCCGCCACAGATTGACGATCGCAAAGCGCCCTTGCAGCAGGCGGGCGGCTTCATCGGCGGGAAGATGATCGCGCACCCGGCGCGGCCCGGAAACGAAGGTCTGATCGTTGTGGATCAGATGCACCGGCTCCTTCACGCCGTTCGCGCGTGCCGCCGCGCCATCCCGCAGTGTGTGATCGAAGATGACGACGCGCTTCGCCCCCGTCCATTGCTTCAGCAGGCGCTCGGATTGCGGGTAGTAGACCGAACGAATCGCGGCATCGTCGGAGAAATCGCTTAGCGCGCTCGCTTCGCGATGCAACTCGAATCCATTCCGGTCCAGCGACAGGCCGCCCGGCGGCGGCCGCAGCCGCGCATTCGAAATCCTCACCGCGTGCGTGCGATATTCGCCGGTGCGGCGCGGCACGCCGGGCGGCGGATCGTAGGCGTAGGAGGCGGGCTTCACGCCCGTAGGCACGAGATAGTTCAACCCGGCCTCGACTTCGACCGGCTGCTCGATCACGACATCGCTCATGATTGCACGCCCCGCTGGCTAGGTTCGACAGATCGAATCTAGGCTCGCCGGAACGGTTCAACAACGAAGCTTTTCTGCAATGCATTGCACGCGAGGAACGCGCGGCATCGTCAGACGGTCGATCAGCCCGAGCGCAAGCGCGACCAGCGGTGGCTCGAGGTCATAGCTGCTCGCCTTGGCCCACGCGCCTGCCGCGAAGATGGCCGTCGACACCAGATAACGGCGAATAGCGGCGATTGCGCTTAGCTTCTGATGATTCATCGTTTAGCGTTGGCGCACGGGTTGCAGATAATCGACGCTTTCACGAATCACATCGGAGCGCCATGCCTTTCGATCGCAATGCTCCCCTGCCTTCCGGCGTCGAAGTCGGCGCAGCGTGGGGTCCCGGTCCCACTGAACGGTACGCCGCGCTCGCCGCGCGCTTTCGGCCCGTGTTCGCTCGCATCCGCGCACAGAGCGTCGCGCGCGAGCTCGAACGCCGTCTTCCCACCGACGAAATCGCCTGGCTGCGCGACGCCGGCTTCACGTCCTTGCGCGTGCCGGCCGACTATGGCGGCCAGGGCATCCGCCTCGTCGAATTGTTCGAATTGCTGATCGAGTTGTCGGAAGCCGATTCGAACATCACGCAGGCGCTGCGCGCGCACTTCGGCTTCATCGAGCACGCGCTCGACAGTCCCGTCGAACGACGCGAGCGATGGCTCGCGCGGCTCGCGAAGGGCGTCATCGTCGGGGCGGCGTGGTCCGAGACGGGCGAAGCGCCGCGCAGCCAGTTCGCGACGCGCCTCACCCGCGACGCGAACGGCTGGCATCTGAACGGCACGAAGTTCTATACGACCGGCTCGCTCTTCGCCGACTGGATCCACGTCGGCGCAACCGATGCGGACGACGAGGCCGTGTCCGTCACGGTCGATCGTCGTGCGGACGGCGTCGAAGTGATCGACGACTGGGACGGCATGGGCCAGCGCCTCACCGCGAGCGGCACGAGCCGCTTCGACAACGTGAAGGTCGACGAACGCGAAATCGTCGCGGGCCGCGCGCCGTTCCCGTACTCCGAAGCGTTCTATCAGCTCGTGCATCTGGCGACGCTCGCGGGCATCGGCCGGGCCGTCGCGAGCGATGCGGCCGCCGCCATCGCCGCGCGCACGCGCAGTTACAGCCACGCGGTCAGCACGCGCGCCGCGGACGATCCGCAATTGCTGCAAGTAGTCGGCCGCGCCCGCGCGCACGCCTGGACGGCCGGCGCGATCGTCGCGCAGGCGGCGCGCGCGCTCGAACGCGCGGCGGCGTCGTTCGACAGGCCGGATGCGCTCGCCGTCATCGCGGAAGCGGAGATCGAGATCTGGCAGGCGCAGACGGTCGCGTCGCAACTCGTTCTCGACGCGAGCGCGAGCGTGTTCGACGCGCTCGGCGCATCCGCGACGCTGCGCACCGCCGGGCTCGACCGCTACTGGCGCAACGCGCGCACGATCGCGTCGCACAATCCGCGCATCTACAAGGACCGGATCGTCGGCGATTTCGCCGTGAACGGCACGCTGCCGCCGGGCCAATGGCGCATCGGCGTGGCCTGACTTTTTCTTCGTTCGCCCCGCCCTTTCATGAGCAAGAAGCACATCATTCTGAACGCGTTCAACATGAACTGCGTCGGCCATATCAATCATGGCCTCTGGACCCATCCGCGCGACCGTTCGACGGACTATCGCAAACTCTCCTATTGGACCGACCTCGCGAAGCTGCTTGAGCGTGGCCTCTTCGACGGGCTGTTCATCGCGGATATCGTCGGCGTGTACGACGTTTATCAGCAATCGGTCGATGTCACGCTGAAGGAGTCGGTGCAGTTACCCGTCAACGATCCGATGATGCTCGTCTCCGCGATGGCCGCCGCGACGCAGAACTTGGGCTTCGGCATCACCGTCAATCTCACCTATGAAGCGCCGTATCTGCTCGCGCGGCGCTTCTCGACGCTCGATCATCTGACCGAGGGACGTATCGGCTGGAACATCGTGACCGGCTATCTCGACAGCGCCGCCCGCGCGATGGGCGCAACCGAGATGATCGCGCACGACGAGCGCTACGATCGCGCCGACGAGTATCTGGACGTGCTCTACAAGCTGTGGGAAGGAAGCTGGCAGGACGATGCCGTGCTGCGCGACCGCGAGGCGCGCGTGTTCGCCGACCCCGCGAAGGTGCGCAAGGTGCGGCATCGCGGCCGTTATTACGACGTCGACGGTTATCACCTGTGCGAGCCGTCGCCGCAACGCACGCCGGTGCTGTTCCAGGCCGGATCGTCGGGGCGCGGCCAGGCGTTCGCCGTGCGTCATGCCGAATGCGTGTTCGTGTCGAGCCAGAGCAAGGAAGGCACGCGCAAGCTCGTGAACGCGCTGCGCGCGCAAGCCGTCGAAGCCGGACGCGATGCGGGCGATCTGAAGATCATCATGGGTATCACCGTGGTAGTCGGCCGCACCCAGCGCGAAGCCGAAGAGAAGCTCGCCGAGTACGCGCGGTATGCGAGTCCTGAAGCGGGTCTCGCGCACTTCGCGGCGGGCAGCGGCATCGACTATTCGACCTACGCGCCCGATGACGAAATCGCGCCGCCCGGCGGCCACAAGGGACGCGGCATCGAATCGTCGGTGCAGCGCGTGACCGACGGCAAGCGCGGCGTCACCGTGCGGCATCTGCTCGACCAGATGCAACTGGGCGGCCGCTACACGACGATCGTCGGCGACCCGGTTCAGGTGGCCGACGCGCTGCAATCCTGGGTCGACGAGGCCGGCATCGACGGCTTCAATCTCACGCGGACCGTGACGCCGGAAAGCTACGAGGACTTCATCGATCTCGTCATTCCGGAATTGCAGTCGCGCGGCATCTACAAGACGGCGTATGCAGAAGGCACGCTGCGCGAGAAGCTCTTCGGCGGCGGCGCGCGGCTCGGCGCGCGTCACACGGCCGCCGGCTTCCGCGATCCGTCCGGGCCGGCCGACAGGCAGGCGACATGAGCGCCGCGACGCCCCTGCTCGAGATCGACCAGTTGAGCGTGTCCTTCGGCGGCCATGCGGCGGTTCGCCCGTTCGATCTGACGATCGCGCGTGGCGAGATCGTCGCGCTCGTCGGCGAATCGGGCAGCGGGAAATCGACCGTCGCGCTCGCGACGATGGGACTGCTGCCGGAACGTGCGCGCGTGCAAGGCGCGATCCGCTTCGAAGGGAAACCGCTCTTCGCGCAAAGCGAGCGTGAATGGAGCGCGCTGCGGGGCGATCGCATCAGCATGATCTTTCAGGAGCCGATGACCTCGCTGAATCCGCTTCAGCCCGTCGGCAAGCAGGTCGCCGAAGCGCTCACGCTGCATCGCCCGATGTCCGCTCAGGCCGCGCGCAAGGAAGCGCTCGAGCTGCTCGAACTCGTGCATCTGCCGGAGCCGCGCCGGCGCTTCGCGCACTATCCGCATCAACTGTCGGGCGGACAGCGGCAACGCGTGATGATCGCCATCGCGGTCGCGTGCCGCCCCGGCCTCCTGATCGCCGACGAGCCGACCACCGCGCTCGACGTCACCATTCAGGCGCAGATTCTGGCGCTGATCGACCGCCTGCGGCGCGAACTGTCGATGGCCGTGCTGCTCATCACGCACGATCTCGGCGTGGTCGGGCGCTGGGCGGATCGCGTGGTCGTGATGAAGGACGGCGCGAAGGTCGAGGAAGCATCGAGCCGGCAACTGTTCACGCAGCCCGCGCAACCGTACACGCGCGCGCTGCTCGGCGCGTCGCTGCATTTCGGCGCGGGACTGCATTATCGCGACGCGCGGCTCACCGACGCGCCGCGCGCCAAGCCGCGATCCACCGCCGAAACGCCCGCGCGCGTGCTGCTGGACGCCCGCGACGTGCGCGTCGACTACGACGGCGTGCGCGCCGTGGACGGCGTCAGCTTCGAGATTCGCGCGGGCGAGACAGTGGGCCTCGTCGGCGAATCGGGATGCGGGAAGTCATCGCTGTCGCGCGCGCTGACGCGGCTCGTGGAGCCCACGGGCGGGCGCATCGTCTTCGACGGCGACGATGTCACGCATCGTGGACGGCGTGCGTTGCGGCCCTATCGCCGCCGCGTGCAGATGATCTTTCAGGATCCGTACGGCTCGCTCAATCCGCGTCATACCGTCGAACGCACGCTCGGTCATGCGCTCGCCATTCACGGCGTCTCGAACCGGCGCGAACGGCACGACAGGATTCGCCGCATCGTCGATGCCGTCGGTCTGTCGGAATCGGCGCTGCGGCGCTATCCGCACGAGTTCTCGGGCGGGCAGCGGCAGCGCATCGGCATCGCGCGCGCGCTCGTGCTGCGGCCGGAACTCGTCATCTGCGACGAGCCCGTGTCCGCGCTCGACGTCTCCATTCAGGCGCAGATTCTCGACCTGCTCGCCGACCTCAAGCACGAGCTGGGCCTCGCGCTGCTCTTCATTTCGCATGACCTGTCGGTGGTCCGCTATATCGCCGACCGCGTGCTCGTGATGCAGGCGGGACGCATCGTCGAGAGCGGCGATCACGCTTCGATCTGGACTTCGCCGCAACACACCTACACGCGCGCGCTGATCGACGCGGTGCCGTCATCGCATGCGCCATTCTTATTCGATACAAGGAAAATTGATCGTGACTTTCAAGCGCAAGCCGCAGCCGACCTCGACCTCGACCTCGACGCTTCTGTTCCGCGATGATCCGCTGGGCGCCGCCGTGGCCGATCTGAAGCGGCGCAGGCTGCTCAAGGGCGCGGGCGCGCTCGTCGCGGGCGCGGCGACGCCGTTCGTGTTCACGGGCAACGCCTGGGCCACGACCGAAACGACGCCGATCACGCTGAACGGCGCGAAGCGCGGCGGCACGCTCACGGCGGTCATCCATCCGGAACCGCCGACGCTCGCCTTCTTCGTCAATTCCGCGACGATGATCGGCGCGGTCGCAAGCAAGATCTTCGACGGCCTCGTCGAATACGGCCCGGACCTCAAGCCGCGCCCGCAGCTCGCGGAGAGCTGGACCGTCTCGCCCGACGGCCTCGCATGGACCTTCAGGCTGCGCCGCCATGCGCTGTGGCACGACGGCCAGCCCTTCACGTCCGCCGACGTCAAATTCTCAGCCGAGGAAGTGTGGTTGAAAATCAGCCCGGCGTCGCGGCGCGTGCTGCAATACCTGACGAAGATCGATACGCCGGATGCGCATACGGTCGTGCTGCATCTGTCGAAATCGACGCCCGCGACCTTCGGCATTCTCGATTCGCTCGGCACGCCGATCCTGCCGAAGCATCTCTATGAGAATACGGACATCCGCAACAATCCGTACAACAACAAGCCGGTCGGCACGGGTCCGTTCAAGTTCACGGAATGGGCCCGCGGCGACCGCATCGTGCTCGACCGCTTCGACAAGTATTGGGCGCCGGGTCAGCCGTATCTCGACCGCATCACATGGAAAATCACGCCCGACGTTTCCGGCCGCGCGACCGCGCTGGAAACCGGCGCGGCGCAATATGGCGAACGCAATCCGGTGACTTTCGCAGATGCCGACCGGCTCGCGAAGCTGCCCCATCTCGTCGTTTCGCGTGAAGGCTATAACGGCTACGCGGCGTGGCTCTGGCTGGAACCGAATCTGCGCGATCCGATTCTCGGCAAGCTCGAAGTGCGTCAGGCGATCGCGCACGCGATCAACCGCGACGTGCTCGTCAAGACCGTGTGGGGCGGCTACGCGGTGCCCGCGACGGGGCCGGAGTCGTCGCTGGTGAAGTCTTTCTATACGGCGGATACGCAGCAGTATCCGTACGATCCGAAGCGCGCCGAGGCCTTGCTCGACAAGGCCGGATTCCCGAAGAAGGCGGACGGCTGGCGCTTCAAGCTCGATCACGATTTCATTCCCTACGGCGACGACTATCGGCGCACCGGCGAGTTCGTGCGTCAGGCGCTGCGGCGCGTGGGCATCGACGTGAATCTGCGCGGACAAGACTTGCCGACGTGGATCAAGAACGTCTTCACCGATTACAACTTCCAGCTCATCAGCAGTTGGGGCACGGACGGCCTCGATCCGCAGATCGGCATCGAGCAGCATTACTGGTCGAAGGCGGCCTCCAACGGCACGCCGTGGTTCAACGCGTCCGGCTATGCGAGCACCGAGATGGACCGCGTGATCGAAGCGGCGCAGACGGAAACCGATCCGGCCAAACGGCGCGACCTGTACGTCGAGTTGCAGAAGATCGCGCAGCGCGACCTGTCGCTCATCAATCTGTTCGAGTTCCGCTGGTTCGGCGTGTGGGCGAAGGACTTGCGCAACGTCACCGACACCGCCAGCCATTCGCGCGCCAATTTCGCGCGCGTCTGGTTCGACAAGGCGTGACCGTCATGCGGCTTACATCGGCGCTCGCGGGACGCAGGATCGGGCACAGGCTGATTCAGCTCGTGCTCGTGCTGCTCGGCACCACCGTGCTCAACTTCGTGCTGCTCAAGCTGATGCCCGGCGATCTCGTCGATGTCATCGCGAGCGAGAGCGGCAACGTGTCGCCGCAATACGTCGCGCAGTTACGCGAAGCATATGGCTTGAATCACGGCGTCGGGTGGCAACTGCTGCATTACATCGAACATGCGCTGCGGCTCGATCTCGGCTTTTCGTTTCGCTTCGGCGAACCGGTCGCGTCGCTGATCTTCGCGCGCCTGCCCGCCACGCTCGCGCTGATCGGCACGGCGCTCGTCGTCTCCGTCAGTCTCGGGCTCATGCTCGGCGTGCTCGCCGCGCGCCGCCCGCACGGCGTCGTCGATACGCTCGTCTCCACGCTCGCGACCATCGGCTATTCCGCGCCGATGTTCTGGACCGCGCTGCTCCTGATCGTCGTCTTCGGCGTGCATCTCGACTGGCTGCCGATCGGCGGTGTCGCCGATACCAACGTTGCGCATCGCGGCGTTTCGCGCCTGCTCGATCATCTGCGCCATCTCGTGCTGCCCGCCGCGACGCTCGTGCTGTATTACGTGGCCATTTTCGCGCGGCTCGCGCGGGCTTCGATGATCGAGACGCTGCAGGAAGATTTCATCCGCACCGCGCGCGCGAAGGGCGGCCGGCCGTGGTACGTGACGACGCGTCATGCGCTGCGCCATGCGGTGCTGCCCGTGCTCACGATGCTCGGCCTGCAGGGCAGCGCGCTGATCGGCGGCTCGGTGATCGTCGAGACGGTGTTCGGCTGGCCGGGGCTCGGGCAACTGTCGTTCGAGGCCATCAAAAGCCGCGACGTCAACCTGCTGGTCGGCGTGCTGCTGCTCTCGGCGTGTCTCGTCGTCCTGCTCAATCTGATGGTCGATCTGCTCTACGGACTCGTCGATCCACGCACGAGGTCGAACCGATGAAGCCGCTCACTTTCCTGCGCCAGCCTTCCGCGTTCGTCGGCGCGCTCCTGCTCGCGCTGGCGCTTGTCGCGGCGCTCTCGGCCAACTGGCTCTTTCCCGGCGATCCGCTCGACATGGTCGCCGCGCCCTATCAATGGCCCGGCGCCGATCGCGCGTTTCCGCTCGGCACCGACCTGATGGGCCGCGACCTGCTCGCCGGTCTCTTTCACGGCGCGCGCGTCTCGCTGTCCGTCGGCGGGACGGTCGCCGTTATCGCGCTCGTGCTGGGCGTGCTGATCGGCGGCGTCGCGGGTTACTTCGGCGGCGCGATCGACCGCGTGCTCATGGCGATCACCGAGTTCTTCCAGACCGTGCCGCCGTTTCTGCTCGCGATCATCCTCGTGGCGATTCTCACGCCGTCGCTTTCGACGATCGTGTTCGCGCTCGGCGTGACCGCGTGGCCGGGCATCGCGCGGCTCACGCGTGGCGAGTTCATCGTGCTGCGCGAGCGCGAGTTCGTCCGCGCGAGCATCGCGCTCGGCGCAAGCGATGCGCATCTGATCTTCATCGAGATCCTGCCCAACGCGCTCACGCCGATTCTCGTTTCGACCGCGCTGCTCGTCGCGAACGCGATTTTGTCGGAGGCGGCGCTGTCGTTTCTCGGGCTCGGCGATCCGAACGTGGTGAGCTGGGGCTCGATGGTCGGCACCGGGCGCGAAGCGCTGCGCACCGCGTGGTACATGATCGCGGTGCCCGGCTCGGCGATCGCCCTGACGGTGCTCGCGCTCAATCTGCTGAGCGATGCGCTGCACGCCGCGTTCAATCCGCGTCTGTCGAGAAGCCGCCGCGACGATGCGGCGTCGCGGCTCGAAGCCGTCGAAGGGCTGCGGCCTTGAGCGTTGCGCCGCAGCGTTCCCGCTTACTGCGCCGGCTTGGAGAATCCCGCGAAGCGCTGCTCGATCACGCGCGCGAAATCCGCCGACCGGTACGCGTTCGCGATGTCCGTCACATACGGCTTGTTCAGATCGGCCGTGCGTACCGCAACGAGATTCAGGTAGTACGGCGGAATCTTTTCGAGCAGGAGCGCGTCATTGAGCTTGAGGCCGGCCGCGAGCGCGAAGTTGCCGTTCACGAACGCATAGTCGACGTCATCGAGCGAGCGCGGCAGTTGCGCGGCTTCGAGCGGCACGAGCTTGATCCTGTGCGGATTCGACGCGATATCCCGCTCCGACGATTTCACCGGATCGACGCCAGACTTGAGCGTCACCCAGCCGAGTTGCTGCAACAGAATGATCGCGCGCGCCTGGTTGGTGACGTCGTTCGGCAGCGACACGGTCGCGCCGTCCTTCAGCTCGTCGAGGCGCTTGTGCTTGTGGCTGTAGAGTCCGATCGGCGCGGTGGGCACCTTCACGAGCTCCGAGAGCGCGAGCTTGTGGTCCGCCGAGAACTTCTTGAGATACACCTCGTGCTGGAATGCGTTGGCGTCGAGCGCGCCGTCGGCGAGCGCGAGGTTCGGCTGCACGTAGTCGCTGAACTCGACGATCGTCACCTTGTAACCTTCCTTCTCCAACTGTGGCTTGATACCGTAGCGAATCTGGTCCGAGTACGGACCGGCCGTCGCGCCGAAGCGAATCTCGGGCTTGTTCGGATCGGCGGCCTGCGCGAGCGATGCGATCATTGCGCTCGATGCGATGGCCAGCACGCCGGCCCGCAACGGATGGAACTTCTTCATTGGGTTCTCCTCTTGCTTCGCGCGCGCGAGGCAGCGAAGCGGTTATCGTCGATGGTGCGCGACAAGCTTACAAATCGGCCCATCCAAGCCAAACCAATGTATTTATCTATGGTTTTCCGGTTTGACGCCAAAGCCGGGCATCGAACACGGCGCACCCTTCATCGACAGGAGACACTGCAATGAGCCGCACTCAAGACGCCCCGTGGGCCGAGCCTTTGGAAGCGGTGCTGCGCGAATGGGCGAAAACCGCCGCGGCACGCGACAAGGCCGGCGGCACCGCCTTTCATGAGCGCCGCCTGTTGCGCGAGAGCGGCCTGCTGCGACTGTCGTTGCCGGTGGAGTACGGCGGCGACGGCGCTCCGTGGTCGACGACGCTCGATGTCGTCAGACGGATGGCACGAGTCGACAGCTCGCTCGCGCATCTGTTCGCGTTCCATCATCTGCAACTCGCGACGATCCGCCTCTTCGGCAGCGATGCGCAGATTCGCCATTGGTCGCGTGAGACTGTCGCGCAGGGCTGGTTCTGGGGCAACGCGCTCAATCCGCTCGACAAGAGCACGCGCGCGCTGCCAGGCGACGCCGGCGGCTATGTCTTCGATGGCCGCAAGAGCTTTTGTTCCGGCGCCCGCGATTCGGACCAGCTGCTCGCGTCCGCGTTCGATGGCGACGGGCGGCTGCTGATCGGCATCACACCGACGAATCGCGCGGGCATCACCGTGCTCGACGACTGGGACAACATGGGGCAGCGCCAGACCGACAGCGGCACGGTGATCTTCGAGCGCGTGCCCATCGCGGCGGACGAATTGCTGCTCAATCCCGGACCGCTTTCCAGCCCGTTCGCGACGCTGCGGCCGCTGCTCGCGCAGTCGATCCTGTGCCATATCTATCTCGGCATCGGCGAAGGCGCATTGCAGGCGGCGCGCGACGCGACGCTCGCGCAGACGCGGCCGTGGATTGCCTCGCAGGCCGAGCGTCCCGCCGAGGATCCGTACGTGATCGCGCACTACGGCGACTTCTTTGTCGCGCTCGAAGGGGCGTGTCTGCTAGTCGAACGTTCGATGCAGGCCTTCGATCGCGCGTGGGCGCGCGGCCTTTCCCTCACCGAAAGCGAGCGCGGCGAAGTGGCCGTCGCAGTCGCCACGGCGAAGGTGGCGGCGGCGCGCGCGGGGCTCGACGTCGCGCATCGCATGTTCGAAGTGACGGGCGCGCGCTCGACGACGGCGGCGTTGCGGCTCGACCGCTTCTGGCGCAATGTGCGCGTGCATACGCTGCACGATCCGCTCGATTACAAGGTGCGCGAACTGGGCGACTGGGCGCTCAACGGACGAATTCCGAAGCCGTCGTTCTATTCGTGAGACGACGCGCCGCGCCATGCGCTTTCGCCATGGCGCGCGGCCATTCCAGCAAACTGCGCGCGATCTTCAGGCCGCGCACTATTCGAATCCGGAAGTGGACCGACTGCTCGAAGCGGCCTCGGTGGAAACCGACGAAAACAGGCGCCGTCAGCTATTCCGGCAGTTCCAGCAGATCGTGCATGACGATATTCCGTCGATCGAGTTCGGCGCCAATCCGAACATCACGATCGCATCGACCAAAGTGAAGAACCATGCATCCACAGGCGAAGGTCTGAGAGGCAATTTCGCGGACCTTTACATCCTGCCGTGACGCGCGCCGAAACCGAAGGCAGGCCGGCATAAGGTTATGCCAACGGATTGGTTATCGGAACGGGATCGGGTCCATAGAATGACCGGGTTCGCCATCCTCACGACAAGGACACAGTTCTCGTGCAACGACTCTCCCTTTCCCTTCTGCGCGCGCTGCTATGCGCATTTTTTGCCGTGGTCGTGAGCGCGACCGCGCAGGCGGAAACGCCCTTGCTCAAGATCGGCGTGACGAGCGGACCTCATGAGGAAATCTTCGAGGCGGTGAAAAAGGTCGCGGAGCGCGACTACGGTCTGCGCATCAAGATCGTGTCGTTCAACGACTATATTCAGCCCGACGCGGCCCTCGACGCAGGCGATCTCGATGCCAACAGCTACCAGCACCGGCCTTTCCTCTCCTCGCAGATTCGCGCGCGCGGCTACAAGCTGGTCGGCATCGGCCGCACGTGGATCGGGCCGATCGGACTCTATTCGAAGCGTTACCGGAAGTACTCGGACCTGCCGGACGGCGCGACCATCGGCATTCCGAACGATCCCGCCAACGAGAGCCGGATTCTCCTGCTGTTGCAGAAGGCGGGCAGCATTCGGCTGCGACAGGGCATCGATCCTGTCACGGGCGTCAACGCGACGCCCCTCGACATCATCGACAATCCCAGGCACTTCCGATTCAAGGAAGTGGATGCGGCGCAGCTTCCGCGCACGCTCGACGATTTCGACGCCACGACGGTCAATGCGGACTATGCGATCAAGGCCGGACTCAACCCGGCGAAGGACACGATCCTGCGCGAGGACGGCTCCGGGGTCTACGCGTGTCTGATCGCCGTACGCGAGCAGGATGCGAACAAGCCGTGGGTGCAGCAGATCGTCGCCGCCTATCAGTCTCCCGAAGTCAGGCAGTTCATCCTGTCGCGCTATCAAGGCGCGATCATTCCGGCGTTCTGAGGGGCCGACAGACGCGCCTTCGACGACCGATGCAAACCGCGGATAAGACACGATATCGCGCCGGACCGACTTCGCGCTCAGCGCGACAGAGACTGCGGAGCGTGCCCTCGCGGATGTGTATCGAGCGCGGGGGAGGCGTCGTCTTCCGGCTCGGCGGACAGGTCCCGCTTGAAGGTGCCCGAGCGCCGGTCCTGGCGCATTGGCGCTCGAACCGACGATGGTGCTGGCCGAAATGGCACGGGGTCGCCATCGACATGTCCACGGCCCTGCAATGCCGTGAGTGATGGCGCGCCGGACTCAACGAGGCGCCGCCCTCGCAGCGGCATGAATGCTCGATCTCGAAGCGACGATAGACAGGACGGCCGAAACGGTCAGACTGCCGCCGACGCACATCATGGCGACGACCAGTGCCTTGGCCAAGGTCACCGGATCCGGCGAAGTCCCCGCGACACTGAAGAAGACACCGCCGATGACCGCGACACCCAGTGCTGCGCTGATTTGCAACGCCGAATTCGTGATGCCCGCGATCATCCCGGAACCGGTCGCCGGTGCGCGATTGATAACCGAGCGCACCAGCGTCGGCAGCGCCCAGCCCTGACCGAATCCCAAGAGCGCTACTGCTCCTATCAGCGGAAACTGAGCCGGCATCTGTCCGGGCGCGCCGGCCACGAGGGCGGCGAGGAGTATGCAGCCGGCGGCCTCCAGCATCATGCCGATGGCGGGGACGCGGTCGCCGAAGAGGCGAATGGCCAGCGGGGTCGTCAGCGGCCCGATGAAGGCGCCGACCCCGAACGGCAGGAAGACCAGCCCTGTCTCGAATGGGCTCATCCCAAGCGCCGCCTGGAGGTAGACGGAGAACGTCAGGAAGAATGCAGAGACGACGTAGAAGAAAAGGACGCCCGTAAGCCCGCTCATCAGGCCGGGCCTGCGGATCAACTCCACGCTGATTAGAGGCACACCGCCTCGGCGGGCGTAGGCCATCTCATATCGGCAGAAGCCCACCCCGGCGAAGGGGCACGCGATCAGCATTGCGCAGGCCCACCACGGCCAATCCAGTTCCCGCCCTTCGACCAGAGGCACGATGAGCAAGCCCAGCGAGAGTGCGCAGAGCAGCACGCCGATTCGGTCTACAGGTGCCGGGCTGTCACCGCGGACGTCGGGTAGCAACGGCAGCCCGAAGATCAGAACAGCGGCGACGACGGGCAAGTTGATGAGAAAGACGACGCGCCACTCAAGGTGAAAGACGTCCGCAGAGATCAACGCGCCCCCGAGCGCCTGCGCGGCTACGGCGGCCAGACCCACCGCCGCGCCGTATAGGCCCAAGGCGCGCGCACGCTCTCTCTCTGGAAACAGGGCGTGAATGGAGGCCAGTCCTTGCGGCGCCATGGCGGCGGCGCTCAGACCCTGCAGCACTCGCCCGAGGATCAGTATGGCGGGCGACGATGCGAGCCCGCAGATCACCGATGTCAGTCCAAAGCCCGTGACGCCGATCAGAAATATACTTCGTCGTCCGAATAGATCGCCTAGCCGTCCGCCTGTGATAAGGAAAACCGCGTAGGCCGCGGCATATCCGGAAATGACGAGTTGCAGCTCCGCAGCGCTCGTGTGGAGCGTGCTTTGGATGGACGGCAGGGCGACGTTCACGATGAAGAAGTCCAGCGGCGGCAGAAATGCGCCCACCAGCAACACCGCGAACGCCGACCATCGACGTGTGGAAGAGGTTGTCATATGCATAAGTCCCGGCGGCCGCGGGCCGCATCAAGCCGGACGGCCGAAGCGTTCCGTTCCCGCGATGGGCTGCCAGTTCTGGAGCGGCGTCGCGTAGTGCATGGTGAAGGTGCGCTCCACGAATGCCCAGCGGCCTTCGCGTCGCTGATAGATGTCGCGGTATTGGCCGCTCACCTGGAGCGTGCCCTGATCGACGTCGTAGAAAAGACAGTCCGCCGCTACAAGGCCGTGGCCGTTGTCAGTTTGAAGGATGTCTGTCGGCCGAATTTGCGCCGACGCTCCGCTCTGCGTGAAAGAGCCGACAAAAAACTTGACTATACGAGCATATGCACCTAATCTCCATCTCAAGAGAGCATATGCTCTCACTTTCAAACGGAGCGAAGCGATGAACGAGCCTGAGATTCTTGTGAGCGGTGCGACCGGACGGACCGGAGGCAATGCTATTGACGAACTGCTCGAGATGGGCAAACGCGTGCGGGCATATGTGCGTACGGATGACGATCGAGCGGAAGCGCTGAGGCAGCGCGGCGTCGATGTCGCGGTCGGGGACTTTACCGACATCGACGATATTCGGGCAGCGATGGAAGGCATTCGATCGGCCTATTTCCTTCATCCGATTGCGCCGGGAATCATCGGGGCCGCGGCCTATTTCGCGCAGGCAGCACAGGAAGCGGGCGTCACGGCGATCGTCAACATGTCGCAGATTTCCGCGCGTCGGGAATCGATGAGCCACGCAGCACAGGATCACTGGGTCTCCGAGCGAGTCTTCGATTGGTCGGGTGTCGCGACTACGCATTTGCGCCCGACGTTCTTTGCCGATTGGCTCGTCTATCCGCATTTCGCGCGGGAAATTTGGGCCACGAAGAAGATCGAATTTCCGTTCGGCAACGGCCGTCACGCGCCTATCTCCAGCGACGATCAGGGACGCGTGATCGCCCACATCCTCGCCAACCCCGAAGGCCACGAGGGCAGGACCTACACGCTCCACGGCCCCGTCGAGATGAATCACGTCGAGATCGCAGCCAAAATGAGCGAGGTTCTCGGCGCCCGGATCGAATACGCGCCGACTTCCATCGAGGAGTTTCGGATCAAGATGGAAACCCTATACAAGTTTCCGCCGTTCCTCACGCAGCATCTGGTCGAAGTCGCGCAGGACTATGGCGACGGCATTTTCTCGGGCACTAACGACGCCGTCGAGAAGATCACCGGGAAGCCGCCGCTGTCGGTCCAGGAGTTCGTCGCGAAGTATCGGGACTCCTTCGTGTGAACAGGTCCTTGAATAGCTATCGCCGCACTTTCGCACGACGCGCGCGTAAGCTTCTCGCAATTAACCGAATGAGGAGTGCAACGGATGTTGCCAGTAAATAAGCCGCTCGGCATCGATCAATGCAACTGCTTCGCCGTGAGGAAGGCGAGCAGGCAGATCTCCCGACTCTACGATAGCCATCTCGAGCCCTCGGGTCTGCGCATCACGCAATTCCTCACCCTGGCCGCCCTGCGCGAAGTGGGAAGTACCCCGGTCAACGCGCTTGCCGAACGGCTCGATATCGAACGAACCGCGATGGGGAAGATGGTGGGCTTCCTGGAGCGCGACGGTTTCGTCACGATCAAGCCCTCGCCCACCGATGGCCGAAGCCGCCTTGTCGAACTCACCAAGGAGGGACGGCGCCTGCATGAAAGAGCAGCCCCTCTCTGGCAGGAAGCGCAACGGGAGTTCGAGCAGTTGAACGGTGCGGACGACGTTCTCGAGTTACGAGAACGGTTGAGAGGGGTACTCATCGGCGACGTGTCGATGCGTTCGTCGGAAGACTGAGCCTTCCGATGCACTGCGGCAAGAACGTCATTCGTCAAGCACGTGTTCCGCAACCAGATCACCGCACATGTCGAATCAATCGCGCAAACATCTTTCCTGCACGCCGGCACCGGCCACCCCCGGTCCGGCCTGCAACGCCAAAGACCCGCACGCGAAAATGAGGCCGACACCACACACTCCCGGCCATTGCCATACGCTCCACGCCCACACGCCCAGCAACGAACCGAGCGCGCCGCCCGCGAAGCGAATCGTCATATACAGCGTGTTAATGCGGCTCATCGCATCGCTCCTGATGCTCATGCTGCGTGCCATGTTCGCGACGTGTGCGCTTTGCAGCCCGAAATCGAGAAGGATCACACCGGCGATCAGACCGGCGATACCGTAGCCCACCCACGCGAAGATTGCGAACGCCATGAAGAAAATTGCGGAGCTCGCCAAAACCACAAGACGCGGATTGCGCTTGTCTATCAGCTTGCCCGCTCCCGTCGAGGCCAGCGCTCCGACCACGCCCACAAGTCCGAACAGACCGGCGATCTCGCTGCCGTAATGCGCATTCATGCTGCGCAAATGAAACGTCAGCGTGACCCAGAATGCGCTGAACGCAGCGAACTGAAGGGCCGCGATCGCCGACGTCCGGCGCAAGAGCGCCTCTTCGCGGATCAGCGTCCATAGCGAACCCATCAGGCGTCGGTACGTGCCCGACCAAGTCGGCGTCGAGCGAGGCAGCCTGTGCGACAGTACGGCGGCCGTGACAAGCATCGCTGCGGATGCAAGCCAGTACACGGTCCGCCATCCGCAATGCTGGGCGATCGATCCGGATACCGCGCGCGACATGAGGATGCCGGATAGCAATCCGAACATCACGATGCCGACCGCTTCGCCGCGTCGCTCGGGTCCTGCAATTTGCGCCGCGAAGGGCGTGAGCAACTGCGGCGCGACGCTGGTAAGCCCGGTCAGGAAACTGGCGGCCACGAGCCAGTCGAGTGTCGGTGACACTGCCACTGCGGCGAGTGCGAGGCTCGAGATGCACAGCAGCGTGCCCAGTATCGAACGTCGATCGAGCATGTCGCCCAGCGGAACGAAGAGCAGAAGTCCGAGCGCATAGCCGGTCTGCGTCGCAACCGATGCTGCACCGGCTGCGCGCTCGGTGGTGTGAAACGTGAGCGCGAAGTCGGCGAGCAAGGGCTGATTGTAGTAGTTGTTCGCGACCACGATGCCCGCCGCCGCGGCCATCAGCCAATACACCGACCGTTTCATCTCTGTGCTCCTCAGGCTGCGCCCCGCCTTTGCTATTCCGTTTGCGACGAATGTAGACTATTCCGGATTTCGCCAGTATCCCTCTGATGCGGCAATCACCCTTGCTGAATACGGAAGAGCCGAATCATGGACCGCCTCGAAGCAATGAACGTCTACGTGCGGGTCGTCGATGCCGGTAGTTTGTCGGCCGCCGCGCGCGCGATTCCGATGTCGCTAACTTCGGTCAGCAGGCACATTTCGGCGCTGGAAGAGCATTTCGGCGCGCAACTGCTTCGACGCACCACACGCCATCTCGCGATGACCGACGAAGGTCGCATCCTGTACGACCGCGCGAAGGCAATCCTTGGCGAAGTGGATGAACTCGGCAGTGCGATGTCGGCGGGGCGTGGCAAGCTCTCTGGCCGCCTACGGCTCAGCGCGCCGAACCTGCTCGGCCGGCTGGTGATCGCGCCACTTTTGCCGCGCTTTCTCGAGCTTCATCCGGACGTGGCTGTTGATCTCCTGCTCGTCGATCGTGCGGTCAATCTGGTCGACGAGGGTCTGCATCTCGCGGTGCGCATCGGGCGTCTGCCGGATTCGAGCCTCGTCGCGCGCAAGCTCGGCGACATTCAGATGGTGACCTGCGCAGCGCCCGCGTACCTCGCGCATCGCGGCACGCCTCATACTCCCGGCGATCTGCGCAAGCACGACTGCCTCGTCTTTTCAGACGCGCCTGGGGCCGTTGACTGGCGCTTCGAGTCGCGTGCGATGCGCACGCGCGTCAGCGTAACGGGCCGTCTGTGGATGAATAGCCTGGACGCGCTGGTACTGGCGTCGATTCAAGGTGCCGGGATCGTGCGCGCGCCCGCATGGCAGGTCGCGGAGCACGTCCAGTCGGGTCGCTTGCGGCCCGTCCTGGAGATGTACGCACCGCCCGCAACGCCGGTCCACGTGCTGTTTGAACGCGTGAAATTGTCGTCGCCGAAAATCCGGATCTTCGCCGACTATCTCGTCGAACATTGGCCATCCGCATGACCGTCTTGCGCCAGGCAAGCGACGCCGCGCAAGTTCAACCGATCCGAACGCTGTCGAGAATCTCGTCTGAACCGGCCCCGAGCGGAGCGAAATTGGTCGAGCGCACATAATCCGGTCGCGGCTGCTCTACTTCTTCAGGCTTGTTCTTCACCTGGTTGTAGACGATATAGGCCTGCCATCGATCGTCACCGGACAGGTTATGACCCGAAGCATGCACAATGTTCGCGTCGAAAAACACGACTGTTCCCGGGCGGCCGATGATAGGCACGGCCTTGGGATGGCTCGACAAAATATCGAGCATGGTCGGCTTCGGTACCACGTAGAAGCGATAACCGGTTGCCTCGTCGAACGTCGGATCGAGCGAACCCAGTTTGTGGCTCCGCGGGATGAAGTAGAGACATCCGCCCATTTCGGTCGGCTGGTCGAGCATGACCAACGCGGTTGTCATCCGCGGCTCTTTCACGCCGTCGATATGCCAGGTGCCGAAGTCTTGATGCCATTGCCAGACGGAACCGTCGATTGCCGTCTTCAAATTGCACTTCGTGTGATAGACGTAGAGCTGGTCATCGTCGATCAGTTGTTGTGCCGGCCCGAGCAATCTGGGAGAGCGCACTGCGGCGTGAAAAACCGCCGATGCCGTCGGACTTTCTGTCTCGTGAACCTTGTAGATGGTTTTTGCAATGCCGCCCGTTTTTTCCCGGACAAGATGGTCGGTGTCAATCTTCTGGATTCGGCGCAACTCGCTCTTCATATGCGCAATTTCTTCTTCTGAGAAAAGCTCCGGCAGAACAACGAATCCATCGCGCTCGTATGCTTCCAACTGTGACGCGGTAAGTTTCATGAGGGGTCTCCTGACTTGTCGGCGCAATGTCATGATCGTAAGACCGGTCACGTCCAATGTAAAAGATATAATAAGTTGCGTATCGATACCTCAGAGGTTCCAGATGGAACTGCGTCATCTACGCTACTTTCTGGTGGTGGCACGCACGCTCAACTTCACGAAAGCGGCGGATGAACTGCACATGGCGCAGCCGCCGTTGAGCCGGCAGATACGCGATCTGGAAGAAGAACTCGGCGTAGCGCTTTTTGAGCGACGGGGCAAACGAGTGTTTCTTTCGTCGGCGGGCCAGGTCTTCGAAGAACGGGCCAAGCGAATCCTGATGGAAACGAACTCCGCGATCGTGGATTCGCAACGCGCGGCACGAGGGGAAGTCGGCCGGGTGGCGGTGGGGTTCTTCGAGCACATCGCGTATACGCTGCTGCCGCCGCTCTTGCGCGAATTTCAGCAGCGTTATCCCGCGGTGACAGTCGAGCTTCGATGGTTTTCCTCCGCGGAACAGATCAATGCGCTCGACCGAGGGGACATCGATCTGGCGTTCGTCCGCTCTTTGCCGCCTGATACGCGACTGAACAGCGTCTTGTTGCTTCAGGAGCCGTTTTACGTTGCTATCGCCAAGGACAACCCACTCGCAGCAAAACGGCGGATTTCCATCAAGGACTGCAGGCAGTTGCGCGTCATCAATTACCGGAAAGATGTCGCGCCGGACTATCACGCCACCATCAACCAGTTGTGCGCGCTTGCCGGATTTTCCCCATCCACGAGCTTTGAAATGGGGCAGATCTACGCTTCGCTTGGCCTCGTAAGCGCCGGGTTTGGCGTGACGCTCGTACCGGCGTCAGTTCAACGAACGCACATGGACAACGTCGTCTATCGTCCTCTGCGCGAACAGCACGCGAAAAGCGAACTCTACCTCGCGTGGAAGGAACCCGGTCCGCCCCCCGCGCTAGGCTCTTTTGTTCAACTAGCGCGCGAGATAGCCGCGCACTACCCGCGAAAAGCGAAGGTCGAGTAAGCGCGAAGCGGTACGGCGTCAATGGCGATGAACAGGTTGGTTTTGAAAAAGGGAAAATGTCGGCGAACCTGCTCTGCTTTGCGGCCACCCTATGCGACGCTGATGCGATTGCTCGATCGCCACGCATTCGGCAAGATTCGGTGATCGCTTCGCCCGACGTCATCCAGCACACCGCCTGCATCGGCGCGCACTCATACGTTTGCAACGTTCGCCATCGTATCCAAGAAGGTCAACATGAATTTCAGGTCCTTACAGTGCTTCGTCATTCTCGCGGAGGAACTGAACTTCAGCCGCGCGGCCGAGCGGCTGCATATCGCGCAACCGGCGTTGAGCCAGCAGATCCGGCTGCTGGAAGAGCGGCTCGGCACGCAACTCGTCGATCGCGCGAGACGCCCGCTGCGGCTCACCGAGGCGGGCCACTATCTCTGCACCGAAGCGCGTCAGATTCTCGGCTCGTGGGAACAAGCCAGTCTGGGCGCGCAGGAAATCGGCATCGGGCGGCGCGGCTGGCTGTCGATCGGGTTCACGCGATCCGCGATGTACAGCATCCTGCCGCCCGCGCTGAAGGCGTTCCATCACTCGTATCCGGAAGTCGAGCTCAAGCTCTTCGAGATGCTGACCGAAGAACAGACCGATGCACTGCGCGACCTGCGCATTCATGTCGGCATCGGACGTCAGCCGCTCGACATCCCCGGTTGCACGTCGTATCCGCTGCTGCGTGAACATGTGGTGGCCGTGCTGTCGCCGGATCATCCGCTGGCGGGCAGGAAGAAGGTGCGTATCGCCGAACTCGAAGATACGCCGCTCATCGTGTATCCGAAGCATCAGAACGCGCAGTTCAAGCGCACCGTGCAGTCCTTGTATCGCGATGCGGGCGTCACGCCTTTCATTGCGCATCAGGCTTACGAAATCCAGACGGCGATCGCGCTCGTCGCGGCGGGGCTCGGCGTGACCTTCGTCGGCGAATCGGTGGCGCGGCATGGACGCACCGACGTCGTGTTCCGTCAGCTCTCAGGCCCGGGTGCGTCGCGCTGGTCCACGCTCGCCGCCACATTCCGCACGGACGACGATTCGGCGCATCTGCGTGCCTTTCTCGCGTGCCTTCCTCCGCCGCTGACCGGCGCCCCACTATAAGAGAACGCTTATAGAAGCATAAGGAACGCGTCTTGGACGCGGGCCGGCGCGCTACTTATCATCGATTTTCATGTCCTGGGCAGGCATGCCTTACGCGCAGCCGAACGGACAGACGAGCGGCGCAGGCCGTTTGTAAAGCGAGGCCGCAGAGCCTCGCGATCCGATGAAAAAGAACGTGGAGACGGCATGGCCCCATTCAACGAAGCAGCAACGATGCGAAAGGTATACGGGCGGCTCATGCCCCTGCTCTTCGCGATGATGTTCTTCAACTACCTCGATCGCATCAACATCGGCTTTGCCGCGCTCGACATGAACAAGGCGCTCGGCTTCAGCCCCGCCGTGTTCGGCTTCGCAGGCAGCATCTTCTTCGTCGGCTACATGGTGCTCGAGGTGCCGAGCAATCTGCTGCTGCATCGCGTGGGCGCGCGCCGCTGGATCGCGCGCATCCTGCTCACGTGGGGCGCGGTCGCGGCCGTCACCGCGTTCGTATTCGACGACAAGAGCTTCTACGTGCTGCGCTTTCTGCTCGGCGTCATGGAAGCGGGTTTCCTGCCGGGCGTCGCGGTCTATCTGACGAAGTGGTTCCCCGAGCGCTATCGGGCGCGCGCGGTCGGCGGCTACATCATCGCGGGATCGTTTTCCGCCGTGCTCGGCGGCCCGATCTCGACCGCGCTGATGACCTACGCGAACGGCATCCTCGGCCTGCAGGGATGGCAATGGATGTTCATCCTCGAAGGCATTCCGGCGATGCTGCTCGGCCTGCTCACGCTGCGCATCATGACGGAGCGCCCCGCCGACGCCGACTGGCTCGCCGACGACGAAAAGCGCTGGCTCGAAACGACGCTCGCGGCAGAGCGCGAAGCGGTCGGCGGCAACGCGCACTTCCCGCTGCTGCGCGTGGCGGGCGATGTCCGCGTATGGAGCCTCGCGTGTCTCTTCGGCTGCGCGCTCGTCGGCATCTACGGGCTCTTTCTGTGGCTGCCGCAGATCGTCAAGAGTCTCGGTCATCTGAGCAACATCGAAGTCGGCTTTCTTTCCGCCGCGCCGCCGCTTCTCGGCGTGCTCGGCACGTTCATCATCAGCCGCAGTTCGGACCGCACGGGCGACCGCAAGAAGCATCTCGCGTTCGTCTACGGCATGAGCGCCCTCGCGATCGCGGGCAGCGCGTATGCGCCGAATCCGGTCGTCGCCTATGCGCTGCTGTGCGTGACCGGCCTCTTCATCTACGCAGGCAATCCGCTGTTCTGGAGCCTCGCCTCGTCGTTCAGGACCGGCGCGGCGGGCGCGGCGACCATCGCGCTCATCAACACGATCGCGCAGTTCGGCGGCCTCGTCGGGCCGTGGAGCATCGGGCTCGTGCGCAACGCGACGGGCAACTTCAAGCTCGCGTTGCTGACGATCGCGGCGTTCCTCGTCGTCGCGACGATCATCGCGCTCGTCATGCGCGTGAAGCCCGCCGACGACGAAGACACTTCGCTGCCCGCATCCGATTCGCACGAAGCGGGCGCACAACGACAGGAAAACCACGCATGATCATCGATTGTCACGGTCACTACACGACCTCGCCGCCGCAGCACGAAGCATGGCGCGCGCAGCAGATCGCCGCGCTGAAGGACGGCGCATCGGCGCCGCCGCGCCCCGCCATCTCCGACGATGAAATCCGCGAAAGCATCGAGAACGGGCAGCTTCGCATCCAGCGCGAGCGCGGCACCGATCTCACGATCTTCTCGCCGCGCGCCGCCGGCATGGGCCATCATCTGGCGACGGCGGAGGCCAACGCGGTCTGGTCGGAAGCATGCAACGACCTCGTGCATCGCGTCGTCGACCTGTTTCCGCGTAATTTCGTCGGCGTCTGTCAGTTGCCGCAAGCGCCGGGCGTGGCGCCCGAGAATTGCATCGCCGAACTGCGCCGCTGCGTGGAAGAGCTGGGTTTCATCGGCTGCAATCTGAATCCCGACCCTTCGGGCGGGCACTGGTCCGGGCTGCCGCTCACCGACCGCTCGTGGTATCCGCTCTACGAAGCGATGGTCGAGCTCGACGTGCCCGCGATGATCCACGTTTCGTCGTCGTGCAATCCGAACTTTCATGCGACCGGCGCGCATTACATCAACGGCGATACATCGGCGTTCATGCAATTGCTCCAAGGCGATCTGTTCGCGGATTTCCCGACGCTCAAGTTCGTCATTCCGCACGGCGGCGGCGCGGTGCCGTATCACTGGGGACGATATCGCGGACTCGCGCAGGACATGAAGCGGCCGCTGCTCACCGAATATCTGCTGAACAACGTGTTCTTCGATACCTGCGTCTACCATCAGCCGGGCGCCGAGCTGCTCGCAAAGGTGATTCCGGCGAAGAACATCCTGTTCGCGTCGGAGACGATCGGCGCGGTGCAGGGCATCGATCCCGAAACGGGTCATTACTTCGACGACACGCGCCGTTATATCGACGCGATCGAATGGCTCAGCGACGCGGATCGCCAGCGCATTTTCGAGGACAACGCGCGCGCGGTGTACGGACGGCTTTCCGCGCAACTGGAACGGCAACGATCGAACGAAGGAGCGACCGCATGAATCCGGCCGGATGGCGTGAATACGAATCCGCGGCTCAGGCGAGCCCCGCGACGCTCGCCGCGTTGCGCGAGCTGGCGGTATCGCTTCTGAGCGACAACATGGCCCGCGTGAGCGGCACGACCGGACTGCGTCCCTATCATCGTCCGAAGCCGATGGCCGGCACGGCCGTCACGGTACGCACGCGCGGCGGCGACAATCTCGCGATCCATCGCGCGTTCGACTACTGCCGCCCCGGCGACGTGCTCGTCATCGACGGCGCCGGCGAGCTCACGCAGGCGCTCATGGGCGACATCATGGCGAGCTTCGCGCAGAGCATCGGCGTGCAGGGTCTCGTCATCGACGGCGCGATCCGCGATGTCGGCGCGCTCGGCCAGCGCGACTTTCCCGTGTACGCGCGCGGCGTCACGCATCGTGGGCCGTACAAGAACGGGCCGGGCGAGATCAACGTGCCGGTGACGGTCGGCGGGATGGTGGTGAATCCGGGTGATATCGTCGTCGGCGATGAAGACGGCGTGCTCGCCATCGCGCCCGCCGACGTCGAAGCGGTGATCGAAGGCGCGCGCAAGCAGGCGGCGAAGGAAGCGGCGGCGCTCGAGTCGATCGCGGAAGGCCGTTTCGATCGTGCGTGGGTCGCGGTTCAACGCGACCGCATGATGAACGGCTGACGCCTTGCCGAACCGCCGCGAACGCGCGCATGATGGCGCGTTCGCTTCATCGACTATCGACCGCCATGCCCGACTTTCTCGACGCCGCCGCGCTCATCGACCTCGCGCGACGAGCGCAAGCCCGCGCGCCGCAACCCTGCGCGTGCACGAAAACACCGCTCGACGGCTGGCAATCGCAGCCGCTGTCGCTCGACGAATCGCAGTTCCGCGAGATCGGCACGCTGTTACCGGAGCACGATCCGGAGCCGACCTTCGCCGAATATCTGCCAGGCAAGACGAACTACTGGTCCGCCGATGCGCCCATCGCGCCGCGCTTCTTTCCGTATAACCGCTGCGGCGTCTGGGAATGCTCGTCCTGCGGGCGGCTGTATCTGCGCTACACGGAAGGCGGCGGCTACTTCGTCGATCGCAGGATTCGCGCGGTGCGCGCGGATCTGATCGAAGACGTCTCGCCGTGACAATGCGCGCTCGCGCAGGAACGTCCGTTTCGCGCGAGCACGCATTTCAGCCTCAACTCACCGCATCCTTCACCTTCTTGCCATCGGGCCGTCCGAGGCCGGTGCAGGCGTCCCATCCGGCTGTCGCGTGGAAATCGTCGTTATTGCCCTTTGTGATGTCGACGAGCGCCAGCGGGTCCTTGTAGAGATGCGGATTGATATACCCCACCGGCGCGCCCTTGATCGCGTTGATGCGCGCGATCAGTCCGGCCCATAGCGGCGCGACCGCGCTCGTTCCGCCGATCACCATGTCGTGACCGTCGACGCGCACTTCGTAGCCGGTCACGGGATCGGCATTGCCGGCGACATCGGGCACGCCGCGCATCGCGAGCGGACTGTGTGCGCCGCCCGCGCGCGTGACCCGCAGCCCTTCCTGCCACGCGGGCAGCGCGAAGAACGAGCTCACGCCGCCGCCGGTCGCGCCGCCGTTGGCGCCGTCGTTCCATACGGTCTCGCTAGCGATTCCGTTGCCGCTCGCCTGCAGCGACGTGCCGCCGCAGCCCAGCGCATACGGACTGGACGCAGGGAAATCGACGTGATCCGCGCCATCGCCCACGCCGTCGCCGGAACCGTTGTCGCCGGATGCCGCGCAAATCGTCACGCCGAGCGCCGCCGCCGACTGAAACGCCTGATCGAACGCGTTCATCGCCTGCTGCGTCCATGCCGATTCCGGACCGCCCCAGCTGATCGAAATCACCGACGGCTTGTTCTTCGTGTCATGAATCGCGGTGCCGATGGCGTCGATAAAACCCGCGTCGGTGTTGGGCGCGAAATAGACGACGATCTTCGCGCCCGGCGCGACCGCGCCCGCGACTTCGATATCGAGCATCACTTCGCCATCGGGACCGTTCGGATCGCCGGTCGGATGGTTCCGTCCGTGATCGACCGAAACCGCGGTCACGGACGGCGCCTTCATATTCAGCGACGCGAAATACGTCTTGAGATCCGCGGGACGGTAGCCGCCGCCCAGCTCGATGATCCCGATGCATTGATTCTGGCCGTCGCCTTGCGGGAAGTCATAGAGCGACGCGAGCTGCACGGGCGTGAACGTCGACGCGCCCGCTGCGCGCGCTGTCCAGCGCACGTTGCCCTGCGCGCGGGTCCGGAAGCTGGGCCGCGCCTGCGGACGGTTGTCGAGACCCATGACGGCATCGACGACGCCGTTCAGTTCATCGGGCAGATGGATCGGTCCCGTGCGGCCGCGATAGGTGCCACCGTCATGTTCGTACTGTTGCAGGCTCACGCCGAAGGCCGCGTCGAACTGCGCGACCGTGCCGGAGAGCACGACCGCGCGCCGCGCCTCGTGACTCTCGACGACCGACAGTCCGTGCTTTTGCGCGAACGCATGGACCGCCGCCAGGTCCGCGCTGTCCGCGCCGAAATGCTTCGTGAACTCGTCGTGATCGATATGCTTCGCCGACGCGCCTTGCGCCGCGAGCGCGCTGATGTGCTTCTCGAACGCATCGTGCGAGCGCCGTCGCACGAGCATGGTGACCTCCAGACGTTCGTTCGGGTCTGCCTTGCCGATGGGCTGCGCGTCCTTTAAACACTCGCGTTCGCTTCCGTTGAGCGGATGGTTTGCCATGTCTGAACACTCCTGAGAAACGCCGCCGTCGTGGGTTGCGTTTTCGATGCCTCGCGGGCGGCGGGCGGGCATCGGATGCCGTGCGATACGCGCTTATTGACCGCCGAAATAGATCTGCTTCATCTCCTGCGCTGATGCCGGGCGCATGACGGCGCGAGCGCCCGTCGCCGACGCGCCCGACATCGCGCCGCCATAGCCAGTCGCGTCGTTCCGGCTCGATACGCGCGCCTCCGCTGCCTGGATCGCCGCCGGATAGCCGGGATCCTCGCCTCTGCCCGGGTAGTAGCCGGCCTGCTCCAGTTGCTCGAGCTCGGCGCGCACCTGGGCGCGCGTGAGCGCCGCGTCCGTCTGCGCGAGCGCGGCAATCGGCAGCGCAAGCGCGGACGCCGCCGCGAGCGCCATCAAAATCGGTTTCATGATGATCTCCTTGATGATGCGAAAGTCCGTGACGCGGACGTGCTCGTCCGCAGATGAAAGACGATCACCGATGGAAAAAATCGCATTCTTCGTTGCGCGATATGAACGCGATGCGCGCGAAGGGCAACGCCTTCGCGAATCGTCCGTAGAATCGCGTCAGAATAATGCTGCGCGAAAAGCTGCAAGGAGCTAACGATGTCACAACGAAACACTGACGAGGCGCTTCGTCGCATGGCGTCGATCGTCGCGCTGGTGTTCGCGCTGGTGCTCGTCGTGTTGAAGGTGTGGGCCTGGTTCGCGACCGGATCGATTTCGCTGCTCACCGCCGCAGCCGATGGCCTCGTCGATGTCGTCGCGTCTTCGGTGACGTTCATGGGTGTGCGCTATGCCCTGCGCCCGGTCGACGAGGGGCACCGCTACGGTCACGGCAAGGCCGAAGCGGTGGCGGCGTTCGTGCAGGCGCTGCTGCTCACGGGCGTGGCTGTCGGACTCGGCATCGAATCGGGGCAGCGCGTCGTGAATCCCGAACCGTTGAATCAGACAGACTTCGGGATCGCGGTCATCGTCGTGAGTACGCTTGCGGCCATCGGACTCGTGCTGATGCAGACGTGGGTCGTGAAGCGCACGGGATCGACCGCCATCGCCGCCGACCGCGCGCACTATGCGACCGATATCGCCGTGAATATCGCCGTGCTCGTCGCCCTGCTGCTCGATCACTTGCTCGACTGGCCACGCGCCGACGCAATCGGCGCGCTGTGCATCTCGCTCTACATGCTGTGGAACGCGCGCGGCATGGCGGTGGCTGCGCTCGTGCAACTGCTCGATCGCGAACTGGACGATCCCGAACGCGCGCGCATTGCGGCGGCCGTGACGGCGGTCGAAGGCGTGCAAGGCGTGCACGACATCCGCACGCGAAACGGCGGCGATCGCGTATTCGTCGAGTTCCATCTCGAAGTGGCCGGCGAGCTGACCGTCGCGCAGGGCCACGCCATCGCCGATGACGCGGAAAGAGCCGTGCAGCGGCTCTTTCAGGCATCGGACGTCACGGCGCACGTCGAACCGGCGGGCATCGTCGACGATCGTCTGGACGACCGCGTGCTCGGCACGGCATCCACCGCCGGCCACAAGTGATTGCATCGGTTCGTCGTGGCGCGGCGCACGCGGCATCGGCTGGACAAAATTACCGCGTCGGCGCGTCGGCCGACGCCCGCCGGCTTCCGGGCGCCTAAAGCTCCCGAATCCGGCTGACGTAAACAAGGCGTGATCTTCGCTAAAAGCAACGCCGAGCCCGCTGCCCGTTCATCGAGAGCCCGCGTCATCAACGTAATGTCCCAGTCTCCCCAATCCGGATCGTCCAGCACCGTCGCCAGCGGCGATCGCTCGCGACAGGGGCACAAGACCGCGCGAAATCAGGAATTTCTCGCTTTCTTTCTGTCCACGCGAAGCGACCGCGCGACGCTCTCCTGGCCCGTTCTCACGCAGATCGGCCTCGCGGGCCTGGGCGTCGGCGCGCTCTGCTACCTCGCACTGTCGTTCGTGTCCGAAGGTGCGGCTTCCTGCGCGGGCGTCGTCTCGGGCGCGATCGCGTTCGCGTTCTTTTTGCGTCGTGCACGCCGGAGCGCCGCGCGCGCGAACGCCACGACCGCGCTCGCAAAAGCGCTGCTCGACGCCAATCGCGAATGCCTGAAACTGCTCGACGCCGATGGCCGCATGGTCCGCATTTCCGAATATGGCGCCGAACTCATGGAAGCGAGCGCGCCCGAACAACTCGCCGGTTCGGACTGGCTCGGCTTCTGGTCCGGTGAAGACGCGACCGCCGCGCACGATGCGTTTCATGCCGCCATGAGCGGCGCACGCGCGACATTCCGAGGCAGTTGCCCGACCACGTCGGGCGCGCCCAAGACCTGGCATTCGCGCCTCATTCCGATAGAGAACGGCGACGGCGGCGTGGAAGGCGTGATTTGCGCCTCGCAGGACATGACGCAGCAGGCGGAACTCGCCGCCGCGCTCTGCGCCAGAGAGACGCTGATGTCGGAGATGGAGGCGCACGTCGGCCTTTGCTTCTATTCCTATAACGCCGATTTCACGGGCTTTCATCACATCAGCGCGGGATGCGCGGCCGTCTTCGGCCTGGATGCGCAAACGTTTCGCGAGTCGCCCCAGGCCTGGATGGCGCTCGTGCTGCAGGAAGACCTGCCGCAACTCACGGCCGCGATGCGCCGGATCGCCGAATCGAAAGTCAGCCAGAAGGCGCTATACCGCATCCGCCGTCTGGACGGCAATGTGCGCTGGATTCAAAGCACCGGATCGCCCGTTCTGGACAGCGCGGGCAATGTGGCGCGCATCGTCGGCATCAGCGAGGATGTCACGGCGGAGCAGGACCGCCTCGCCGAACTCGACCGCCTCGCCTTCACGGATTCGCTGACCGGTCTCGCGAATCGCGCCGCGCTCATGTGCAGGATCGACGAGCGATGCCGCAAGCAGGCGCCCTTCGCGTTGATGTTCATCGACCTGGACCGTTTCAAGGTGCTCAACGACACGCTCGGTCACACGGCGGCGGACCGGCTGCTCAAATCGCTGAGCAGGGTCATCCGGGCCGCGTTGCCGGCCGATGCATTTCTCGCACGTCTCGGCGGCGACGAATTCGCCGTGCTGATCGACGGCGCGAAGCACAAGGACCCGCTCGCCGAGATCGCGCGCGCCACGCTCGATGCGCTCGTGCAGGCGGATCAGGCACACCGCGCCGGCACGATCACGGCGTCGATCGGCATATCGGTCTTTCCCGAAAACGGGGCGAATCGCGAGACGCTTCTGACGAGCGCCGATATCGCGATGTATGCGGCCAAGAAAGCCGGACGCAACGGCTACCGTTTCGCCGACAAGGATTCGAGCGAACGCATCGTCGATTTCGAACTCGAGCGCGACCTGCCCGCGGCGCTCGCCAAGAAGGAGTTTCAGCTTCACTACCAGGCGATCCACGAGCCGCACACGCGCGAGGTCCGCAGCGTCGAAGCGCTCATTCGCTGGCGGCATCCGGAGCGCGGGCTCGTCTCGCCGGGCGTCTTCATTCCCATTCTCGAAGAGAGCGGCTTCATCGCCGAAGTCGGCGCATGGGTGATGGACGACGCCCTGCGTCAGCTCGCGCTATGGCGGCAGGCCGGCGCGCGCGCGCTCGGCGTTTCGGTGAACGTGTCGGCGCGACAGTTGCGCGACGCGACCATCGTCGATGTCGTCGACGAAGCCTTGCGCCGCCATGCCCTGCCCGCCTCGACGCTGCAACTCGAACTCACCGAGAGCGCGCTGATGGACGACCCGAGCCTTGCACAGCGCACGCTCGGTGCGTTGAAGAAGCTGGGCGTGCGCATCGCCATCGACGACTTCGGCACCGGCTATTCGAGTCTGCGCTATCTGGCTGATTTCGCACCGGACTGCGTGAAGATCGACCGCTCCTTCATCACGCGGATGGAATCGGATCAGGCAACGCGCAGCATCGTGTGCGGCATCATCCAGATGTGTCACACGCTGGGCCTGAGCGTGACGGCTGAAGGCGTCGAGGAAACAGCGCAACTGGAATTGCTCAGGCATGCGCAATGTGACTTCGTGCAGGGCTTCCTGCTGAGCCGGCCGGTCGCCCCCGACGACGTGCTCGGGCTCCCGATCGCCACGCCATCCGCATTGATAGATTAGGAAAGGAACCGCGAAATTCGCGCGCTTGCTTTTCCTTTCGGTGAACCCTAACCTTACGCCGAAGTTGTGACTAAATGTAACGCTTGTATCAAGATGATCGCGAACGTCGATCGAGTCGCAAACGACGCACAAGAAAATTGCACGGCAAGAATGCCGGCATGAACCACGGGGTTTTTCCGAAGAGCGGGAAACCATGAATAGCAGTGAATCGCTTGACTCGATCCGCGAGATCAATCTGTCGTACGTGATCCTTGCACAACGCATGTTGCTCGAGGACAAGTCCGTCGCCATGTTCCGGCTCGGGCTTTCGCCGGAAATCGCCATGATTCTGGCCAGTCTCACGCCCGCGCAAACAATCAAGCTTTGCAGTTCGAACCAGTTGTTGTGCGCGTTTCGCTTCAACGATCATTCGTTGCTGTCCGCATTGACGCAACCGGCCACGCACGTCGACGTCGGCGCCACTCACGCCGCCATTCTGCTGGCCGGACAGCCGGCGGAACAGTTCGCATGAGCATGGAAACCACGCTTCGCAAAAGCGTCAGCGACGACGCGCAGGAAGTCTATCGCGCGATTGCCCTCATCGAACTGGGCGCTCGCATGCAGTTGCTCGAAACCGAGTTGACGTTATCGCGCGACCGCATGATCCGTCTGTATCGGGAATTGAAGGGCATGCCGCCGCCCAAGGGCATGCTGCCGTTCTCGGCGGACTGGTACATGACGTGGATGCCCAACATCCATTCATCGCTCTTCTACAACATCTATCTGTTTCTCAAGGAGCAGACACGCTGTTCGCGTCTCGATGCGTTGACCAAGGCTTATCGACTGTATGTCGAGCACTGCGGGCAGAACCGGCTCGAAGTCGTCCTGAGCCTGACGCGTGCATGGACACTGGTGCGCTTCTTCGAAGCGGACATGCTGCAGCAGACGCCATGCTGCCGCTGCAAGGGCAAGTTCGTCGCGCACAGGCACGATCTTCAGGTGCATTTCGTGTGCGGCGCGTGTCAGCCGCCGTCACGCGCGGGGCGGACGAAGAAGGCTGCGAGCAGCAAGGCCGAGTGCGGTTCGCTGGCGGCGTGAGTGGATGAACTCAGGTCGGCCATCCATGTGTGAAGCGCTGTAGCCATGCCATGGTCTGGCCGTCTTCCCATCGAGTGCTCCAGAACGGTTCGTGGCTCTTGATCTGCATCGGCAACAACGCACGTGCGACATCGAAATACGGTTTCAGATCCGCTTGAACGTTGCGGTCGCCGAGCGTCGGGCTGTCCGACACCTGCAAAAGCGTCGCGAAAGGCCCATCGACGAAATCGAAAGCAGCAAGCTTCGCCTGCGCTAATTCCTTTTGAAATTGCGTTCGAAAAGGTTCGCCGATGACCGTCAGCCAGCTCAGGCACTTGTAGCCTCGCTTGAGTTCCCTCGCGCTCAGTTCGATCTCCTCCACATCGCAGCCCCAGTATCGGCGCGCCAAAGCATAGATGCGCTCGAACGAAACTTCTTCGTATTTCGAAGACGGACGTCCCTGCAGCAGATAACCGCCATAGCCCGAGCAAACCGGAAACATCGACATCATGTCGAGTGCGAGTGAACGGAGGAATGCGGCATCGACTTGCCAATCGAATTCGAAGCGAAAGAAGCTCGCCATTTCGGGTTCCGTAAAAGGCCGAAAGCCGTGAAACATGAAGACCCGCGAATCGACGGGCTTTGCGTCCGAAAACCCATAGCCCCAATGCACCGTCTTGCGCAGTTCGGGAAGCAAGACGGTTTCGAAGCGAATGCGCGCCGCCGCATCCCACGCTTCGAGCCTCGCCCACGAAACGGTCGACCTGTAGTTCCTGAAGACATCGCCGACCGCGCGAAGGTACGCGTCATACACGCGTCTCGCCGTGACCGGACCGGGCGGATCGGGCACATAGAACACGAGATGCTGTTTCAATTCGACCAGCGGCATGGGCGACGCAGGATCATCCGTGAATTCGAGGATGGGGTTTGCCATCGCGTCGGACTTCCCGGTCAGGGTTTGAGGTTTTTCCGGTCTTTCTGCTGAGCGGCAACACGACGCTCCAGCACTGAAAGATAGCCCTTCAGGAAAGCCTCGAAGTTATCGTGACGCCATTGCTCCCCGATGCTGGAAATCCACACAACCTCGTAGCCATGCTTAGAGGGCGAAGTGTCCACGTCGAACGAAACGCACTCCGGCGTGTTCCCCGCACCGATGACGAACTGGCTGCACGCCGGGTACTCGTCGACCATTTCCGGAAGGAGACCGTGGTCGTCGCGCGCGACCTCGAGCGCCGAAAGCAGTGACAATTCATCATTCATCAAGCTGGATACGCCATTGCTCGTGGACAGAAACAATCGATAACTCGCCGGCATGACGAGGTTGCGCGCTTGCAGAAAGGCATCGAGCGCCGCGAGGTCGCCTCCGCTCGCCGGCGGGCGCAGTCGAGGCCGCACGGGATCGTCGCTGAAGTAGCCGTTGAGCTTGAACTTGGTATCACTCAGCTTCTGCAGCAGGTCTTGCATCTGTTGGGTGTTCACGCGACCTCCTTAATCACAGTTACAAGAGGGATGCGCTTTCATGCGCTTGGGGGCGGGTTTGAGCCGGTTCATGCTGCCGCCGACCGTGTAATTCACGCGGGCGTCGGCCCATCGCATATTGGCGCTGGTGAGTGGCCCGCTAAGAGAAGCCGGGTGCATGTGATCCGGATTCATTGCGCCCCGGCCGCTGCGAGCGGGGTCCGCCAATCCTCCCGCCTGCTTCCATTTTTCGTGCTGACAGTCCGGCGGCTTCACGTTCTTCGGACTGTAAAACATGCGCTTGATGGCCGGATGATCGGGATTGCCGGCGGCCGCGGTCACTGCGTCGGCGAAGTCCTTCGCGAATTGCTTGAGGCTCGCCTGATACGCATCGTAGTGGTCGGAACCGGGATTGCTGGGACTATCGCTCAGCCTCGCCTTCTTGCTCTTCGACTGGTTGTAGGCCTTGACCATCTCGCAGACCTGACCGCACATGCAATCGTCCCATTTGCGCTTTTTCTTTTTCTTCTTTTTCCCGCAATCCGGTCCGACCTGAGTCGCCGGCGGACGTTTCGATCTTTTCTGCTTCACGCCTGTCATCGTCGCGCCGGTATTGGGCGGAGAACCGTTCGGGCCGCAGTTGTTGAGCATCGGCTCGGCGAGAAGATGAACGCTCTTGCCCTCGATTTTCACCGTCATCGAACCCGGCGTGATGAATCTGGCCGGCCCGTGCGTGTTGCTCGAAAGCAGACCGCCGCCCGTTCCCTTGCTGGCCATGTCGCCGAAGCTGTTGAACATCGCGCCCCGGATAGCCACCTCGTCGCCCTCGATCTTGACGCTCGTCGAATAGCCGTCCGGCGAATCGCCCGATTTGGCGGTATTGGGCAACGCAGCCGGAACGAACGGAGCGGGCGGCCCCGGCATCTTGCACATGTTCGGGAGCGTGGCCCGAGCAGTGCCGGAACTGCCCTTGGTGACAGGCGTCTTCGGAGGATGGATTCCAACGCTGGTCATGGCGCGTCGAGCAAGTCAATGGCGCGAAGCGGCCGGCATCGTGGCCGATTCGAAAAGCGCGCAGGCCCGCAAGCCCGCCTCCGAACTCGACCAGATCAATGTTCTCGGGCCTGCCGCATAGCCACGCGACGCCGCCTGATGAGCCAGCATCGCGAACAATGGCCCGGACGCCGCGCCCACATCGCCCCAGACGTCCGCTGGCGACAGATAGCCGGTGGCATCCTTGAAATGCCGGCCCAGTCTCAGGCAGACGAACCCCCACTCTTCGCCTCGATAACGCTCGCCGTTGATATCGCAGATGACATGATCGATCGTCTTCCGCGCGCCCGGCGCGCTCGTCAGCGCGTCTCGCACGACCGCGGTCAGACCCTTGCCGACGCACACCTCGCGCGTTTTGATGAGGCAGCGCTCCGATCCTGTCGCAGCGGCGACGAGGTGCATCGTTTCGGCAACGCCGAGCCGCCGGCACGCGGCGTCGCTCATCAACAGGCAGAATGCCGCGCCCTCGCCGGGGACGAAGCCGCTCCTCGATCCTTCGCCTGCGATCTGCCTGCGCCCGTCGAGCCAATTCAGCGTCTCAGGATGCAGATAGCTGTCGATGCCGCCGACGACGCACGCGTCCAGTTCGCCGCTTCCGAGCGACTCGCTCGCCTTCCTGAAGGCCGCTACTCCGGCTGCGTGCCCCTGCGCATGCACCGAGACTTGTATCGGATCGATCGTCGATCCGCCCAGCCGCCGCAATCCCTGCATGACGGCGCTCGCGTCTTCATGCGTGAAGCCAGGGCGGATTTCCGGCAGCGCGACCATCATCGGCGATCGAAGCGGCGCTTCGCCCAGGTGAGCGAGGGCGCGCGTCAGGTCGCGCCACGCGAAACCTGCCAGCGCAAGCAGACGAGACGGACCGTGCAGCCCCGGGTCGAGTTCGGCGTCGAAGGCCAGGTTCACGTAGTTGCCGAGCCTGTCGACGATGAACGGATGCTCGCGCGCCGCCCCTATACCCGCCCGCACGGCCGCCGCGCTTGCCTCTGCCCCGAGACCGAGCGGCGTGCGCGCACCGGCGGCCGCCATGACGACGCGTGCGCTCATGACAGGTAATCCTTCTCGCGGACCAGCGTGCTCTCGAGATAATCGGGTTCGTCTTCGACCTTCAGAACCGTGACCCACACGAGCATCAAACGCAGCGCATCGGGTTCCAGTATCACCGACGAAAGGCGTGCGCGATGCTCCTCGTCGCGGGTGTCGATGCGCGTCGTGAAAGCCAGGCGCACCTTCGGCAGCGCGAAGAACATCGACCCTGCGGGCGTGAGGTTGATCAGTTCGACCGGCTCTCCGCCCTGCAGAGGGCTTGCGGGTTGCTGATCGGGTGGAGCGCACTGCAAGGAGTGCGGACTCCAATCCTCGGGCAACAGCGGCGAGCGATCGCGCATCCACGCATTGTCGTAAGTGCCGGCGCGTTCCCGCCTCGGCGACCAGAAGCTGTCGATGGCGCCGAACCCGGCGGGGCCATCCTTGTCCAGACGTCCGCTCGGGTATTCGAAATTGGGCATCGCCATGCCTTCCCGGCTCTGCCCTGCGCCGACTACGCCTCGCCCGACCGGATTTCGGGCGTCATAGCCGTGTCTGGCGGGGTCGTCGCCGGGCGCATCGTAGCCGCCATAAGCGAGCTCGTAGATGACCGGCAGACGGACGACCGGCTCCGCCAGCATGCGGCCGGGCATCCCTTTTCCCCATCTACGATGTCCGCGAACACGCAGCGTCTTGCGAACCGGCCCAACCCGCATGCCGACCAGAAAGTCGTCGCTGGGCCTGCCGCCGGGCGCGTAAGCGGTACCGTTGAGCACGATGTCGGTCGTCGGCTTGGGCCCGAGCAAGTCCGAGTCGTAGCGAAGGCTGGACCGTCCGGGCGTGCCGGTGTATTCGGCGGTCTCGACCGGCGGCGTCTGCTCGTCCGCGAGCCGCGGTCCCGCCGGCGTGATGTCATAGGTCGCCTTTACCGCGACGATCCATTCGTGCGTGCCCTCCTTGTCGCGCGTCCATGACGTATCGACTTCGTAGGCAGTCCGATTCTCGATGCTCCACATTGACGACCCCCTATCGCGAACAGTGTTAAGACGAAGCACGAAGAATCGTTTTGAAAGAGCGTCAATCCATCGCCTGCAATGCGCGTCGCTGACGCCAAGCAGGCGCTGCGCAATTGAAGAGCACGCTGCGCGGATCGGCGAGGCGCAGTTGAATGGCCGCCGCGGCGCGCTGCCGCTGAGCGCCATTGCGCAACACGTCGATGCACTGCGCTTTCGACGACAACGCGCCCATGAGATAGCGCCCGTTGCCCGGCATCCGCGCCTTGTTGGCGTGCCACCATGTGCGCGTCTTGTCGGGGTCCGGCCACGGCGCGCCGTCGTCCTCTTCCTCGGCGGCATCGGCATCTTTTTCGCCGCCGGAATTCCCCGATGCCAACGGCGCGCGTTCCAGCCCGAGACGAACGAAATCGGCTCCCGTGATGAGACTGAAGCTCTCGCCCGCGAGCCGCGCCACGCGGTCATCGTCCATACGGCCGATCAGCCACTGCGCATAACGTGGATCGCCGGTGAAACCGACGGCGCGAATCAGCCTGCGCGCACTCTCCGGTTTAGAAGCGAATCGCTCCAGCCATCGATGCGCATCGGCGGGCGCGAGCACGCTCGCCGCGAGCGCGAGCGCGATGTCGCCGAACATGGATGGCGTAGCCGCAATATCGCGAATGACCTCGAGCGCCTCGTCGCGATCGCCGAACAGCAGCGCGGATCGCGCGGCATGAAACCGGCATGACGCGTCCGCGTGATCGAGATGGGCCTGACATGTTCCGAGCAGATCGACGCGGCCGATCTCACCCGCGCAGCGCAGCGCCCGGGCGCGCAGCACAGCGTCGTCGGAAACGAGCGCCGCGTCGAGATGCCGCTTCGGATCGACGCGATGCTGCGCACATCCCTCGATGCCAGCCAGTCGCGCGGCGGGGTCGTCGCACGCGAGCAGGATCGAGACGACACCGGCGAGACGGCCCGGACTCACCCAGCCGAACGCCGAATGAAAGCCCGCTCTGGCATTGGGCGTGGCCTGACTCAAAGCGAGCAGCCGCATGATCGCCGGGTCCGAACGCGCCTCGATGCAACCGACGGCGGCGGTGAACAGTTCGCCCTTGCCCGCGTGCTCCAGCGCCCGAATGCTCGAACGCAGGCCGGCGCGTCCCGCCACGGCGATGCCGTCGAGATGCGCCGCGATGCGTTCGTCGAGCCGTGTCAGATCGGAGAGCCTCACATGCGGCGCGCGCACGAGACGGGAGCGGATTCGCCGCAAGGCGGCGGCGTCTTCGACATGTTGCTCCAGCACGCGGAAAAGCACGCCGCTCGCCGAGTCCGCGACCGGTTCGGCTTCGTCGGCTTTCGTCGTGTCCACGGCGACATGCATCAGTTGATCTGCACCGATCCGCCGATGATGCGATTCAGTCCTGACGCACTGCTCGACACGCTGCTTCCGCGTATGCGCACATGTCCGTCGCGCGTGAGCGTGATGCTGGCTTTTCCGCAACGCAGCACCATCTGCTCCTTCGCCGTCACGAGAAGCCGCTTGCCATCGGCGTCGACATCGATCTGTGCGGGCGCATCGTCGAACGGCCAGGCTTCGCATCCGATCAGACAGCCGATGACGATCGGGCGCGTCGGGTCTCCGGCTTCGAACATCAGCGCGACTTGACGGCCGATATGCATGCCGCGCAGATCGACGACCGTGCGCGCGACGAGCGCCGCGCTCCCCGGCTGGCCAGGGTAGACGACGAACGGGGACGCAGCGTCGCCATCGAGTCCGATCAACTCGCCGATCCTCACCCCGTCGATGGCCGCAAGAGGGCCTTGTTCGAGAAAATCGCGTCCGCTCATCGCGTGCTCCTTCGGGTCTCATTCAAAGACGAACGAGCCGACGGCGATTTGCAAAGCTATCCATGACTTCGCGGCGCTTGAAATAAGCGCATCGCGAACCTATGCTCATTGAACAGTCGAATCCGGTCCGCAAGCCCCATGCGGACGTCGTCAGTGGAAGGAGACGCCTCATGCGTCTGTCGCTTATCTTCGTGGTCCTGTCGGCCGTGAGCGCAATGTCCCTGCATGCGGACGCAGACGACCGGCAGGACTGGCGACGACATCGCGACCAGCCCGCCCTGAAAGTATTCGATGCACAAGGCAAACTTATCGGACGCCTTGCTTCTTACGGCGGCTACGACGGCGTGTTCCTCACGATCGACCGCGCGCTCGTCTTCGCGCAGATCACGCGCCTGAACAACAACGGCGAAGCGTACGACTCGGCGAAATTCCAGTGGTCGACTTACGGACCATTCGACTACTCGACCGCCGATTGCAGCGGCTCGCCGATCATTCCTCCCGGCAGCGGCCCACGACCGTCGATCGCGATGAGAACGGGCGCGGACGTCACGCTCCTGATCGCGGGCGATACGGACTCGTCGCCCGCTCAGGTCGTCGCGGTCTTCGACGGCAAGCAGTGCACGCCGCCGCCGACTATCGGGCACATGCCGCCATCGACCGCGCCCGTGCCCGCATTCACGGCCGAGACGAACTATCCGCTGACGGCTCATTATCCCGAGCCGCTCACCATCAGATATTGATCGGGCACGATCGACGGAGACGCTTCATGTGTCGAATGCTTGTTGTGCTGCTCGTCCTGTGCGCGAGCGTGAGCGCCGCCGATGAACGCGATGAACGCGATAAACGCGACGATCGCGCGCATTCCGGCGAGAACACATTGCGCCAGCCGATGGTGTACGACGCACAGGGAAAGCGCGTCGGCCCGCTGGAGGTTTATTCGGGCGTCAACGGCGTGTATCTCGCGATAGACGGCGAGCCCGTCTTCGTGGCGGTGAATCACAAGCGCGTCGGTCCGTTGCAGTATTCGGCCTCGCAATACGAATGGGTCGGCTATACGTTCGTGCCGTACCCATCGCGCGATTGCACCGGAAGCGTCGCCGTCGCGGATGCCGGCAGCCCCGCTCCGGCGATGCCGCTCAGAGAAGGCGCCGACGTGACCGTCTATATCGCGGGCAAGCAAATGTCCGGCAACGTGCAAGTGTGGTCGTTCAGGCAGACAGATCCGTCTACCGGGGCGACGACCTGCCTGACGAGTCTGTCTGACCAAGGCGCCAACTACTGGGCCATCGAGCGCACGTATCCGCTGACGCAGCATTATCCCGAGCCGTTGCGCGTGGCTTATTGACGGAAGACGCGCACGGACCGCACGGAGACCGACATGAGGCACTGGCTGATCGGAGCGCTGATCGCGCTATACGCAACAACATCGCCCGCCGATGACTTCGCGCATCAGGCAAGGCATCGCCCTGTCAGGGTGTTCGATGCGAACGGTCACGTCATCGGCGATCTCACGATCTTCGCCGCGCAAAACGGCGTCGCGCTGACGGCCGGAGACGCAACCGCCGTGATTCCCATTGCACGCGTACAGGACGCGACCTTTCACTTTTCCGCGACCGACTTCAACTGGCTCGCGACGAAGGTCGTCGATTTCGCATCGTCCGATTGCAGCGGCGATCCGATCCTCGACTCGCTCAACGGACCGCGCGCCGCGCTCGCGGTCAGACGCGGCAACGACGTCACCGTGTACTTCGCGGCCGAAGGCGTCACGCAGTCGTTCCAGGCGAATTCGGCGCTCGATCCGAACGCGGCGAACGGATGCCGTCCGTTCACGGCATCCATCACGCTTTCGGGCTTCAAGGTCGGCGCGACGCTCGCGATCAGCCGCACGCATCCCGAGCCGCTCAGGATCGGCTATTGAAAGGCATCACACGCGGCCTTTCCACGGCACCATCGCTTTTTCCAGATACCGCATCAGCAGATCGAAGCAAAGCGCGAAGAAGCCGATCACGATGATGCCCATGATGACGACATCGCTCGCAAGAAACTCGGCCGCGTTGAGCACCATGAAGCCGAGACCGCGCGTCGAAGCGACCATCTCCGCCGCGACGAGCGTCGTCCAGCCGACGCCGATGCCGATACGCATGCCCGTGAAAATCTCCGGCAGCGCGGACTTGAGGATCACATGCGTGACGACCTGCGTGCGCGACGCGCCCATCGAATACGCGGCGTGGATCTGCTCGATCGACACCGAGCGCACGCCCGCGCGCGCGGCGATCGCGAGCGGCGCGAAGATCGCGAGATAGATCAGGAAGATCTTGGAGAACTCGCCGATGCCGAACCAGATGATGATGAGCGGCAAATACGCGAGCGGCGGCAGCGGCCGGTAAAACTCGATCGGCGGATCGAACACGCCGCGCGCGTGCCGGGAGACGCCCATCATCACGCCGACCGGAATCGCCGTCGCGCACGCGAGCGCGAACGCGCCGAACACGCGCAGCAAGCTCGCGACGACGTGTTCCGCGAGCGTCGAGTTCGCGAAGCCATCGCTCGCCACCGCGATGAACTTCGCATAGACCGCTTGCGGCGACGGAAGAAAGAGCGGCTTGACCCAGTGCATGCCGGTGATCAGAAACCAGCCGGCCACGAGCACGGCGACGGTCGCGATGCTCATCGCGAAGCTGCTGCCGTAGCCTGGCACGCCGAACGTGTCGCCCGGCTTCACCGGCTTCTTCTTCGATTGCCGCGCGGGCCGGCCCGGCGGACGCCGCGATGCGCCGATGCCGCTGTCGATCGCGGGACCCGGCACCGTCATCGATGCGCGCTTAACCATGATGAATCTCCTCCGCATGATGAGCGGCGCGCTCGTCGCCGTAGATGATGCCGAGCACCCGCTCGCGCATCTCGATGAAATCGGGGCTGGACTTGATCGCGCGCGCATCGCGTGTGGCGAGGAAGCGGCGGTTGAAATCGAGATCGTAGCTATGCGTGATGCGGCCCGGACGCGGCGACATCACGATCAGCCTGCTCGCCAGAAAAAGCGCCTCCTCGACGCTATGCGTGATGAAGAACAACATCTTCTGCGTGCGCTGCCAGACATCGAGCAGCAGCTCCTGGATGGTCTCGCGCGTAAGGGCATCGAGCGCGGCCATCGGCTCGTCCATCAGCAGCATCGCCGGATCGCAGGTCAGCGCGCGCGCAATGCCGACGCGCTGCTGCATGCCGCCCGACAGCTGATAAATCATGTGCCGATGAAAATCCTGAAGGCCGACGAGCGCGAGATTGCGCTTCGCGATGTCCTCGCGCTGCGCCTTCGGCACGCCTTGCAGCTTCAGGCCGAAGGTCGCGTTGTCGAGCACGTTGAGCCACGGCAAGAGCGCGTGCTTCTGGAACACGACGCCGCGATCGGCGCCCGGCCCTTCTACCGGCCTGCCGTTGAGCAGCATCTCACCCGATGACGGCGCGATGAAACCCGCCATCAGCGATAAAAGCGTCGTCTTGCCGCAACCCGACGCACCCAGCGCGACGACGAATTCGCCATCGCCGATAGTGAGATCGATGCCGTCGAGCGCTTGCACGCGCTCGCCCGGGCGTCGGCCCGGAAACACCACGCTCACGTTCTTCACCTGCATGCAACCCATATGTCCTCCGGACTCGGATGTGCCAAGGGCAAGCGGCGCGCGGCCGGGCTTATTTCAGTTTTTCCGCGGCTTCGACGTATTCCGCCGTCACGAACTTCGAATAGTCCGGCAGCACGGCGTCGACGCGCTTCTGCTGCTTCAGGAAGTCCGCCGTGTCCTTGAGCGCGAAGGCCGCGCGGCTCGATGCGCCGCCGCCGAGCCACTGCTTCGTCGCCTGCTCCTGCGCCGACGGATAGCCATACAGCGAAAGCGAGCCCGGCACGTCGGCCGGCGCGCCGCCGATCGTCTTCGCGATGGCCGCGGCCTGCTGCGACTGCGCGGTCCATTTGGCCGGATCGTTGCGGTATTGCGCATCGAGATCGGAGATGGCCTTGACGAACTTCGCCATGAAGTCCTTGTGCGCTTCGCCCCACGCACGATCGACCGCGATGCCGTCGAACGTCGGCTTGCCGAGCTTGGACAGATCGCCCGACGTAATCAGCACCTTGCCGCTCTTCTTGAGTTGCGAGAGCGCCGGATCCCACACGTAGGCAGCGTCGATATCGCCGCGCTCCCACGCCGCCGCGATCTGATTCGGCTGCATGTTGAGAATCTTCACCGACGACGGATCGATGCCCCAGTGCTGCAGCGCGAACATCGTGTGATAGTGCGTCGTCGAGACGAACGGGACGCCGATGGTCTTGCCCTTCAGATCCGCCGGCTTGGCGATGCCCGAGCCGTTGCGCACGACCATCGCCTCGGCTTCGTTGATGTTGTCGAGAATCCAGAAGAGCTGCGCGTCCACGCCCTGGCTGACGGCGGCGGCGAGCGGGCTGGAGCCGATCACGCCGATCTTGATGTCGCCCGAGGCCATCGCGGTCGCCACCTTCGCGCCGGATTCGAACTGCCGCCAGTTGATCTTGTAGCCGGTCGCCTTGGCGATGGAGCCATCGGCGATGCCGACGACCCAAGGATCGACGATCTGCTGATACGCGATCGTCACTTCCTTGTCTTCGGCGTTCGCGGCCTGCGCGCCGCCCCACGCGCACACGGCGACGGCGAGTGTCGCCAGCGCGCGCGCCGGCGAGAACTTTCTAAGCAACTTGCCCGGCAGGCGTTTCAAGCCACAGACGCGGATCGTGTTCATGACGGTTCCTGGAGAAGTGGAAAATCGGGCTCGCCGGCGCGGCATTCCCCGTTTCGGTGCGGTCCGTCGCGCAAGCGGCGAACCGATGACCGAGTATCCACAGCGAAAAATCCAGGAAGTTAGTGCCAGACGGGAACAATCGTTGAGTCCACATTCCGTCGGGCGGCGGGAAGGCTCCTATGAAGGCGTCGGCGCTGCGGATGCGCCTTTTATTTGATCTTCGCGGCGGCGGCGAGCTTGCGCACGCCTTCCTTCGCATCCTCGTTCGAGTTCATGAAATTCGTCACGACGTCGGTGATCGCGCCCGCCGTCACCGGCGATTGAAGTTCGCCGAAAGCCAGCGAAGGCAGGAAGCCGCCCGACTTGATCGTCGCCTGCTCGTCCGCGCGAGACTTCTTCGCGCAGCTGTCGAACTTGTCCATCGGCACATCGAGGCGAACGGGAATCGAACCCTTGTTGAGGCTGAACTGTTCCTGGAATTCGGGCGACATGATCGTCTTCGCCATCGCGATCTGTCCCGGCGTCGCATCCTTCTTGCCGTTCTGCTGGAAGAACACGAAGGCATCCGCCGTGTACGTGTAGGCGTTCGACGTGCCCGGAGCGGGCGCGCAGACGAAGTCGACGTCCGCCTTCTTGCTCGCGTTCGCGAATTCGCCCTTGGCCCAGTCGCCCATGAACTGCATGCCGCCCGAGCCCGAGATCACCATCGCGGTGGCGAGATTCCAGTCGCGGCCGTGATAGGCCTTGTCGAAGTAAGTGCGTATCTTCTGCACCGTCTCGAAGACCTGAATCATTTGCGGCGACGTGAGCGTCTTCTGATCGAGATCGACGAGCGCCTTGCGATAGAAGTCCGTGCCTTGCGACAGCACGACCGTCTCCCAGATGGTCATGTCCTGCCACGGCTGACCGCCATGCGCGACAGGCGTGATGCCCGCCGCGCGAAATTTGTCGGCAAGCGCGAAGAACTCCGGCCACGTCGTGGGCGGCTTGCCGCCGACCTTGTCGAGATCCGCCTTGTTGATCCACAGCCAGTTGATCCGATGCACCGAGAACGGCGCGGCGACGTAATGTCCGCCCGACTTCATCGCGTTGTCGATCTGCGCGGGCGTGTGGGCTTTCCAGTCGGCCGCGGCCTGATCGATCGTGACGACCACGCCCTGATCGGCCCAGTCCTGAATCAGCGGTCCTTTGATCTGCGCAGCGGAGGGCGCGTTGCCCGAGATCACCTGTGTCTTCAGCGCGGTCATGGCCGCCGTGCCCGATCCGCCCGCGACGGCGAAGTCCTTCCATTCGTATCCTTGCTTGCTCATGTCGTCCTTGAGCACGCGGATCGCTTTCGATTCGCCGCCGGAAGTCCACCAGTGCAGGACCGAGATCTGTTCGGCGGCCGATACCGCGTGCGTGCCGGCGATGAACATCGCGACGGCTGCCGCAACCGACATCGTTGATCGTTTCATTGCTTGTCTCCGGGTTTTATTTATTTATGAAGCGACGCGTTCACGCGCGCTGTTCGAATCCGAGTTGCGACTTGCCGAGCGGCGTCAGGTCGTCGGGCGTCGCGCGGCCTTCGAAATCGACTTCGAAATGATCGCCTGGAAAATCGGGCGGGCTTTCGCCCTTCAGGAAACTCGGCAATTGACGCTTCAGATACGCGTCGTTTTTGGCGCATCCGGGCGCGGAAGCGATGTACATGACGTTGCTGTAGCCGGCGCCCTTGTGTTCGTCTTCGACCGCGTGAATGACGTCGCTATGCCAGAACACGGTGTCGCCCGCATCCATCTTCGGGATCGACGACAGCGCCTCGAACAGCGGCGCGTGATACTCCGGCCTGATCGACAGCGCGCGTCCGGGCATCGCGCCGCACAGGTCGTCGTCGGCGACGTCGTCCTGGAGCGCGCGCAGCAGGATGTACACCATCGCGTTGGCGATGGGCACGAGCTGCAGCGTGCCGTCGCCCGGACCTTGCGGCGTCAATGCGGTCCAGCCCTGGAACGTGCGGAACATCGAGCACACGGCCGGCGATGCGATCTCTTCGACATCGGGACGGAAAGCGGCATCGAACGCATCGTAATCGCGCCAGTTGCCCGCGAAGACGTGGCGATACACCTTGCGGAAATTGCCTTCGATCCAGCGCTCGACCGAGCCGCCATCGCAATGCGCCGACAAGCCGAGCGACGCGGAACCGGGCGGCCGCCGGCGCAGACGGTCGGCATAAACCGGCACATGTTCCGGGTCGAAGTGAACGCGTCCTTCGCTCTCGTTGCGCCAGAGCTTGTTGAGAAACACGCGCGCCGCGGTCAGCGACTCCGACTGGCGCGCCAGCACTTGAGGCTTCGACCAGTACACGCCGTAGATTTGCGGCTTGCTCGACGCGAGCTGACCGAAGTACTTGTCTTCGGCGCGGTTTTCGAGGCGCTTGTCGAGGCGATTTCGTTCGACGTAATGCGCGATGTCTTCATCCCATTGCTGTACCTGTGCGCGTGGAAAGACATTGCGGATCACGCACGCGCCGCTCGACTTGACGAGCGCGATCTGCTCGCCGCTCACGCGCCCTTCGGTGATGTCGGCGAACTGAATTTCCGGAATGACGTCTTCGCCGCGATCGCGCCGCGCGGCGATCCGCTTCGCTTCCTCGCCGATCGTCTGCTCGACTTGCGCGAACACTTCGCGGTAGTTCGGCAGCGCGGCGCGCAGTTCCTTTTTTGCTTGCCGGATCGCGCCCGGCAAGTCATCGATTTTCAGCGCCATGATCGTCTCCACATGAATTGCCGTGGACACAGCATATGATGCGTCCGTCTGCGGCGGTGATACGATTCAGGCAATTCATTTGCGTTTTCGGCCATGAAACCAGCCTACGAGCATGTCGAATTCGGCGCGGACTGTTCGGTGCGGGTTTACCATCGGCGGCTCGCGCGTATTCCATTCGAATGGCATCACCATCCGGAATACGAGCTGACGCTGACGATGAACAGTCACGGCAAGCGCTATATCGGCGATTCGGTGAACGACTATCAGGCCGAGGATCTCGTCCTCGTGCCGCCTGATTTGCCGCATACGTGGTCGTCGAACCGGTCGATCGACTCGTCGTTGCCGCAAGTCGCGATCGTCATCTGGTTCGACGGCGACTGGGCGCGGCGCATGGCGGACTGCTGCCGCGAATACGAGCCGCTTCGCAAGCTCCTGCGCCGTGCGGCGTGCGGGCTGGCGTTCGAGCCTCCCGCCGGCGAACGGATGCGCAGCCGTCTCGAACAGTTGCTCTCGACCGCGCCGCGCGAACGCCTGAGCGCCGCGCTCGATGTCCTGTGCACGCTCGCCGATGCGCCGGGCCATCCGCTCGCGTCGCCGAGCGCTTTCAATCAGACGAACGCGGGGCCGTCCGGTCACGAGCCCGAGCGCATCAATCGCGTTCTTTCGATGATCGATGCGCGCTTTGCCGAACCGCTCCGGCTATCGGAGCTATGCGAAGCGGCGAGCCTTTCGGAGCGCACCTTGACGCGCTATTTCGTGCAGCACATCGGCGAGAGCGTCGGGCGATACATCGCTCGGGTTCGAATCGGCCATGCGTGCCGGATGCTGGGCGACACGTCCCTGCCGATATCGGTCATCGCCGCGCGCTCGGGATTTGCGAACGTCGCCAACTTCAATCGGCAATTCAAGGCCGCGAAGCAAACGACGCCGGCGGAGTACCGGCGTCAGTTCATCGATGCAGGCGCGCTCGTCAAGGACACGGCGAACAGCCTGACCGAACGGCCGCCTTCGCTTCAGCAGAAGCGGCAACGTTGAAGTTATCGCGATGCGCTGAGCGTATGCCCTGCATCGCGCGACAATCTCAGATAGCCCATGATCGTCCGGCTCGCCTTCTTGTGCGCCGGCGTGCTCACGCTTTTGTTAAGCGTCGGTCGCGGCCGATGCGCCTGGGTCGGAGCGGACCCCGGCGGTGCCTTCATGCGAACGGGCTGAAGTCGTCTCCGCGTTGCGATTAGCTTGGGTTCCTAATCAATCGACACGCGCCGACCGCGCACGATCAGACGATTACCTGCAGACCGGCGCGTCGAGGCACGCTCATTGCGCAGTGGCTTCGGATCGATTCATCGAAAGCAACCGGCCATGCCTCTCTCCGCTCAAAGAACCCTGGTGATTTCCCCGCATCTCGACGATGCCGTCTTCAGTTGCGGCGCCCTGCTCGCCGCGTCGCCGGGCGCATCCGTCTGCACGATATTCGCGGGTGCGCCGGACACGGCGCTCGCCACCGACTGGGACGCGCAGTGCGGCTTCGCGGACGCACATCAGGCGATGCGCGAGCGCCGTGTCGAAGACAAAGCCGCGCTGCACGTCCTGGGCGCGCGCGCCGTGCATCTCGGCTTTCTCGACTCCCAATACACGCAAGGCGGCACGAGCGCGACCACCGCCAAGATCGCCTCGGCCATTCGCGACGTGATGCGCGAGACGGATTGCACCACGCTCCTCATCCCGCTCGGCCTCTTTCATTCCGACCACGCGCTGGTTCATACGGCCGCGCGCGAGGCGTGCCTTCCGGACGCGACGGCATGCATTGCGTACGAAGACTGTCTATATCGGCGCATGGATGGCCTCGTGCAGCAACGGCTCGTCGAACTCATCGGAAGCAACATCGAAGCGACGCCGCTGCTCGATCCGATCGATGCCGCCACGCTCTCGCGCTGCATCGAAGCGAAGCAACGCGCGGTGCAATGTTATGCGAGTCAGCTCAAAGCCTTCGGGCCCCACGGCTATGACGACGTGCTCGCGCCCGAACGCTTCTGGACTCTGCGAGCCGTCGACCATGGCTGAACCGGCGACACTTTCCGAGCCCGATCGCGCGCGGCTCACCGTCGTCGTGCTGACGTACAACCGTGCCGATCAGGTGCTCGACACGCTCGCAAGACTTGCCGCGCTGCCGGACCGCATCCGCATCGTAGCGGTCGATAATGCGTCCACCGACGGCACGGCCGAGCGCATTGCGGCGCAGTTTCCATCGGTCGAACTCGTCGTGGCGCCGGACAATCTCGGCGCCGCCGGACGCAATCTCGGCGTCGCTCGCGTCGCGACGGAGTACGTCGCATTCTGCGATGACGACACCTGGTGGAGCGCCGGATCGCTGTCGCGCGCCGTCGCGATCCTCGACGCGGCGCCGCGCGTCGCGGTGCTCAACGCGCGCGTCGTCGTCGGTGCCGACGGCGCGGCGGACGAGACCTGCCAACGAATGCGCGAAAGCCCGCTGCCGCATCGCGGCTTGCCCGGTCCCGCGCTCGTCGGCTTCATGGCGGGCGCGTGCGTGTTCCGCACCGACGTCTTCCGGCAAGTCGGCGGCTACGAGGCCAGGCTTTTCATCGGCGGAGAAGAAACGCTCGTCTCGCTGGATGTCCTGTCCGCCGGCTACGAGATGGTCTATATGGATGACCTCGTCCTTCATCACCATCCCTCACCGCTGCGCGACAGCGCACAACGGCGCAGGCTCCTCGCGCGCAACGCCGCGTGGGTCGCATGGATGCGCCTGCCATTCGACCAAGCCCTTCACGCCACCGGAAAAGCCTTCCTCGTGGCATGGCGCGAGCGCACGTTGATGCGCGATTTACCGATCCTCGCAAGCGGCATCGCATGGGCGATGACCAGGCGCCGCGTGATCCCCTCGCGCGTCCAGGACATGCGCCGCGTCGTGCGCGAAGACGATTTGCGCCGCGCCAGGCAGACGAAATCGTCGGCGTCTTTCGGTTCTACACGCCCCACGTAAAAACGCGTGCGTCGCGCGACGAACCAAACGAAATTTGGTTCGTCCCGCATCGAACCGCAAATCGTTTCGCAGTTCTCGCCAGTTCGACAACGAGTGGCACAGGGAATGCTGAACGCTGGTGACTGATCCACGCGATGGCGCGCCGCGCACACGCACATTGGGATCGCAAGATAAGGGGACTTCCGTGAAAATCGCATTGATCAGTGAGCACGCATCGCCGTTGGCGATCGCGGGTGGCGTAGACAGCGGCGGGCAAAACATCTATGTGGCGAATGTCGCGCGTCAGCTCGTTCGCATCGGTCACGACGTCGATGTGTTCACGCGTTGCGACCGTTCGTTATTGCCGCTCGTCTCGCGCTTCGAAAACATCCGCGTGATAAATGTACCGGCCGGTCCGCCCGTGCAGTTACCGAAGGAACAGCTTCTGCCGCATATGGATGCGTTCGCCGGCTTCATGATCGACTTCATGAAGAAGGAAGCGCAACCGTATGACATCGTGCACGCGAACTTCTTCATGTCGGGCCTCGTGGGTCTGCGCATCAAGGACGCGCTCGGCGTGCCGCTCGTCACGACGTTTCATGCGCTGGGGCGCGTGCGACGCCTGCATCAAGGCGAATCGGACGGCTTTCCCGATGCGCGCTTCGATATCGAAGACGAGCTCGTCAGGCGCTCCGATTCGGTCATCGCCGAATGTCCCCAGGACGAGAACGATCTGATTCATCTGTACGACGCCGATCCCGCGCGCATCGACCTCGTGCCGTGCGGCTTCGATCGCGCGGAGTTCCATCCGCTAGACAAGGCGGCAGCGAGAGAACGTCTCGGCTGGCCGCAAGACCGGTTCATCGTGCTGCAACTCGGGCGCATGGTGCCGCGCAAGGGCGTCGACAATGTCGTGCGCGCGCTCGGCATGCTACACGGTGAGCATGGCGAAAGTGCCGAGCTTTATGTGGCGGGCGGCAATTCCGACGAAGCGAACGAGAACGCGACGCCGGAGATCGGCAGGCTGCGCGGGGTCGCGCGCGAATGCGGCATCGAAGAGCATGTTCACTTCGTGGGCCGTCATGGACGAGGTGAACTGAAGCACTTCTATAACGCAGCCGATGTCTTCGTGACGACGCCGTGGTATGAGCCGTTCGGCATCACGCCGCTGGAGGCGATGGCTTGCGGGCGGCCCGTCATCGGTGCTGCTGTCGGCGGCATTCGCTACTCGGTGGCGCACGGAGAAACCGGCTTGCTCGTGCCGCCGAAGAATCCGGCCGCGCTCGCGGATGCGCTCGTCGCGCTCAAGCGAGATGCCGCGCTCGCCACGCGAATGGGCGAAGCGGGCCTCGCCCGCGCGAACGCAATGTTCACCTGGTCGAGCGTCGCGCAGGCGCTCGCACAGGTCTACGCGCGACTTGCGGGCGAGGAAGGACAAGCCGCCGCGCGCGTTGCCATGGGCGGAGCCGCACGATGACGCAACCACTGCGGCCTGCGATCTTCATCGACAAGGACGGCACCTTGCTCGACGATGTGCCCTGGAACGTCGATCCGCTGAAGATGCGCCTCGCGCCGGGCGCGCTCGACGCGTTGCGCCTGTTTTCGTGGCTCGAACTGCCGATCTTCGTAATCAGCAATCAGAGCGGCGTCGCGCTCGGCAAGTTCGACTTGCAGGCACTCGATCGCGTCGAAGCGCGTTTGCGTGAACTCGCAGCCGAAGCGGGCGCGTCGTTCGCCGGCATTTACTGGTGCCCGCATCATCCGCGGGGCGTCGTGCCTGAATTCACGCGCGCGTGTGAATGCCGCAAGCCCGCGCCCGGCCTGCTGTTGCGTGCGGCGCGCGAGCATGGCATCGATCTTTCGCAGAGCTGGTTCATCGGCGACATTCTCGATGACGTCGAAGCCGGTCATCGCGCGGGCTGCCGCAGTGCGCTGATCGATAACGGCAACGAAACCGAATGGCTCAAAGGCGTTGGACGCGAGCCGGATATCGTCGCGAAGGACCTGTACGAGGCGGCGATTGCAGTCGTCAATGCGGAGTGTCCCGCATGAAGCCCATGCTTGCACCCGTCGTCGAAGCGCATGCGCGCAAGAGCGCCGCGAGCCAGGCGCGCGAATGGGGCGCGGATGTCAAGCGCATTCTCTGCATCCGTCTCGACAATCTCGGCGACGTGCTGATGACGACGCCCGCGCTGCACGCGTTACGCGCCGCGCAGCCGGGCAGGCATCTGACCTTGCTCGCATCGCGAGCGGGCAAGGCGACGGCGCCTTTCATCGATGCAATCGACGATGTGATCGAATACGACGCGCCGTGGGTCAAGCAGGATGCGCCCATCGACGCCCTCGCCGATCTCGCCATGCGTGCGCGCCTTGCATCGGCGCATTTCGATGCAGCGGTGATCTTCAGCGTCTACAGCCAGAATCCGCTGCCCGCGGCCATGTTGTGTCATCTCGCCGGCATTCCGCTGCGGCTCGCGCATTGCCGCGAGAATCCGTATGGTTTGCTCACCGACTGGGTTCAGGAGACTGAACCGCAGCACGGCACACGGCATGAAGTGGAGCGGCAACTCGCTCTCGTCGCAAGAGTCGGTGCGAAAGCCGACGACACGCGCATGCGCTTCTCCGTGCGCCCCGCCGATATCGACTCGCTGACGCAAAAGCTCATCGCCCGCGATGTCGATATGGACGCACCGTTCATCGTCGTGCATCCGGGTGCGAGCGCGGAGTCGCGCCGCTATCCCGTCGAACGCTTCGCCGAAACGATCGAACGTCTCGGCGCTCAATTGGAATGGCCGATTCTCGTGACGGGCTCGCGAAGCGAAAGTCACTTGTGCCGCGCCGCCTGCGGCACGAGTCCCTACGCGCACGATCTGTCCGGCGCGCTCGAACTCGGCGAACTCGCAGCGCTCATCCAGCGCGCTCGCGTTCTCATCTCGAACAACAGCGGACCGGTGCATCTCGCATCCGCGCTGGGCGCGCCCGTCGTGGATCTCTACGCACTCACAAATCCGCAGCACATGCCGTGGCAAACGTCGCATCGCGTGCTGTATCACGATGTCTCGTGCCGCTGGTGCTATCGCAGCGTGTGTCCCGAAGGCCATCACGCGTGCCTTGTCGGCGTCGAGGTAGACGAGGTTGTCTCCGCCGCGCTCGAGCTCATCGAAGAAGAACATGCATCGCCCGTCCATCCGATAACACAGGCAAGCTAAGCTATGTACACACTTGGAATCAACGCGGTTTATCACGACAGCGCCGCGGCGCTGGTCAAGGACGGCGTCGTCATCGCGGCGGCCGAGGACGAGCGCTTCACGCACGTCAAGCATGCGAAACGGCCGGTGCCGTTTTCCACATGGCAGCTTCCGTTCGATGCAATCGACTATTGCCTGAAGGAAGCGGGCATCGAACTCGCGGATGTGGATCACATCGCGTATTCGTACGATCCGCATCTGTTTTCCGGCATGCCGAAGGACGCAAACGCGAACATATCCCTGCCGATGATGCCCTCGGCGCAAGCGATGACGAACCCGTCCGAATCGCCCTGGGATCCGCTGTTCCTGAGCTATATCGTCAATGCGAAGGGTCAGTTGATCGACGGCGCGCCGCATCATCTGAAGCGGCGTTTCCTAAGCGGCGGACGCGCCCCGCGCTTCGCGTGGCATAACGTCGATCATCATCTCTGTCACGAAGCGAGCGCGTTTCTCGCCGCACCTTTCGACGACACCGCCGTACTTACGATGGACGGTCGCGGCGAAGGCGTCACGACGAGTCTCGGGCAATTCGTGAATGGCGAATACACGCGCATCAAGCAAGTGGAACTGCCGCACTCGCTCGGCCTGCTCTATGAAACGGTGACGGGCTATCTCGGCTTCCTGCACTCGTCCGACGAGTACAAGGTGATGGCGCTCGCGTCGTTCGGCAAGCCCGCGTATGTCGATCAGTTTCGCGAGATCGTGAAGTATCGCCGCGACGGCAGCTATACCGTCGATGCGCCGCGTCTCGTCGAGCGCTTCGGTCCCGCGCGCGAACGCGGCGGCCCGCTCACGCAGCATCATTTCGATATCGCGCATTCATTGCAGGTCGTTCTGGAAGAGACCGCGCTCGAACTCGCGAAGTGGCTGCACGAACGTACGGGTCTGAAGAATCTCGCGATGGCGGGCGGCGTCGCGCTCAACTGCGTGATGAACGCGCGCCTGCGCGATCGCGGACCGTTCGATGAAATCTGGGTTCAGCCCGCCGCCGGCGATGCGGGCACGGCGCTCGGCGCTGCCTTGTGGACCGACTATCAGCAACGCGCGAAGACCGGCGATCGCGGTCGAAAATGGCGCATGGATCACGCATATCTCGGACCGTCGTTCGATGACGACGAGATCGAAACCTTCCTCAAGTGGACGCGCGCGCCGTATCGCAAGCTCACGAATATCGCCGAAGAAACGGCGGACATTCTCGCGCAGAACCGCGTCATCGGCTGGTATCAGGGACGCACCGAGTTCGGCCCGCGTGCGCTCGGCGCGCGTTCGATTCTGGCATCGCCCATCGATGCGTCCATGCAGGCGCGCCTCAACGAGATCAAGGATCGCGAGGACTTTCGTCCGGTTGCGCCCGTCGTGATGGAAGAGCACGCAGCCGACTGGTTCGTCGATGCACGCGTCGCGCCGTTCATGCTCTTCGTGTTCGACGTGCGCGACGACATGAAGACGCGCATTCCCGCGGTCACGCATATCGACGGCACCGCGCGCGTGCAGACCGTCAATCGCGCGCAGCATCCGCTTTACTACGATCTGCTCGCGGCGTTCAAGGCGCGCACGGGCGTACCGGTTCTCGTCAATACATCGTTCAATACGCGCGGCGAGCCGATGGTGAATACGCCGCGCGACGCACTCGAATCGTTCTGGACGTCGCCGCTCGATGCGCTCGTGATCGGCTCGTTCCTTGTCGAAAAGCCGGGCGCGCACGCATGAGCACCTACGCCGAACTCTTCGATCACGGCGCGATGAGCGCGGCCGATGCACCCGCGATACCGCGCGGCGATTTCATCCCGGACGTGACCGTGGTCGTGCCGACGTATCGCCGCCCCGCGATGCTCGAACGCTGCGTGCTGGCGCTCGCGGCGCAGACCTACGATCCGGCGCGCTACGAGATCATCGTATGCGACGACGGCCCCGACGAAGCGACGAAGGCATGCGTGCAGCGCCTGTCGCAATGGCGTGCGCGGCGCGGCCCGTTGATCCGCTACGTTCCCGTCACCGCGACGCAGGGTCCGGCGGGTGCGCGCAACGCGGGCTGGCGCGCATCGCTTGCGCGGCGCATCGCCTTCACCGACGACGACACCATTCCCGATCCGAACTGGATCGCCAATGGCATGCGTGCGCTCGATGCGGGCGCGGATGCCGTGTCGGGCCGCATCGTCGTGCCGCTGGGACCACGCCCGACCGATTACGAACGCGACGCCGCCGGACTCGCCAGCGCCGAATTCGCGACGGCGAACACCTTCGTCACGCGCGCCGCACTCGAACGTACGGGCGGCTTCGATGCGCGCTTTACGGCGGCGTGGCGCGAGGACTCGGATCTGCAATTCGCGCTGATTAAGGCGGGACTCGTCATCGCCCGTGCGGAAGACGCAACCGTGCTGCATCCGGTGCGCCCTGCGCGCTGGGGCGTGAGCATATCGCAGCAGAAGAAGAGCCAGTTCGATGCACTGCTCTACAAAAAGTATCCCGCGATGTTTCGCACGCGCATCCGCCGCAATCCGCCGCTTTTGTACTACGCGATGCTCGCGGCGCTCGTCGTTGCGATCGGATCGTTCGCAGCACACGCGCCGCGCACCGGGTCGCTCGCATTGCTTGCCTGGGCCGCGATGACCATATGGTTCAGCATGCAACGATTGAAGACGACTGCGCGCACGCCGTCGCACGTCGCGGAAATGCTGTGGACGTCGGCGATCATTCCGTATCTGTCGATCTACTGGCGCATACGCGGCGCGTTCAAGTTCAGGGTCTTCTTTCTATGAACGTCGAGCGCATCGTCATCTTTCGCGCATTGCAGCTCGGGGACATGTTGTGCGCCGTGCCTGCGTTGCGTGCATTGCGCCGCGCCTATCCGCAAGCACATATCGCGCTTATCGGTCTGCCTTGGGCGGCGAGTTTCGTCGAACGATACGCGCATCTCGTCGATGAACTCATCGTGTTTCCCGGCGCTATCGGTTTTCCCGAGCAGCAGGAAACGGATGCACATCTGCCTCGTTTTCATCAAGCGATGCGCGCACGTCGCTTCGATCTCGCGATTCAACTGCATGGAAGCGGCGGCGTGGCGAACGATATCGTCGAAGGCATCGGCGCGCGTCTGAACGCGGGCTTTCTGAAGCCGGACGAAGCCATGCGTAAAGGCGTCTTCATGCCATGGCCCGACGATCTGCCCGAATCCGCGCGATACACCGCGCTCATGCAGCGGCTCGGCATCGACGCAAACGATCTCGATCTCGAGATTCCGCTGACCGATGCCGACAATCGCGAATGCGATGCGCTGATCGAAGCTTGCGCGCTCGATAGCGAGCGGCTCGTGCTCGTGCATCCGGGCGCGCAGCTGCCTTCCCGTCGATGGCCCGTCGAGCGCTTCGCCGACGTGGCGCGCGCGTTGTCGCGGCGCGGCTGGCAAGTCGCCGTCACAGGCAGCGCGGGTGAAGCCCCGTTGACGGCGCGCGTTGCGCAAGGTGCCGGCATCGATCTCGCCGGCCGCACGTCGCTCGGCTCGCTCGCGGCGCTCGTCGCGAAGGCGCGGCTCATCGTATGCAACGACACGGGGCTTTCGCATGTCGCCGCAGCGATGCGCACGCCGAGTGTCGTCGTCGCGTCGGGCAGCGATACACGTCGCTGGGCGCCGCTCGATCACGCGCGTCATCGCGTGCTCGCGGACTGGCCCTCGTGCCGTCCGTGCGCGTTTCGCGAGTGCCCTTACGGTCATGAATGCGCGATGAACATAAGCGTGCAATCCGTGATCGACACGGCATTCGCCCAGCTTGAATCGACCGTCCGAGAGGAGACGCTTCTTCATGCCCACGACTAGTTCCCGGCGTCTGCGCGTGCTTACCTGGCATATTCACGGCAATTATCTTTACTATCTGAGCCAGGCGCCGCACGACTTCTATCTCGTCACGCGCCCCGGTTATCCGCCGGGCTATGCGGGCACGGCGGGTGCGTTGCCCTTCGGCCCGAACGTGCATGAAATTCCGGCGAGCGAAGTGCAGTCGCAATCCTTCGATGTCGTGCTCTTTCAGCACAAGCGTCAATGGGACGACGACCGCATCAATCTGCTGAGCGACGCGCAACGCCGGCTGCCGCGCGTCTACATCGAGCACGATCCGCCGCAGGAAAACCCCTTCGAACAGAAGCACTGGGTGCAGGAACGCGACACGCTGCTCGTGCACGTCACGCACTTCAACAAGCTGATGTGGGACAGCGGCGAAACGCCGACGCGCGTCATCGAACACGGCGTGATCGTGCCCGAAGGCGTGCGCTATAGCGGCGAACTCGAACGCGGCATCGCGGTGATCAATCATCTGCGCCAGCGCGGCAGGCGGCTCGGCAACGATGTCTATGCACAAGCGGCCGCGCGCGTGCCACTCGATCTCGTCGGCATGGATGCGCAGTCGGCGGGCGGCATCGGCGAGATCGGCAATCTGGAGCTTGCGGCGTTCAGCGCGCGCTATCGCTTCTTCTTCAATCCGATTCGCTGGACGAGCCTCGGGCTCGCCATCGTCGAAGCGATGACGATCGGCATGCCGATCATCGGTCTCGCGACGACCGAACTCGCCACCGTGATCCGCAACGGCGAAAGCGGCTACGTGCATACCGACACGCAGGCGCTCATCGACGCGATGCAGCACCTGCTGCGCGATCCCGCCGAAGCGCGGCGTCTCGGCGAAGGCGCGCGGCGCACCGCGCTCGAACGATTCAATATCGCGCGCTTCGCCCGCGACTGGGACGAAACGCTGCGCTTCGTATGCAGTTAGCACACACATCGAAAGGATGAAGGCGACATGAGAGAAGCCTATAGAAAGCGAATTCTGGTGACGGGCGGCGCGGGCTTTCTCGGCTCGCATCTGTGCGAGCGGCTGCTCGCGCTCGGGCACGATGTGCTGTGTGTCGATAACTTCTACACCGGCACGAAGGACAACATCGCGCATCTGCTCGACAGCCCGAATTTCGAACTGATGCGGCACGATGTGACATTTCCGCTTTACGTCGAAGTGGACGAGATTTACAACCTCGCCTGTCCCGCATCGCCGATTCATTACCAGCACGATCCGGTGCAGACGACGAAGACCAGCGTGCACGGCGCGATCAACATGCTCGGGCTTGCGAAGCGCGTGCATGCGCGCATCTTCCAGGCATCGACGAGCGAAGTGTATGGCGACGCGCATGTGCATCCGCAACAGGAAGCGTACTGGGGCAACGTGAATCCGATCGGTCCGCGCTCGTGTTACGACGAAGGCAAGCGCTGCGCCGAAACGCTCTTCATGGATTATCGGCGGCAGCACGGACTGTCGATCAAGATCGCGCGCATCTTCAACACGTACGGGCCGCGCATGCATCCGTCGGACGGACGCGTGATCTCCAACTTCATGATGCAGGCGCTCTCGGGCGAGCCGATCACCGTGTACGGCGAAGGCTCGCAGACGCGCTCCTTCTGCTATGTCGACGATATGGTCGACGCATTCATCCGCCTGATGGACACGCCCGATGAACTCACCGGACCCGTCAATCTCGGCAATCCGCACGAGCTTTCGATGCTCGAGATCGCGCGGCGCATCATCGAGTTGACGGGATCGTCATCGGAGATCGTGTTCAAGCCTTTGCCGATGGACGATCCGTGGCATCGTCAGCCGGATATCGCGCTCGCACGCGATGCCCTCGGCTGGACACCGACGACGCCGCTCGACGAAGGCCTGCGTCGCACGGCGCAGCATTTCCGTGGCGTCATCGAGGCGATGCAGGGACGTCACGCGCTCAATATCGCCACGTCAGGTTGATGCTTCCGTTCAACGGCGCAGCATTGCATCGGTCACATTCGAACGCGCGCTCGCGCCGCCCTCATCGAAGCGATGTGCGCGCCGTCACGTCGCCGATCGTCGCGATCAGCTTCGGCGCGGCGACCGGCTTCGTCAGATGCGCCTGAAAGCCCGCGGCCTGCGCGCGCGAACGTGCATCCGCCTGCGTGTGTCCCGTCAGCGCGATCGCGGGCATGCGTTCGGACAGCGACGCGCCGCGGCGCGACTCTTCCTCGCGAATGAGTCGCAGCACGTCGTAGCCGTTCTGTTCGCCGCCTAGCACGATGTCGCACAGAAGCGCGTCCGGCCACTGCGCGCCGGGCAGTTCGCGCAGACGCGCAAGCGCTTCATCGCCCGATGCGCAAGACATGACGCGCGCGCCCACCGATTCGAGCACGGCTTCGAGCGCATCGCGCGCGTCTTCCTGATCGTCGAGCACCATCACGGTGATGCCAGCCAATGCATCGTCATGCGTGGCTTCGGACGCTTGCGGATCGTCGAGCACGGGACGCAGCGGCATCGTCGCGACATACGCGACATGCTCGTCGATATAGCGCACCGTGAAGCCACCGCCCATTTCGTTCAATGCGGATTCGAGCCGCCGCATCTGCTGCGAAGACAGATCGGCGGGACTCGCGCGCTGACCGATCACCGTGAGATTCGCGTGATTGTCTTCGCGGAACACGCGCAGTTCGATGCGCTCGCCGCGCGCCGCCGAGCTCATGTGCGAACGGCACAGATCGGCCACGATCTGCTGCAGCACGCTGGCATCGCCCGAGACGCGCAAACCCGGATCGCTGATGACCGTGTAGAGATTCACGCCGCGCGTGACGATCTCGTCGTGCAGCGCATCGACCACGCCTGCGACGAGCGCATCCAGTCCGAGCGCCGTCGCGGACACCTTGCGTTGCGCGTGCTTCAGCTCGCCCTGCTGCCATTGCAGCGACCACATGCGCGCGTACACGCCATCGCGCGCGAGCAGTTCGTCGTGCTGTCCCTGCTCGACGATGCGTCCATGCTCCATCACGAGAATCCAGTCGGCATCGACGACAGTGGACAGCCGGTGCGCGATGACGATCGACGTGCGGCCCTCCGCGAGCCTGTCGAGCTCGTTCTGGATCGCGCGTTCGGAGCGCGTATCGAGCGCGGACGTCGCTTCGTCGAACACGATGATGCGCGGATTCTTGAGTATCGCCCGCGCAATCGCGATGCGCTGACGCTCGCCGCCGGAGAGCCGCACGCCGCGCTCGCCGACGCGCGTCTCGTAGTCGTCCGGCAGACGCTCGATGAAGCCGTCGAGTTGCGCCGCGCGGGCCGCCCGCGCGATGTCCGCGCGCGTCGCGCCGGGACGCCCATAGCCGATGTTGTAGGCGATCGTGTCGTTGAAGAGCACGGTGTCCTGCGGCACGATGCCGATGGTCGCGCGCAGGCTGTTCTGCGTGACCTGCGAGATGTCCTGACCGTCGATGCGTATCGCGCCCGCCGTCGGCTCGTAGAGCCTGAACAGCAGCTTCACGAGCGTCGACTTGCCCGATCCGCTGCCGCCGACGACCGCGAGCTTCTTGCCCGGATGCGCGCGAAAATCGACATCGCGCAGAATCTGCCGCGCCGGATCGTAGCCGAACTCGACATGATCGAACTCGATCTCGCCCGCCGTCACGACGAGCGGCTTCGCGTGCGCTTCATCGACATCCTCGCGCACGCGGCCGCGCGACAGCAGAATGTTGAACATGCGCTCGACGTTGACCATCGCGTCGTTGGTCTCGCGAAACACGAAGCCGAGCGTGTTGAGCGGATTGCACACCTGCACGATATACGCGTTGACGAGCACGAGATCGCCCACGCTCATCGTGCCCGCGACGACGTGTTGCGCCGCGCGCAACATCACCGCCGCAATGCCGATCGTGATGATCGTGCTCTGCCCGACATGCAGCAGCGTGAGCGCGCGCTGATTGGCGATGCGCGCATGCACCCACTGCTCCAGCACGCTCGAAAGACGCCGCGTTTCGATGCTTTCGCTCGCGAAGAACTTCACCGTTTCGTAGTTGAGCAGGCTGTCGACGAGACGGCCGTCCGATTGTGCTTCGAGGCCGTTCACCGCGCGCTGGAAGCGCATGCGAAAGCGCGTGAAGATGACCGTCCACACCGAATACAGCACGAACGTCGCGCCGATGATCGCCATGAATTCCAGCGAATACGCATGCACCATGACCGCGACGATCGTGCCGATCTCGATCATCACCGGCACGATCGTGAAGAGCGATGTGCCGAGCAAAAAGCCGATGCCGTCCGCGCCCTTCTGCACGTCGCGCACGACCGCGCCGGTTTCGCGCCGCGCATGAAAGCGCGCGCCGAGCGCATGAAGATGCGCGAACGTGCGCTCGGTGAACGACGCGACCGTGCGCTGCGTGACGATGCTGAAGACGACGTCGCGCGCTTCGTTGAGCACATCGCCGAGATAGCGCAGCAGGACGTAGGCGAGGACGAGAAAGACCGGAAAGACGACGCTCGATGCGGGATGGCTGAACTCGTCGATGACGCGCTTGAGCATCAGCGGCACGCCGACCACCGCGAGCCGCGCGCCGATCATCAGCGCGACCGCCGCGGCGGTCTGATAGCGCCAGGCCCACACCGCGCGCCACAGATCGGCGCCGATGCGCCTGCGCAGACGCGCGCGCTCCTGATCCTCCGTTACGCGGGCCGTCACTCCTTCCAGTCCTTGCGCTTGCCCGCGCCGGGATTCGATGCGCCCTTCGTCGCGGATTGCGCGTTGTTCTTCTGCACGCGCTCTTCTTCCATGCGGCTAAGCGTGGCCGGGTCCGTGCCCGACTGGCCCGCGGCGCCCGCGCCGCCGGCAACACCCGCGGATTTCCCGGACGCCTGGTTTCCCGATGTGGAATGGCCTGGCGGCGCACCGTTTTGCTGGGCGTTTGCGAGCGTGACGCCCGACAGCGAGACGCACGCGAGCGTGTGGATCATTCCCGATCGTAATTTGCGATTCATGGCGTTCTTCCTGCAACAGGGAGTGGTCAGCACTGGTGTGTCGATCAGCAACCCGTGCGCCCGGGACCGCGATGACGGACCGAATGGGAAGCGTCAAGGGGCCTGAATCCAGCATGAACCCACGTCATCATCGGGGCGCCCTAAGTCTTGTCCGACAGCGAATCGATATCGCCGGAGGCATCTCAGGCTGTTTTGCAATTCGTGAAGCAATGCCATGCACTCTTTACTATTGCAACCGATCTGTCGTAGACGAATCTGACGCCGTTCCTGTTCGGAAACTCTACGCTCGAATTGCGTGAGCGTGAGGTCGATCCTCGAGAGAGTCTGCCTATCCATCTTGTCGTAGTGGGATTGAGATCGAAAAGACTCGACCCAGTACGTTTGCAGGCAATTGCCTTCAATGAGCCTTGCGCGCCGCCTCTTCCAGCCGCAAGGACGATTCGAGAACTTCGCTCGAAGACGTGACGAATTCGCGTGCCCATTGCGTGGCGGCGCGCTCGGCGGCGCTCCGTGTTCCATACGCCACGTTGGTCGGAAAGGTCGCTTTGGGCACTTCGTCGTGCTTTCGATAATCTCGCTGGCGCGAGAACTGTGCGATCGCGGTCCAGCCATCATCCGGTACGTGTTCTGGAATGATCTCGACAAAAAAATCGCTCATGGAGTACATGATGTCCTTCGTTTAAAAGCACATCTGCTGATGCGAGGTCCGAACGCCCGGAGAAACGCCCGACCGTTCGAGCGCTGCCTTGCCGCGCCGCTTTCGACCGCCACGCAATGCACGTTTTTCCAGACATGCGATGTAAATCAGGCATTCGGATAGCTTAGCCCTTATCGAGCAAATATCGGACCGCGGCGCCTAAAAAATCACGCGCATTTCATGATGTGGTTATAGGAAAGCATTCGATTGAATGCGCCGCTTTCTTGGCCGCATCCCGGGCAACATCCGGTAAGAGGCGCGTAACCCAATGCGCGTCGTGCCTTCATAGACTGTGCGCTTTCGATAACCCGCTTCGAACGCACATGCGCCCGGCTCTCACCATCGATTCGCTCGCGAGCTTCCGGCTTAGCGAAGACGGCGGCTATCTCGTCGTCGACGCGCGCTCGGGCTCGTCGGTCGCATTGCATTGCTCCGTCATGCACGAGTTGATCGCCGCGCTCGCGCACGCCATCGCGTGCTCGGAAAGAATCCGCAAGAAAAATCGCGCGGCCAAATTCACGATGCATTGCGCAGGCTGGGAAGTCGCGCTCGATGCGGATGGCACCGGCGCGCTGATTCTCTCCTTCGTCCTTCAGGGCGGCGCGCAGCTCTCCTTTCGCATACGCCGCGAAAGCGCGCTGCAGATCCATGAAGTCATCGGCGCGGCGACCGGCCAGTCCCTGCCCGCCATCGGCGATGCACCGATCCAGTAAGCCCGCGCCGCTCTCTCCACTTTTCCCGATTCCCGCATGAAGCATCACATCTATCGCTCGCTCGCAGTCGCGGCGGGCGCCCTCGTCAGCGCGCACGCGCATGCCGGCAGCAGCTTCATCGTGCGCGACATTCGCGTGGAAGGCGTGAGCCGCGTCGATCCGTCGACGGTCTTCGCCAATCTCAAGATACGGCGCGGCGACACCTTCACCGAGACGGGAGCCACCGATGCGATCCGCGCGCTCTACGACACCGGCCTCTTCACCGACGTGAGCGTGTCGACCGAAGGCGACGTGCTCGTCGTGCGCGTCGTCGAAGCGGCGGCCATCGCCGGCGTTCAGTTCGCGGGCGTGCATGAATTCGACAAGGACAATTTGTCGAAGGCGTTGAAATCGGTCGGACTCGCGCCGGGTCAGACCTACAACAAGGCGCTCGCGAACCGCGCGGAACAGGAACTCAAGCGCCAATATCTGATGCGCGGCTTTTACGCCGCCGAAGTCACGACCACGGTGACGCCGCTCGATCGCGGCCGCGTGCAACTGCTTTTCTCGGTCGCCGAAGGACCGAGCGCGAAGATCAGGCAGATCAATTTTCTCGGCAACACCGCGTTCGATGAAAAGACGCTGCACGACGAGATGCAGCTCTCCACGCCCAACTGGTTTTCCTGGTACACGAAGAACGATCTTTATCAGAAGGAAAAGCTCACCGGCGATCTGCAAAACCTGCGCTCGTTCTATCTCGATCGCGGCTACCTCGAATTCAGCGTGGAATCGACGCAGGTTTCGATCTCGCCCGACAAGAAGGACATGTATCTGACGATCATGCTGCACGAAGGCAAGCCTTACACCATCACGAGCGTGAAGCTCGCGGGCAATCTGCTCGGGCGCGATGCGGAATTGGCGCGGCTCGTGAGCATCGAGCCGGGCGAGCTGTTCTCGGCTAACAAGCTGCAGCAAGTGACGCAGACGCTCGTCGACAGGCTCGGCGGATACGGCTACGCCTTCGCGAGCGTGAACGCGCAGCCGGACATCGATCAGGCGCATCACACGGTCGCGCTCACGTTGCAGGTCGATCCGGGCAAGCGCGTGTATGTGCGCCGCGTCGAAGTGATCGGCAATACGCGCACGCGCGATGAAGTCGTGCGCCGTGAAATGCGCCAGTTCGAAAGCGCATGGTTCGACAGTCAGGCGCTCAAGCTCTCGAAAGACCGCATCAGCCGTCTCGGCTATTTCACCGATGTCGATGTGACGACCGTGCCCATCGAAGGCGATCCGGATCAGGTCGACGTGCAGATGAAAGTGACAGAGAAACCGACAGGGGCGATCACGCTCGGCGCGGGCTTTTCATCGACGGACAAGGTCGTGCTGTCCGCCGGCGTCACGCAGGACAACGTGTTCGGCTCGGGCACGAGTCTCGGCGTGAACGTCAATACGGCGAAGACGTATCGCACGCTGAGCATCACGCAGACGGACCCGTACTTCACCGTCGACGGCATTCAGCGCATCACCGATGCGTATTACCGGACGACGTATCCGATCTACTATTCGAGCGATTCGAGCTTTCGTATCGTGAGCATGGGCGTCGACACGAAGTTCGGCATTCCGTTCTCCGAATCGGACATGGTGTACTTCGGCGCGGGCGTCGAGCAGGATCGCTTCAATACCGATTCGGATACGCCGCAATCGTATCTGGACTACGTGAGCGAGTTCGGCCGTGTGGTGAACAACGTGCCGCTCACGGCGAGCTGGAAGCGCGACCATCGCGACAGCGCGCTGGTGCCGAGCCGCGGCTATTATTTGCAGGCCAACGCGGAAGTGGGCACGCCGCTCGGCAACACCGAGTACTACAAGACCGATTTCACCGCGCAGTATTACCACTCATTCTCGCGCGGCTTCGTGTTCGGCGTGAATCTACAGGCGGGCTATGGCTCGGGTCTGGGCGGCAAGTCGTATCCGATCTTCAAGAACTACTACGCGGGCGGCATCGGTTCCGTGCGCGGCTACGAGTCGAGCTCGCTCGGTCCGCGCGACAAGACGACGAACGATCCGATCGGCGGCTCGAAGATGGTCGTCGCCAACATCGAGATGACGTTCCCGTTGCCGGGCACCGGCTACGACCGCACCTTGCGCGTGTTCACCTTCGTCGATGGCGGCAACGTCTGGGGCGACGAAGGCAACAGCACCGGATCGAACGGCCTGCGTTACAGCTACGGCATGGGCCTCGAATGGATTTCGCCGATCGGCCCGCTGAAGCTGAGCCTCGGTTTCCCGATCGTGCATCACAGCGGCGACACGTATCAGAAGTTCCAGTTTCAGATCGGCACCGCGTTTTAAGGCTCTTTACGTGAATCTCCGGCGAAGAGCCCGGCCCCGTCCGGGTTCGGCGATCTACGCATGAGCGGGCATGACCGCGCCGAGCTTCGCGCCATTCGGACTGAAGGCGTAGCCGCGCCCGCGTATCGTCTGAATGAGGCGCGGCTCTGCGGGATCGTCCTCGACGATCTGTCGCAAACGGCACACGAGCGCATCGACCGAGCGCTCGGACAGCGCGCAGCCCTGCTCGCTCAACTGACGCGTGAGGCGCAGGCGCGACATCACCGTCATCGGATT
>NZ_JARUXN010000004.1:1371839-1452577 GCF_031451415.1 Caballeronia sp. LZ028 | reverse complement strand
GCGACGGCACAACTTGGAATCCCCCAAAACCATGATCCTTACCAACTCAACCCTTGACGCTCAATACAGTTGCTTTCTTTGCAGCAGCAAAGAAAGTGAGTGCCGCCCCGCACAGGGGCAGTGCTAATAGACCGCCACGAAAACGGGATCCGGCGAAACCCTAGCCAAGCGAATATGGAATCCAGCGAAAACAGCAAAGCAAGCTAACCCGGAGCGCAAAAACCTCACCGCAAAACCACAGTCCGCTCGCCATTAATAAAAACCCGCCGCTCAATAAACGCTTTAACCGCGCGTGCAAGCGCAAGGCACTCCACATCCCGCCCTGTCGCCAACAACCGCTCCGGCCCATAAGAATGATCGACGCGCTCGACTTCCTGCTCGATGATCGGTCCTTCATCGAGATCGTCGGTGACGAAATGCGCGGTCGCGCCAATCAGCTTGACCCCACGCGCATGCGCCTGGTGATAAGGCTTCGCCCCCTTGAACCCAGGCAAGAACGAGTGATGGATATTGATCGCACGTCCCGCCAGCTTGCGGCTCGTCTCGCCTGAAAGAATCTGCATATACCGCGCAAGCACCATCAACTCCGCGCCTGACGTATCGAACAGATCGAGCAAGCGCGCTTCCTGCTGCGGCTTGGTATCGGCGGTAATCGGCAGATGATGGAACGGCAAGCCATGCTGCTCCGCCAGATGCGCCAGATCCGTATGATTCGACCCGATGCCGACGATATCCATCTTCAACTCGCCCATGCGCCAGCGGAACAGCAAATCCGCAAGACAGTGCTCGAGCTTCGACACCATCAGCAGCACCTTCGGCCGCACGGCGAGATCGTGCATCGCCCACGACATCGCAAAGCGCTCGGCGATAGGCTCGAATTCGCGCTTCAGCATCGCGAGATCGAGCGCCTCCTCGGGCCGCGCGCCATGAAACACGCAACGCACGAAAAAGCGCTCGGAGAGATCGTCGTCGAAGACGGTGAGTTCGTCGATATAGCCGTGATGCCGCTCCAGAAAGCCGACGATCGCGGCGACCTGCCCCGCCGCGCTCGGGCACGAAACGGTAAGCACGAGTTGATCAAAGCGGGAATCGGCTGCCATGCGTGCTCCACATTCGAATGGTTGCAGCGCCGCGAAATGCGGCGAGCGTACGCGCTAGTAGAGCAAACGCGCGCGCCTTCCGGATAGAAGCGAACCGCCGCGCAAATAGTACGAAAGCGTCAGCCGACGACGTCGCATTCGTCCAGCAGCCACTCGCTGAACGCCCGCACCGCCGCCGACGGCTCGCGCGGCGTCACGAGCACGTAGCCCCGATCGGTGACGAGCGGGGCATCGCAGAGCGCGACGAGCTGGCCCGTCGCGATCAGTTCGTCGATGAGCGGCGCCCAGCCGAGCGCGACGCCCTGGCCCATCACCGCGGCGTGCGCGACGAGCGCGTAGCTGTTGAACGTGAAGCCGCCCTGCGTCGGCGGCGCGGCAAGGCCGTGCGCTTCGAACCACGCGCTCCATGAAAGCCAGCGCTCGGGCAGCGTCGGTTCGAGATGCAAGAGCGGCAGCCCGGATAGATCGGCGGGCGATACCCGCGCGCTTCTTCCCGCAATCAGCGCCGGGCTGCACACCGGCATCACGCGTTCGGCGAAGAGCTTCACGGCGCTCTGACCGCTCCATTCGGCATGCGTGTCGCCGAAGACGATGACCACATCGGCATGATCGCCCGATGCGCTCGGCAAGCTCTGCGACGTGATGATCTTCACGTCGACATCGGGCATCAGCGCCTTGAATTGCGGCAGGCGCGGCATCAGCCAGTATGTGGCGAAGCCGAAATCCGTCGACAGCGTGAGCGTGCGTTGCGCGTGACGCGAGCGAATGTCCGACGTCGCCGCGCGAATCACGTCGAGTCCCCGACGCACCGCATCGAAAAGACGCGTGCCGTCGTCCGTGAGCGTGACCCCGCGATGCCCGCGCTCGAACAGCGCCGCCCCGAGCGATTCCTCCAGCTGCACGACGCGCTGGCTCACCGCGGGCTGCGTCGAGCCGAGTTCGCGCGCGGCAGCCGTGAAGCTCGCGTGCCGCGCGGCGGATTCGAACATCAGTAACGCCTGCATCGGTGGCAGGCGGTCCGGCCGCGGCATAACTCCCCCTTATGAACGCATAACGTTTTGCTGTCTTCACAGCCGCGATTTGAACGGCAATAGTGACACCCAACGCTCAATCAACGATTCTATTCGAGGCACGCAGTCATGCTTGAGACGAAACAAAATATCCTTGTGCTGATGGCCGATCAGCTCACGCCCTTCGCACTCGCCGCATACGGCAATCGCGTGACGAAGACGCCGCGCATCGATGCGCTCGCGCGCGAAGGCGTCGTATTCGAATCCGCGTATTGCGCGAGTCCGCTGTGCGCGCCTTCGCGTTTTTCGCTTCTCGCGGGCAAGCTGCCTTCGAACATCGGCGCATACGACAATGCCGCCGAATTCCCGTCCGAAACGCTGACCTTCGCGCACTATCTGCGCGCCGAAGGCTATCGCACGATTCTCTCCGGCAAGATGCATTTCTGCGGCGCGGATCAGTTGCACGGCTTCGAGGAACGTCTCACGACCGATATCTATCCCGCCGATTTCGGCTGGACGCCCGACTGGCAGAACGCCGATGCGCGCCCGACGTGGTATCACAACATGAGCTCCGTGATAGACGCGGGCCCATGCGTGCGTACCAATCAACTCGACTTCGACGACGAAGTGACCTTCACCACGCGTCAAAAGCTCTTCGACATCGCGCGCGAGCGCAACGCGGGCAAGGACGCGCGTCCGTTCATGATGGTCGCATCGCTCACGCATCCGCACGATCCGTATGCGATTCCGCGCAAGTACTGGGACGCGTATCGCGATGAAGACATCGACATGCCTTCGTATCGCGATTCGCTCGATGCCTGCGATCCGCATTCGAAGCGCCTGCGCCATGTGTACGAAGCGGATCGCACGCCGCCGACGGACCGGCAAATCCGCAATGCGCGGCGCGCGTACTACGGCGCGGTGTCGTATGTCGACGACCAGTTCGCATCGATCCTCGAAGCGCTCGACGAGGCCGGTCTCGCCGACGATACGATCATCGTCGTCACGTCGGATCACGGGGAGATGCTCGGCGAGCGCGGCCTCTGGTACAAGATGACGTTCTTCGAAGGCGGCTGCCGCGTGCCGCTCATCGTGCACGCGCCGAAGCGGTTTGGCGCGCATCGCGTGAAGGATTCGGTCTCGCATCTCGATGTGCTGCCGACGCTCGTCGAATTCGCGCGCGGACAAGCGCCGCAAGCGTGGCCCGACAGCATCGACGGTCAAAGCCTCGTGCCGCACTTGCGCGAGACCGGCGGGCACGACGAAGCCATCGGCGAATATCTCGCGGAAGGCGCGATTGCGCCCATCGTGATGATCCGGCGCGGGCGCTTCAAGTTCATTCATTCGAGCGTGGATCCGGATCAGCTTTACGATGTAGAAGCCGATCCGTTCGAGCGCGAGAATCTCGCAAGCGATGAGCGTCACGCCGCGCGCGTGGCCGAATTCCGCGCGGAGATCGCGCGCCGCTGGAATCTCGATGCGCTGCATCAGGACGTGCTGAAGAGTCAGCGCCGCCGCCATTTCCATTTCGCGGCGACGACGCAGGGCACGATTCAGTCATGGGACTGGCAGCCTCACGTCGATGCGAGCCAGCGCTACATGCGCAATCACATCGATCTGGACGATCTCGAAGCGATGGCGCGTTTTCCCGCCGTCGAGCACTGACGCATCGATCGCATCCCCACAACACACGACAGGAATGCACCATGAAAAAGGGCTTCATCCACGCGCTCTTCGCCGCCGCGCTGGCTTGCGTGGCTTCGCATGCGTTTGCCGCCGAGCCGCAGTCCTGCACGCAGGTCCGCATGGCGGGGCCGGGCTGGACCGATATCGACGCGACCAATGCGATGAGCGGCATCGTGCTCAAGGCGCTCGGCTATCGGCAGAACGTCGCGAACCTGTCGGTGCCGATCACGTATCAGGGCATGAAGAAAGGGCAGATCGACGTGTTTCTCGGCAACTGGATGCCCGCGCAGGCGCCGCTCGTGAAGCCGTTCTTCGAAGAGAAATCGATCGACGTCGTGCGTCCGAATCTCTCCAATGCGAAGTTCACGCTCGCGGTGCCGGACTATGTGGCGGCGGCGGGCGTGCATTCGTTCGCGGACCTCGCGAAGAACGCCGACAAGTTCGATAACCGCATCTACGGCATCGAACCGGGCGCGCCGGCGAATCAGAACATCAAGCGCATGGTCGATGACAAGGCCTTCGGTCTCGGCGACTGGAAGCTGGTCGAATCGAGCGAAACCGCGATGCTCACGCAGGTGGAGCGGGCGGTGCGCGACAAGAAGTGGATCGTGTTTCTCGCGTGGGAGCCGCATCTGATGAACACGAAGTTCAAGCTCGCCTATCTCGATGGCGGCGACAAATACTTCGGCCCCAACTATGGCGGCGCGACGGTGAACACGGTGGCGCGCAGCGGCTACGAGCAGCAATGCCCCAACGTGAGCAGGCTGTTCAAACAGATGGCGTTCAACGTCGATCTGGAGAACGGCGTCATCGCGGATGTGCTGGAGAAGAAAACGAATGTCGATGCAGCGGCCACGGATGCGCTGAAGCGTCATCCGGAGCTGCTGAAATCGTGGCTGGACGGCGTGACCACGGCGAGCGGCGGAAACGGCCTGGAAGCCGTTCAGACCGCGCTCGGCGTGAAGTGAGGGATCAGCCGAGCTGAATGCTCGCGCGTTCCTGTGCGGCCATCACGACGGCGCGCATCGGCGTCTGGATCGCCATGAAGTGGAGCATCAGGCTGTCCGCCTGGTGCAAGTACCACGGCGTATTGATGCTCAGGCAGTCGAGGCCGTGTTCGAGCTTCCAGCCGAGACGGTCCGTCAGCAGATTCGCGATGATGGTCTGATCGCCGCCGTTCGCATAGGTGCTCGATTTGTCGGGCGCGGCGCTGACATGCTCGTGGATTTCGTCGACGAACGCGAGGACCGCGGGCTTGCGGCGAAAGCCGAGCACGCCGGCATTGATGATCCACGGCCCGATATCGTGCGCCGCGAGAATGTCGCGCCCGTCCAGCAGCGGATCGATCGGCTTGCGCTGATCGAAGAAGAGGATGTCGGCATCGACCCAGATCGCCCAGTCGTGATGCGGCAGATGCTTGCGCAGGAACCACGGCTTGAGCCAGGTGCCGGTCGCGCCGGGCACGCCTTCGGCGGGCGTCTGCCGATAGACGTAAAGCGTATAGCCGTGGCGCTCGCAATAGCGCCGCATGTTCTGCTCGGCGATCGCGCCGTACGCACGCACGTTGGGCGTGTAGTACGTGATGAAGGCGATGGACTTGCCGGGGTTATAGACGCTGAACTCTTCATGCGGCGTTTCGCTTTGCGCCGGAAGCTGGAACAGCGGTAGGCCCTTCTGCTGACAGTCGTTGATGTGTTCGGCGAGCGCGTTGCGAAAGCTCGCCGGGATGAAACCGTAGATCGCTTCCTCGCCGAGCACGATGGTCCAGAGGTTGGGGTACTGCGTCCAGATGGGATCGTAGCGCGGACCGCAGTGCATCGTAGCCATGATGCCGCCGCGTTCACCGTGCGGCTCGATGTAGTCGAGCCCTGCAAGCATCGCGATTTCGTTTTGCGGCGCTTTGCCGATCTTGCATTCCCCGATGCACCACACGATGAGGTTGCGCACCTCGACCGTATTACGCCAGATCTGCACGGCCGTCTGACGTCCGTCGTCGTTGCCGGAAACCGCCATGAGCGCGTGCTGCCTGCCTTCTGCGATGGGCTCGACCGGGAGCATGTTGAGCACGATGCAGTCTTCGCTCATGCAGACGAGCAGCGCCATCTCGGGCATCCGGCGCAAGTGAAGCAGGATCGCTTCGTACTTGAGCAACAAACGCTGCGACGGGCACGGCATGCCCGCCATCGAAATGCTCGCGTGCTCGTAGCCCATGCGGGCGGCGTAGTGCTTGTGATTGGTCAGGACTTCGGGTGCGTCGGTCTGATGGATGCTCAGGCAGCGGGTAGTCATGTCGTTCGAATCCGAAACAAGGCTTGAGTAATGCGGGTTTTTTACAGATTCCGAAGTATGCGAGCCGAGCCGTGCCGCGCATATCGGGCATGTCCGAAAACGAATTCGTTCTATTGACGCGAAACACGATGTTGCAGTAGTCGCAACTAGACAGATTTGCGTCGCACCGGGTCGAGCCGGCGCATATATGGACCTTTATTTTTACGACGTCGACGCGATGCTTCATCGCCTATTCCAACGCAATACACATCGAGACGAGCAAAGGACCAGCACATGAGAAAAAGACATGCCGCAAGGATCGCAGGCCTCGCGTTCGCAGCGGGCGCGGCGAACATGCCGATGACGGCGCACGCGCAAAGCAGCGTGACGCTCTACGGTATTCTCGATGCGGGCGTCACCTGGGTCAGCAACACGGGCGGCTCGCATGTCGTGAAGTTCGATGACGGCATCTCCTATGGCAACCGCATCGGATTTCGCGGCACCGAAGATCTCGGCGGCGGATTGCAGGCGGTCTTCGTGCTCGAATCGGGCTTTCATCTCGGCAATGGCCAGCTCGGCTTCGGCGGCGCGCAATTCGGACGGCAAGCCTACGTAGGCCTCAAGAACCAGTGGGGCACCGTCTCGCTCGGCAATCAGCTCGATATGACCGAAGAGTTCGTCTACCTCTACAACATCTCGGCGTGGGCGAGCGGCTACGCCATTCACCAGGGCGACTTCGACCGCATGAACGGCGACCGTCTGCCGAACTCGATCAAGTTCCTGTCGAACGACATCGGCGGCTTCACCTTCGGCGGCATGTATTCGTTCGGCAATCAGGCGGGCGACTTCCATCGCAACAGCGCGTGGAGCGTCGGCGCGCACTATGCGGCGAACACCTTCAACGTCGGCGCGGCCTATACGCAACTCAACAATCCGAACGGCATCTACGCGTTCGATCCGTACGCGATGATCGGCGCGCGCACCTTCCTCGGCCAGCCGACGGTATCGGTCGATCCGGCGACGGGGGCCGTCACCGATCTCTATAGCTCGACCTCGTTTCCCGTCGACAAGCAAGGCGCGTTCGCCGTGGGCGCGGCATGGACCATCGGCAACCTGATGTTATCGGGCAACTTCACCTACACGACGATCAAGGGCCTCGGCCAGACCTCGCACATGCAGGTGTACGAAGGCGGCGCGTCATACAGCTTCAGGCCGGACCTGAATCTCTACGGCGGCTATCAGCACACGCGCTTCGAAGGCAATCACTGGAATCAGGGCTCGCTCGGGCTGCACTATCTGCTTTCGAAACGTACCGACGTGTATATCTCGGGCGACTATCTGCGCGCGTCCGGTCCCATCGATGCAGTCATCGGCTACAGCTTCACGCCGTCGTCGTCGAATACGCAGGCCGACGTGCGCGTAGGCATGCGTCACTCGTTCTAAGCCGCCGCGAGCCGCGCGGACGGGACGGCGCGCAATGCGCTTCGATCCTGCCGCGGGCTCGTCTGAAAGCGCGCGCGATACGTGCGCGAAAAATGCGACGGCGATTCGAAGCCGCACGCGACGCACACCGCGAGAATCGACATGTCGGTCTGGTGAAGCAGCTCGCGCGCACGCACGAGACGCAGGCCGAGATAGAAGTGCGTCGGCGTGTCCTTCAGCGATGCGCAGAAGAGCCGCTCCAGCTGACGCCGCGTCACGCCGATGGATTCGGCGAGCGCATCGGGCGACAGCGGCTCTTCCATATGCTGCTCCATCAGCTCGATCACCTGAATCAGCTTGCGATTGTGGATGCCGTAACGCGCGGCGATCTGCATCCGCTGATGATCCGAGCGCTGCCGGATGCGCCCGAGCACGAACTGCTCCGACACTTGCGCCGCCAACTCCGCGCCGTGTTCGCGCGCGATCACGTCGAGCATCAGATCGATCGATGCCGTGCCGCCCGCGCATGTGATGCGCCGCGTGTCGATCTCGAACAGCTCCTGACTCGTCGCGATCGCCGGATAACGCTCGGTGAATGCAGCGGCCGCTTCCCAGTGCAGCGTCGCGCGCGTGCCCGCGAGCAGCCCGGCTTCCGCGAGGATGAAGCTGCCGGTGTCGATGCCGCCGAGCGTCGCGCCCGCGCGATCGAGGCGCCGCAGCCAGTCGCCGATCGCGCGCGTGTAGCGCGAGAGCGGCTCGAATCCCGACACGACGAACACGGTGCGCGCGTCGTTCACCTGATCGAACGCGCTTTCGGCGTTGAGCGTGATGCCGTTGCTCGCGGCGACCGGACCGCCGTCCAAGCTGAGAATGTGCCAGCGATACAGATCGCCCGCGAAGCGATTGGCGACGCGCAGCGGCTCGATCGCGGACATGAATCCGATCGACGAGAACTCGGGCAGCAGCAGGAAATGGAAATCGTGGGGCGCGGACATCGGATCGATTGGCAAGGCTCGTCGATGAGAGAAGCCGTCCACCCTAGCGCGCGCAAAAAACGCGCGCAATCCGGCGTGCCCCGAAGGGCGGCCGGATTGCACTGCTCGAAGATGCGGTTCAGGCGCTCGCGCGCGCGTTCGTGCGCGTCGCGGCGACCGTGCTCTGGTGCGGCTCCACCCCGAGATCGGTGTGCCTGCCGAGGACCGGCATCACGCGCACGCCGTGCTTCGCGACGCGTTGCCAGACCGGCAGCGGATCGCTGCGCGAGTCGTCGAGCATCGTCGCGCGCACGTAGACGATCGGGCCGCCGTCATAACGGCGCGGCTTGTAGGTCGCCATCGCGGCGCTCATCGATTCGCGCACGCGCCGCAGCACAGGCGGAAGATCGGCGACGTCGTCGGATTGCCGGTGCGTCGTCGGCCTGCCCATGCGCCCGCGCACGCGGTTGGTCATCGCCGCCGCCTTGCCGCGCACGAAGCCGAGGCGCGCGCCGGCGTTGAGCGAGCGCAACTCGCGCAGACGTTCGACGAGCACGCCCGCCTGATACCGCGTCCACAGCGTGAAGGGCAGACAATGTGTGTGAATGTACGTGTCGAGCAGGCAGAGCATCTCGATCTTCTCGCCCGCCGCGACGAGCTGTTGCGCGATCTCGACCGCGACCAGCCCGCCGAACGAATAGCCGACGAGCGCATAAGGACCGCTCGGCTGCACTTCGCGGATGCGCAGCACGTAGCCGCGCGCCATCTCTTCGACGCTGTGCTGCGGCGCTTCATCGCCGTCGAGGCCGAGCGCCTGCAGGCCGTACACGGGCCGCTCGTTCTGCACCATGCCCGCGAGCGTCAGGCACTCCATCACCGAGCCGGTGATGCTGTGCACCATGAAGATCGGCCGGCCGACGCCCGCACGCATTTGCACGAGCGTCGAGTCCGCGGTGCGCGCGCCGGGTTCGGATGCGAGGACGGCGGCGAGGCGCGCGACGGTCGGCGCGACGATCATCGTCGATAGCGGCAATGCACGGCCGGTCGCGCGCTGCACGTCGGCGAGCATCCGCGCGGCGAGCAGCGAGTGGCCGCCGAGCTCGAAGAAGTTGTCGTCGCGGCCGATCGGCGAGAAGCTGAAATGCTGTTCCCAGAGCGCGCACAGATACGCCTCGATGGATCCGATCGAATCGCCCGGCGCGGGCAGATCGCGCTTCACGCGCGTAAGCGACGGATGCTCGCGAATCTGATCGAGACACTCGGGATTGGCGAGCGACGACACGTTGCGCGCGGGCAGGCCGTTGACGGCATCGCGCGCGGCCGCTTCCGACGGCTTGTTGTTGTGCGTGACGGGCAAGCCGTCGACCTGCACGATCACATCGGGCACGAGCGCGGCGGAGCCTTGTCGCGTGAGATCGCGGCGCACGCGCGCGGCGAGCGCCGCATTCAGTTGCGCACCCGGCCGCAGCACGAGCAAGAGCACGATGCGCTGGCCCGCATCGCCCGCGTTCGCGCCGGTCTGGGCGACCACCATCGCATGACGGATCTCGTGAATCTCGCTCAGGATGCGGTAGATTTCGCCCGGACTCACGTTGATGCCGCGCACATTGAGCACGCCGTCGCTGCGGCCGTGCAGACGCGCCGAGCCTTGCGGCGAGAACTCGATGACGTCGCCGTGCGTCCACACGCCTTCGTTCGCCGCGAAATACGCCTTGTGAAAGCGCGAGCCGTCGTCGTCGCCGAAGAAGCCGAGCGGTCGCGACGGAAACGGATTCGTGCAGACGAGCTCGCCCGGCATGATCGTGCTCGCGCCCTGATCGAACGCCTGCACGTCGAGGCCGAGGCTCCGGCATTGTGCTTCGCCCGCATAGACGGGCAGATTCGGGTTGCCGAGCACGAAGCAGCCGATGATGTCCGTGCCGCCTGAAATCGATTGCAACTGCAACTGCTTGACGTGCTGGTACACCCATTCGAACTGCGAGTCGTAGAGCACGGCGCCGGTGGACATCATCGCGCGTAGTGCCGAGAGATCGAACTGTCCGGCCGGCTCGATGCCCGCATCCTCGCTCATCTTCAGATAGGCGGGACTCGTCCCGAAGACCGTCACGCGCTCGTTCGCGACGAGACGCCAGAGCGTGTCGACGGCGGCGACGGGACCATCGTAAGTGACGATCTCCACGCCCGACGCGAGCACCGACATCTGCCAGTTCCACATCATCCACGAGCAGCTCGTGTGGAAGAAGAGCTTGTCGCCGGGACCGAAATCGCTGTGCAGGCGATGCTCCTTCACGTGTTCGAGCAGCGTGCCGCCCGCGCCGTGCACGATGCATTTCGGCTTGCCGGTCGTGCCCGACGAAAACATGATGAAGAGCGGATGGTTGAACGGGAAGCGCTTCCAGTCGAAACGCATCGCGTCGCCGCGCGCGATCAACGAGCGCAACTCGTGCTGACGCTGCGTCACCGTGCTGGGCAGTTCGGTATCTTCGAGACAGACGATGTCCGTGAGCGTCGGCAGTTGCGCGGCCACCGCCGCGACGTGGCCCGAGAGCGAGCCGCCGGTGTCGAACGGACGCTGCATCGTGTGCGCGAACATGAACTTCGGATCGAGCGGGGCGAAGCGGTCGAGAATCGCCTGCACGCCGTTTTCCGGCGCGGCTGTCGAAAGCGTTGCGCCGAGCGCGGTCACGGCGAGCGCGGCGGTGATCGCGTCGCAGTCGTTGCGCATGATCGCTACCACGCGATCGCCTTCCTTCAGGCCGAGCTCGGAGAGCGTCTGCGCGAGGCGCACGACGCGCTCGCGCAACTCGCCGCGCGTATAGCTTATGCGGCGTCCGTCGGCGAAGCAGGATGTGATCGCGGGAGCGTCGTCGGGCGCGATGCGTTTGCCGAGCAGATTTTCTGCGTAATTCAGTTCGATGTTGGGAAAGAACCGTGCCGTTTCGCATTGGTTGCCGATGCAGACCGGTTCATCGGATCCCGACCATTCGAGCCCGCGCGCCGATTCGAGAAAGCATTTCCAGAATTGGCGATATTCGCGCACTGAGTAAGCATGCAATTCCGAATAATCGGCGAAGCGCTCGCCGGTTGCCTTTTCGAGGGCCTGCGTGAAGGCCGTCATGCGCGATGCGGATATCTGTTCGGCGGAAGGCAGGTAAAGCGGTTCGCGCGCGTAGAGCCGCGCGCTCTCTCGGATGGCGTCTTGACGGTCCATTATCCAGGCACCTTGGTTTTGGGCGACGTGTGTCGAACGGCTATGTAATCGGCGAGCTTCGCGGCTAACTCCATCGCATTTCCTGAAGCCGCGTCACTGCCGAGACAAGCTATCTCTTTCCCGCACATTACCCGGCCGGAAGTCGGCGCTATGTGCGACCAACCACAGAGACCGTGGCGTTTCGGCAAAGATTGATCTTGCGCAACGGCGACGGCCATGCTTCGGATACCGAACAGCGGAAAAACTACTGAATTCGCGACGTTTTTTCATTCCAATGCGTGTTTACGCCATGGTGCGAAGTTTTCGAATATGAGCAGGAAGTCATGATTTCAATTTGCTTTCAATGTTGCCGAGACGCGGATGCGAAGGCGCGTGCGCGAAGCGGCAAGCGACGCAGGTCGCAAGCAGTCAACTCGCGGTCGCACGCGGGCGTTCGGGCGCTTTTATGCGGCGGTACTTTGTATGCACGCCGGCATTCGAACTGGCGCATCGGTTCAACCCTCAACGGAAGCCTCGCAATGAGACAACGCCTGATTCCCACACTGTTTTTCGCCGGCGCGTGCGCGGCGTTCGCCGTCGCTCAGAGTGCGCGCGCGGAGGACGCGAGTTGCCGCACGGTGCGCTTCGTCGATATCGGCTGGACCGATATCACGTCGACGACGGCGCTTGCGTCGGTCGTCTTCGAGGGGCTCGGTTATGCGCCGCGGACGACGGTCGCGTCGGTGCCGATTTCGCTCGCGGGGCTGAAGAGCAAGCAGATCGACGTGTCGCTTGGCTACTGGTGGCCGGTGCAGCAGAAGGCGGTCGAGCCGTTTCTGGAGGCGAAGAGCATCGAGAAGCTGGAGCCGCCGAATCTGTCGGGCGCGAAGGCGACGCTCGCCGTGCCGAGCTATGCGTATGACGCGGGCATCAAGACGTTCGCGGATATCGCGAAGCATCGCGACGAACTGGGCGGCACGATATACGGCATCGAGCCTGGCAGCAGTGCGAACGCGAAGATTCAGAAGATGATCGACACGAATCAGTTCGGGTTGGGCGGGTTCAAGCTCGTGCAGTCGAGCGAGGCGGGGATGCTGGTGACGGTCGAGCGGGCGATCCGCGAGAAGAAGCCGGTGGTGTTTCTTGGCTGGGAGCCGCATCCGATGAACATCCAGATGAAGATCAATTACCTCTCCGGCGGGGATGACGTGTTCGGGCCGAACTACGGAGAAGCTCGCGTTTATACGCTGACGAATACGGATTTTCTGACGCGTTGTCCCAATGCGGGGAAGTTCGTTTCCAATTTGCGCTTTACGACGGATCTCGAGAATCGGCTCATGCAGCCGGTGATGAACAAAGAGCGGCCTCAGGAGGCGGCCAAGGCCTATCTCAAGCAGAACCCCCAGGTGCTGGATGCCTGGCTCGCAGGCGTGAAGACTCTTGATGGTAAGGATGGGCTGCCGGCGGTTCGGCAATACCTTGGGCTTTGAGGTTTTTTTTTGTTGTTGTTGTTGCCGGATCCCGTTATCGCGTCGGTCTATTAGCGTTGCCCCTGTGCGGGGCGGCAGTCACTTTCTTTGCTGCTGCAAAGAAAGTAACCAAAGAAAGCAGCTTTTCAGGCCCGCGGTCACACGCAATTTGGGTAGTTCTCTCGTCCCAGGCGGCACTCGCCTAAAGAGTGCCCTCAAACACCTAATCGGGCTTGGCTCGCGCACGGTCCGCCGCCCGAAAACGCTGAGGACACTGGTTCAGCACGAAAGAGCTTCGGCACAGCGCTACGCGCTGCCGCCGGGTATGCAAGGGAAACCAACGTGCGGCAAGTGCAGCGAGATTGAGACGTTAGTAGCGAAGCACGCGCGGACCCGCTTGACCGGTCGGCCGCGAAGCGGGCCGGAGCTATTTGGTGCTGAACCAGTTTGTTGTGTGGTGCGATGTGGCAGACCGTGCGCGATCCAAGCCCGATGGGACCGATGAGGGCACTCTTTAGGCAGCCCACGATGGACGAGAGGACTACCCAAATTGCGTGTGACCGCGGGCGTGTCAGTAGCTGCTTTCTTTGCTTACTTTCTTTGCAGCAGCAAAGAAAGTGAGTGCCGCCCCGCACAGGGGCAGTGCTAATAGACCGATAACAAACCGGGATCCGGCGAAGCGGCAGCAGCAAAGAAAGTGAGTGCCGCCCCGCACAGGGGCAGTGCTAATAGACCGACGCGAAATCAGGACTTAACGAAAGCCGAAGAAAAAATACAGGAACCCTAAAGGACATCGAAAATGAACTACGAAGTGATAGTGACCTGCGCAGTAACCGGCGCTGGCGACACGACCGGCAAGCACCCTTCCATCCCAGTCACGCCGAAGCAAATAGCCGAAGCAGCGATAGAAGCGGCCCGCGCGGGCGCCACCGTCGCCCACTGCCACGTTCGCGACCCGAAGACAGGAAGAGGCAGCCGCGACCCCGCGCTATACCGCGAAGTGGTAGACCGCATCCGCTCATCGGACACGGACGTGATCATCAACCTCACCGCAGGCATGGGCGGCGACCTCGAGATCGGCGCCGGCGAAGACCCGATGCGCTTCGGCAAAGGCACCGACCTCGTCGGCGGCCTCACGCGCCTCGCGCACGTCGAAGAACTGCTGCCCGAAATCTGCACGCTCGACTGCGGCACGCTCAATTTCGGCGACGGCGACTACATCTACGTATCGACGCCCGCGCAACTGCGCGCCGGCGCCAAACGCATCCAGGAACTCGGCGTGAAGCCCGAACTGGAAATTTTCGACACGGGCCATCTGTGGTTCGCCAATCAACTTCTGAAAGAAGGCCTGCTCGACAACCCGCCGCTCTTTCAACTGTGCATGGGTATTCCGTGGGGCGCACCGCCCGACACCGGCACGATGAAAGCCATGGTCGATAACCTCCCGCCCGGCGCGCATTGGGCCGGCTTCGGCATCGGCCGCATGCAGATGCCGATGGTCGCGCAAGCGATGCTCCTCGGCGGACACGTGCGCGTCGGTCTCGAAGACAACCTGTGGCTCGATCGCGGCGTGCACGCGACCAACGGCGCGCTCGTCCAGCGCGCGGTGGAAATCATCGAGCGGCTCGGCGCACGCGCGCTCACGCCCGCGGAAGGCCGCAAGAAGCTCGGCCTCCCGGCGCGCGGCGAACGCCTGCTGGAAAAACGCATCGCGGAACAATTCGCCTGAACCGACAAGGACACGAAGACATGCAAGTCAAGCAATTCGCCGCGCTCGGCGCGGGTGTGATCGGCAGCGGCTGGGTGGCGCGCGCCCTCGGAGCAGGACTCGACGTCACCGCGTGGGATCCCGCGCCCGGCGCCGAAGCGCAACTGCGCGCGAACGTCGCGAACGCGTGGCCGGCGCTCGAGCGCGTCGGACTGGCGCCGGGCGCGTCGCAACAACGATTGCGCTTCGTCGATACCGTCGAGGAATGCGTCGCCCATGCCGACTTCATCCAGGAAAGCGCGCCCGAACGCGAGGAACTCAAGCTCGCGCTGCACGAACGCGCGAGCCGCGCGGCGAAGCCCGATGCGATCATCGCGTCGTCGACGTCCGGCCTTCTGCCGACCGACTTCTACGCGCGCGCCGTGAATCCGCAGCGCTGCGTCGTCGGGCATCCGTTCAATCCGGTGTATCTGCTGCCGCTCGTCGAAGTGCTCGGCGGCGAAGCGACATCCGGCGAAGCGATCGAAGCCGCGATGCGCTTCTACGCGTCCATCGGCATGCGGCCCTTGCGCGTGAGGAAGGAAGTGCCCGGCTTCATCGCGGACCGGCTGCTCGAAGCGCTCTGGCGCGAGGCGCTGCATCTCGTCAACGACGGCGTCGCGACAACCGGCGAAATCGACGACGCCATCCGCTACGGCGCGGGCATCCGCTGGTCGTTCATGGGCACGTTCCTGACCTACACGCTGGCGGGCGGCGAAGCGGGCATGCGACACTTCATGCAGCAGTTCGGCCCCGCGCTCGAATTGCCGTGGACGAAACTCGTCGCGCCGAAACTGACCGACGAACTCATCGACCGCGTCGTCGACGGTACGTCGAATCAGACGAACGGACGCGGCATCAAGGAACTGGAGCGTTATCGCGACGACTGCATCGCGAGCGTGATCGAGGCGATCGCGCAGGCGAAAGCGCGTCACGGGATCGAAGACTAACGGAACCGCAAGGCACCACGATGACCTATCGCGACACCGTCAAACCCGAATGGGTCGACTACAACGGCCATCTGCGCGACGCGTTCTACATGCTGATCTACAGCCTCGCGACCGATGCCTTCATGGACCGCATCGGTCTCGACGACGCGGGCCGCCGCGCACGCCGGCGCACGCTCTACACGCTCGAAGCGCATGTCACGTATCTGCGCGAGATCAAGGAGGGCGCGCCGGTGCGCGTCGAGTGGCGCGTGATCGCGCATGACAAAAAGCGCGTGCATCTCTATATGGAGATGTTCGAAGGCGACGCGACGGAGGCCGTTTGCGCGTGCGAGCAGATGCTGATGCACATCGATTCGAGCGGCGCGCCGAAATCCGCATCGTTCGATGATGACATCGCCGCGCGCATCGCCGCCGAACCTGCGGTCGCGCCGAAGGACGCGCGTTACGCGGGCCGCGTGATCGGCTTGCCGGCGCGCGCTTCGTCAGCGGCCGCGCCGGCCTGAGCGCGCCACGTCCGCAGCAAGAGCGCGTTCGTGACGACGCTCACGCTCGAAAACGCCATCGCCGCGCCCGCGAACATCGGATCGAGCAGGCCGAACGCCGCGAGCGGAATGCCGATCAGGTTGTAGACGAACGCCCAGAACAGATTCTGCTGAATCTTGCGATACGTGCGCCGCGAAATATCGATCGCGTCCGCGACGAGCGCCGGATCGCCGCGCATCAGCGTGATGCCGGCCGCCTCGATCGCGACGTCGGTGCCGCTCGCCATCGCGATGCCGATATCGGCGGCGGCGAGCGCGGGCGCATCGTTGATGCCGTCGCCGGCCATCGCCACGATGCCTTCGTTCGACGCCTTGAGTTGCGCGACGACGCGCGCCTTGTCGTCGGGCAAGGTCTGCGCGAACACGCGTTCCGGCGCGATACCCAACGCGCGCGCGACGGCTTGCGCGCTGCCTTCGTTGTCGCCGGTGACGAGCGCGCTCTTCACGCCCATGCGCGCAAGACGTTCGATTGCATCGCGCGCGGTCGGCTTGACGGTATCGCCGAACGCGAGCAGCGCGAGGACTTCTCCGTCGAGATCGATCAGCCACGAGATCGTGTTCCCTTGCGCTTCGAGTTCGCGAGCGCGCGCGGCGAGCGTCGGCGGCACGTCAAAACCCAGTTCCGCGACCCAGCGCGCACTGCCGATCGCGATCCGCCGCGCGCCGACGTTCGCCTCCACGCCCCGTCCGGCGACCGCGCGCGCCGCGCTCGCCTCGAAGCGCGGTGCGTGGCTCGCGGCGGCGGCGACGGCCTTCGCCAGCGGATGCTCGCTCATGCGCTGCACGGCGGCGGCGAGTCCGAGCGCTGCGCTCCGATCCTGCCCCGGCGCGGCATCGAACGCGACGAGGCCCGGCTTGCCGACCGTCAGCGTGCCGGTCTTGTCGAATGCGACGATCTTGATCGCGTGCGCCTGTTCGAGCGCCTGCGCGTCCTTGATGAGAATGCCCTGACGCGCCGCGACGCCGGTCCCGGCCATGATCGCGGTCGGCGTCGCGAGGCCGAGCGCGCACGGGCACGCGATCACGAGCACCGCGACCGCGTTCAGCAGCGCCGTTTCTGCATCGGCGCCGTGCAGCAGCCAGCCGATGAGCGTGACGAGCGCGATCGCGAGAATCGCCGGCACGAACACCGCCGATACGCGATCGACGAGCCGCTGGATCGGCGCCTTCTCCGCCTGCGCCGATTCGACCATCCGGATGATGCGCGCGAGCGTCGTTTCCGCGCCGATCGCCGTGGTTTCGATCGCGATCACGCCTTCGCCGTTGATCGAGCCGCCGGTCGTGCGCGCGCCGGGTTCCTTCGCGACCGGCAGGCTTTCGCCGGTAATCAGCGATTCGTCGATGTGCGTGCGGCCCTCGCGCACGATGCCGTCCACCGGCACGCGCTCGCCCGGCCGCACGATGGCGATATCGCCGATACGCACGTGAGCGAGCGGCACTTCGCGTTCGCGCGCCGGATCGTCGCGGTCGCGCACGCGGGCCTTGTCGGGACGCAGCGCGTTGAGCGCGCGGATCGCGTCGGCGGTCTGGCGCTTGGCGCGCGCTTCCAGCCATTTGCCGAAGCGCACCAGCGTGATGACGACCGCCGACGCCTCGAAGAACAGATGCTCCGTCATGCCGCCGTGCGCGAACATCTGCCAGACGGACAAGCCCCACGCCGCCGACGTGCCGAGCGCGACCAGCAGATCCATGTTGCCCGCGAACGCCCGCATCGCGCGATAGCCGCCCGCATAGAAACGCGCGCCGAAGCCGAACTGCACGACGCTCGCGAGCGCGAGTTGCAGCCACGGGTCGAGCGTGAGGCCGAACATCGGCGCGAGCAGCGGCACGGTGAGCACGGCGGACGCGAGCACGGCCGCGAGCTCGCGATCGAATCCGGAGGAAACGGCGAGCTCCGGCGCGGCGTCGGGCAGGATCGGCGCGGCTTCGTAGCCGGCTTTGGCGACGGCGGCGACGAGCTGATCGTCGGTGACGGCGGCGCTCGCGTGCACGGTCGCCTTCTCGGTCGCGAGATTGACCGCGACGCTTTCGACGCCCGGCACGCGTTTGAGCACTTTCTCGACGCGCGCGACGCACGACGCGCACGTCATCCCGCTGACGGACAACTCCGCGGTCCGCGGATGGTCGGATGCTGCTGTGGACATATCGAAACGCTCCGTTCTGGCCGGGATCGCGAAGATCCCACATAAGGAACAGTATCGACCTTCCAATGACTGGAAGGTCAAGGCCTGAATGAAGCGCGTCGTGCAATGTCGAGTCCCGCCGCGCGGGAGCGCGAAATGCTACGAGAAGACCGTATTCGAAGGACGAAAAGCGCGCCATTCAGTGCTTTTGACCGGCATCTGGTGCATTCTTCGGCATGCCGCAGCGCTTTTGCTGACTTAATCTTGCCTATCGTCAGCGGATAAGTTAAAACCCGAATTTCGAGATAATGCTCGTGGCGCGCCGCGCGGGGAGTGGCAGCGGCGCCGATACGCTTCCGGGCGTGCCGCGCATCGCTCCTACGAAGATGCGTGCGAGAACCCAAATCGAAAGAAGAACTGGATTTCCATTCGAATGAAGAACAAGCGACGCTGGACGTTTCCGCTCAACACCGCAATCTGGATGAGCGTGAGTCTCGCCGGCATGGCGGTCCTTTCGGGCTGTGCGACCAAGCAGCCCGAAGCCAAGGCGACCAGCACGGGCTGGGTGAAGAATCAGGTCGCCGATGCCTATACCTTCGGCTTTCCGCTCGTCGCGTCGGATATCGCGCGCGAACGCGCCAGCGGCCGCGCCGGGCAGCCCGGCCAGACGCCGCTCAACACCTTCCGTCACGCGAGCGCGCTGCCGCCCGCCGGCGCGCCGGGCTGGGCGAGCGTCGACACGCTCGAATCGTCGGCATGGCTCGATGTGTCCGCCGATCCGGTGATCGTCACGCTGCCCGCCGCGCCGCGCGGCCGCTATCTCGACGCCCGCGCGTTCGATGCGTGGACCAACGCGCTCTATTCCAGCGCCGACACGACGCCCTATCCGAAGATGCAGCTCATCGCGTTCGTGCCCGCTGGCTGGACCGGCACGCTGCCCGCGAACGCGACGCGCGTCGAAACGCGCACACGTTACGTGTGGCTTTCGGTGCGCGTGCGCGTGAACGGCGCGCGCGACGTGCGCGAAGCGCGCAAGCTGCAGACCGCGATGCGAATCGACACGCTGACGCCCGCGAAAGGCTCCGCCGCCGATCCGACGCCGGTCGTCTCCGGCGCGTGGCCCGCGAACGGCGCGAAGCAACCCGCGGTGCCGCCGCTGCCATCCGCGCTGGCGACGATCGCGCCGGGCGCGCAGGCCGAAGCGCTCGATGCGAACGCGTTCTTCGCGCGCCTCGCCCGCTCGCTCGACGACAATCCCGCCGCCACCGACGACAGTCACGCGATCAGCCAGCTCGCCGATCTCGGCGTGAAGCCGGGCGAGCCGGTGCAGTTCAAGAAGACCGACGCACCGCTGCTCGATTCCGGTCTCGCCGATGCACGCGAGCGGCTCGAGACGACGCCGCCCAACGCGATCACGAAGAACGGTTGGACCTGGTTCGGCGATGGCGTCGGCGTCTACGGTACGGATTACACGTTGCGCGCCTATCTTGCGCGCCGGCAGACCGCGACGAGCACGAAGGAAGGCGAAGTGAAGCCGGTGACGCACGTGGACAGCGAAGGCCACGCACTCGACGGCGCGAACGCGTACACGCTGCACTTCGAGCCCGAGCAACTGCCGCCGGTGCGCGGCTTCTGGACCCTGACCGCCTACACGAAGGACGGGGCGCTCTCGGATGCGAAACTGCCGCGGCTCTCGCTTTCCGATCGCGACCGGCTGAAGAAGAATCGCGATGGCTCCATCGACGTGATCGTGTCGGCGAAGTCGCCGGGCCGCGCGCAGACAGCGAATTGGCTGCCCGCGCCCGAAGGCCAGTTCCAGCTCACGATGCGTCTTTATGCGCCCAAGCCGCAGGCGAGCGACGGCTCGTGGGCGCCGCCGTCAGTCGAACGGCAGTGATTCCGCTGCGCGCAAACAGTTGAATCGAACATGAAGGCCGCGATTTTTTCGCGGCCTTCATGCGTTTGACGCACGCTTTGGCGAACGTTTGCGGGTCGCATCGTCGTATACTCGAACATCATCTTTCCGGGGACGGCGGCTCGTCGTCGCGCATCGAATGTCGAGCATCACGAAGTCTTCTCTCGCCTCCGCCGGGCAGACGCTGCGCGGCGTCGTTCACGCGCGGCGCACGCGGCGCTTTTTCATCGGCTTGCTGATCGCGATACTCGTTATCGGCGTGCTCGGGTTCTTCGTCGCGCCGCCGGTTATCCGACATATCGCCGAGCAACAGCTCGCAAAGCAGCTCGACCGGCCCGTCAGCATCAGGCGTATTTGGCTCAATCCGTACACGCTCGATTTGGAAGCCGATGACGTCCATATCGGCGAATCGCCCGCGAATCTCGCGAAGGCGCCGGGCGCGGCGGCCGGTTTCGTCGATGTGTCGAGGCTCGTCGTGCGTACGTCGTGGGCGTCGGTGTTCAAACTCGCGCCGGTCGTCAACGAACTGAAGATCGATTCGCCGCGTATCAGCGTCGTGCGTTTCGACGGCGAGCATTTCAATTTCTCCGATCTGATCGCGAAGTTCGCGAAGCCATCGTCGCCGCCTTCGGACAAGCCTGCGCGCTTCTCGGTATCGAACATTCAGCTCGAAAACGGCCAGATCACGTTCGATGACAGGCTTCTGAGAACGAAGCACGTCGTCGACCGTTTCGCGCTCGGCATTCCGTTCATCGCGACGCTGCCGTCCGCCACCGATATCTTCGTGACGCCGCTGTTGCAGGCCCGCATCGACGGCTCGCCGCTCGTCGTGAAGGGTCGCACGAAGCCGTTTGCGCAGTCGCGCGAATCGGAAATCGCGCTCACGCTCGACGGCCTCGACGTGCCGCAGATGGCGTCTTACGCGCCGGCGTCGGTGCCGGTCGCGGTGAAGAGCGGCAAGCTCTCGACCGATCTCAACGTGCGCTTCGCGATCTCGGGCGATACCCCGACGATCCGCATCGACGGCACCGCCGATCTCGCCGATCTCGCGGTGACGGACAAGGCGAGCGCGCCGCTCGTCGCGGCCCGCGCGCTGCACGTGAAGATCGCGAATGCCGAGCCGCTGCGCGATGTCTATCACCTCGACGAAGTGACGCTGTCGAATCCGGATGTCCATCTCGCGCGCGATTCGACGGGTCAACTGAACGTGCAGAAGCTGGCCGGTCCCGCGCCGAAGCCTTCAGCGGAGGAAGTCAAGAAGGAAGCGCCGCCGCTCGATCTGGCGATTCGCCACCTCGCGATTCAAGACGGCCGGATCGCGCTCGACGACCAGTTGCTCAAACAGCGTGTTGAGGCCGCGTTGACCGGCTTCGCCGTGACGCTCGACGATTTCTCGACGCTTGCCAAAACGCCCGCGAAATACACGCTCAAGACGGCATTCGACAAGGGCGGCGCGGTCGATGCATCGGGCAACGTGACGCTCGCCACGAAAACGGCGGACGCAAAGCTCGCGCTGAGCGCGTTGGCGCTGCCGTCGTTGCAGCCGTATCTCGCGAACATGGTGGCCGCGCGCGTGACGAGCGGCACGCTCGGCGCGAATCTGCCGGTGTCGGTCGACTGGAGCAAGGCGGATGGCGGCGTGCAAATCGGCGCGGGCGATGTGAAGCTCGATGCGCTCACGCTCGCGCCCAACGCGGGCGGCGGCGCGCCGATCAAGCTGGCGTCGGCGATGGCGAAGATCGCCAAGGTCGATGTGTCCGCGCGCAACGCGACGCTCGACAGCGTGCAATTGAACGGCCTCGCGCTCGATGCGACGCGCCGCAAGGACGGCAGCATCGATCTGGCCGCGCTCGCCGCGCCGCACGAAGCCGCGCCCGAGCAGTCGGCGACGCGCAGGATCCAGAAGGCGCAGGCGGCGGGGCCGGCGTGGCGGTATCGGATCGGCGAGATCGCGCTCGCCGATGCATCGGCGAATATCACCGATGAAACCACGACGAAGCCGGTCAAGCTGCGCGTCGCGCCGCTCGCGCTCAACGTCAGGCAGTTCGGCGACGATTTGACGAAACCGCTCGCCGTCGACGGCAAGCTGACGCTGAACGGCAAGGGGGCGCTCGCGATTGGCGGCAACGTCACGGTGTCGCCGCTCAAGCTCGCGTTGCACGTCAAGGGCGATCAGGTCGACGCCTCCGCGTTCGAGCCGTATTTCGGCGACATGCTCAACATCGACGTGACGAGCGCGTATCTGAACGCGAACGGCGACGTCGCGATGTCGGGCAGCGGCAAGACGCTCGCGGCGTCCTATAAGGGCGACGTGTCGCTGACGGACGTACGCATGCTCGACAAGGCGACCTCCGACCGCTTCGCCGGCTGGAAGCTGCTCTCGCTCTCGAACGTGAAGGCGGACTACAGCGAGCGCGGCACCGATGTCGAAGCGGCGCGCGTGACCTTCGCCAAGTTCTACGGTCGGGTGCTGCTCGACGCGCAGGGCAGGTTGAACCTCAAGAGCGTCGTGGCCGGCGACAACGGCCCGCAATCGGTGACGCGCGACCGTGCGAAGGAAGAGGGCGCGTCCGCGCCGGCCGCTGCGAGCGCGACGGTGCCGGTGAAGACGGCGGCGAAGCCGTCGGGGCCGCCGGTCAACATGCGCTTCGGCCAGCTCGTGCTGCAGGACGGCCGCGTCACTTACACCGATAACTTCATCAAGCCGAACTACACCGCGAATCTCGTTGCGATCAACGGGACGATCGGCGCGTTCGGCACGCATTCGACCACGTCCGCGCCCGTCGACGTGTCGGCGAAACTCGCGGCGAACGGGCCGGTGTCGATCAAGGGGCAGGTGAATCCGCTCATCGAGAAACCCGCGCTCGATCTGACCGCGAGCGCGCATGGCGTCGAGCTGACGAATCTCACGCCGTATTCGTCGAAGTACGCGGGTTATCCGATCACGAAGGGCAAGCTCAACGTCGATCTGCATTACATGCTCGCCGACAACAAGCTCACGGCGAACAATCACTTGTTCATCGATCAGTTGACGTTCGGCGATCACGTCGACAATCCGACGGCGACGAAGCTGCCGGTGCGGCTCGCGGTGTCGCTGCTGAAGAATTCGCGCGGCGAGATCGATGTCAATATTCCGATTTCCGGCTCGCTGGACAATCCCGAGTTTTCGATCGGTGGGCTCGTGTGGCAGGCTATCGTGAATCTGGTGCAGAAGGCGGTGACCGCGCCGTTCACGCTGCTCGCGCATGCGTTCGGCGGCGGCGGCGGCGAGGATCTCAACTACATCGAATTCGATGCGGGCTCGGCCACGCTGAACGATGCCGCGCAGAAGAAGCTCGATACGATCGCGAAGGCGCTGGCGGACAAGCCGTCGGTGCGCTTGGACGTGACGGGCCGCGTCGATCCGAAGACGGACGAGCCGGCGTTGCGTTCCGCGTGGCTCGATCAACAGGTGAAGCGCGCGAAGGTGCGCGACATGTCGAGCAATGGCGAGAACGTCGACTGGAACGCGATTAAGGTGACGGACGCGGACTACGACAAGTATCTGACGAAGGCGTACAAGTCGGCCGATTTCAAGAAGCCGACGAACTTCATCGGCATGACGAAGTCGGTGCCCGATGAGGACATGAAAGCCGCGCTCACGAAGAACGCACCGGTCGACGAAGGATCGTTGCGCGATCTGGCGCAGCGTCGAGCGCAGGCGGTGCAGGAATATTTCGACGGGAAAATCGACAGCAAACGGATTTTCGTCGTCGCGCCGAAGATGAGTGCGGACGACATCAAGGACAAGGGCGCGGGTTCGCGCGTCGAACTGGGGCTGAAGTGACGAGCGTTGGCCAAACGGACGATCTGGATGAACAAAGGAATGCAAACTAATATCGGCGACACCGGGAACGATGAAGAGAACGGGAGTCAGCCGATGGGAACGCCTTATGAGAAGGACGTGGTGGCGTGGGCCTGGGAACAGGCGGCGCTGCTGCGTGCGGGGAAATTTGCGTCCATCGATATCGAGCATATCGCTGAGGAAATCGAGGACGTGGGGAAGAGTGAACAGCGGGAATTTGCAAGCAGGATGGCGATCTTGCTGGCGCATTTGCTGAAGTGGCAGTTTCAGCCGGAGCGGCGTGGCGCAAGCTGGCAAACCACGATTCGGGTGCAGCGGGAGGCAATCGGACGTCGATTGAAGAGAACGCCGAGTCTCAAGCCCATGCTTACCGAGGAGGACTGGATCGCCGATATGTGGGGCGATGCGCGGGAACAGGCGGCGAATGAAACCCGTATCGAAGTCGATACGTTCCCCGCAAGCTGTCCATGGCCGATGTCGTCAGTGCTGGAGGAGGGCTTTCTGCCCGAATAGCACCCGGGGCGCGAGCATCATTCAATGCGCCCCCGACGCCGCCCCGCCACCCCCGCCCTTCGCCACCTTCGTAATCCAGATCAGCGGAATGATCAGAATGAAGATCACCGCCGAGATCAGAAAGATATCGTTGAGTCCCATCATCGCGGCTTGCGAGTTGACGGTGAAATTGAACATGCCGCGCGCCTGCGCTTCACTCACGTCGAGCGTCGATTGCGATAGCCCGAGCGACTGCAAAAACGCCGGATTGTAGACATTCGCCTGCTCGGTGAGCCGCTCGTGATGCAGCGCGATGCGGTTGTCCCACGCATTGCCCGCGAGCGACGTTCCTACCGCGCCGCAAAACACCCGCGCGAAATTCGACAGCCCCGCCGCCGCGGGAATCTTCGACGGCGGCAAGCCCGATAGCACGATCGCCGTGAGCGGCACGAAGAACATCGCCATCGGAATGCCTTGCAGCAGCGTCGGCAAGACGAGATGCCACGTATCGATCTCGATCACGTACTTCGAGCGCAGCCAGAACACGAACGCGAAGCCGACGAACGCCGCCGTCGCGATGATGCGCGCGTCGCTGCGCGGCAGCACCTTGCCCATGATCGGCGCGAGGATTACGGCGAAAATGCCGAGCGGCGCGGTGACGAGCCCGGCGTCGATCGACCGGTAATTCAGATACTGCTGCATCCATTGCGGCAGCAACACGAGATTGCCGAAGAACACGCCATACGCGACCGAAATCGCCACCGTGCCGCCGAAGAAATTGCGCCCGGCAAAAAGCCGCAAATCGACGACGGGATTCTTGTCCGTCAGCTCCCACACGACGAAGAACGCGAACGCGATCACCGCGACGATCGCCAGCACGACGATCAGCGGCGACGAGAACCAGTCGAGATCGCGGCCCTTGTCGAGCATGATCTGCAGCGAAGCGACCCACGAGACGAGCAGCAGGAGACCGATCACGTCGATCGGCGCCTTGCGCGTCGGCGATTCGCGGTCGCGGTAGATGATCCACGTCACGCCCGCCGCGAAGATGCCCACCGGAATGTTGATATAGAAGATCCACGACCACGAATAGCTGTCCGTGATCCAGCCGCCGAGCGCGGGACCGGCGATCGGGCCGACGGTCGCGGTCATCGCCCACAGCGAGAGCGCCATCGACGCCTTCTCTTTCGGATACGAGCCGAGCAGGATCGCCTGCGACAGCGGAATCAGCGGCCCGGCCACCGCGCCCTGCAACACGCGCGCGAAGAGCAGCACCGGCAGATTCGGCGCGAGCCCGCACAGCCACGACGACAGCACGAACATCAGGATCGCGCCGACGAAAAGACGCACCTGCCCGAGCCGCTGCGTGAGCCAGCCGGTCAGCGGAATGGAGACGGCGTTCGACGCCGCGAACACGGTGATGACCCACGTGCCCTCGTTGACGGACACGCCGAGATTGCCGGAGATCGTCGGGATCGCGACATTGGCGATCGACGAATCCAGCACGTTCATGAACGTCGCGAGCGCCACCGCGAAGGTGGCGAGAACGAGCTTGCCGCCTTCGAGCGGCGGCGGCGCGGACGGTGAGGGTGACGGTGCGGCGGCGGGTTTGGGCGTCGTCGGCGTGCTCATGCGGCTTCCATGCTTGAGGCCGCCAGCTTGCAAGACGCGGCTGGCGGCCGGAAAAGATCAAGCCGCCAGTGTGCCTGCGCTCAAAAAAAGCTGCTTACTTCGCCGAAATATCGATATCGCCCAGATACTTCTTTGCGTACTTGTCGATGGTGCCGTCCGCCTTGACCTTCTCGATCGCCGCGTTGAGCTTGGTCTTGAGCGCATCGTCGCCCTTGCGGATGCCATAGGCGATGCCGCTGCCGAGAATTTTGTCGTCGCGCACGGGCGCACCGGCGAACGCGAAGCCTTCGCCGTCCGGCTTCGACAGGAAGCCGCTCTGTCCCGCGGGCGCGAGCACGAGCGTCGCGTCGAGACGGCCGGACTTCAGATCGGCGTAGACCTGGTTCTGATCCTGATACGGCACGACCTTCACGCCGTCGTTTTCCCAGTGCGCCTTCGCGAACGTCTCCTGAATCGAGCCTTGCAGCACGCCGACGCTCTTGCCCTTCAGCGATGCCGACGTCGGCTCGATGCCGCTGCCCTTCTTCGCGATGAGCTGCGTCGGCACGCGATACACGACCGTCGTGAAATCGATCGCCTGGCGGCGCTGCTCGGTCGCGTTCATCGCCGAGTTGATCGCGTCGAACTTGCGGCCCTGCAGCGCGGGGATCAGGCCGTCGAACGAGGTCTCGACCCATTTGCACTGCATTTTCGCGGCGGCGCACACGGCATTGCCGACGTCGATGTCGAGCCCTTGCAGCTCGCCCGTCGACGATTTCGATTCGAACGGCGGATATTGCGCTTCGAGGCCGAAGCGCAGCGTATCGGCGGCAAGCGCGGCGCCGCTCGTGAACGTGCATGCGAGGAACAGCGCGCTGGCGATGTGGTTCAGTTTCATCGTGTTGGTCTCCAGGAAATCGTCAGATCGAGCAAAGGCGGCGCGCGCCTTCGATGAGCGTGTCGTCGTCCTTCGCGAACGAAAGACGGATCACGCGGTTGTCGGTGCCGTCGGTATAGAACGCCGACAGCGGAATCGTCGCGACGCGCGCCTCGCGAATCAGGCGCAGCACGAAATCGCTGTCGCCTTGATCGGAAATCGCGTCGTAACGCGCCAGCATGAAGAAACTGCCCGCACTCGGCAACAACTCGAAGCGCGATGCTTTCAGCGATTCCGCGAGCAGATCGCGCTTGTGCTGATAGAACGGCCCGAGATTCAGATAGCTCGATTCATCCGCGAGCGCTTCGGCGAAGGCCATTTGCATCGGCGTATCGGCGGAGAAGGTCATGAACTGGTGAATCTTGCGGATTTCCGCCGTCAGCGCGGCGGGCGCGAGACAGTAGCCGACCCGCCACCCCGTTACGTGATACGACTTGCCGAACGACGACACGATGACGCTGCGCTCGGCCAGCGCCGGATAACGCGCCATGCCGTGATGCAGCGCGCCGTCGAATACGACGTGCTCGTAGACTTCGTCCGACAGCACGATGATCTTCGTGTCGCGCGTGAGCGCCGCGAGCCGCTCGACGTCGGCGGATGTGAACGCGCTGCCCGTCGGGTTGTGCGGCGTGTTGACGAGGATCATGCGCGTCTTAGGCGTGATCGCGGCGGCGACCTCGTCCCAGTCGATGCGGAAATCCTGCGGCGAGAGCTTGATCGCGACGGGCTTCGCGCCCTGCAACTGCACGATCGGCGCGTAACTGTCGAACGATGGTTCGAAGTAAATCACTTCGTCGCCGGGATGCACGAGCGCGCTGATCGTCGCGTACAGGCCTTCGCTCGCGCTCGCGACGACGGTGACTTCCGTGCCCGGATCGTAGGTTGCGCCGTAGAGCTTCTGCGTTTTCACGGCGATGGCTTCGCGAAGCGCGAGCACGCCGGACATCGGCGAGTACTGGTTATGTCCTGCCCGCATGGCTCGCTCGACGCCTTCGATGAGCTTCGAATCGCACGCGAAGTTCGGCGCGCCTTGCGACAGGTTGAGCGCGTGATGCTCGTCGGCCAACTGGCCGATGACGGTAAAAATGGTCGTGCCGACGTTCGGCAGCTTCGACTCGGGAATGCAGGCGCTTTGCACGGCGGATGTCTCCGGAATTGCGGTTCGACGAAAATCTGCCGTCGATTCAACCGCAGCAATAAAGCGCGGACAATCGAAACTTTGTCATACTAGCCATGCTTGCAGATCATGGCTATATGTCAAAAACCCGATGAAACCCCTGCCTTCCCTCGACGTGCTCAAAACCTTTCTGGTGGTGGCGCAGAAACTGAATTTCACGCGCGCGGCCGAGGTGCTGAACGTGACGCAGGGCGCGGTCAGCCGTCAGATCGCCGGGCTGGAGGCGCATCTCGGTTATGCGCTTTTCACGCGGCAGGCGCGCGGGCTCGCGCTCACGCATCACGGCGCGTTGCTGGTCGCGCCGTTGCAGCAGGCGTTCGGACAGATCGACGATGCCCTCGCGAAAGGCGGCGCGCAATCCGGCATTCTGCGCGTGAAGTGCCCGACCTGCGCGATGCGCTGGGTGCTGCCGCGCGTGATCCGCCTGCAGAACGAGCGGCCCGAACTGGTCGTGGAAGTGACGGCGTCGGTGGCGCATGGCGTCGAATTCAGCGCGGAGCAGTTCGACGCAGCGATCGTCTTCGGCGCGGCGCCGTCGGGGAAGGGCGCGAGCGTGCATCATCTTTTCGATGAAGTGCTGACGCCGGTTTGCGCGCCTGAATTGTGGAAGCCTAAGAAGAACGCCTCGCCAACACCCGACGATCTCGCCGGGAAAACGCTGCTGCATCCCACGCGCGACCGCCGCGACTGGCTACTGTGGCTCGGCGCTTACGGTTACGCCGGCCTGCCGTCGACGAAAGCGCAGCATTTCGACACGCTCGATCTGGCGATTTCGTCGGCGATGCAGGGTTTGGGCGTGACGATCGGCGACCTCTCGCTGATCGAAGAAGACCTGCGCGCCAGGCGCGTCATCGCGCCGTTTTCGCTGTGCGTGCCGAGCGGCGCGGCGTACTACCTCGTGTATCCGGAGCGGCCCGCGCCGTCGCCCGCGTTGCAGCAGTTCGCGCAATGGCTTGCCGATGAGGCGGCGCACACGCGTGAAAATCTTCGTCGCAATCTTTGATCCGCTGCGGGTTATGGGTTAAGCACATCCTGCAGAGCGTAGAACTATTCCTAAACGGCCGATGTTTGAGTTTCTTCGACTCATGGAAACTCCGTATTAAGAATAGGAATCTGCGAAAGAACTGCGAAGGATTCGACCCACTACAATCCGCACACAAAAGATGACAGGCTGCGACAGCCGCCGCCTGCGAACAGACGGAGATGCCTGGGTGCGACTCAGATCCTTCGCTTCATACGGCCCGAGCGCGAGTGCCTATGCCCGAGCGTGAAATCAACGGACACCGGCAATCCGGCGAAGCCACGTCTGCCGAAAATCTGAAACGTCCGCTGCGGCCGGCGTGCGCGCGGTTCGCGAGATGCGGACGGACGAGCCTGCGCATACGCCTGCTTCTTTGGCTGCTCGCGCCGCTCGCCCTTTTCGTGCTGATTACATCGATCGCTTCGTACGATTCCGCGTGCCGCACGGCGGACATGATGGAGGACGCGGCGCTCCTTGCCTCCGCACGGACCATCGGCGATGGCATCGAGTGGTCCGATCGCGAACTCACCGTCAAGATCGTGCCAGCGGCCCTCGAAATGTTCGAGTCGCCATATCGGGATCGCGTGTATTACAAGGTCGTCGCCGAACGCGGCCGATTGCTCGGCGGCAGGCCGGAGCTTCCGATGCCCGAGCGCGAAAGCTCACATCCCGTTTATTTCGACGCCGAGTTCGAGGGTACGAAGGTTCGCGCCATCTCTTATCCGCGTTTTCTGTTCGATGACGGCAAGGTGGTGGCGGCGCGGGTCATCGTCGCCAAGACGCGGGCTTCGCGGCATGCCATGCGCGATCAGCTATGGCGCCCGCAGTTGCTGCGCGCATGCGTGATGCTCGCGCTGGTCGCCGCGCTCGTTCCGCTCGGTCTCGCGGCCGCGCTCCGTCCGCTGATGCGCCTCAAGGACGACCTCGCCGGGCGCTCGCCGCTGGAAATCGATCCGATGCGCGCGCAAGCTTTGCCACGCGAACTCCGGCCGATCGTCGACGCCCTCAATCAATGCATCGCGCAAGTCAGGCATCACGCGCGGACACAGCGCGATTTCGTGTCCGATGCGGCGCATCAGCTCAGCACGCCGCTCACGCTTCTCGACACTCAGATCCAATACGCTTGCCTGAACTGCGGCGGCGAGCGCGCATGCGAGATCGCGCTCAAGAGCGCGGGCCGGAGCATGAAAAAGATGAAAGCCGTAACGAAGCAACTGCTGACGCTCGCGCAGGCAGAGTCCACGCCCGAACCCATACGAACGATGACGGACATGACGGATGTCGTCGAGTCCGTGCTCGAAGAACTGATCGTGCTGGCGCAGCGGCGTGATATCGACCTTGGCGCAGAAACCGAACCGGGCACGATGGTGGCGGGCAACGCGGCGCTGCTGTCCGCGCTCGTGTCGAACCTCGTCGACAACGCCATTCGCTACACGCAGCCGGGCGGGCGCGTCACCGTGATCGTCAAGCGTTCGCACGAGCAGGTTCTGTTGCAGGTGGTCGACAACGGTCCGGGGCTTTCCGCCGAGGCACGCGCGCATGTGTTCGAGCGCTTCTATCGCGCGTCTGCTTTTACCGATGGCACCGGGCTCGGGCTGCCGATCGTGCGGGAGATCGCGCTGCGCCACGGCGGCACCGTCACGCTCGGGGCGGGCTACGCGCGTGCAGGATTGTCCGTGTCGGTCAGGCTGCCCGCATGGTCCGGCGGGGACATCCGATGAAGCTGCTGCTCGTCGAAGACAACGCCGAGCTGGCGCACTGGATCGTGAGTCTGTTGAAGGCGGATTCTTTCATCGTCGATCATGTGCCGAACGCGGAATGCGCCACGTCGATCCTCAATCAATGCACCTACGATGTCGTATTGCTGGACATGCGCCTGCCCGCGATGAGCGGCAAGGAACTGCTCGGACGGCTGCGGCGCCGCGGCGACACCGTGCCCGTACTGATGCTGACCGCGCACGGATCGATCGAGGACAAGGTGGAATGCTTCGCAGCGGGCGCGGACGATTTCGTCGTCAAGCCTTTCGATGCGCGCGAACTGGTGGCCCGCATCAAGGCTCTGGTGCGTCGTCAGAGCGCGCAGAAAGCCGTCGCGCTGATGTGCGGCGATCTCCGGTATGCATTCGCCACGCGCGAGTTCAGCTATCGGGGCGCGCCCATTTCGCTGCGACGTCGCGAGCACGCGATTCTCGAAGCGCTGATCCTGCGGCAGGACAAGACCGTGTCGAAGTCGATGCTGATGGAATGCATCTTCAGTCTCGACGATGTCGCCAGCGCCGATGCCATCGACATCTATATTCATCGCTTGCGCAAGCGGCTGGCCGAAACGAACGCGCAGATCATGACGTTGCGCGGTCTCGGCTATATCCTGCGCGCACGCGAAGAATGATCGATGTGTGCGCTCGGTGACAATACTTAGATATGCGTAGCACGCGCGATAGCGCCGTGAAAGATTCGAGCGGCTAGGATGCGTTTCATGTTCCGCGACAAGCACGAATGATGCGCTGACCGGAACAGTCGGACGTCATGTGCGCGTGAATCGCGTTTCACTTCTTGACATGGCGCGCCGGACCATTGCGACCACTATCGGGGGTGCATGAAGTTATGTCGATCAACATTCTGGTTGTTGCTTTCCTGCTCGCAGCGGCGGTCATGCTGTGCTGTTCGATCGTGGAGTACGTCGCGGTCTTGAGAATCATCCGGGACGACGCGCCCTTGCCGCAGACGCCGCGTGGACCGCTGGCGAAATCCGACCGGTTCTTCTGTCTCAGCGCGCTTCTGTGTTTCGTTTCGCTGGCTTGTCTTCTGCTTGTCGATTGAACGCCACGAGGAGTCGAGACGATGTCGAACACGAAAATACGAAGGCTCCCGAAACCGTCGCGAGACCGGAACGCCAGAATCTACTGGCTGCCGATGCCGCGCGTCGAGGCGGACAAAGTCATCCTTCAATGCCGGATCGCACTCGAATCGGTCAAGCGTGGCCGGGCGAGTCTGATCGAGGCGCAGTGCATCGCGCAGGCCGTGCTGCTGTCGGGACTCTTGACCGAGGCGGGCTTCGGCATTCTGGACCGCGCGACGCTCGATGAAGTGCAGGGCGACGTGCTCGCGTTGCTCGACCGCGGCCTGACGGTCGGCGACTGGCGCCTTCCCGCGACTGCGGTGCCGCGGCTCACTGCGGTGATCAACGAGCACGACCGGCAGATGAGAGAAGTGCGTCTTTCAGCGGTCATCGAATGCAACGAGCATCTCGAACGTTTCATCGCGACGTTGCCGCGCCCGAGCGATTCGCCCACGCATTGAAACGCTTCGCGCGGGCGGCCGCGCGAAGCGTTTCGATCACATGCCGTGCTTCGTCACGACCGATTCCCACTGCCCGTTCTTCACCTGATACAGCGTCGACGATGCGTTCTTCAACGCGCCGTTGTCGTCGAACGCGATCGGCCCCGTGATGCCGTCGAACTTGTTGGTCTTCAGCACCGGCCGGTACACGTTCGGATCGATGGAATTGGCTTTCTGCATCGCGTTGATCGCGGCCCACGCGGCGTCGTAGCCGAACGGCGCATACGACAGGATCGCGACGCCGAAGCGCTTCTGGAACTTCTCGCTGAATGCCTTGCCTTCGGGCAGCTTGTCGAGCGGGCTGCCGTATTCCCACGCCTGCGCGCCCTCGGCGGCGTCGCCGGCGAGCTTGAGGAAATCCGCGTCCATCACGCCGCCGCCGCCCACGAACTGCGCGTTCATGCCGAGCTGCTTCATCCGCTTGACGACCGCCGCCGCCTGCCGGTCGAGGCCGCCGAAGAAGATCAGATCCGCGTTGGTCGACTTGATGCGCGTCAGTTGCGCGCTGAAATCGACGGTCTGATTGTCGCTGTATTCGCGCGTGACGATCGTGCCGCCTTTCGCCTTCACCGCCTTCTCGAACTCGTCGGCCTCGCCCTGACCGAAGGCCGTGCGATCGTCGATGATCGCGATGCGCTTCGCCTTCGTCGTCGTCACCGCGTAGACGCCGGCGTTGCCCGCGTTCTGCGCGTCGCTGGAAATCACCGTGAACATGTTCGCGAGGCCGCGCGTCGTGATGGTGGGATTGGTCGCGGCGGGATCGATCGTCGGGATGCCGGCGTTGTTGTAGATCGGCGATGCGGGCAGCGTCGTGCCCGAATTGAAGTGTCCGACGACGACGACCACGCCATCGTCGACGAGCTTCTGCGCCGCCTGCACGCCGACGCGCGGATCGGCCTGATCGTCTTCCGCGCGGATCTCGAACTTGGCCGTCTTGCCACCGATCGTGATCTTTTTCGCGTTGGCTTCATCGAGCGCGAGCTGCACGCCGTTCTGGAGATCCTTCCCGTAACCCGCGTTCGCGCCGGTCAGCGGCGCCGCGAAACCCACTTTCACCGGAAGTTCGTCGGCGCTCGCGGCAAAAGGCACGGCGCCGAGCGTGGCCGCGGCGCACGCCACGAGCCATGCCAAAGGTCTGGTACGGAAGCGCATGGTTTTCCCTCTCCTTTTTGATCTGGCAAATCGAAATCGAATGGAACGCCCTGGCATCGGACAAGCGAAATGTAGGGAGCCAATTTCGGCGCGTCTTGGTGTTTAGTCGCGCGTCCGATGCGGATTTCGGCATAGGCCCGATACGCCGCGATCTCAACCCCATGGCGGCTTCGGGCGTTTCGCCGATGCGCCGCGCGCGACGATTCCCGACCATCCGCGAGACGCTGCTATCGGGCCGATTGAATCCCGCCGCTTGACAAAGTGCATATGCACAAATATTCTGCGTGGCATGACTTCCAACTCTTCTCCTCTCGACTGCAACTGTTTTGCGATCCGTCAGGCGGCGCGTTATGTGTCGCAAATGTACGAGCGGCATTTGAGCGTAGCGGGCATCACGGCGGCGCAGTTCACGATTCTCGCGGCGATCGGGCGCAAGCCCGGCGTGCAGATGCTCGAACTCGCCGATTCGATGGTGATGGACCGCACGACGCTCGTGCGTGCGCTCAAGCCCTTGCAGCGCGACGGTCTCGTCGAAGCGGCGCAGGAATCGGCGAGTTCGCGCGCCGTCGGCTTGCGTCTCACGGCAACCGGCAAGGAAACGCTCGTGAAGGCAGCGGCGCAATGGCGCGCGGCGCAGGCGGAATTCGAAACGAAGTTCGGCGAGAAACGCGCGAAGGCATTGCGCCAGTCGCTGTTCGAATTGACGACGATGGAGTGAGTTGATCAAGCGCTGGCTCGCCGCGTGCGAGCCTTTTATTCATCGGCATTAGTGCATATGCACAATCAAGCGGAGCAGATCATGCAGGTCAAAGGAAAAGTGGTACTCGTCACCGGCGCCAATCGCGGGCTCGGCAAGCAATTTGCGAAGTCGTTGATCGAAGCGGGCGCGGCGAAGGTTTATGCGGCCGCGCGCGATCCGAAGAGCGTCGACATTCCGGGCGTCGAAGCGATCCGCCTCGACGTGACGAACGCCGCGGACATCGCGGAAGCAGCGGCGACCTACACCGACGTCCAAGTGATCGTCAACAACGCGGGCGTGACGACGCGCGGCTTGCTCGTCGATCCGGCATCGACGCAAGGCATTCGCGATCTGCTCGAAATCAACACGTTCGGCCCCATTGCGCTCACGCAGGCATTCGCGCCCGTGCTGAAGAAGAACGGCGGCGGTGCGGTCATCAACGTTCTTTCGGTGCTGAGCTGGGTCTCGTTGCCGGCGGGCGGCGCGTATCACATCTCGAAGGCGGCGGCGTGGGCGGCCACGAACGCCCTGCGCGAGGAATTGCGCGAGCAGGGCACGCTCGTCGTGGCGGCGCATCCCGGTTACATCGATACCGACATGACCGCGCAAGTCACCGCGCCGAAATCGACGCCGGAACATGTCGTGCGCGAAGTGCTCGCGGCGGTGGAGAAGAATCAGGAAGAAGTGCTCGTCGATGACACCGGGCGCGCGGTCAAGCAATCGCTGTCGACCGACGCCCCCATCTACCTCACCGGAATTCCGCGCTGATCGGAGGCTCGCCATGTTTTTGCGCAGGACATCGTGTTGTGTCATCCGGTGCGTACGGCGATCGGCGGGTTCGGCGGCTCGCTGAAGGACACGCCCGCCGTCGATCTGGGCGCGGCCGTCATCGCGGAAACGTTGCGGCGCGCGGGTTCGGCGCTCGATCCGTCATCGGTGGATTCGGTCGTGTTCGGCAACGTCATTCAGGCGGGCAACCGCATGAATCCGGCGCGACAGGCGTCGGTCGGCGGCGGCGTGCCGGTTTCCGTGCCCGCGCTGACGGTCAATCGCGTGTGCGGCTCCGGCGCGCAGGCCGTGGTGACGGCGGCGACGGAAATCGCGGCGGGCGTCTCGCGGCTTGCCATCGCGGGCGGCATGGAGAACATGGACCGCGCGCCGTATCTGCTCGATGGCGGTCGTCGCGGTTATCGCATGGGCAACGCGCAGATCTACGACAGCCTGCTGCGCGACGGTCTCGTCGATGCGTTCTCGGGCGAGCATTCGGGCTGGCATACGGAAGATCTCGTGTCGAAGTTCGATATCACGCGCGAGGCGCAGGATCGCTGGGCCGAGCGCTCGCAGCAGTCGTTTGCGGCGGCGCAGAAGGACGGCGCGTTCGATGCGGAAATCGTCGGCGTCGATGTGAAGGCGGGCAAGGAAACCGTTGCGTTTGCGCGCGATGAGCAGCCGCGTCCCGACACGAATTTCGCGGCGCTGGCGAAATTGCGTCCGGCATTCCGTCCCAACGGCACGATTACGGCCGGCAATGCGCCGGGGCTGAACAGCGGCGCATCGGCGATGATCGTGACGAGCCGCAACGAAGCGGACGCGCGCGGCATCGAACCGTTCGTGCGCCTGGCGGCGTTCGGCGTTGCGGCGGTCGAGCCGGGGATGTTCGGGCTCAGTCCGGTGCCCGCCGTGCAGCAGGCGTTGCAGCGCGCGGGATGGACGCTCGGCGATGTCGAGCGCTTCGAGATCAACGAAGCGTTCGCGGCGGTGCCGATCGCGGTGGCGCAAACGCTCGGCGTGCCCGACGACATCGTCAACGTCGAAGGCGGCGCGATCGCGCACGGTCATCCGATCGGCGCGACGGGCGCCGTGCTGACGACGCGCCTCGCCCACGCGATGCGCCGCGACGGCGTGAAGCGCGCGATCGTGACGCTGTGCATCGGCGGCGGGCAGGGCATCGCGCTCGCGCTGGAAGCGATCGCGTAGGCGTTCGCGTCAGCGCTTCGCGTTCTTCTGCATGTCATCGAAACCCGCCGCGGCTTGCTGCACGTCCGGCGGGAAATCGTCCATCTCCATGACCTGCCGCACTTCGATCATCTCCGTATCCGATCCGGGGCAACGCTTCGCCCATTCGATCGCTTCCTCGCGCGACTTCACCTGGACCATCCAGTAGCCGCCGAGCACTTCCTTCGCTTCGGCGAACGGTCCGTCGGTGACGCGCGGCTTGCCGCCTTCGAACGTGACGCGCGCGCCCATCGACGGCGGATGCAGTCCGTCGAGCGCGAGCAGCACGCCGGCCCTCTGCAATTCCTCGTTGTATTTCATCATCGCGGCGACGGCTTCGGCGCTCGGCATCGTGCCCGGTTCGGCGCTTTCGTAGCCGCGCGGAATCATCAGCATCATGAATCGCATGTGGATCGCTCCTTGAAGTTGGTGTATTTATCGAGCGTCTTCGGTACGCTCACACCTAACGACGAGCAACATGACACGAGATCGACATGCCCGCCCTTAAGCGTTTTTCCCTAGTCGATTGCTGTTGCCTTCGCGACCCGTAAGATCAAATAATGTAATCCATTACATCTCGATCGCGACGCGCGGCAAAGCGATGTCAGATACGGTTCGACCACGCGAAGAAGTATCGATTGCCGACGTCGCTGAACGCGCGGGCGTGTCGGTCGCGACCGTATCGCGCGTGCTCAACGGACACACGAACGTTCGCGAGACGACGCGCGAAAAAGTGCTCGAAGCGGTCGCGACGAGCGGCTATCGCATCAACGAGCTGGCGCGCAATCTGCGCACGGCCGAAAGCCGCCTGCTCCTCACGATGGTCCCCGACTTCGGCAATCCGTTCTATGCGGCGATCGTGCGCGGCATCGACAGCGTCGCGCGTCAGAACGGCTACTTCATGCTGCTGTGCGATACCGGCGCGGACCCGTTGCGCGAGCGAAGCTATTTCGATCTGCTGCGCGGCCGCCGCGCCGATGGCGCCATCTGTCTCGATCCCGCCGCCGTGCAAAAAGCGCTCGCCGAAGAAGCGTCGACGCTGCCGTGGGTCGCGTGCTGCGAGTTCGATCCGGCGGCGGGCGTGCCGTACGTCGGCATCGACAATCATCTCGCCGCGGGCGATGTCGTGCGTTATCTGACGGCGAAGGGGCATCGGCGCATTGCGCTCATCAACTCGGGTCAGGGTTATCTGTATGGACGACAGCGGCTCGCGGGCTATCGCGATGCGTTGATCGAAGCCGGCATCGAGCCGCGCGCGGAGTGGCTGATCGAACTCGACAGCCTCGATTACGACGCGGGCGAGCGCGCGGCCGCGCAACTCGCATCGTTGGGCGATGCGCGTCCGACGGCCGCCTTCGCCGTGTCGGACACGCTCGCCATCGGCGTGATGAACGGCTTTCGCGGCGCGGGCTTTTCAGTGCCCGACGATGTCGCTGTCGTCGGCTTCGACGATATCGCCGTTGCCGCGCATGTCGATCCGCCGCTCACGACCGTTTCGCAGCCGATGCAACTGCTCGGCGAAACCGCAGCCGACCTGCTGCTCAAGCGCCTGCGCGACCCGCGCGCGGATGTGCCGGGCGTGCTGCTGCCGCATCGGCTGATTCGAAGAAGGAGCGCGTGACGATGAGCCTCGCCGTGCGCTTTCAGGGCATCGAAAAGCAGTTCGGGCCGGTGCGCGTGCTGCACGGCGTCAGCTTCGATCTCGCGCCGGGCCGCATCTACGGATTGCTCGGCGAGAACGGCGCGGGCAAGTCCACGCTGATGAAGATTCTCGCGGGCTACGAGCGTGCGAACGCGGGCGAGCTTTTCGTCGATGAACGCGCGCGCGACTTCGCGAGTTCGCGCGATGCCGAACATGCCGGCATCGTGCTGATCCATCAGGAATTGAATCTCGCGGATCATTTGAGCATCACGCAGAACATGTTCCTCGGGCACGAGCTGAAGAAAGGCTTCTTCCTCGATGAAGCCGCGATGCGCGACGATGCCCGCGCCGCGTTGAACGACGTCGGCCTGCACAAGAATCCCGATACGAAGGTGCGCGATCTGATCGTCGCGGAGAAGCAGCTCGTCGAGATCGCGAAGGCGATGTTGCGCAGCGCGCGCCTGCTCATCATGGACGAACCGACCGCGACGTTGACGCCATCGGAGACGCAGCGTCTCTTCGGCCTGATGGCGCGTCTGAAGGAAGCGGGCACGACCATCGTCTATATCTCGCACAAGCTCGACGAAGTGGAACGCGTGACCGACGAAGTGATCGTGATGCGCGATGGCCGCTTCGTCGCGCGCGCGCCGACCGACGAGCTGACGCGTCAGCAGATGGCCAATCTGATGGTCGGCCGCGAAGTCTCCGACATGTTCCCCGACAAGCCGCCGTTGTCCGACGACGCGCCGGTCGCGTTCGAAGTCGAAGGCGCATCGGTGCCGGGCTGGGCCGACGGCATCGGCTTTTCAGTGCGCAAGGGCGAAGTGTTCGGCTTCGCGGGACTCGTCGGCGCGGGGCGCACGGAGCTGTTCGAAGCGCTCGTCGGCCTGCGTCCGCTCTGTGCGGGGCGCGTCGTCATCGACGGAAAAACGGTCAAGCTCAAAGGCCCGCGCGAAGCGATGCAGCAAGGCCTCACTTATCTGAGCGAAGACAGAAAGGGGCGCGGCCTCCACGTCGACATGGCGCTGAAAGACAATCTCACGATGATGACGCTGGAGCGCTACGCGCATCCGCTCATCGATACGCGCGCGGAACGCGAAGCCCTGAACGCGGCGGTGAAGGACTTCGGCATACGCACCGGCAACGCGTCGATACGCGCGCGCATGCTGTCGGGCGGCAATCAGCAGAAGCTCGCGCTCGCGAAGTTCCTGAATCCCGATCCGCGCGTGATCGTGCTCGACGAACCCACGCGCGGCGTCGATGTCGGCGCGAAACGCGATATCTATTTCCTGATTCATCGGCTGGCCGCGGAAGGCCGCGCGGTGATCGTGATCTCGTCCGAACTGATCGAGCTGATCGGCTTGTGTCATCGCGTCGCGGTGATGCGCGCGGGCGAACTCGTCGCGACACTCGGCATGGATCTTTTGACCGAAGAGAGGTTGATCGCGCATGCGACCGGCACACACTGAAGACACCGAAAGCGAGAGCCGTCTCTCCACCGTCGCGCGCTTCATGTTCGGCGTCGGGCCGCTCATCGGGCTGATCGCGCTGTGTATCGGCGGCACCTTGCTCAACGGCGATTTCGCCACCGTCGACAACGCGATGAACGTGCTCACGCGCACGTCGTTCATTGGCATCATCGCGGTGGGGATGACCTTCGTCATCATCTCGGGCGGCATCGATCTGTCGGTCGGTTCGATGGCCGCGCTCATCGCGGGCAGCATGATCTACATGATGAACGCGCTGATGCAGGGCTTTCACGGCCACGCGGTGCCGCCGCTTCTGATCATCGCGCTCGGCATCGTGCTCGCGCTCGTGCTCGGCGCGCTGTTCGGCTTCGCGCATGGCGTGCTCGTGACGAAAGGTCGCATCGAGCCGTTCATCGTCACGCTCGGCACGCTCGGCATATTTCGCGCGCTGCTCACATGGCTCGCGGATGGCGGCGCGCTCACGCTCGACAACTCGCTCGTCGATCTTTACGGGCCGGTTTATTACGCGAGTCTGCTGCATGTTCCGGTGCCGATCTGGGTGTTCGCGATCGTGGCGGCGGGCGGTGCGCTCGTGCTCAATCGCACGGTGTACGGGCGTCATGTGCAGGCGATCGGATCGAACGAACAGGTCGCGCGTTATGCGGCGATTCGCGTGGATCGTGTGAAGATCGTCACGTATGTGCTGCTCGGTTTATGCGTGGCCGTCGCGACGATTCTGTATGTGCCGCGCTTAGGCTCCGCCACGCCGACGACGGGCCTCCTGTGGGAACTCGAAGCGATCGCGTCCGTCGTGGTCGGCGGCACGGCGCTGAAGGGCGGCGAAGGGCGCGTGATCGGCACGGTCATCGGCGCGATTCTGCTTTCGGTCATCAACAACATTTTGAATCTCACGAGCATCATCAGCGTGTATCTGAATGCGGCGGTGCAGGGCGCCGTCATCATCCTCGTAGCATTCTTGCAGCGCGGTCGTCGTTGATAGTCATAAAACAGGAGACATCGTCATGAAGAAAATGCTTCGCGCGCTCGGCGCGCTCACGTTGACGGCGAGCGCGTTCGCCGCTGCATCGTCGTCCGCATTCGCCGCCGACAAGGTCGTGCTGGGCGTCGCCATTCCGACCGCCGATCACGGCTTCACGGGCGGCATCGTGTGGTGGGCCAACGAAGCGAAGAAGGAACTGGAAAAGGCGCATCCCGACCTGAAGGTGATCGTGAAGACGGCGAGCACCGCGCCCGAGCAGGCGAACCAGTTGCAGGATTTGGTCACGGTCAACAAGATCAATGCGCTCGTGATCTTCCCGCAGGAATCGGCGTCGCTCACGCAACCGGTCGCGCAGGTCAAGAAGAAAGGCGTGTATGTGACGGTGGTCGATCGCGGCCTGACCGACACGAGCGCGCAGGACGCGTACGTCGCCGGCGACAACACCGCTTTCGGCAAGATTCCCGCCGAGTTTCTCGCGAAGCAGTTGAACGGCAAGGGCGATATCGTCGCGCTGCGCGGCATTCCGACGACACTCGACAACGAGCGCTGGAACGCCTTCGAAGGCGTGCTGAAGCAATATCCCGACATCAAGATTCTCGATGCGAAATACGCCAACTGGAATCGCGACGATGCGTTCAAGGTAATGCAGGACTATCTCACGCGCTTCAAGCATATCGACGCGGTGTGGGCCGCGGATGACGACATGATGGTCGGCGTGCTGAAGGCGATCGATCAGGCGAAGCGCACGGACATCAAGATCGTGTTCGGCGGCGCGGGATCGAAGGAAGCGGTGAAGCGCATCATGGACGGCGACGCGCGCGTGCCGGCCGATGTCTCGTATTCGCCGAAGTTCATCTACGACGCGATCAAGCTGACCGCCGAAGCGCGCCTGAAGGGCGACAAGCTGCCGCCGACGACGATCATCCCGTCGGTGCTCATCACGAAGGACAACGCCAAGCAGTTCTATTTCCCGAACTCGCCGTTCTGACGCGCGAAGGCCGTTCATCCGGCCTTCTTTTTGTAGAGGCGAAAGATGAAAACCATCAAAGGCCCGGCGATATTTCTCGCACAGTTCATGGGCGATCAGGCGCCGTTCGATACGCTCGCGAATCTCGCGTCGTGGGCGGCGTCCCTCGGTTACAAGGGCATACAGGTGCCTGCCGATCCGCGTCTGATCGATCTGGAGAAGGCCGCATCGAGCGATGCGTATTGCGATGAGATTCGCCGCACCGTCGACGATGCGGGCGTCGCGATCACCGAGTTGTCGACGCATCTGCAAGGACAACTGGTCGCCGTGCATCCCGCATACGACACGCTGTTCGATGGCTTCGCCGCGCCGCATGTGCGGGGCGATCCGGCCGCGCGGACCGAATGGGCGATCGCGCAAATGAAGCTCGCGGCGGCGGCGTCGAAGCGTCTCGGCTTGAACGCGCACGTGACGTTTTCGGGCGCGCTCGCGTGGCCGTATGTGTATCCGTGGCCGCAGCGTCCGGCGGGTCTCGTCGAAGCCGCGTTCGAAGAGCTTGCGAACCGCTGGCGTCCGATTCTCGACGAGTTCGATCGCGCGGGCATCGACGTGTGTTACGAGCTTCATCCTGGCGAAGACCTGCATGACGGCGTGACGTTCGAGCGTTTTCTCGCGGCGGTGGACGATCATCCGCGCGCGAACATCCTGTTCGATCCGAGCCACTTCATGTTGCAGCAGCTCGACTACCTTGCGTTCATCGACATCTATCACGCGCGCATCAAGGCGTTTCACGTAAAGGACGCCGAGTTCCGGCCGAGCGGGAAACAGGGCGTGTACGGCGGCTATTCCGGATGGGTCGATCGCGCCGGCCGCTTCCGTTCGCTGGGCGATGGCCAGATCGACTTCAAGGCGATCTTCTCGAAGATGGCGCAATACGATTTCGGCGGCTGGGCCGTGCTCGAATGGGAATGCGCGCTGAAGCATCCGGAAGACGGCGCGCGCGAAGGCGCGGTGTTCATCCGCGATCACATCATCCGCGTGGCCGAGCGCGCCTTCGATGACTTCGCGGGCAGCGGCGCGAGCCGCGAGCAGATGCGCGGCGTGCTCGGCTTCGATTCCGGAGACAAGCGATGAATCGCGTGCGGTTGGGGATGGTCGGCGGCGGCGAGGGCGCGTTCATCGGCGCGGTGCATCGCATTGCGGCGCGGCTCGACGATCGCTATGAACTCGTCGCGGGCGCGTTGTCGTCGGATGCGCGGCGCGCGGCATCGAGCGCCGCGGCGATCGGGCTCGCGCGCAGCTACGACGATTTTCGCGAGATGGCGCGCATCGAGGCTGGACGCTCGGACGGCATCGAGGCGGTCGCGATCGTCACGCCGAATCATCTGCATGCGCCGATCGCGACCGCTTTTCTCGAAGCGGGCATTCACGTGATTTGCGACAAGCCGCTCGCCGTTTCGCTCGATGAAGGCGAGGCGCTGGCGAAGCTCGCGCGCGAGAAGGATCGCGTGTTCGCGGTGACTTATACCTACACGGGTTATCCGCTCGTGCGGCATGCGCGCGGAATGGTACAGCGCGGCTTGCTCGGCGACATTCGCGTGGTGCAGATCGAGTATGCGCAGGACTGGCTGTCTCTTCCTGTCGAGACGCAGGCGAACCGGCAGGCCGTATGGCGCACCGATCCCGCGCTCGCTGGACCGGCGGGATGTCTCGGCGATATCGGCACGCACGCGTATCAGCTTGCGGAATACGTGACGGGGATGCGGCCATCCGAGCTTGCCGCCGATGTGACGACGTTCGTGCCGAATCGTCGTGTCGACGATCATGTGCAGGCGATGTTGCGCTACGAGAACGGCGCGCGTGGCATGTTGTGGGCGAGTCAGGTCGCGGCCGGCGAGGAGAACGCGTTGCGATTGCGCGTGTATGGGACGAAGGCGGGCATTGCGTTCGATCAGCAGAAGCCGAACGAATTGTGGTTCACGCCGATAGGCGGCGCGTCGGAGCGCATCACGCGCGGGCGCGTGCAAAGTCCTGAAGCGCTGCACGCGACGCGCGTGCCGGCGGGACATCCGGAAGGGTATCTGGAAGCGTTCGCGCAGGTTTATACGGATGCGGCGGCGTGTATCGCGAGCGGGACGACGCAGGGGGATGACTGGCTGACGACCGTCGAGGATGGGGTCGCGGGGTTGCGGTTCGTGGAGGCGGTGTTGAGGAGTGGGGGGCGGAATGGCGAGTGGGTGGGGCTGAAGAATTAGTCGAATACCCACTTTCTTCGCCTTCAGCCGAAATGCGCGCCAAACGCTCGATTGCGAATCGAAGGTTTCGCAGCTTGGCTGCAAGAAAAAACGCGGCTTCCAAAGGAAGCCGCGTCTCATGCTCTCGATCTGTTCAGTCAGATCCTCACGCCCAATTCGCGTGAAAACTCCCTTCCTTATCCGTGCGTTCGAACGTATGCGCGCCGAAGAAATCGCGCTGCGCCTGCACCAGGTTCGCGGGCAACCTCTCCGACCTATACGCATCGAAGTAAGCAATCGCCGACGAGAACGCCGGCACCGGAATCCCCGCCTTCACGGCCGCCACGACGACATCGCGCAGCGCTTCCTGATACTTCGCCGCGATATCGCTGAAATACGGATCGAGCAACAGATTCGCGAGGTCGGGCTTCGCAGCATAAGCATCGGTGATCTTCTGCAAAAAGCGCGCGCGGATGATGCAGCCCGCCCGGAAAATCTTCGCGATCTCGCCGTAATGCAGATCCCACTTGTACTCTTCCGACGCCGCGCGCAACTGCGCAAAACCTTGCGCATACGAGACGATCTTCGACAGATACAGCGCACGCCGCACCGACTCGACGAACGCCGCGCGATCGCCGTCGAACTTCGGCGTCGGGCCTGCCAGCACCTTGCTCGCCGCCACACGCTGCGTCTTCAGCGACGACAGCACGCGCGCAAACACCGCTTCCGTAATCAAAGGCAGCGGCGCGCCGAGGTCCAGCGCGTTCTGGCTCGTCCACTTGCCCGTGCCCTTTTGCGCGGCGCGGTCGAGAATCACATCGACGAGATCCTTGCCGGTTTCCTCGTCCTTCTTCGAGAAAATCTTCGACGTGATTTCGATCAGGTAACTATCCAGTTCGCCCTGATTCCACTCCACATACACCTTGCCCAGCTCTTCGTTCGACAGACCGGCGACGCGCTTGAGCACGTCATAGCTCTCGGCGATCAACTGCATGTCGCCGTATTCGATGCCGTTGTGCACCATCTTCACGAAATGGCCCGCGCCGTCCGGGCCCATGTACGCGACGCACGGCTCGCCGTCCGGCGCCTTCGCGGCGATTTCCGTGAGGATCGGCGCGACGAGTTCGTACGCTTCCTTCTGTCCGCCCGGCATGATCGACGGGCCTTTGAGCGCGCCTTCCTCGCCGCCCGACACGCCCGTGCCGATGAAATGCAGCCCCGACTTCGCGAGATCCTGATTGCGGCGGATCGTGTCGGTGAAATGCGTGTTGCCGCCGTCGATGAGAATGTCGCCCTTTTCCAGCAGCGGACGCAGCGAAGCGATGGTCTCGTCGGTGCCGGCGCCGGCCTTCACCATCATCAGAATGCGGCGCGGCTTTTCGAGCGACTCGACGAACTCTTCGAGCGTGTAGGTCGGCACGAGCTTCTTGTCGGGATGTTCGGCAATCAGTTCGTCGGTTTTGGCGCGGCTGCGGTTGAATACCGAAACGGCGTGGCCGCGGCTCTCGATGTTCAAGGCCAGGTTGCGGCCCATGACGGCGAGGCCTACCACGCCGATAGCTTGCTTGCTCATTGCTTGATCTCCGAATGACCGAAGCGTCGCGCGGCTCGTGGCGCGCGGCTTCGGGATGAAAACGTGTCGATGGGGCGGCGCCCGCGCGAGAGAGATCGTCTCCGGTTCCGACCGGCGGCGCGATGGGCCGCGCCGATGTCCGATCGTTTTGCGCGAGCGCAGACCGCCCGAATTTACCACTTTGAGACGCATCCGGCAGGGGCCGCGCCGTCCGATCGAGCGCCAAAAGCATCGCCGTCATAGAATGGACGCCCGCAACGAGCACGCCGCGAAGGCCATCCGAAACATGCCGCCCGCCCGGCGCGCGCGCAGCCATCATTACTCCGTCTACTTCGTCGAACTGTCCGGAACGGTCTGGAACGAAGCGCGTTTCCGTCGCGCGAATCCGGATTACGTGATCGGCATGCCGTTCGTCTACGTGGGCATGACGGGCATCGATCCCGACGTGCGCTTCGACAAGCACAAGGCCGGCATCCAGTCGAATCGCTATGTCCGCGAATACGGACTGCGGCTCCTGCCGCAACTGTATGAGATGTACAACCCGATGCCCTACGACGGCGCGCGCGACATGGAAGTGGAACTGGCGATCGGCTTGCGCGAAGCGGGCTATGGCGTCTGGCAGGCGTGAACGATTCATACAGCGAAAAGGAGCGAGACATGCGGATTCTGGTAGTGGGCGCGGGGGCCATCGGCGGATATTTCGGTGCACGGCTGCTCGAAGCGGGCCGCGACGTGACCTTTCTCGTGCGCGAGCGCCGCGCCGAGCGGCTGCGTCAGTGCGGCCTGAAAGTGAAGAGCCCGGAAGGCGATCTCGCGTTCGCCTGTCCGCCGATGGTGCTCGCGAAAGACATCGACGGCCCTTACGATCTCGTGCTCCTGAGCTGCAAGGCCTACGACCTGCAAGGCGCGATCGATTCCTTCGCGCCCGCCGTCGGTCCCGATACCGCGATCCTGCCGCTCCTGAACGGCATGGGCCATCTCGACGCGCTCGACGCGCGCTTCGATCCCGCGAACGTGCTCGGCGGCCAATGCGTGATCGCCGCGACGCTCGACGCCGAAGGCGAGATCGTGCATCTGAACAACATGCATTCGATGACTATCGGCGAGCGCACGGGCGGCCGCTCGGCGCGCATCGACGCAATCGCCGCGCAACTCGACGGCGCGGGCTTCGATTTAAACGTGAGCGAAGACATCCTTCAGTCGATGTGGGACAAGTGGGTGTTCCTCGCCACGCTCGCGACCGGCACCTGCCTGATGCGCGCGCCCATCGGCGATATTCTCGCGGCGCCGGGCGGCGAGGCGCTGCTGTTCCAGCTCTTCGACGAATGCTGCGGCATCGCCGGCGACAACGCGCACGCACCGGGCGAGGCGGTCGTCACGCGCGCGCGGGCGTTTTTCTCGGAGCGCGGCTCGCCGATGACCGCATCGATGCTGCGCGATCTCGAGAACGGCGCGCCGATCGAGGCGGATCACATCGTCGGCGATCTGCTGTCGCGGCGGCGCACGCAAATCGCCGGGCTGTCGGCGCTGGCGGTCGCATACGCGCATCTGAAAGCCTACGAAGCGCGCCGGGCACGCGCGTGAGCGTCATGTCCGGCGACGGCCACGCGCCACGGCCGACGGTCGCCGAAATCTTCATCGGCTTTCTGACGCTCGGGCTGACGGCGTTCGGCGGCGCGCTGCCGCTCGCGCGGCGCGAGATCGTCGAGCGCCGCAAATGGCTCGACGCCGACGCGTTCACCGATCTCCTCGGCCTCTGTCAGTTCCTGCCGGGCGGCAACGTGATCAATCTGTCGGTGGCAATCGGCATGCGCTTTCGCGGCGTGCCGGGCGCGCTCGCGGGCTTGCTGGGGCTGCTTGTCGGACCGTCGCTCATCGTGATCGGGCTCGGCGTGATCTATCAGCGCACGCATCAGGACCCGCGCATCGCGCATCTGTTCGCGGGACTCGCGGCGGCTGCGGCGGGCCTGCTCATCGCGATGGCGGCGAAGATCATGTGGCCGCTGCGCCGGAAGCCGGAAGCGGCGATCGTCGCGCTTCTGATGTTCGCGTCGATAGCGATCCTGCGCACGCCGCTCCTGCCGACGATGCTCGTCTTCACGCCGATTTCGGTGCTGATCGCGTGGAAAGTCCGCCGATGAAAAACGATCTGCTTTCGCTCGCGGCGATCTTCAGTCAGCTCTCGCTGCTCGCGTTCGGCGGCGGCAATTCGATCCTGCCGGAAATGCAGCGTCAGGTCGTGCAGGTTCACGAATGGATGTCGAAGGCCGATTTCTCCGCGCTCTTCGCGCTCGCGCAGGCCGCGCCGGGCCCGAACATGATGGTCGTCACGCTGATCGGCTGGCATGTCGCCGGCTGGCCCGGCGTGCTGGTGACGTCGATCGCGAAGTTCGGGCCGTCGTCGCTCGTGACGATCGCCGCGATGCACGCGTGGGAGCGCTTCAAGGATCGCCCGTGGCGGCGCTTCATCCAGCTCGGGCTCGTGCCGATCACGGCCGGGCTCGTCGCGGCGAGCGCGTTGCTGATCGCCGAGGCATCCGATGGAACCTGGACGCTCGCGGCCATCACGGCGCTCGTCGCGCTCGTCTCGTACCGGACGAAGCTGCATCCGCTGTGGCTGCTCGCGGGCGGCGCGCTCATCGGGCTGACGGGTTTCGGCCAGTAAGATCGGGCAAGTTTTCTGCTGGCTTCATCGACAACAAAAGACAAGGAAGCACGCCATGAGCATGAACATCGAATACGCGAAGACCGCACCGGATCGCACGGAAATCGACGCGCTCACCGGCCCGACGGTCGTCGAGTTCGGCACCGACTGGTGCGGTTTCTGCCGTGCCGCGCAACCGTTGATCGCGCAGGCATTTCAGGATCATCGCGCGGTGCAGCACATCAAGATCGAGGATGGCAGCGGCCGCCCGCTCGGACGTTCGTTTCGCGTAAAGCTCTGGCCGACGCTCGTCTTCATGCTCGGCGGCAAGGAAGTCGCGCGCCTCGTGCGCCCCGGCGACGTCTCCGAAATTCGTGACGCGCTCGCGCTCATCGACGAGCCGCTCGCGCAGTAAGCCACGACCGAGGGTTATTCCTCGGTCCACTTCCATCGTAAAAATTTGTATGATGACCCGATGACCTGACGAGGCGCATCGAGTCGCATGTTCGAGAAAATTCCGCCGCGCGCGTTGAGCGACACCGTCGCGCAACAATTGCAAAAGCTGATCGAGAAGGGCAGTTTCGCCGCGACCGGCAAGCTGCCGACCGAAGCGGTGCTCGCGCAGGAATTCGGCGTGAGCCGCACGGTCATTCGCGAAGCCATCTCGCGGCTGAAGAACGAAGGCATGGTCGAGCCGCGTCAGGGCAGCGGCGTATTCATCGTCGAGCGCGCGGGGATTCGGCCGTTGCGCATCGATTATGCGCAGGCGGTCGAGCCCGGCGCGGTCGTGCAGATTCTCGCGCTGCGCCGGGCGATCGAGGCCGAAGTGGCATCCGAAGCCGCGCAGCGGCGTACCGACGAACAACTCGCCGCCATCGATGACGCGCTCGCATCCATCGATGAAGCCGTGCGCGATGGCCGCGACGGCGTCGCCGAGGACGTCGCGTTCCATCGGGAAATCGCCAACGCGACCGGCAATCCGTACTTCCTGAAAACCCTCACCTTTCTGAACCAGTACCTGGAAGCGGGCACGCTCGTTACGCGCGGCAACGAGGCGCTGCGCGAGGACTTCATGCGTCAGGTGCGCGAGGAGCACGCGGCGATCGTCGAGGCGATCCGCGCGCGCGAGCCCGACGCCGCGCGCCACGCCGCGCAGACGCATCTCATCAACGCCGCGCGCCGACTGGCGGAAGCGGGCATCTGTTAAGGAATCTGCGATGACACGAAACGTCGGAGTGATCGGTTTGGGCGCAATGGGCATGGGCGTCGCGCGCTCGTTGCTGCGGGCGGGCTTCGCCGTGCATGCGTGCGACGTGCGCCAGCCGGTGCTCGATGCGTTCGCGGCCGAAGGCGGCATCGCGTGCGCGTCGCCGGCCGAGTTGGGCGGCAAGTGCGAGGTCGTGCTGACGGTCGTCGTCAATGCGGCGCAGACCGAAGCCGTGCTGTTCGGCGAAACCGGCGCGGTCGAAGCGATGAAACCCGGCGGCGTCGTGCTCGCGTGCGCGACGGTATCGCCGCAATTCGCCGCCGATCTCGGCAAGCGCATCGGCGAGAAGGGCGTGCACATGCTCGACGCGCCCTTGTCCGGCGGCGCGGCGAAAGCCAGCTCCGGCGAAATGACGATGATGACCTCCGGCCCCGCCGACGCCTACGCCGCCTGCGAGGACGTACTCGACGCGATCGCGGGCAAGGTCTATCGGCTCGGCGACGCCCACGGCGCGGGCTCGAAGGTGAAGATCATCAATCAGTTGCTGGCGGGCGTGCATATCGCGGCGGCGGCCGAAGCGATGGCGCTCGGCCTGCGCGAAGGCGTCGATCCGGATGCGCTTTACGACGTCATCACCCACAGCGCGGGCAATTCGTGGATGTTCGAGAATCGCGTGCCGCACATTCTTTCGGGCGATTACACACCGCTTTCCGCCGTCGATATTTTCGTTAAGGACTTGGGCCTCGTGCTCGACACGGCGCGCACGTCGAAATTTCCGTTGCCGCTGTCGGCGGCGGCGCATCAGATGTTCATGATGGCGTCCACGGCCGGACACGGCGGCGAGGACGATTCCGCGGTCATCAAGATTTTTCCGGGCATCGACATTCCGAAGGGAGCGAAGCAATGACGCAAGCGGCGCAGGCACTGCTCGGCTGTATCGCCGACGATTTCACCGGCGCGACCGATCTCGCCAACATGCTCGTGCGCGGCGGCATGCGCACGGTGCAGACCATCGGCGTGCCGGAAGCGAGCGCGCGGATCGAGGCGGACGCGATCGTCGTCGCGCTGAAGTCGCGCACGATTCCCGCCGACGACGCCGTGCGCCAGTCGCTCGATGCGCTCGAATGGCTGCGTGCGCAGGGCTGCCGCCAGTTCTTCTTCAAGTATTGCTCGACGTTCGATTCGACCGACAAGGGCAACATCGGCCCGGTCGCGGACGCGTTGCTCGACGCGCTGAAGGACGATTTCACGATTGCGTGCCCGGCGTTTCCCGAGAATGGCCGCACGATTTTTCGCGGCAACCTGTTCGTCGGCGATGTGTTGCTGAACGAATCGGGCATGGAGAATCATCCGCTCACGCCGATGACCGACCCGAACCTCGTGCGCGTCTTGCAGCGTCAGACGAAATCGAAGGTCGGGCTCATTCGTTACGACACGATTGCGAAGGGCGCGGACGCGATCCGCGCGCGCATCGATGAATTGAAGAAGGACGGCGTGCGCCTCGCGATCGCGGATGCCGTTTCGGACGAGGACTTGTACGTGCTCGGCGACGCATGCCGCGATCTGAAGCTGATTACGGGCGGCTCGGGCATCGCGCTTGGATTGCCGCAGAATTTCCGCGCGGCGAATCTGCTGGCGCACGCGGAGCACGCCGCCGATTTGCCGACGATCGAGGGCAAAGCGGTGGTGCTGGCGGGGAGTGCATCGAAGGCGACGAACGCGCAGGTTGCGCACTGGCGCGAATCGAAGCCGGCGTTTCGCGTCGATCCGATGGCGTTGTCGCGCGGCGAGCCGGTCGTGCAGAGCGCGGTCGAATTCGCGCGCCAGCATGACGAGCCGGTGCTGATTTACGCGACGTCATCGCCGGAAGAAGTGAAGGCGGTGCAGAAGGAACTGGGCGTCGAGAAGGCGGGGCATCTGGTGGAAGACGCGCTTGCGTCGATAGCCCGGACGTTGCGCGATGACGGCTGCGCCAAATTCGTTGTGGCGGGCGGCGAAACGTCGGGCGCGGTGGTGCAGGCGCTGGACTTGCGTTCGTTGCGCATCGGGCCGCAGATCGATCCGGGCGTGCCGGCGACGCAATCGATCGGCGCGGATGGAAGCGGGGCGCTGGGCCTGGCGCTCAAGTCCGGCAATTTCGGCACGACCGATTTCTTTGAAAAGGCGTTGAAGGCACTGTGATGGCATCGAACGAGAACGCTATTCGCGAAGAGATCTGCGTGACGGGCAGAAGCCTGTACGAGCGCCGATATACGGTGGGCAGCGCGGGCAACATCAGCGCGCGGCTCGACGATGGCTGGTTGATCACGCCGACGGATGCGTGCTTGGGCCGCCTCGATCCGAACGACATTGCGAAGGTGGATGCGCGAGGCAATCACGTATCGGGCGGACGTCCGTCGAAGACGTTGGCGCTGCATCGCCGGATCTACGAAAACGATGCGAACGCGCGCGGCGTGGTGCATACGCATTCGACGCATCTGGTGGCGCTGACGTTGGCGGGCGTGTGGAAGAACGACGATGTATTGCCGCCGATCACGCCGTACTACGTGATGAAGGTGGGCCATGTTCCGCTGATAGCGTACCGCCGACCGGGCGACGAGTCGGTGGCGGAGGAAGTGGCGGCGTTGGCGTCGCGGGTGACGGCGGTGTTGCTGGAGCGGTTGGGGCCGGTGGTGTGGGAGAAGTCTGTGTCGCACGCGAGCTATGCGTTGGAGGAGTTGGAGGAGACGGCGCGGCTGTATCTATCGACGATGCCGCGTCCGGAGCCGTTGGCGGAAGAAGCGATAGAGGAATTGAAGAAGACGTTCGGCGCGCGCTGGTAACACAGAGCCGACTGACCGATCGGCCGCGAAGCGGGCTGGAGCCATTTCGTGCTGAACCAGCGCGCGAAACGGACTAGCTGGTCGGACCGTGCGCGAGCCAGGCCCGATGGGGCCTATGAGGGGCACTCTTTAGGCGAGTGCCACGGTGGACGAGAGTACTACCCAAATTGCGTGTGACCGCGGGCCTGAAAAGCTGCTTTCTTTGCTTACTTTCTTTGCAGCAGCAAAGAAAGTAAGTGCCGCCCCGCACAGGGGCAACGCCAATAGACCGACTCGAACACAGGATTCCATAGAAGCAAGCGCATTCGAAACCGGAACAGACGGAGCACAAGCAAATGCCAAGATTCGCAGCAAACCTGACGATGATGTACCCCGAGCACGCTTTCCTGGACCGCTTCGCCGCAGCGGCGAAGGATGGTTTCAAGGCGGTGGAATTCCTGTTCCCTTACGACTTTGAAGCGAACGAGATCAAGCAGCGCTTAACGGACAATGGCTTGACGCAGGCGTTGTTCAACGCCCCGCCGGGCGACTGGGCAAAGGGCGAACGCGGCATCGCCTCGTTACCGGGCCGCGAGGAAGAGTTCAAGCAGAGCGTCGCAAAGGGACTCGAATACACCGCCGTGCTGGGCAACGAGAAACTGCACGTCATGGCCGGCCTGATCGCAAAAGATCAGAACAGAGAGCAACATCGCGCGGTGTACCTGAAGAACCTCGAATACGCGGCAAAAGAAGCGCAGAAAGCGGGCATAACGATCGTGATCGAGCCGATCAACACCCGCGACATACCCGGTTTCTTCCTGAACCGCCAAGACGAAGCACAGCAAATCTGCGATGAGATCAATGCGCCGAATTTAAAGGTGCAATTCGACATCTATCACTGCCAGATCGTGGAAGGCGACATCGCGATGAAGCTTAAGCGCGACATGAAGCGCCCGAATGCGGGCATCGGCCATATCCAGATTGCGGGTGTGCCGGAGCGCCACGAACCGGGCATCGGCGAATTGAACTATCCGTATCTCTTCGAACTGATCGATTCGCTTGGCTACGAGGGCTTCATCGGCTGCGAATACAAACCGAAGGCCGGCACGTCGGAAGGTCTCGGCTGGCTCAAACCTTCTCTGTAAAAACGGAAGCGACCACATGAAGATACTCATCACGGGCGGCGCGGGCTTCATCGGTCAGCGACTCGCAAAGCGGCTGCTCGCGCGCAACGAACTCAATGGCAAGCCGATCACGGAACTGGTGCTGCTCGACGTAGCGCGTCCGCAAGACGACAGCCTGCTGAACGACAAACGCGTGCGCGCCGAAACCGGCGACATTTCCGACCCGGCGGTGCTGCAACGCCACGTCGACACGGGGACGGAAGCCATCTTCCATCTCGCTGCGATCGTGAGCGGCCAGGCCGAAGCGGATTTCGATCTCGGCATGAAGATCAACCTCGACGCGTCGCGCGCGCTGCTCGAAGTGTGCCGCGCGGCGGGCCACAAGCCGCGCGTCGTGTTCACGAGTTCGGTCGCGGTGTACGGCGGCGCGCTGCCCGACGTCGTGCAGGACGACACCGCGCTGAATCCGCAATCGTCGTACGGAACGCAAAAGGCGATCGCCGAGCTGCTGCTCTCCGATTACGCGCGGCGCGGTTTCGTCGATGGCCGCGTGCTGCGCCTGCCGACGATCAGCGTGCGCCCCGGCAAGCCCAACGCGGCGGCGTCGTCGTTCGCGAGCGGCATCATCCGCGAGCCGCTGAACGGCGAGCGTTCGACGTGTCCCGTCGATGGCGAAACGCGTCTGTGGCTGCTGTCGCCGAAAAGCGCGGTCGAGGCGCTGATCGCCGGCTGCGAAATCGAGCGCGAAAAGCTCGGCTTGCGGCCAGTCATCAATCTGCCGGGGCTGTCGGTCAGCGTGAACGAGATGGTCGCGGCGCTGCGCGAAGTGGCGGGCGACGAAGTCGTGCAGCGCATCGACTGGCAGCGCGACGAACGCATCGAGAAGATCGTGTGCAGCTGGCCGGGCGCGTGGAATACGGCGCGCGCGGAGCAACTCGGCCTGTCGGGCGATAAAAATTTCGCCGACGTGATCCGCGCCTATATCGCCGACGACCTCGCCTGAATCCCACTCTCCGGGCATCGCGCGCGCGATGCCCGCGTCCCGCGCGCCTGTCATGCTTACGATCGCGTTTCCGGGCTACACTTATCTCTTAAATGTGACGAACGTCGGCCCGGCGCCGCGCGTATCGCGTTGAACCACGAGCGGCCGCAAGCGCTCGTATCTCTCTCGCTTTCGTGCCTCGCGTGCCTAACGTGCTCCGTGCGCCTTCGCAGCGCCGTTCGCGGCGCGCGTCCCGTGAACAGACCATTCCCGCGCGGGAGATTCCCATGTTGTTGCATCAGCTAGTCGATCGATTCGGCCCGGCGATCGTGTTCGTCAACGTGATGGGCTCGGCGCTCGGGCTGCCCGTGCCCGCCATGCCGACGATGATCGTCGTCGGCGCATCCATCGCGCTGATGGCGGTCGACGGCGGCGCGTTCTGGCTGCCGCTCGTGGGCGTGCTGTGCGTCGCGGTGGCGGGCGGCGTGCTCGGCGATCTCGTCTGGTTCCAGGGCGGGCGCAAGTATGGCGACAAAACGCTCAAGACCATCTGCAAGCTCTCGCTTTCGCGCGATACCTGCGTGAAGAAGACCGAACGCTTCTTCGGGCGCTGGGGCGTACGCATCCTGCTCGTCGCGAAGTTCATCCCCGGTCTTTCGCTCGTCTCCGTGCCGCTCGCGGGCGCGATGGGCGTGAAGCTGCGCAGCTTCATCGCGCACGACGGCGCGGGCATCGCGCTGTGGGGCGCGGTCGGGCTGACGGTCGGCGTCATCTTCGCGGCGCAGTTGGAGATGGTCTTCGCGATGATCTCGCAGCTCGGGCGGCAGGCGGTGGCGGTCGTCGCGGTGCTGCTCGCGATCTACGTCACGTACCGCTGGTGGCGCCGCCGCGCGCTCATGGCGACGCTGGAAAAAGCGCGCATCAGCGTGGACGAGCTGTATGCGCTCATGAACGACGAGCCGCTGCCCGTAATCTTCGACATCCGTTCGCCCGAAAAACGCATGCTCGATCCCGAAGCGATTCCCGGCTCGATGTTCGCCGACGAACGCGATCTCGCGAAGATCATCGAGAGCTACGACAAGTCGCGCAAGGTCGTCATCTATTGCTCGTGTCCGAACGAAGTGTCGGCTGCGTGGATGGCGAAGACCATGCGTAACGCGGGTTTTCGCGACGTCGTGCCGCTCACGGGCGGGCTCGACGCGTGGCGGCTCGCCGGTTTTCACGTCGCGACGCTGACCGAGTTCGGCGAGCTCGCGGCGTCGTCGCCCGAGGAAGTCGCGGAAATGGCGGCGATGTGCCCGTGGCCCGTCAAGTCGTCGGTATCGGGATCGGCGTCGGCATCGCCCGCGGGCACCGCATCCCTGCATGAAGCTGGTTTTCCACACGGAGATCGCGCATGAGTACCACGCCGTTCAACGAGTCCTCTCAGGACATGCCGAATGTCGTCGCATGGAGCGCGCGCGAGCCGATGGAGAGTCCGAATCCGAACGTGGTGCCGACGCCCGCCGCCGCATCCTCGACGAGCGACGACAACGCGCCCTTCTCGCCGCTCGAAAGCCGCGTGCACCAGATGTTCCCGCGCCTGACCGATAACGAGATCGAGCGCATGAGCCGCTTCGGCACGCCGGCGCACTATCGCGCGGGCGAGTGGATTTTCCGCGTCGGCGAAACCGGGCGCGGCATGGTGATCGTCCTGAAGGGCGCGGTGCGCGTGACGCGGCGCGATGCGCTCGGCATCGAGCACATCGTGCGCGAGCACGGCGAGGGGCATTTTCTCGCGGAAGTGGCGCAACTCTCGGGCAAGCCGTGTCTCGTCGACGGCATGGCGGTCGGCGAAGTGGATGGCATCGTGATTCCGCCGGAGCGTCTGCGGGCGCTGCTCGTCGCCGAAGCGGAACTGGGCGAGCGCATCATGCGCGCGCTGATCCTGCGGCGCGTCGGCCTCATCGAAAAGGGCAGCGGACCGGTGCTGCTCGGCCCGTCCGACGACGGCCGTCTCGTGTCGCTGCAAGGCTTCCTGCGCCGGAATGGTTATCCGCACACGGTGATCGACGCCTGCACCGACCCCGATGCGATCTCGCTGCTCGAACGCATTTCGGCATCGACGGCCGATTTCCCGCTCGTCATCTGCCCGGACGGCACCGTGTTGCGCGCGCCCGATGAAAATCAGGTCGCGACGCAGCTCGGCTGGCTGCCGGAGTTCGATCCCGCGCATGTCTACGATGTCGCCGTCGTCGGCGCGGGTCCGGCCGGTCTCGCGACGGCGGTGTACGCGGCGTCGGAAGGTCTGTCGGTCGCGGTGTTCGATTGCCGCGCGCCGGGCGGGCAGGCGGGCGCGAGCTCGCGCATCGAGAACTATCTCGGCTTTCCGACCGGCATCTCGGGTCAGGCGCTCGCCGGGCGCGCGTTCGTGCAGGCGCAGAAGTTCGGCGCGCATATCGCGATTCCGACGAAGATCAAGGCGCTGCATTGCGACTGCAATCCGATCCAGATCGAACTACAGAACGGCACGCGCGTGACGACGCAGACGGTCGTGATCGCTTCGGGTGCGGCGTATCGGCGGCCGGACATCGCGGGGCTGGATCGGTACGAAGGGCACGGCACGTATTACTGGGCGTCGCCGGTCGAGGCGAAGCTCTGCAAGAACGCGGAAGTCGTGCTCGTCGGCGGCGGCAATTCGGCGGGACAGGCCGTCGTCTATCTCGCGACGCATGCGAAGCACGTCCATGTGCTGATTCGCGGCGCGGGGCTGTCGTCGAGCATGTCGCACTATCTGGTCGAGCGCATCGGCTCGCTGCCGAACGTCACGGTGCGAACGCATACGCAGATCACCTCGCTCGACGGCGACGGCCGCGCGCTCACGGCGGTCAATTGCAAGTCGCCGGATGGGCCGCTCACGATCGAGTCGCGGCATCTGTTCCTCTTCACCGGCGCGGACCCGAATACCGACTGGTTGCGCAACTGCAACGTGAACGTCGACGGGAAAGGCTTCGTGCTGACTGGACCGGAGGCCCACGAAGGGCGCACGGAAGGCGTCATGGCGCTGGAAACCAGCGTGCCGGGCGTGTTCGCTATCGGCGACGTGCGCTCGAGTTCGACGAAACGCGTCGCGGCGGCGGTCGGCGAAGGCGCTGCGGTCGTCGCGCAGATTCACGGCTTGCTCGCGAAGCGCGAAGCTTTGAGCGTGCCCGTGGCGTAAAACGCGCATCACGCTCCGGACGATAAAAACGGCCACTCGACAGTGGCCGTTTTTATTTTCGAATATCACGCGATCACGCGACATTCCGACTCAGTTGCAAAAGACTGTCTAAAGCCGCGCCAGTATTGACGCTCTGGGCGCTCATTATTGAGCTTCGAGAAATTTGATCCTCGGCGTTCAATCATTTCATCGTGTTCCAATTCGCGCTGCCTATAATCAGTTCGAAGTTCTGTCGAATTTGAACCGCACTGATTTTCAGTGGCATTAAGAATCGAATAATCGCGCGAACGGAGAATTCAATTATTTCGAATTCCTTATGAGTTCGTGCGTTTAAACCAATCGAACCGATCCATTTAATTCAACGAAGAAGAGGAGTATGCCGTGACGCAAAAACATTTCCGCGCCGAACCTTTCGATCTGGCTTTCGAGCCGAAACACACGGCGCTCGTCATGATCGACATGCAACGCGATTTCGTCGAACCCGGCGGATTCGGCGAAGCGCTGGGCAACGACGTGTCGTTCGTGCGCACCGCGATCGAACCGTGCAAGCGCGTGCTGGCCGCGGCGCGCGACGCCGGCATGCTCGTCATTCATACGCGGGAAGGCCATCGCGCCGACCTGACGGATTGCCCGCCGGCCAAACTCACGCGCGGCGGCAAGACTTTCATCGGCTCCGACGGTCCGATGGGCCGCATCCTCGTGCGTGGCGAGAAGGGCCACGACCTGATTCCGGAACTGTATCCGGTCGCGGGCGAGCCGGTCATCGACAAGCCGGGCAAGGGCGCGTTCTATGAAACCGACCTGCATCTCATCCTGAAGAATCACGATATCCGCACGCTGATCGTGTGCGGCGTGACGACCGAAGTGTGCGTGACGACGACCGTGCGCGAGGCCAACGATCGCGGCTTCGAATGCATCGTGCCGCAGGATTGCGTCGGTTCGTACTTCCCCGAGTTCCAGAAGTACGCGCTCGAGATGATCAAGGCGCAAGGCGCGATCTTCGGCTGGGTCAGCGACGCCGGCGCGGTCATCGAAGCGCTGCGCGGCTAAGGCGCGCTGAGCCTGCGCATGAGTCCGATCACGCTACGCGGCCTGAGCATCGGCTATCTGGCGCGGCCGGGCTTGTCGCGCACCGGGGATTTCGCGGTGCACAGCAGTTTCAGGCACGCGCTCAATCTCGTCGCGCAGACGGGCGACTGGTTCACGCTCGTCGATGCCGCGTGCGAGAACCTGTCGTGCGGCGCGCGCGTGAGCGCGCCGCCGGATTGGGACTGGCGCGACCATGCGCGGCCTGGCGAGCGCGTCCCGTTTTCCAATGGCCGTCTGAGCGGCGCGACGTGGCAGGCCGATCTGACCGGCGCGGCGTGCTGGCGGCCCGCGCTGCAAAGCGGAACCGGCGTGCGGATGTCGCCGGATGCGTTGTCGGCGCGGCATGAGCGCGTCGCGGCGCGGCTTGCGGCGCACTGCGCGCGGCACGCCGTGGCAGGCGCGCTGCAGGGGCTGCCGGGCTGGCCAGCGCACGCGCGCGCCGTCAGGCTGAGTCCACACGATGACCCCGCCACGCTCGCTGCCACGGTTCACGCGCTCGTCGGCCTCGGCGGCGGTCTCACGCCCGACGGCGACGATTATCTGCTCGGCTATCTCGCGGCGATTTGGGCCGCGCGCGGCGATCCGCAAATCGACGCGCATCGGCATGTCTTGTCGACCGAGCTGCGCGCGAATCTGCATCGCACGAACGATATCAGCCGCCATTACCTGCAACTCGCGCTCGACGGACATTTCAACGAACCGGTCGATCGATTTATCGCGATTGCATCGGCGGCGGACGAAAGCGCGGATATCGAACATGCCGCCGATGCCGTGATGCGCTGGGGCGCGTCGTCCGGCGTGGATTGTCTCGGCGGCATTTTGCACGGCATGCGCGCATGGCGAGAAACGATTCGAATGCGCGAAGCGAAATCATTATTCCCGGAATCGGCTTGAAGCATTTGCGATTCTGTTTTCAAGAAACCGCGAATCGCATTTAAAGAACGGAGAGGTGCAATGGCCATCAAAATCGAAATATTCAAAAATCTGTATCAGGATTCGGTTTCCCTGATGCAGATTTCGGCGCATATCGGCAAGCTGCCGGGCGTCGAGCAGGCGTCCGTCGTCATGGGGACGCCGGCCAATCTCGTGCAGCTCGCCGACGCCGGACTCGGCGACGACGTGAAAGCAAGCCCGAACGATCTCGTCATCGCGGTGCGCGGCGACGAAGCCGCTTGCGAAGAAGCGCTCGGTCTCGCTCGCGAACGCCTGAGCGCGCGCGCGTCGACATCCGACACGCAGACGAGCGAAGCGCTCAAGGCCACCAGTCTCGCGATGGTCTGCGACGACGAACCCGCGTCGAACCTCGCGCTCATCTCGGTGCCGGGCGATTACGCGGCCGCCGAAGCCATCAAGGCGCTGCAGCTCGGCATGAACGTCATGCTCTTCAGCGACAACGTCAGCATGGCGCACGAAAAGGCCATCAAGACGTTCGCGCGCGAAAAGCGCCTCATCGTCATGGGCCCCGACTGCGGCACGGCCATCGTCAACGGCATGCTGCTCGGCTTCGCCAACGTGGTGCGGCGCGGCGGCATCGGCGTCGTGGGCGCATCGGGCACGGGGCTGCAGGAAGTTACCTGCCGTATCGACCAGCTCGGCGCGGGCATTTCGCAGGCGCTCGGCACGGGCGGACACGATCTGCATGAGGACATCGGCGGCATTTCGATGCAATTCGGCCTCGACGCGCTCGCCGAAGATCCCGACACGCGCGTGGTCGTGCTGATCTCCAAGCCGCCCGCACGCGCGGTCGCGGAGCGCATTCTGGAGAGCGCGCGCAAGGCGGGCAAGCCCGTCGTCGTGAATTTTCTCGGCGCTTCCGAAGACGAGATGCGCGCACCGGGCCTCACGCCCGCGCACACGCTCGCCGATGCCGCGCAGTTCGCCGTCGCGTTGCTGAACGGCGCGCCGCTGCCGGCGAGCGTCGCGCGCGTGGAAGCCAACGACGAAGCGACGCTCGTCAAGCGGAGCGAAACGCTCGGCGCGGGCCGCAAGTTCATTCGCGGCGTGTTCGCGGGCGGCACGTTCTGCTACGAGAGCCAACTGCTCTGCAAGGCGGAAGGTTTCATGGCGAGTTCGAACACGCCGGTGAAAGGCAACGCGAAGCTCGCGGATATCTGGAAGAGCGAGGGCCACACGATCGTCGACATGGGCGACGACGATTTCACGCGCGGCCGTCCGCATCCGATGATCGACCCGACCCTGCGCGACGAACGCGTGCGCGCCGAGATGCTCGATCCCGCAACTGCCGTCGTGCTGTTCGATCTCGTGCTCGGTTACGGCGCGGCGGACGAACCGGCGCAAGGGCTCATCGCATTGCTGGCGCAATTGCCGCGCGAAAACGCGCCGCTGTTGATCGCGCATGTGTGCGGCACGGAATCCGATCCGCAAGTCAGAAGCCGTCAGATCGACGCATTGCGCGAGGCAGGCGTTCTCGTCGCCGGATGCAACGCCGAGGCCGCGTTGTGGGCGAGCCGCGTCGCGCGTCTGCAGGCGCGACGCCACGCGTAAAAAGGAGCAAAAAGAATGAACCGATTGTTTGGTCAGCCACTGAAAGTGGTGAACTGCGGGCTCACGAGCTTCGCCGACAACCTGCGTCTCGCGGGCGGCGAAGTCAGTCACGTCAACTGGCAGCCGCCCGCTCTCGGCGATGTCGCCGCGGGCCTCGATCTCGCGTGGCTGATGCGTCATCCGCTCGTCGAGCAGGCGAACGACATTGCATTCGCGCGTTATCTCGAAGCGCAGCCGGTGTTGAAAGACATCGCTACGGCATCCGAAGCAATCAGCGCTATGGGCGCGCGCAAGCTGATTCTCCACTCCGGTCCGCCGATCGCGTGGGAGAACATGTGCGGGCCGGTGAAGGGCGCGATCATCGGCGCGGTGATGCTCGAAGGCTGGGCAGCCGATCACGCCGCCGCCGAACGCCTGATTCTCGACGGCAAGGTCGATCTCGAGCCGTGTCACCACCATCAGGCCGTCGGTCCGATGGCGGGCATCATCAGTCCGTCGATGCCGCTTTTCGTCGTCGAGAACAAGGCGAACGGGCATCGCACGTACAGCAATCTGAACGAAGGTCTCGGCAAGGTGCTGCGCTTCGGCGCGAACAGCACGGAAGTGCTCGACCGTCTGCGCTGGATGAAAGCGACGCTCGCGCCCGCGCTGAAGGCCGCGCTCGCGGTGTCCGGCGAGATCGAGCTGAAGCCGCTGATGGCGCAGGCGCTGCATATGGGCGATGAAGTCCACAACCGCAACAGCGCGGCGACGGGCCTCTTCATCAAGCGCATCGTGCCCGCGCTGCTCGGCACGCAACTGCCGCTCGCGCAGATTCGCGAAGCGAGCGCGGCGATCATCGCCAACGATCACTTCTTCCTCAACATCTCGATGGCCGCGTGCAAGGCCATGATGGACGCGTGCGCCAACGTGCCTTTCAGCTCGATGGTCTCGGTGATGGCGCGCAACGGCGTGAACTTCGGCATCCGTCTGTCGGGCACCGGCGACCGCTGGTTCCAGGCGAAGGCGAATCCGGTCGAGGGCCTGTTCTTTCCGGGCTATGGCGTCGATGACGCAGCCGCCGATCTCGGCGACAGCGCGATCACCGAAACGGCCGGCGTGGGCGGTTTCGCGATGGCGTCGTCGCCCGCGATCGTGAAGTTCGTCGGCGGCACGCCCGCCGATGCGACCGCGAACAGCCGCCGCATGCAGGCCATCACGCTCGGCGGCAATCCGGCGTTCACGCTGCCCGCGCTCAACTTCGCGCCGACCGCCGCGGGCATCGATGCGCGCAAGGTGGCCGACCGCGGCATCCTGCCCGTCATCAATACGGGCATCGCTCACAAGCAAGCAGGCGTCGGGCAGATCGGCGCAGGCATCACGACCGCGCCGATGGAGTGCTTCGTCGAAGCCATTCGCGCGCTCGCCGAGACCGTCAAACAACACAGCGGACAAGCATCATGACAGTTCGAAAACCTCTGGCAGTCGTCGCCGTGGGCGGCAACGCGCTGATTCGCGACGATCGTCATCTGAGCATTCCCGATCAATACGAAGCGGTGACGGAGAGCGCGACACATATCGCCGACATGATCGCGGCGGGATGGAACGTCGTGCTCACGCACGGCAACGGGCCGCAAGTCGGCTTCATCTTGCGGCGTTCCGAGCTCGCGTCTCAGGAAGTCGCGCCCGTGCCGCTCGACTACGCGGTGGGCGATACGCAGGGCGCGATCGGCTACATGTTCCAGAAGGCGCTGACCAACGAGCTGCACCGTCGCGGCATCGAACGGCGCGTCGTTGCGCTCGTGACGCAGACGCGCGTCAGCGCCGACGATCCCGCGTTCGAGAAGCCGGCCAAGCCGGTCGGCGCGTTCTTCGACGAAGCGACCGCGAAGAAGCGTCAGGAAGAGCTCGGCTGGACCTTGATGGAAGACGCGGGACGCGGCTGGCGGCGCACGGTGCCGTCGCCGGAGCCGCTTGAAATCATCGAGCGCGATGTCATCGCGAGCCTGCTCGCGCAAGGCTGCGTGGTGATCGCGTGCGGCGGCGGCGGCATTCCGGTGGTGCGCAAGAACGGCAAGCTGTCCGGCGTCGAGGCGGTCATCGACAAGGACCTCGCATCGGCGCTGCTCGCGCAGCAACTGAAAGCGGATCTGCTGCTGATTCCGACCGGCGTCGAACAGGTCGCGGTGAACTTCGGCACGCCCGAGCAGCGCTGGCTCGACACGATGAGCGTGAGCGAAGCGCGCGAGCTGATCGCGCAGGGTCAGTTCGGCGCGGGCAGCATGCTGCCGAAAGTGGAGGCGATTCTGCGCTTCGTGTCGCACATCGAACCGGACGGCCACGCGGGCGAAGGGCTCATCACGAGTCCGGCGGCGATCAGGCCCGCGCTCGAACGGCGCACGGGTACGTGGATCACGCCGTAACGCGCATACGCCCCCGACATCAACAAGGAGAAGGACACACATGAACGACAAGATACTGCTCGCCGTGAACGGCACGCTGATGCGCGGCCTCGGGCTGAACCACAACATGCTGGCGGCGAAGGGCGAATTCGTGCGCGAGGATCGCACGGACGCGTGCTATCGCATCTGGACCATCAACGATCGTCATCCCGGCATGTTGCGCGTGAAGAGCGGCGGCGTGGCCGTATCGCTGGAAGTCTGGGAATTGCCGATGGCCAATCTCGGCGCGCTCTTGCTCAGCGAACCGGCGGGTCTTTCGATCGGCAAGGTCGTGCTCGCGGACGGCAGCGAAGTGCTCGGCGTCCTCGCCGAACCGTGGCTCGTCGAAGGACAGAAGGAGATCACGGCATCCGGCGGATGGCGCGAATACACCGGCCACCACTACACGCCCTGAATGAAATCGGCATCAGCAAAGGAACTGTCATGAGTCAATCGAAAGAGAGCCGGGTCAGCGCTTCGCCCGGCACTGCGCCGGGCTATCGCATCGCGATGATCCTGCTCGGCATCGCCGTCACGCCGGTGTTGCTGTCGTCGTCGAGTCTCGGCAATCAGATGTCGAACGGCGATCTGATCAAGGTCGTCGGGATCGGCAGCCTGATCCTCGCGATTCTCGCGTCGATCACGATCTCGGTCGGCGAGAAAGCACGGCTGCCGACCTACGGCATCGTGAAGTATCCGTTCGGCGAGAAAGGCGCGATCGCCATCAACGTGCTGCTCGCGGTCAGCCTGTTCGGATGGATCGCGGTGACGGCCAACATGTTCGGCCACTCGGTCGCCGACCTGCTCGCGCAACATGGCGTGAACGTGCCCGCGCCGCTGCTCGTCGCGATCGGCTGCGTGATCTTCGTCGCGTCCACCGCGTTCGGCTTCGAAGTGCTCGGCAAGGTGGCGCAGTTCGCCGTGCCGGTCATCGCGTTGATGATGTGCTATATCGTGCGCGTCGCGCTCAATGGCCAGGCGCCTGCCGTCGATGCGATCGCCGGCATGCCGATGGGCGTCGCGGTATCGACGGTCGTCGGCACGATCATCGTGCTGGTCGCGACCTTGCCCGACTTCGGCAGCTTCACGCATAACCGCAAACACGCGGTCGGCGGCGCGCTGCTCACGTTCCTGATCGCCTATCCGCTGCTGTACTGGGCGGGCGCGACGCCGAGCGTGCTCACGGGCAAGAGCTCGCTGCTCACCGCGATGGCCGTGTTCGGCGCGACCTTGCCGGCCGCCTTGCTGCTGATCTTCGCGACGGTCACGGGCAACGCGGGCAACATGTTCCAGGGCACGCTCGTCACATCGACGCTCATCACGCGCTTTCCGAAGTGGCAGATCACGGTTGCGCTCGGCGTGCTGGCGGCGATCGTCGGCAGCTTGAACATCATGTCGTGGTTCAGTCCGTTGCTGCTGTTGCTCGGCATAGCGACGCCCCCCGTCGCGGGCATCTATATCGCGGACTTCGTGATGTATCGGCGCAACGGGTATGATGCTGCCGCGCCAGCGCGCGAACCGCAGATCAAGATCATGACCTTCGTCGCGTGGATTCTCGGATCGCTCACGGGTTTCGCGACGGTGAACGGCATGTTCACGGTCACGTCGATTCCCTCACTCGATTCGATTCTCGTTGCGTGCATCGGCTACATGATCCTGAGCCGGTTCGCGCAGGCGAGCGGCACTGTCAAGCCCAGCGGGCACTGACGCAACGATGTGAGCGAAGCGCACGGTGTTCATCGCGCGCTTCGCTCATGTGGCAGGACAAATACTCATGTGGAAGCAGGCTCGATGTTCACTTCGGACGAAAGCATTCGGATAGTCCGGTTGGTTGCGCAGTATCAAAGCATCACGGCGGCCGCGGAACGGCTGAACAAGGTTCCGTCGGCGATCAGTTACACCGTCAGGAAGCTCGAGGAATCGTTCGGCGCGAAGCTGTTCGAGCGCCGCGGTTGCTATATCCGGCTCACCGAGGCGGGCGAATACTTCATCGCGCACAGCAAGGCGATTCTCGACGATCTGCAGGCGCTCAAATGCAATCTCGCCATCGTTCAGGGGGGCATCGAGCCCGAGCTCACCGTGGCCGTCAACAACATCGTGCCGCGCGACGCGATCATCCAGTTCTTGTGCGATCTGGAAGATGCGTATCCGACGACGCGCGTCACGATCCAGCAGGAGGTGTACAACGGCTGCTGGGACGCGCTCTATGCAAGCAAGGCGGATATCGTCGTCGGCGCGCCGCATTTCGTGCCGAAGACCGACGGCATCACGAGCGTCGCGCTCGGCCATCTCGCGTGGGACTTTCTCGTGGGCGCCGATCATCCGCTCGCGGATGCGCCGCATATCCTGCAAAGCGCGGAGTTGCGGAAGTATCCGGCGGTCTGCATCAAGGACACGTCGATCGATTTCGATCCGATGCATGCGTGGCTTCTGGAAGGGCAGAAGCCGATCTTCGTTCCCGACTTTTCGATGGCCGTGAGAATCATCGCGCGCAATGTCGCGATCGGCTATGTGCCCACGCATATCCGCGCGGCATTCGGCGACGCCGGGCTCGTCAGTAAGTCGATTCAGGAGCAGAAGCACGCGACGCGGCTCTTCCTCGCGCATCGTTCGGATGGCGTCGGCAAGGTGCGGGCATGGTGCGTCGACTATCTGATGCGACCGGAATTCAGGGCGTGGTTGTGCGGCGATGCTCCGCAGCAGGGAAGCGCAAGGTGAATTCGATCCACCCGTCCGGCGTGGATTCGGCGGATGCGACGCCGCCATGCAGCCGCATGATCGCCTGAACGATCGACAAGCCGAGTCCGCTCGATTCCGTGAACTCGCTGCGCGCCGCGTCGCCGCGATAAAAGCGGTCGAACAGCTTCGCGAGCTCTTCCTTCTCGATGTGCGCGCCGCGATTGCCCACGACGATGCTCGCGCCTTGTTCATCCGCGTAACCGCGCAGCCGGACCACGGTGCCCGCCGTCGCATAACGCACCGCATTCACGACGACATTGCCGATCGCCCTGCGGCACATGATTGCATTCGCAAGCATTTCGCCTTCGGCCTGGGTATCGAACGTGATGCGGCGTTCATCGGCGATGCCTTCGAAGTAAGCGCCGATCGTCTCGAGCGCTTCGCGGATATCGAGCCGCTCCCGTTCGATCTGTTGCTGCTCATGATCCGCCTGCGCGAGAAAGAGAATGTTCTGCGCGATGCGCGCGAGGCGCTCCAGTTCTTCCAGATTCGATTCGAGCACGCTGCGATACTCCGCGACGCTGCGCTCGTGCGCGAGCGTGACCTGCGTTTGACCGACCAACACGCCGATCGGCGTGCGCAGTTCATGCGCGAGATCGGCGGAGAACTGCACCAGACGCTCGTAGCCGTGTTCGAGCCGGTCGAGCATCGCATTGAACGACGCCGCGAGGCTTTGCAATTCGGCGGGCGCATGGGCGACGTCGAGCCGCGCGGACAATCGGTTCGGCGTGATTTCGGCGGCTTTATCGGCCATCAGTTTGAGCGGCATGAGTCCGCGGCTCGTGACCCAGTAAGCGAGCAGCAACGTCACGAGCACCGCGCCGATCACGTTGATCCATACGCGCTTCAGATACGCCGACAACACGATCGCTTCCTGCGTCATCACATGCGCGGCGATGATCTCGACGACCTCGCCGTTCTCGCCGATGCGCGCCTGCGCGCCGACCCAGCGCATCCGCACGCCGTCCGCGCGCGAGCCTTCGTACAGGTCATCGAGTCCAATGGCGCGCGTCACAGGCACGACATCGAGCGGCGGCAACGGCATCTTCTCCGGATTGACGTAGATGAAAGGCCACGAGCCCGCGCGTCGGAAGAGGATGACGTCCTGACGATCGCCTAGCATCGTTTCGAAGAGCCGAGGTCGCGCTTCGATTTCCTTGATCGTGTAGAGATCGTGCAGAAGCGAGCGGAAATGCTCGACGCGCGCGATCAGCTGGTAATCCGCGCGCGTGGACAGCGCGCGATTCGTCGCGTGATAGAGCGATGCGCCGATCATGCCGACGACGATGCACACGATCACCGCAAACGACAACGCGATACGTACCGCAAGCGAGCGCGATGGCCGGTTCAAGGATTCTCCCCGAACGAATAGCCGATGCTGCGCACCGTATGAATGAGCTTCAGATCGAATGGATTGTCGATCTTCGCGCGCAGCCGCTTCACCGCGACGTCGACGACATTGGTGTCGCTGTCGAAGTTCATGTCCCACACTTCCGATGCGATCAGGGTGCGCGACAGCGCCTCGCCCTGATGCTTGCAAAAGAGATGCAGCAGCGCGAATTCCTTGTTCGTGAGCACGATGTCGATGCCCTTGCGCGTCACCTTGCGACGCAGCACATCCACATGAAGATCCGCGATCTGGAACGTATCGGATTCGCGCATCACGCCGCGTCTGAGCAGCGTGCGAATGCGCAAGACGAGTTCGGTGAAAGAGAAGGGCTTGACGAGATAATCGTCCGCGCCGAGTTCGAGTCCGTGAATGCGGTCCGTCACGTGATCGCGTGCGGTGAGAAAAATGACAGGCAAGTCACGTTTCGCGCGCAAGGCCGACATCACCTGCCAGCCGTCGATGCCCGGCAGCATCACGTCGAGCACGATCAGTTCGTAGGAATTCGCGAGCGCCTGGTGCAGACCGTCCGTGCCGTTGCGAACGAGCTCGACCTGATAGCCGGACTCGATGAGCCCTTTCTTCAGGTAGTCGCCTGTCTTGCGGTCGTCTTCGATAACGAGGATGGTCATGCTCGCACTGCATTCGATGGATTGCCGACATTCTAGCCAGAGCGCGCGCGACGCTCGCAAAGATGACAAAAAAGTCATCGAGAGGTCATCGATCGATCAGCGGCGCGTCGCTACCATGCCCTCGAAATCTCAACGACTCGCGAGGCTCGACGACGTGCAAATCCAACCGTTATGGCTGCGCATCACGCACTGGCTCAACGCGTTCGCCGTGTTGATCATGGTGACGAGCGGCTGGCAGATCTACAACGCATCGCCGATTTTCAAATCGCTGACCTTCTCGTCCGCGATCACGCTCGGCGGCTGGCTCGGCGGCGCGCTGCAATGGCATTTCGCGGCGATGTGGCTGCTGGTCGCGAATTTTATCGTGTACATCGCGATGAATCTCTTCACCGGACGCCTGCGCCGCCGCATGTTTCCGCTCTCCATCAAGAGCATTTTCACCGACGCCTTCGCCGCGCTACGCGGCAAGCTCGGTCACGACGATCTCACGCATTACAACGCGGTGCAGAAGTTCGCGTATCTCGCGGTGATCGTGGACATCGCGATCGTGATCCTGTCGGGACTCGCGGTGTGGAAATCGGTGCAGTTTCCCTTGCTTCGCACGTTGATGGGCGGTTACGACAACGCTCGCATCGTGCATTTCTTCGGCATGAGTTTTCTCGTGGCGTTCTTCGTCGTGCACGTCGCGATGGTCGCGCTCGTGCCGCGCTCGCTCGTGCTGATGATCCGAGGTCGCTAACACATGTCGCTCAAGCTATTCAAATCGAGACCCGACGCTGAACTCATCATCAAGGATGCCGCGAAGGAACTGAAGGCGCCGGCGCGCCGTTTGTTCGGCAAGCGCATTCTTTCGCTGGGCGGCCTCGCGATGCTGTCGGGCTGCAACATCACCGACGACAAATCGGTCAACGCGATGCTGCGCCGCATTTCATCCTTCAACGACGACATGCAGGCGTTGCTATTCGACCCGAACCAGCTCGCGCCGACTTATCCCGACTCGATGATCACGCGGCCGTTTCCGTTCAACGCGTTCTATGACATCGATGAAGTGCCCGAAGTCGATCCATCGACATACAAGCTGGAGATAGGCGGCCTCGTCAAGGGCAAGCGTGTGTGGACGCTCGACGAACTGCACGCGATGCCGCAGGAAAGCCAGGTGACACGGCATATCTGTATCGAAGGCTGGAGTGCGATCGGCAAGTGGGGCGGCGTGCGATTCGCGCAAATCCTCGCGCGTGCAGGCGCCGATACGAGCGCGAAATACGTGGCCTTTCATTGCGCCGACAACTACTCGACGAGCATCGACATGCCGACCGCGCTGCACGCGCAGACGCTGCTCACGCTCACCTACGACGGCCAGATTTTGCCGGCGAAGTACGGCTTCCCGATGAAGCTGCGCATGCCGACCAAGCTCGGTTACAAGAATCCGAAGCACATCGTCGCGATCACTGTGACGAACGATTATCCCGGCGGCTATTGGGAGAACCAGGGCTACAACTGGTTCGGCGGTTCCTGAAGCCTTTGCTTTCATCACCAGAAGGAGATTGCATGTCGATTCGACTCAAACTTGGCGTCAGCATCGTGACGCTCGCACTCGCATCCGCGGCTCTTGCTCAGACGCCCGCCGCGAAACCCGCGCGCATTCGCGGCGATATCGTGTCGCTGTCAGGCGATACGCTGACCGTTCATCGACGCAGCGGCGACACCGTGAAGATCGCCGTCAAGGCAGATACGCCCGTCACCGCGCTGAAGAACATCAAGCTGCAGGACATCAAGCCGGGCTCGTTCGTCGGCACGGCTGCGACCACCGGCACCGACGGCAAGCTCACCGCGACCGAGGTACTCGTGTTCCCGGAAGCCGCGCGCGGCACAGGCGAAGGCCACTATGAATGGGATCTCGGACCGAAGAGCTCGATGACCAACGCGAACGTCGACCAGGTCGTGCAAGGCACGAGCGGCCGCGATCTGAAGCTCTCGTACAAGGGCGGCGCGAACTCGGTGACCGTACCGGAGAACGTGCCCGTTGTGACGTTCGCCCCCGCGACGCACGATGACCTGAAGCCCGGAAAGAAAGTGTTCGTCGTCGCGACTCCGGCTGGTTCGGACTTCGCGGCGCAACGCATCGTCGTGGAGAAGGATGGCGTCGCGCCGCCGATGTAAGCGTCCCCTTCGACAAAGTCCCTGCACGCGCCCGCCGATCATCGATCGCGGGCGTTTGTCATTCCAGCGTCGTGCGTATATGCCTCACGCTCGACACCGTGTCGTCGAAACGCGCGTTGCCGAGCTTGCGCTTCATGCGCCGCGTGACCTCAGAGCTGACCGCGCCGATGCGCTTCATCATCGCGACCGCGGAATCGGTCGGATGAATGGCGGATTCGCGGCCATCGCGTTCAGTGGACCAGCGCTCGACGAGCCCCAGTTTCGCCAGTCCGTCGAGCGTGCGCGTGGCAGTGGGGCGCGTGATCGCGAGTGCATCGGCAAGCGTGCCTTGAAGCTGCCCGGGATGCTCGACAACCGCGCGCAACATGAACGCCTGCGACGGCGTGAGTCCGAACGGCTTGAACGCTTTGGCCCATTCGCGTTCGAGTGCGCGCGCGAGTGCGGTGGTGTTGAAATAAAGGCATTGGTCGAACATACGGGTCACCGTCGTGTCATGTAATTCGATCTGCAACTATCGATTGAACGTAGCGCGCGTCAGCAGATTTTACGTGGCCGCGATACCATGGCCGTCTGCGTCATATGGTCCGGCGCAAGCAACATTGGCCACGCCACTCTCAAGGAGACATGCATGAGCAACACTCGTTCCGACCTTCCCGCTTATCCGAATACCCGGCTTTATATCGACGGCGCGTGGCGCGACGGTTCGCGCGACACGGCCGTCATCAATCCGGCGAACGAAGCGGAGATCGGCCGTCTCGCGCTCGCGGGCGAAGCCGAGCTTTCGCTCGCCGCCGACGCCGCCGCGCGCGGTTTCAAGGAATGGCGCAAGGTTTCGCCCTACGAGCGCAGCAAGCTGATGCGTCGCGCGGCGCAGAACATTCGCGAGCGTGCGGAACAGATCGCCGCCATCATGACGATGGAGCAGGGCAAGCCGTTCGGCGAGGCGCGCATCGAAACGCTGTCGGCAGCGGACATCATCGAATGGTTCGCGGAAGAAGGGCGCCGCACGTATGGCCGCGTGATTCCGTCGCGAACGGATGCCGTGCGCCAGATCGTGACGCGTGAGCCGGTCGGTCCGGTCGCCGCGTTCACGCCGTGGAATTTCCCTATCAATCAGGCGGTGCGCAAGGTATCGGCCGCGCTCGCGTCGGGATGCTCGGTCGTGCTCAAAGGCCCCGAGGAAACGCCCGCAAGCTGCGCGGCGCTCGTGCAGGCATATGCCGATGCGGGCCTGCCCGCCGGCGTGCTGAATCTCGTCTTCGGCGTGCCCGCCGATGTCTCGAAGTATCTGATCGCGCATCCCGCGATCCGCAAGATTTCGTTCACCGGTTCGACGCCGGTCGGCAAGCTGCTTGCGTCGCTCGCGGGCGAGCACATGAAGCGCGTGACGATGGAACTAGGTGGCCACGCGCCGGCCATCGTGTTCAAGGACGCCGACATCCCCCGCGCCGCGAAGATGCTCGCATCGGCGAAATTCCGCAACGCGGGTCAGGTCTGCATCTCGCCGACGCGCTTTCTCGTCGAAGAATCCGCGTATGACGAGTTCGTGCAGCACTTCGTCGCCACCGCGAGCGCGGTGAAAGTGGGCAACGGTCTCGACGATGGCGTTCAGATGGGTCCGCTCGCGAACGGCCGCCGCCTCGAAGCGATGGAACGCCTCGTCGCCGATGCGCGCGAGCACGGCGCGAAGGTGTTGACGGGCGGCGAGCGCATCGGCCGCGAAGGCTACTTCTTCGCGCCGACCGTGCTGACCGATGTGCCGCTCTCCGCGCGCATCATGACCGAAGAGCCGTTTGGCCCGATCGCGCCGATCGCATCGTTCAAGTCGTATGACGAAGTGATCGCCGAGGCCAATCGCCTGCCTTATGGGCTTGCCGCTTACGCTTACACGAGCTCTGCGGCGACGTCAGCGGCGGTGTCGGACGATATCGAAAGCGGCATGCTCTCGATCAATCACCACGGCCTCGCATTGCCGGAGACGCCGTTCGGCGGGGTCAAGGATTCGGGCTACGGCTCGGAAGGCGGCAGCGAAGCGATGGAAGCGTATCTCGTCACGAAGTTCGTGACGGAGCATCGTTGATTCGCGAGTCGGTAGGTTAGTTGGACGGCGGCCCTTCGACGGGCCGCTTTCCTTGATGATCCGATAGTTCGGATGACGAATGAGCGCGGTATGAATCGTCATCGAACAAAGCTAAAGGAGCCAGCAAGTGACGCAATCGAAACAACCGACGATCGCAATTCTCGGCGCAGGCAGCATGGGATCGGCCATTGGCCGTACCTTGACGCAAGGCGGTGCGCGCGTGCTGACATCGCTCGAAGGACGCAGCGCGGCGAGCGCAGCGCGTGCGCGCGAAGCCAGCATGGAAGATGCAAGCCTCGACGATCTCGTGGCGTGCGACTTCATTCTGTCGATCGTGCCGCCCTCGGTCGCTGTCGATACCGCGCAGCGCCTCGCTCCTCTGTTCGAACGCGCGAGCGCGCAGCCCGTCTACATCGACTGCAATGCGATCAATCCCGCTACCGTCGGCCAGATCGAGCGCGCGCTCGAACCGACGCGCACGCCGTTCGTCGATGCATCGATCATCGGTCAGCCATCGGCGCCGAAGTTCTACATGTCGGGACCGCATGCAAAGCGCACTCAGCTACTCGCCGATCACGGTCTCGTCGTGCGCGTGCTCGACGGCCCGAACGGCGCCGCATCCGCGCTCAAGATGTCGTATGCGGGCATCACGAAAGGGCTGACGGCGCTCGGCTCGGCGATGGCGCTCGCCGCGATGCGCAACGGCGCGGGCGATGCGCTTCTCAGCGAACTCGCGGCGAGCCAGCCCGCGCTTGCCGCGTGGCTCGCGGGCAATGTGCCGCGCATGCCGCCGAAGGCCTATCGCTGGGTCGCGGAGATGGAAGAGATCGCGGAGTTCGTCGGCGACGAGTTCGCGGAGCATCGCATCTACGAAGGCGCGGCCGGACTTTACGCGCGGCTTGCGAAAGACAAGGACGCGACGGACGCGCTCGAACGTTTCTTCAGCGAACGTCCTTAAGCGCGCGCGGCCGCGGTTTCCGTCATGTACTCGAAGAAGCGCGCCGCGCGCCGGTCGCCCGCATAGGCCGAATTGATGCGCACCCACGCACACGCCTCGCCGTTCGGGCGGTAATAGCTGCCCGGCGCGAGCGTGACGCCGAACTTCACGGCTTCGTCGACGAGCACGGATGAATCGTCGATGCCGGGCACTTTCGCCCATACGAAGTTGCCGCCGCTCGGCTCGTCGAACACGTCCCATCCATAGCCTTCGAGCGTTTGCACCGCGCTCGACAGCGAATCGCGCACGCGCTTGCGCAAGCGCTCCAGATACTTGCGATACGTGCCGCGCTCCAGCAGGCCCGCCGCGACGCTTTCGGCGAAGCGCGTGCCGCCGAGGCTCGTCAGCACCTTTACGTCGACGAGATTCTTCACGAGCTCGCGATTCGCCGCGAGATAGCCGATGCGCAGCGACGACGACAAGGTCTTCGACAAGCCGCCCACATAGATCACGCGATCGAGCTGATCGAGCGATGCCAGCCGTTGCGTCGGCACGGCCTGGAAGTCGGCGTAGATATCGTCCTCGACGATGGAAAAGCCGTGCTGGGTCGCGAGTTGCAGCAGCTTGAACGCGACTTGCGGCGCGACGTTCGTCGCAGTCGGATTCTGGAACACGGTGTTGATGAAGAAGAGCTTCGGCTGATGCTGCTTCAGCAGTTCTTCCGCGACGTCGATATCGGGTCCGTTCGCGAGCCGCGGCACGCCGACGAGCCGCACGCCCTGCAGCTTCAGGAGCCCGAAGAGATTGTAGTAACCGGGATCCTCGACGAAGACCGTATCGCCCGGCTTCAGCATGTAGCGCACGACGAGATCGAGCGCCTGGCTCGCGCCGTTCGTGATCATCACGTTGGGAAGATCGGCGTCGATGCCGAGCGCGTTGATCCGCATCGTGACTTGCTGACGCAAATCGGTGTCGCCGTGGGGAATCGCGTAATCGATCACGCTCGATACGTCGGTGCGCGACGCCTGACGGATCGCCTGCGTCAGGCCGTCCACATCGCGCCATGCCTCGGGAATGAAGCCGCTCGACAACTTCAGCGTCTCGCCGGGATAGTTGAACTGCTGGAGGATCTGGTTCGATTCCTCTTCGGCCAGACGCGGATCGCAATTGCCCGCGTTGCTGTCGCGTTCATCGACGTGATTCGCCACATAGAACCCGGAGCCGTGCTTCGGCTGAATGAGCCCGCGCGACGCGAGACGGTCGTAAGCCTCGATCACCGGAAAGCGGCTGATGCGCTGCTCGGCGGCAAGCTGACGAATCGACGGCAGCTTCGCGCCCGCGAGCACGCGGCGCGAGCGGATCATCGCTTCGATCTGACTGACGATCTGTTCGGTCAGCGGCACGCCGGTGCCGCTGTCGATGTGAAGCGGAAGTGCATTCATGATGTCTGAAACTGTTCAGTGATTTGCTGTGAACAGTTCGAGTTCGCTGTTCGCCAGTGTCGTCTTGCCATTCGAACGCATCCGAAAACCCGCGTCAAGACTGGCCGAATGGCTAGCTAGAGTGTTTTTAAAGTGTCAGATCGATGCGAACTGTTCGGTCAATTTGGCTTAACAGTTTCGGTCAAACTGTTCACAAGTGTTCATTCAAGCTGTTCGCAATCGGTCGAATAATAGGATCAACGGCTGCTCTTGCATCTCTGTCGGGCGGCCTATCAGTTACGCGATCTGAAGGAGCGGCATCATGCGTGAAATCCGGACATTCGAACTCGACGGGCGCGATGCGCCTACGCGCTGGGTGATCGATCGGCCCCAAACGCTGCGCGTGACGCGCGGGCAAATCTGGCTGACCATCGAAGGCGGCGCCGACGATTACTGGCTGGACGCGGGCGCGTCCGTCGAACTGAAGCCTTACACGACGATCTGGGTCAGCGGGACGACGGACGCCAGCTGGTTCTCGATGTCGTCCGATTCGACGCGGGCGGGCGCGCGTCGCCTGAGGGAGATGGTGCGCGCGTTGTTCGCCCGCCGGACGACGTGGCCGCGCATCGCGATCTCCAAAGCGTAGGGAGCCAAAGAAGGGCGAAAAAAAACCCGGCCGTGGCCGGGTCCAATGTTCCCGCGCTCTTTCGAGCGCGGTCACCTGCAAAACTGCTTGAGCCTTTTACGCCGCGAGCAGCGAGCGCAGCACGAACGGCAGAATTCCGCCGTGCTTGTAGTAGTCGACTTCGATCGGCGTATCGATACGCAGCAGCACCTGCACGCGATCGTCCTTGCCGTCCTTGCGATGGATCACGAGCGTGACTTCCTGCTGCGGCTTGAAGTCGTCGCCGAGACCTTCGATGTCGTACGTCTCTTCGCCGGTGATGTTCAGCGACTGCACGCTGTCCGAGCCCTTGAACTGCAGCGGCAGCACGCCCATGCCGACGAGGTTCGAGCGATGGATACGCTCGAAGCTGCGCGCGACCACGGCCTTTACGCCGAGCAGTTGCGTGCCTTTCGCCGCCCAGTCGCGCGACGAACCCGTGCCGTACTCTTCGCCCGCGAACACGATGGTCGGCGTATTGGCGGCGATGTACTTCATCGCTGCGTCGTAGATGGACAGTTGCTCGCCGCTCGGCTGATGAATCGTCAGGCCGCCCTCGACGCGCGTGCCGTCGGCCTTCGCCGGGATCATCAAATTCTTGATGCGGACGTTCGCGAAGGTGCCGCGCATCATCACGTCGTGATTGCCGCGACGCGAGCCGTAGCTGTTGAAGTCGGCCTTCTGCACGCCGTTCGCCTTCAGCCACACGCCGGCCGGCGAGGTTTCCTTGATCGAACCCGCCGGGCTGATGTGGTCGGTCGTCACGGAATCGCCGAAGATGCCGAGCGCGCGCGCGCCCTTGACCGCGGGAATCGAATCGGCTGGCTTCATCGAGAATTCGCTGCCAAAGAACGGCGGCTCGGCGATGTACGTCGACTTCGGCCAGTCATAGACCTGGCCGCTTTCGCCCGCGATCTTGCTCCACAGGTCGCCTTCCTTCGTGAGCTGAGAGTAGTTCTCGCGGAACGCCTTCGCGTCGAGCGCGAACTTGAGCAGCGCATGAACTTCGTCGCTCGTCGGCCAGATGTCGCCGAGATAGATGTCGCGGCCGTCCGTGCCCTTGCCGACCGGCTCGGTCATCAGATCGCGCGTGATGTTGCCAGCGATCGCGTAGGCGACGACGAGCGGCGGCGAGGCCAGGAAGTTCGCGCGGATGTTCGGGTGAATGCGCGCCTCGAAGTTGCGGTTGCCCGACAGCACGGCTGCCGCGACGACGTCGTTCTTCGTGATGGCATCGTTCAGTTCGGGCGTCAGATCGCCCGCATTGCCGATACACGTCGTGCAACCGTACGCGGCGAGCGTGAAGCCGAGCTTGTCGAGATAGGGCAGGAGGCCCGTCTTCGTCAGATATTCGGTGACGATGCGCGATCCCGGCGCGAGCGACGTCTTGATGTGCGGCGCGACCGTCAGACCCGCTTCGACGGCCTTCTTCGCCAGCAAGCCGGCGGCGAGCAGCACGCTCGGGTTCGACGTGTTCGTGCACGACGTGATCGCGGCGATCAGCACGTCGCCGTTCTTGAGATTCACGCCGTCGGCCGTCGTGTAGTTCGCTTCGAGCTCGGCGGCCTTCTTGTTGAAGCCGTTTTCGCCCACCGGCTTCGAGAACAGGTCGATGAACGTGCTCTTCACATTGCCGATTTCGATGCGGTCTTGCGGACGCTTCGGACCAGCCAGCGACGGCGCGACCGTGCCCAGATCGAGCGTGAGCGTCTTGGTGTAGTCGATTTCGCCGGCCTTCGGCACGCCCCACAGCTTCTGCGCCTTGAAATACTGCTCGAACGCGGCGATTTCGGCGTCGGTGCGGCCCGTGCCCTTGAAGTAGTCGATGGTCTTTTCATCGACGGGGAAGAAGCCCATGGTCGCGCCGTACTCGGGCGCCATGTTGCCGATGGTCGCGCGATCCGGCACGCCGATCGACGCCGTGCCTTCGCCGAAGAACTCGACGAACTTGCCGACGACCTTCTCCTTGCGCAGCATTTCGGTGATGGTCAGCACGAGGTCGGTCGCCGTGCAGCCTTCGCGCAGCTTGCCCTTCAGCTCCACGCCGACGACGTCCGGCGTCAGGAAATACACCGGCTGGCCGAGCATGCCCGCTTCCGCTTCGATGCCGCCCACGCCCCAGCCGACCACGCCGATGCCGTTGATCATCGTCGTGTGCGAGTCGGTGCCGACGAGCGTGTCCGGATAGTAGACGCCGTCCTTCTGATGCACGCCGCGCGCGAGGTATTCGAGGTTCACCTGGTGCACGATACCGATGCCGGGCGGCACGACCTTGAACGTGTCGAACGCCTGCATGCCCCACTTCATGAACTGGTAGCGCTCGTTGTTGCGCTGAAATTCCAGCTTCATGTTCAGATCGAGCGCGTTCGGCTCGCGGAAGTGATCGATCTGCACCGAGTGATCGACGACGAGATCCACCGGTACGAGCGGCTCGATCGCTTTCGGATCCTTGCCCGCGCGCTTCGCGACGCCGCGCATCGCGGCGATGTCGGCGAGCAGCGGCACGCCGGTGAAGTCCTGCAGCACGACACGCGCGACGACGAACGGAATTTCATCGACGCGAGCGGCATTCGGCTTCCAGTTCGCAAGCTGTTCGATGTGTTCTTCGGAAATCTTCTTGCCATCGTAGTTGCGCAGCACCGATTCGAGCACCAGACGAATCGAAACCGGCAGACGCTGAATCTTGACCTTCAGCGCGTCGCCGAGTTGCGGCAGCGAGTAGAACTTGCCTTTGCCGGAACCGCTGTCGAATTCCTTGAGCGTGTTGTGGAGATTGTGGGCCATGGTTATTTTCCTTGGACTAAGACGAGGAAATTGCGCTGCTTAAATCACGTACAGATCGACATATTCATTGACCGGCATCGCTTCGAGCGTTGCCTGATCGAGCGATACCGCGAGGATCGCTTGCTGCTGCTTCTGCGGGAAACGGCGCGCCAGATTCGTCCTGAACTTCTCGACGAGCAGCGGTATGCCGTCCGCGCGACGACGCTTGTGACCGATCGGATAGTCCACTTCGACTTCGGCGAGCTTCGATCCGTCGTTGAATTCGACGGTCAATGCATTCGGGATCGAGCGCTTGTCCGGATCGAAATAGTCCTTCGTGAACTGCGGGTCTTCCACGCATTCCATCTTCGCGCGCAGCACGTCGATGCGCGGGTCCTGCGCGACGGAATCTTCGTAATCGGCCGCGGTGAGGCGGCCGTGAATCAGCGGCACCGCGACCATGTACTGAATGCAGTGATCGCGGTCCGCGGGGTTGTCGAGCGGCCCCTTCTTGTCGATGATGCGCAGCGCGGCTTCGTGCGTGCGAATCGTGATCTTGCGGATGTCATCGACGGATTTGCCGGCTTGCTCGAGCTCGCCGTGCAGCGTCATTGCCGCTTCGACGGCCGTTTGCGCATGGAATTCCGCGGGAAACGAAATTTTGAACAGCACGTTCTCCATCACATACGAGCCGTACGGACGCTGGAACGCGAACGCGTTGCCCTTGAAGAGCACGTCGTAAAAGCCCCATGTTTCAGCGGTCAAAACCGACGGATAACCCATCTCGCCGGTCTTCGCGATCAGCGCGAGGCGCACGGCGCGCGAGGTTGCATCGCCCGCTGCCCACGACTTGCGCGAGCCCGTGTTCGGCGCGTGGCGATACGTGCGCAACGCGTGACCATCGACGAAGGCGAGCGACACCGCGTTGACGAGTTCGTCGCGCGTGAGGCCGATCATCTGCCCGACGACCGCGGTGGAGGCCACTTTGACGAGCAAAACGTGATCGAGACCGACCTTGTTGAACGAATTCTCGAGCGCGATGCAGCCTTGAATTTCGTGCGCCTTGACCATCGCGATCAAAACGTCTTTCATGACGAGCGGCTTCTTGCCTGACGCGATCGCGTTGCGCGAAAGCCAGTCCGCCGTGGCGAGGATGCCGCCGAGGTTATCCGACGGATGACCCCATTCGGCGGCGAGCCACGTATCGTTGAAATCGAGCCAGCGGATCATTGCGCCAATGTTGAAGGCGGCCTGAACGGGGTCGAGTTGAAACCGGGTGCCTGGCACCTTCGCACCGTTGGGGACGATCGTGCCCGGCACGATCGGTCCCAGCAGCTTGGTGCAGGCGGGGTACGAAAGGGCTTCGAGTCCGCAGCCGAGCGTGTCGATCAGGCAGTTGCGCGCCGTTTCGAGCGCAAGCGTGCTGTCGACACTGTAGTCGAGCACGTAGTCGACTATTTCGACGAGTACCTTGTCCGGCTCGGGCCGGACATTGGAAATCGGTGCGGACATCGAGGGATTCCTGATTTAAGTGCCGAGCTAACTTACTCCGCGTTCTTGATCAGCGCGTTCGATTGGGTCGGCGCTGCGCCGCCCGCTGCCATTTCGGGCGTCATGCACTCGTCGGCGAGGCGCGACGAGTCCTTGTCCGAGAACAGCATTGCTTTGGTCGGGATCACGACGAGATCCATGCCCGATGCCGAATCGTGGAAACGATCCGCACCGGTCGTCGTGTCCTGACGCGGCAGCTTGTAATCCTTCTTGGCCCAGTTCACGGTGACGATTGCGTCACGCTTCATGTCGCCTTTCAGGTAGAAAGCGTTGCCGTCCTTGCACGACCACTTCACTGCACCTTCGGGAATCGGATCAACCTTGGCCGCCGCGGCCGCTTCGGCCTTGGGACTGCGCTTGATCAGGCGGCGCGCCGGAGCGGGACGCTTGGCCGTGGTTTTGGCCTTGCTTGCATCGGTCGCGGTCGCAGCGAAGGCGTCGGCGCTGACGAAGACGCTCGTCGTAGCCAGCGTGCCGGCGATTGCAGCGATCAGAAGTTTGTTCATCGAAAAAAACCTTTCAAAAACATTGGGGTTGGATGGCGTTTGCCGCGCGGGGTGGATTTCCTCATCGTGAAATCCGATCGCGCAGTCCGCTATTTTCGCTTATTTATCGGGACGAACTTCAAATTCTCCGGACCGGTGTAATTCGCGCTCGGCCGGATGATCTTGTTGTCGATGCGTTGCTCGATGATGTGCGCACTCCATCCCGACGTGCGCGAGATCACGAAGAGCGGCGTGAACATTGCGGTCGGCACGCCCATCATGTGATATGAAACCGCGCTGAACCAGTCGAGGTTCGGGAACATCTTCTTCGCGTCCCACATCACCGATTCGAGGCGCTCG
>NZ_JARUXN010000004.1:1367065-1371210 GCF_031451415.1 Caballeronia sp. LZ028 | reverse complement strand
GCGCGGCTTTGAGATTCGCGGGCAGGCCGCGCAACGCCTTCAGCTTCGTCTTGTATGCCTTCAGTTCGGCGGCGTTCGGCAGCTTGCCGTGCACGAGCAAATGCGCGATCTCTTCGAACTCGGACGTCGTCGCGACATCGAGAATGTCGTAGCCGCGATAGTGCAAGTCGTTGCCCGTCTTGCCGACGGTGCACAGCGCGGTGTTGCCCGCCGTCACGCCCGACAGCGCGACGGATTTCTTCGGCTTGAATGCGCCGGTTGCGGGTGCTTCGGTCGATGCCTGATCGGTCATTGTCTCTAGTCTCCTTTGCACGCTCGCGATGCGGCGTTATTTGTCTTGTCGAGATGATGATTTGAAAAACGGCGCGCATTCGTCGGGCAGCGTCTGGCCGGTCGCGTGCGCGCGGCGCAGCACGGACCAGTAATAGCGATAACTCGCGCGATCGTGCAGCGTATCGCCATGCCGCGTCGGGCCCCACTGTGCGCGCTGTGCCGCAAGCAGAATCTGCGCCGCGAGCGCGATTTCATCGGCGCGCGGCGAGAAGGCCTCGACGATCGGCCTGATCTGATCCGGATGGATGCTCCACATGCGCGTATAGCCGAACGCGTTGCGCGCGCGTGCCGCATCGTTCGCGACGACGCTCATGTCGCGCACTTCCGTCGATACGTTGTGCGACGGCACCTTTCCGTGCGCGTGACACGCGGCCGCGATCTCCAGCTTCGCGCGCCGCACGAGCGGATGATCGAACTGGCCGGGCGAGCGCATCGCGGTATCGGGAATGGCGCCGTTGTGCGCCGAGACGAAGTCCATCAGGCCGAAGCTCAGCGATTCGACGCCCGGCAGCGCGGCCAGTTCGAACGCTTGCGCGAGCGCGCCGTGCGTCTCGATCAGCAGATGGCAGGGAATCGGTTGCTCGATGCCGAACTCGCGTCGCGTTGCTTCGATGAACGCGACCATTTCGGTGGCATCGGCGGCGCTGCGGATCTTCGGCAGCATGATGAACGCGGGCGCTTTCTTCGCGCGACGCAGGATGATGCGAACGTCGTCGCGCCACGCACGATGATCGAAGTCGTGGATGCGCACGCCCACGCGCCCGAAGCGGTCGTCCTCGCCACCGACGAACGACGCAACCATTTCCGCATGTTCGGCCTCGTGACCGACTTGCGCCCCGTCTTCGCAATCGAGCGTGATGTCGAACATCGGACCGAGTTGCGCCTGCAGCGCCAGGGATTTGCGGATCAGCTTCTCGCTGCCGGCGTAATGATCACAGGTCGGAAGCACGGCGGGTTGCGCTTCGCCGTCAAACAGCACTTCGGCGGGAGTGAGAGCAGGCATCGTCGGCGTCGGGTCCGATTGGAAGTTGGGAAATTCCATCTTGCTCGATGATTCGAACACGCTCGATGTTTTTCAAGCGCGTTCGAATCATGCACGAACGCCGCGTAGCGTTCGCGCAGACGGGAAGCCTTTGCAGACTCCCCCTTGAACGACGTACTTACTTGCCCAGCAGATGCGAAACGCCGTCGCGCTCTTCGAGCAGCTCGTTCAGCGTGCCGTCCATCTTCTCGCGCGAGAACGCGTCGATTTCGAGGCCTTCGACGCGCTTGTACTCGCCGTTTTCGCACGTGACGGGCACGCCGTAGATGATGTCTTCCGGAATGCCGTACGAGCCGTCCGACGGAATGCCCATCGTGACCCACTTGCCGTTCGTGCCGAGCACCCAGTCACGCACGTGATCGATCGCAGCATTCGCCGCCGATGCCGCCGACGACAGGCCGCGCGCTTCGATAATCGCCGCGCCGCGCTTGCCGACGGTCGGGATGAACGTGTTACGGTTCCACTCGTCGTCGTTGATGAGCTTCGTCAGGCTCTCGCCTTCCGCCGTTGCGAAACGGAAGTCCGGGTACATCGTCGGCGAGTGGTTGCCCCACACGGCGAGCTTTTCGATCGACGCGACCGGCTTGCCCGACTTGGCCGCCAGTTGCGACAGCGCGCGGTTGTGGTCCAGACGCAGCATGGCGGTGAAGTTCTTCTTCGGCAGATCCGGCGCCGACTTCATCGCGATGTAAGCGTTCGTGTTCGCCGGGTTGCCGACGACCAGCACCTTCACGTCGCGGCTCGCGACATCGTTCAGCGCCTTGCCCTGAACCGTGAAGATCTCGGCGTTCGCCGACAGCAGGTCCTTGCGCTCCATGCCCTTCGAACGCGGACGTGCACCGACCAGCAACGCGACGTCGGCGTCCTTGAACGCGACCTTGGGGTCGTCCGTGACGACCACGCCCGCGAGCAGCGGGAATGCGCAATCTTCCAGCTCCATCACGACGCCCTTCACGGCGGCTTGCGCTTGCGGCAGATCGAGCAACTGAAGAATCACGGGCTGGTCTTTGCCGAGCAGATCGCCATTGGCGATGCGGAACAGCAGCGAGTAGCCGATTTGACCTGCGGCGCCGGTTACGGCAACGCGCTTTGCGGACTTAGCCATTGAGAACTCTCCTGGACGGTGCGTGGAACGCTAGGGAAAAACGCCATTTTATGCGCGTTACGCAAAGCGTTGATGAAGACATGCCGGCCATGCCGTGCCCAAACGCTTCGAAGCTCGACCGAGCGTTCGCGCCCGTGCCGTGCATCGGCGTTGCGGCTTGACCGTCATGCCATGAATCCTTCTCTTCGAGCGAGAGGCGTGCGGAGTGTTCTGGAAGGACGCGGTGATTTCGCTTGGGTCTGACGGCAACGCGCCCATACGAGACGGCGCTTGACGTTGCGAGGCGAGGGGCAGGCAGCGGCGCGCGAATCGAGTGGCCGATCGGCGTGAGGCGAAAGCGAAAGGGCGTGCCTGGCGGTATGTTGCACGCTGCGCCGGATGCCGTGTTCAGAGCGTACTCGAGGCGAAAAGGGCCATGATAAAACGCGCTGAGCGGCGGTTCCCGTGCTTTCGCAACGACCCGCAAACCCTTGCTCGACAAGGAGTGTAGGAGCCGTCCGAGGTAAAGTCAACACTATCTTATGTCTTATATAAGACATAGGAATCTTCGGGAAAAGTCTGGACGCACGGCGGGCCTTGTGTTGAAATGCGCGGCATGAATTCCAACCCGGCGAGCACGACGACCCCCAACGGCACTGCACCGGCGGCTGAGGCCGCGAGCACGCCGTCGCCGACGTTCAGCCCGCTGTATCAGCAAATCAAGGCGCTCATCACGCAAGGACTCGAGTCCGGCGAATGGAAGCCTGGCGAAATCATCCCGAGCGAGGTCGAGCTGGCCGCGCGCTACAAGGTGAGCCAGGGCACCGTCCGCAAGGCGATCGATGAACTCGCCGCCGACAATCTTCTCGTTCGACGTCAGGGCAAAGGCACGTTCGTTGCGACGCACAACGAAGACCGCGTGCAGTTCCGCTTCCTGCGCCTTCTGCCCGACGATGGCGACGTCCATCCTCACGTAAGCCGTCTGCTCGAATGCAGGCGCCTGCGCGCGCCGGCGGAGATCGCGCGCCAACTGGATTTGAAGCCTGCCGACCCCGTCGTTCTTATCAAGCGCTTGTTGCAGTTCGATGGCGTGACGACCGTGTTCGACGAAATCTGGCTGCCGGGCGCGGTGTTTCGCGGACTCACGGCCGAGCGTCTCGCCGAGTACAAGGGTCCGCTCTACGCGATGTTCGAGACGGAGTTTGGCACGCGCATGATCCGCGCGACCGAGAAGATCCGCGCCGTCGCCGCCGATGAAACCGTCGCGCAGTTCCTCGATGTGGCGCAGGGATTTCCGCTGTTATCGGTCGAGCGCGTGTCCTATACCTATGGCGACCGGCCTGTCGAAGTGCGTCGCGGATGGTACGTCACGACCGGCTATTTTTACCAGAACGACTTGAGTTGATCGAGTGAAGAACGGGCCGCGAGCACTGGCTGAGTGCTCGCGGAACACGCACGTTAGCAGGCCCATTCTCGCGCATGGAGCAACGGTCTTTTAGAGGACTTCTCGCTGCAGCGCGATATAAAAAGGCGCTAAAATCGCGGATTAGTGTGTTAACAAGTTGGGGTCTAGCATGGCAGAAGCCGTAAAAAAACCAAGGCCGGAATACCGGAACATCGGGATCGGTCAGATCGCGAAGTATCGCTTGCCGCTGGCGGGCAAGGTATCGATCCTGCATCGCGTGA
>NZ_JARUXN010000004.1:1216548-1364070 GCF_031451415.1 Caballeronia sp. LZ028 | reverse complement strand
CTTGCTGCAGGCGTATCGCTTCATCGCGGATAGCCGCGATCAGGCGACGGGCGAACGCCTCGATAACCTGGAAGATCCGTATCGTCTGTTCCGTTGCCATACGATCATGAATTGCGTCGACGTGTGCCCGAAGGGGCTCAACCCGACCAAGGCGATCGGCAAGATCAAGGAATTGATGGTGCGACGGGCGGTTTGAAATGGACGAATCTCACCAGTCCGACCCTCTTCGCCGCGCGCGCCTTCGTTGGCGCGCAAGGCGCGGCCTGCTGGAAAACGATCTGATCTTCGATCGTTTCTTCAGCCGATATGAGCATGACCTCAGCGACGCCGACGTGGCCGCATTGACCCGCCTGCTGGAGCTGAGCGACAACGAACTGATGGACTTGCTGCTGGCGCGCACGGAGCCTGAAGGCGACCTGGCGACGCCGGACGTAACCCGCTTGCTGGAAATGCTGCGCACCGTGTGATTCCAGCAGGAATTCGCGGAGTTTTGCAAAATAGGCCTGTTGCACTGCACACAGGCCGATAAAACAGTTTTGCCGCGCAGCTTCCGTCGTGCAAATTATCGAAAACCTGTATCCATACTTCGATTGAGGATGTGCTATGACCCCGTCAGATGTTAAAGCCACGCTATCGTTCAGCGACAACTCGCCGAGCGTCGAAATGCCGATCTACAAGGGCACGATGGGCCCGGACGTGATCGACATCCGCAAGTTGTACGGTCAGACCGGCAAGTTCACGTATGACCCGGGCTTCATGTCGACGGCGGCGTGCAATTCGGCGATCACGTATATCGATGGCGACAAGGGCGAACTGCTGTATCGCGGCTACCCGATCGAGCAACTGGCCGTGAACGCGGACTTCCTCGAAACGTGCTATCTGCTGCTGAAGGGCGAACTGCCGAACGAGGCGCAGAACAAGGAATTCGTGGACACCGTCACGCGTCACACGATGGTGCACGAGCAGATGCACTTCTTCTTCCGCGGGTTCCGTCGCGACGCACACCCGATGGCCGTGCTGACGGCTGCGGTCGGCGCGCTGTCGGCGTTCTATCACGACTCGCTGAACATCAACGATCCGCGTCACCGTGAAGTCTCCGCGATCCGCATGATCGCGAAGCTGCCGACGCTCGTCGCGATGGCGTACAAGTTCAGCATCGGTCAGCCGTTCGTGTATCCGAAGAACGAACTGTCGTACAGCGCGAACTTCATGCACATGATGTTCTCGAACCCGTGCGAAGAGTACAAGGTCAACGACGTGCTCGTGCGCGCTCTCGACCGTATTCTGATCCTGCACGCGGACCACGAGCAGAACGCGTCGACGTCGACGGTGCGTCTCGCGGGTTCGTCGGGTGCGAATCCGTTCGCGTGTATCGCAGCCGGTATCGCATGTCTGTGGGGTCCGGCGCACGGCGGCGCGAACGAAGCCGCGCTGAACATGCTCGAAGAGATCGGCTCGGTCGACAACATTCCTGAGTTCATCAAGCAGGTGAAGGACAAGAACTCGGGCGTGAAGCTGATGGGCTTCGGACACCGCGTGTACAAGAACTACGACCCGCGCGCGAAGCTGATGCGCGAGACGTGCCACGAAGTGCTGAACGAACTCGGCCTGCACGACGACCCGCTCTTCAAGCTCGCGATGGAACTTGAAAAGATCGCGCTGGAAGACGAATACTTCGTGTCGCGCAAGCTGTATCCGAACGTCGACTTCTACTCGGGCATCGTGCAGCGCGCGCTGGGCATTCCGACGTCGATGTTCACCTGCATCTTCGCGATGGCTCGTACCGTCGGCTGGATCGCGCAGTGGAACGAGATGATCGCCGATCCTGAGCAGAAGATCGGCCGTCCGCGTCAGCTGTTCATCGGCCAGACGCCGCGTGAAGCGAAGCCGCTGGCAAAGCGCTAAGCTGATCGAGTTTTAGTTGTATCGAAGCCCCGGCGAGAAATCGCCGGGGCTTTTGCTTTTTTGCTCGCCGCGCGCAGAGACGGCGCCGGATTCAATCCGCGAACACCTCCTGCAAGGTATGAAGCGCGTCGGTCAGCGTGTTGTCCGCGATGCTGCCTTCCCGCTTGATGAGCCGCAGCTTGTCCACCGTGCGAATCTGATCCAGAAGAATCAATCCCTGCTTCCGCTTGAAAGCAATGGGAATGCGGAAAGGCGCAGGTTTTCCCTTCGACGACATCGGCGCGACGATGACCGTGCGCAGATGGTCGTGCATCTCCGGCGGCGACACCACTACGCACGGACGCGTTTTCTGAATTTCGCTGCCCAAGGTGGGATCGAGCGCGACCGACCAGACTTCTCCACGCACTACCATTCGAGCTCCCCGTCGTCGTCGTTGCCGAATTCGCCCATGACGAGTCCGTCCTCGCCGCTTTGCGCAATCAGCTTGCTGGCTTCGGCCCAACCTTGACGCGCTTTGTCGCGGGGCCGACGCAGGACGATCGCGTCGTTCTCGACCTCCATGTCGACCTCGTTCTCCAAGCCCAATTGCGCGAGCAGCGGCTTGGGAATCAGGATGCCCTGGGAGTTGCCCATTTTTCTGATGGTGGTTCGCATGTCGTCGACTACTGAAGAGTATGGAAGCACGATGTTATTACCTGTCGAAAGAGCCGTCAATACAATGTTATTACTGCGCGGATCGTGAGCGCTGACGACAGCCTATTGCGCGCATCGTGCGGCGAACATTCGGCCAAATGGCATAGGATCTAAGGACAGCGTCGCGATGCGCTCGAGGTTCAGCCGGGTAGTCGCCATCCGGGTACTGGAACCACTACAATAACTATCTGTTTTTAATGGGTTTTTTCCGTATCCTAGTATCCAATTCTCATCGGGTGGTGGCATAATCGATTCACGAGCCGTACACCGATAAATCCCCGCAGTCACACACGAAAGCGCTCACCATGGCACAGACTCTCTACGACAAACTGTGGAATACGCACGTTGTCCACACGGAAGAGGACGGCACCTCGATCCTCTACATCGACCGTCACCTGCTGCACGAAGTGACGAGCCCGCAGGCCTTCGAGGGCCTGAAGCTGGCCGAGCGCCCGGTGTGGCGCATCAGCGCGAATCTGGCGGTGTCCGATCACAACGTGCCGACGACCGACCGCTCGCACGGCATCGCCGATCCGGTTTCGAAGCTGCAAGTCGATACGCTCGATCAGAACTGCGACGCCTTCGGCATCACGCAGTTCAAGATGAACGACCTGCGTCAGGGCATCGTGCACATCATCGGGCCGGAGCAGGGCGCGACGCTGCCGGGCATGACCATCGTCTGCGGCGATTCGCACACGTCCACGCACGGCGCGTTCGGCGCACTGGCGCACGGCATCGGTACGTCGGAGGTTGAGCACGTGCTCGCGACGCAAACGCTGTTGCAGAAGAAGAGCAAGAACATGCTCGTGAAGGTCGAAGGCCAATTGCCGCGCGGATGCACGGCGAAGGACATCGTGCTCGCGATCATCGGCAAGATCGGCACGGCGGGCGGCACGGGCTACGCGATGGAATTCGGCGGCTCGACCATCCGCGCGCTCACGATGGAAGGCCGCATGACCGTCTGCAACATGGCGATCGAAGCGGGCGCGCGCGCCGGCATGGTCGCGGTCGACGACACGACCATCAACTATCTGAAGGACCGTCCGTACTCGCCGCAGGGCGTCGAGTGGAATCAGGCGGTTGAATACTGGCGTCAGTTCAAATCCGATGACGGCGCGCACTTCGATCGCGTCGTCGAGCTGAATGCCGCCGAGATCGTGCCGCAAGTGACGTGGGGCACGTCGCCGGAAATGGTGACGTCGATCGACGGCCGCGTGCCCGATCCCGACAAGGAAAAAGATCCCGTCAAGCGCGACGCGATGGAACGCGCGCTGAGTTATATGGCATTGCAGCCGAACACGCCGATCGAATCGATCAAGCCGGACAAGATTTTCATCGGCTCGTGCACGAATGCGCGCATCGAAGACTTGCGCGCCGCCGCGTACGTCGTGAAGTCGCTGGGCAAGCGCGTCGCGTCGAACATTCGCCTCGCGATGGTCGTGCCGGGATCGGGTCTCGTGAAGGCGCAAGCCGAACGCGAAGGCCTCGACAAGATCTTCACGAACGCCGGCTTCGAATGGCGCGAGCCGGGCTGCTCGATGTGCCTCGCGATGAACGCCGACCGCCTGGAAGCGGGGGAGCGCTGCGCATCGACGTCGAACCGCAACTTCGAAGGCCGTCAGGGCGCGGGCGGACGCACGCATCTCGTGAGCCCCGCGATGGCCGCCGCCGCCGCGATCGAAGGCCATTTCGTCGACGTACGCAAGCTCGCTTAATCGATCGGGACACTGAGAAAGATCATGGAAAAATTCATTGTGCACAGCGGCCTCGTCGCGCCGCTGGATCGCGAGAACGTCGACACGGACGCGATCATCCCGAAGCAGTTCCTGAAGTCGATCAAGCGCACCGGCTTCGGTCCGAACGCGTTCGATGAATGGCGTTATCTCGACGTCGGTGAGCCCGGACAGGACAACAGCAAGCGTCCGCTCAACCCGGATTTCGTGCTGAATCAGCCGCGTTATCAAGGCGCGTCGATTCTGCTCACGCGCAAGAATTTCGGCTGCGGCAGCTCACGCGAACACGCGCCGTGGGCGCTCGATCAATACGGCTTTCGCGCGATCATCGCGCCGAGCTTCGCGGACATCTTCTACAACAACTGTTTCAAGAACGGTCTTCTGCCGGTCGTGCTGACGGAGCAGCAGGTCGACAAGCTGTTTAACGAGACCTACGCGTTCGTTGGTTTCCAGTTGACGATCGATCTCGAAGCGCAAGTCGTGCGTACCGGCGACGGCACCGAGTATGCGTTCGAAGTGCCGGGCTTTCGCAAGTATTGCTTGCTGAACGGCTTCGACGACATCGGTCTCACGCTGCGTCATGCGGACAAGATCAAGCAATATGAGGCCGAACGCCTCGCGAAGCAGCCGTGGCTGAATAACCGGCTCGTTGGATAACCGCGCATAAAGGAAGCGAAAGATGAAAATTGCAGTTCTCCCCGGCGACGGCATCGGTCCCGAAATCACCGCCGAAGCGGTCAAAGTCCTGAACGCGCTCGGCGAGAAGTTCGAGCTGGAAGAGGCGCCGGTCGGCGGCGCGGGCTACGAGGCGAAGGGGCACCCGCTGCCCGATTCCACGCTGGCGCTCGCGAAGGAAGCCGATGCGATCCTGTTCGGCGCCGTCGGCGACTGGAAGTACGACAAGCTCGAACGCGCGCTGCGTCCCGAGCAGGCGATTCTCGGCCTGCGCAAGCATCTGCAACTGTTCGCGAACTTCCGTCCGGCGATCTGCTATCCGCAATTGACGGGCGCGTCGTCGTTGAAGCCGGAGATCGTGTCGGGTCTCGACATCCTGATCGTCCGCGAATTGAACGGCGACATCTATTTCGGCGCGCCGCGCGGCTTGCGAGAAGCCCCGGACGGCCCGTTCGCGGGCGCGAAGGAAGGCTTCGACACGATGCGCTATTCCGAGCCCGAAGTGCGCCGCATCGCGCACGTCGCGTTTGCCGCCGCGCAAAAGCGCCAGAAGAAGCTGACGAGCGTCGACAAGGCGAACGTGCTCGAAACGTCGCAGCTGTGGCGCGACACGATGATCGACGTCGCGAAGGAATATCCGGATGTCGAGCTGTCGCACATGTACGTCGACAACGCCGCGATGCAGCTCGTGAAGGCGCCGAAAGCGTTCGACGTCGTCGTGACCGGCAACATGTTCGGCGACATTCTGTCGGACGAAGCGGCGATGCTCACCGGCTCCATCGGCATGCTGCCGTCCGCGTCGCTCGACAAGAACAACAAGGGCCTGTACGAGCCGTCGCACGGTTCGGCGCCGGACATCGCGGGCAAGGGCGTGGCGAATCCGCTCGCGACCATTCTTTCGGCGGCCATGATGCTGCGCTACTCGCTCGGCAAGACGGAGCAGGCGGATCGCATCGAAAGCGCGGTGAAGAAAGTGCTCGAGCAGGGCTACCGCACCGGCGATATCGCGACGGCGGACGGCAAGGTTGTCGGCACGAAGGAAATGGGCGACGCGGTGCTGAAGGCGCTGTAATCGCGAGAAAGACGATCGGCGCGCTGAAGCATTAAAGCGGCCGATCGTCTCTTTTTACCGATGTTCGCGCACGATCCGCCCGATTTTCACGCATCTGCAGCATGACGCCGTCGAAAACGTCCGGTTATCGTGTATATTGCTTTGCTATGGCGAAGAACTCTCAATTCTCTCTGGATTCCATCGGACGCGGCTCAAAGTCGCTCGCGACGGAACTCGCCATCAGCACGCGCATCGTGGCCACTCGAGCCACGGCTAAAACGCGCATTACGAAAATCTCCATCAAAGCGATCACGATTCGCTGATCGTCCCTCGTGTCCGAGCGTCTTCCCCGCGCGGCCACGCCGGGTAAAGATGCGGGGAAGCGTCCACAGTTAAAGGTTAGTCATGATCGTCTGTCTCGTTGGTTGGCGCGTGATGGTCGGCAGCGTCCTGATGCAGCGCATGCAGCAGGAAGGCGATTTCGACTTGATCGAACCGGTGTTTTTCAGCACCAGCAATGCGGGCGGCAACGCGCCGTCGTTCGCCAAAAACGAGACGAAGCTCAAAGACGCAACGAGCATCGACGACCTGAAAAAGTGCGACGCCATCATCACGTGCCAGGGCGGCGACTACACCAACGAGGTGTATCCGAAGCTGCGCGCGGCGGGCTGGAAGGGCTACTGGATCGACGCGGCGTCGGCGCTGCGCATGAAGGACGACGCGGTCATCATTCTCGATCCGGTCAACCTGGACGTCATCAAGGATTCGCTCGTGAAGGGCGGCCGCGACTTCATCGGCGGCAACTGCACGGTCAGCCTCATGCTGATGGCGCTCGGCGGCCTGTTCCGCGAGAACCTCGTCGAATGGACGACGGCGATGACCTATCAGGCCGCGTCGGGCGCGGGCGCGCAGAACATGCGCGAGCTGCTTCAGCAAATGGGCGTGCTCTACGGTTCGGCGAAGGAAGACCTGGCGGATCCGTCGTCGGCGATTCTCGACATCGACCGCCGCGTGCTCGCCGCGATGAACGGCGAGCGCATGCCCGTCGACAACTTCGGCGTGCCGCTCGCGGGCTCGCTGATTCCGTGGATCGACAAGGATCTCGGCAACGGCATGTCGAAGGAAGAGTGGAAGGGCGGCGCGGAAACCAACAAGATCCTCGGCAAGCCGGCAATGGGTACGCCGGGCTCGATTCCCGTCGACGGCCTCTGCGTGCGTATCGGCGCGATGCGCTGCCACTCGCAGGCGCTCACCATCAAGCTGACGAAGGACGTGCCGCTCGACGAAGTGCACGGCATTCTCGCGTCGGCGAATGACTGGGTGAAGGTCGTGCCGAACGAGCGCGAAGCATCGATTCGCGATCTGTCGCCCGCGGTCGTCACGGGCACGCTGACGGTGCCGGTTGGCCGTCTGCGCAAGCTCGCGATGGGCGGCGAATATCTGTCGGCGTTCACGGTCGGCGATCAACTCTTGTGGGGCGCCGCCGAGCCGCTGCGCCGCATGCTGCGCATTCTGCTCGACAAGTAAAGTAAACTACGCGCCTGAAGCGCGTGTCTTGCTCGAAAGCGTCGCGTTTCACGCGGCGCTTTTTTGTTTTTGTGGAGCTTTGTTGCAACGCCGTGTTTATCGAGCGGTCTTCGCTTTATGTTTCAATTTTTGCCGCACCCGGAGCCTCAATGATCCATCGAACTCGCCGGTCTTTCGTTTCGTCATCGCGTGCGGCGCTCGCCGCGGCAAGTCTCGCCGCATGCGCGATGTTCTGGGCGAATCCCGGCGATGCGCTCGCGCAGGCCTCCGCCGCCACCGGGCAAACCTACGCGGTCAAGCCGGGACAATCGTTGAGCGATGTCGCCGGCGAACTCACAGGATCCAAAGATCGCGACGTCCGCGCGAAAGCCGCGCGTGCCCTGTTCGACGCCAATCCGAGCGCCTTCAGCAGCCACGACATCAACAAGCTGAAACTCGGCGCGGTGCTGAACGTGCCCGCCGATCTGAGCGGCGCGCCGCCGGCCGCAGCGTCGGCGCCCGAGGCGCAGCAGACCGCGCCCGCCGAAACGTCCGCGCCTGCGTCTTCGTCGGCGGATACCGCCACACCGGCGCCGGAGAGCGCGGCGCCCGCATCGGCTGCGGAGCCGCAAGCCAGCGCGACGGCGGCGCCGGAGCGTGCGACGCCGGAGGCCGCATCGGCAATCGCCGCGCCCGCAAGCGCGCCCGCCACGGCCGCACCGGAACCGGCCAGCCGCAGCGGCGTGGCAGCGGCGACCATCGGTCTGTCGCCCTTCATCATCGCGATCGTGATCGTCGTGATCGGCGTCCTGCTGCTCAGAATGCGGCGCAAGAAGCGAGCAGTCGCGACGAACGACAACGACGTCGATCGCGCGCCCCGTACGTTCGCAAGTCTTGAAGAAGCCCAGGCCGACGCCGACGCCCGCAACGAAGCGCTGCGCAAGGCGCGCGAGGCGGCGGCCGGTGCCCAAGGCAAGTCGCCGGCGCGCGATCAGTCCGGACTGGCTGCGGCCGCCGCGAGCATCGGCAACGCTGAAGTAGCCCAGACGCCCGTCGCTCCGTCCGAAGATGCGTTGCCGCCGGCGACCGAGGCAAAGCCGTCGACCGCGGCGGATGAAGCACTCGTCGAGGCGAACCGCTCGCAACCGGAAGAGCCGTTCGTGCCTGTTGCGCCAGCTGCACGTCATCCCGATTTCGTACCGCCAGCCAGCGAACCGGACACCCACGAACAGCGCGAGCAGCATGCGCGCGAGATCGAAGCGCGCGAAGCGGCGCGCCGGGAAGCCGAGAAATGGGAAGTCGAAGAGCGCGAAGCCGCGGCACGCCAGGCCGCCGCGCGCGAGGCCGAAGAGCGTGAAATCCGCGCGCGCGAAGCCGCCGCGCGGGAAGCACTCGCACGCGAGCAGGCGGGTCATGCCGGTGCGGATCGCGAGGCCGAATTGCGTCAGGTCACCGAACGCGAAGAGCTGGCGCGTGAGAACGCGGCACGCGAGATCATCGCGCGCGAGGCGGAACTGCGCGAACTTCAGGCGCGCGCCGCCGAAGAGCAAGCCGCAGAGCAACGCGCCGCCGAGCAGCGCGACATCGAAGAACTGGCAGCGCGCGAGGCGGAAAAATCCGGCATCGCGCCGGACGAAGAGCCGGTGCTCGCGCATCGCTTCCCAATGCCGAAGTTCCCCCAGGACGCGATCCAGGCGCTCGGTTCGCTCGAAATGGAACTGCCGCCGCGTCTGGAACTGACGATCAAGCCGCCCGGCGCGACCGGACCGGAGACGGCTGCATCGTCGCTGAAAAATCCGCCGCTCGAGACGCCTCCCGCAGCGCTGGAACAGCCGCCTGGCGGCACGCAGCCAATCCAGCAGGCGCCGTTCATGCCGCAGCCGGTGGCGCATTTCGAAGCAGCGCGGCAAGGCCAGTCGCAAGCCCAGTCCGTTGCGTCTCAAATCGAAGCGGGTACGGCGGGCGCGGCATCGGTCGCTGGCCTGGGCGCGACAAAATTCGGCCCGCTCAGTCTCGATTTCGATCTCGGGCCGACGTCGAACGCGACGGAGGCTTTGCCTGCCCTGACGCCGGGCCAACTGGCGACCATCGCGCGCAATAAGCTCGAATTGGCAGCCGAATACATCGAACTGGGCGACCTTTCGGGCGCGCGCACGTTGCTCCAGGAAGTGATCGAATCGAACGATCCGGCGACGCGCCAGCGGGCCGCCACGCTCTTGTCGACGCTTGCACCGCATTCCTGAGATGCGTATCGCTTTAGGGATTCAGTACGACGGCGCGGCGTTTTGCGGTTGGCAGTCGCAGCCGCACGGGAAGACGGTCCAGAACGAACTGGAGCGCGCGCTCGCGCAATTCGCGCAGACGCCGCTTCCGACCGTCGTCGCCGGGCGCACCGATACGGGCGTGCACGGTCTCGGTCAGGTCGTGCATTTCGATACCGCTCTGGATCGCGCCGAGTTTTCGTGGGTGCGCGGCACGAATGCGTTCCTGCCCGACACCGTCGCGGTGCAATGGGCGAAGCCGATGCCCGACGATTTCCACGCGCGCTTCGCGGCTTTCGAACGCACTTATTTCTACGTTCTCTACGTCAATCCGGTGCGTTCGCCCATGCTCGCGAAACGCGCGGGCTGGGTGCACACGCCGCTCGACGTGGCAGCGATGCGCGATTCGGTCGCGTGCCTGATCGGCGAGCACGATTTTTCGTCGTTCCGCGCCGCCGATTGCCAGTCGAAAACGCCAGTCAAGCATCTTTATCAGATCGATGTACGCGAGCAGGGCGACTTCGTCCACTTTCGCTTTCGCGCCAACGCGTTTTTGCATCACATGGTGCGCAATCTGATGGGATGCCTCGTCGCGATCGGACGGGGCCGTCATCCATCGTCGTGGATGGCGGACGTGCTCGCCGCCCGCGACCGCCGCGCTGCCGCGCCGACTTTCATGCCCGACGGGCTGTATCTGGCCGAGGTCGGCTATCCTGAACACTTCGCGGTGCCGCCGCCGCATATCGCCAGCATGCCCTGGAGCGCCATTTGGGCAGAGCCGAAATGACAGACCGAGATTTGCATCGCACCCGCATCAAGCTATGCGGACTTTCGCGCGTCGAGGACGTGCAGCACGCCGTCGCGCTGGGCGCGGACGCCGTGGGTTTCGTGTTCTATCCGCCGAGCCCGCGTTCGGTGAGCGTCGCACAGGCCGTCGAACTGGCGCGGCACGTGCCGCCGCTCGTGTCGGCGGTCGGGCTTTTCGTCAATGCGACGCCCGAATGGATTCGCGAAGTCACGTCGAACGTGCCGCTCTCGCTGCTGCAGTTTCACGGCGACGAAACGCCGGAACAATGCGAGGCGCTGGCGTCGATTGCGGGTTTATCCTATTGGCGCGCATTGCGAATCGGGTCTGATGCGTCCACAAGCCATTTGATAGAATCGTCTCTCACGTTCAAAGCCGCAGGCGGCCTTTTGCTCGACGCGCTCGTCGAGGGCTTCGGCGGCGGTGGAAAGGTATTCGATTGGTCACTTATCCCAACAGATCTCGGGCATCGGGCCGTTTTGAGTGGTGGGTTGAACACGCAAAACGTCAGTGACGCCATTCGGCGTGTGCGCCCGTACGCGGTCGATGTCTCGAGCGGCATCGAAGTGCCGGGCGCCAAGGGCGTGAAGGATCCCGCCCGAATGGCGGCGTTCGTGCGCGCGGTGCGCGAGGCGGACGCCGGGTGAATCGAACGTGGGCCGCGCTGCCGGCTACGTAACCGAGAGAGTGACGCAATGTACAACTTGCCAGACGAAAGAGGCCATTTCGGCCAATATGGAGGCGTGTTCGTCTCCGAAACCCTCATCCATGCACTTGACGAATTGCGCGTCGCGTATGACGCGGCACGTCAGGATCCCGAATTCATCACCGAGTACGAGTACGAACTCAAGCATTACGTGGGTCGTCCGTCGCCGATTTATCACGCGAAGCGCTGGAGCGAGATGCTTGGCGGCGCGCAGCTCTATCTGAAGCGCGAAGACCTGAATCACACGGGCGCGCACAAGGTGAATAACGTGATCGGCCAGGCGCTGCTCGCCCGCAAGATGGGCAAGCCGCGCGTGATCGCCGAAACCGGCGCGGGCCAGCACGGCGTGGCGACGGCGACCATTGCCGCGCGATTCGACATGGAGTGCGTGGTCTACATGGGCGCGGAAGACGTGCGTCGTCAGGCGGCGAACGTCTATCGGATGAAGCTGCTCGGCGCAACGGTCGTGCCGGTCGAATCCGGGTCGAAGACGCTCAAGGACGCGCTCAACGAAGCCATGCGTGACTGGGTGACGAACGTCGAAAACACGTTCTACATCATCGGCACGGTGGCGGGGCCGCATCCTTACCCGATGATGGTGCGCGACTTCCAGCGCGTGATCGGCGACGAATGTCGCGTGCAGATGCCCGAAATGGCCGGTCGCCAGCCCGATGCCGTGATCGCGTGCGTCGGCGGCGGGTCGAATGCGATGGGCATCTTTTATCCGTACATCGACGATAAAGACGTCAGATTGATCGGCGTCGAAGCGGCGGGCGACGGCATCGACACCGGGCGCCACGCGGCGTCGCTGATGGGCGGCAGCCCGGGGGTGCTGCACGGCAATCGCACGTATCTGCTGCAGGACGAAAACGGGCAGATCATCGAAACGCATTCGGTGTCGGCGGGGCTCGACTATCCGGGCGTCGGTCCGGAACACGCGTGGCTGAAGGACGCGGGACGCGCGGAATACGTCGGCATCACCGATGACGAAGCGCTCAAGGCCTTCCACGACTGCTGCCGGATCGAGGGCATCATCCCCGCGCTGGAATCGAGCCACGCGCTCGCTTATGGCGCGAAGCTCGCGAAGACGTTGCCGCGCGACAAGGTGTTGCTCGTCAATCTGTCCGGCCGGGGCGACAAGGACATGCATACGGTCGCCGAGCGATCGGGCATTCAGTTCTGAGCCTCAGATAGATGCGCAACGTCATCGACGAGCCGTTGTCCGTCGGCGCCCTGCAGGGCGCCGGCAGCGACATCCGCAACCGCGACTTCTTGGCCGATGCCGAGAATATTCCCGACGCGTCGATCGATCTGATCGTCGCAGATCCGCCTTATGGTCTGGGCAAGGACTACGGGAACGACTCGGACATGTTGTCCGGCGACGCTTTTCTCGAGTGGACTTATCGCTGGCTCGATCTCGCGATTCCGAAACTCAAGCCGAGCGGTTCGCTGTATATCTTTTGCACCTGGCAGTATTCGCCCGAACTGTTCGTGTTCCTCAAGCGCCGCCTTTTGATGATCAACGAGATCGTCTGGGACCGTCGCGTGCCGAGCATGGGCGGAACGACGCGGAAATTCACGTCAGTGCACGACAACATCGGCTATTTCGCGGTATCGAAGGACTACTACTTCGATCTCGATCCGGTGCGCATCCCTTACGACGCAGAAACGAAAAAGGCGCGGTCGCGGAAGATTTTCGAAGGCAGCAAGTGGCTCGAACTGGGCTACAACCCGAAGGATGTCTGGTCCGTGTCGCGTCTGCATCGGCAGCACGCGGAGCGGGTGGATCATCCGACGCAAAAGCCGCTGGAAATCGTCGAGCGCATGGTGCTCGCGAGCTGTCCGCCGGGTGGGCGCGTGCTCGATCCGTTCATGGGCAGCGGCACGACGGCGGTCGCGTGCGCACGTCATGGCCGGCAATTCACGGGCTACGAGATCAACGCGGATTACTGCGCGATCGCCGAAAGCCGCATTGCCGAAGCGCGCGCTGCACGGCTCGAGCCGGCAGAGCCCGCCCGCGTTCGACGCAAGACACTCGTCGCGACCGGCACCGCCGCCCAAGCCGAATAGCGTCTTTTTCGCTGCTGATCGCGTCAAATGCATTCAAATGCGTCCGACGCCAACGAATACGACTAAGAGAAATCTCATGTCCCGCATCAAGAATACTTTTGCGGCGCTCGCCGCACAGGGCAAGAAAGGGCTGATTCCGTTCATCACCGCGGGCGACCCGAATCCGGAACAAACCGTCGAGTTCATGCACGCGCTGGCGAAGGGCGGCGCGGACGTCATCGAACTGGGCGTGCCGTTCTCCGATCCGATGGCCGACGGCCCCGTCATCCAGCGTTCGTCGGAGCGGGCGCTCGCGCGCGGCGTGACGCTCAAGCGCGTGCTCGCCGACGTCGCGCGTTTCCGCGAAACCGACGACAAAACGCCCGTCGTGCTGATGGGTTACGCGAATCCGATCGAGCGCATGGGCGCCGACGCGTTCGCGAAAGCTGCGAAGGAAGCGGGCGTCGACGGCGTACTGGTGGTCGATTACCCGCCGGAGGAAGCGGAGAGCTTCGGCGCGTCGATGCGCGCCGCCGGCATCGATCCGATCTTCCTGCTCGCGCCCACATCGACGGACGAGCGCGTCGCGGCGGTCGGCAAGATTGCGAGCGGGTATGTCTACTACGTATCGCTGAAAGGCGTGACCGGCGCCGCAAATCTGGACGTTTCCAGCATCGCGAGTAAAATCCCGGCCATCAAGTCGCGTGTGCCCCTGCCGGTCGGTGTCGGTTTCGGCATTCGCGACGCCCAGACCGCGCGCGCCGTCGCCGATGTCGCGGACGCCGTCGTCATCGGCAGCCGCCTCGTGCAGCTGCTCGAAGACGCGAAGCCGGACACCGCGGCCGCGTCGCTGACGAGCTTCATCGCCGAAATTCGTCAGGCGCTCGACGCCGCACAGTAAAATACGCGCCGCCGCGGGCCGCCCGATTCGGGCGTGCGCCGCGCGGCAACCGATCAGTCAAGGAAAAACGATGAGCTGGCTCGACAAACTGCTGCCGCCGAAGATCAAGCAAACCGATCCCAAAAGCCGCAAGGGCATTCCCGAGGGCCTTTGGGTGAAGTGTCCGTCGTGCGAAGCGGTGCTGTATCGCAACGACGTCGAGGCGAATCTGCACGTATGCCCGAAGTGCAGCCATCACATGCGAATCGGCGCGCGCGAGCGGCTCGACCGCCTGCTCGATCCGGAAGGCCGCTATGAAATCGGCCAGGAAGTCGTCCCGGTCGACGCGCTGAAGTTCAAGGACAGCCGCAAGTATCCGGATCGCATCAAGGAAGCGATGGAAGATACGGACGAGACCGACGCCATGGTCGTCATGGGCGGCGCGATCCACACGATTCCGTGTGTCGTCGCGTGCTTCGAATTCTCGTTCATGGGCGGATCGATGGGCTCGGTGGTCGGCGAGCGCTTCGTGCGCGGCGCGCGCAACGCGCTGGAGCAGAACGTGCCGTTCATCTGCTTCACGGCCTCGGGCGGCGCGCGCATGCAGGAAAGCCTGCTTTCGCTCATGCAGATGGCCAAAACCACTGCGCTTCTGACCAAACTCGCGGACGCGAAGCTGCCGTTCATTTCCGTGCTGACCGACCCGACGATGGGCGGTGTGTCCGCATCGTTCGCGTTCCTGGGCGATGTCGTGATTGCCGAGCCGAAGGCGCTGATCGGCTTTGCCGGCCCGCGCGTCATCGAGCAGACCGTGCGCGAGAAGCTCCCGGAAGGTTTCCAGCGCGCCGAGTTCCTGCTGACGAAGGGCGCGGTCGACATGATCGTGGATCGCCGCAAGATGCGCGAAGAAATCGCCCAATTGATGGCGCTGATGACGCGGCAACCCGCCGATTCCGTCGCCTGACCCGAATGTACGTAGCGCCGCGCCGCGCGTGAACCCCGCGAGGTTCCGCGCGGCGCTTTTGTTTTTGCGATCTCGAAAATGAACACATTCCCGACTCTCGACGCCTGGCTCGCCCATCTGGAAGCGGCGCATCCGGTCGGCATCGACATGGGCCTCGCGCGCATCGGCAAGGTGAAGGATGCGCTCGGCCTGCGTTTCGACTGCCCGGTCATCACCGTCGGCGGCACGAACGGCAAGGGCTCGACCTGCGCGATCATCGAAACGATCTTGCTGCGCGCGGGGTATCGCGTCGGTTGCCATACGTCGCCGCATCTGCTGACGTTCAACGAGCGCGCGCGCATCGACGGCGCGGAGGCGAGCGACGCCGATCTGCTCGAACATTTCGCGGCCGTGGAAAAGGCGCGCGCCAGCCTGCCCGAGCCGGTTTCGCTGACGTACTTCGAGTTCACAACGCTTGCGATCCTGCATCTCTTCGCGTCGCGCAAGCTCGACGCGGTGATTCTCGAAGTCGGGCTCGGCGGGCGTCTCGACGCGGTGAATATCGTCGATACGGATTGTGCTGTGATCACGAGCATCGACATCGACCATACGGACTATCTCGGCGACACGCGCGAAAAAATTGGCTTCGAGAAATCGGGCATATTCCGGACGGGCAAGCCGGCAGTGTGCGGAGATCCGTCGCCGCCGCAGACTCTCATCGAACATGCCGAGGTGATCGGCGCGGACCTGTGGCTCGTCGGACGCGATTTCCGCTACGAAGCCCAGCCGGGCAACGAGCGCCAGCAATGGAGTTATATCGGGCGCGAGCAGCGGCGCTCGGCGCTGGCCTATCCGGCGCTGCGCGGCGCGAATCAGCTTATCAACACGTCGGCGGCGCTGGCCGCGCTCGAAGCGCTGCGCGACCGTCTGCCGGTTTCGGCGCAGGACATTCGGCTTGGCCTGGCGAACGTCGAGTTGCCGGGACGCTTCCAGGTGCTGCCGGGCAAGCCGCAAATCATTCTCGACGTTGCGCACAATCCTCACGCAGCCGCCGTGTTGTCGCAAAATCTCGGCAACATGGGCTACTTTCCGTACACTTACGCGGTGTTCGGCGCGATGGGCGACAAGGACATCGAAGGCGTCGTGAAGCAACTCAAGGGCGAGATCGATCACTGGAACGTGACCGCGCTGCCCACGCCGCGCGCCGCGTCGGCGGAGCAACTGGAACACGCATTGCGCGACGCTGGTGTCAACGACAGCGCCGACAGCAGCGTTTCTCGCTTTGAAACACCTGCGGCGGCTTTTCAAGATGCGTTAAGCCGGGCGTCTGAAAATGATAGAATTTTGGTTTTCGGCAGTTTCTACACGGTAGCCGGCGTCATGGCCTACCGTCGAATGCAGCATAACTAGCAGCATCATTGAGACGGTCGGCCGTCAGCACCAAGCGATACATGGGACTCTTTTCGTTCGGCAAGAAAGACGACTCCGGTCGCGACGCATATTCCGATTCATCGCGCGGCTCGCGTCACACCGTCCGCACGGAACGCCGCACGCGCAGATCCGAGCGCACCGACGCCGACGCGATGATGCTCGATCCCACCCTGCCCGAGAAGCAGCGCGCGCGCCGCAGGCTCGTCGGGGCGATCGCGCTGGTGCTCGCCGCCGTCATCGTCCTGCCGATGGTGCTCGATTCGCGTCCGAAGCCCGTCACCGACGACATTTCCATCGATATTCCCAACCGCCCGGCGCCCGCCGCGAAGCAGTCGCGCGACGCCAACGACGCCGACACGCAAGCCGGTGTCGCGCACGACGCGCCGTCGGGTGCGTCGGGCAGTGTTTCCGCCGGCGTGACGCAGCCGCAAGCCGCGGCACCTGCCGCGACGGCAAAGCCCGAGCCGAAGCCGGAAGCGAAGCCTGACGCGAAAGCCGAAGCCAAGCCGGAAGCGAAGCCGTCGAAGCCCGCAGCCGTGGCGAGCCAGAACGCGAAGCCGCAAGCGGCCGAGCCTTCCGAACAAGCCAACGCAAACACCGCGGCGAACGCCGCGGCAGGCGCGGCCAACACGCCGTCGTCGCCGGCGGGCAGCCGCTTCGTGCTGCAGATCGGCCAGTTCGACGACGAAACCGCCGCGCAGAATTGGGTCAACAAGTTGAAGTCCGCGGGTGTGCCCGCATATCTCGAACATCGCAAGCAGTCGGACGGCGCGACCAAGTCGCTGTTGCGCGCGGGGCCGTTCCCGGATCGCGCGTCGGCGCAGGCCGCGCTCGTGAAGGTGCGGCAGGCCGGCCTGGGCGGCGGCACCCGGGCATCGAATTAAGCCGGCTCGATGTTCACCGCTTTCGACTACGCCGTGATGGCCGTGATCGGCCTGTCCGCGCTGCGCGGCATGTGGCGCGGCCTGTTGGCCGAAGCGTTCGGTCTGGTCGGCTGGGTCGCCGCCATTCTGATCGCGGGACGGTTCGTCGGGCTCGTCGTGCCGTATATCCCGTCGACGTGGCCCGGCGGCGCGCTTACGCAGTGGCTCGTGGCGTTCGTGCTGGTGGTCGGGGCGGTGCTGCTCGTATCGAGCGTGCTGTCGGCGCTATTGACGCGCATCACGGAAGTCACCGGCCTGCGCGGCGTGGACCGCTCGTTGGGCTTGCTGTTCGGCCTCGTCAGAGGGGCTATATTGGTAGTTATTCTGGTCGCCCTGGCTGGCCTGACCGAACTGCCTCAGAAAGATTTTTGGCGCAATGCGCTGCTGCGGCCGATGGCCGAGCAAGGCGTGCGCGAATTGAAACCGCTGCTCCCCGATACGCTCGCCGCGTATGTGCACGTCGCTCCCGAACCGGGCGGCCTGGCGCCCAACGCCGCACAATAGACGAACGGCCGGCTACACGAGGAACGCGCGACGGCTCGAAGACGCTTCGCCCCGGCCACGTCACGGCCAGTTTTTGAGAGAAGCGTCGAAGAGATCCGGGCAACGCCTTGTCTACCCGTTTCGACTCTTTGAAGGACCATGCCATGTGCGGCATCGTAGGTGTAGTTTCCCAAAGTCCCGTCAATCAGCTGATCTATGACAGCTTGCTCCTGCTCCAGCATCGCGGACAGGACGCGGCGGGCATCGCCACGGCGAACGGCAATAACTTCCACATGCACAAAGCCAACGGCATGGTGCGCGACGTGTTCCGCACGCGCAACATGCGCAGTCTGCCGGGCAACGTCGGCATCGGCCAGGTGCGGTATCCGACCGCCGGGTCCGCATCGAGCGAGGAAGAAGCGCAACCGTTCTACGTGAATGCGCCGTTCGGCATCATCCTCGCGCATAACGGCAATCTGACGAACTGGATGCAGCTGAAGGACGAGATGTTCCGCATCGACCGCCGGCACATCAACACCGCATCCGACACCGAAGTGCTGCTCAACGTCTTCGCGCACGAACTGCAGCTCGCGAGCTCGGGCCTGCAACTCGATGCGACCGCGCTGTGGAAAGCCGTCGCGGGCGTGCATCGCCGTGTGAAGGGCTCGTACGCGATCGTCTCGCTGATCGCGGGCTACGGTCTCGTCGCGTTCCGCGATCCGTTCGGCATTCGTCCGCTTGTGCTCGGCAAGCTCGAAACGTCGACGGGCGTCGAGTGGATGGTCGCGTCGGAATCGGTGGCGATCGAAGGCATCGGCTTCGAATTCGTGCGCGATGTCGAACCGGGCGAAGCGATTTTCATCGACGCGGAAGGCAATCTGCACAGCCACCAATGCGCCGAGAAGCCCGAGCTCAATCCGTGCATTTTCGAGCTCGTGTATCTCGCGCGTCCGGATTCGTGCCTCGACGGCGTGCCGGTCTACAACGCGCGTCTGCGCATGGGCGATTACCTCGCCGAGAAAATCAAGCGCGTGCTGCCGGATGTGCCGATCGACGTCGTCATGCCGATTCCCGACTCGTCGCGCCCCGCCGCGATGCAGGTCGCCGCGAAGCTCGGCGTGGAGTATCGCGAAGGCTTCTTCAAGAACCGCTACGTGGGCCGCACCTTCATCATGCCGGGTCAGGCGGTGCGCAAGAAATCGGTGCGTCAGAAGCTCAACGCGATGGGCATCGAGTTCAAGGGCAAGAACGTGCTGATCGTCGACGATTCCATCGTGCGCGGCACGACCTCGCATGAAATCGTGCAGATGGCCCGCGATGCCGGCGCGAACAAAGTGATCTTCGCGTCCGCCGCGCCGCCGGTGAAGTTCCCGAACGTGTACGGCATCGACATGCCGACGCGCGGCGAACTCGTTGCGCACGGCCGCAGCGATGAGGAAGTCGCACGCATGATCGGCGCGGATTATCTCGTCTATCAGGACGTGGAAGACCTGAAGAACGCGATCCGCGACATCAATCCGGCGTTGAAGGAATTCGAAGCGTCGTGCTTCGACGGCAACTACATCACTGGCGACGTGACGACCGATTATCTCGATCGCATCGAGTCCGCACGTCTTGCGCCGCAATCGCAGTCGGATCGCGATGCTGCGAGCGACGCGCAAGAGGGCGGCATGGCGCGCTCACAGTTGCATTTGCAACTATCGGTCGAGTAAGTTTTCGGCGCTTCGAACGAGCCCGCTTCGTCTGCAAGGACCAAGCGGGCTTTTTTGCGTCTCGAGCCTTCGAGCTTCTGCTTTTCGAGCGCGGCGGAAGCGGCCAAGCGCTTGCGTGGGTGCTGTCGAATGGCATGGAGACGCTCGGGTTGCGCGTCGAGAAGCAATCGGCGAATGCGCTCGAAATCGCGCGCTGTCACGCATCCGTCATACGCGCCGGTCTGTCGCGTGAATCGGATGAACCGCCGTTGCGCCATTGCCCCGGCGAGATGCCGAAGCGTTTCGAGAACGCATGCGTGAACGCGCTTTGATCGGCGAAACCGACATCGAGCGCGATATCGGTGAGCGACGCGCGCGAGTCGGCGAGCAACGTCAACGCGGTGTCGAGCCGCAGCCGATGCAGATAGCGATGCGGCGTCTCGCCGAACGCTTCGTTGAAGAGCTGATGAAAGCGCCGCATGCCGAAGCCGCAATGCGCGGCGAGATCGGCGATACGCAGCGGCGCCGATAGTTGCGAGCGCAACCATCGGTCGATGCGCGCGAAATCGAGGCCGCGCATCGCGTCGATGGAATCGTCGGTGTCGTGCATCAGCGCGCCGCACAGATGCGCAGCCGCTTGCCATGCGAAGCGGTCCGCGAGATGCGCATCCGCGAGATGCGCGCGACGGGCGACATCGGCGACGGCTTGCGTGATGCGCGGATCGATGACGATCGCGCGCGCCCGTTCGAAGTAGCGCTCGGGCACCGCGACGGACGTGGCGGGCAGATCGAGCACGAGCTGGCGATTGTCGCCCTCGGCCCAGTAATCGTGGCGCGCGCCCGCCGGGATGATCCACGCACCCCTGCAATCGATGCGTGCGCCGTTGCCGTCGACGGCCATCTCCATCGACCCGTCGAGGCCGAGCACGATCTGATGAAAGTCGTGCACGTCCGACGCCTGCGCCGCCTCATAGCGGCGCAACGACACGGCAGGACGATGAAGCGGCGCGCTCATGCGGAAAACGCTCAGACGTCGAGCAGTTCCACTTCGAACACGAGCGTGGCGTTGGGCGGAATCACGCCGCCCGCGCCGCGCGCGCCGTAGCCGAGTTGCGGCGGAATCGTGAGACGGCGCACGCCGCCCACTTTCATGCCCTGCACGCCTTCGTCCCAGCCCTTGATGACCATGCCGCCGCCCAGCACGAAGGCGAAGGGGTCGTTGCGGTCCTTGCTCGAATCGAACTTCTGGCCGTCCGTGAGCCAGCCCGTGTAATGCACGCTGACGGTCTTGCCGGCGACGGCTTCAGTGCCTTCGCCAACGGTGACGTCTTCGTATTTGAGACCGGAATCGGTCGTGACAGTCGACATGGTTGCTCCCTGGTTGCCCGGTCATCGGCGATGGATGAACCGGTGGTCGAAACCGACATTGTAGAACGTCGCAGGGAAGCGGGCGGCGCCCGGAAGCGCCGCGTCGATTACAGATGACGGCTGTGCGGCCCGAAGCGCGAACCGATGCGTGTGCCGATTTCCGGCCTTACGTGCCGGCCGATCGCGGTGCCGATCGACGCGCCGTCTTGCGAATCATGCATCGCGGCGGCGGCGGCCTGATCGCCGATCTGCTGCCTTGCGATCTTCAACGCGCGCACGCGGACATAGGCCATCGCGACGAGCGTCCACGGCGCGAGATAGGCGAACTCGGGCACGGACACCATCATCATCGTCCAGGTCGCGGCGCAGCACTGGCGCAGCGCCATGCCGCGCGGATCCCAGTCGAGCTTGAACGCGGGGTACAGCATCAACGCGCTGATGAAGACCGTGCCGATGATGCCGGTATTGACGAGCAGCGTCGAGAAGAGATCGGTCGAGCGCACATAGCCGAAGCCGATGCCGAAGAGCTTATTGAGCGGCGCGAGATCGAGCCACAGTTGCATCGAGTGAAGGAACAGCAGACTGCGGTCGGAGCCCGACTCGGTCTTCGCTTCGAGCTTGTCGGTCACCATCTGCTTGAAGAGCTCGGCGATGTAATCCTGCAGCAGATACCCGATCACGCACAGCACGAAAAGTCCGATCAGCGCCTTCACCGGGTTGATGCCGAGCTTGCGCACGCGGATCAGCGAATACACCGCATAGCCGATCAGCACCGTCGACGAAGTGGTCATCAGAAGCGACAGTCCGATCACCCACACCGGCCAGCGCACGCGCGACGTCGCGTTGAAGTAGACCCAGAACGGGAAGATGGACATGGCGTACATCGACGGCTCGCCTGTCAGCGCTTTCAAGCGCTGGATCGGAAAGCCTTTGATGTCGATCTGCTGGAAAGAACTGCCGTTCACCGTGCCGTCCGAACGCACGATGCCCTTGCCGAACTGATCGCCGAATGCGCGGTTCGAGATGAAGTCGCCCGGCTGTCCCGTCGCGATGAAGTACGCCACTTCGTAAATGCCGTAAATCGCGAGCAGCGTGACGGCCGCGAGAATCCACTGATCCCAGGTCGGCTTGTAATAGTGGTACACATACGCCGCATAGAGCACGACCGCCGCCACGTAAAGCGACTGCGTAAACATGCTCTTGCGCATGATGAACGTGAGGGGATCGGTGTCGTCGACGAGCGAGATCTTGCTGAAGTCGGGATCGAAGGGCGCCATGACGTCCGCGAGCTGGGAGGTGCAGACCATCAGCAGCCAGACCGCGATCGCCGCGATCACGAAGTGCATCCAGTTCTTGCGCGCGCGCCCGCCGAACAGCAGCACGAGCGGCACGGACAGGAAGCACATCAGATAGCCGATCGTCGTGCCCTGAATCGATGGCATGACGAGAAACGACGTCACCGGCATCGCGAAGGCCCAGATTCGGTAGTAGAGGTCGGTCAGCGACGCTTTATCTTTCATCATCGAAGGGTAGGATGCGCCCGCTTCATGACGGGCTGTCGTTCGTTATCGGGAGCAAAACGCCTGCCGGATGAATCGTCGGCACGCTCACACTCTGGGCCGGAACGTCGCCAGGAGCGCGAGCAGGATCACGAGCGCGGAACGCAGCGACACGAGCGGCGCGCGCCGGATGACGACCGGTTCTTGCACGGGCGGCGGCAACTGCCGCTCGGGTCGCGCCTTTCGCACGCCATGAAAATCGCAATGCGGACACACGCTCAACGTCGCGCCCACTTGCCTGCGGCAACGCGGGCAGTGCACGAGCCGATGCCCGAATGAAAAATGTCCGCTCATATGCGTCTCTCTCATCGACCCGGTTGACGACGTGCTTACATCGAAAGTCCGTGCAGATTCCACCGTTACAACGTGAAGCGCCGCGTGACAGGCACGCGGCGCGATGCTTCATCCGCTGCGCTCGATTATGCGCCGCGGTTAGGTCATCGACTTGAACGTGCTCGTATATGCCGCCGCGTAACCATAACTGCGGCGATTGCTCGGGCGTCGCGGAATCGCGTTGAAGACCGAGCCGACGAGCCTGCCGCCCGAACGCTGCACCTTCTTCACGGTTTCCTCGATCTCTTCCTCGCTCTGGATGCCGGAGCGCAGCACGAGCACGGTCGAACCTGCATCGCTCGCCACGATCGCCGCGTCGGTAACGACGAGGAACGGCGGCGTATCGACGATCACGAGGTCGAACTGATCGCTCATGCGCGCGAGCATGTTGCGGAAGCCCGGCATCATCAAAAGTTCGGAAGGATTCTCCGGATAGCCGCCGCACGACATGAACGACAGTCCCGGCACGCCGACATAACGGATCGCATCGCCGAGCGCGAGTTCGCCCTTCAGCACTTCCGAGAGACCGCCCGGATTCGACTGCTTGAAGAACGATGCGATGTGGCCGCGCCGCATGTCGCCGTCGATCAGCAGCACGCGCAGGCCGATTTCCGCGAGCAGCACCGAAAGATTCGCCGCGACGAAGCTCTTGCCCGCGGACGGAATCGGGCCCGTCAGCATCACGATATTGTTCGGCGCATTGGCGAGATCGCGATACAGCTCGGTACGCACCGCACGCAGCGCCTCGACGGCCGGATCGTGCGGGAAGCGCGTCGCCAGCACGCGGGCGTCGCGGTCCGTGTCGGCGACGTGCGGCATCGCGAACGCGTCGTGCTCTGGCAGATGAATATGCGGCAACGCCTTCGGCGCGCCGCCGTCCTGCGCGCCGGAGTAGGTGAGCGGCGCGTGCTCCACGGGCGATACCGCAATCTCGTGATCGAGCATCGCCTGCTGACGGCTATACAGCACTTCGCCCAGTACCGGCACCGAAAGACGGCGCTCGACGAACATCGGATCGGTCACACCGATCATCGCGTGGCGGCGCAGGAAGATGAAGAACGTGCCGATGAAAAAGCCGAGACCCGTGCCCGCGGCGATCACGAGCGCCTTGTTCGGTTTCACCGGACGATACGGACGCAGCGCGTTATCGACGATATGCGCGCCGCCGCTCGTGCTTGCGCGGCGCACGGACAGCTCTTGCGCCTTGTTCACCATCCCCATGTAGATGGTTTCGGCCACGCGCGCATCGCGCGTGAGCGTCGCGTTCTGGCGCTCGGACGAGGGCATGCTGTCGAAGCGCTGCTGAATCTGCTTGTTCGATGCTTCGAGCTCCGCGATCTGCTGATCGAGATTGACGACTTGCGGGCTGGTGGGCTGGAAACGCTGCAAGAGTTGCGTGCGTTGCAGCTTGAGCGTCGCGAGTTGCTGCATCGACGTGATGCTGCCTTGCAGATAGGCCTGCGCTTCGTTGAGCGGCGTCACCGATTGCGACTTCGAACGGAACGCGCTCAAGTTGCTTTCCGCGCGACGCAGATCGCTTTCGAGGCGCGGCAATTCTCCGCGAATGAATTCGAGCGTCTTCGTGTCGTTGGCCTGACGCGCGTGCACGGCTGCCGTCAGATACGCCTGGCCGAGCGCGTTCGCGACATCGGCGGTCAGCGCGGGATCGTCGGCGTTGAACGTGATCTGCACGACGCCCGTGTCTTTCGCGGACTCGGCGACCTTCATCGTCTTCTTCATCATCGCGATCGCGTCGAGCGTGTTGAGGCGCGTCACGTCGAAGTGCACGCCCGGATGACCGAGCGCGCTATTGACGAGAATGGACACGCCGTTCGCCGATGCCGGACGACCGATCGTGCCACGCACGAGCACCGCGCCGTCGGGGTCGCGGAGTTCGTACTGGTTGTTGTCGAGCAGAACGAAGTCGAGCTTCTGGTCTTCGAGCGAAGGCGGCACATCGAGGCGGCCGATCTGCAGCGACTCGCCGCCCCATCCGTACGAATCCATGCCGAACCATGCCGGCGAGAGATGTCCCTTCTTCGCGAACAACGAAGCGATCTGACCGAGCACCGGGAACGTGTCCGGCTTGACCTTGATGTCGAAGTGGAACTGCTTCACGACCGGTTCGAGCACGGAGCGGCTCTGCATCACGGAGATTTCCGCGGGTGCGAGCTGCGTGGCCGTGGGTTGAGCCTGCTGCATCTGCGCCTGGTTTTGCGGCGCGATGCCGAGCGCGTTCGGATCAGGTGGATCGACCCGCACCACGACATCCGACGAATAGATGGGCGTGGCAAGAAACGCATAGGCGGTCGCGAGCGCGGCCGTGATCCCGATGAACAGGAACAGCATGCCAAGGTGATCGCGCAGGAGCCTGAGCATGTCGCCCGCGGTGAATTCGCCGTCGTCCTTGCCAGGGCGCGAGGATCCGGAGTTGACATAGAGGGTGTTCAATGGCGCGTCCTCAGTTCGATAAGTCGATAAGTTGAGCGTTGTTTCCCGGGCCGAGAAAAAACAGAAAGCCCGCGCGACATGTCCGCGGTACGTCTTACGTGTTATTTGATCCGGCGCAGGGCCGTCGGAACTTCCAGACAGACTAAAGACGCGAAAGGCTCTTAAAAGCGGGCGAAGCGCGCGATGCTTCGAGTTCGCGTGACGAAGCGCGTTGGCTCGTCGGAGTGCGATATTCCTTGGAAGCACACTCCGTGCCTCGGAACCGCGTCTCGGGATTCGGCGGATGAAACTCGCGAAGCCCTACGAATCGCTTGCTGTAAAACGATACGTTGAGTCCGGAAAAAACGGTGCTGAATCTATCTTCCGGACACAAACTGCATGCGTCTGTTATGTAGCGAACGTTGCGGGCGTCATAAAGGTGGGGTCCCCCGTTGCGCAAGCCCATTTTCACGCGATAATCGCAAGTTCCGCCCATACTTCATTCGTAACACGAATAGATTGCGGTTTCATGGCATCGGATTGGCCTTGATGAAGTCGCGCACCGTGTTGAAGCGCGATTTGCGCGTTTTACCGTCATCGTGGATCACGCCGTAGTTGCCATCGCCGCCAAAGCGCTGATCGTCGTATAGCTCGTACAACGTCACGTTCTGGATGTTGTAGGTCTTCGCGAGCGACACGAATCCCTTCAATGCGTCCTTGCCGATGAGATAGCCCCCCGGGTCCGCGTGCGTGGGCCGCACGCCGTACTCGGTGATCCAGATCGGCTTGCCGTAACTGTCGCGCAGGCGTTCGAGCACGTTGACCTTCTTGTCGCCCGCCGCCGTGATCGAACCCATGTTGGAATACCAATGCCATGCAGTGATATCCCACTGCGGAATCGGATGGCCGCGCGAGCCGTCGGGCTGCGTGCCCGCATACAGCATGTCCGTAAAGCCGTAATGCAGCCAGCTGAACGATGTCAGCAGGATCTTCGCGTCGGGATTCGTCTCACGTATGCCTTTGATCAGACCGAGGATCGAGCCGCGCGCTTTCATGAACATCGCGTTGTCGTAGTCCTGCGGATGCTCGCCGCTGCGATCCGAGCCGAGTATCGACCAGTTGTCGTATTCGTTGCCGACCTGGTAGTACGTTACGAGTCCCTTCAGCACGCTTCCCGCCGTCTTGCCGAGCGCATAGCCGCGCTCGAAAGTTTCCTGCTCGTTCGCGCGCTTTTCCGGCTCGAAGGGCGTGACGAGCGCGAGTACGCCGATGCATTGCTTCGCCGCCGCGCGCGCGAAATCCGCCACCATATGCGCGCTTCGTTCACTCGATACATCCTGCGCATACATCGTGACGCCGAGATCGCGGAGCTGTGAAATCTGCAAGTCGTAATCGCTCGTGCCGTAGGCGCCGTGATGTTCCAGATGTCCCGCGATGCCGTAGAACACACCCGTCGATCCGTTTCCGCACGCGATCCTGGGCGTCGCGCTGCTCGCGGCGTCCGCCTTGTGGGTTGCCGAGTGCTTGCTGGAATAGGCGTCGGACGTGCCGCTGCGCGCATAGATCAGAACGGATGCGCAGCACAGCGCACCGAAGAGCGAGACGGCAGCCACCAGAGTTCGCATCGACATTCGGCCCTCATGTAAGCGCGCGCCGTGCTTCGGCGGGCGCGTGGGAATGATGTGACGTCGTTGCCATCATGGCTTGTCGATGAACTGCATCAGCAAGCGGGCGCTTTCCGTCCATCGGAAGCGCTCGGCATGCGCGAGGCCGCGACGTCTCAGGTCTTCGCTCAGTTCAGGCGAATCCAGCAGCTCGCGCAACTTGTTCGAAATGTCTTCGACCGAGTACGGGTCGCAATAGATCGATGCATCGCCGCACGTTTCCGGCAATGCGGCCGCGCGTCCGACGAGTGTCGGGCAACCGTTGCGCATGGCTTCGAGCGGCGGAATGCCAAAGCCTTCGTAGATTGAAGGATAGAGGAAGCACGCCGCATTCTGGTAGAGCGCCCGCAGTTTTTCGTCGCTGACATAGCCCGCCTGCTTGATGTTCGGCGCGCTCGACAGATCGTGCGCCTTGCCGAAGATCGCGGCGTTCTTCATGCCGACGATCACGAGATCGATCGACGGATCGCTCAGACGCATGAACGCCTCGACGAGGCGCTTGAAGTTCTTCGTCGGATTCATGCTGCTCACGGCGAGCACGTAACGCCGCTTCGTGAGCTTGAGCTCGTCGATCACCGAAAGATCGGGCGTGATCTGATCGAGGTGATCGGCCGCGAGCGGCACCACGCCGATACGCTCCGCCGGCACGCCGACATGATGCGCGAGCCGGTCGCGCGAGAACTTCGAATTCGTCAGCACGCAGCTCGACGTGCGCGCGAGAATCCAGAACATCACGTGATACCAGGTGCGAAACTTCCACGAAAAATGCGCGGGCGTATCGAACACCGCGGCATCGTGCATGTAGATGATCTGGTTCGGGCGGAAGATGGAACCCGAGTTCGAAAGATTTACGATACGCGAGCGCCCCGCGAAGAGCGGCAGGACGATCTGCTCCCAGAAGACGCCCTTGCCGAAGCCGAGCTTGACGGTCTGAACGCCTTGCACGGGATCGAGTCCGTCCTGCGGCGGCACCGCGAGCGTCACATGCGAGCCTTGCGGCAACTTTCCTAGCGCGGCGACGAGTTCGCGCGCGACGCGTTGCACACCGGTGGTCTTCTGGCTCGTGAAGCGGCCGTTATAGACGAGCTTGTTCGTGGCGATTGTCGTATCCATGTGCAGGGCGTCAGAACTGTGAATCGGAGCTGGTTTCATACGATGCAACCTCGTTCGCGCCGAGCGGTTCGCGCGTGGGCTTGTCGGAGCCGAACTCGTACATCGAAAGCCATTGACGGAAGATCGCGTCCATCGAGAAGCGCTTGCTTGCGGATGCTCTCGCTGCGGCCCCCATGCGTGCGCGCAACGACGGGTCATCGCGCAACATCGCGATGTACTTCGCCATATCCTCCATGTTCGATGCAACGAAGCCGGTCACGCCGTGCTGCACGACATCGCGATTGCCGACCACATCGGTGACGACGGCGGGAATGCCCGCGACCTGCGCCTCGATGAGTGCGATAGGCATGCCTTCCCACCGCGACGTCTGCACATAGATATCGAGCCCAGCCGTGAGTTCGAGCGCCCGATCGCGCGTGACCCAGCCGCTGCACGCGACGGCATCCTTGGGCGTGTCGGCGGGCAATTCGGTTTCGTTGCCGCCGATCCACAGGAAGCGCACCGAAGGGTTGGACAACTCGCTCGCGAGCTTCACGAACGCTTCATGGTTCTTTTGAAACATCGCACGGCCGCTCATGCCGATGACGATGCCGCCCGCGTTCGTGTCGACGCGCGGCGGAATCTCCGGAACGTTCACGCCGTTTTCGATCATGCGGGCACGTCGCGCATGCATCCTCGTTTCGATCTCCGAGAGCTCGCTTTTCGAACACGCGACGATGGTGCCGCCGAGCTTCGCGGCGATGCGCTCGAAGCTCAGATAAGCAAACTGCTTCGCGGGCGACACGTCGCGGCGCAGGAACGCGAGACCGTGCGGCGAATAGAACACGCGTGCGCGCGGCGCGGCGATGCGCGCGGCCGCGCGTCCGAGAACGCCCGCCTTCGACGAATGCAGATGGATCACCGATGGATCGCACTCCTTCAACTTGCGGACGAGGCTCCAGAGACTCGTCAGGTCATTCTTCACGCTCACTTCGCGGAACATGCTGACGTAGGTTAGCTTTACTGCCGGATGGAAGAGCTTGGCGAAATTATTGGGTGTTTCTTGCCGGATCGAATGAAGGATCGTTACGCCGACGCCAGCGGCCGCCGCGCGATTGGAAAGCTGCGTCAGCATGGACAGTACACCGCCGCCGAAGGCTTCGGTGATATGGACGATCTCTTTCATATTCAACTCTTCGAATGGCGTTGCGCCGAGCGCCCGCGGCGATACGCAATGAGAAGGAATGGTCTAGTCGTTATGGAAAATGACGTGACACGTTCACGCAGGGCGAACGCATCCGAAGCGGCGGTTTATGGCCACTTCGAGGAACGCGTCAAAAAGCCGGGATATGCGTGGCGAGTACTAATCGCACGATTTGAATACGCGTCCGAAAAGCACACACGAGATCCGGCATAGCATTACTCGTTCCTTGCGCACGGGGATGCCAAGAGCCCCGTCAAGCCTGATGACAAGCCTGGATTTACCTGCCGCAAGCTCCCGGACCAATCAGCTTTGGTCGGATGGGCGCCCCGATGTCGGTCTTTTTTGGAAACATCGTGAAGTCAGCGAAATCGTGCTGACAAATACGGAAAATAAAGCTTATTTGGCGGCCGCAGCATTCTGCTGAGCTATCGCCGTCTCGCAAATCTGCAGAAGGATCTGCAGATCCTTGAGCGGTACCGCGACCGACTGCATGCGCAGGCTCTCGGCCTGATCGGCCAGCCTTTGTACATGCTCGACCGACATTTCTTCTGTTTCCATTCTGCAGGCTCTCTTAATTAAATGCTGCTCATACCATTAAGATAACGACTCGACCTGCATAGGTCGGTTCGTTGACTCACATACTTAAATGCAACTTTGGAGTAGAGCGCAAGTCGAAAGCATCCGCTGCGCTCTTCGGGTGCAAAACAAAGCTTTGTTAAAGCGCGTGATTCGATAAATGCGTTACCAATTAGAATCACTTGTTACTGTTTTTAACACGCCAGTTTCACATTTATGGAAAAGCGAATATGCAGCCTGGGAAAGCTTATTAGCTACGACGTATTTCCCCATAGGGTTCACGTCGTTTCAGACCCGGCACTTCCTCCCGCGATCGGGCGCTGACGCTTGAGCAACGGCACGCCTTGCAGATGCAGCGTGAAGGCCATGGCCGCAGCAACCAGCGTCTCGACGATCAGCACCGTAGCCGCCGCGCCTTGCTCGCCGAAGAGCTTCGCCAGCACGGCAAGCAAGCTGAAATTCAGTACCGCGGAGGCCATCAGCACGCGGCTGAACTGTGCCTTCATGCCGAGCGGCAGCATCGTCTGAACACCGAACAGATCCGTCAGGCCGACCATCAACGGCACGAATGCCATCCAGCGCAACACCTCTACGGTAGGCAAGAACTTCGGCCCATACAAGAGTTTTACTGCAAGCGGCGCGCCGAAGAAGATGCACACCGAGATCAGCGACACGATCAGGCCTTGCACGACGAACATCTTGCGCAGGAATGCAAACGCATCATCCTTTGCGTGATGCATGAGAAAGCTCACGCGCGGATAGGCCGCGGTCTTGAGCGGCTGAAGCATGTTCAACGCGGCACGGATCAGCTTGTCGGCCGCGGCGAAATAACCTGCTGCAACATTACCCGAAATAAATGTCAGGAGCACGATGTTGCTCGATGCATAGATGTCGACGATCGACGTCGCCATGAATACGCTCCATCCGTCCTTCAGACGAACGACGATGGTACGGAGCGACACGCGCACGAAGTCGAGCTCGCGCCGCAGATAAAGGTACGTGCAAATCGCGATGCCCGACAGCAGCGGCACCAGAGCATTGACGGCCATCGCTTTATGGACATCGTCATGCTCGCGCACGAAGAGATACATCGCAGGAATGCTGAGGGCACGTCCGATGAATACGAACAGGCTCAACATGCCGAGATCTTCGATGCCCTGAAAGTACCACGTCGGAATTAACATTGCACCGACTGCCTGACCATAGCCGATGAGAAGCAACTCGCGGTTCTCTTGCAGATAAGGTACGACCGACGTCAGCGCGATGACAACGAAGAAGCCAGCTAATGCAAGCGCGGCCTGCGTGACGATGGTTTCCCAGAACAGCTTCGAGCGCATTTCGCGGCTCTGACGATTGATCGAGATCTTCGGCGTCGCGGTCAGCGAAAAGCTGTAATTGGTGATTGAGATGAAGTATGCGGTGAAGGCGAGGCCGAACGAAAGGCGTCCGTATTCGCTGGGGCCGAGGACGCGCGCGAGCCATGGCAGCGTCAGCAACGGTGCGAGGTATGTGGATACCTGCAGCGTCATCAATATCGTGAAGTTCTTTCGAAATGAAGCCATTGAACGGTTTTTCCCCGGCTTTAGCGCAGCTTGATCTTATGACTATGACGCAGGGCTACGAACCCTGCATGCTCGCCCGTTACGGGCGGGCCATTGCGTGACAACGCATGAAGCGATTAGTTTCGCTCGTACGTATTGCCGTCAATGCGGCGCGGGCCAAAGAGGTCTGCGCACTTGTGCCTTGGCCTGGCATCAAGCGCGCTGAAGTTGAACGAAATGCGCCGGTTCCGGACCGTCGTACACTTCCGGAGAGTGCGCTGTCTGTGCGACAGAAGCTATTTAACAAGGAAAACCCGTATTTGTCAGTGGGTTTGCACACGTAACACGATGATCGGATGCGATCGTTCGATTGAAATTTCCGCGAAGTGCTGGTAAGCGAAAGGCGCGTGAACCACGAGGCCTTCCCTTCCGACACATGACGTGTCGCAATAGTTCGCCGATAGCATCTTGTGCGAGCGTCGAATGAAAACGCATGCGCATGATCCCGAATCGGTCGTGCACGCGAATTGCTGCGAGCGGCGCAGCGGAGCGCGTTGCGCACCGCTGCCGCAGGCGTGGTAGGCGCTCACATATAATGACTTGCAAGGTTTATCGCGCGTCCTCGTTCGTCAGGCCAATACGCGCACTGCTACTACGCATCCAGCTTCCGCGACATCAACCGCAACACCGATACACCAAGGATCCACAACCGTGACAACGTCTTTTTCCAGTACGGTCGAACCCGAAGGCGACAAGTCCTTCGATGCGGCCGTCGCAGGAAACGACGGCGTGCTGGTGCTCGACGCCGCCCAGCGATGCCTCTCCGCCGACTCCGTTCTCGCTCATCTCTTCGATCTTGATCCCGCCGCGCTGAACGGCCGCGCACTCGCCGAGACGCCGTTGCCGCGGCCGCTCACTGCGGTGCTCGCCGAGGCTGCCGATGCCGCGCTCGCAGGCAACGGCACGCGTCGCGCGCATGTGAGCTTCGGCGAAGACGACGCGCCGCGCGCCTTCTCGATCATCGCGCTGCCGGGCCCGGATTGCGTGACGCTGATCGTATCGCCGGCGAACGCGCCGGACGGCGAGCCCAGCGCAAAGGATCGCATCGCGCATCTGCGAGCCGAGGCTGCGCTTTTCATGCGCGATCATGTGCTGTCGGTCGTATCGCACGATTTGCGCGGCCCGCTCAACGCAATTCATAGCTGGGGTTATGTGCTGGAGCGCAAGGTCGACGCCAACGATGCCGCCGCGCAGCGCGCGCTCGCGGGCATTCGCTCGGGCGTCGAGCAACAGGTGAAGCTCATCGAGCAATCGGTCGATACGACGCGCGCCGAGACCAAGGCGCTACAGGTCGCGCTCGCGCCGGTCGCGTTGCGACCACTTCTGGAAAAGAGCGCGGCGCTCGCGCGTGCCGGCGTCGCGCGCGCACGTGACGTGACGATCGACATCGATTCGCCGCTCGCGGAAGAACAAGTCGAAGGCGATGCCGAACGTCTGTTGCAGACGCTCTGGCTCATGCTCGCGTTCGCCGCCGAAGCGAGTCCCGCGGGCGCGACGGTGCGTGTGTCGAGCAACGTCGAGGGCAGCATGTGGCGCACGGACGTGCAATTCACGGCATCGGCACAGGCGCTCGGCGATACGGCCTCACCGCATGTGTTAGAAGCGTTTGCGCGGCGTCAGGCGCTCGAGCCGCGCGAAGGCGGACGCATCGCATGGGGCCTTGCATTGTGCAAGCGCGTGTCGGAGGCGCATGGCGGCGCGTTCGAGCACAGCGATATCGCCGACAACGCCGAAGTGACGTTATCGGTGCGCGTGCCGGTCGCGGGCATGTAATTGACTTTCGATCAGCTGTCACCCATATACTGACGCTTTCCACTTTCGAAGAGAGTTGCTTTGGCTCAGGTTGTCGCGCTGATCGGCGCATTGTTGCTCGTCGCGTTGAATGGTTTCTTCGTCGCGGCGGAGTTCGGGCTCGTCAAGCTGCGGGCCACGCGCGTCAAGGCGTTGGCACGCACCAATGGCTTGCCTGGCCGACTGCTCGCAAAGGTGCACGGGCAGCTCGACGCTTATCTTTCCGCATGTCAGCTCGGCATCACGCTGGCATCGCTCGGACTCGGCTGGATCGGTGAGCCCGCGTTCGCGGCGCTGCTTCATCCGCTCTTTGCACTGCTCGGCGTCGAGTCGGAGAAGCTGATCGACTCGATCTCGCTCTTCTTCGCGTTCTCCGTCATTTCGTTCCTGCATATCGTCGTTGGCGAACTGGCGCCGAAGTCGTGGGCCATCCGTCGCGCGGAACAGGTCGGCCTGTGGCTCGCCACGCCGCTATACGGCTTTTACTGGCTGATGTATCCGTTCATCTGGGTGCTGAATACGAGCGCGAACTTCGTGCTGCGTCTTTTCGGCATTTCGGCCGAACATGGTCACGACGCGCATTACTCCACGGACGAGCTCAAGCTGATCCTGCGCGGGCGCCGTCATGGCGGCGGCTCCTCGTATAACGAGGACGAGTGGAATACGATCGCGCATTCGCTCGATTTTAGCCGCATGACGGTGTCGGATCTGATGCGTCCGGCGCACGAGCTGGTCGGCTTGCGCAATGATCTGCCGATGCGCGACAACCTCGCCGTGATCGCGCGGCATCGTTTCTCGCGCTATCCGCTTTTCGCCGATGCGTCGGGCGAGCGCGTGATCGGCATGATCCATCTGAAGGACCTTCTGCTTTCAGGCGATGGCGGCGCGCGTGGCATCCACTTCAACTTTTCGAAGGATGCGGTCGGGAAGATCGACAAGCTTTCGCGTCATGTGCGGCCGGTGCAGTACGTTGCGCCGAATCTGTCGGCGCTCGAGCTGTTTCGGCGCTTTCGCAAGGGCGCGCCGCATCTGGCGATCGTTGGGCGCAAGGGCGCGAAGCCAATCGGTTTCATCACGCTCGATAACCTGCTTGGCGCGCTCGTGGGGCAGATTCACGACGAGTTTCGTCAGGGCGATGCCGATTGGTCGCGCATGGATGACGGCACGTTGATGGGCAAGGGCAGCTTGCCGGTTGTTTCGCTCGAGCGCGCGTTGGGGATCGATATCGATGAAGGACGCGCGGAGTCGGTTGGCGGGCTCGTAATCAATGCTTTGGGCGATTTGCCCAGTGAAGGGCAGCGGGTGGAGTTCGATCGGTTCGATATCGTCGTGAAGAAGATGAAGGGGCCGAGGATTGTGCTGGTTCGGGTGTATCCGCGGGAGGAGGCGCTTGAGGAAGCGGAATGACCTATTTGGGTTTTTCTTCGCTTTCGCTAGTGATTTCGCCGGATCCCGTTTTCTTAGTGGTCTATTGGCACTGCCCCTGTGCGGGGCGGCAGTCACTTTCTTTGCTGCTGCAAAGAAAGTAACCAAAGAAAGCAGCTCCCGATACGCCCGCGGTCACACGCAATTTGGGTAGTCCTCTCGTCCATCGTGGGCTGCCTAAAGAGTGCCCTCATAGGCCCCATCGGGCTTGGCTCGCGCACGGTCTGCCACATCGCACCACACAACAAGCTGGTTCAGCACCAAATAGCTCCGGCCCGCTTCGCGGCCGATGGGTCAATCGGGGATGCATGTGCTTCTCTACTAACGTCTCCATCTCACCGCAAGTGCCGCACGTTGGTTTCCCTTGCATATCCGGCGGCAGCGCGTAGCGCTGTGCCGAAGCCATTTCGTGCTGAACCAGTGTCCTCAGCGTTTTCGGGCGGCGGACCGCGCGCGATCCAAGCCCCGTTATTGTGATGAGGGCACTCTTTAGGCGAGTGCCACCGTGGACGAGAGGACTACCCAAATTGCGTGTGACCGCGGGCTTAACGAGCTGCTTTCTTTGCTTACTTTCTTTGCAGCAGCAAAGAAAGTGAGTGCCGCCCCGCACAGGGGCAGTGCTAATAGACCGACGCGAAACCGGGATCCGGCGACAAGCGAAAGCAAGAGCGAAAGCAAAAGAAAAAGCGAAAGCAACAAGCGAAAGCGAAAAGCAAAAACCAAAAACCAAAAACCTAAGCCTTAGGCACCCCTTCCTCAACAAGCAAAGCCACCGGCATAACCCCAAGCGCATCGCGCAAAAACAACCTCGCCCCATCGGCTTTAGGCGCATTAGGACTGAGCCAGTCAAACAAAGCCCTTGAATGCAGCGCTTCTGGCAACACGATGGCGGTATCGCCCCAACGCTCGGCCTCGACAAGCGGCACGTCGCGCCCGACGTCCAGCAGCGGCGCTGCAAGCCGCGTCGCAACAACGACAGCAAACGCGCTCCCCGCATGCCGCGCATACGCAATCACGCGCCCCGCATGCTCGCCCTCGACCTCGAGCGGCAAATACTCGCCCTGCGCAAACAACGACTCGCAATGCTTGCGCAATGCCAAAGCTCGCCGCACGATTGCAAGCTTGACGCGCCCATCGCGCCAGTTCGCCAATTGCTCCGAAGGCGGCCCTTGCTCTTCGATCTCGAGAAGCCACTTGCGACGCAACTCATAATCGACAGGCCGACGATTGTCCGGATCGACAAGACTGAAATCCCACAACTCCGTGCCCTGATAAAGGTCCGGCACGCCCGGCGACGTGAGCCGCAAAAGCGTTTGCTGAAAGCTGTTGATCGCGCCGAGCGGTCCGAGCCGCGTGATGAACGCCGATAACTCACGCAGAAAGCCATCGCGGCGCTGCGGCGCGACGATATCGAACAGAAAGTCCCTGCACGCGTTCTCATACGCTTCGTCGGGTGCAAACCAGCTCGTGCGCGTCTTCGACTCGCGCAGCGCCTTCAGTTGCCATCCGGCGACACGTTCGGCGAGTTCGCGAACGCCCGCTTCGTCATCGGGCGCGAGTGTGGTCGGCCAGCATCCGACGAGCGTCTGATACAGCATCGCTTCCGCCGCCGGCCCCGGCGCCCAGTCGTCGATACCGGTGGTTTCGCCATGTCCGCCGCTCGGGCCGCGTCGCAATGGTGTGTTCAACGTCGACCATTGCCTGAGCGTCGCGGCCCATTCGTCGGGAATTTCGCTCAATGCAGCGATGCGCGCGCGCACGTCCTCGCCGCGCTTGTGATCGTGCGTCGCCGTGCAAAGCATCGCGTGCGGAAACGCATCGAGGCGTTCGCGATTGCCCGCGTGAAACGCATCGACGGACAACGCGAACTCGCCCGGATCGGCGCCCACTTCGTTGCGCGAAATCAGCCGTCCGTAGCGATAACACGCCGTATCCTCGACCGCCTTCGCCGCCACGGGCGATGTCAGCTGCGAGAACAGCGTCTGCGCCGCGCGACGCTGCGAGCCGCTCGACGACGGGGGATTCGGCCCCGCCTGCGCCTGATTGCGATCGCGCTCACGTTCGCGATTGCGCTCCGCCGCGCGATCCCGGCCGCGTTCGGGACGGTCGTTGCGTTCGCCACGCTCGGGCTGCGGCAGTTCATCGGGCAGCTTGCCGCCGAGCCATTGCGCGACCTGATCCAGCACCACATGGTCCGCACGCGCGAGCACCGCGCGCGCGGCTTCGAGCGCCTGCGCGAAAAAGTGCTCGTCATCGGGGCTGCGCACGCCGCCCACGGGATAGATGCGATACACCGGAAACTGCACGACGAGTTCCGCGACCGCGCGCCGTATCGACGTGAATGTGAAATCGCGCGTGGTCTGCGCATCGCGTGCAATGCGATGCAGCGCGCGCGTCACGCGATCCAGTTCCGCCGCAAGATTCTCCGCGAGTATCTTGCGGCGCGCGGCGAGCGCTTCGTCGGCGAAGCATGCGCTCTTGCCCGTGATCTCGGCCCAAAGCGCGGCAAGCGGCTCCGCGCCCGCCGGATCGTGCAGCAGCGCGCCGACATCGTTCATGAAGTCGTAACCGGTCGTGCCATCGACCTGCCAGTCGCGGCGCAACGGCTCGCCGCGCGCAAGAATCTTTTCGACGACGAAATACGTGCGCCCATTGCCATGCCGCAACGCCTCGGGCCGTTCCGCCGCCAACTCTTCGAGCCGCGCGCGCAGGCGCTGGCAATACTCGCGCGGTTCGGCGAGACCATCGACGTGATCGACGCGCACACCATCGATCAGACCTTCGGTGAAGAGCCGGAACACGAGCGCATGCGATGCCTCGAACACTTCAGGCCGCTCGACGCGCACGCCGCCGAGCGTGCTCACATCGAAGAAACGCCGCCAGTTCACTTCGTCCGCGGCGGTGCGCCACCATGCCAGCCGATAATGCTGGCGCTCCAGCAGCCGATGCAGCCGGTCGCGACCCGCCGACGTATCCGGCGAATGCGCCGCGAGAATCGCCTCGATCGCGGCCTGGCCGCCTTCCGTCTGCGCGATGGTGATGAGCGCGGTGCGCGCATCGGCGGCGCGCGGCTGATCGGCGGGCTGCGTCGTCAGGCCGACGAAGCGTTGCGCGAGCTCGGGCGCTTCCTGGAACACGGCGGGGTAATCGACCGGACAGACTGGAAACACGTTCGAGTAATACTCGATGACGAAGCGCCCTTCATCCGCGCGATACGCGAGCTTGATCTTGCCGCCCTGCAACTCGTCGCCGTAAGACGCGCCGAGAAACGGCGCGAGCACCTTGCCGCGCAAGGCGGGATCGGGCGAATGCCAGTCGACGTCGAAGAAGCGCGCATGCGCGGCATGCCGTCCCCATTCGAGGATGTCCTGCCACCACGCGTTCTCCGAGCCGCCCACGCCCATGTGATTCGGCACGATATCGACGATCAGTCCCATCTCGTGCGCGCGCAGCTTCTCGACGAAGCGCCGCAGGCCGTCCTCGCCGCCCAGTTCGGGATTGACCGCCGTGTAGTCCACGACGTCGTAGCCGTGCGTGGAGCCGGCGGTCGCGGTCGTGATCGGCGAGACGTACGCGTGACTCACGCCGAGCAGCGCGAAGTAGTCCACGAGCGCGGCGGCATCGTCGAAAGTGAAGCCCTTGTGAAGCTGAAGCCTGAGCGTGGAACGCGGTACGGTCATGGTGATTCGGGTTTCGATTTGGGTTCGTTCGGTTGCGCGGAACGCTTGCGCGCGGCATCGACGGCGAGCAGGCGATCGGCGAAGGCATCGTCGAGAAACAGTTCGTCGACGGGCCGCGTGATGCGCCTTCTCCAGTTCGGATGCTCGTCGATGGAGCCGGGCAGATTCGGCTGCTCCACGAGCGCGAGCAAATCTTCGAGCGGATAGGTGACGAGCGGCGCGGGCGTCGCGGCGACGAAGGCGAGCGCCTCGTCGACGGGCGCATTGTCGATATCGGGCGCCTCCACGTCATCCGGTGCGATGCCCGCGTCCTGAAACGCGCGCCACAGATGCGCGCGATCTTCGCCGCGTTCCTCGAGCGCGGCTTCGACGGCATCGCGGCCATCGGCGCGCGCCATCGTCTGGCCGATCTTCGAGCGCCACACGATGTCCTCGCCGCGCCACCATCCGGTGACGGTCGGCAGATCGTGCGTCGTCGTCGTCGCGGTGACGCCGCTGTCCCATTCGCGCGGCGGTTTGAAGCCCGGCCCGTCCACTTCGCGCTCGAACCACAGCACACGAATGCCAAGCAAGCCGTGCTCCTGCAAGCGCTCGGTAAAGCCGGGCGGCACGGTGCCGAGATCCTCGCCGACGACGATCGCGCGATGCCGCCACGATTCGAGCGCGATCAGCCGCAGCATGTCCTCGAGCGGATAGCGCAGATACGCGCCGTCCTTCGCGCTTTCGCCTTCGGGCACGAGCCACAGCCGGCGCAAGCCGAGTATGTGATCGATGCGGATGCCGCCCGCGCATTTAAACGCGCAACGCAGCATGTCGATGAACGCGGCGAAGCCTTGCGTACGCATCGCGCGCGGCGAGAACGTCGTGAGTCCCCACGATTGCCCGGCCTGGTTGAACAGATCCGGCGGCGCGCCGACCGACACGCCCGTCAGCATTTCATCGCGATACGACCATGCGTGGCTGCCCGCGCTGTCGCAACCGACGGCGAGATCCGCGACGAGCCCGACCGCCATGCCCGCATCGCGCGCGGCGTGTTGCGCGTGCAGGAGTCCCTTCGCGGCAAGCCATTGCGTGAAGAGATAAAAATCGACCTCGCGGCGATGCGCATCGGCGAATTCCGTCACCGCGTCGCTGCGCGGATCGCGCAACGCTTCGGGCCAGTTGCGCCAGTGACCTTCGCCGTTTTGCGCGATCTGCGCGGCCTGCAGCGCTTCGAAGCGCGCATGGTCTTCGAGCGGACGTCCGCCTTCCTCGACGAATGCGGCGAAGTCTTTCGCGAAGGGCGAATCGCGATCTTCGGAAAACGCGTCGAAGAGGGCGCGCAGAATCGCGAGGCGCGCTTTCGATGCGCGCGGCCAGTCGATCAGCGTCAGTCCTTCGAGTTCGGCGAGTTCCTTCGCGACGCCCGCTTTGTCGATCGCGGCGCGCGCGGCAGGCGCACCGAGCACCGCGGCAGGATCGACGTGCGCGATGTTGAGAAAGAGCCGCGACGACGGCGAATACGGGCTGAACTTGTTCGGCTCGGCGCTGAACATCGCGTGCATCGGGCTGATCGCGACGGCATGTCCGCCGCGCTTCGCAGTTTGCGTCGCGAGCGATGCGAGCGCGGTGAAATCGCCGATGCCGCCGTCGCCGTCACGCCGCAAGCCATACACTTGCGCCGCGACGCCCCACAGCGGCGGCGCCTTCGCCGCATCTTCGTGCAGCGTGCGCCACGCATCGTCGATGGTGTAGCAGCGCGCGGGCGCGACCGCGAGCGTCGTGCGATGGTCGTTGATGACGAGCGTGTGATAGCCCGGCTCCGCGATCGGCGAGAGCAGCGCGGTCTCGCCCTTCGGCGACGTGAAGCGCCCGTCGATCACTTCGCCGCTTTCGAGTTCGATGCGATAGCGCGCGCCCTGTTTCGCCGCCGACACCGGCAGCGCGATGCCGCGATCCACTTCGGCGGTGATGAGCGGCGGCAGCTTGCGGCCGCTCATTTCGGCATCGACGGCGTTCATGCTCTGCTTGATCTGCGCGGCGTTGCCACACGGCAGGCCGAGCTTTTCGAGCAGAATGCGCAGCGTCGTTTCAGGCACGCGCTGCGTGTTCTTGTGCGCGTCCTGCCATTCGATCTCGAAGCCCGCGCGCTCCGCGAGCGCCTCGATGCTGCTCACGGAACGCGTGGCGCCCGTCTGGGTCGTTTTCGTCGCGGCGGCGTTCACGAGACTTTTCCTTCCGCGGATGCCGGTTCGAAGCGGCGCGCGTCGTGCGCAATCGCATATTCGTTCACTTCGCCGGTGATCCACGCGAGGAACGTGCGAGCGCCGAGTTCCCCGTTACGCACGCGATCCTGCGCGCGCGCCGGCGTCTCGAAGATGATCTTGCCCGGCGGCTGCTTGTCGAGCGCGACAGCCGCGTCGCCGAGATTGAGCGCGATGGAGAGCGTTTCGCCGTCGCCGAGCTTCCAGCGCGCGACGAGCGCCTTGTCGCCGAGCACGTCCGCGCCGAGCGCTTTGGCGCCCTTCAGACGCGGCGTGATGAGCTTCGCGCGCACCGTCAACGCCGATCGATAGAAGTGCAGCCATTCGAGCCGGTCTTCTTCGTCCTGCTTGTCGCTGATCTTCGGCGAGGACATGTCGAACGTTTTCTCGTCGTTCGGATCGGGAATCTGCGCGCGGCGCTTTTCGTCGGTGAATGCGGAGAACTTCGCGAATTCCTTGCGACGGCCTTCGCGCACCGCATCGGCGAGTTGATCGTGATAGTCGGTGAAGAAGAGGAACGGCTGCCTCGATCCGTATTGCTCTTCCATGAAAAGCAGCGGAATCTGCGGCGAAAGCAGCAGAAGGCCCGTTGCGGCGAAGAGCGATTCGTCGTCGGTCAATGCGCGCAGGCGATCGCCCATCGCGCGATTGCCGATCTGATCGTGGTTCTGCAGGAACGCGACGAAGCGCGTGGGCGGCAGATGCGCGCTCGGTTCGCCGCGCGGCTTGCCGTCATGAATCGGCGACGGATCGCCCTGATACGCGAAACCTTCGCTGAGAATGCGCGCGAGCTTTTCGATCGGCTTGTCGGAATACGCGCCGTAGTAGCTCTCGTCCTCGCCGGTCAGCAGAACGTGCAGCGTGTTGTGCGCGTCGTCGTTCCATTGCGCGTCGAAATGCGTTTCCAGCAGATTCGCCGTGTTGTGCTCGTTCTCGAGCACGAGATGTACATGACGCCCCGCCTCGACGGAACTGCGGATGCGATGCGCCAGTTCGCGCAGCCATTCGTCATCGTTGATCGCGTGCACCGCGTCGAGGCGCAGGCCATCGAAACGATATTCGTTGAGCCAGTACAGGGCATTGTCGAAGAAAAAGTCGCGCACTTGCGGGCGCTCGAAGTCGATCGCCGGGCCCCACGGCGTGTTCACGCCTTCGCGGAAGAAGGTTTTCGCATACGCGTGCAGATAATTGCCGTCCGGTCCGAAGTGGTTATAGACGACATCGAGAAAGACCATCAGGCCGAGACCGTGCGCGGTGTCGACGAGCCTCTTCAGATCTTCGGGACGGCCATACGCCGAGTCAGGCGCGTAGGGCAACACGCCGTCGTAGCCCCAGTTGCGCGTGCCGGAGAAATCGTTGAGCGGCATCAGCTCGATGGCCGTCACGCCGAGTTGCGCGAGTTCGGGCAGGCGCGCGGTGACGCCCGCGAAACCGCCCATCGCGCCGACGTGCAGTTCGTAAAGCACGGTTTCTTCCCACGGCCGGCCGTGCCAGTTCGTGTGCGTCCATCGATACGCGCGCGGGTCGATGACTTCGCTCGGTCCATGCACGTCCTGCGGCTGATAGCGCGAGGCGGGATCGGGCACGGCGAGGTCCTCGTCGAGCCGATAGCGATACAGCGTGCCCGCGCCGCCATCGGCTTCGGCTTCGAACCAACCGTCGCCGGTCGGCTGCATGTCGACGCGTTCGGGCGTGCCGCCCGCGCGCAGGATTTCCACTTGCACGGCATCGCGCGATGGCGCCCAGAAACGAAAGCGCGTGCGCGGATTGTCGCGTGCGGCGCCCGTTAGATGAGCGCCGAAAGGAAGGCAATACGCATATTGATGCTTGTGCGGATCGATCGGACGTTCGGACATGATTTCCTGCCTCTAATGCTGCGGTGGACTGCGTATGGGTTGTGCGTCAGTGAGGCGAATCGATCTCGGAATCGCGATGCGAGGGCATCGTGCCCGGATCGGGCGGCAATGCCGTCAGAAGACGCGGCCCCTGATGCGCGCCGGCCATCCAGACCGCTTGCCAGTCGGCATCGCCGGTCGGCTCGGCCAGCATCACCACGACGCTGTGCGCGGCCACTTCCAACTCGCTGCCGACGAGAGGCCGCGTCACCGAATCGGGCTCCGCGCTATCCAAGAGCACGTTCCATTCCAAGTGCGGCGCGGGCGGTGTGAACACGAGCGTTTGCGACGATGCATTGAACATGAGCAGCAGCACGTCGATTTCACCGTCGACGCCCGGGCCCGCGCGCCGCAGCGTGAGCGCGCGGCCTTCCGGGTCCTGCCATGCTTCGATCGCGAGCGCGTTGCCGCGTTCATCGAACCAACTGACATCGTAGAGTCCCGGCAGCACTTCGCGGTCGCCGTAAAGGAAGCGCGTTTCGCGCAACACCGGGTAGTTTTTGCGCAGTGCAATAATTTTCGCGACGAACTCCGTCATCTCGACGCCGGCGGGCCTTTGCGCCGCGTCCCAGTCGATCCACGAAATCTCGTTGTCCTGGCAATAGGCATTGTTGTTGCCCTGCTGCGTGCGGCCGAATTCGTCGCCGCCGAGAAGCATCGGCGTGCCGAGCGAGAGCAGCGTCGTCGCGATCATCGAGCGGGCGAGACGCGCGCGCACTTCGAGAATCGCGGGATCGTCGGTCGGACCTTCGATGCCCCAGTTCGCGCTGCAATTCTCGTTGTGGCCGTCGTTGTTGCCTTCCTGATTCGCTTCGTTGTGCTTGTGCGAATACGCGGTGACGTCCGCAAGCGTGAAGCCGTCGTGCGACGCGACGAAGTTAACCGACGCCCATGGTTTCCTGAAGCGCCGGTTGAAAAGTTCCGCCGAGCCGGTGAGACGCGCGGCGAGATCGGGGCGCATGCCGGCATCGCCGCGCCAGAAACGCCGGACGCCATCGCGATACTTGTCGTTCCATTCCGCGAAGCCCGGCGGATGATTGCCGACCTGATAGCCGTCCGGCCCGATATCCCACGGCTCGGAGATGAGCTTGCGCGTGGAGAGAACTGGATCCTGGCGCACGGCATCGAAGAAGCCCGAGCCGGGATCGAAGCCGTGGCCTTCGCGGCCGAGCGTGACGCCGAGATCGAAGCGGAAGCCGTCGATGTTGAACGCCGTGCACCAGTAGCGCAGCGAGTCCATCACCATCTGCAAGACGCGCGGATGCGACAGATTCACCGTATTGCCGCAGCCGGTTTCGTTGATGTAGTGACGTTCGTCGCCGGGAATGAGGCGGTAGTAGCTTGCGTTGTCGAGGCCGCGCCACGAGACGGTCGGGCCGAGTTCGTTGCCTTCGCAAGTGTGGTTATAGACGACGTCGAGAATCACTTCGATGCCCGCCGCGTGCAGTTGACGTACGGCGATACGCATTTCGTTGAGCCGATGCGTCGACAGATAGGAAGGCTCGGGCGCGAAGAACGCGGCGGTGTTGTAGCCCCAGTAATTCCTGAGACTGCGTTCGACGAGAAAGCGGTCGTTGAGAAACGCGTGCACCGGAAGAAATTCGACGGCGGTGATGCCGAGCTTCTGCAAGTGCTCGATGAACCAAGGCGACGATAGCGCGGCGAAGGTGCCGCGTTCGTGCTGGCGGATGTCGTGGCGCATCATCGATGCACCGCGCACGTGCGTTTCGTAGACGATGGTTTCGCCCCAGGGCGTGTCGGGGCGCACGTCGCGCGACCAGTCGAAGGCGTCGTCGGTGACGATGCATTTGGGCATCGCGGGTGCGGAGTCGCGGCGATCCATCGACATGTCGAGGCGATTCGAATGCACGCGATAGCCGAAGAGGGCGTCGGACCATCGCCAGGGGCCGACGAGCTTTTTCGCGTAGGGATCGAGCAGCAGCTTGTGGGGATTGAAGCGATGACCTTGCTGCGGCTGATACGGGCCATGCGCGCGAAAGCCGTAGACGGTGCCGGGGTGCGCGCCGGGGAGATAGCCGTGCCAGATTTCGTCGGTGCACTCGGGCAGGTCGAAGCGCATCAGTTCCTTGCGGCCGGTGCTGTCGAAGAGACATACCTCGATGCGATGAGCATTCGATGAGAACACCGCGAAGTTGACGCCCAGACCGTCCCAGTTGGCTCCGAGCGGGTAGGGCGCGCCCGGGAGCAACTTGTCGGGGAGTGCATTTGCCATGTTGGCGCATCCTTTTGGGGTTTTTCTGCCTTTGCTGTTTCCTGCTCTTGCTCTTCGTATTGCTTGCGCTTCTATGGAATCCCGGTTTCTTAGTGGTCTATCAGCACTGCCCCTGTGCGGGGCAACGCTGATAGACCGACGCGATTACGGGATCCGGCGAAAAAAAACCATCAATCGGCCCGCAACACGATGGTTGCCAACGGCGGTAATGTCAACGCCGCCGACTGCTCCCTCCCATGACTCGGATAGTCATCCGTATGAATCACCCCGCCATTCCCCATATTCGACCCGCCATAAATGGAAGCATCGGAGTTGAACACTTCGCTCCACCGCCCGCGCCGCGGCAACCCGATCCGATAAGCCAGACGAGGCACCGGCGTCATATTGCACACCACGACGAGATCGCGCCCTTCGGCATCCGTACGCCGATACGCATAAACGCTATTCGCGTTGTCATCCCCGACGAGCCATTCGAAGCCGCGCGAATCGCTATCCAGCTTGTGCAACGCCGGCTCGCTCGTATAGAGATGATTCAGATCGCGCACGAGCTTCTGCAACCCGCCATGCATCGAATCATCGAGCAGATGCCAATGCGGCGATTCATCGTGATTGAACTCCGCGAACTGGCCGAACTCGCCGCCCATGAACAACAGCTTCTTGCCCGGATGCGTCCACATGAAGCCGAAGTAAGCGCGCAGATTGGCGAACTTCTGCCACCGGTCGCCCGGCATCTTGTTGATCAAAGACCCCTTGCCATGCACGACTTCATCGTGCGACAAAGGCAAGACGAAGCGCTCCGAATACGCATAGACCATCCCGAACGTGTACAGATGATGGTGATACTGCCGATACACCGGATCTTCCTGCATGTAGTGCAGCGTGTCGTGCATCCAGCCCATGTTCCACTTGAAGTCGAAGCCGAGTCCGCCGCTCTCGACATTCGCCGTCACGCCCGGCCATGCAGTCGATTCCTCCGCAACCGTGATCGCGCCCGGAATCTGCCGCACTTCATGATTCAGCCGCTTCAGGAACGCAATCGATTCGAGATTCTCTCGCCCGCCGTAAATGTTCGGCACCCACTCGCCGGCCTTGCGCGAATAGTCGCGATACAGCATCGACGCAACAGCATCGACACGCAAGCCATCGACGTGATAGCGCTTCAGCCACGCCAGCCCCGATGCGATCAGGAACGCGCTCACCTCGTTGCGGCCGAGGTTGTAGATCATCGTGTTCCAGTCCTGGTGATAACCCTCGCGCGGGTCCGCGTGCTCGTACAAAGGCGTGCCGTCGAACTGCACGAGACCGTGCGCGTCGTTCGGAAAATGCGCCGGCACCCAGTCGATGATGACGCCGAGCCCCGCCTCGTGCGCGCGATTCACGAACTCCGCGAACTGCTCCGGCGTGCCGAAGCGCGCGGACGGCGCGAACTGCCCGAGCGGCTGATAACCCCACGAACCGCCGAACGGATGCTCCGCGATCGGCATGAATTCGAGGTGCGTGAAGCCCATGCCCTTCGCATACGGAATCAGACGCTCGGCCAGCTCGTGCCAGTTCATGCCGCGATTGTCTTCCTCCGGCACGCGCAGCCACGACTCGGCATGCGCCTCGTAAATGGTGATCGGCGATTGCGGCGTCTGCTTGCCGCCGCGCGTGTTCATCCACTCGGCGTCGGTCCATGCGTAATGATCGATCGCATCGGCATCCGCGACGACCGATGCCGTCGACGGCGGCTTCTCGCTCTGCATCGCGCACGGATCGGCCTTGAGCGGCAGCGTATGACCGTCGCGCGTGACGATCTCGTACTTGTAACGCGTGCCCGCGCCGATGCCCGGAATGAACAGCTCCCACACGCCTGCGTTGTGACGCAGGCGCATCGGATGGCGCCGCCCATCCCATGTGTTGAAGTCGCCGACCACCGAGACGCGCCGCGCATTCGGCGCCCACACCGCGAAGCGCACGCCCGCGACGCCGCCATGCGTGATGGGCCGCGAGCCGAGGCATTCGAGCACCGCATACGGATCGGCTTGCGAGAGACGGTGGAGCCATTCGTCGCTGAGCACAGGGCCGAACGAATACGTGTCGTGCGTTTCCTGCGGCGTGCCGTGCCAGTCGATCTTCAGGCGATACGCCGCCGGCCTCGTGACGAAGCCCGCGTAAAGCCCCGCATCGTGGATGCGCGCGAGCGAGCCGAGATGCTCGCCGTTGCCCGCATCCGCGACGCTTACTGACGATGCGCCCGGCAGGAACACGCGCACGACGTGCCCCAGATCGGTTTCGTGCAGGCCGAGCATCGAGAAGGCATCGGGATGCCGGGCCTCGACGAGTGCGTCGATATCGAGCGGATTGAGGCCGTGCGCGGGGTTCCTGGTATCCGCCGGATCGCTACGAGTGTTCATGGTGAGTTCCATCCGGATTGTCCTTGTTGGCTCCGAATACGGGTCGCGTGCCCGGAGCGGGCGGCTCGCCCGTGTCTCCCAGCAGGCGGCTCGCGAGCGACGCGAGACCCCGCAACGGAAGGCCGATCCAGGTCGGCCGGTTCGCTGCTTCGTAGCGGATTTCGTAAGCGGCCTTCTCGATCAGGAAAAGATCGAGCAACGGCTGAAACACGTCTTCGGCCGCGATCGTTTCGGGCGACGTGGCGATCGCCCCGGTGTACTCCCGCAAAAAGCTCTCCTCGGCGAACGCGCGCAGGCGTTCGAACAGCGCCCGCTTGCGATCCGCCGTCTGCGCGGGCGCGTTTTCCGTCGTCGATTGCGCTGCCGCGCTCGCATACGACAGCGAACGCAACAGGCCCGCGACGTCGCGCAGCGGACTCGTCTTTTTGCGGCGTTCGTCGAGCGGTCGCGCGGGCTCGCCTTCGAAGTCGATGAGATACGCATCGCCTTGCGCCATCAGCACCTGGCCCAGGTGGAAATCGCCGTGGATGCGGATGCACAACGCATCGGCATCGGGCGCGACGAGCTTCTTGACCGTATCGACGAGCAGTTCACGCCGGTCGAGCAGACTTTGCGCGAGGAAACGGTCGTGCTCGTTGAATTCGCCGATCTTCTGCGCGAGGATGTCGAGCGCCGATTCGAGCAGCTTCAGCGTGCCGTCGATCCAGCCCTCGACGTCCTCGGCCGATGCGCGCTGCGGCGAGAACGCTTCGTCTTCCGTCGGCGATGCGAGCGCGACGTGCAGTTCGCCCAGCCGCTTGCCGATGATGCCCGCGATGTTGCCGTAGCCCGCTAAACCTTCCGCCTGCGCGTCGCGTTCCTGCGCGTGCTCTTCGGATTCGACCGCGACCGCGAGCTCATCGACGGTGCGGCGCAGATAGTCGAGCGCGTAGTTCCACGCATCGCCCTGATTGTCGATGTAACCCTGCAGGATGATGAGCGTATGCGGCACGCCCTGCGGATCGACGCGCACGACTTCGCCGTAGAGCGGGCCGGTGTTCGCGTAGCCGAGTTGCGTCAGATAGCGGCTCATTTCCGCTTCGGGGTGAATGCCGCCCACGACGCGACGCACGAGCTTGAGCACGATCTTGTCGCCGATCACGAGCGAGCTGTTGCTCTGTTCGGCGGCGAGCCAGCGGATCTCGGGCGGATCGGCGGGATAGAGATTGAGCGTGTCGAAGAGCTCGGTCGGAATGAAGCGGATCTCGCTCTTTTGCACCGTCGGCACGACCGCGCGCTCCTTGAGCTTGCGGATCACGCCATAGGTGAATTGCGGCACCGAGAACGCATCGGTCAGATGCCCGATGTTGCGGTTGCGCCGCACGCGCGCGAGCGCGAGCTGCATGTAGAGCGGCGACGTCGTCTCCGTGCCCCACGCGATCGACAGCGGCAACACGTAGCGCTCGCAATGATCGCCGACATCGGCTTCGATCTCGGTGAACGCGAAGCCCGCGCCTTCGATCGTGGTCAGCGCGGCGAGGCGCACCGCATGCAGCTTCTGATCCTTCGATGCGAACCAGCGGCGCTTGCTCAGATAGTTCGGCAGCACTTCCGATTCGAGCAGCCGGACGTTTTCCGGCGTCGGGCCGGTCTGGCCGGCGCGAATCACCATCGTGACGAACTCGGGCAATTGCTCGGACGGCGCCTGCGCCCACGCGGGCCGCATGTTGCCCGGGCAAAGCTGGAACCACAGGAAGCCGTAGGGCGGGAACGTGAGCAGATACGTGAGCTTGCCGATAGCGGGGAACGGCGAATCGGCGGTCATTTCGAGCGGCACGGAGCCGTCGAATTCCGACAGATCCAGCTCCACCGCTTGCGGCGCACGCGAAAGATTCGCGACGCACAGGATCGGCGGCTCGCCTTCGAGTTCGCGCAGATACGCGAGGATCTTGCGATTCGCGGGCCGCAAGAAGCGGATCGTGCCGCGGCCGAACGCATGCTTCGAGCGGCGCACCGCGAGCATCTTGCGCGTCCAGTTCAGCAGCGAATGCGGATCGCGGCTTTGCGATTCGACGTTCACCGCGTCATAGCCGTAGAGCGAGCCCATCACGGGCGGCAGCACGAGTTGCTCGGGATCGGCGCGCGAGAAACCGCCGTTGCGGTCGGACGACCATTGCATCGGCGTGCGCACGCCGTCGCGATCGCCCAAGTGGATGTTGTCGCCCATGCCGAGCTCGTCGCCGTAATAGATCACGGGCGTGCCGGGCATCGACAGCAGCAGCGAATTGATGAGCTCGATGCGGCGCCGGTCGCGTTCCATCAGCGGCGCGAGACGGCGGCGAATGCCGAGGTTCAGGCGCGCGCGGCGATCGCTCGCATATGTGTTCCACAAGTAATCGCGCTCGGAGTCGGTGACCATTTCGAGCGTGAGTTCATCGTGATTGCGCAGGAAGATCGCCCATTGATTGGTTTCGGCGAGGTCCGGCGTCTGCCGCATGATGTCCGTGATCGGGAAGCGATCCTCGCTCGCGATCGACATATAGATGCGCGGCATCAGCGGGAAGTGGAACGCCATGTGGCATTCGTCTTCGTCGCCGAAGTATTCCTTCACGTCTTCCGGCCACTGGTTCGCTTCCGCGAGCAGCATGCGGTTCGGATACTCCGCGTCGATGGTGGCGCGAATCTTTTTGAGGATCTGGTGCGTCTCGGGCAGATTCTCGTTGTTCGTGCCTTCGCGCTCGACGAGATACGGCACCGCGTCCAGCCGCAGCCCGTCGATGCCCATGTCGAGCCAGAAGCGCATCACAGAGAGCACTTCCTTGATGACCGCCGGGTTATCGAAGTTCAGGTCGGGCTGATGCGCGTAGAAGCGATGCCAGTAATACTGGCCCGCGACCGGATCGTGCGTCCAGTTCGAAGGTTCCGAGTCGATGAAGATGATGCGCGTCTCTTCGTACTTCTTGTCCGTGTCGGACCACACGTAGTAGTTGCGATGATTCGATCCCGGCTTCGCATGACGCGCGCGCTGAAACCACGGATGCTGATCCGACGTGTGATTGATGACCAGTTCGGTGATCACGCGTATGCCGCGCGCGTGCGCTTCCTGAATGAAGCGCTTGACGTCCGCGATCGTGCCGTAGTCCGGATGCACGTTGCGATAGTCTGCGATGTCGTAGCCGTCGTCGCGGCGCGGCGACGGATAGAACGGCAGCAGCCAGATCGCATCGACGCCCAGCTCCGCGATGTAGTCGAGCTTCGCGAGCAGGCCGGGAAAATCGCCGATGCCGTCGTTGTTCGCATCGAAGAAAGACTTGATGTGAACCTGATAGATGATCGCGTCCTTGTACCAAAGCGGATCGTCGTTGAGAATCGACGCCTTCTTGTTGCGCTTCACCCTTGTATCCACGTTTCGCTCCAATGTTCTTGGTGTGCTTTCGTACGTCGATGAATCACGCTGCGTCAGGCTGCGGCTTCGGCAAACCCCATGTCGGCGATATGCGCCAGATCGCGAATGGCAGCGAATGCGGATTGAGCCGCACATGCTGGCGCCGTCCGCGCCATTCGAATTGCTCGCCCGTCACCTGATCCTCGACCGCGATCGCGTCCCACTCATGCACGCCCCAGCGTTCGAGCGTCTGCCACGGCAGTTCGATATCCGCGCCTTGCTCGTTGAACGGATCGAGGTTGATCGCGACGAGCACGACGTTGTCGCGCGATGCGTTCGCCTTTTCGAAGAACAGGATGTGATCGTTATGCGCGGGCAGGAAGTTGACGCCCAAATGCGTCTGCAACGCGGGATTCGCGCGGCGGATGCGATTGAGCGCGGTGATTTCCGTGACGATGTTGCCGGGCCGGTTCCAGTCCCACGCCTTCAGTTCGTACTTCTCGGAGTCGAGATACTCCTCGCTGTTCGGCAGCGCCGCCGATTCGCACAGCTCGAAGCCGCTATACACGCCCCACAATCCGGATAGCGTGGCCGCCAGCGCCGCGCGAATCACGAAACCCGGCCGTCCGGAGCTTTGCAGGAAGCGCGGATTGATATCCGGCGTGTTCACGAAGAAGTTCGGGCGGAAGAATTCCTTCGCATCGGTCTGCGTGAGATCGTGCATGTACTCGAGAAAATCGCGCTTGCTCTCGCGCCAGGTGAAGTACGTGTACGACTGCGAGAAGCCGAGCTTCGCGAGACGGTTCATCACGCGCGGCCGCGTGAACGCTTCGGCGAGGAAGATGACATCGGGATGGCGCGCGCGCACGTCGCCGATCACCCATTCCCAGAACGGGAAGGGCTTCGTATGCGGATTGTCGACGCGGAAGATTCGCACGCCCGCCGCGATCCAGTGCAGGAACACGTCGCGCAACGCGAGCCACAGATCGGGTTTCGCGTCCTGCGCGTAGAAGTCCGGATTCACGATGTCCTGATACTTCTTCGGCGGATTTTCCGCATAACGCAGCGTGCCGTCGGGACGCCATGCGAACCACGTCGGATGCTCCTTGAGCCACGGATGATCCGGCGAGCATTGCACCGCGAAGTCGAGCGCGATCTCGAGCCCGTGTTCGTGCGCGGCTTCGAGCATGCGCTTGAAGTCGTCGAGATTGCCGAGTTCGGGATGCAGCGCGTCGTGGCCGCCTTCCTTGCCGCCGATCGCATATGGGCTGCCGACATCGCCCGGCTGCGCGGTCAGCGAGTTGTTCTTGCCCTTGCGGTTCGCGACGCCGATCGGATGGATCGGCGGAAAGTACAGCACGTCGAAGCCCATCTCGCGGATGCGCGGCAGCTTGCCGATCACGTCGATGAACGTGCCGTGACGATTCACGTCGTCGCTCATGGAACGCGGGAAGATCTCGTACCAGCTCGCGAAGCGCGCGGCGGCGCGTTCCGAATCGATGCGGTACACGACCGGATCGCGCGACAGGAACGGACGATGCCGCGCCGCTGCAACGGCTTTCGCGGTCGCGCTCGCGAGCACGAGTTCGAGCTTGCGCGCGTCGTCGGCCTTCGTGAATTCCTTGACGATCGCTTCGAGCGGCGCGCTGTCGCTGTCGGCATCGTCGGAGGTTTTGACTTCGGCGAGGATCAGCGCGAACAGATGCTTCGCTTCCTCGACTTCGAGCTCCACCGTCTGACCGGCCTTCAGCTTCTTCTGCATGTGATCGACGAGCGACGCGTAATCGTCGCGCCACGCCATCACGACGAATTCATGGCGGCCCACGCGTTCGAGCGGAATGCGCGTGCTCCACAGATCGAGGCCGGCGGGCTGCACGGCGGTCATCGGCGCTTCGTGCCACTCGGTTTCATCGGCGGCGCGCCATTGCACGGCGGCGGCGATTTTGTCGTGGCCTTCCGCGAAGATCGCTGCCTGAATCTCCACCGCCTCGCCGACGATGCGCTTCGCCGGAAAGCGTCCGTGATCGACCGAAGGCGTCACGCTCTCGATCGACACGCGCGGCGCGGCGATCGCCTCGGCGACGGACTTCTTGTCGGCGGCCTTCGCGCCGCGCTTCACTTGCGGCTGCGCGAGCAGGATGAACGGCTCGGCTTCCGCGCGATACAGGCGCACTTCGCCCGCCTTGAGCGTGAAGGGCGCGAGGCGCTCGGGCTTGCCCATCGTGTCGTCGATCAGCGCGAAGCGCGTGTAGTTGCCCGGCACCGATTCGAGCAGATGCAACGTATCGACGTGCACGGGCGCGACGAGATCGGGATTGATGACGGCGAGCACGGCGTCGCTGCTATGGCGCAGATCGCCGCCATCCGCGCGAATCAGCGCCGCGTAGGGCGTGCCCGCCCCCGTCAGCGCGCGCAGTTCGCCGACGCTCGCGAGCGTGCCGACGTTGCGCTGCAACTCGTTCGCACGCCGGATGCGCGCGGTGAGATCGATGCGCTTCTCGCTCTTCGCACGCTCGTATTCCGCCGCGATGCCGTATTGCGGCGACATCGGCAGGGCGACGCCGTATTCGAAGCCCATCGGCACCATGATGCCGGTGCCGAGCGCGGCGGCGGTGTCGAGCGCGCGCGTGTAGGCGCGTTCGACGAGCGCGGTGTCGCTCGTATCGGCGAGATCGCTGATGAGCCGCGCGCCGAACGGATCTTCCGGAAACGCGATGGGCGGTGCGATGCGCGACAGTGCCGCGTGCTCGTCGAAGAGCCACGCGCTCTTGAAGTCCCACCAGCGCGTCGATGCGAACACGGCGTCGAAACCGGCGTCGGCGAGACCGTGCAGATCATGCCGCGTGACGCCGACGGTCCACGCGAGCCAGCGCGTCTCCGGATGCTTTTCGCGCACCGCCGCGCCGAGCCTGCGCCACACATGCGCGGGCACCGCGTCCGGCGCATCGAAGCGAAACCCGCCCACGCCCGCATCGGCGAGCAGGTTCAGCTCGCGCGCCCACCATTCGGTCAGATGATGCGCGGCCTCGCCATCGGCGAAATTCGCCCACGCGACGTCGCGCTGACGCGGCGGCTTGCGCGGATCGAGGCGCGCATCCGCGCTTTCGAACGGCTGAAACCAGTGCTTGTTGTCCTGATAAAGCCCGCCTTCGGCGCTCACGCGGTCGATCACGATATCGACGAGCAGCGTGAGCTTGTGCTTTTTCGCGGCGTCGGCGAGCTGGCGCAGGCCGTCGGATGCGCTCGCATCGGATTCGAAGACGGAATGCAGGCGATGATGATCGGCGACCGCTTCGCGATGCCCGTTGCTGCCGGGCGTGAACGGCGAGCCGATCAGGACGTGATCGAAGCCGAGCCCTGCCGCGTGCTCGAACTGGGCGGGCCAGTTCGCGAGCGGGCCGACGAGCAGGGGATCGATGAAGTAGATACGCGGCGCGTACGCATGAGGAGCTTGATGGTTTTCCATCGTTCGTCTTTTCCAGAGTCGTCCTGCGGTGGCGGGGATGCGGGCATCAATCGCGATCACGCTCACGGGCCAAACTGGCTGAAGAGCTGGTCCGCGCGTCACGAATCACGCGAACTCTCAGGCGGAACTCAGATTACACCTTGGCGCCGGATTTCGACGCCTGCCTGGCCGCGTTGTCGCGATGCACCGTGCATCGAATGCCTTCTTGCATCACGGTGGGCGCCACGGTCCCCAAGTGATTTCCTTCGGGCTCATGCACGGGCGGGACAGCACGTTGCGTGCCGCGCCCGGTTCGAACCCTGGTCGCTACTATGGAGCAACTGCCGCCGGCACGCTCACGCGGTGCGCGCCATCGAATGCGCGTCCTGTGCCCGTGCGGGCGTCGGCATGACATCGGCCACGCGGCGCGCACGCAATGCGGTGCGGCTCGGACGCGCGCCGCTCAGGCCGACGTACAGTGCGACCATCGTCGTCACGGCTTCGTTCCATCCGAAATCGCAGGACATCGCGTTGCGCTGCAACGCGCGCCACACTTGCGGACGCATGTAGGCGTCGAGCGCGCGGCTCGCGGCGTAGACGATATCGTCCGCGCGTTCGCCATCGAAGAGAAAGCCGGTGGGCGCGTGCGAGGAGCGCGGCGCGGGGACCGGCGCGACAGGCAGATCATGCGTGCCGTCGCGCAGCCACGCCGATGGACGGAGCACGTCGCGCATGCCGTGCAGTTCGTTTTGCGCCGCATCGACGATCGTGTCGGCGAGGCCGCCCACGCGCGATGCGACCGGCAGCGTGCCGTAGCGCATCGCATACATCTGCGTGAGGCCGCACGGCTCGAAGCGGCTGCCGTGCAGAAGGATGTCCGCGCCCGCGTGCAGGGCATGGGCGCGCCGTTCGTCGTATCCGATATGCACGCCCACGCGATCCGGCCATTCCTGCGCGAGCTTCCTGAAACCGGCTTCGATATGCGCCTCGCCCTTGCCGATCACGGCGAGCTGCAGACGCGGATGTCGCGCGAGCAGACGCGGCAGCGCATCGAGCACGACATCGGCGAGTTTCTGACCGGTCATGCGGCTGCCGATCGCCATCAGCGGCGCGAACGGATCGACGGGCAAGCCGAACATGCGTTGCAGCGCGCGCTTGCACGCGTGCTTGCCGCGCATATCGTCGAAGGAATAGGTGCGTTCGATGAGCGGATCGGCGGCGGGATTCCACGTTTCTTCGTCGATGCCGTTCACGACGCCCGACAGCTTGTCGGCGCAGCTTTGCAGCACGCCTTCCATCAGATGACCGAAGCGCGGCGTGAGAATTTCGCGCGCGTAAGTTTCGGAGACGGTCGTTACGCGATCGGCGTGGACGATGCCCGCTTTCATCAGACTCAATGCGCCATAGAACTCGATGCTCTTCGGGTCGCTCAACGCATGCACGAGCCACTTTTCCGGCACGCCGAGCGACGCACCAAGCGAGAGCGCGTAGTTGCCCTGGAATGCGAGATTGTGGATCGTGAATACGCTCTTTGCGTGCACGTCCGCGTGCTTCATCAGAAGCGGCGTCAGGCCCGTGTGCCAGTCGTGTGCATGAACGATGTCCGGCTTCTTCACGCCGCGCACGCCTTGCGCGATCCGCACCGCGGCGGCGGAAAGCGTCGCGAAGCGAAGCGCGTTGTCCTGATAGTCGCGGCCCTGTTCGTCCTGATAAAGCCCGTCGCGCGCGTAGAGCGTGTCGCAGCGCAGCAGCAGAACCGGCACGCCGGTATCGGGCATACGGCCGCGCAGCAGCGCCGCGTCGCCGCCGGGCAGGCCGGTGAGCGTGCCGATCTTGCTCAGGCCTTCTGCTTGAGCAATGGCGTTCGGATAGGCGGGAAGCAGGATGGTGGCATCGACGCCGGCTTCGCGCAGCGCGGCAGCATAGGCGCTGACCATATCGCCGAGTCCGCCGGTCTTGGCGAGCGGGACGGCTTCGGAGGCGACCAGCAGAACGTTCAAAGGCAAAATGGGCTCTCCTGTGCATGCGGAACGCACGAGCGCGAGGCCGCGCGAGCGAGTGCTGATCCGGGTTTCTTCTGATTGGGCTGGCGCAATGCAGCAATCGCTGTGCCACCGAGCGGTGGCGTGTGTGCGCTGCGGCACGTTCATTTCCGCCTATGGCACGACGAGACCGCCGGCGCCCACGTCCCGCAGAGCAAGAAAGGCACGAACGTGCCGCGTGTAAAACTGACTGCGGCGCGCGCCGCGTTTTTACACGGCGCGTTCGATGAGCCGTTCGTCGAGCTTATGGCGCGCGCGTGACAGCGGCGTTTCAGCCGCCGACCATGCTCGCGGCGATGTTGATCGAAAGCCCGAGCACCGCGAGATTGAAGAAGAACGACAGCACCGATTGCGCGAGCGCCGTGCGGCGCGCCGACGTCGATGCAAGCGCGATATCGGCGGTCTGCGACGCGACCGCGATCGTGAAGGAGAAGTAGAGGAAGTCCCAGTAACCCGGCTTCAGATGACGGTCGGGAAATCTCAGCGCGGTATCGTTGTCCGGCGACTGATAGTAGTGCCGCGCGTAGTGGAGCGTGAACATCGTCGGGATCAGGAACCATGCGCCGAGCATCGTCGCGCCGGTGAGCACGTAATGCAGCACCGCGCCGGCGCCCATGTGCTTCGCGGTCGACAGCTCGACGACGATCGCCACGATGCTCGCAATCGCCGCGACGCTCACGACCATCAGCACGGTCGCGGCGTTTTCGTCTTCGCGCTCGGCGAGTTCCTGCACGTCGCTCTGGCGCGCGGACGCCATCTTCACCCAGATGAGCGCGAGGTAGAGCCACACGGCCGAGTCCCAGCCGATCAGCGCGCGCGCCGTCGGCCGCACGTGCGCCGGAACCAAAGCGGCGGCGACGCAACCAACAGCCAGGCCGATCAGCGCGCGCGGCCGGTTGCGCAGTACGGGCGGGAAGATCGGCTTCATTTCGTTTTGTCCGCATGTGAGGCAGGCATCGCCCGACGCTGCGATTATTGCCCGATCGCCTTTCAACAAGCTGAGTGCCAGAGATGACGTCGTTTGCGATGCGAAGGGGAATCATGGCGGGCGCGTGCGCGCTGCTCGTGCCGGCGCGCGCTCAGGAACCGCCCGCGAGCGGAATCGGCGCGTTTCTCGCCGTGTCGATGAAACTCACCGGCCGCACGCACTTCGATCCGCTTCTCGCCGAACGCGTGCACGCGGCGCTCGTCCGGCACGATGCGGACTTCGCCGCGAAGATCGCCGCGCTCGACAAGTGGATCGCGACGCACGGCGGCACGCCCACCGACATCATCACCGCCGCGCTCGAAGCCACGCGTCCCGAGCTTGCGAAGACGGTCGGCAGCGTGATGCGCGCGTGGTATCTCGGCGTCGTCGGCGAGCCGCCGCATGTCGAAGTCGTTGCGTACGAACGCGCACTGATGTTCGATCCCGTCGGCGACATGCTCACGGTTCCCTCATACTGCCGCGGCGAGCCGGCCGACTGGGCGAAGAAGCCCTGAGCGCCGCGCATCGCCATTCAAGACAAGGGCACGCGCATGGCGGGTTCCACTTCGGCGGACGTCGTGGTCGTCGGCTCGGGCGTGGCGGGCAGTCTCGTCGCGTACCGGCTGGCGAAAGCGGGCGCGTCTGTGATTCTGCTCGAAGCCGGGCCGCGTCTTGCGCGCTGGCAGATCGTCGAGAACTTTCGCCGCGTCGCCGACAAGCGCGATTTCTGCGCGCCGTATCCGCTCGTGCGTCACGCGCCGCGCCCCGAGCCGATGAATCCCGGCGCCTATCTCGTCGATCGCGGCGCGACGCCGTACCAGCCGCAATATCTGCGGCTCGTCGGCGGGACGACGTGGCATTGGGCCGGCGCGGCGTGGCGCCTTTTGCCTTCTGACTTTCGCGTGAAAACGCTGTACGGCGTCGGGCGCGACTGGCCGTTTCCCTACGAGACGCTCGAACCGTGGTACGGGCAGGCCGAAGCCGATCTGGGCGTCGCGGGACCGGACATCGATCTCGGCTCGCCGCGCTCGACACCTTATCCGATGGACGCGCTGCCGCTCTCGTGGATGGACCGGCGCGTCGCCGAGGCGCTCGGCGCGCAGTCGTATCGCGTGGTGCCCGAGCCGATGGCGCGCAACAGCCGTCCGTACGACGCGCGCCCCGCGTGCTGCGGCAACAACAATTGCATGCCGATTTGTCCGATCGGCGCGCTGTATCACGCAGCGTCGCACGCCGACAAGGCCGAACGCGCGGGCGCGGCGCTCGTCGCGCAGGCGGTCGCGTATCGCATCGAGGCGAACGATCGCGGCGAGATCGTCGCGATCCATTGCAAGGACCCGAACGGCCTCTCGACGCGCGTGACCGGCAGGCGCTTCGTCATCGCGGCGAACGGCATCGAGACGCCCAAGCTGCTTCTGATGTCGACGTCCGCGCGGTTTCCGAAGGGCATCGGCAACGGCTCGGATCAGGTCGGGCGCAATCTGATGGATCATCCCGCCGCGAGCGTCAGCTTTCTCGCCAACGAGGCGCTGTGGCCGGGACGCGGGCCAGTGGAGATGTCGTCGATCGTCGATTTCCGCGACGGGCCGTTTCGCGCGCAGCAGGCGGCGAAGAAGCTGCATCTGTCGAACGCGGCGCCGACGCTCGCCGTCACCCGGAATCTGCTGGATAAAGGGCTGACCGGCGGCGAGCTCGACCGGCAGATTCGCGAGCAATGCGCGCGCAGGCTCACGTTCGGCAGCTTTCACGAGCAACTGCCGTCGAGCGAAAATCGCGTGATGCTGTCGGCGCAAAAGGACGCGCTCGGCTTGCCGCGCCCGGAAATCGCGTATTCGATCGACGATTACGTGCGCAAGAGCGCCGCCGACACGCACGCGCAGTTCGCGCGCATCGCCGGGATTTTCGAGGGCACGGAAATCGAGCACGACGATTCGCTCGGCGCGAGCAGCCACATCATGGGCACGGCGATCATGGGCCGCGATCCGAACGATTCCGTCGTCGATGACGAATGCCGCGCGCACGATCATCCGAACCTGTTCATCGCCGGGAGCGCGGTGATGCCCGCGGGCGGCTCCGTCAACTGCACGCTGACGATCGCGGCGTTGTCGCTGCGGCTCGCCGGCACGATCGAGGCGTCCCTGCGATGAAGGCGCGGCTCGCGTGCCTGATCGTTCTGCTGGCGTGCGCGTCCGGCGCCGCCCAAGCGCAAACCAGAGTCGAGCAAGGCGAATATCTCGTGCGCGCGGGCGGCTGCATGAGCTGCCATACCGCCCGCTCGGAATCCGCGCGGCCGTTCGCGGGCGGCAGGCCGATCCCGACGCCGTTCGGCGACGTGTTCGCGCCGAACATCACGAGCGATCGCGAAACGGGCATCGGCGCATGGACCGACGCGCAGTTCATCCGCGCGATGCGCGAGGGCATCGGCAGGAACGGCGAGCGGCTTTATCCCGCGTTTCCGTACACGTCGTACACGCTGCTTTCCGACGCCGATCTGCTCGCGATGCGCGCCTATCTCGCGACCGTGCCGCCCGTGCGGTCCGCGACGCCGCGCAACACGCTCGCGTTTCCGTTCGATCAGCGCTGGCTCATGGCGCTGTGGAATCTTCTCGAGTTTTCGCCGCGGCGCTTCGTGCCCGATCCGTCGAAGAGCGCGGAGTGGAATCGCGGCGCGTATCTCGTCGAAGGGCTCGGGCATTGCGGCGAGTGCCACACGCCGCGCAACGGCATCGGCGGGCTGATGGGAAGCAAGCGGCTTGCCGGGGCGACGGTCGCGGGATGGCAGGCGGGCAATCTGACGCCGGATCGCGTCGCGGGCATCGGCGCGTGGCGCGACGACGAACTGCTGCGCTTTCTGTCGACGGGCGCCGCGCCCGGCCGTGCCTATGCGCTCGGACCGATGGCCGAAGTCGTCGCGACTGGCACGCAGCATCTGACGCCCGCGGATCTGCGTTCGATGATCGTGTATCTGCGCGCCGTGCCGCCCGTCGCGGCGAAAGACGCGCGCGTGAGCGACCCGGCGCGGGCGGACACGACATCGATCGATTCGGAAGGCGTGCGTCTTTACGCCGCCGCGTGCGCCAGTTGCCACGGCGCGACAGGCGAGGGCAGCAAGCCGTTTCCGCCGCTCGCGCGTGATGGCGGCGCGGCGGCGGCGAGCAATCTCGTTCTCGTGATCCTGCGCGGCGTGAATCGCAAGACCCGCGATGCGCACGCGCTGATGCCCGCATTCGACGCGCAATTCACCGACGAGCAGATCGCCGTTCTGAGCAACTTCGTGACGCGTCGATTCGGCGATCCACGCGCGTCGATCGATGCGAAAGCCGTCGCGCGGCTTCGCGTCATCGGGCAATAACTGCGTTGCAAAAGGTCGGGAACAGCACTTTTTACGTCGACCGGACGCGCCCCGGTAACGCCGCTGTAACGAGTGTGCGCGCGGCTTGCGTATTGCTTGCAAAAGCGATCCACCCCGCACACGGCGTCATTGACGAGCGCTATCATCGGCGCATGAATGGTCCTACCTATCCTATCGTCTGCAGGCATCCCGCCAATGATCTCGGCCGCGATTTCGTGGTCGGGGATCTGCACGGCTGCGTCGATGCGCTGCGTTATCTTCTGCACGAAATCGGTTTCGACGGCGCGCGGGACAGGCTGTTCTCCGTCGGCGATCTGGTCGATCGCGGCACGGATTCGCTCGCGGCCATCGATCTCATCGACAAGCCGTGGTTTTATCCCGTGCTCGGCAATCACGAGGATGCGCTGATCGCGGTCGCGACCGGCGCGATGCGCCGTCAATCGTGGTACGCGATCGGCGGCGCGTGGGCTGAAACCGTCCCCGACGATCAGCTTGCCGCGCTCGCCGCGCGGCTCTCGACGCTGCCGCTCGTGCGGATCGTCGGCGAGGGCGAGCGGCGCTTCAACGTGCTGCACGCGGAGTTCTTCGGCAACGACGCCGAACTCGATGCCGGCGACTATCACGAAGACGTCCGCGGGCAGATCCTTTGGGGCCGCAGCCTTGCGCTCGGTCACGCGGACCCCGGGCTGCAATTCGGCCTGTCGCCCACTTACTGCGGCCATACGCCGACGCGCGCGGTGAAGCAGATCGGCTCGCAGATTTACATCGATACGTGCGCGTTCGCGCCCGAAGGCCGGCTCACGATCGTGCAGGCCGGCACCGACGAGCGCTGGTCCGTAAAAGAGCGCTGGGCGTCGTCCGAAGGCGCGCGCGAACTCGCGCTGCCGTGACTCCGGTGCAACGCGGCACGCACGTTGCTCGACTCTTCGCCATCGATAGAAGACCAATCAGGCGAGGCGCGCGGTGGCGAAAATCGGAACGAACAACGAGACAGGCGGCGGCGCCGGCGACCGCCTGACGGCCGACGTGCAGGGCTGCCCGGATGATTTGCCGCCCGGCCTGCGCTACGTGGACGATTCGCGGCGCGGCTATACGCGCGAATGGATCGACGGCGCGTTCGCGTACTTCAACACGCAGGGCAAGCGCATCGACGACGAAGCCGAGATTCGCCGCATCAACGCGCTCGCGATTCCGCCCGCTTACACCGATGTGTGGATTTGCCCCGACTCGCGCGGCCATCTCCAGGCGACCGGACGCGATGCGCGCGGTCGCAAGCAATATCGCTATCACCCGCAGTGGCGCGAAACGCGCGACGCGAACAAGTACGAACGCATGCTCGCGTTTTCGGCGGTACTGCCGAAACTGCGCTCGCGGGTTACGCGCGATCTGGCGCTCGACGGCATGCCGCGCGACAAGGTGCTCGCGACCGTGGTGCGTCTGCTCGATACGACGCTGATCCGCGTCGGCAGCGAGGAATACGCGCGCGAAAACCGCTCGTACGGACTGACGACGTTGAGAAAGCGGCATCTGAAAGTGTCGGCGGGAACGTTGCGGTTCAAGTTTCGCGGCAAGAGCGGCATCGAGCACGATGTCGCCGTGAGCGACGCGCGGGTCGCGCGCATCGTCAAGCGCTGCATGGATCTGCCGGGGCAGGATCTCTTCCAGTATCTCGATGAGGACGGCGAGCGCCATTCGGTTTCTTCATCCGACATCAACGAATATCTGCGCGAGATCACCGGCGCGGATTTCACGGCGAAGGATTACCGGACGTGGGCGGGCAGCGTGTTCGCGCTCGCGGCGCTGAGAAAGCTGAAATGGGAGACGGTGACCGAGGCGCGCAAGCATGTCGTCGGCACGGTGAAGGAAGTCGCGCAACTGCTGCGCAATACGCCCGCCGTGTGCCGCAAATGCTATGTGCATCCGGCCGTGATCGAGGCGTTCGAAGCCGGCGAGCTCGCCGAATCGATGCCCGCGTCGCGCCGTCACGGTCTCAAGACCGATGAAGCCGCGCTCGCGATCTTCCTCGAAAAGGAAGCGAAACGCCGCACGCGCGAGGCGGCGCGCAAGAACCGCAAAGGCGCGACGCCAAGCGACGCGCGCCTGACCCGGCTGCTCGGCGAATCGAGCCGCAAGGCGCGCGCGGGTGCGCTGAAATCGAGCGGCAAGAACGCGGCGTCGCAGGCGCTCGAGCAGGTCGGCAAGAAAACGGCGAGAAAGGCGGCGCGCCCGGCGTCGAAGAAGCTCTCGCGCACGCGCACCGAAACGGCTGTGGCGATCGGCTCGGGAAGGTGAAACGTTTGCCCGTTCAGCCGACCTGATTCAGCTCGAACACGTAGTCGATCGCCTCGCCGTTCCAGTTGTATTCGAGATACGCCGCGTGCCGGCAGTCGCGCAGCATCGTCGTGCGCAGGGCGGCGAGGCATTCGCCCTGCGGATCGCGCACCGAGGGATACACGATCCCCGGCGCACCGGCCGCCCGCACCGCGCGTCCGAGCGCCTTGCCCGGGCCGTAGTCGTCCGGCGCGAGGATGCGCGGATCGAGGCCCGTTCGCGCGATCGCGTCGCCGCGCAGATCGACGACATCGCCGTGCGCCCGCACTGTGTAGAGACGCATCTGCTGGCGCGTCGGCGCTTCGTTCGTCGCGGCGAGAAAAAGCCCGGAGTGATAGCGCGTTTCCGCGATCGCCGTCTGCCGCTCGCGGCCGCAGTAAAACACGCCGTAGCTGCCGTCCGAGAAACGGCTGCCGTTCGGATTCAGATGCGTGAACGCCGCCATGATCGGCCCGCAGCCCGGCCCGAAACAGCGCTCTTCCGCGGGCACGAGATCGAGTTCGCCGATTTCGGTGCGCAGGCGGTCGTTGGTCATCGCCTCCAGTGCGTAGAGCGCTTCGAAATCCTGCGGCGACGCCACGCGATCGAAGAGATTGACGGCAGGAAAGCGCGTGGGAATCACGCGATACGCCGGCGACCAGTCGAGCAGACTGTGCGGCCACTGTTCGCGCCAGTTCGGTGTGTCCTTGCTGAATGCAATTCCCATCACGCCCAGCCGCCTCGCATCGCGTCGAGATATTGGCGCACGGCGACGAGATCGCTGATATTGCCCGCCAGCAGCCGATCGAGCGCCGGACGCCCGCCGAACGGCGGCGCGGCATTGGGGCGGCGGATCCAGGTATCGGCGGCTTTCGGATCGGGGAGAAGGATTTGCAGCGCCTTGTAGATGCCGAGAATCAGCGAAAGGCGCTCGAGCGTGTCGCGAGCGAGGCGGGCGGATTCGGGGTCCTGCTTCCATTTGAAATAGGTGGAGCGCCCCGGCGAGCCGAGCAGCGTGATCTGCTCCTCGGCGGATAGCGCCCAGTCGCGGGCGATATTGAAGAAGGCGCGTAGACCGGCAGCGGATAGATCACCCGAATCCAGCGCCGGACGCGGCACCGGACGGCCGGCCGACGCATGTTCGGCGCGTGCGGCGTTGGGCATGTCGTTAAGTCTCCAAAGGAACTTTGCAATAATATTAGTCCACATTTGGATTAATGCAAGCCCGCCATGCGCTTTTTGACTCGAAGCGCCGGATCAGTCTTCGTCGTCGGTCGGGCCGTAGCGGCGGCCCGGTACGTGGGATTTGAGCGCATCGGCGATTTGCGACGGCGTGCAGTCGGCGGGAAAGACGCGTCGCTGCACGCGCTGGTCGGTCTTCGACGCCCATTCGACCATTCGGTAAGGCGCGCCCCACGGCGGCTCGACCGGCAGGGAAAGACGGCATTCGCGCAGGGTGAGCGCGTATTGTTTGCGCATCGTCGGAGCGAGATTGGCGAAGCTGCGGCGCGCGGCGGTGTTGGCTGGCATGGCACGTTCCTCACGGTGATGGCTCGGCCGTCCGGTGCGGACGGCGGCAACGGAGCCGGATCGCGAGACGAGTGTGTCGGCGCAGAATTAAGAGGGACTTAATCGCGCGCGACGCCGCATCGATGCGCGGCAAAACGCCGCTGCACGCCGCCGAAGGCCGATGCATGCGCCGGTCAAGAGGCGCTTCGGCATTTTCGCCACGACGCGCGCCGCCTGTTTGCCGCGGCGTCGGCTTACTGTATATTCGTACAGCTTGTCCGCAACAGGAGCTCGCCGATGAACCCACGCAACGATCCGCTCGAAGCCGCTGCGCTCGAACGTTTCATGCGCGCGACGCGCGCGGTCAACGCGGCGTTCGACGCCACGCGCGGCGAGCCGGATTTCGAGCGGGACGGGCGCTCCGTCGCGCGCTCGATCGAGCGTCTCGACGCCGCGTTGCTCGAGCTGGAAACATCCGAGCAGACGCTCGACACCATCCTCTCGCGCAGAGCGGGCCACTAACCGTTGGAGCGAATCACTTGAAGCGCGTATTCCTGATCGTCGTTCTTCTGATCGGCTCGTCGTCGCTTTTTGCGGCCGAGCGCTACACGGAAGTCTGGAATCCTCCCGAAGCACAGTCCGTCAAGGGCAAGAGCAAGACGCACGCGGCGCCGCAGACGGCAGCCAAAAAGAAGCACAAGAGCGCCACGTCCGTGAAACAGGTCGCCGATAAAGCCGCTATCGAACAGGCGCCGGTCACGCCGCGTTCGAAGGCATCGTCGCCGAAGCAGAGCGAGCCGGTCATCCCGCGCAAGATCGAGCCGAACGGCCAGGTGATGCGCGTCTAGACCGCGGCCGCAATCGACAAAAAGGGGCGTCCCGCCGGGAGCGCCCCTTTTTTCTTACGCGGCCAACAGCAGCCGCGCGATGTCACAACCGACCCATCAGCAACAGAACGATCACTACGATCAGCACGACGCCGACGATCCCGCTCGGCCCGTAGCCCCAACTGCGGCTGTGCGGCCAGGAAGGAATGGCGCCGATCAAGAGCAGGATCAGGATGATCAGCAGTATGGTTCCGATCGTCATTTCGACTTCTCCTTATTCAAATGATCGCGTGACGGATCGGCGTCCGGCGCAGCCTCCCAACTGTCATCGACAGTCATGCGCCGAAGGAGCGGCGGTTCGTGGCCGCCGGCACGATCAGTCTTGCGATCGACGACTGCATACGAGCAATGGCCGTGCCAGTAGCGACGAAAGCCCGCGGCATCAGGCATTGCGGGCAGTGAGCGAACGTGCGCCAGCGCAGACGAATGTCGAAAAGGAGAGGCGAAACGAGGCGGGACGGGCAAAACTTGCACGGCGCGCGAAAGCCTTCGCGCGCCGCTTTTTACGCAAGCGATCCGCTCAGAATAGGCCGCGGAACGCCCAGAACAGCAGGCCCGCGAGCGCGATCGAAACCGGCAGCGTCAGGATCCACGCGAGCGCGAGGCTGCGCACGGTGCGCCATTGCAGGCCGGAGCCGTTCGCGGCCATCGTGCCCGCGACGCCCGACGACAGCACGTGCGTCGTGCTGACGGGCAAGCCGTAGACATCGGCGGCGCCGATGGTCAGCATCGCGACGAGTTCCGCCGACGCGCCTTGTCCGTACGTCAGATGCGTCTTGCCGATGCGCTCGCCGACCGTCACGACGATCCGCTTCCACCCGACCATCGTGCCCAATCCGAGCGCGACGGCGACGGCGACCTTCACCCACGTCGGGATGAACTTCGTCGCGTGGTCGAGCTGCTTCTTGTAGTTGCCGAGCACGGCGTCGTCGTCCTTGGAAAAGGCGGGCGCTTTCTGCTTCTCCATGATGCGCAGCGCCTCCGACGCGATGTACATCTCGTTGCGCACGTTGCGGACGTTGCCCTGCGGCACTTCGGCCATCGTTTGGCTCGGGCGGATCTGCGCTTCGATCGAGTCGACGACGCGCTTCAGCGACGCGATCGTGTCCGGCGCGAGCGTCTTCGTCTGCACGTATTTCTCGACCTGGGCGCGCGCGTCGGCGGCGGGCGGAGCGCCGTTGCTGTAGCGCTGCAATACGTCCGATGCGCTGCGGCTCACCGCGACGAACGTCTGCGTTTCGCTCGCCGTCACGGCCTTGTTCAGCGCGTAGGCGGTCGGCACGGTGCCGATCAGGATCAGCATGATGAGGCCCATGCCTTTCTGGCCATCGTTCGAGCCGTGCGCGAACGACACGCCCGTGCATGTCAGGATCAGCAGACAGCGGATCCAGAACGGCGGCGGCGTGTTCTTCTCCGGCTCTTTGTAGAGCGCGGGCACGCGCACGACGAGCTTCAGCACGTAAAGCAGAAAACCCGCGAGGATGAAGCCGACGAGCGGCGAAAACAGCAGCGACTTGCCGACGGACATCGCCTGGCTCCAGTCGACGCCCGACGTGCCGTTCGTGCCGTGCAACATCTGGTTCATGAGGCCGACGCCGATCACCGAGCCGATCAGCGTATGCGAACTCGACGACGGCAGGCCGAGCGCCCAGGTGCCGAGATTCCAGATGATCGCCGCGATGAGGAGCGCGAAGACCATCGCGAAGCCCTGCGAACTGCCGACGCCGATGATCAGTTCCACCGGCAGCAATTGCAGGATGCCGAACGCGACCGCGCCGCTCGAAATCAACACGCCGATGAAATTCCATGCTCCCGACCAGACTACCGCTAAGTTTGGCGTCAACGAGTGCGTGTAAATTACAGTGGCGACAGCATTCGCCGTGTCATGAAAACCGTTGACGAATTCGAAGCCGAGCGCAATCAGGAGCGCGACGCCGAGCAGAATGTATGGAAACGCCGACGATTCGCGCACCGGCGCGAGATCTTCGAGCAGATGCAGGACGCAGTACACCGCGCCCGCGCCGATGGCAAGCAGAAAGAGCAGTAGCGCGAGGCGTTGTCCGAGCGTGCGGCCCGTCTGGGATTGAGGAAAGGCAATCTGGTTCATGAACGCGTCCTTGGGGCTGGTCCTGCGCGAGGTCGTATCGGAAAGGTGAAAAAGCAGACGAGAAGCGTTTCAGAAGCTCAAATGGGCATGTTTCCCGGCGCGTGTGTCGATTTCATGAATCGGGAAACGGCAGCCATTTCGTATGAATTGACGGGCGGCGTCAGATCGCCCGGGGAGACTTCATGACGATGTGGATCGAGGTGACGCTGCACGCGCATCGATCGGACGATGGAGCCGAGGACGCGCTGCATCGCGTGGCCGCATTCGCGGGCGCGGAACCCGTCCGGACGCGCTTCACGACGCGCGAGATTCCGCTGAAAACGCCGCGATGGCGGTTGTCGATCGAAACGCTCGAGGGCGCGCGCACGCTGTGCGCCGTGCAAAAAGAGAGCGTGCCGATGCCCGGCTTCACGCGCTATCGGACTTTCGCGCGGCCCGCGGGTGAGGATCTGGCGGCGTCGCTGATCGAATTCGCGCATGCCGACGACGCGCTCGCCGAGCCGCTCGCGAACGCGCATCGGGATATGGCGGCGGACTCGGAAGCCGGGCGCGAGATCGAACGCATCGAATGGCGCGTCGATGCCGGCGGCGCGGACATTCTCGCGTCGCTCGAAACTTCGGAAGGGGAACCGCCGATCTTGCGGCTCGCGGCGCCCGCGCTGAACGGCGCGCTGGACGCCGTCTTCGGGCTCGCGGGCGAGGTGATCGACGCCGCGCCGTTTTTCATCGCGCCGGACGACGAGCACGCATCGCAAGCGGAACCTGTGCATGCCGCGAAACTCGACCTGCCGCGCACGGCGACGCGCCGCGAAGCGTTCGTCGCCATCGCGGCGTCGGTGGCGGGGCAGTGGTTCGGCAACGCGGCCGCGTCGCGCGCGGGTCTGGGCGACGAGCACGTGCATCAGTTGCGCGTCGCGCAGCGTCGGCTGAAGACGCTGCTGAAGCTCTTTCGCGACGATATCGACGACACGTGGAATGCGCGCATCGCGCCCGATCTGAAGTGGTTCGGCGACCTGCTCGCCGATGCACGCGACTGGGACGTCTTCACCGACAGGACGCTGCCTGCCTACGCCGAATCGGACGACGACGCCGCGCGCTGGCAGCCGGTCATCGCCGCTGCGGACGTGAAGCGCCGCGTCGCGCGCGACAAGGTGCACGACGCGTTGGCGTCGAAGCGCCATGCACGCCTGATGCTCGCGTTCGTCGAATGGCTCGCGCGGTTCTCATCGCAGGAAGACGAGTCGCCGATGCGCTTTGTCAGCTTTGCCGAAAAACGCATCCGCAAGGACTACCGGCGTATCGCGCGCGCGCCCGATCTCGCGTCGCTCGAAGCGCATGAGCGGCATCGCGTCCGCATTCATGCGAAGCGCCTGCGATATGCGCTCGAATTCTTCCGCTCGGTGACGTCGCGGAGAACGCGTACCGACACGGCGAAGCTGCTCGGCGAATTGCAGACGGTGCTCGGCGAAGCAAACGATGCAGCCGTCGCCGCCGATCGGCTCGCGGCGCTCCCCGAAGCCACCGATTATCAGCGCGGTTTCGCGCGGGCCTGGGGTGCGGCGTCGGCGCGCAAGGACGCGCGCGAAGGCGAGCGGCTGCTGCGTTCGATGCACCGTCCGCGTGTGAAGGCATCGATATAATCCGTCCCATTGTTTCAGCACGATCACAGAGGCTAGAGATGAGTAAAACAGCACCGTCGAAGGTGCGCGATCCGCTGGAACTCGGTGGCTCCGTATGGCTGCGCAGCGGCACGGAGACGCTCGGGGGCGCGGCGCGCATTGCGCTTCTGGCCGCGATCCGCGACACGGGATCGATCACCGCCGCGGCGAAGGCCGTGGGCATGAGCTACAAGGGCGCGTGGGACGCCGTCGACACCATGAACAACCTTGCCGGCGAACCGCTCGTGACCAGCGCGGCGGGCGGCAAGGGCGGCGGCGGCACAACGCTCACGCCATCAGCGTTGCGTCTCATCGACACGTATCACGCGATCGAACGCGAGCATCGGAAATTTCTGGAACGGGCGGGCGCGGCCATCGAAGGCTTCGCCCACGATTGGGAACTGATCGGAAGATTGGGAATGAAAACAAGCGCACGCAACCAACTGGCCGGCAAGGTGACGAAGGTCACGCGTGGAGCGGTGAACGACGAAATCGAACTCGGCTTGCCCGGCGGGCAGACGATCGTCGCGGTCGTCACGCACGAGAGCACGCAGGCGCTGGGCCTGAAGGAAGGCAGCGATGCGTTCGCGCTTATCAAGGCGTCGTGGGTCATGCTGATGGAAGACACCGGCGCAAAGCTGTCGGCGCGCAACCAGTTGCGTGGCACGGTTGCCAGTCTGACGAAGGGCGCGGTGAACGCGGAGGTTTCGCTGTCGCTCGACGGCGGCACGACCATCACCGCGATCATCACGAACCAGAGCGCTGACACGCTCGGCCTGACGCAAGGTCAGAAGGCCGTTGCGGTGATCAAGGCGTCGAGCGTGATTATCGGCGTGAACGATTAAGGCATCATGCAGTGAACGCAGCGGCCGCGTCAGGCGGCCGCGCGGTCGTCCTGCGGCAGTTCAGTGCGGCGTTCCGGCGCGCGAAATTTCTTCGACTTCCAGCTTGCCCGCACATACGGACGCTCGTGGCCCGACAGCCCGAGCGCGATTTCCGTGATCCATTGCTGCGTCGGCACGGGCACGCCGTGCAGCGCCACGACGACCGCCGCGAGACTCGCGGCGACGGGCGCCGGCGCGAGCCTGCCGGACTCGGCGCGCCACGCGAACCACACGAACGCGAGCGCGACGACCGCGCCGAGCGCGCAACCAGCGACCACTTCCGATACCGAATGCGCGTCGAGCACGACGCGCGACACGCCCACCCATACGCCCAGCAACAGACCGAGCGCGACGCCGATGGCGCGCCACGCGCCGCGCGCGGGCAACAGCGCGACGAAAATCGCGACGGGCAGCACCGCTGTGGACATCAGCGCATGTCCGCTGACGCCGGTGAAGTCGAGATGGCGCACGCCGATACCCCAGCCGATAAACGCGATCTTGCTCAACGCGACGAGGCCGCTCGCCGCGCCGAGCAGTGCGAGCCACGCGACAGAATATTTCCATCGATAGCCGACGGCGAGCCATGCGGCGACGATGAGGGCCACCGGCCCCATCACGCCGACGCTGCCGAGCGCGGTCACGGAGATCCAGGCGGAAACGGGTAGGTCTACGGTCATTGGTTTTCTGGGAATAAGGGTTGCTGCAGTGCGGCAGCGGCGAGGGGGCCGTTCTGCCGGCGGCTGGCGCTTCGACACGCTGCCGCAAATTCGCTCCAGTATAACGCTTGGGAACATACTGAATTATCCGACATTGCTTAAAGCGAGTTGACGGTTACATCGCGTAACTATCGTCTAATTTTGGCTATCTTCGCGATTTGCTGTTAATTCATCCCGAGATCTGTGCGCTCAAGGCAGGTAATCCAGCCGTTTTGATGTTATTGTGCAATGCACAACACGGCGCGCGTTTTCGTCGCGCCATCCCATTGCATGAAGTGGAGGACCCAGCCGAAATGTCCAAAAGCCTTACCAAGCTCTGGTTGCGCGGCTTGAGACGCCTGGTCGCCGGCCAAGTCGAAGCGATCCGCACACCCAAGCCCCGTGCGGCGGCCAAGCCCGCGCGCGCGAAAACCGTCAAGTCGAAACTGAAATCGGGGGCGTCTGCGAAGGCGGCAACAGCGCCCCGCGCCAGCGCGCGTCCCGCGCCGCGCGAATCGCGTGTGCGTCCGCGCGCGTCGGCGTGGGCGCGCGGGAAGTGGGCGCGCTCGTATCATTCGGCCCCGCCGACGAGCGGCCGCTTCGTCAATCACATGTCGTACGCGCTTTATCTGCCGCCGAAAGCCGGGTCCGAGCCGGTTCCGCTCGTGGTCATGCTGCACGGTTGCAAGCAGAACGCCGACGAATTCGCGCAAGGCACGCGCATCAATCTGCTTGCCGATCGATACGGATTCGCGGTGCTGTATCCGGAGCAATCGAAGCACGATCACGCGCATCGCTGTTGGCGCTGGTATGACGATTCCGGTAGCGCCGGCGGTGGCGAAGCTGCGTCCGTCGTCTCGCTGGTGAACGCGATGGTCGAGCAGCACGATCTGGATCCGGAGCGCGTCTATCTTGCGGGCATGTCCGCCGGTGCGGGACTCGCGGCGCTGCTCGCCGTGCGTTATCCGCACGTGTTCGCGGCCGTCGGCCTGCACTCGGGCGTGGTGTTCGGCGAGGCGCGTTCGGCCATCGGCGCGATGGACGTCATGCGCCGCGGCGCGCGCAGCGATCCCGTCACGCTCATCGACGCGGCTGTCGACGTTCGCGATTATCCGGGCATGCCGGCGATCATCGTGCACGGAGAACTGGATTCGGTGGTCGCGGCCGCGAACGCCGAGCAGCTCGCCAAGCAGTTCCTGCGGCTGAACGGCTTCATCGACGCCGCAGGCAATCGCCGCGCGGGCGAGGCGCGCGAGGAAGCGCATCCGGATGGTGTCGTGACGGACTATTTCAAGAACGGCCGACGTGTGGTGAAGACGTCGATCGTGCGCGGCCTGGGCCATTCATGGGCCGGCGGCGACGATACCGTCGCTTTCCACTCGTCCAAAGGACCAGATTCTTCAGCGGTGATGTGGGAGTTTTTCAAGCATCAGCGGCGTCCGAGCGAGGCCGCGCGCGATGCGTACGTCGCCTGAAGCCCGGCGTGCCGTGTTGCAGGTGTTGCAATTTAGTCTTTAGTATCAGCGTTCTAGCGATTAGGGCTGGCGTTGGATCAGGGATTACCCTATAATCCGATTCATAGGTAGTAACCCCAGTATCCAAGCGAGGCCCACCATGTTCCTGCTTAGCCGCATTTTCCTGTTTCTGACCAAATCCGCCGATGAACGCGATCGCGCGCGCGACGACGCTTATCTCGCCGAAGCCACGGACATCTACGATCTCGAATATCGTATGAAGAAGCTGGATCAGCGTGCTACCGCGCGTCACCCGGCGTGGATGTCCAACTAAGCTCTGCCTTCGACGGTTCTGGAACATGCCGGCCTTTTAGGCCGGCATTTTTGTTTCCGCTCGCGTCGTCTCAGACGAGCTTCACGCGCACATCCACGTTGTTGCGTGTCGCGTTCGAGTACGGGCAAACCTTGTGTGCTGCATCGACCAATGCCTGAGCGTCGGGCGCGTCGAGCCCCGGCAGCGACACGCGCAGCTCGATATCGAGCTTGAATCCGCCTGCATCGTTGGGACCGACGCCCACGTCCGCCGTGACGCTTGTATCGGCCGGCACTGCGCGCTTTTGCTGACCCGCGACGAACTTCATCGCTGAGAGAAAGCAGGCGGAATAGCCCGCAGCGAACAATTGCTCGGGATTCGTACCCGGTGCGCCCGTTCCGCCCAGTTCCTTCGGCGCGCTCAACTTCACATTCAATTGCTCGTCCGAGGAAATGGCGCGGCCATCGCGTCCGCCGGTGCTGGTTGCCGTCGCCTTGTACAGGATGCTCATCGTTTCTCTCCTTATGTTTCGGTTGTCAGATCAATGTTGCGTTCACCACGGCGTAAATATATCGCGCTATTAATTAGTGTGCAAATTAAAATTCGACGATGGGGCCGTTAGCGTGTCGCTATCGGTTCGGATCAGTCGTCGATGTACTCGCCGAGGGAGGCGCGCAGCCGCACCAGATCGTTGCGCAGACGCAGCATCGCGTCGATGTCCGAACCGGAGGCGCAGTAGATTTCGCTGGGAATCGCGCGGGCGGCTTGTTTCAGCGCGGCGCCGGCGTCGGTCAGTCGGATGTGAACCTGGCGCTCGTCTTCCACGCCGCGCACGCGCTCGACATAGCCCTGCGCTTCGAGACGCTTGAGAAGCGGTGTCATCGTCGCGGAATCGAGCGAGAGACGCGCGGCGATTTCCTTGACCGTGAGGTCGTCGGATTCCCAAAGCACGAGCATCGCCAGGTATTGCGGATACGTCAGCCCGAGCTTCTCCAGCAGCGGCTTGTACGCCTTCGTCATCGCGAGCGAAGTCGAATAGAGCGCGAAGCACAACTGCTGATCGAGTTCGAGCGGAAACTCAGGCAAAGCGTTTGACGAGGTCATGACAGAGGCGCGGCGAAAGGCCGGGATGGCCGATCTCGCTAGTGTACGTGCAATGCTTCGCGCACGAATCATCGCCGCGCCCGTTCGAAGAGCGCGGCATCCGGTCAAGCCTTGGGCGTGCCCGGTGCGTCGGGAATGTCCGGCGAATCGGGGGACTGCACGCCGAAACAGCCGCGATAAGTCGCGTAAAACGAGCAATACAGCGCGGTCGTGACGATGATCGATGCCGGCATCAGCACCGCGAGCGCCATTTCCTGTCCCACGCCGAGCGCCTGCATCAGCGTGGTCAGGCCGAACGAGACCGCGAGCGCGATCACGATCCACAGCACGCCGTAAAAAATGAACGCGCCGCGATTGCGCCAGCACGAGACGAGGCTGAAGAACAGCGCCTTCGCGGGCGGCACGTCGTGCCACGCGACGAGGATCGGCGCGAACCAGAACAGCATCGCGATCGGGACATAGCACGCCATCGCGACGAGCACCGCGAGCGGACTGAAGCTCGCGGCAACCGTTTCCGGATCGCCGCTCGGGCCGTCGCCCATCATGATGCTGAGCAGCGTGCCGCCATCCACGAGCGCCGACGCCATGAAGATGACCATCATCGCGACGATGTACAGCGCGCCCAGCGCGAGCAGCCTGCGCGCGACGACGCTGCCGTACGAGCGGAATCCGTCGACGAGAATGGTCGGCCAGACGGGCTTGCCCGCGATCGTGTTGCGGCACGCCGCCATGAAGCCGACCGCGACCCCCGGAATGAACAGCAGCGGCAGCAACGGGCCGACGAGCGGCACACGGGAGATCAGCGTCATCACGAACAGATACGCGAAGAACACCGTGAGGAAGGCAAACGGGTTGCGGCGGAACAGCCAGATGCCCTGACGGAACCACACGTAGCCGGTCTTGGCCGGAACTTCGATCAGTCGCATGTTGCTGGTTATCGATTGGCGGGAGAAGCGGCTTTGACGCGTTCGCGCAGAATGCGTTCGAAATGGCCGGGATCGTGCGCTTTGAGCATTTGCGCTTCGCGCGGGCGATGAAAGTCGAAAAGGCGCGAGACCCAGAAGCGCATCGCGCCGGCGCGCAGCATGTCGTTCCAGTGACGCTCTTCGGCGGGCGTGAACGGACGCACCGTCTGATAGGCGCGCAGCATCGCATCGACGCGCGCGGGATCGAGCACGCCGGTGGCGAGATCGATGCACCAGTCGTTGACCGTTACGGCGACATCGAACAGCCACTTGTCGACGCCCGCGAAGTAGAAGTCGAAGAAACCGCCGAGGCGCGCGTGCTCGCGGCCGTGCGCGAACAGCACGTTGTCGCGGAACAGGTCGCAATGGCACGGGCCTTCCGGCAGCGACGCGTAATCCGCCGAGCCGAAAAATTCAGCCTGATGCGCGAGTTCGTCTTCGAACAATGCCCGCTGCTCGCCGCTTAAAAATTCGGCGATCGACGGCGCCTTCTGCTGCCACCATGAAAGGCTGCGCAGATTCGGTTGATGCTGCGCAAAGTCGCGCCCCGCGAGATGCATGCGTGCGAGCATCTGCCCCACTTCGATGCAATGCGCGGACGTCGGCGCGAGTTCGGGCGCGCCTTCGAGCTTCGTCACGATCGACGCGGGCTTGCCATGCAGCATGCCGAAGAGCGAGCCGTCGCGGCGCGGCATCGGATCGGGCACGGGCACGCGATGCGAAGCCAGATGGCGCATCAGATCGAGATAGAACGGCAGTTGCGTTGCCGTGAGATTCTCGAAGATCGTGAGCACGTACTCGCCGTGCGTCGTCGTGAGAAAGAAATTGCTGTTCTCGATGCCCGACTGGATGCCGCGAAATTCGACGACATCGCCGAGATCGTAGTCTTGCAGCCAGTCGCCGAGGTCGGCGTTGGTGACGGGAGTGAAGACGGCCATGCGGGAAACGTCGGTCAGGTTGGACGGCCAGGAAGAGGCCGGTGAACGGTGGCGCCGGGCATGCAGCCACGGTGCCGCGACCCGCCCGGAAAGAGCGGGTCCGAAGCCATCTTTAAGTGATCAGTAATGCAGGTTGATCGACGGCAGGCGCGTACTGGCCTTGCCGTTGTCGCGCACTTGCGGCGACGTGTCGGCGGGCGCGCTCATCTGATAGCGCGTGCCGAAATTGGAACGCACGTCGATTTCGACGGGCTTGCCCTTGTCGCGGAATTCGGTGATCTCGGTGCCGTTGGTGCTCAGCTCGTGATAGCTCGGTGTGCGCGGCGGCGAAATCTCGACTTTCGAGCTGACGTTCGCGGGCGGACGGTTGATGGATTTCAGATCGGGCAGGCCCGCCGCTTCTTCCGGCGACATTTTCTGCACCGCCGGTTGGGGTTCTGCGTTCGCGGCTTGCTGCGCCGGCTGCGCGAATGCGCCGAAGCTTGCTGCGGCGAGGACTGCCGCGGCGGCGGCGCAAAGGTGCGGCTTCATGATGGTTCTCCAGGCGATGGCCGGATTCTAACAAAACGGTTGCTGACTGAGCGGCGCGCGCGCAGCCAACGCCTTATTTTGCGCCGCTTTCGCGAAATTTGACTTCGAACGTCAAAAACGTGTTGCGAGGTGTGATCGCACGCACTCACGTGAGGAGGGACTTCATGGTCCGCACATTCTTCCGTGTTAATGTCGATTCATTACGAGGGCATCGAAGAAAGACACAAGATCATGACAAACGACCGGACTCAAAGCACGCAGGGCACGCCTGCCAACGATTTTCCGACCGAATCCTTCGAAGATCCCGCTGCGGCGGTCGCGCGTCTGTCGGCGATCTATGAAGCGAATACCGCATTTCTGCGCGATGCATTCGCGCGCTATCGCCGCAACGAGCAGTTCACGCATCGCGTGCGCGCGTGCTATCCGTTCGTGCGCGTGCGTACCGAGCTCAACTCGCAGATCGATTCGCGGCGCTCATATGGCTTCGTGGCGGGGCCGGGCATCTACGAAACGACGCTGACGCGTCCCGATCTTTTCGGCGATTACTATCGCGAGCAATTGCGACTGCTGACGAAGAACCATCACGTCGGGCTCGAAGTCGGTGTGTCGGCGCATCCCATTCCGATTCACTTCGCGTTCGCGGAAGGCATCCATCTCGAAGGCGATCTCGATCGCGACCGGCTGCTCGCGATGCGCAATATCTTCGATACGCCCGACCTCGCGCTGCTCGACGATCGGATCGTCAACGGCACGTACGAGCCGGGGCCGGGCGAGCCGCACCCGCTTGCGCTCTTCACGGCCGCGCGCGTCGATTTCTCGCTGCATCGGCTGAGGCATTACACGGCCACGTCGCCCACGCACTTCCAGAATTACGTGCTGTACACGAACTACCAGTTCTATATCGACGAGTTCGTGAAGCTCGGCCGCACGATGATGTCGCGCGCCGACGACGAGGAAACGCGCGCGTATCGCAGCGCGTATTCATCGTTCGTCGAACCGGGCGATGTCGTCACGTACAACGCGAATCTCGGCGAGCAGCCGGAGGAAGGCGCGCAGCCCGCGCGTCTGCCGCAGATGCCCGCGTATCACCTGAAACGCGCGGACGGCAGCGGCATCACGATGGTGAACATCGGCGTGGGGCCGTCGAACGCGAAGACGATCACGGATCACATCGCGGTGCTGCGTCCACATGCGTGGATCATGCTCGGACATTGCGCGGGGCTGCGCAATACGCAGCGTCTCGGCGATTACGTGCTGGCGCACGGCTATGTGCGCGAGGATCACGTTCTCGATGACGATCTGCCGCTTTGGGTGCCGGTGCCTGCGCTCGCGGAAGTGCAGGTTGCGCTGGAGCGCGCGGTGGCGCAGGTGACGCAGCTCGAAGGCGTCGAACTGAAGCGCGTGATGCGTACGGGCACCGTCGCGAGCGTCGATAACCGCAACTGGGAGTTGCGCGATCATCGCGAGCCGGTGCGGCGTTTGTCGCAAAGCCGCGCGGTGGCGCTCGATATGGAGAGTGCGACGATTGCGGCCAATGGATTCAGATTCCGCGTGCCGTACGGAACGCTGCTATGCGTGTCCGATAAGCCGCTGCACGGTGAATTGAAGCTGCCGGGAATGGCGGATCAGTTCTATCGCGCGCAGGTGGATCAGCACTTGCAAATCGGCGTCAAGGCGATGGAACTGCTGCGCGAGAATGGGTTGTCGAAGCTGCATTCGCGGAAGTTGCGCAGCTTCGCGGAAGTGGCGTTTCAATGATGCCTTCTGCGTGAGACGATGCGAGCGGTTCATGAAACCGCTCGCATCGAGTCTCGATTAAAGATAGAACATCCGATCCTCATCCGACTTGCTCTCAGCCGGCTGTTCGACCGATTCCTCGCGATCTTCATAGAAGCGCAACACGGCTTCGAGCACCTGATCCGGATCGTCGATGACTTGCATCAGGTCGAGATCCTTTTCGCTGATGACGCCATTGGTCAGCAACGTGTTCTTGAACCAGTCGAGCAGGCCGGCCCAGAACTCCGCGCCGACGAGGACGATCGGAACGTGACGTGACTTCTTCGTCTGGATGAGCGTGAGCACTTCCGCGAGCTCGTCCAGCGTACCGAAGCCGCCCGGCATCACCACGACCGCGTCCGAGTTCTTCACGAACGTGACCTTGCGCGTGAAGAAGTGACGGAAGCGGAGCGAAATGTCCTGCCACTGATTGCCCGATTGCTCGTGCGGCAACTCGATGTTCAAGCCGACCGAAGGCGACTTGCCCGCGTGCGCGCCTTTATTCGCCGCTTCCATGATGCCCGGCCCGCCGCCGGATATGACGGCGAAGCCCGCGTCGGAGAATTTCTGCGCGATTTCGATCGTGAGCTGATAGTACGGCGACTCCGGTTTCAGACGCGCCGAACCATAGATGCTGATGGCAGGGCGGATCTCCGAGAGGTACTCGGTCGCCTCGATAAACTCTGCCATAATCGTGAACATCTGCCACGATGCGCGAGCCTTCTTGGCCGTCGCGCGCTCTTGATCTGCGAGCGATCGCAGACTCGGAATCACTTTTCTCTTGTTCATAATGCCTGAAGAACTAAGTCTTGAAGGTAAGACCCTGCTATTGGTCGACGGTTCTAGTTACTTGTACCGGGCCTACCATGCAATGCCGGACTTGCGAGGCCCCGACGGCGGGCCCACCGGCGCTCTGTATGGAATGATCAACATGCTGCGGCGCTTGCGGCGCGAAATCAATGCAGAGTATAGCGCGTGCGTATTTGATGCCAAAGGCAAGACTTTCCGCGACGACTGGTACGCCGACTACAAGGCCAACCGCCCTTCGATGCCCGAAGACCTCGCGAAGCAGATCGAGCCGATCCACGTCGCCGTGCGCGCGCTCGGCTGGCCGCTCGTGATGATCGAGCGCGTCGAGGCGGACGACGTCATCGGCACGCTCGCGGTCGAAGCCGAAAAGCGCGGCATGAAGGTGATCGTGTCGACGGGCGACAAGGATCTGGCTCAACTCGTGACGGATCATGTCACCCTCATCAATACGATGACCAACGAAACGCTCGACCGCGCCGGCGTGCTCACGAAGTTCGGCGTGCCACCGGAGCGCATCGTCGACTATCTGTCGCTCATCGGCGATACCGTCGACAACGTGCCGGGGGTCGAAAAATGCGGTCCCAAGACAGCGATCAAATGGCTCACGCAATACGAAACCCTTGATGGCATCGTAGAGCATGCGAACGAGATCAAGGGTGCGGTAGGAGACAATCTGCGCAAGGCTCTGGACTTCCTGCCGATGGCGCGAAAGCTCGTTACCGTGCACACGGAGTGCGACCTCACATCGCAAATCGAATCGATCGATGCGACGCTTCAATCGCGTCCCGAGTCGCGCGACGAACTGCGCGACGTGTTCCTGCGTCACGGCTTCAAGACGTGGCTGCGCGAAGTCGAAATCGCCGATGCCGTCGAAGGCCCGACCGATACGCCGCCCGCCGAAGTCACCGAAATCGTGCATCACTACGAGACGGTGCAGACATGGGAGCAGTTCGATGCGTGGCTCGAGCGCATCAATGAAGCGGAGCTCACATCGTTCGATAGCGAAACCACGTCGCTCGATCCGATGACCGCGCAGATCGTCGGCATGTCGTTCTCTGTCGAGCCGGGGCATGCGGCGTACATTCCGGTCGCGCATCGCGGGCCGGACGCGCCCGAGCAACTGCCGCGCGACGAAGTGCTCGCGAAACTCAAGCCGTGGCTCGAAGATGCATCGAAGAAAAAGGTCGGCCAGCATCTGAAGTACGACGAGCAGGTGCTCGCCAATTACGGCATCGAAATGCGCGGCGTCGAGCACGACACGCTGCTGCAATCGTACGTGCTGGAATCGCATCGTCCGCACGACATGGACAACCTCGCATTGCGTCATCTCGGCGTGAAGACGATCAAGTACGAAGACGTCGCGGGTAAGGGCGCATCGCAGATCGGCTTCGATGAAGTGCCGCTCGACAAAGCCTCCGCGTATGCGGCCGAAGACGCCGATATCACGTTGCGTCTGCATCAGGCGCTCTATCCGCAAGTGGCGCAGGAGGAAGGCTTGTTGCGCGTGTATCGCGACATCGAAATGCCGACTTCGCGCGTGCTGCGCAAGATGGAACGAAACGGAGTCCTGATCGATCGCGAACGGCTCGAAGCGCAGAGCAACGAGATTGCGAAGCGGCTCATCGATTTGCAGGCGCAGGCGTACGAATTCGCGGGCGGCGAGTTCAATCTCGGCTCGCCGAAGCAAATCGGCCAGATCTTCTTCGAGAAGCTGCAATTGCCGGTCGTGAAGAAAACGCCGAGCGGCGCGCCTTCCACCGATGAAGAAGTGCTGCAGAAGCTCGCCGAAGACTATCCGCTGCCGAAGGTGCTGCTCGAGCATCGCGGGCTGTCCAAGCTCAAGTCCACTTACACGGACAAGCTGCCGCGCATGGTCAACGCATCGACGGGACGCGTGCATACGAACTATGCGCAGGCCGTCGCGGTGACGGGGCGTTTGTCGTCGAACGAGCCGAACTTGCAGAACATTCCGGTGCGAACGGGCGAAGGGCGGCGCATTCGCGAAGCGTTCATCGCATCGCCGGGCTGCCAGATCGTATCGGCGGATTACTCGCAGATCGAGCTGCGCATCATGGCGCACATTTCCGGCGACGAATCGCTGATGCGCGCGTTCAGGGAAGGCGAAGACGTGCACCGCGCGACGGCGTCGGAAGTGTTCGGCGTCACGCCGCTCGAAGTCGACAACGATCAGCGCCGCATCGCGAAGGTCATCAACTTCGGCCTGATCTATGGCATGAGCTCGTTCGGGCTCGCGTCGAATCTCGGCATCACGCGCGATGCGGCGAAGCTTTATATCGACCGCTATTTCGCGCGTTATCCCGGCGTTGCCGCGTACATGGAAAATACGCGCGTGATCGCGAAGGCGAACGGCTTCGTCGAAACTGTGTTCGGCCGGCGTCTGTGGCTGCCCGAGATCAATGGCGGCAGCGGGCCGCGCCGTCAGGCGGCGGAGCGCGCGGCGATCAACGCGCCGATGCAGGGCACCGCCGCCGATCTCATCAAGCTCTCGATGATCGCGGTGCAGGACTGGCTCGAAGCGTCGGGCATCGGCGCGAAGATGATCATGCAGGTGCACGACGAACTCGTGCTCGAAGTGCCCGAAGAGGCGCTGCCCGAGGTCAGGAAGCGCTTACCTGAACTGATGTGCGGCGTCGCGAAGCTGAAAGTGCCGCTCGTCGCGGAAGTGGGCGTCGGCACCAACTGGGAAGAAGCGCACTGAAATTCCCGGTGCAAGGACATATGCGCGGATGTCGCATATGTCCGACATGTTGGTGACTCGCTTGTGACTGTCACCGAAGCTCCGCACAATGTTTCAATCGAGGAAGATAAGCACGAAGGCCGATCGAATATAAAAGCACAGGGAGAGTTCCATGCATCGCTTCATCATCATCGGCGGAGGCGCAGGCGGCCTCGAACTCGCAACTCGTCTCGGCGACCGTTTCGGCTCGACGGATTCCAAAACGCCGCCGAAAGCGCAAGTCACGCTCGTCGACCGCAACCCGACGCATATTTGGAAACCGCTCCTGCATGAAGTCGCGGCGGGCAGCATGGATCCCTTCACGCAGGAACTCGAATACGCGGCACAAGCCCTGTGGCACGGCTTCGAGTTTCAGCAGGGCGAACTCGTCGGACTGAATCGGGCGGCGAAGCGCATCACGATCGGCGCGTTGCGCGATGAAGAAGCCGGCGAACTGCTGCCCGAGCGCGAGTTGGAGTACGACACGCTCGTCATCGCGATCGGCAGCACGACGCATTTCTTCGGCGTCGAAGGCGCGCAGCAGAATTCGATCGCGCTCGATACCGTCGGTCAGGCGGAGCTCTTCCGCAAGCGCCTGATCGCGGCCTGCATGCGCGCGGAGCATTTCGCACCGGAACCCGTCGCGGCGGGCGTGGACGAAGTCGACGAAGAGCCCGGCGTCGATCCCGTGCCGCGCATTCAGGTGGCGATCGTCGGCGCGGGCGCGACGGGCGTCGAATTGTCGGCGGAATTGCGCAATACCGCGCAAGTGCTTTCCGCATACGGCTTGCACAAGCTCGATCCGAAGCACGATATCGGCATCGTGCTGATCGAGGCCGGGCCACGCATTCTGCCCGCATTGCAGGAACGCGTGTCCAGCGCGACGGCGGAACTGCTGATGAAGCTCGGCGTAAAGCTGATGACGGGCGAAACCGTCGCGCAGGTCTCGCGCGACACGATCCGCACGGCGAGCGGCAAGACGATTCGCGCGGATCTCACAGTCTGGGCGGCGGGCATCAAGGCGCCCGCGATTCTCAACAATCTCGACGGACTTCCGACCAATCGTCTCGGCCAGCTCGTCGTGCGCCGCACGCTGCAAACCGAAACCGACGAGAACGTCTTCGCGCTCGGCGATTGCGCCGCGTGTCCGTGGCCCGGCAACGAGCGCAACGTTCCGCCGCGCGCGCAGGCCGCGCATCAGCAGGCGAGCTTCCTTTTCAAGTCGTTCGAGCGGATGTTGCAGGGCAAGCCGTTGCCCGAGTACACGTATCGCGATTTCGGCTCGCTGGTGTCGCTCGGCCATTACAGCGCGGTCGGCAATCTGATGGGCGGGTTGATCGGCGGCAACATGCTGATCGAAGGCCTCTTCGCGCGCTTCATGTACATGTCGCTGTATCGCCTGCATGTGGCCGCGCTGCACGGCTATGCGCGCATGGTGCTCGATACTGTCGCGCACTGGCTGCGCCGTTCCACCGCCCCGCGTGTCAAGCTGCACTGACGGAATAGATCCGCTGCGCCGTTCGTTTAAAGCTGTTTAGAATGAGCGGCGCGCTTAATGCATAACGCGCGTTCATCGTCGTGCAGCGCCGCGCGTCGTGACGCCTTGATCGCGTCGCGCGGATTTCAACGATCCTCGCCGTCGCGCGATCGAGTACGCGCCGCGACGGCATTGCCGCGGGAGCTTCGTATGCTAGACCCTGAAGTCGACAGCCTCATTCCGCATGTCCCGTTCAACCGACGCAATTTCATCAAGGCGACCTTCGGCACCGGCTTCGCGGCCGCCGTGCTGCCGGTGTCCGCGCAAACCGTTCACACCGACAACGATGGGCTGGAAGCCGGCGCCATCGGCATACGCGGCGCGGATGGCACGCTCGTGCCGGCGTACCGCGCGCAGCCCAAAGGCAAGACGCATTTGCCGGTCATCATCGTGATTCACGAGATTTTCGGCGTGCACGAGCATATCGCCGACGTCTGCCGGCGCTTCGCCAAGCAGGGTTATCTCGCCATCGCGCCGGATCTCTACACGCGTCAGGGCGATGCATCGGCCTACAAGTCGATGCAGCAGCTCAACGAACAACTCGTGTCGAAAGTGCCCGATGCACAAGTGATCTCCGACATCGATCAGACGGTCAAATGGGCGGGCGAGCATGGCGGCGATCCGAAGCGCGTCGGCATTACCGGGTTTTGCTGGGGCGGGCGCATCACCTGGCTCTATGCCGAGCACAATCCCAATGTGAAGGCGGCCGTGGCGTGGTACGGACGGCTCGTCGGCAACAAGACCGAGAACACGCCGGCCAATCCGATCGACCTCGCGAGCCAGCTCAAAGTGCCTGTGCTCGGCCTATATGGCCGGCAGGATCAGAGCATCCCGCAGGATACGATCGAGCAGATGAAACAGGCGCTCGCGAACGACCCGCCGCCCGCGAAAGACTCGCAGTTCGTCGTGTACGACGACGCGCCGCATGCGTTCTTCGCGGATTATCGGCCGAGCTATCGCAAAGCCGACGCCGAGGACGGATGGAAGCGCGCGCTCGCGTGGTTCCGCGAGCACGGCGTCAAATAACGGCGTTCACGGATTCGGGCCGGTCGCGACGGGCCGGCCCGGATCGGCGCTCCACTCGCTCCACGAGCCGGGATAGAGCGCCGCGCCGTGCAGGCCGGCGATCTCCATCGCGAGCGCGTTATGGCATGCCGTCACGCCCGAGCCGCATTGCAGGACGACGCGGTCCGCCGGCGTCGTGCCGACGAGCGAACCGAACGCCTCGCGCAGTTCGTGCGCGGTCTTGAAGCGGCCTTCCGCCGTCAGATTGTTCTTGAAAAAGTGATTCAGCGCGCCGGGAATGTGCCCGCCGACGGGATCGATCGTCTCATTCTCGCCGCGGTAACGATCGGCGGCGCGCGCATCGATCAGCAGATGATCGCGCGTGCCGATGCTGCGCTCGATCGCCGGGGCGTCGATCGTCACCTGAAGCGGCGCGCCGGCCTTGAACGTGCCCTGCGTCTTCGGCGGCACGGCGGTATCGAGCGGATTGCCCGCGGCTTCCCAGGCCTGCAGGCCGCCGTCGAGCAACGCGACGGAATCGTGCCCGAGCCAGCGCAGCAGCCACCAGAGACGCGCGGCGTACATGCCGCCGTGGGCATCGTACGCGACTACTTGCTGGCCCTCGTTCAGGCCGAAGCTGGCCAGTTTGGCGACGAGCGCGGCGCGCTCCGGCAGCGGATGACGCCCGTTCGTGCCCGTCTTGACGCCGGACAGATCTCGATCCAGATGAAGATAGTGCGCGCCGGGAATATGCCCTTGCGCATAGGCCGCTTCGCCGGATTCGGGCGCGGCCAGATCGAAGCGGCAATCGAAGACGAGCATGCTGCCGGGCGCGGCGGCGAGCCGTTCGGCGAGATTCGCCGCCGAGATGAGCGTGGTGTAGTGGGTGTGCGGCATGACGGCTCCTGTGCGTCGCTCATGTGCGAGACTTGAACCGTTAGTCTAAACAAAAAGGCGGGCCTGAAAGCCCGCCTTTTCGTAACTCTGGCCGAACGGCCTATATCAGATCGCGCCGAGCTGATGCCGCAAGAACTCGTGGAAGTGCTGCATGCCGGATTCCATCGGGCTCTGATACGGCCCGACCTGATTCTCGCCGCGCGACATCAGCGCGCGCCGGCCCGCGTCCATGCGCTCGCCGATTTCGTCGTCCTCACGCGCGGTTTCCATATACGCAGCGCGCTCGGCCTCGATGAACTCACGCTCAAAAAGTGCGATTTCCTCGGGGTAATAGAACTCGACGATGTTCGTCGTCTTCTGCGTGCCTTGTGGAATCAGCCACGACACGACCAGCACATGGGGATACCACTCGATCATCAGACCGGGGTAATACACCATCCAGATCGCACCGAACTCGGGCGGCGCGCCGTTGCGAAAGCGCAGGACTTCGTCGTGCCACTTGCGATACGTCGGGCTGCCCGGCTTTTCCAAGTTCTTGTGGACGCCCACGGTCTGGACGCTGTACCAGTCGCCGAATTCCCACTCGAGGTTGTCGCACGACACGAAGCTGCCGAGTCCCGGATGGAACGGCGCGACGTGATAGTCCTCGAGATAGACTTCGATGAACGTCTTCCAGTTGTAATTGCACTCGTGCACTTCGACGTGATCGAACATGAAGCCCGAAAAATCGAAGTGCTTTGCGGTGCCAAGCCGCGCGAGATCCGCGGCGACGTTGCGGCCCTCCGATTCGAAGAGCAGGCCTTGCCAGTTCTGCAGCGAAGTCTTGCCGAGGTTCAGGCAAGGCTTGTCCGCGAAATGCGGCGCGCCGAGCAGTTGACCGTTGAGATCGTAGGTCCAGCGATGCAGCGGGCAGACGATGTTGTCCGCGCTGCCGCGGCCATTGAGCATGATCGCCTGGCGATGGCGGCACACGTTGGACAGCAGTTCGATATTGTTCTGCTGATTGCGGACGAGCACGCGCCCTTCGCCTTCGCCCGGAAGCGCGAAATAGTTGCCCGCTTCGGGAACCATGAGTTCGTGCCCGACGTAGCGTGGACCTTGCTTGAAAAGTGTGTCGAGTTCGCGCGTAAGAAGCGCTTCGTCAAAGTAAGCCGTGACTGGCAGCTGACTGTGAATGGCGTTCAGCTGCAATGCATTGCTCAGATTGGACATTCCCACTCCCGTTAAGACGTGAAAGCAGTGAACAACCCAACCATCGAAGATTCGATTTAGGGAGCCCGCGATTATACCGAAATCCGCATCCTTGGGGTGCTTAAGGTCTTGATTTGGGTATAAATTGTCGCGAGAGTTCCTCGCAATCGTTGCGCCCGCGCGCTTGAATCGCACGTTCCTTCCCGATTGGCGGAGAATCCGGCAAAGCAATCTCGACGGTCCCGCGTGGACGGGATGCGGGTCGAAAATTTGGCTTTTGCCGTAGAATGTGCGACTTGGTTCCAAAAATTCAATTGCACATCCACGATTCATGGCGAAGACCGCTGTCCAGGAAACAGGCGAGCAAACCGGCGCAAGCGCACAGAGCGCGGACGCCGCCCCGCTTCCCGAGAATTACGAGGCGGCGCTGGCAGAACTCGAATCGCTCGTCGCGCGCATGGAAGAGGGCGCGCTGAGCCTCGAGGAATCGCTTGCGGCATACCGCCGCGGCGCAGCGCTTGTCGGCTTTTGCCAACAGCAACTCGAAAAAGTTGAGCAGCAGGTACGCGTTCTCGATGGCGAGACGCTCAAACCGTTGCCCGCCGAGGTGCAGCGCGCCACGCAGGGTGCCGGAGCGACGAACGACGACGGGGACGACGACCTATGACCTTCGAACAATGGATGCGCGCGACGCTCGATCGCGTCGAGACGGCGCTGGAACACTATCTTCCGGGCACGGACGTCGCGCCGGCGCGCCTGCACGAAGCCATGCGCTACGCGGTGCTGGGCGGCGGCAAGCGCGTGCGGCCCCTGCTCGTCCACGCGGCGGGCGAGCTGACCGGCGCGAGCGCGCAGGCCGTCGAAGCGGCGAGCGCGGCACTCGAGATGATCCACGTCTATTCGCTGGTGCATGACGATATGCCCGCCATGGATGACGACGCGTTGCGTCGCGGCAAGCCTACCGTACACATCCAATATGACGAAGCGACGGCACTGCTCGTCGGTGACGCGCTGCAATCGCAGGCGTTCGTCGCATTGACGGCGGAAGGCAACGGTTTGTGCGATGCCCAGCAAGCCGCGCTCGTGCGCGAGCTGGCGGTCGCGAGCGGCTCGCTCGGGATGGCGGGCGGTCAGGCGATCGACCTGGAAAGCGTCGGCCGCAAGCTGTCGCGCCCCGAGCTCGAGACGATGCATCGCAAGAAAACAGGTGCGCTGCTGCGCGCATCGGTCCGCATGGGCGCGCTCGCGGGCACGCATCCCGGCGCGGAAGCGCTGACGTCGCTGGATCGGTATGCGGCAGCGATCGGTCTCGCATTCCAGGTCGTCGACGACATCCTGGACGTCACCGCCGATTCCGCCACGCTCGGCAAGACCGCCGGCAAGGACGCGCAGCACGACAAGCCCACTTACGTATCGATCATCGGGCTCGATGCGTCGCGCGAACTCGCTGCGCAACTGGGCCGCGACGCGCACGCCGCGATCGAGCCGTTCGGCGCGCGCGGCCAGCGTCTCGCCGAGCTTGCCGACCTGGTCGTGAACCGGGTGAATTGATTGTTGAACGCGTGACGAACCCCACGGTGCGAAGAAAGAAACAATCGCACCGAACGAATCACGCCAGTTTTCCTAAAATGGGACGACGATGTACGACTTGCTGAAAACCATCGACGATCCGGCCGATCTCCGCGCCCTCGATCGCCGCCAATTGCAACCGCTGGCCGACGAGCTGCGAGCCTACGTGCTCGATAGCGTGTCCCAGACGGGCGGCCATCTGTCGTCCAATCTGGGCACGGTGGAGCTGACCATCGCGTTGCACTATGTGTTCGATACGCCTAATGACCGCATCGTCTGGGACGTCGGTCATCAGACGTATCCGCACAAGATCCTGACCGGCCGCCGCGATCAGATGCCGGGGCTGCGCCAGCTCGGCGGCATCTCCGGTTTCCCGCGCCGCGCCGAATCCGAATACGACACCTTCGGCACCGCGCATTCGAGCACGTCGATTTCGGCTGCGCTCGGCATGGCGATCGCCAACAAGCTGCAGGGCGACAACCGCTTCTCGATCGCCGTGATCGGCGACGGCGCGATGACCGCGGGCATGGCCTTCGAAGCGATGAACAACGCGGGCGTCGCCGACGACGTGCCGCTGCTCGTCATCCTCAACGACAACGACATGTCGATTTCGCCGCCGGTCGGCGCGTTGAATCGCCATCTCGCGCGTCTGATGTCGGGCCGTTTCTACGCCGCCGCGCGCGCGGGCGTCGAACGCGTGCTGCGCCATGCGCCGCCCGTGCTCGATCTCGCGCGCAAGCTCGAAGAGCACGCGAAGGGCATGATCGTCCCGGCCACGCTATTCGAGGAGTTCGGCTTCAACTACATCGGCCCGATCGACGGTCACGATCTCGATTCGCTGATCCCGACGCTGCAGAACATCAAGGAACTGCGCGGCCCGCAATTCCTGCACGTCGTCACGAAGAAAGGCCAGGGCTACAAGCTCGCGGAAGCCGATCCGGTGCTGTATCACGGTCCGGGCAAGTTCAATCCGGCTGAAGGCATCAAGCCGTCGACGGCGCCATCGAAGAAGACTTACACGCAGGTGTTCGGCGAATGGCTGTGCGACGCCGCAGCGCAAGACTCGCGCGTGGTCGGCATCACGCCGGCGATGCGCGAAGGCTCCGGCATGGTCGAGTTCGAGAAGCGCTTCCCGGACCGCTATTTCGATGTCGGCATCGCCGAACAGCACGCGGTGACCTTCGCGGGCGGCCTGGCCGCGGACGGCATGAAGCCGGTCGTCGCCATCTATTCGACCTTCCTGCAACGCGCGTATGACCAACTGATCCACGACGTCGCGCTGCAGAATCTGCCAGTCGTGTTCGCGATCGATCGCGCGGGCCTCGTCGGCGCGGACGGCGCGACGCACGCGGGCAACTACGATCTCGCGTTCCTGCGCTGCATCCCGAACATGACGGTGATGGCCGCGTCGGACGAAAACGAGTGCCGCCAGATGCTCTACACGGCGCTGCAGCAGCCGAACCCGACGGCCGTGCGCTATCCGCGCGGCGCGGGCACCGGCGTGGCGACGGTCAAGCAGATGACCGCGATTCCGGTCGGCAAGGGCGAGATTCGCCGCGAGTCGTCGCAAAAGCTGGGCTCGGGCAAGCGCATCGCGATTTGCGCGTTCGGCACGATGGTCGCGCCGTCGCTCGCCGCCGCCGAGGAACTGGATTTGACCGTCGCCAACATGCGCTTCGTGAAACCGGTCGACGCCGATCTGCTGCGCGAACTCGCCGCCACGCACGACGCGATCGTCACGATCGAAGAAGGCACGATCATGGGCGGCGCGGGTTCCGCGTGCGTCGAAGCGCTGCTTGCAAGCTCCATCGTGAAGCCCGTGCTGCAACTCGGCTTGCCGGACGTGTTCATCGATCACGGCGATCCGGCCAAGCTGCTGTCGAGCGTCGGACTGGACGCGGCTGGCATCGCCAAGTCGATTCGCGAGCGCTTTATCGACGCAATCGAAAGCGCCAACGCAGGGAAGCTGACGAAGCGCGTCGCCTGACGACGCTTCGCTCGAACGGCGCGCTCGGGGTGCGCCGTGCATCAACGCTTTGGCACACGGCGCGGGCATCGTCCCGCGCCGTGTGCGCTTGAACGTATCGACCCGCTCGCGTCTTGCGCGACGCGCGGCGCATAAGGACAAAACAAATGAATCAGATGAATCCCGCCTTCGTGATGCCCGACGTCCAGAGCACGCCCGACACGCGTCAGATCGCGATTCAGCGCGTCGGCGTCAAGGGCGTGCGCTATCCGCTGACGGTGCTGACGGAAGACGGGCTGAAGCCGACCGTCGGCGTATGGAACCTCGACGTGCATCTGCCCGCGGAACAGAAGGGCACGCACATGTCGCGTTTCGTCGCGTTGCTGGAAGAGAACCGGCTGCCGGTCGATCAGCACGCGCTGCGCGGATTGCTCTCGCTGATGCTGGCGAAGCTCGAAGCGCACTCCGGCCGTATCGAAGTGACGATGCCGTACTTCGTCATGAAGACCGCGCCGGTCTCGGGCGTGAAGAGCTTGCTGGACTACGAAGTGACGTTTATCGCCGAGCGGCGTGACGGCGACACGCGCATGTCGATCAAAGTGCTCGTGCCGGTGACGAGCCTGTGCCCGTGCTCGAAGAAAATCTCGCAGTACGGCGCGCACAACCAGCGCTCGCACGTCACGATCGCGGCGGAATTGGCCGACGAGATGCCGGTCGAGGAACTGATCCGCATCGCCGAGGAAGAGGCGTCGTGCGAACTGTGGGGCTTGCTGAAGCGTCCGGACGAGAAGTTCGTCACCGAGCGCGCGTATGAAAATCCGAAGTTCGTCGAGGACCTCGTGCGCGATGTCGCGACGCGCCTGAACGCCGACGCGCGCATCGTCGCCTATACGCTCGAAGCCGAGAACTTCGAGTCGATCCACAATCACAGTGCGTATGCCGTGATCGAGCGCGACAAGCGCCGCGACGCCTGAACGTCTAGGCAAGCGCCGTTTCCGCGGAAACGTGCGCTTCCCGCACCGATTCCACCACGAGCGACGCCAGCCGCTCGACGAGCGGCGAGCCCTTTCCCGACGCGCGATGCAGCGCGAGCGGAATCGACGGCAGCGCGGGCAAACCGCCTTCGCCGCCATCGAGCGGACGAACGGTCGACGGCAGGCCGTAGCTCGTTCGCACCGTCACGCCGAGTCCCGCCGCTGCCGCCGCCCACAGTCCGGACAGGCTCGGGCTCGTGAACGCCACACGCCATTTGATGCCCGCACGGTCGAGCGCCGCCGCCGCCGCGCTGTGGAAGAGACACGGCCGATCGAAAACGATGAGCGGCAAGGGCTCGTCGGCGTCGAAATGCCAGGGAACGGTCGATGACGCGATCCAGCGCATCGGCGGCGCGGCGATCGGCTCGGGCAGATTCGACGCCTGACTTTCATCCGGCACGCCCGCCGCGCCCCACACGAGCGCGAGATCGAGCTGCGCGCCGCCGATGCGCTCCAGCAGTTCCGTATTCCGCGCGACGCGCGCTTCGATCCGCACTTTCGGGTGCGCTCGCGCGAAGCGTCCGAGCACATCGGGCAGCACGACTTCGCCGAAATCTTCCTGCAGACCGAGCCGGATCCAGCCTTCCAGATCGACGCCGCGAACCGCGACCGCGGCTTCGTCGTTCAGCTCGACGAGCCGCCGCGCGTAGTTGAGCATGACCTCGCCGGCATCGGTGAGTGCGAGCCCGCGTCCCGATTTGCGAAACAGCGGTGTGCCCGCCTGTTCTTCCAGCTTGTGAATCTGGGCGCTGACGGCGGACGTCGAACGCCCGACGCGATCGGCTGCTTTCGCGAAACTCCCGAGGTCCACGCCCGCGACGAAGCTGCGCAACACCGCGAGGTCGAAGGTTGTCTGGCTCATGATGACAGTCCCGATTTGATGAACGGTCCGTCGCAAACTTTGCGATTTTCAGGATGATGTTAAGCGTTCAAACTGGCCCCAGTCAACTTTTCGATGGACTGCGACATGGCCATTTCTCTCGCTTTGAACCCCAAAACCGCACTCGGCGATGGACACCGCTGGAAAGTGCTCGGCGTGGGCGTCGCGGCGAACGCGAGCGTGTCGGCGGCGGCGACGGGCTTTCCGACGACCGCCGTCTGGGTGCGCGGCGCCTACCATCTGAGCAACGGGCAACTGGGCGTCGTGCTGGGCGCCCTAGGCTTGGGCGTCGCGCTGTCCGAATTGCCGTGGGGCGTTCTCACCGACAAGTGGGGCGACCGTCCCGTCCTGCTGACCGGTCTTTTTTCGACGGCCGCGGTGCTCGTCGCGATGACTTTGTTCGCGACGCCCGCGACGGCGAGCTTCGGCTGGCTCGTCTTCGCGATGTGCGCGCTGGGCCTGCTCGGCGGCCGCGTCAACGGGTCGAGCGGACGCGCGGTGATGGCGTGGTTCGGCGAAGGCGAGCGCGGCCTCGCGATGAGCATTCGCCAGACGGCTGTGCCGCTCGGCGGCGGCATCGGCGCGGCGTTGCTGCCGTGGCTCGCGTCGTCGCATGGTTTCGGGGCGGTATTCGGCGCGCTGGCCGCGATGTGCGCGCTGTCCGGCATTTTCGCCTGGCGCTGGCTTCACGAGCCGGCTGAAGCCGTTCATCGGGCGATTCGGAGCGCAGGCGCCGCGCCGCTGAAAAACGCGCTGGTCTGGCGCGTCGTGCTGGGCATCGGCATCTTGTGCGTGCCGCAGTTCGCGGTGCTGAGTTTCGCGACGATCTTCATGCACGACGCCGCGCACTTCGGCCTGACCGCGATCAGCGCGACGATGGCCACGCTCCAGATCGGTGCGATCGCGATGCGCGTCTGGAGCGGCCGCCACACCGACCGGCACCGCAACCGCCGCACGTACCTGCGCGTATCGACGATCGTCGCGTGCGCGTCGTTCGTCGTGCTCGGTATCGCGACGGCGCTCGGCGCGGTCCATTGGCCCGTTTTGCTCGCGGCGATGCTGATTCTCGCGGGCGTCTGCGTGTCGGCATGGCACGGCGTCGCGTACACGGAACTGGCGACGCTCGCGGGCACCGAACGCGCGGGCACCGCGCTCGGCATGGCGAACACGGCGGTCTTCGTCGGCTTTTTCGTGACGCCGCTCGCCATTCCGCACGTGCTCGCGATCGGTTCCTGGCCGATGGTCTGGCTCGGGGCGGGCGTGTGCGCGTCGCTCGCGTGGCCGTTGTTTCCGAGGCCCGCGCGCGCTTAAACTGGCCGTCCACGTCATCACCACCACGCGGAGCGCATCTTGATTCTCATCGGCCAATACGATTCCCCGTTCGTGCGGCGCGTCGGCATCGCGCTGAAGCTCTACGACATGGCGTTCGAGCATCGCCCGTGGTCGGTGTTCGGCGACGCCGACAAGATCGCGCCGTACAACCCGCTGTGCCGCGTGCCGACGCTCGTGCTCGATTCCGGCGATACGCTCATCGAAAGCACGATGATCCTCGACTATCTCGACGCAGAGGCGGGCGATGCGCGCGCTTTGATTCCATCGGGCGGGCCGGAGCGACGTCAGGCGCTGAAGGTCTGCGCGCTCGCGACCGGTCTCGCCGACAAGGCCGTCGCGCTCGTCTACGAACGCGTGCTGCACAAGGAGAAATCGCAGGCGTGGCTCGATCGCTGCACGGGGCAGGTCGAGCGTGTGTTGAATGCGCTGGAAGCGGACCGCGCTGCGCGCGCGACGCCTTACTGGTTCGGCGATGCAATCGGCCACGCCGATATCGCCGTGGCCTGCGCGCTGCGCTTCGCGCGCGAGGCGCATCCGGAAATTTTCAGCTCGACGCGCTGGCCGACGCTCATCGGCCATAGCGATCGCTGCGAAACGCTGCCCGTCTTCAAGGCGATCGTGCAGCCGTTCAATCCGCCTCGATAAAGTGGCTCAGGCGCGCGCGAGCGACGTGAGATCCCAGCGCGGCTTCACGGTGAACGCGTAGTCGCGCACGGCCTGCTCCGGCCAGCGCGACAGGCGCAGCGCGCCCGCGAGCGCGATCATCGCGCCGTTGTCGGTGCACAGCGAAAGGTCGGGGTAATGCACGTCGAAGCGGCGCTTTTTCGCCGCCGCCGACAGCGCCTCGCGCAACTGCCGGTTCGCGCCGACGCCGCCCGCCACGACGAGCCGCTTCAACCCCGTTTTCTTCAGCGCGGCGAGCGATTTAGCGACGAGCACGTCCACGGCCGCATCGACGAAACCGCGCGCGAGATCGGCCTTGGCCTGCTCGCAGACGTTGTTGCCGAGCTTGCGGCTGTGCGTGAGCACGGCGGTTTTCAGGCCGCTGAAGCTGAAATCGAGATCGCCGGAATGGAGCATCGGACGCGGCAGCGCGACCGCGCCGGACGTGCCGAATTCCGCGAGCCGCGACACTTCCGGCCCGCCCGGATAGCCGAGGCCGAGCAGCTTCGCGGTCTTGTCGAAGGCTTCGCCGGCGGCGTCGTCGAGTGTTTCGCCGAGCGTCTCGTAGACGCCGACATCGGTCACGCGCATCAACTGCGTGTGTCCGCCGGACACGAGCAGCGCGACGAACGGAAAGGGCGGCGGCGCGTCGACGAGCAGCGGCGACAGCAAATGCCCTTCCAGATGATGGATGCCGACGGTCGGCTTGTCCCACGCCATCGCCAGCGCATTCGCGATGCTCGCGCCGACGAGCAGCGCCCCCGCGAGCCCCGGCCCTTGCGTGAACGCGATGGCGTCGATGTCGCCGCGCTGTGCGCCGGACTTGTCGAGCACTTCCTCCAGCAGCGGCAGCGCGCGGCGGATGTGATCGCGCGAAGCCAGTTCGGGCACGACGCCGCCGTAATCGCGATGCATCGCGATCTGCGAATGAAGGGCGTGCGAAAGCAGGCCGCGCTCGGTGTCGTAGAGTGCGAGGCCGGTTTCGTCGCAGGAGCTTTCGATGCCTAGAACTAGCATGGATTCAATGCGTTAGAGGAACAGAAAAGTATAGCAGCGGGCGTGATCGCGCGTGTCGAAGGTAAAATGCGCGCCATGGAATCCTTCGATATCGCCGTCATCGGCGCGGGCGCGGCCGGCATGATGTGCGCGGCCGTGGCCGCTCAATCCGGACGCCGCGTCGTCCTCATCGACCACGCAGAGCGTCTCGCCGAAAAAATCCGCATCTCCGGCGGCGGGCGCTGCAACTTCACGAACATCAACGCGCAGCCGGCCAATTTTCTGTCGGCGAATCCGCATTTTTGCCGCTCCGCGCTCGCCCGCTACACGCCGCGCGATTTTCTCGCGCTGCTCAAGCAATACCGCGTGAAGTGGCACGAGAAGCACAAGGGCCAGCTCTTCTGCGACGACTCCAGCGAGACCATCATCGACGTGCTCAAAAGCGAGTGCGATGCCGGTCGCGTCGCGTGGCGGCGTCCGGTCGCCGTGCATGAGGTCCGTCACGACGGCGCGCGTTTCGCGCTCGATACGAACGCGGGCGCGATCGGCGCGGCGGCGCTCGTGATCGCGACCGGTGGCCTGTCGATTCCGAAGATCGGCGCGACGGATTTCGGCTATCGCGTCGCCAAGCAGTTCGGCCACAAGCTCGTCGATACGCGTCCCGCGCTCGTGCCGCTCACGTTCACGTCCGCCGACTGGGCGCCGTTCGCGCAGCTGTCGGGGCTTTCGCTGCCGGTTCGCATCAGCACGGGCAAAGGCAAGACGCGCGGCGAATTCGACGAAGACTTGCTGCTCACGCATCGCGGCGTGTCGGGGCCGGGCGTGCTGCAGATTTCGAGCTACTGGAACACGTCGGAGCCGATTCACCTCGATCTGCTTCCCGACCTCGATCCGACCGCCATGCTGATCGAAGCCAAAGCCGGCTCGAAAAAGCAGATCGGCAATTTTCTGGCCGAGCACGTTCCCGCGCGTCTCGCGCACGCGTGGCTCGAAGCGCAGCGCGTGCCGGTCGACGCGCGCCTCGCCGATCTGCCGGATCGCACGCTGAAGGCGATCGGCGCATCGCTGTCGGACTGGACGCTCACGCCGAGCGGCACCGAAGGCTATCGCAAGGCGGAAGTCACGCGCGGCGGCGTCGACACGCGCGAGCTTTCATCCGCGACGATGATGAGCGAGCGCGTCGCGGGGCTCTATTTCATCGGCGAGGCGGTCGATGTCACCGGCTGGCTCGGCGGCTATAACTTCCAGTGGGCGTGGGCTTCGGGCGTCGCCGCGGGCAAGGCCGCCGCGGAGTACGCGCGAGACGCGGCGACGACCGCCTGAGGGCGTCCGTCCGGGGGTTTTGGCGAGTCTCGAAACGCGGACCCGTTTGCTATACTCGGACGGTCATCGGAGGATTCTCTCCGCTTTCCGCTGGCGCCAGGAAGGCTGTCTGCTAATCCCGCTTGAGGAGGCGTTCCCAAGCGGGTTTTTGCTTTCGCGGGACCGCCGCGCGCCGGCCGGAATTCAAACTTTCGCAATTGCACCGGGTGAACGATGAGCCTCAAAGACCAGATCAACGACGACATGAAGACTGCCATGCGCGCGAAGGAAACCGAGCGTCTCGGCACGATTCGCCTGCTGCTCGCGGCAATCAAGCAGCGCGAAGTCGACGATCGCGTCACGCTCGACGACGCGGGCATCACCGCCGTCATCGACAAGATGATGAAGCAGCGCAAGGATTCGATCAGCCAGTTCGAAGCCGCGAGCCGCACCGATCTCGCCGACAAGGAGAAAGCGGAGCTGGCGGTGCTGGCGGCGTATATGCCCGAACAGCTTTCCGCCGAAGCGATCGCTGCCGAAGTCCAGGCAGCCGTCGCCGCGACCGGCGCCGCCGGGCCGCAGGACATGGGCAAGGTGATGGGCGTGCTGAAGCCGAAGCTCGCCGGCAAGGCCGACATGACCGCCGTCTCCGCGCAGGTGAAAGCCGCACTCGCCAAGTAACGTCCGCAGCTTTCGATCGGTGATTCCGCACGCTTTCCTGCAGGATTTGCTCAACCGCGTCGACATCGTCGACGTGGTGGGCCGCTACGTCCAGTTAAAAAAGGGCGGCGCGAATTTCATGGGCCTTTGCCCATTTCACAACGAGAAAAGCCCGTCGTTCACGGTCAGCCCGACCAAGCAGTTCTATCACTGCTTCGGCTGCAGCGCGCACGGCACCGCGATCGGCTTTCTGATGGAGCATACCGGGCTCACGTTTCCCGAGGCCGTGAAAGACCTGGCGCAAGGCGCCGGCCTGACGGTTCCGCAGGAGCCTTCCAACTCGTTCCGCGGTGGCGGCGGCGACAGCGCACCGAGCAAGGCGGTCAGCGTCGCGTTGACGGACGTCATGCAGACGGCGTGCGATTTCTATCGCAAGCAGTTGCGCGGCGCGCCGAACGCCATCGAATATCTGAAAAAGCGCGGCTTGACCGGTGAGGTCGCCGCGCGCTTCGGGCTCGGCTACGCGCCGGATGGCTGGCAGAACCTCGAGGCGGCCTTTCCCGATTATCGGGATGAAAACCTGGTCGAGTCGGGTTTGGTGATCGTCAGCGAAAAAACGGATTCTCAAGGACAGGCGCGACGTTACGATCGTTTTCGCGAACGCGTGATGTTCCCGATCCGCAATGTGAAGGGCAACGTGATCGGCTTCGGCGGGCGCGTGCTCGACGGGGGCGAGCCTAAATATCTGAACTCGCCGGAGACGCCGCTGTTCAGCAAGGGCAGCGAGCTGTACGGCCTGTTCGAAGCGCGCTTGGCGATTCGTGAACTGGGTTACGTGCTCGTCGTCGAAGGGTATATGGACGTCGTCGCGCTCGCTCAACTGGGTTTTGCGAACGCCGTGGCGACGCTCGGCACGGCGTGTACGCCGATCCACGTGCAGAAGCTGTTTCGTCAGACGGATACCGTCGTCTTCAGTTTCGACGGCGATTCGGCCGGGCGGCGAGCCGCGCGTCGCGCGCTGGAAGCGGCGCTGCCGCACGCTGCGGACAACCGGACCATCAAGTTCCTCTTTCTGCCGAAGGAGCACGATCCGGACAGCTACGTGCGCGAGTTCGGCACGGACGGGTTCGGCGAGCAGGTCGATCGCGCGATGCCGCTGTCGCAGTTCCTGCTGAACGAGGTACTGAACGACAAGGAGCTGGAGCAGCCCGAAGGCCGAGCGAAAGCGCTCTTCGACGCTAAACCGCTGCTTCAGGCGCTGCCCGCGAACGCGTTGCGGGTGCAGATCCTGCATATGCTCGCGGACCGGCTCGACACGCCGTTCACCGAAATCGCCGCGCTATGCGACATCGATTCGCGCGCTGCGGCCGTCGCGCGGGCAAACGTGCCGAAGAGCGAGCGGCGCCGCGTCACCGGACAGGAACAGCGCGCGCTGCGCAATCTGGTGATGTATCCGGGCATCGCGGTTTCGCTCGATCAGGACAGCGAGCGCACCCTCGTAACGATGACCGAGCACGGCGAATTGTTCAGCGAAGTGATCTCGCACGCGCGCGAACTCGGCGATGCCGCGCAGTTCCAGTTGCTGTCGGAGATCTTGAGAAATGCAGCAAACGCGCCCACATACGACGATATCTTTCAGGAAATTCTCGCCTATGATGAAAACGTTCGCGATTTGCTGATGCGCGATCCGTCCGATGAGGACGCGGCGCAGCGAGTCGAGGAACAAAAGCGTCTGCTGGCGGAAGAATTGCAAGCAACAGTGGTGAAGCTGAGGCACGACAGCTACCGGGCGCGGCTGGATCAACTGGCGCGGCAATCGAGTCTGTCGGCGGAAGAGGTCGCGGAGTTCTCGGAGTTGTCGGCGAGAGTGGCGCAGATCAAGGCTGGGCGGGGCGCCGGCGCGGATGGCGCAAGGTGAGAATGCTATAATAAAAAGTTCAAGTGAATTGCTTTTTGTCAACTGTTCAGGCGCTTTCGTCGTTTTTTCACGGTAGATGGGCGGCAGCGGTCGAGCAGTTGGCAAAGGGCATGTGAAGTTGTTTGCAGAGGGAAGCGAAGCAGGAAGGCGCTGGCTGAATGGGCCGTAGGCGACGAAGGTGGCACACGCCGCATAAGTCACACGAAACGGGCCGATAAGCACGCCGGCGAACAGACGGGCGCAAGGGAAGCGGCTGCTATCGAGGGTAGGGCGAGGAGACGATTCACACTCGTCCGAACCGCGATGGCGCCCCGGGCAGGGCACGCAGGACGAAGCAGCGTGCGCGTATTGGGTATTCACGGTTCCATCGGCTGTTGTCCAGCAGCCGCGAGTCGAGACTAAAGCCGGTATGGCGAACTCCATGACGAAAAAGCTGAACGATGTATCCGTCGAAGACGACGCAATGCAAAACGCAGAGTCTGGCGCCGCTCCTGCGGCGAAGGTCGAAAAGGCGAAGGCCCGCGATCGCCGCGCGAAGGAAAAAGCGCTGCTGAAGGACGCGTTCTCGTCGAGCGCGCCCGGCACCGTCGAGGAATTGGAAGAGCGGCGCGGCAAGCTGCGCGCGCTCATCAAGCTCGGCAAGGAGCGCGGCTTCCTCACCTACGGCGAGATCAACGACCACCTTCCGGACAACTTCACGGAAACCGAGGCGATCGAAGGCATCATCAGCACGTTCAATGACATGGGCGTGGCGGTGTACGAGCAAGCGCCCGATGCCGAAACGCTGCTGCTGAACGACAACGCGCCGAACGCGTCGTCCGACGACGAAGTCGAGGAAGAGGCCGAAGTCGCGCTTTCCACGGTTGATTCCGAATTCGGCCGCACGACCGATCCGGTCCGCATGTACATGCGCGAGATGGGCACCGTCGAACTGTTGACGCGCGAAGGCGAAATCGAGATCGCGAAGCGCATCGAAGACGGCCTCAAGCACATGGTCATGGCGATCTCCGCGTGCCCGACGACCATCGCCGACATTCTCGCGATGGCCGAGCGCGTGCAGAACGAGGAAGTGCGCGTCGATGAACTCGTCGACGGCCTGATCGATCCGAACGCGCAGGACACCGATGGCTTCTCCGAGCAGGAAGCGGAAGCGATCGAATCGGAAGAAGAAGAGACCGCGGAAGAGGGCGAAGAGGAAGAGGAAGAAGAGGACGACGGCAGCGCGCAGGCAAGCGCGAACGCCGCTCAACTCGAAGCACTCAAGCTCCAGTCGCTCGAGAAGTTCGCGCTCATCAGCGAATGGTTCGACAAGATGCGCCGCGCCTACGAGAAGGAAGGCTATAAATCGAAGGCGTATCTGAAGGCGCAGGAAGCCATTCAGACTGAGCTCATGAACATTCGCTTCACCGCGCGTACCGTCGAGCGCCTGTGCGATACGCTGCGCGCGCAAGTGGACGAAGTGCGTCAGGTCGAGCGGCAGATCCTGCATACGGTTGTCGACAAGTGCGGCATGCCGCGCGCCGAGTTCATCACGCGATTCCCCGGCAACGAGACGGATCTCGAATGGTCCGACAAGGTCGTCGCCGAGGGTCACGAGTACAGCGCGGTGCTGGAGCGCAATATCCCGGCGATCCGCGAGCAGCAGCAGCGTCTGCTGGATTTGCAGGCGCGCGTCGTTCTGCCGTTGAAGGATCTGAAGGAAACCAACCGTCAGATGGCGGCGGGCGAGTTGAAGGCGCGTCAGGCGAAGCGCGAAATGACGGAGGCGAATCTGCGCCTCGTGATTTCCATCGCGAAGAAGTACACGAATCGTGGCCTGCAGTTCCTCGATCTGATCCAGGAAGGCAACATTGGCTTGATGAAGGCGGTGGACAAGTTCGAATATCGTCGCGGCTACAAGTTTTCGACGTACGCGACGTGGTGGATTCGTCAGGCGATCACGCGTTCGATCGCGGATCAGGCGCGCACCATTCGCATTCCGGTCCACATGATCGAAACGATCAACAAGATGAACCGTATTTCGCGGCAGATCTTGCAGGAGACCGGGCTCGAGCCGGATCCAGCGACGCTCGCCGAGAAGATGGAAATGCCCGAGGACAAGATCCGCAAGATCATGAAGATCGCGAAGGAGCCGATCTCCATGGAAACGCCGATCGGCGACGACGACGATTCGCATCTCGGCGATTTCATCGAGGATACGAACACGGTGGCGCCGTCCGATGCCGCGCTGCATGCATCGATGCGCGACGTCGTGAAGGACGTGCTCGATTCGCTGACGCCGCGCGAGGCGAAGGTGCTGCGCATGCGGTTCGGGATCGAGATGAGCACGGATCACACGCTGGAAGAGGTCGGCAAGCAGTTCGACGTGACGCGTGAGCGGATTCGCCAGATCGAGGCGAAGGCGCTGCGCAAGCTGCGGCATCCGAGCCGGTCGGACAAGTTGAAGTCGTTCCTCGAAGGCAACTGACGGGACTTGTTTTGAGAGGCGTTGTGAGGCAAACTCGCTACCCTTCGTAGTCGCCTCGCGCAATGTTCTGAAGTGACAGAAAGCGCCGTTTGCGGCGCTTTCTTTTTGCACGCTCTGCCTGCACAGGGCCGGAAGCTTAACTGGTATAAGCTGTCGACTCATAATCGACCGATAGTGGGTTCGAGCCCCACCCGGCCCACCAGCACTTGCTCAAAAGTATCAGGGGGTTAGCGGATTTGCGTTTCTGATAAGGCGCTTTCGGGGACACTCGGGGACAAAGTGGATCACGTGACCCACTCGGGCTTTTTGACACTCGCGCATCTCACCGCCGCCGGTTCAAGAGACGTTCACGCTTGCCGATACGCTTGAGCATATTTGCGAGATCGCCGAGGAGCGCGGCGGGCTATGCCTGTCGAGCGAATGCAGAACGATATGCAGGTACTGGCAGCAAAACATAGCGGGCGCTGTGTTTCGAAGCACTATACCGATGCGCAAACGTCTCTGCTTTGGCAGTGCGAAGAAGGACATCGCTGGCGTGCCAAGCTCGGTAAGGTCAACAGAAGCCGGTGTCCGGTGTGTGCCTTCGATCGCAAGCGTCTGGGCATTGGAAACACGCACGAAATTTGCCGCAGGTTACGGCGGAAAGTGCCTGTCCGACGATTACACAAACAATAGTGTCCTATTGCGCTGGGAATGTGCAAAGGGGCATACGTGGCAGGCGAAGCCCGTGAAGATCATGATCGGCCATTGGTGCCGGACCTGTGCGGTCGAACGGACACGTCTAGGCGTTGAGAAGATGCACGACGCCGCTGCGATGCACGGTGGCAAGTGTTTGTCGGAGACCGACGTCAACACCATCACGCCGTTGGAATGGCAATGCATGGACGGGCATACCTGGAGTGCAAGGCCCGAGAGCATCATTCGGACCGGAAGCTGCTGTCCGGTGTGCCGAGCGGTGAAAATAGCGCAGGCCAGAAAAATCCGGCTTAAATTTGAAGAAGGTTTCCAAGGGCAAAGTCCCGATTCTGCTGTGAAGAGTCCGGATTGGTTCTCTGATGGCCCTGGTGGGTCAAACGCGGTGACGCTTGCGGGTCAGGGGCGATCTCGCCCCTGACAACTCAGCCCAGGCGATACACCCTCGAAACCGTCCCCCGAAACAACGCCTGACGTTCCTCAGCACTTGCCTGTGAAGTCAATCGCTTGAACGCGTTCCAGCCGTTACTGAACGGGTAAGAACCCTTATCGACCGGAAAATTGCTTTCGAACATGCAGCGATCCGCGCCGAACGCTTCGATGCAGGTCAGCATCCACGGCTTCCAGGCTTCGGACAATTCAATCGATGAAGGTGGCCGCTCACCTTTCTCGAAGTCGAAACCGTTGATACGCATTCCGAGTCCGCCCACCTTCACATAAACGTTCGGCAACCGCGCAAGTTCGCGCATCGAACGCGACCATGCATCGAAGACCTCCTTGCGCTGATCCGCGTAGCTGGCGATTCTGACCACTCCCCCACAGTGATTGACGATGAACGGCGTGTCGGGATTTGCCTTCGCCAAATCGAACAATTCGGGAAGCTGAGGGAAAAACAGCCATGCGTCGTAGGAGAGGCCCAAGGCTTTCAACTGCGCGACGCCCGCACGATAACCGGAGTCGAGCAGAAGCCCGCGAGGAACTGCCGAAAGCGGGTTCACTAGCGTGGCGTCCGCATCCCAGGTTACGAGGTGCCGTACACCGCGCAAGCGGCCGTCGCCGGCCTCGAGTTCCGCTTCGAGTACGTCTCGCACGGCAGCGCCGCGACGGAGATCCGCGTATCCGACGATGCCCTTCGCTACCTGCGGCTTCTCTTCCTGCATCGGCGCGGTGACTTGAGCCACATACTCCACTTCGCCGATCGGCCGCATCGGTTCCGGACCCGTGGTGCGGTACCGCGTAAGCGCCTGCATGAAGACAGACGCGGTAATGTTGTGCCCGGACCGTGCATCCTCGAGATACTCGTCGAGCAAATACGTCCAACCCGGGCGCTCATAAAAGTGGTGATGCGCGTCGATGATCGGCATCTCCGGTTCGAGCGCCGCTTCCGTTCCGGATGCAAGCCACTCTGCCCGAACCGGCAGGTAATTGCTGGTCGTACTCATACTGCGCGTTTCCTCTTTGGCGAATGCGTGGCGCACGCTCAGCGCGGGCATCGCGATGGATGCGGCGACCGCGCCAAGCAGCCGGCGCCGGTGAATCGATTGAAGAGTTTGCATGGTCACTTTCCCTTGTTGAACGCGTAGAGGGAAAGCGTCAGCAACGTCGTGAACGCGAGTACGACGGCCAGACCGATCATGCCCGCGGTGAACGTGCCGAAACTATCCTTCAGATAGCCGACCAGATACGGACCGGCAAAGCCGCCCAGCGCGCCGATGGAGTTGATCAGCGCCAGTCCGCCGGCGGCCGCCTGACCCGACAGGAACCGGGCAGGCAGCGTGTAGAAGATCGTTCGGCCTGCGATGGTGCCGATCAACGCCAGCGTGATGCCCGTCAACGCAGGCACCAGTTGCTGAAAATATGTCGAGATGCCGAGCGCGACCGCGCCGATGAAAAGACCAGCCGCGAGGTTGGCGATATGGCCACCGCGGCGATCGACGCGCTTCGCCCACCACAAGAGCGCGATGGTCGCGAAGAAATACGGCACCGCCGATACCCAGCCCGTCTGGGTCACGCTCATGCCGTGCGCCTTGAGCATCTGCGGCAGCCATATGCCGATGCCGTAGGAGCCCATCGTGAAGCCGAAGGAAATCATCGCGAGGATGTACATCCGCACATCTTTGAGCGCTGCGCCGAAATCCTTTTTCTTCTGGCTCGCAGCGCCCTCGCGATCGAACGCGCTTTGCAGCGCCTGACGCTCTTCGGGCGAGAGCCACTTCGCATCGGCGGGTTTGTCCGCGAGCATCTTCAGGACGAAGAAGCCGAGAATGCACGCCGGCAGGCCTTCGACGATAAACATCCATTTCCATCCGGCAAGGCCGAGCAAGCCGTCCATCTTCAGCAGCCAGGTCGACAGCGGTCCGCCCACTAGCGACGAAAGCGGCGTCGAGACCGTGAACCATGCGAGCACCCGAGTGCGATAACTGGCCGGAAACCACACTGCGAGGAAGAAGATCACGCCAGGGAAGAATCCGGCCTCGCCGATTCCCAGCAGAAGACGAATCACGTAGAAGCTCGTCGGTCCAACCGCGAGCGCCGTCGCGGCGGCGAAGAAGCCCCACGTGATCATGATGCGCGCGAGCCATCGCCGGGCGCCGAAGCGATACAGCGCCAGGTTGCTCGGCACTTCGCACAGGCAATAACCCGCGAACATGATGCCCGCGCCCCAGCCGAACTGCGTCGCGGTCAAGCCGAGGTCGCGGTTCATCGTCAGCGCGGCGAACCCGACGCTGGTGCGATCGAGATAGTTGAAGAAATAGGCGAGCGCAAGCAAGGGAATGAATCGCCACGCGGCCTTTCTGACGGCCTGCTGTTCGAGCGTCGTATCGACCGCGCTCTCGGCCGTCATGTTCGATGAAATGGATGTCATGCTTCGTCTCCGGACGGAACACCCAACGCGCGGGCTCATGCCGGCCTACGCGAAGCGGCGTTCCTTTTATGCTGTTGTGCTCAGGCGCTCGCCAGTTCGTTGGCGGAGGGACTGGAAGGATCGTGGGAAAAGGCCGCCTGGCACTTCACGATGCCGGCGTCCGCCAACTGCCTCAGGTCTTCCGATGAGTAACCCAGCTCCAGAAGCAGCGCCTGCGTGTCCTGACCCAGCGAAGGCGGACCTGCGCGAAGTCGCAGACGCTCGCCGCCAAGGGTCAAAGGCAGCAATGCGGTCTTCGTCTGTACTGCTTTGCCCGCGCCGCTTGCGTCGGATGGCAGGGTGACATCGGCAAGTCCGTCCGTTGCGAGCAGATGCGGATCGTCGAAAAGATCCTGCGGCTTCGTGATCGGCGCGTACGGCAGCCCGCAGCGCTCGAAGATGGCGCCGATCTCGGCAGCAGTGAACGCTTCCATGTGGGCGCGAAGCCGCGGCATCAGCCATTCGCGGGCTTGCACGCGCTGATTGTTGCTGGCGATACGCGCGTCGGCCTTCAGATCGTCGAGACCGAAGGCATCGCAGAAGAGCGCCCATTGCGTATCGGAGACGACCGCCAGGAAGATCTGATCGCCGTTCTTCACCGAAAAGACGTCATAGACTGCCCAGGCCGAAATGCGGCTTGGCATCGGCGCGGCGGTTTGTCCCGTCACGGCGTATTGCATCATGTGCTGCGCCACGAGAAACACGTTGTTCTCGAACAGGGCGCTCTGCACCTCTTGTCCGCGGCCGGTCCGCTCGCGTTGTGCCAGCGCCGCCATTGCGCCGATCGCGCCGAACATGCCGCCCATGATGTCGTTGACGCTCGTGCCTGCCCGCAAGGGTCTGCCTTCGGGACCGGTCATGTACGCGAGACCGCCCATCATCTGCACGACTTCGTCGAGCGCGGTGCGATGGTCGTAGGGACCGGGCAGGAAGCCCTTGTGCGACACATAGATCAGACGAGGATTGAGTCTGGACAAGGCCGAATAGCCGAGGCCGAGCTTGTCCACGGTGCCGCTCTTGAAGTTCTCGCTGAAGACATCGGCGTTCGCAAGCAGCTTGTGCACGATCTCCACACCGCGCGGGTCTTTCAGATCGACGGCGATGCTTTTCTTGTTGCGGTTGAACGTGCTGAAGAAGCCTGCTCCCGAGCCTCGCAGATTGCGGGTGCTGTCGCCGGTGATCGGCTCGACCTTGATCACTTCCGCGCCGAGGTCCGCCAGCACCATGCCGCACGTCGGCCCCATCACCATGTGCGTCATCTCTACGACGCGCACGCCGCTGTACGGCAAGGACTGATCCGATTGCACTTCGCTCATTGCGCCGCTCCCAACAAACAGCCTTCCGGCTGGGGCGCACTCGGCGCGCGCCCGTCTGCGTACGAGAAACCTTTCGGCAATCCCGCGTCCTGTACGTGTCCGTAGAGCGCTTCGCCCGGAAGCGCCTGTGCGAGGATCGAGCGCGCGGCAATGAGCTTGTCGATGTCTATGCCCGTGTCGTAGCCCATCGCCTCGAGCAGAAACGCGAGGTCTTCGGTAACGATGTTCCCCGTCGCGCCCGGCGCGTAGGGACAGCCGCCGAGGCCCGCCTGACTCGAATCGATCGTGGTGACGCCGGCATCGAGTGCCGCCACGACATTCGCCAGGCCTTGACCGCGCGTGTTGTGGAAATGAGCGCCGCCCGCCTTCGCGCCGACTTCCGATTGCAGCCGGCGAAACAGGCGGCGAACCTGAACGGGGTTGGCATAACCGCTCGTATCGGACAGGCCGATTTCGTCGACACCGCATTCGGCCATCGCGAGGCACATGCGCATCGTCTGGTCGTCGGTCACGGTGCCCGCAATCGTGCAGCCGAATGCGACCGATACACCCGCTTCGATTTCTGTTCCGGGGAACTGCTCATCGCGCAGCGCGACAATGCTGCGCACCTCATCGATCAACTGCGCGGTCGTTTTGCGGACATTAGCCAACGCGTGTTCATCGGTGACGGACACCGGCAACGTGACCTTATGGACGCCGGCTTCGAACGCGCTTTGCGAGCCGCGCAGGTTCGGCGCCAGTACAGCGACACGAAGGTCCGGAATGGATAACGCGTGAGCGACGACTTCGCGGATATCGGCCATTTGGGGCAGAAGTTTCGGCGGAACGAACGATCCCACTTCGATCTCCTTGAGTCCCGCTGCCGCCAGCGCGGATATCCATTCGAGTTTCGCGGACGTCGGCATGACGCTTCGGATGCTCTGCAAGCCGTCGCGCGGGCCGACTTCGCTGATCAGTATTCGGCGATGTGAGGCGCTCATTTCGCTCCTTGGTTCTGTCAGATAGATCTGTGTTTTGTTAGAGAGAACTCTAGGCGAAGACGTTTATCGATGAAAGCGGGGTTAACCCCGGATTTCAGAACTAGAGTTCTACCGGATAGAACTGTATAGTCGTGGAATTTGATTCGGGAGCGGTGCATGACCAAGGAAGACCAGCCGTCCGATACGAACGAGGCGTCGAGCGGCGTCGCCGTTCTTGACCGGGCGTTCGCCATACTCAATGCCTTCGGGCCGACCGACGACCGGCTGACCCTGACCGAGCTTTCACGCCGGACCGAGCTTTATAAGAGTACGGTTTTGAGGCTGCTCGGCGCTTTGGAGCATGGCGGATTCATCCGGAAGTTGAGCGACGGGCAATACGCAATCGGTCATCAGCCGTTGCGGCTTGCGACGCTCTATCAGCGGTCGTTTCAGGTGGGGCCTGTGATCGAACCGTTGCTTCAGCAGTTGAGCCGGGACTTGGGCGAAACGGCCAGTTTCTACGTACGCCAGGGCGATCAACGTCTCGTGTTGTATCGCGTCGAACCTAGCCGCAGCGTTCGGGTATCGATTCGCGTCGGAGAGGAGTTCGCGATCGATAAGGGCGCCTCCGGCAAAGTCCTGCTCGCGCTCTCCGAGACACAGGATCCGCGCTGGCAAGAGATCCGCGAACGGCTATGGGCCACCTCGTTTGGCGAGAGGGATCCGGAAACGGCATCGGCCTCGGTGCCCGTGTTCGATTCGACCGGCGAGTTGCAGGGCGCGTTGACGCTTTCAGGACCAAAGGGCCGTTTCGATGCTCCGGCGGTCATTGATGCAGCATTGGCGATGTTGCTCGATAGCGCGCGGCGAGCGACCGTCGCACTGGGCGGAAACGGATCGAGATATGACGCGAGCATCGCGAGCTTCGTGAAAGCGCCGCCAGCCGCCGATGGAAGCGAGCGCTCTGCCTGAAGGACGGCAGTCACATGCTTTCACGCACACGCCGCACGGATGAAGTCGGGAATCTCGACGGCTTTCAGCTTTCCATCGGCTTGTTTGACACACAGCGCGCGCGTCGCGCGAAATTCGCAGATCAGCGTTTCACCGCGCACGATCCGATGCCGCTGAACGTAACGCGGCCGCATAGCACTTGCTAGATCGATCTACTTGCCTTAGAGTCTTTTGACCAGGCCGAGCGTGCCCTGACCGCCCCGCCCAGGTCGATGCACGAACAATCTGCTCGCCGATAACGCGACCCCGACGCGGCCGCCGCGCTCGGCCTCGCGGGCAAACGTGGCCCGCGTGATCCGCACGATGGCTGCGTCGACGGCGGCCCGATGATCCAACGTTTCTGAGGTGAACCATGCGTGAACTTAACGGGCGCGGCGATCTCTGCTGCATCAACACGGGCACGCTCGGCTATCGCGAGCCGATCGAAGTGACGGCCGGACGCATCGCCGAACAGGGCTTCGGCTGGATCACGCCGTGGCGTCAGGAAATCGACGAGAACAATCCGCAAGCAGCCGCCAGTGCGATCCGCGCGGCCGGCCTGAAGGTCGGCGCGTATTGCCGCACGGCGTATTTCGCGGCCAACGACGCCGCGGGCCGTCGCGCCGCGATCGATTCCAACCGCCGCGCGCTGGAAACGGCAGCCGTGCTGGGCGCGCCGATGCTCGTCGCCGTCGTCGGCGGATTGCCGCCCGGTTCGCGCGATATCGACGATGCACGCGAGCAGATTCTCGACGGTCTCGCCGCCTTGCAGCCGACGATGAACGAAACGGGCGTGCGCGTCGCGCTCGAGCCCTTGCATCCGGTGTACGCGGCCGATCGCAGCCTGCTCAATACGCTCGACCAGGCGCTGGACTGGTGCGACCGGCTCGACCCGTCGCGCGAGGGAGGCTTCGGCGTGGCCATCGACGCTTACCATGTCTGGTGGGATCCGGCGCTGATGCCCGCCATCGCGCGCGCGGGCGACCGGATCCTCGCGCTGCACGTATGCGACTGGCTGGTCGAAACCCGCGATCCGTTGCAGGACCGCGGAATGATGGGCGATGGCGTCATCGATCTCAAGCGGCTGCGCGCGGCGGTGGAAGCCGCCGGTTACGACGGTCCCGTCGAAGTGGAGATTTTTTCCCGGCTCGACTGGTGGGCGCGCCCGGCCGACGAGACGTTGCGGATCTGCCGCGAGCGCCTGTTCGAGTGCTGCTGAGCATCAACGTCCGACGTAAATCGGCGGCCGCTTCTCGCTAAAACTGCGGATGCCCTCCGCGGCATCCTCGGTGCTCGCGGCGAGCGCGCCCGCCATCGCTTCGAGAGTCGAGCCTGTTTCCTCGCCGCTGGCGGCGTTGAGCAACTGTTTGGTCAGTTGCAGCGCCACCGGTGCGCGCGCCGTCATGTCCAGCGCCAGTCGATGCGCGCGTTCCAGCACGCGGTCCTGCGGCACGACCTCGTGCACAAGGCCGCACGCCCGCGCGTCCGCGGCCGTCACGCGCGCGCCGCTCAAGGCGAGGTATTTTGCGTGGCTCGCGCCGGTCAGACGCACGAGCCGCTGCGTGCCCGACCAGCCGGGGCAAGTGGCAATCGATGCCTCCGGCAGCGCGAAACGGGCCTCTTCGGCCGCGATACGCACGTCGGCCGTGATCGCCAGTTCCAGCCCGCCGCCGAAGGCATGACCGTTGATCGCCGCGATCACGGGCTGACGCAGCCGCGCCCATTGGTCGAAGACCTGATGACCTCGCCGCACCCAGTGGCGCCACATGTCCAGCGGCCTGAGCGCGGCCCATTCGTTGATGTCCGCGCCGACGCAGAACGCCTTCACGCCGCCGCCCGCGAGGATGACGACGCGCGTCTCATCGTCGGCTTCGATCGCGCGGGCCGCATCTTCGAGTTGATCCAGCATGGCGGGCGTCAGCGCATTGAGCTTGTCCGGCCGGTTCAGCGTGACGATGGCGACAGCCGCATCGCGAACGATGGAAACGAAGCGATCAGTCATGGCGTCCTTCGCGAGGTTTGAGCCGGAGTCCGAAGGGCGCATCGGTGAAAAGCGCTGCATCCATCTGACGCAGATCCGAGGCGACCTTTAGCGCAACCTCGGCCTGATCCAGAATGTCGCGCTGCAAATCCACGCCGGGAGCGATCTCGCGCACGGTCAGCCCGTCATCGAGAAGATCGATGACGCAGCGTTCGGTCACGTAAGTCACGCGCTGCCCGCGCTCGCGCCCCACGCGGCCGCTGAACGTGATCTGCTCGGCCGTCCGGACGAACTTGCGCGTGCGGCCTTCCTTGACGATCGCGAGCCTGCCGCCGCCGACTTCCAGCTGCGCGCCCGCAGTGAAAAAGCCCGAGAACACGATGCGGCGCGCATGAGCGGTGATATCGACGAAACCGCCGCAGCCCGCCGTCAGATACGGTTTCGACGCGAGCCGGGAGACATTCACGCTGCCATCGGCGTCGACTTGCAGAAAGGACAGCAGTGCGATGTCGAAGCCGCCGCCCTGAAAATACGTGAACTGGTTCGGCGACGCGACGATCGCGTCCGCGTTCGATGCGCAACCGAAAGCGAACCCGAGCAAAGGCATGCCGCCGACCGCGCCCTGTTCGATCGCCCACGTCACTTCGCCGTGCAAGCCTTCCTCGAGCAGGATGCGCGGCACATTGGCCGAAATGCCGAAGCCCAGATTGGCCGCGTACCCATGCGCGAGCTCCATCGCGGCGCGGCGGGCGATGACCTTCTCCGGTCCCCACGGCGTCGGCTCGAACGAATCCTTCGGAAGCGTGATTTCGCCGCTGATCGCGGGATCGTAGGGCGTCTGCGTGGTCTGCCACTGGTCCGGATCGACCACGACGTAATCGACCAGATTGCAGGGCACCCGCACGTCGTGCGGCCGCAGCGTGCCGGATTTCACCACGCGCTTGACCTGCGCGATCACGATGCCGCCGTTGTTGCGCGCGGCCAGCGCCTGATCGATGCCGCCCAGCAGCGCGCCTTCGTGTTCGTAGCCGAGATTGCCCGCTTCGTCGGCCGTGGTCGCGCGGATGATCGCCACGCGCGGCGCGATCGCCGGGAAGTAGAGCCAGTCATCGCCATCGAAGGACACCTTGCGCACGACCGGACGCGCGGCGGCGGCGGCGTTCATCGCGCAGCCCTGTAAATCGGGATCGACGAACGTGCCCATTCCGACCTTGGTCAGCACGCCGGGACGCTTCGCGGCGGCGTCGCGGTGCATGTCGAACAGGATGCCGCTCGGAACGTTGTAGGCCTCGATTTCGTTGTCGGCGATCATGCGCCAGATGTTCGGCATCGGCAGCGACGACGGGCCGCTCGGATACGAGCCCGCGAGCGTGCGCGCGAGCAGCCCGGGCCGGGCGAGATGATCGATGCCCTTGACGCCGTACATGTCGCCCGCGGCGATCGGGTTCAGCGTCGTGAGGTCGCGCGGCTGTCCCTCGCGCTCGAAGCGCTCGCCGATGGCCGCGAGAATCTTGTCGGGGCAGCCGAGCGCGCTGGACGAGCTGATGCTGACGACATCGCCGGTTCGCACGAGCCTGGCCGCCGCGTCCGCGGTAATGAGCTTTCTCATGTTTTTATCGATGAAGGTCGAACAGCGCTGCGCCGCGCTTCATCGCGTTGCGGGCGATGATGCCGCGATGAATCTCCGAGGTGCCGTCGAAGATGCGATAGACGCGCGCATCGCGGTAATAGCGTTCGATGGCCAGCTCCTTGCAGAAGCCCATGCCGCCGAAGACCTGCACCGCGCGATCGACGACGCGCCCAAGCGTCTCGGAAGCCTGCACCTTGACCATTGAAATCCAGTCGCGCGCGTCCTGTCCCGCGTCCATCATGCTCGCGGTGTTGAGCAGCATCAGCCGCGCCGCGTTGATCTCCATCACGCTGTCCGCGATGAGTTGCTGGATCATTTGAAAATCGCCGATGCGCGTGCCGAACTGCCGCCGTTCGCCGGCGTACTCGATCATCATTTCGAGCACGTGCGTCGCCTTGCCGATGCCGCGCGCGCCGATCAACGCGAGGCGCACGCGGCCGAGCATGTTCATCGCGAGTTTGAAGCCTTCGCCCTGTCGTCCGATGAGGGCCATCGGCTCTAGCGGGACGTCGTCGAAGAAGAGTTCGTGGTGCGGCGTGCCGCGAAGACCCATCATCCGTTGATCGCGGCCGACAGTGAAACCCGGAAGATTCTTGTCGACGGCGAAGAGCGAGATTTCCTTCTCGCCGGTGCGGGCCGAGACGAGAAAGAAATCGCTCCATTGCGCATCGCTGATGAAGTGCTTGCTGCCGTTCAGCGCCCAGCCGAACGACGTCTTGCGCGCCGTGGTTTCGATGCCCTGGGCGTCCGAACCCGCGCCCGTTTCGGTGATCGCGAGGCCGCAGGTTCGCGCGCCGGCAATCGCCGGTTTCAGCCAGCGGTCGATCTGTTCGCCTTCGCAGGCGAGCAGCGCGTCGTAGACGTTGCCGAACGCGCGCCGCACGAGTATGTCGGAGCTGTGCCCGAACTGCTCCTCGCATAGCATCGAATCGACCGTGTTCAGTCCGCCGCCGCCGAGTTCGGCGGGCATGTTCACCGCATAAAGACCCAGCGCCCGCGCCCGCGCCTGCAAGTCGCGGGCGATCTCGGGCGCGAGCGCGCCTTCCTCTTCCACTTGCTCTTCGAGCGGCTGCAACTCGGACCGGACGAAGCGGCGCGCGGTCTCGATCATCATTTTCTGCGTGTCGCTCAGCGTGAAGTCCATCGATCTCTCCGATTCGAGTTTTAGTCCGCACTGGTCGCGGCGACACGCAGCGACGGATGCAACGAGACTTCGAAGGGCATACGTTCGAGCACGTCGCGAACGAGGTCGACGCCCGGCGCGATTTCGATCAGCCGCAAGCCTTCGGGCGCGAGTTCGAAGACGGCACGCTCGGTGACGTAAAGCACTTGTTGGCCGTCCGCGCGGGCGCGCTTGCCGCTGAACGTGATGTGGCGCACTTGCTCGACCAGCTTCGGGACCGCGCCGTGACGCCGGATGCGCACTTGCCCGTCTTCCAGCTCGACTTCAAGCCCCTTCGCCTCGAACGTGCCGCAAAAGACGACCTTGCGCGTGCGCTGCGTGATGTCGACGAAGCCGCCCGGCCCGACGATGTTCTCCCCCAGCCACGAGACGTTGACGTTGCCTTGCGCGTCGAGTTCGCCCATGCCGAGGAACGCGATATCGATGCCGCCGCCGCTGAACAGGTCGAACTGATCGGTGGACTTGAGGATCGCGCTCGCATGGCGCGTGGCGCCGAACAGATCGCCGCCCAGCAGTTCGCCGTTGTGCGATCCCTGCTCGATCACGGTCCAGCTGATGTCCACGCCTTCCGCATGCGCCACCGCGGGAATGCCATCGGGCAAACCGTAACCGAAGTTGACGCACGCGCCGGGTTCCAGCTCCTTCGCGGCGCGTTTCGCGATGATGTAGCGGATGCCCTCGGGCAGCGGCGGCGGCATGCGCGTGGCGGGCGCGGGCGCTTCGCCGCTGATGGCCGGATCGTAGTGCCCGCTGGTCGTCTGCTTCTGATCCGCGTACACGCAGATATCGTCGACGAGAACGCCCGGCACGGTGACCGCGCGCGCCGGCGTGATCGGCGTGGCGCATACGTCGCGCACCTGCGCGAACACGCGGCCGCCGCGGTTGTGCGCGGCGAGCGCGGCGGCGAAAGCGTCGATATCGGCCGGCTCTTCGCGCGATGTCAGATTGCCCTGCATGTCCGCCGTGGTGCCGCGCACGATCGCGAAGTCGATTTCGAAGGGCTTGTACCAGAGCAGTTCCTTGCCGCCCAGCGTGACGACTTCGACGAGATCGTCCCGCGCGCGCAGGTTGACGCGCCCGCCGCCGTGGCGCGGATCGGCGAAGGTATCGAGGCCGATGTGCGTGACGAGTCCGTGGCGGCCCGCGCCGGCTTCGCGGATCAGCGTCTGGATCACACCGGCGGGCAGGGTGTAGGCCTCGATGCGTTCCTCGCGCGCGAGCTTCTGCATCGGCTTGGACCAGGTCCAGTGGCCGCCGATCACGCGCTTCACCATGCCTTCGTGCGCGAAGCGGCTGATGCCGCTCTTGACGCCGTCGCCGATGCCGAGGCCGTGGATCAGCGTGAGATCGCGCGGATGGCCCGTCGCGAGAAAGCGGCGCTCGATGGCTTCCGTGATGTGATCGGGTTCGACGAGTCCGCCGCCCGAGCCGCTCAATACGACGACCGCGCCGTCGAAGACCGCCGCCGCCATGAAATCCGCATCGGTCAGGTGTGCACGCTTCATTTCATCGGTTCTCGTTGTCCGTCCGTGCGCCCGCGCGGACCATCAGCACGTTGATTCCGTCCTGGATCAGCACGCCGTCCTGGTTGTGTACTTCGACCTGCAAACGCACGATGCCGCGATCGGAGCGGCGCGTCGGACGCTTGTCCAGCACGCGGATGCGCCCCTGGACGCGGTCGCCGATCAGCACCGGTTTGTGAAAGCGATACGTCCACTCGAGCGTCGCGACGGCGGCAAAGCGCGTCGCCGCGCGGTTCTTGAGGCCGTCGAGCATGGCGAGGCACAGCAGACCGTGCGCGACGCGGCCGGGAAAGCCGACATCGCGGGCGAATTCGTCGTCCATGTGGACATCGAAGAAATCGCCCGAGATGCCCGCGAACTGCACGACATGGCTTTCGGTGACCACGATGCCCGACGTCGTGAAGCCGAGGCCGGGCTCGATCTCGTCGAAGAGCAGGGGATGGCTCATGCGGTTCCTTATCAGTCGAACTCGGGCGCATACGGCACCCGTTCGCGATTGACGATGCGGTAATTGGTGTCGTTCAGCGCGTCGATGCGATGCATGTCGATGCTCGACAGCGTGAAGTCCATCACGTCGAAGTTGGCCTCGATGTTCCTGCGCTGCGTCGACATCGTGTTGATCGGGACGCCTTTCTGGAGAATCCAGCGCAGCGCCACCTGCGCACCCGACTTGCCGTAGCGCGCACCGATTTCCTCGAAAAGCGGATAGTTGAAGATTTCGCCGCGCGCGACCGAGCAGTACGACGAAAGCGGAATGCCGGTCTCGATGGCGGTATCCATCAGCACACGCTGATTCAAGAGCGGATGGAACTCGACCTGATTGGTGACGAGCGGCAGCGCGGTCGCGGCTTTCGCGGCGCGCATCATCGCGGCGTTGAAGTTGCTGACGCCGATATGACGCGTCAAGCCCGCGCGCGCCGCTTCTTCGAGGCGCCGCACGGAAGGCGCGACGTTGCCGTCCGCGGGCGGCCAGTGCAGCAGCAGGACGTCGGCCTGCTCGATCTTCAGCTTCTCGAGGCTTTCGCGCAGCGACGGCATGAAACGTTCGTCGGAATCGTTGGCGGGCGCGATCTTGGTCGTGATGCACAACTCGTCGCGCGGGATGCCGATCGCCCGCAGCGACGAGCCGACGCCGAGTTCGTTGTCGTAGAGCTGCGCGGTATCGATCGCGCGATAGCCGGTTTCGATCGCGTCCGTCAGCGCGTCGCGCAGTTGCTGTCCGTTGAGCGGCCAGGTGCCGAAAGATCGTTGATGCGTGCGTTGGAAAAGTATGTTCATGGCGTCGTGACATCAGAAGACGGCGGCCGTCTTCGCGAAAAAGGCGCGGATGCCGAGCTCCGCGTCGGGACTGGAGCGGACCGCGAGCGCGGCCGATGTATAGGCTGCGTGCGGATCGTCGTGGTCATCGACGATCAGCGCCTTGGCGAGCGCGGCGGCGCGCGGCGATACGCGGCACAGGCGCGCGGTCCATTCCTGCAACTGCGCTTCGACTTCCTGCGGCGCGCAGACCGCATTGACGATGCCCCACTGCAGCGCGGTCGATGCATCGATCTCCTGCGACAGCAGCACCGCTTCGAGCGCGCGCCCACGGCCCGCGATGCGCTGCAAGCGGTCGCCGCCCTCCCAGCCGGGAATGGCGCCGATGGAAACTTCCGGAAAGCGCAGGCGCGCGCCGGTGCCAGCGAGCCGCAGATCGCAGCACAGCGCGAGTTCCAGGCCGCCGCCGAAGCACAGTCCTTCGATGACGGCCACGGTCGGGCAGCGCAGCCGTTCGAAGCGCCGGAACACCGCGTTGCCTTCGCCGACCCATTGCGTCGCGAATGTCTCCGGACTCAGCGCCGACCATTCGCGGATGTCGGCGCCGGACGAAAACACGCCGCCCGGCGTGCCGCGCAGCACGACGGCGCGAATGCCGTCGTCCCGGTTGATTTGCGCGATCTGCTCGTCGAGCGCGGCCAGCATCGCGAAGTCGAGCGCGTTGGCCTTGCCCGGATTGCTGAGTTCCAGCACGAGCACGGCATCTTCGCGACGCGAGAGAATGTGTCCCATCGATGGTTCCTCGGTCGTCGTGGTCACAGGCGCGGAACGGAGAGCGCGCCGTCGACGTTGAGCACGCTGCCCGTCGCGAACGCCATCTGTCCGCAGACGAGCGCCGCGACGGCCGACGCGACGTCCTGCGGCGCGCCCCAGCGCTTCATCGGGACGATGCCGCCGGCGATGCGTTCGTCGTAGCGCGCGGCGACGCCTTCCGTCATCGGCGTGCGGATGATGCCGGGGCGCACTTCGAATACGCCGATTGCGAGCGGCGCGAGGCGCAGCGCGAACAGCTTGGTGAGCATGCCCAGCCCGGCCTTCGACATGCAGTATTCGCCGCGCTCCGTCGACGCGAGTTCGGCGCTGACCGACGACACCGAGACGATGCTGCGCGAATCTTCGCTGCCGATCGCGGCCATGTGGCGCGCCACGGCCTGCGTGAGAAAGAACGTGCCGCGCATGTTGATATCGACGACGCGGTCATAGGACTGCTCGTCTACCTCCAGCAGATCGCCGCGCTGCCCGGCCGAGACGCCCGCGTTGTTGACGAGACAGGTGATCGGCCCGCAGTCCGAAACGATGCGCTCGACGAGCGCGCGATGGGCGGCGCTATCGGCGAGATCGTGCCGGTAAAAGCGTGCGCGCGCGCCGTGCGCTTCGACGGCGGCCATCGTTTCGTTCGCGTTGTCGTCATCGATGTCGATCAGCGCGAGATCGAACCCGCGCGTCGCCAGCTCGATCGCGATGCTCGCGCCGATGCCGCGGCGCGCGCCGGTGACGAGCGCGAGCGGCGGGGCGCGGCGCGGCGTCAGTACAGGAGATGAGGTAGCCATTCGGAGAACGCCGGCACGAAAGCCAGCAGCAGGATGGTCACGAACATGATGGCCATGAATGGCAGCATGGGCCGCACAAGATTCACCATTCGGATGTTGGCGACGCCGGTGACGATGAAGCAGGCCGTGCCGATCGGCGGCGTCACGAGCGAGATGCCGACGATGGCGATGGCGAGAATCGCGAAATGGATGTCGCTGAAGCCGGCGTCCTGCGCGATCGGCAGGAATAGCGGAATCAGCAGGATGAGCGCGGGAATGCCGTCGAGCAACGCGCCCAGCAGCCAAAACACGACCACGATGAACACCGTGAAGACGAACTTGTTGCCGGTCAGTTGCGTAGCGAATTCGGCGACCTGCTCGCCGACCGAGTTGTACGCCAGCATGTATCCGAGAATCTGCGCGACGCCGACGAGCGACAGCACGATTGCGCTGGTGCGGCCCGCCTTGATCAGAATGCCGAGCCATGCGCGGTTCGGAATGGATCGCTGCACGAGCGTGATGATCGTCACGTAGGCCACCGCCGCCGCTGCGGATTCGGTCGCCGTGAAGAAGCCCATGAAGATCCCGCCCAGGATGATGATCGGCGCACCGAGCGCGGGGATCGCGAGCATGAACGCGCGGCCGAGCTCGCGCACGCTGAAGTGGACCGGCGCGACGGGCGGCTCGGAGCGCGCGCGATACATGATGATGAGCATCTTCGTGATGCCGACCAGCAGGGCAGGCAGCGTCGCCGCGAGAAAGAGCTTCGTGACCGACATGTTCGCGACCGTCGCCAGCACGATGATCGTGATCGACGGCGGAATCAGAATGCCCGTGCCGGCCGCCGCCGCGATAATCGCGGACGACCATTCCTTGCGATAGCCGGCTTTTTCCATCGACGGCAGCATCGCCGAACTGATCGCGGCGGCATCCGCGTTGACGGAGCCGCTCAAGCCGGAGAAGACCATCGTCGAGGCGACGGCGGAAACGCCGAGCCCGCCGGGCACGCGGCCCACCAGCAGATTCATGAAGTTGACGAGGCGCCCGGCCGAGCCCGAATGAAAGAGAATTTCTCCGGCGAGGATGAACAGCGGCACGGCGAGCAGCGTGAACGAATCGACGCCGTGATACATCGCCTGCGCGATGTTGGTCAGCGGCAGGCCTTGCATCAGGCCGTCGATGGTGCCGACCGCGCCCAGCGAAGCGATGATCGGCGCGCCGGCGACGACGAATAGCGCGAGCAGTCCGACGGTCAGAATCATTGCGTCCTCGTCTCGGTATGGCCGTGGCCGTGTTGCGCGCTTTCGAGGTTAGCGTGGGCGGCCAGGTCCCATGCGTGCGCCGCGAGATGCAGCAGACCCAGCGCGCTGCCGGCGGGAATCGCGGCGAACGATATCCATTGCGGGATGCCGCTCGGCGTCATCTGGTTGAGCCCGAGCTGCATGAACTGCCAGCCGCCCCAAGTGAGCGCCACGAGCAGGAAGCCCATCAACAGCATCTGCGCGAATGACGCCAGCGCGAGCCATCGGCCGCTCAGCTTGTCTTCGAAGAGTTCGAAAGCGACGTGCACCTTGTCGCGCACCCCGACCGCGATGCCGATGAAGGTCATCCAGATCATCAACGTGACGCTGACCTCGATGTTCCACGAGAGCGAGACGTGGAAGACGAAGCGGGACAGGATGCCCGCAAGAACGACGCAGAAGATCGCGAAAACCAGGACCGCTATCAGCAGGTCTTCGACGCTCGCGAGCACGCGCAACGCCGCAACCTTGTTGATGCTGTCCCGTGGCTCGCGCGAACGCGGATCGGGTTTCATGTCGGGAACCTCCGGCGGTTATCCGAGGGCGGGCAGGTAGGTGCCCAGTTCGGCGAAGTTGGCGCGGTACTTCGTATAGATCGGCTTGACCGCTGCCTGGAACGCGGGAAGATTCGCGTCGTTGAACGCCACGCCGGCCTTCTTCGCTTCGGCCAGATACTTCGCATCGGAAGCCAGCCACAGATCGCGTTCGTGCTGCTGAGCCTGCGCGGCGGCTTCCTTCACGGCGTCCTGTTTCTTGGGGTCGAGCGAGTCGAACCACTTCTTGCTGGCGAGCATCGGATCGATCGAGAAGAAGTGATTCGTGTACGAGTAGTGCTTCGCCACCTCGCTGTGATGCTGCTGAACGAAGAACGTCACCGAGTTCTCCGCACCATCGACGACGCCCTGCTGCAACGCGGAATAGATTTGCGTCGTGTCGAGCGGCGTCGCCTGTGCGCCGAGCTGGTTGAACGTCGCGATCATGATCTGATTGCCTTGCGTACGGATCTTCAGGCCCTTCAGATCGCCGGGTTCGTTGATCGGACGCGTGCGGTTGTAGACGCTGCGCAAGCCCGAGTCGAACCAGCCCAGCAGCACGAAGCCGAGATTGTCGAGGATGCCCGCATAGGCCTTGCCGAGCGCACCGTCCTGAGCCGCGAAGAGCGACTTCCGGTCGGGAAACGCGAAGGGCATCGCGAAGAGTCCGAGACGCTTGTCGTAGCCTTCCAGGTCCGCCACGTTGGTCACCGTGACCTCGAGCGTGCCGTTGCGCAGTTGCTCGTTCATGCGCGTGTGGGAGCCGAGCACGCCGTCCGGAAATACGCGCGCGTCGAAGCCGGTCGTTTCCTTCAGACGCTTGGCCATCAGATTCTCGGTGATGACCTCGGGATTGTGGCGGTCGACGACATCGCCGATGCGGATCGTCGGGGTGTCGGCGCTCGCCAGGCGCGGCAGGCAACCCGCGGCCGCCGACGCAGCCGTGAGCATCAAAATCTTGCGGCGAGAAAGCAGATAGTCACGCATGTCTCGGACTCCTATGGGTCTGATGTCCATATTGCATTGCGACGAAAAAGGCGCGAAGAGACGCTGCCGATGCGACTGCGAAAATCTGTTAGATCGATCTACTACAGGGTAAAAGCTGCGCGGATACGGTGCAAGGAGATTTTTATAAGGGAAACCCGAACGGAGCACGTCCGGGTATGAAGCGCTTATTTGCGCGCGCCGCAGGTTCCGCGGATGACGAGAACCGGCTCCGAGACGATGCGCGTGGGCGTGCGCGAAGGCTCCGTCATGCGCTTGAGCAGCAGATCGGCGGCGGCGCGGCCGATGTCGTCCTGCAAGACCTGGACCGTGGTCAGCGGCGGCTCCCAGAGTTCGGCTTCCGGCACGTCGTCGAAGCCTACGACGCCGAAGTCTGCGCCAGGCTCGATGCCGTGGGCGCGCAGTCCGAGCATCACGCCGAACGCGACGATGTCGTTGCCGCATACGACGGCCGTCGGCGGATTCTTCAGCGCAAGCAGTTCGGTGATGATGCGCTTTCCGTCGTGACGCGTGAGCGGCGACGGCACGAGCAGGCGTTCGTCGAGTTTGATCTTCGCGTCGCGCAGCGCGTCGCGATAGCCCTCGGCGCGGTCGCTGCCGGTCGACGCGCGCATCACGCCGCCGATCATCGCGATGCGTGTGTGCCCGAGCGAAATCAGATGCGAGGTCGCGAGCGCCATGCCGCGACGATTGTCCACGCCGACGTAATCGGCCTTGAGGCCCGGCACGTAACGCGAAGCGAAGACGCACGGAATGCCCCACGCGAGCACCTGACGCATCTGCGCGGCCGTCGTCGATTCGGTCGGACAGACGATGAGACCGTCGATATTGTGCTGCCGCACGGTATCGAGAAAGCGGCCTTGGCGTTCGAGCGATTCGTCGGTGTTGCCCAGCAGCGTGATGAACCCTTGCGTGCTCAGGCTCGCCTCGATGGAGCGGACGAGCATCGTGAAATACGGATTGGCGAGGTCGTTGACGACGACGCCGACGGTGTTCGTCTGATTGCTGCGCATGCCCGCCGCATGGCGGTTGTAGACGTAGCCTTTGCGCTTGAACGCTTCCAGCACGCGCTCGCGCGTGGCTTCGGAGATGCGCGGGCTGTTGCGCAGCACGAGCGAGACCGTGGCGCGGGACAGGCCGAGATCGTTTGCAATATCCAGCAGCGTGACGGGAGAACCTGGTTTGCCTCGGGTCATTGGAACGGTCGATGAGTCGTATGCCCGGAGTGTATCCGAATCGGCCGCGAGATCCGTCTTCCGGTCAGCCATGCGCGATGCCGAAGAACTCGGCGACGATCTCCGCCTGATTCTCCAGCAGATGACGCCCGAGATGGATGCGGTGGCCGCGTTCTTCGGCCTGACAGAGCAGTTGTGTGCGTTCAGGCTTCATGATGATGTCCGCCACCAGCACGCGGCGGTCGAGCCGCGCGATGTCGAACGGCAACGGATCTCCGGCCGCCATGCCGCACGGCGTCGCGTTGACGACCATATCGACATCCGCGGGACTGGCGCTTCCGGCCGAGACGTTCACATCGGGATAAGCGTGCGCAAGCTCCGCGATCAGCGCGTCCTGCTTCGCGCGATCCACATCGATCAATTGCAGCGCTTTCACGCCCGCGCTGGACAGCGCATGCGCGAGCGCTTTTCCGGCTCCGCCCGCGCCCGCCTGAAACACCGACATGCCGCGCGGCTCGTGGCCCTGTTTTCGCAGTCCGCGCGTGAAGCCTTCGCCGTCGTACATCTCGCCGACCCATTCGCCCGATTCGACGCGGCGCATGCAATTGATCGCGCCCACTTTCCGCGCAATCGGCAGGAGCCGGTCGACGAGGCCGGTCATCGATATCTTGTGCGGCACCGTGACGACGATGCCATCGAGATTGCCGATCGTCTTCAGTCCGGCGATGGCGGTCGCGAGCGACGCGGCGGGAATCTGCATCGGCACGAGCACCGCGTTCACGCCCATGCGCTGGAATATCTCGTTGAAGACGAGCGGCGAGCGCGCTTGCGCAATCGGATCGCCGACGATGGCGAAGAGGCGCGTGTCTCCGGAAACAGCGGCGTTCAGTGCGAAAGTCATGATGACGAGTCCGGGTTGACGATCATGAGTCGATGCTCATCCGACGAGGCGATCAGCGCGTCGATCAGCAGATGCGCATTCAAGGCGCTGCGCAATGACGCGACCGGCTCGATTCCGTGCGTGGCGGCGTCGATGAAATTGGCGATCACGGCCTGATGGGCGTGATGAGAGAAGGCCATCGGGTTCGCGCCTGAACCGAGCGAAGCGGTTTCGCCTTCGTCGAGCGTGGTGCCGTCCATGTACTGCACGACGAGCCTGCCGCCGCCGAGCGTCGCGCTGCCGTTGCTGCCGCTCAATTCGATGCGTTCGGGAAAGCCGGGAAAGATGGCCGTGCTGGCGTGCAGCGACGCGACGCAGCCGCTTCGGTATCGCATGACGCCCGCGACGGTGTCCTCGCATTCCATGCGGTGCGCGCGGCTCGTGATCGCGTAGGCGAACACTTCGTCGGGAAGGCCGACCAGCCACAAGAAAAGATCGAGCGTATGGATGGCCTGCGTCATCAGCACGCCGCCGCCGTCGCGCTCGCGCGTGCCGCGTCCGGGTTCGTCGTAATAGGACTGCGGACGCCACCACGGAACGGCGATGCTCGCGCTGTGGATGTCGCCGAGCGCGCCCGCGTCGAGCAATTGACGGAGCTTGCGCGCTGCGTCGCGCGTGCGATGTTGCAGCACCGCAGCCGCGACGATGCCGCGTTGCTCGCATAGCGCGACCAGCTCGCGCGCGCGGGACGTGGTGACGTCGATGGGCTTCTCGACCAGCAGATGTTTGCCCGCTGCCGCGATCTTCGCGCCGAGTTCGAGATGCGTGTTCGGCGGCGTCAGCAGCAGCACGCCGTCGACGTTGTCATCGGCGAGCGCGGTGTCGAGATCGAGCGTGATGCGCGCATGCGGCAATTGTCGGGCGAAAGCGCTTGCGCGTTCCCGCGACCTCGCAACGACATACCGAACGGTCGCGCGGTCCTGCAAGGCCAGCAGACTCGCCAGATGCGGCGCGGATGCCATGCCCGCGCCGACGACTGCGAGCTTGAAACCGGTCTCGTTCATGTCTATTGTCTCCGTTGAAAGACAATAAGGTAGATCGATCTAATTGTCCAGCCGCCGATGACATCGACGGGAAAGATTCACTTGGTGTATTTCGCGAGCACCACGACGGAGAAAGAGTTCATGAACTGTTCGACACGCTCGAAGCCGCCCGCGTCCTGTGCGAATACCGACAGGCTGTCGACGAGGTGCGTGAGCAGGAAGATCAGGTCTTCCTTCGGCGTGTCGCGCTTCAGCTCGCCGGTGCGGCTCGCATGCTCGACGGCGACTTCGACGGCCGCGTGGATCTCGGTCGTGAAGCCCGCGAGCGCCGCGCGCGCCTCGTCGGTCAGGACGTCGCTTTCCAGGCGCAGCCGGCCAATCAGACTCCACGGCCTGCGCGTCTTGCCGCCGGGATTGTATTTGCGGAACAGATTGCGGTTGTAGGCGACTTCCGCCTGCAGCTTCTCTCCCAGCGACAGCGTTTCGTCGAGCCAGATTTTCTTCTGTCCCGCGGTGGCGCCGGCCACGTATTCCTTCACCACTTCCTCGACGAGACTGTTCTTGTTGCCGAAGTGATAGTGGATGTTGGTGGTCGTGATGCCGAGCTCCTTCGCGATCACGCCAAACGTTGTCTTGTGATAGCCGTGCGCGATCAGGAGCTTCTTCGCCAGATCCTTGATGCTGTCGTACATCGGAGATTTTTTGGGGGCGGCGCTTGTTTTGTCGGTCTTGTCGTTCTGACTCAACGGTTCATCTCGGTGGGGATCGGACTGCCGGCTCGGCCTCGAACGAGGCGAAGCAACGGACGGGGATGCTGCGGAATTTGCGGTTGATTTTACACGACCCCCATTTGTCGATCTCTTCGCCGCCTTCTCCGCAAACGACTGCGCGCGTTCCATTTTTCGCCTCCCGAAAATCTCGTTGCGTAGTGCCCGGAAATGATGTTAATGTCCGCTCAACGTACTTACTAGTAAGTAAGTATAAGGGAATACTCGAATGGGACATCACTGCTTCGGCAGTGAAAAAAAAGGAGGCGCGATGCAGGAACACATGGTGGTGCGCAAACACGGCGCGGTCGCGGAGATCGTCATCAATCGACCGGAGAAGATGAACGCGATCACGCCCGAGATGACGCAGACGCTCGCCGGCATCCGGCAGGACATCGAGCGTGACGAAGCGATCCGCGCGGTGCTGCTGCGCGGGGAAGGCGAGCGCGCATTCAGCGCGGGAAGCGATCTCCATTCGCTCAAGACGTATCGCACGACGTGGGAGTTTCGCGCCCGCACCGATTACGCGATGGTCGTGCGCGAATTCACCAAGCCCGTCGTCGCGGCATTGAAAGGCTGGGTGCTGGGCGGCGGCCTGGAAATGATGCTTGGCGCCGATGTCCGCGTCGCGGGACAAAGCGCGAAGTTCGGCGCGCCTGAAGTGGTGCGCGGTTGGGTCGGCGGCGGCGGTGCGTCGCAAATGCTGCCGCGCCTCATCGGCTACGGGCAGGCCATGCGCCTTCTGCTGACCGGCGACACCATCGATGCGAACGAGGCGCTCCGCATCGGCCTTGTCGAGATGGTGGTCGAGGATGCGGCCGTCGTCGAAACCGCGATGGCGCTGTGCCGCAAGATGGCCGAGTTCAGCCCGATCGCGACGCAGTCGGTCAAGGCGGCCGTGCGCGCATCGCTTTCGATGAGCGTCGAACAGGGCATTCGCTACGAGAACGAGCTGACGTCGCTGTGCTTCGCCTCGGGCAACTACGAGGAGGGCGCCAACGCATTCGGCAATCGCGCAAGCCGGAACTGATTCGCGGACAAGTACGTCACGTCGAACATAACCAGACCAAAGAGAAGCAGGAGACAGCGCCATGCAAGTCGCACATGCGCAGAACGCAGACCGCAGGAACATCCGACGCGCCGTGTTCGCGTCGACGCTCGGCACCATCATCGAATGGTACGACTATGGGCTCTATGCAGCGGCATCGGGCCTCATCATCAACAAGCTGTTCTTTCCGCAGTTGTCGTCGCTTGCGGGCACGCTCGCGGCGTTCGCGACCTTCGCGGTCGGCTTCATCATCCGGCCGGTTGGCGGCATCGTCATTTCGCATATCGGCGACAAATACGGCCGCAAACCCGCGCTCGTGTTCTGCGTGACGATCATGGGCGCGGCGACCGTCGGCCTCGGCATATTGCCGACGTGGCAGCAGGCAGGCGTGATCGCGCCGATCCTGCTCGTGCTGCTGCGCATGATGCAGGGCTTCGGCGCCGGCGCGGAACTCGCCGGCGCAATCACGCTGATCGCCGAATACACGCCGCCGAGCCGGCGCGCGTTCTTTACGTCGATTCCGAACGCGGCCACCAACTTCGGCGTGATGATCGCGATCGCGACGTTCCTGATGATCTCGTACGTGCCGGAAGACATCCTGTTCACGTGGGCGTGGCGCGTGCCGTTCATCCTGTCGCTCGGGTTGTTCGGCGTCGCGATCTACATCCGCTCGAAGCTCGATGAAACGCCCGAATACGTCGCCGCGATGGAGAAGGCGAGCGCGAAGGCCAAGGCCGAGAAAGTGCCCGTCGCGGACCTGTTTCGCAACAGCCGTCGCGAGTTGCTGTGCGGCTTCTTCGCGATGGGCGGCCATCAGGCGCTCAGCTATGTGCTCAATACCTTTGCGCTGAGCTACATGACCAACACGGTCGGCATGGCGAAGGCTGACAGCCTCGTCGTACTGATCATCGCGCTGGGCTTCTCGCTTTTCTGCGCGCCCGTCGGCGGCATGCTCGCGGACAAATACGGCAGCGGCAACGTGTTCGCCGCCGGCGCGATGATCGCGCTCGCGCTCGTGTGGCCGCTCTTCCGCGCCATCGATTCGAAGGACATCGTGCTCGCCACGATCGCGATGAGCGCGGTCTATGGAATCAGCTGGGGCTGCACCTGCGGCGCACAGGGCGCGTTCCTGTCGAATCTGTTTCCGACGCAGTACCGCTTCTCCGGCATCGCGATGTGCCGCGAGTTTTCCGGCGCGCTGATAGGCGGGCCGACGCCGTTCATCGCGACCGCGCTCGTCGCATACGCGGGCGGCAAGCCGACTTACGTGATGGTGTTCCTCGCCGTCTTCTGCCTGCTCACGCTGATCGCGGCGCTGTTCGGCAAACGCCTCTCGCGTCATCGGGACGATCAGCCCGTGTTCCAGGAATCGCATTCGGCAATCTGACGCCGATGCGCGCATCGACGCAAACACAGACAATACCGGAGTAGATGACATGCAAATTTTGACCGCCGACCAGGCTGCATCCCTGCTGAAGGATGGCGATACCTTGATGATCGGCGGATCGGGAAGCGGGCACGCCGTGCCGGAAGCGCTGATCGAGGCGCTCGAGCGGCGCTTTCTCGCGCAGGGCGAGCCGCGCCGGATCACGTCGTTTCATCCGGTCGGCCTCGGCGATCGCGGCGAACGCGGCGCATCGCGGCTCGCGCATACGGGGCTGCTCAAGCGTGTCGTATGCGGCACGCTGGTCGATTCGCCGGCGCTCGCGCAGATGGCGCTGAACAAGGAAGTCGAAGCGTGGACACTGCCGCAGGGCGCGCTCTCGCAGCTCACGCGCGAGATGGCGGCGGGGCGGCCGGGGCTCGTCAGTCATGTCGGGCTGCATACCTTCGTCGATCCGCGCAATGGCGGTGGGCTTCAGGGCGCGCCGAGCGATGACGAACTCGTCAGCCTGATCGAGCTCGACGGCCGCGAGTGGCTGTTCTACAAGCCGTTCGAAGTCGATGTCGCTTTTCTGCGCGGCACGACGGCGGACGAAGACGGCAACATATCGATGGAGCATGAAGCCGTTTTCGCGGACATGCTCTCGATGGCGCAGGCGACGAAGCGCAACGGCGGTGTCGTGATCGTGCAGGTGAAGCGGCTTGCGAAGCGCGGCACCTTGCCCGCGAAGACGGTGAAGATTCCGGGCATGCTCGTCGACGCGGTCGTCGTTCAGGAGGATCAGCCGGTGACGTATCAGACGGCTTACGATCCGTCGTTTACCGGCGAAATGCGTATTCCGCTCGGCGGTTTTCCGCGCCTTCCGCTCGACGAACGCAAGATCATCGCGCGGCGTCTCGCGATGGAACTGAGCATGGGCGCGGTGTGCAACGTCGGCTCGGGCGTGTGCACGGGCATCGGGCTCGTCGCGGCGGAAGAGGACGTGCTGCATCACATCGTGCTGACGAACGAGCAAGGGCTGATCGGCGGCGCGCCCGCTGCGGGACTCGATGCCGGCGCCGCGCGCAACTACAGCGCGATCGTCGACATGCCGTATCAATTCGATTTCTACGATGGCGGCGGCATCGATATCGCGTTTCTCTCGGCGGTCGAGATCGACGCGCAGGGCAGCGTCAATATCAGCCGCTTCGCGAACAAGCTGATCGGCGTGGGCGGGTTCATCAACATCAGCCAGAACGCGCGCAAGATGGTCTTCGGCGGCACGTTCACGGCGGGCAACCTGCAGGTGTCCTGCGAAGGCGGCAAGCTGCAGATCCTGAAGGAAGGCGCGCATCGCAAGTTCGTGTCGAAGCTGCAGCAGGTGTCGTACAGCGGACCTTTCGCGCAGGAGCGCAAGCAGACGACACTCTTCGTCACCGAGCGCGCGGTGTTTTGCGCCATCGATGGCGCGCTCGAACTGATCGAGATCGCGCCGGGCATCGATCTCGAGCGCGACGTACTCGCGCACATGGCGTTTCGCCCTGTCATCTCGCCCGATCTCAAGCTGATGGACGAGCGACTCTTCCGTCCCGAACCGATGGGCCTCGATGCCGTGATGGCGTCGCAAGGCTGGCCGTGTCATCCGCGGCTTGCTGCGTTAGCGGGGGGCGAGCGGTGAAGCGCGAGTTGCAAGCTCTTCGAATCGATGGATCGACGCGCCTCTTCGGCATCGTCGGCAGTCCGGTGACGCAGGTGAAGACACCGCAACTGATGAACGCGCTCTTCGACGCAAGCGGCATCAATGCGACATGCCTGCCGTTCGATGTGCCCGTGAACGTGTTCGAGCCGGCCGTAGCCGGACTTCAGGCGCTCGGCAATCTCGATGGCCTGGTCGTCACCGTGCCGCACAAGGTGCGCGCGATGGCGATGGTCGACGACATGTCGGACACGGCGCGGCGCGTCGGCGCGATCAACGTGATGCGGCAACAGCCGGATGGCACCTGGTACGGCGATATGTTCGACGGCACAGGCCTCGTGCAGGGACTGACGCGTCTCGGCTTCGAGGTTCGCGGCCAGCGCGTGAAGCAGCTCGGCGCGGGCGGTGCGGGCGCCGCGGTCGCGCACGCGCTGGCCGAGGCGGGCGCGGCGAGCATCGCGCTGAGCGATCCGCAGCGCGAGCTGTCCGAGCAGTTGTCGGCGCGACTGAACCGCTTCTATCCGGATTGCGAGGCTCGCGTCGATGTCGATCCGGCGAATGTCGCGGGCGTGGATCTGCTCATCAACTGTTCGCCGGTCGGCATGAAGCCGGGCGATGGCATGCCGGCTTCCTTTGGCGCATTTTCCGAAGCGATGCAGGTCGTCGACATCATCATGACGCCCGCCGAAACGCCGCTGCTGAAACATGCGCGGCAGTGCGGCTGTCGCGCGACCAACGGACGGCCGATGATCGAAGGGCAGCTCGCGGCGTTCGCGACGTTTTTCGGCATCGACATGCCCGCAGCGTTCCCTATCCTTTTCGACGCGCCTATCCGGACCTGACTACCATGCATATCGTTCTTCCGACCGCTTCCGGCGAGTTCGAAAACTACACGCTCAAAGGCGATCCGATCGGCGGCGCGCCGGCGGGATCGACATTCAACCGCATCGCCTATTCCGCCGCGCACGTCGTGGCCGATCCGCTTCGCAGCGGCGAACTGAATCAGCCCGCCGCACTCGACTGGGCGCGCACGATCGAATATCGGCGATATCTGATCGGCCAGGGGCTCGGCATCGCGGAGGCGATGGACACCGCGCAGCGCGGCATGGGCCTCACATGGGACACGGCGCTCGAGCTCATCGAGCGGACGATGCAGGAAACGCGCGACATGGCCGGTGCGCGGATCGCGTCGGGATGCGGCACGGATCATCTTCCCGCGCAGTCGGCCACGTCGTGCGATGACGTCATCCGCGCCTATGCGACGCAGCTCGAAGCGATTCAGCGCACGGGCAGCCGGGTGATCCTGATGGCAAGCCGCGCGCTCACCCGCGTGGCGCGAAGTCGCGATGACTATCTGCGTGTGTATGGCGAAGTGCTCGCGATGTGCGACAAGCCCGTGATCCTTCACTGGCTCGGCGACATGTTCGATCCGGAGTTGAAGGGATACTGGGGCAGCGACAATCTCGACGAAGCAGCCGACGCGTGCCTGACGGTCATCGCGGAGAACGCTGGCAAGATCGACGGCATCAAGATTTCCCTGCTCGACGATGCCCGCGAGATTGCCTTCCGGCGACGCCTGCCCGAAGGCGTCAGGATGTATACGGGCGACGATTTCAACTATCCGTCGCTCATCAAGGGCGATGAAGAAGGTTACTCGCACGCGTTGCTCGGCATCTTCGATGCGATCGCGCCGGCTGCATCGCAGGCGCTCGCGGCGCTCGCTGCAGGCGATCTCGCGCGATACGAGCGGGTTTTCGCGCCGACGGTGGCGCTCTCGCGCCACATCTTTCGCATGCCGACGCAGTACTACAAAACGGGCGTCGTCTTTCTCGCCTACCTGAACGGATTTCAGCCGCATTTCTTCATGCTCGGCGGTCACCACGGCGCACGTCCGCCGGTTTATCTCGCGGACGTGTTCCGTCTCGCCGATAAGGCCGGCCTGCTGCGCAATCCCGATCTCGCGGTTCAGCGAATGCGGCTCGTCATGCAGACGCTCGGACTTTGAACGCCGACTTTCTTGAAGGCACATTACAAGGACAGATGGAAGACATGACCCAATTACAGAACGAAGAAGCCGCCGTACAGCGCGGGCGTTTGCTCGCGCCGGGCATGTATGACCTGAACGACCTCGAGATAGGCGATCATTTCGTCACGTCGGGCATGACGTTGACGGAAGCGCATATCGTCAATTACGCGGGTGTATCGGGCGATATGTACGACATTCATCTCGACGATGTGGCCGCGCAGCAGGCGGGATTTCCCGGCCGGATCGCGCACGGACTGCTCGGCCTCGCGCTCACCGATGGTCTGAAGACGCGCTCACCGGTGCGCATGAGCGCGCTGGCGACGTTGGGATGGAACTGGTCGTTTCGGGCGCCGCTTCATATCGGCGATCGCATTCAGGTCGAAATCGAAGTCGTCGGTAAGCGGGTGACGAAGCGCATCGACCGAGGAATCGCGACGCTGAAGCTGTGCGTGCTGAATCAACTGGGGAACGTCGTGCAGGACGGGGAGACGCTGCTGTTGATGCGGAATCGGGCTTAGTTTTCTCAAACATTCGATACGCGCGACGATTGCCCATCAGCGGACGTTAACGATCATCGTTTGACCGAAGCTCGGGCGGTCGAGCCCGATGCGCGCAACCAGTTGTGTCATGACCTCCCACTCCGCACCGCCTCTGCGAGCACGAGCAACGTGCAGAATTGCAGTTTGGGTGCGCGTCACTGCGATCGCTGCGATCGCTGCTTTAACCTGGACATGCTAAAGGCTGGGTGCAGTTTCCATGTCGAGCGGGCCCACCTCCGATCAGTGCCGCAAGCGTCTTCGGACCATTCCTAAATGACAATGACGTCGCTCCGAGCGACGGAATATTAGGTCACAATCCCCTGCTAAATTGTCCCGATTCGGAATGCCAAGCGATTGCGCGATGCAATCCTCGGGTCGTTAAAACGTCTACCTAAGTTGTCGTCGAAGGTGGCGCTTATCAGGGAGAGTGCTTTCGCATGTCAATGGTATTGCCAAGTCAGGCCTACGGCCTCCAGTTGAAGCCCCACCCCGCGCCCATCTCAGTACTGAGCTTCAATGGCGAGGCGCAAATTAGCGCGCTCTACAAGTTCAATATCGAATTTACGAGCCCTGTCGCCGATATTCCGATGGATCAGGTCGTTGGGCGGTCTGCGGTGTTGACCATCGCCCCCATCGATCCTCAAGAAGCTTATCTGCGGCAGATGTTCGGTGAACGATGGAAGGACTTCAGCAAGGCGCCGGAGCCTAGCGTCACGCATGGCGTCATTGACAGGTTTGAGACGCTCGGCACATCGGCCGATGAAACCCGGTATCGCGTCACCCTGGTGCCGAAGATCGCGGAATTGGCGAGAGGCCGCACATGCCGATTGTTTCAGAAGCAATCGGTCGTCGAGATCATCACCGATACGCTGCGCCACTACGATTATCGCCTCGGTGTCGATTTCGATTTCAAGAGTCTGCGCGGCACGTATAAGCGGCTCGAATACGAGACTCAGTTCTACGAGACCACGTTCGCGTTTATTCAGCGCCTCTGCGCCGAAGCGGGCATCTGGTTTCGCTTCGAGCAGAAGAGCGATCGGACGGTCATCATCTTCGGGGATGATCTGGATGCGTATGCCCGCAAGCAGCGGGTGGTTCCGTATCGCAGCCACTCGGGGCTGGAAAGCGTGGGCGCCGAATCGATCCGTTCGCTCAGGACGATCACGCAGCGCGTGCCCGAGGCGGTGCAACTGAACGACTACAACCATCGTCAGGCGGACGTCAATCTGTTGGTCGAGGAGAACACCGCGCGCGCGGACAAGACCACCGATGGTGTCGATGGGACGTGGGGCGAGCATTACGAAACGCTGGAGGAAGGTCGCCAGATCGCGCGTCTGCGCCATGAAGCGCACATCGCCACCCAGATCAGCTATCGCGCTCGGGGCAATCCGTTCTCGCTCGAAGTGGGCGAGGTGATCCGGCTGGACGTGAATCCCAAGGATGCGCCCAACGGCCTGCTCGTTACGTCGATGCGTTGCGGCGGCGGCCGGGGCGTGTCGTACTGGAACACTTTCCGGGCGATCCCGGCGGATCGCAAGTGGCGCACGAGCATCGACGTGATCGAGCGTCCGAAGGCCGAAGGCATCTGGCCGGCCAGGGTGGATTCTCCCGGCAACTATCACTATGGCTATCTCGATGAAAAGGGACGGTATGTCGTCAAGATGCCGTTCGATCTGGACGAGTGGAGTCCGGGGGGCGCGAGCCGTCCTATTCGTATGGCCAAGCCTTATGCGGGGGCGGACTACGGTCATCACATGCCGTTGATCCACGGCACGGAGGTGGCGCTTATCTTTACGGCACAGGATCCGAATCGGCCCGTGATCGTGGGGAGCTTGCATGACAGCCTGAATCCGGATCTGGTCAACAACCTGAACAACACCCGAAATCTCATCCGCACGGCTGCGAAGAACGAACTTCGCATGGAGGATAAGGAGAATTTCGAGCACATCCATCTGACGACGCCGTATCAGACCAGCGAACTGAATCTGGGGCATATGGTCGATGGGCAGCGCAAGGAGCGTGGGCGGGGGGCGGAGCTCAGGTCCGATGAGCGCGTGGCAGTTCGCGGAAACGGTATATATATCACCGCGAAAAGCCAACCAGCGACGAGTGGAAGGCAACTCGACATGGTTGAAGGCGTCTCGCAACTCGAGAGCTCCTTGCAGCTTGCTAGGGCTCTGGCATCGACGGCCGAGGCGGCTGGTGCCAATCCTGTAGATACCGATTCTCAACAGCAGGTAAACGCGGAGTTGAATCAGCTGACTCAGCCTGGCGTGTTTGTGAGCGCCCCAGCCTCGATCGGCCTCGCTTCTGGTAAAAGCGTGCAAGTCTCCGCACGCGACAACATTACTGCGGTAGCGGGTAAGAACTTCGACGTCAGTGCCCTGAAGCGTTTCAGCGTAGCTGTTGGCGAAGCTGTATCGCTGTTTGCTCAGAAGATGGGCATCAAGTTGTTCGCAGGACGTGGTTCGATCGATATCGAAGCGCAAACCGATGCGATGTCCCTTCTTTCAGCCAAAGACTTGACCGTCTCGAGTGCTGATGGCTCGGTCCGGGTTAAAGGGAAGCGCGAGATCGTCCTTGAGTCGGGAGGCGCGTTTATTCGAATCGCTGATGGCAACGTCACGATCGGCGGACCGGGCGATCTCATTCTGAAGGTCATCACGATGCAAAAGCAGGGCGCGGCGACACTTCACGAGGCAACGGCCGTACTGCCCAAGCCGGCTGGACTCTTCGACGAGCAATTCACGCTGCGCGATGAGCACTCGGGCGAGATTCTTTCGTACCACCCCTACCGGATAGAAACTGCAGATGGGGAAATTCACGAAGGCATCACGGACGTCGAGGGGCGTACCGTGCGCGTATACACCGGAAAAGGGCAGGGATTGAATATTTTCAAAGGTTGATCATGAGCGACATACTTGCAACCCCGACAAAGCCTATTGGAACCGGCGCCACCAACAGCAGCAAGCCCGGCAGTAGTAACGTCGATGTGAAGGTACCTGCTGAGCCACTGTGCTTTTTGCGACCTGAAATGGGCGAGGTGATCGTTGTTCCTGCGGAAGACGCAAATGCAGTGCGAAGCCAATACAACAAGCTGAGCGACATGATGGCGGAGCTTCACTCTGCAAACAGCGCCGTACAGTTGTGTGAAGAGAATCTGATGGAACTCGCCGCGAAGCATGCCACCCGAGCAGTTGTCGCTCAAGCGGAAAAGGTCTATGACATGGCTCTCGATTGGCAAATGGAGGCGCACGATGCAGTGCATAAACTCTACGAGGGGCTCGTCGTGCCAGTCGAGGATCCAAAACCGGCTGGAAACGCCGAATCAAAAGAAGACAAGGTGAACAGTTCGGGTGCGGGTGCAAAGTTGATCGAACTCATCGCACTCAAGAAGGAGAGTAACGAAGAGCAGGAGAAGAAGAAGGCCGAAGACAAGGAGCGCAAGATAGACGACGGTGTCTTCAAGGGCAAGATTGCGTCGTTCAAGTCGGCAAAGGAGCTTAGAGATGCGAAGAAGTGGCCGAAAAAGACCTTTGAGAAAATTGTTTATTTGCCTGAGAACAAGCTCAAGTCATCTTGGCCAAAGTTCAAGGATGCACAGAAAACGAAATGGCGCGAAGTCTACAAAAAGGGGGATGATGGAAAACACAGGATCGACAAGGAGAAGCTGAACGATTATGTCAAGGAGCAGTTAAAGAGCTCGACGAAGATTTCACTAAACCAAGTCTATAAACAGGTGTTTGGCGACGAGCTTGAGGCGAGCAAGAGCGGCACTCTGGGAAAGTGGGCAGACGAGTGGAACAAGACGCACAAGTCTGATGACAAACATGCTCCACTTTCCGCAGCTGGACTGGGAATCGCCGACATTGACTTGAGTGCAGGAGCGCAATTAATGCGCTATTCATGCGGCGCCAGTCTGGATAGCGAGATATCCGCGGCCGACCGGCACGTGAGCGTGAAGGCAGAAGGCCACGCCGCTATCGATTTTGCGAAGGCGTCAGCCGATCTCGAATTGTACGTGCCGCGCAAGGACGGGTGGCTGTGGACTATCTATGACTTGAACGGCGCTGAGTATCAACTGATTGCAGGGCGATGCAAGATCAATGTTTCGGTTTCCGGTGTGGTGGGCGCTAGCGTCAATGCTGAGCTTTCGCTGGCCGTGGACGCCAAGGCGCTTGATAATGGGGCTTCAGGTAAAACGAGCCAGGTTTCTGCAGTGCGCGTCAGAGGCAAGCGGGGCCGCAAGGGAAAGGACGTGCGTAAGAAGGGCACGCGGTCGATCAACAGCAACGATGAAGAGAACATTGGTACGCTCGACGCATCGGTGAGCGGGTTTGCTGGCATCAAGGCCGAAGGTTCGTTGACCGGAAGCCTCGAATGGCGCAATCCGGAAAGCAAGGAGAAGGAATTCATTGAGGTAGCGAGCATTACGCCGTCTGTCGGTGGCTACCTTGGTATCGCCGGGGATGCGAAGTTCAGGTGCGAATTCGATGCGGATCGTGGCATGTTCATGCTCACCGCGCACGCTGGTTTGTGCATTGGCGTAGGGGCCGAAGGTGGAATTTCGTTCAGTGTCAGCGCCTTACAACTAGGCAAGTTCGTAATGTGCTTGCAGTACAAGCTCGTGTATTGGCAGTTCAAGAATCTCGAGATCATTGAGGAGAGAGCTTTTCAGGCGTTGTATAAGCTGGCCTTTTTAGCAGTGCAAACAGGGAAAGCAATGGAGCTGTTCTATATGCGAGGGATTAAATTCATCGACGATGCTGTCGCAGACGCGAACGAAGCTTTTGCGAAAGCTCAAGCTCGCCGAGACCTTGCGCAGCGGCTTCTCGACAAACCAGAGGCACTCCGCTACGCTCCGCCAGAAGCCAAAGGCATGCTGATCTATCAATTGACGCGCCACGGGACTGCGGCCGAGGCAGCTACCGGTCACGCCCTGGCGGGAGATAACTACCTCGGCGCAGAGCGCCGGGCGGTCTTGGCTGTCTTGAAGACCGCTACCACCAAGGCGGAGGCGACCAACATCATCCAGCACATCAGCAGCACCGGCGCAAAGGGTGAATTCAATATCAAATTGAACGCGTTGAAAGAGTTCTTTCGTAGCGAAGCAGCGGGGAATATCGACATCCCGTTCTATGAGTCGCCCTATGGAAAGCAGTTCGACAGTAACTGGGACCAGCTTGCGATGAGTGGTGATTTCGGGAGTTGGTATGCGGCTTTTGATAACTATTTGATGGACGAGTATCCCCACGGTTATGCGATCGCCGAAGCCACTTCACCTGAATACGAAGCCCTGCGATATGCAAATGCCAATCCGCTGTTTGCCAGCGAAGGAATGAACGCGTACTACTCTAATCTGGCCTGAACCATGAAGCCGCGATACATCCTTACCTGCGCGTTTGTCAATGTGCTCTTCGCTTCGCTGGCCATTGGTCAGACGACAGTGAAGCCTCCGAAGATGCCCGCTTTCAATAACGTCACGGATGACACGCCTTATGACGATAAGCCGCTGCCTCAGCAATCTGTGGCGCTTAAGACCGAATTGATGAATTTGACGGAAGGGACGGTTTCCGAGCGCATTGTCAAGCTCAAGGCCAAGGTTCTCAAGGACCTTGTTTATGTCAAAGGCGGTACGTTTATGATGGGCGACTTTGGTCCGTTGTGGATTCCCGGAGGCGGCGGCTACTACACTACCGGCTTTGACAACAAGCCGCCGCACAAAGTCACGCTCACTGGATTCAGCATAATGCGTTACAAGGCCACCTACGCGGAACTAGATGTATTTTCCGATGCGACAGGTCAACCGCGGGCGGGCATGGACTGGAAAAACGGCCGCTACCGACATCCGTTGATTCCGGCGGGCATGTATTGGCAGCGAGCCAAAGATTATTGCACTTGGCTGGGTGAGCAGATGAAGCTGCCCGTTGATCTGCCTACGGAGGCTCAGTGGGAATACGCTGCCCGTAGTGGTGGTCAGTTCTTCATCTGGGCCACGGATAATGGCAACTTGGATCGCGGGCGCAACATTGCCTCATACAAGCAAGCCGACGCGTTGGAGCCAATTACTTGGGTAAGTCCCGATGACCCGGAGACCGTGGCGCATGCAGGGACGTATCCCGTTGGAATCTATCCGCCCAATCCGATTGGCCTCTACGACATGAATGCCAACGGTGTCGAATGGCTCCAGGATTGGTACGATCCAGAGTATTACTCTCATAGCCCGGAGCGCGATCCCAGGGGGCCAGCTACAGGCTCTGAACGCGTGCTTCGAGGACAGCGCAATGGCGGAAGTTATGAGCGGGCCACTAATGTCAGAAGAAAATCACGCGATCCTATGTTATTAGGACAGCAAATCGACTATCGAGGAGAGCAATCCTACGGGCCGGGGATTAATATCGAAGAAACCGTCCGCTGCGCTGTCAATCTCGAACGGCCTGTGAACACGACTCACTGAGCCGGGTTGAAGCGAACACATAGGGATGTTGGAAGAAGATAGATATGCGAGTTGTGTGGATTGGCGGCGGAGTGTTCGCCTTTATTGGCGCGTTTCTGCTGCTTGCGTTCGGAGCATCGTTGCACGAAAGCTCGGTCTTCTCGGCTAATGCTGTCGCGGTACAAGGACATGTGACCGGCAACACGTGGCAGCAGAGCTCCGATAGTCGTAACCGCAATGGACGCAAAGGCTACTATTATCCGGAGGTCGATTTCACGACGTCAGAAGGGCATCGCATCAAGTTTACGGGCTCGTTAGGGTACGGTTCTCCGGCTTACTCGCCTGGAGACGCTGTAACCGTACTGTACAATCCGGCGATGCCGGAAGCAGCCATGATCGACAGCACCGCAGAGCGAATGATGACTCCGTTGATGCTTGGTGGGATGGGAGGTATTTTCGCGCTGGTCGGCGGAGCATTGCTGACCTTCGCGCTACGCAGAAGGAGGCAACGCTCTTGGCTCGCAAAGTACGGCACGCGCGTGCAAGCGCGTCTTGAACGAGTCGAACTCGATCCGTCCACAAGCATCAATGGTCGAAATCCCTGGTGCCTTGAGGCGCAATGGCAGCATCCGGCGACGAACAAGCTCTATATATTCGAAAGCGATTCTATTTGGTTCGATCCAAGGCCCTATATACAACGCAATGTTGTGGATGTCGTGATTAACATCGACAATCCTAAGCAATACGTTGTGGATACATCGTTTCTGCCCAAACTTGGCTAATTCAAAAGAGAGGACGTTCGATCAATGAAAGGGCTTGTATCTGAAGCCGACCCGACCGATCACGGCGGTTTCGTTAAAACCGCAACATCAACGATCATCGAAAACGGAAAGCGGGCAGCATTGGTTGGCGATTTGGTCGACTGTCCTCGCGATGGACACGGCGTGAACCCGATCGTTGAGGGTGATCCCTCGATGATGTCGGACGGAAAATCGCTGGTGACGCACCTCTCGCGAGCTGCGTGCGGTTGCCGGGTTCTGGCGCGACACACGACCTTGCTTGCGGGTTGATCGATGTCGTGGCCCATTCCGGAACTTCCGGCTCCGGTACCACCCCGATCGATTGATTGGCGTATCTGGCTTCTGGTTTTTTTCGCAGTTTCAGGGCTGGCTGTCGCGGGAGTTCTGTACTTATGGCCGGGCGGGCGATCAACTCAGTCGCCGATGTTCTGGGCCGTGCTGTTCGGTCTTCCGCTGTGCCTATTCTCAATACTGTTCGGAATCAGGCTCAATCGGTGGGAAGAGGAGCAACTGTCGTATGAGGAGCAGCAGGAGGAGCGCGCGCGTTTGACAGGGTTATGGCATCGATGGGCGAACCACTGTACTGACGTGGCGTTTGCGACGACATTCCTCAGCGGCATCGAATCGATCGATGGATGGACTTCGCGGGACGCGATACTGCCGGTAAACCTAGGGCGGTCTTGCGGGCTCGAGTGGTTGCCTGTGTCACAAGGCAAGCAGCGACCTAGCTCGATTTTCGAGCTAGTGAGTGATCGCCTGTCCGCTCACTTGGCGTCCGTACGGGAGCTGGACATTGTGCTGCTGCTCGACGAACAATCTCTCAATGAGAGTGATACGTGGAAGTTGGCCGCTCAACTAGCGTTGGCAAGCGAACGGCGTCGAGTAACCGTGCAGGTGATGCCTGCGTCTGCCAGTATGTCGAACCTACAGGATAGGATTGACTCGGAGATCGCGCCGGCGACGTTGTTTGTCGCTTTTCAGCTCTGGCACGACGCTAAGGGCAAGCCGTTCAGTGAGGGAGGGGCGGCGATTCTATTGCGGGCGAAGGCTCGTCCGGATCCATTGCGACCAGCAAGCGTTGGTTTGAAAGGCGTGCATATCTTCAGGCCCATGCATTCCTTGTCGGAACACTTCAAGGAAGACCTGTTTCAATTGCTGGACATACAACTCGTTTCGAAGAAGGCTGCAAACTTTTGGTTGAGTGCGATTGGAGATGATGCACGCGGCGCCGTTCAAGTGGAGGCGGGAAATCATCCGGCTACGGGCGAAGCCTCGGTGCGAGACCTGGATGCGGTGCTCGGAACTGTTGGACCGGCCAGCGCTTGGATAGCGTTGGCCATTGCGCTGGAGATAGGCTTGAAATCTGAGGCGCCTCAGTTATTGGCGGTCAACGATGACGGAAAGCACACTTTGATGTTCGCAGTAATGCAGTCGACGAAGGAAGTAATGAATTGAAGAATAAGTACACCTGGGGAAGATGGCTGATCCTTGCCGGAATCTCTCTGGCGGCAGTCTTTTTTATCTATCTGACTGTCGACGGCCCAGCGTTGAGCGCATGGCTTTCTAAGTACCGCGGGTATCTGCTGGCTACGATGGCCTCGCTCTTGCTTGTGCTAGGGTTTGTGCTGCCCAAGCGGACGCAGGTTCGGCGGAGCCTTCAGTCAGTGTCCAAGTCGCTGGAATTTGAACCGCCGCAAGCGAAGACGGACGCCACCGATGCGACGTCGAGTGTTTATGAGGCGCGTATCAATGCATTGCGTCATCGCCTGATCGAGCGACACGGGAGGCGTTGGCGCTATCGCGAGCGATGGTTGCTTGCGGTGGGCGGTGAGGATCATGTCAAGCATTTGGCGCCGGAGTTGGTCGAGGCCGGTTTCGCATTAGTTGGTGGTGTGGTACTACTCTATTCGCGGCAGACTGCCAATGATCTTGATACGGAGTGGCTGTCTCGCATAAGAAAGCTGCGTCCTCGCCGACCAATTGATGCGATCGTTGCAGTAACGGCGCCCGAGGGCAGAACAGGCGATGCTTTCGACGCGGACTCCATCGGACAATACCTCGCACACCATGCACGGGTTTTACACTGGTCCGCGCCGACCTACCTGTTGAACGTGAAAGAGTGCGGTGGCGCTGTTGCTAAGCATAGCGAGACGATTGGCATCCTCTGGTCAGAGGCGCGGGCAGACAAGAGCTATCTCGACAACTCGCTCGTTCGTCTTGGGGGCGAACTCTCAACTATGGGCGTTGCACGTCTGAGTCTCGACCCCTATGATCGATTGGCGGCTGAATTCGCTCAGCATATGGAAACGTGGCGTACTGCCCTTTCCGACGTGGTGATGCGCGTTGGAAGCTCCCGCGTCTGGCGTGTTGCAATTCACGGTTTGCTGTTCGCTCCGATTACCTCAGAGCGGTCGGCAGAAGACGATCGGAGAGTTCTAGAGGACCGTTCTGATTCGCAGAACTTCGCGACCTCGCGTCACGGGGTTTGGCAAACGATTGCGGCGCATAGCCGTAAGATCCATGGTCGCCGTGTGGGTTTTTGCTGGTCGACGTCGACGGCGTGGGTGAGCGTCGCTGCCGTCGCGCTGTGGGTCGTGGGCACCCTCATTTCGGGAGCATCGAACCGTGCGTCGATTCAAAACGCCGCTGCGACGCTGGATAAGCTTGGGTCCGCACAAGGCACTACGCAAACGCTAACCGTCCTCGACAGGCTGGACAAGCAACTCGACACACTGGAGGTCCATCGCACAGAAGGTGCGCCGTGGCACGCCCGTTTCGGGCTGAACCATGACGCCGCGCTGCTGGATGCTCTTAAGCCGGGCTACCAGAGCGCCGCCTCGCGCATACTCATTGCACCGATCCAGGCGAAGCTCGAGGAGCGGCTGCGACAACTCGCTTCGCTCTCCGACGCCGAGATCGCCAGCGGCGGCAACGCGCAGGTGCAAGCCGCGTACGACACGCTCAAGACGTATCTGATGCTCGCTCACCCGGAGCACGCCGACGCGTCGTTTCTGAGCGCCCATATGCTCGCCACCAACGCACCGGCGCGCCCGTCTAACGCATCGGTGACGCCGGGTACGTGGGAAGACACGCGCCAGCACGCAATCGCTTTCTATGCCAGCCACCTGAAGCGCGACTCAGCGGCTGCAATCACCCCGGACGTTGCGCTCGTGGCCGCCGCCCGCCAGACGATCATCGGCGTGCGCGGCATCCAGAACTCGACCGACGCCATCTACCAGCAAATCATCGAGGAGACGAAGCCGAAGTACCCACCGGTGACGCTCGCCACGCTTTTGGGCGATCACCCAAGCCGCGGCCTCTTCAACACAACGGCGACCGTGCCCGGTGTTTTCACCCGCGCGGCGTGGGACGAACGCATCCCGAAGGCGATCGACGAAGCGAGCGAACAGCGCACGGTCACGGGCGATTGGGTGCTCTCCGACGCCAAGCTCGACAACACTGCTCCTACGACGCTGAAAGCCGAACTGCGCCAGCGCTACTTCAACGACTACACGCGCGCGTGGGCGCTGTTTCTGAATAGCATCCGCTGGCAGAGCGCATCGTCGCTCTCGGGTACGGTCGATCAGTTGACGCTCCTTGGCGATCCACAGCGCTCGCCGATCGTCGCGCTGATGAACGCGATCGTCTATCAGGCGAGTGCGGGCGCGTCGACGCAATCGCTCTCGGACAATCTGATTGCAAAGGCGCAGCAGTGGGCGGGCAAGGACGAGAAGGATCCGTCGAAACAAGCGCAGCCGCAGTTGGCTCCGCTGGCGGTCGCCTTCGGCCCGATTCTGCGTCTGGCGGGCGCCGATCTCACCGCGCCCGCACCGGCCAACGCGAAGTCGCCGACACAGAGCGCCGCGCTCGGCGAACTGAGCCTGCCGCGCTACCTGGAGCGCGTGACGGCCATGCGCCTGAAGACGCAGCAGATGATGGCCAGCGCCGATCCGGACGCGATGTCGCGCGCGGCCGCGCAAGCCGTGCTGCAAGGCAAGACATCCGATATCGCCGACAGTCGCGACTACGCAAGCCGGCTGGCGGCCAGCCTCGGCGAGCAATGGTCGGGTTTCGGCCGGCTCTTCGAAGCGCCGCTCGAGCAGACCTGGCAGGTGGTCGTGCAGCCCGCGTCATCGAGCCTGAACGAGATCTGGCGCACGTCGATTCTGGCGGACTGGAACCGCGCGTTTGGCGGACGCTATCCGTTCGCGGATTCCGACAACGACGCGTCGCTGCCCGACGTGGCGCGCTTCATGCGAATGGATAACGGTGTCATCGCTCAGTTTGTGGCGACGGAACTGGCGGGCGTGGTCAAGCGTCAAGGTGATCAGTGGGTCGCGGCGCAGGGATCCGACCAGGGCACGCTGACGCTCGATCCCGCGTTCCTCGCTGCGCTGAACAAGCTGACGCGTGTATCGACCGCGCTGTTCCCCTCGGGCGACGCCCGCGTGCGCTTCGAACTACGCGGCGCGCCCACACCGGGCATCACGGACATGAAGCTGGTGTCATCGGGACAGCAGCTTCATTACTTCAATCAGATGGAACAGTGGGTGCCGTTCGAATGGCCAGGCCAGGCGCTGGATAACGACGCGCAGCTTCAATGGGAAACGGAGGAAGGCGGCCTGCGCTCGACGATGTACGCGCAAGGCCGCTTTGCGCTCATCCGTCTGATGGAGCGCGCCAAGGTCTCGCAGCAGGACAACGCGCGCTACGTGTTGTCGTGGACGCCCGACCAGGGCGTGGGTCCGGCGCTTTCGGTGCAACTGCGCGCTGAAAGCGGCGCGGGGCCGCTCGATGTGCTGGCGCTGCGCCACTTCACGCTGCCGACGCACATCTTCATGACAAAGTCCGTTGCTGAGAGAGGTTCGGGCCCGAACCCGCCGCCTTTACCGCCAGGCGCGTTCTCAGCGGCGCAGAAAGTTGGCGTGCCGCTGCCGGGAGGTCGATGATGCTGGCCGGATTGCTCAAGAAACTTCTCCCGTCTCAGGACGCCGAGCAGCTCACTAGAGCGCGTCTCGATGCATGGAACACGTGGCTCACGCCGTTGTCTGGCGAGAACGGCGTCGGCCGCGATCCCGGCTATGAAGATGCCTTCTTCGAAGTGAAGGACGAAGCGGGCAAGCTCTCGAATATCGACGACGCGTCGATCGTTCGCGCGTGCGAGCAGTTGACCAAGGAAGTCGGCAAGGATCTGCGCGTGGCGGGTTTCTATGCCTTCGCGCGTCTGCGCCAGGATGGGCCAGCAGGCTTTGCCGATGGGCTCGAACTGACGGCCGCCTTGGTAGACCGGTTCGGCGAGTCGGTGCATCCATCCCGTGCCGAAGCCAGGAAGGGCGCGCTCGAGATGCTGGCGACCGCGCGCATCCTCGATCTGCTCGACGCCCGTGGCGCGTTCGCCCCCGCCGATCTGGAACGCGCGATCGCCGCGCTCGATGTGATCGTCGGGCGCACCAACGCATGGGCGCAAGGCGCGCGTCCGAACCTGCAGGCGCTCGTCGCGCGCTTTGAGCGCCACGACGACGCCATACAAAGCGCCGAACCGAGCGCGAGCGCGCCGATTCCCGCAAGCTCGTCGCTGCCGTCATGCGGTCCGATAGTCTCCGCACGCGATCTGCTCGATCAGGCACGCACGATGGCCGCATGGCTGCGCGATCAGGAAAACGGCTATCTGCCGGCGGCGCGTCTGGTGCGCAGCATCCGCTGGGACACGCTGCACGAAGTGCCGCCGGGGGATGCGAGCGGGCGCACGCGGATCGAGCCGCCACGCAGCGAAATCCGCCAGCATTTCAAGCGGCTCGTGCTGCAGAAACAGTGGAACGAACTGCTCGAACGCGTCGAAGGCGCGTTCATGGAGGGCGTCAACCATCTGTGGTTCGACCTGCAGTATTTCCAGCACGTCGCGCTAGATAACGTGGGCGCGCCCTACAACGCATGGCGCGATCTGCTGCGCGCCGACTTCGCGCTCTTCCTCGAACGGCTGCCGGGCATCGAGCGGCTCGCGTTCAACGACGGCACTCCGTTCGCCGACGACGCCACGCTCGAATGGATCGCCCGCCACGCCGTGGTGCGCGATCTGGAAGCGGGCGAGAGCGTGGCGTCGCTGCCGGTATCCGCGGATGCCGATGAGCACGCGGCAGGCGACTGGCCCGAAATCGAAGCGCAAGCGCGCGATCTGTCGTCACGCGAAGGCATCGAAGCGGCGTTTGCGTGGCTCGATGCGTTACCGGGCATGAAGACCGAACGCCATCGATATCTGCAACGCCTGGTGATGGCGCGCGTCGCCGACTCGGCGGGCCGTGCGGATACCGCGCTCGCGCTGCTCGCCGAATTGGACGCCGCGTCGCACTCGCTGCCGCTCACGCGCTGGGAACCGGCGCTGGTCTTCGAAGTAAAGCAGCAATTGATGCGCGCGCTCAAAACGCAAACCACGCGCAAAGACGCCGACAAAATCGCTCTGGGCTCGCGCATCAACGAATTGCGCAACGAACTGACCGTGCTCGATCCCGCCCGCGCGCTGACGCTTTCATAACAAGGCAATGAAGAACCCCTACGTAATCGACGGCGATCTGAACGCCGATGTCGACAGCCGTTACGACGATCCGGTGCTCGGCTACTACGAAGCCGAGATGCGCTATCTGCGCGAGTCCGGGCGCGAATTCGCCCGCGCGCATCCGGACCGTGCGCGCATGCTCAATCTGGACCGCGTCGGCGACCGCGATCCGTATGTCGAGCGGCTCTACGAAGGCTTCGCGTTCCTGACCGGCCGTCTGCAGCAGAAGCTCGACGACGAACTGCCCGAGTTGACCGAAGGCCTCGTCAGCCTCTTGTGGCCGCACTATCTGCGGATGATTCCGTCGTTGTCGGTCGTGGAGCTGATTCCGCTCGGCGAGAAGATGCAGAGCACGATTCTCGTCCCCGCGGGCGTGGCTGTACGGTCCGCGCCGATTCCGGTCCCGAAGGACGGCGGTGAAGGCATCACGCCCGAGACGGTGCAGTGCCTCTATCGCACGACGCAGGCCGTGACGCTTCAGCCGATCCAGATCGCGCGCGCCGGCCCCGCCGTGCGGAACGACGGCAAATCGGTCATTCGCATCGCGTTCGAGCTGGATCGTTCGACGCGTCGGGCGGAAACGGATCTGTCCCGCATTCGCCTTCACTTGAGCGCGGAACTTCCGACGGCTTTCGCGATGCATCTGGCGCTTACCCGCCATGTCGAATCGATCGAATGGCGCGTGCCGGAAATACGCGATGGCGAGGCGCGCGCTCTCTCGGGCGTCACGCTCGAAGCAGCGGGTTTCTCGCCGGAAGAACGCCTGTGGCCGAAGGCGGACGCCGCGTTTTCCGGCTATCAACTGCTGCTCGAATACTTCACGTTCCGCGAGAAGTTCCTCTTCGTCGATATCTGCGGATTCGATCTCAATCAGCTTCCCGAAGCATCGACGCAATTCGAACTGGAGTTCGTGCTCAAGAAGGCGTATCCGGCAGACCAGCGTTTCACGAAGGACAACGTGCGCCTGTTCTGTTCGCCGGTCATCAATCTGTTTCAACTCGACGCGGAAACCGTCACGATCGATCATCACGAGACCGAGTATCGCGTGGTGCCGGCAGGCTATCAGGGCGGGCACGTCGAAACGTATTCCGTCGACGCGGTAGAGTCGTTCGATCACCTTACCTCGGAGCGCTACGAGTACGTGCCGTTCGCGACCTTTCGGCATCGCGGCGGGATGCTGCGGCACGAGTCGCCCGAGCGGTATTTCCATACGCGGGTGCGCGCGGGGCTGGATGGTCTGCATGAAACGTGGCTGATCTTGGGCGGCAACGCATGGGAGTCGATGGCGGATCTGCCCGAGGAAAGCCTGTCGCTGCGCGTGACCGGCACCAACGGGCTGCTGCCGCGCAAGGGCCTGCGCGAAGCACGTCTGGACGAACTCGCCGAGAGTACGCCGAACGTCGGTGGCGTGCGCAATCTCGTGGCGCCCACGTTACCGCTGTATCCGCCCACGGGCGACCGCTTTCAATGGCGCGTGCTTTCGCATCTCGCGCCGAACTTCCTGTTGATGATGAACGCAGAAGTGCTGCGTGGCGCCCTCGCGCTCTACGACTGGACCAACGACGAGTTGAATCGAAGGCGGCTGGCGGGCATCCTGCATGTGTCGGAGGAATTGCTCGAAGAGATCACGGGCGGCGCGGTCGAGCGCGGCGTGCTGGTCGAAGTCACGCTGGATTCGCAAGCGTTCTCGGGCGAAGGCGATGTGATGTTGTTCGGGGAGCTGCTGCATCGCTTCTTCGAGCTGTATGCAGAGGTGAACCTCTTCACGAAGCTCGCGCTGGTGACGCTGCCATCGAAGGCGCGCATCGAATGGCCGCGCAGCAAGACGCATCGGGCCCCGCTATGAAGCCGCGCGATTTTCCGAATGTCGAGCCGCTGGTCGCGGCGTTGCTCGCACGCGCCCCGCGCATGAACTTCATGCAGTTGTGCCGGCTGTTCGAAGCGAGCGCGCCGGATCGTCCCGGTTTCGGTGAACGCGATACGCCCGCGCACGAGCCGGTGCGTTTCCGGTCGCGCGCGCGCATGGGTTTTCCCGCTGGCGAAATCGCTGCCGTCGAGTTCGATGACCTCGATGACGGCGGATACGGCGAACCGCTGCCGCCGACGATCCGCACGACCTTCATGGGCCTGTACGGCGTAGACGCGGTGATGCCGACGCACTACCTCGACGACATCGCCATGCGCGAGGAAGGGCACGAAGCCGTCGAAGCGTTTCTGGACCAGTTCAATCACCGGTTCGTGACGCTGTTGTATCGCGCGTGGAAGAAGTACCGCTATCCGGAGACCTTCCGGCACGGCGGCGCCGATCCGTACTCAAGGAACCTGCTGTGTCTCGCCGGCTTCGGCTGGGGCAATAAACCCGCGCGTGCGGGCTTGCCCGACTCCCGCATGCTCGCGCTTCTTGGTCTGCTCATTCAGCGCACGCGCACGCCGGAAGGGCTGGCGGGCGTGATCGCTTTGGGTGCGCCGGGCGTGGATGTGCGCGTCGACGAATTCTGGCCCGTGGCGAGGCGCGCGGGACAAGGCCAGCCGCTAAGCGCGAAAGCGATGATGGAAGGCAAGCCACGCGGGTTGGGCGGCGGCTACGTGCTCGGCAAGCGCGTGCATTACCGCAGTCGCGCGGTGCGCGTGACGCTGCGTCCGACGAACGCGCAACAGGCGCACGACTTGTTGCCTGGTGCGTGGCTCCATCGCGATTTGATGGCGCTGGCGCGGCTCTATATCGGCATGAAGGCGGACGTGCATCTGCGCATGCAGATGTCCTCGCGATTCACGCCCGAGCCAATGGTGGGCAAAGCGCGTGCGCCCGTATCGCCGCGTCTGGGCTGGACGGTGGTGCTGCCCGTTCGGCAGGAACGCGAGATCACGGTCGAGTTGGGCGTCTGCGAAGCGTTTCCGGCACCGCAGCCGAACCCGTACCTCGAACCGCGTGCCGCATGAGAGGCCGAATGATGTCGAAACCGAATCAAATGGCCTGCGCGGTGTTGCTCATTCTCGGGCTGTCAGGCTGCGGCCTCTGGCAGGCGACCTCCGATGGAGCCACGAGCGCTTATCAAGCGATGACCGACTGGCGCGTGAAAGCGGTCGACGTCGACATGCGCGCCCGTGCCGACCTGAATCCGGACGCTTCGGGCCATCCGCATCCGGTGGCGGTGCGCGTCTATCAGTTGAAGGATCGCGCGCGCTTCGACAGCGCGTCGTTCAACGAGCTTCTCCACCACGACCGCACCGTGCTTGGGCGCGATCTGCAAGCGAGCGTGTCTGCCGTGGTCAATCCCGGCGCATCGGCGAGCGTGTCGCAGCCGATGCAAAAGGAGACCGCGTTCATCGCAATTGCCGCGTTCTATCGGAACGCCGATCAGGCGGGCGGCTGGAAGCAGGTCATCGCGGCCAGGAAGCTCCCTGACGACGCGCCGGTAAAGCTGACGCTGGCGGACAGCAAGCTCGATATGGAAAGCAAGGCGAAGGCGGGCAAGAAATGACGTGCGGCAGCGTCTGTCGTCGGCATCGTAGCTAAAGGGCGGTCGCGACAAAAGACCGATGGCTTCAAACATCAAACCGAATCGAAATCGACAATAACCAGCAATGCGGCACAACAGATTGAACGAATTACGCGGCGATGGCCTCGTCGCCCGCGCGACCCGAAGCGTGAACTCGGCGCTCTTTTTCATCGGCGCGCTTACGCTCGCCGGCTGCGGCGCATGGCAGGCCACCAAGGACAGCACGGTAAGCGCAGCCGAGTGGCTCTTCACCACGCAAGTCAAGTCGATGAACGTCGAACTGAACGGTCGCGCCGCGTTGAACGAGAACGCGACCGGCCAGCCGCTTTCGACGGTGGTGCGGT